>NZ_JBIBHO010000001.1:394593-2189748 GCF_042957055.1 Microbacterium sp. NPDC008134 | reverse complement strand
CCCAGCACCGCGGCATCCGCCCGCCCGTTCCGGACCGCTTCGCGCACCACGGACGCCGCCCGCACCACCTCCCGCACGTGCGCGGCGCTCACCCGACCCTCCGTGAACGCCCCGGTGAGGGTGGGCATGGCCTGCAAGGCCAACGCGTCCGCGAACGCGAACTCCACCGCGCCCCGCGACAGGTTCCCCGCCGCCGAGTACTCCGCGATCATCGACCGGTAGATCGCATCCCGATGAAACGGTTCCTCCGCGACCTCCGCATCATGCTCACCGATCCGCTCACCCAACAACGCCGCGGCCTGCGCCTCCAACACCGCGATCCGCCGCCGCACATCCACCCACTCATCGAGCAGACGGCCACGCTCGACGAGATCGAGAGGGACGGAAGCGGGTGCGGACATGACCCCAGTATAGAACATATGTTCGAAACTGGGTAGGGGATTCAGCGGAAGAAATCGTCCGATCCGCGCTCGGACCGTGCGTGCAGTCGATCGATCTCTCGACGTTCCCGCTTGGTGGGGCGCCCGGCGCCGCGGTCTCGCAGGGCGAGTGCCGCCTGCGGTTCGCGTTCGGGAGTGTGGTCGTCGTAGGCGACGGCGGCGAGGGGTGCACCGACGCGCTTGACGAGGAGCTGTCTCACGAAGAGGATCCGGTCGAAGCCGGAGACGCGGATGCGTACCTCGTCACCGATCTTGAGCGCCTGCGCGGCCTTGACCTTGTCGCCGTTGACGCGGATGTGGCCGGCGCGGCAGGCGGTCGTCGCGGCGGATCGTGTCTTGTAGACGCGGACGGCCCAGAGCCAACTGTCGACGCGTGCGGTGGTGCTCATGATGTGCTCCTGCGGGTGAGGGCGGCGATCGCGCCGGCGACGAGAAGGCCCTGTCCGAGCGTGTAGGTGAGCATCACGGCGGGGCTGCCCCACGGCGAGACCAGCTCGGGGAGGAAGAGTCGGAATGCCAGGATCGTGTCGCTCAGGAGGAAGAACGCGCCGCCGATGGCGATGATCGTGGTGCTGCGGGCCGAGGTGGCCGCTGTGCCGGCGAGTACGAGGCCGTAGACGGCGAGTGCGAGAAGCAGCCCGTCGGTGTGCGGTCCGAGCGTGACGAGCATCACGATCCACCAGGCTGCGTAGAGCAGGGCCCACCACGGCATCCGCCGTCGGCTCAGGTGTCGGATGAAGAGGACGATGTAGGCCACGTGCGCGAGGCCGAAGAAACCCAGCATCAGCGGCAACTCGGGAAGCGAAGGGAAGAATGCGCCCGTGCTGTCGCCCAGCCAGGAGAAGAGGAGGGCTGCTCCGATGAGCGCGATGGCGGCGGGAGACGCGAGGCGTCGTGCGCTCACGATGACGGGTACGGCGAGCAGTGGCATCAACAGGATCTTCGTCGGGCCGGCTGCGGGACTGTCGACGGCGAGCAGGACGACGTGCGCGATCGACACGACGACGTAGGGCGCGAACGACCACGCCAGCGCGCGAGGAAGGGGGTGGCGCAACATGTCCTGACCGTCGGAGCGTGACCCGCCGCGCGACGCGTCAGGACTCGACGGTGACGTTCGTGATGGTGTCGTCATCGGCGAGATGGGCGGCCGGCCAGTACCCCTCGGGGAAGTGCGTGCCGCAGGTGTCGGTGAGGTGGAGCACGATGGTGCCGTCGGAGGCGGCCTCGATCGCCTCCAGCGCCAGGTCGGATGCCGCGTCGTCGAGTTCATGCTGCTCGGGCTCGTCCTGGCTGAACGAGGTGACGACGGCGTCGGATGCTCGGCGCTGGATCGCGTCGAGATCGGAGATGACGGCGCGAAGCCGGGGGAGTCGTGCGCGCGACTCCTCGACGGACGCACCCTCGAGCATGAGCTCGATCGTCGAGTCGCGATGAGTGAGCGACCCGCCGTACCAGTCGTGGGTGAGCACCGATCCGTCGCTGAGCTCGGTCGTCGCGCGGGTGAATACTCCGAGGTCGGCGTCGTCGATGGTCGGATGCTCGTCGCTCATGTCTCCACGCTAGCGGTCGGTGTGTCGTTCACGCGGTCATCCGGCGAGGTCGAGGGCCACGAGCGGGCGCCCGGGCTTCAGCTCACCGCGCTGGTCGAAGCCTTCGGCGAGAAAGGTGGTGAGCATGCCGTGGAAGAGCTCGTTCGCGTGTTGCTTCGTGCCGCCCGTGTCGACGGGATAGCCCTCGACGAGCCGGGCGCCCGACGAGCGCGCGAAGTCGACCGCGGCGCGCAAGAGTGCGGCGTTGAGGCCCTGCCCTCGGTACTCGCGGCGCACGACGAAGCAGGTCACGGCCCAGACCGCCTCGTCATCGAAGGGTTCGCCGGTGGCCGCGGCGATCGCGCGGGTGTGCTCGAGGCGGCGCTGCACGGTGCGCGGACCGATGCGGATCCACCCGGCGGCCTTACCGTCGACGTAGGCGATCAGGCCAGGCGGCGGCCCCGCGTCGATCTCGTCGTGGAACATCTGTGTGCGTTCCGGCGTGGAGCTTGCCTGCCAGTCCTTGTTGCGGAGCATCGGCCAGATGCACTGGCAACTGGCGCCATCGCCACCGCCGGTCAAAGCGTGCTGCACTTCGTCCCACCGAGGGGCAGTCGCGAGCTCGGTCAAGATCGTGGTCATGCGCGGCACGTTACGCCCGGCATCCGACACTCGCAAAGCCGCGGTGGTTCGCGGAGGCCTCGGCGTCAGGCTAAGATGGATGAGTTGCCTGCGCGAGAGTGCAGAACAACGGGCTGTGGCGCAGCTTGGTAGCGCACTTGACTGGGGGTCAAGGGGTCGCAGGTTCAAATCCTGTCAGCCCGACCACATGAGAAGGATCGATCCGATACGGATCGGTCCTTCTTGCTTTTCGGTCGCACCCGCACACCCACTCAGCATCCCCATTCCTCCCGCTCCTAGACTGACTCCGACGGCGCCCGTGACGAGGAGGATCCCATGGACCACGCATCACTTTCCGACGCCAAGCCGTGGCTGAATGCCTACGCCGACGGCGTCCCGCACGAGATTGATGAGGTGACCCAGACCCTCCCCGAGATGCTCCGCCAGAGCTCCAAGACGCACGCCAAGCGCACGGCGCTAGAGTTCTTCGGTAGTCGCACGAGCTACGCCGATCTCGATGAACGGGTGCGGCGAGCAGCTGCGGGCCTGAAGCGCCTCGGCGCCCGAAAAGGCGACCGGGTCGCCCTCGTCCTCCCGAACTGCCCCCAGCATGTCGTCGCGTTCTACGCGGCGCTGTGTCTCGGCGCGATCGTCGTCGAGCATAACCCGCTCTACACGCCGCGCGAACTGCGTCACCAGTTCGAGGACCACGGCGCGACGTTCGCGATCGTGTGGAACAAGGTGGCCGCCACCGTCGCAGCGTTCCCGTCCGACGTGCGCCCGGCGCATATCCTCACGGTCGACCTGACGCAGGCGATGCCGGCGGCGCAGCGCCTCGCCCTGCGCCTGCCGATCCGGCGGGCACGCGACGCTCGCACGGCTCTCACCGCGAAGGCGCCGCGCGGCCACGGCATCCGCGCGTGGGAGAGCGTCGAGCGCGCCAGGCCCCTGCCGCGACGAGCGCCGGGCCCTGACCTCGACGACGTCGCTCTGCTCCAGTACACGAGCGGAACCACGGGCGAACCCAAGGGGGCGATGCTCACGCACCGCAACCTCCGCGCGAATGCGATGCAGGGTCGTGCCTGGCTCCCCGGCCTCCGCGAGGGCGAGGAGACGGTCTACGGCGTGCTCCCGCTGTTCCACGCCTACGGGATGACGCTCTGCCTGACCTTCGCGATGGGCATCGGCGCGAAGCTCGTGCTGTTCCCGACGTTCGATGTCGGTCTCGTCTCGAAGGCCGTTCGCAAGAGTCCGCCCACGTTCCTCCCCGCTGTCCCTCCCATCTATGACCGCCTGACGCGCGCGGCATCCCGCGATGGCCTCGATCTCTCGACGGTGCGCTTCGCCATCTCGGGTGCGATGAGCCTGCCCGTGGCGACCGTCGCGCGCTGGGAGGAGGTCACCGGCGGTCTCCTCGTCGAAGGCTATGGGATGACCGAGACCTCGCCCGTCGCCCTCGGCAACCCCGTCGGCCCGACGCGACGCCCCGGAACCGTGGGCATCCCGTTCCCGAGCACCACGATCCGGGTGGTCGATCCCGACGATCCGCAGGTCGAGGTCGAGCCGGGTGATCCGGGCGAGCTGCTCATCCAGGGGCCGCAGGTGTTCTCCGGCTACTGGGGGCGCCCGGAGGAGACGGCCGAGGCCCTGCTGCCGGGCGGCTGGGTGCGTACCGGCGACATCGTGACCGTGTCGGAGGACGGTTTCGTGACGGTCGTCGATCGTCGCAAGGAGCTCATCATCACGGGTGGCTTCAACGTCTCGCCCAGTGAGGTGGAGGAGGCGCTGCGCTCGCATCCGGACGTGGAGGACGCCGCGGTGGTCGCGCTGCCGCGCGGTGACGGTGCCGAGATGGTCGCGGCTGCGGTCGTGCTGCGCCCCGCGGCGGCGATCGAGATGGAGGCGCTCCGCGATTACTGCCGGACTCACCTCGCTGCCTACAAGGTTCCGCGTCGGATCGTGCCGATGGACGATCTGCCCCGGTCGCTGATCGGGAAGGTCCTTCGCAAGGACGTCCGTCAGCGGATGCTCCAGGAGGAGAGCTAGAGCTGCGGGGGATGAGCCCTCTCGAGTCGTCTGCCCCACACAGGTCTTCTCGAGAGGGCTTCACCGTCCTACCCGGACGGTGGGGAGGCGGCGAATGAAAATCGCTGCTCTCTCGGGCTGATTCCCCAGTCCTCAGCCCCTGTAGCCCCCGCTACGCATATCAGAATATCTCCAAACTATCTTGTCCGCCATTTGGGGGACAAACTTTTTTGAAAGTCGCGATATTCCGCTGTCTCCTACCGCCTCGATCGGATGCTTCCTAAGGTGGAGCCATGGACAGATCGATCGTGTTTCCGGGGCAGGTCGCCATCGCGCAGGGCCATCGCGTCGAGGTCACCGAACAGCTCGATCCGCTCAGCGGCGAGACGCTCGCGATCGCCGTCCGTGATCTCGAGACCAACATCCGCTACCGGCTTCTCGAGGAGGCCGTCGGCCTCGACGAGCTGCGCTGGTTGGGTCGGGTGCTGGATTGCGCGGTGAGCGTGTCGTCGACGGGATCGCGCACCGAGCTGCGCCTCGACGTCCGGGGGCCGGGTCCGGTCGGCGCGAAGGTCGCCCTGCGCGATGCGGATGCCGCGGCCGACGCGGCAAAGGCCGAGGCCGACCGCTGGGGCGGTTCCGATCGCCCGCCGCCGGGCGAGGAGGCCGAGCGCTTCTGGTGAGTCTCGCGCCCACCACCCTGGCTCTGCTCATCGGAAGTCCCGCGAGCGGTGGGAGAGGCCGGTGCGCAGATCGTCGAAGGCATCCGCGAGGATGTTGATCACGCCCTCTTCCGACCGTTCGAGGATGCCGCGGATGATCAGCGCGGGGGAGTCCCGCGCAACCCGGCGATAGCGGTTCCAGACGCCCGCCGAGCAGATGATGTTGACGAGCCCCGTCTCGTCCTCCAGGTTCACGAAGGTGACACCGGCCGCAGTCGCCGGGCGTTGGCGATGCGTCACGAGACCGGCGACCTCAACGCGCCGGCCCGTCTCGTGGGTGCGCAGATCAGCGGAAGTGAGCACCCCGCGCTCGCCCAGCGCCGCACGGAAGTGCAGCATCGGATGATCGTCGGTCGAGACCCCGGTCGCCCACAGGTCGGCGGAGAGGCGTTCGTAGCTGCTCTGATCGGCGAACAGGGGCGGCTGCACGGACACGGTCGTGCCCGGCAGGAATCGCGATCGGTCGTCCGCCGCCGCCCCCGCGAGCCAGATGGCCTCACGGCGCTCGAGCCCGAGGCACGCGAAAGCCCCGGCGGTCGCGAGCGCCTCGAGTTGCGCGGCCGTGGCATCCGTGCGCCGTACGAGATCGTTCAGGTCGCGATACGGGCCGTGCGCCTCGCGCTCCGCCACGATCCGCTCGGCCATCGGCACGCCGATCCCTCGTACCCCGCTGAGCCCCATCCGCACGGCGTAACCGCCATCGCGCCGGTGGGCCTCGGCGTCGTCCGGGGCGTTCCGGTCGAAGCGCAGGGTCGGCGGCTGGGGCACGCCTCGACAGGAGTCTCGCCCCGTCGGCATCCGCCCTTCCGATCCGGTGAGCGGCTCCAGCGTCTCGGTCGCGCCAGAGACCTGCAGATCGGGGCGCCGCACCTCCACGCCGTGCCGTCGGGCATCCGCCGTCAGCGTGGCCGCGGAGTAGAACCCCATGGGCTGGGAGCGCAGGAGCCCGGCGAGGAAGGCCGCGGGGTAGTGCAGCTTCAGCCAGGAGCTCGCGTACACCAGGAGGGCGAACGACAGCGAGTGCGACTCCGCGAAACCGAAGTTCGCGAACGCCTGGATCTGCGCGTAGATGCGATCGGATGCCGCCTCGTCGAGTCCGCGTCGTGCCATGCCCGCGTAGAGCTTCTCGCGCACCTTCTCGATCTTCTCGAGACCGCGCTTGGAGCCCATCGCCCGGCGCAGCAGATCGGCTTCGTCGGCGGTGCAGTCGCCGACCGCGGTCGCCATCTGGATCAACTGCTCCTGGAAGATCGGAATGCCCAGAGTGCGCTTCAGGATCGGCTCGAGATCCGCGTGCGGATAGGGGATCGGGAAGACGACGGGTTCCTCGCCGCGACGAGCGCGCTCCCGGTTCTCCTCGTCGACCCTGTCCTTCGCCATCTTGCGCTGCACGAACGGATGCACCGCCCCACCCTGGATGGGGCCGGGACGGATGAGGGCGATCTGGATCGCGAGATCGTAGAAGCTCCGCGGTTGCAGCCGGGGGAGCAGCCCGATCTGCGCCCGAGATTCCACCTGGAAGACGCCGATGGAGTCGGCGCGGCAGAGCATGTCGTACACCCCCGGCTCCTCTTTGGGGATGCTCTCGAGCGTCCAGCGCTCACCCGTGGCCTCGTGGATCAGGTCGAAGCAGTGCTGCAGGGCCGCCAGCATCCCGAGGCCCAGCAGATCGAACTTGACCAGGCCCATGAACGCCGCGTCGTCCTTGTCCCACTGGATGACGGTCCTGTCCTCCATGCGCGCGTGCTCCACCGGCACGACCTCACCGACCGGACGTGCCGTGAGCACCATGCCGCCCGAATGGATGCCGAGATGGCGCGGAGCCTTCATAAGCTCCCCGGCATAGGCGAGCACGTTCGCCGGGATGTCGTGCCCCTCGGCCGGTTCCAGACCGGCGCCCCAGCCGTCGACCTGGCGTGACCACGAGTCCTGCTGCCCCGGAGAGTGCCCGAGCGCCCGGGCCATGTCGCGTACCGCGTTCTTCGGGCGGTACTGGATCACGTTCGCAACCTGCGCGGCGCGCTCCCGACCGTATTCGGCGTACACCCACTGGATGATCTCCTCCCGCCGCCGTGAGTCGAAGTCGACGTCGATGTCGGGCTCCTCCTGGCGGGTGGTCGCGAGGAACCTCTCGAAGGGCAGCCCGTAGAGGATGGGGTCGACGGCGGTGATCCCCAGCAGATAGCAGACCGCGCTCGCCGCGGCCGACCCGCGCCCCTGGCACAGGATGCCGCGGCGACGGGCTTCGGCGACGATGCCGTGCACGATCAGGAAGTAGCCGGGGAAGTCCTTCTCCTCGATCACGTTCAGCTCGCGTTCGATCCGACTCCGCCCGGCGTCGTCGATGCGCGGATACTTCGTCGGCACGGCCTCCCAGACGAGTCGCCGCAGCCAGCTCATCGGGGTGTGGCCCTCCGGGACCTTCTGCCGCGGGAGGGCGGGGCGGGCGAGGCGCAGGGGGAAAGCGGATGCCGCGGCCAGCTCGAGCCCCGAGGAGATGGCTCCGGGATAGCGCCGGAAGCGTGCGGTCATCTCGGCGCCGCTGCGCAGATGCGCACCCCCGTGCGCGGGCAGCCAGCCGTCGAGCTCGTCCATGCTGCGCACCGCCCGCACCGCGGCGACGGCCTCCGCGAGGGGCGCCTGCCGCGGGGTGGCGTAGTGCACGTTGTTCGTCGCGACGACGGGGAGGTGCATCCGTCCCGCCAGCTCGGCGAGGATGTCGTTGCGGCGGGTGTCGAGGGGGTCCCCGTGGTCGAAGAGCTCGACGGCGACGTGCTCTGCGCCGAAGAGGTCGATGAGGTGCTGCAGCGGCTCGCGGGCGTCTCCGCACTCGAGCCCCCGGCGCACCGCTCCCTTGCGGCATCCGGTGAAGACGGTCCAGTGGCCTCCCGCGCTCGCCGCGAGTTCGTCGATGTCGTAGACGGGGCGCCCCTTCTCGCCGCCCCGCAGTTGCGCGGCGGTGATCGCCCCGGAGAGCCGGTGGTAGCCCTCCATCCCGCGGGCGAGGACGAGGAGGTGCTCACCCGCCGGGTCGGCGGTGCCGCGCTGCGGGGCCGGGAGGTCGAGCGAGAGCTCGGCCCCGAACACCGTCTGCAAGCGGACGTCCATGAGCTCGGCGACCTCGGCGAAGCGCGCGGCGCCGTAGAACCCGTCGTGGTCGGTGAGGGCCAGGGCGCTGAGTCCGAGACGCTCGGCCTCGATCAGGAGCGCCTCGGGGGAGGAGGCGCCGTCGAGGAACGAGTACGAGGAGTGGGTGTGCAGCTCGGCATAGGGCACCGCATCGTCTGGGCGGGGGACGGGCGACGGCGGGATGCTCTTGCGCCGCCTGCTCACCGGGCCGGGATCGGCGCGTGCTCCGGACGGCTCGGCGCTGGGCGGTTCTCCGCTGAGCGTGCGTGCCAGCTCGCCCCACTTCAGCGGTGGGTTGTGGAAGCCCATCAGCGGTACCGCCCCTCGGCCCACCAGCGCCCACCCGCGCAGAACACCAGCCACGCGCGATCCTGATCGTCGACGACCTGGAATCGGTGTCCGCGCTTGCCTCCGCTCAAGGCCCACCGGCGCTCGTGCACGGGCCAGGGCCCGGCCCAGGCGTGCACGGCGGTGCCGTCGATGAACGCGGGGTCGGCGGAGAGCGCCCCGCGGTCATCGATGCTGAGCACGGCTCCGTCCGCTCCGGTGACCCCGAGGGGGCGCGGCGGGCGGAAGACCTCGGCGGGGAGGGGCTCTGGAAGGCTCCCGGGCCAGGGGGAGGCGGGGTCGCGCGGAGGGACCGCGCGCTCTCCCCACGGAGTGAGCACCTGGCGGTCGGCGAGCCACCGTCCGCCGGAGAGCGCGGCGGTGACCACGCCCTCGTGCCCCAGCATGGTCTGGACGCGCGACACCGCGTGGTGCAGGCGCTCGTCCGTACCCGAGCCGAAGAGTCCCGGCTGGTGATGGGCGGCGTCGTCGACCGCCACCGGCGCGATCCGCACCGCGACGATCCCGCCGAACGCCCGTGCCTCGTCGACCGGATCCTTCGCGGACTGCGCCGCCAGCGCCTCGAGCTGCCAGCGCACCCGGTCGACCAGGTCGGAGGCGTCGAAGCACGAGGGATGCAGCCACGGGCGAGAGAAGACCTGCCCGTTGTCATCGGTCAGATCAACGCGCACCTCGGTGCAGACGACGGATGCTTCGCCCAGCGCGAGCATCACCGCATCGGCGGTCTGCCGCACCGCGAAGGCGACCTGATCCGCGCCGCCGAGCGGAGTCTCGAACTCCACGCTCCGCACCAGCTCGGGGTCGGGAGGGCGAGGAGCGAGGCGCTGCGAATCCGCGCCGGCGGCCAGTGCACGGAGCCGGGAACCGCGCTCGCCGAAGCGGTCGCGCACATCGACGGGGCTGAGGGCGGCGAACTCCCCGAGCGTGCGCACGCCGAGGCGGAGGAGCAGGCCGGTGATCTGCTCGTCGCGCAGCACCTGCACGGGGAACGGGGCGAGGAACTCCCGCGCCTCACCCGGGGGCACGACGGTGCAGCGCTGCGGTCCCCGAGCGGCGATCTCGGCGGTGAACGGGCCGTCGCCGACCCCGATGCGCACCTCGGGGAAGCCCGCCTCCGAGAGCACGGTCAGAAGCCACGCCGCGGCCTCCGCCTCTCCGCCGTGATAGCGGGAGATCCCGCGGGCGCGGAGCACCGCGAGACCAGGGCGCAGTAGGGTGACGCCGGGAGCGTGCTCCTCGATGAGGTGCAGTACGGGGAGGAAGGCGCGCTCGTCACGATCGGGATCGTGGGGGAGTACACGCAGGGAGGAGAGCCGTCCCTGCGCCTCGCGGCGACGCTGCCCCACGCGCACCCCGTGCTCACGGGCGGAGGCGGTGCAGGCGACCACGGTGTTCGCGTGCAGGAGGGCCGTGGGCGGGTGCGGCAGCGCATCGCCCAGTGCGGCGCGCAGCGGCCAGTCGGGGAACCACAGCACCAGGACGCGGAGCGGCTCGGTCATCCCGCCTCCGCCCAACGGAGGAGCTCGGGCGCAGGCTCGGGACTCTGCGTGCGCGCGGGCAGCGAGGGCAGCGCGGCGAGTTCGGTCGTCACGGATTCGAGCGCCCCGTCTCGACCGGGCAGACGCACGCGGATGCTGGAGGAGAGCGGGCGGCGGCGGGTCTGCGCGGTCACGGTCACCGTGCGGTCGGAGAGCAGTCCCCATCCGGCGCCGAGGCCGTTCCACTGCGGGTCGTGCACGCGGATGGATCCCTCGCTCTGCGGCCAGACCCCGGTGACGAGCAGGGTGGAGCCGCGATCGCGCAGTCGGGCGCTCAGCCGGGAGACATCCGCGTCGCGCAGCCGTGTTCCGGGGTGCACGGCGATCAACGGCACGACCTCGGCGAGAGCGGAAGTCGCGGCGAACCAGCGATCACCGGGGTCGGGCACCAGGATCAGCCGGCTGAGATCGATGCCGAAACCCGCCGCCGCTTCGACGCCGAGCGTCGGCATCCCGACGACCGCGCACCAGTGCCCCTTCTGGGAGGCCGCGCTCAGCAGGGCGAGCACGAGGCTCGGGGAGGGGGAGAGTGTGTAGGCCGTGCCGGCCAGGAGGCCGTCGTCGGGCAGGATGGACGAGAGGGCGGGGTCGAGGGGCAGTACCGCCTGCTCGCTGCGGCGGCGCTGCATCCGACTGATCTCGCGGCGCAGGCGAAGCACCTCTCCCGCACGCGCATCGCTGTTCGGAGAGAGCGCGGTCACCGCATCGAGCCCGATCCCCATGTTCTCCATCCTCGAACGAATATTCGAATATATCAAGTGATGGTGCCGAGCCTAATTCGTACATGGGACATTGCGCGTCCGGGGCTCGGGATGCCGGTCGGCACGGTTATCCACAGCGGTCCGCGAGAGGAGGCGGGAATCTCCTAGCCTTCCGGGATGGATACGCGCTTCGCCCTCGTCGGGCTCGTCCATCTGCTGCTGCTCGGCATCGGCGGGTGGCTGCTCGTCATCGACGCGCGCACCCACCGTCTTCCCGATCGCATCGTGCTCCCCACCCTCGCGGGACTCCTCCTGCTCGCCCTCGTCGACGCGCTCGCGACCGGGGACAGGGCGCCGTCGATCCGCGCACTCCTCGGGATGATCGTGCTCGGCGGTTTCTACGCGCTGTTGCGCCTCCTCAGCCGCTCCGGGATGGGAGGGGGAGACGTGAAGCTCGCGGCGGTGATCGGCGTGGTGCTCGCGTGGCACGGGTGGACCGCGCTCGCCGTGGGTGCGGCATCCGCCTTCGTCCTCGGCGCGCTGTACGCGCTGGGACTGATGGCGCTCCGCCGGGCCGACCGCACCACGCGCATCGCCTTCGGGCCGTGGATGATCATCGGTGCGGTCCTCGGCGTCCTCGCCGTCTGAGCCGTGTCCCGTCGGTTCTCCGCCCGGAGGTCGGAGCGCGGAGATAGGGTGAGGGCATGGCACTCGCACGACTTCACGGCGGCCCGCTGGACGGGCAGATCATCCCCCTCGGCGACGCGGACGACAAGCTGATCGTCCCCTACAGCGAGACGCAGGTGGTGTACAACCGCCGCGGCGAGCCGCAGAACACCGGCTCCGACGACGGCCCCACCGAGATCGACTACTGGTACGACGAGTCCCTCGAGGACCTCACGTCCAACGATGACTGAGCCGTCGCGCACCGTCGAGGTCGAGCGCAAGTTCGACGTCGACGATGCGACGCCGCTTCCTCGGTGGGATGCGATCCCCGGAGTCGACTCCGTGACGGACGGCGAGTCCCGCGACCTCGACGCCCAGTACTTCGACACGGCCGACGGGGCGCTGTCGCGCTCGGGGGTCGCCCTGCGTCGACGCACCGGCGGCCCCGATGCGGGCTGGCACGTCAAGGGTCCGCGCGAGGGCGACGGTCGGCTCGAACTCGGATGGCCGCTCGACGACGGCGAGGGAATTCCGGATGCCGTCGCCGCTACGGTCGCCCGATGGACGACCGACCCGTTGACGCCTCTGGCGCGCATCCGCAACGATCGCACCGCCTACCTCCTCACCGGTCCCGATGGCGTGATCGCCGAGTTCGTCGACGACCGGGTGCGTGCCACTGACCTCCGCCAGGGCGTCGAGCGTGCGTGGCGGGAGTGGGAGATGGAGCTGGGACCGGCTGCGCCTGCGGATGCCGACGGACGTGAGAGATTCTTCTCCGCGGTCGAGGCCGCCGTGAACGCGGCGGGAGGGCGCGACGCATCCTCCGGGTCGAAGCTCGCCCGCGCGCTCGGTTTCTGAGCCTTCGCAGAGGTCTCGACACGGCACAACCCCCTTCCCTCGGGAATCGGCCGCGTGCTTGAGTGGCACCATGAGCCGTCCCGCCGTCCTGCGCTCGCTGCAGACGATCGTTCCCGACACCGTCATCGCACAGGACGCGGTGCGAGACGTCTTCGCGCAGCAACCCGGTCTCGGGCGTCTCGCGCAGCGAATCGTCACAGCATCCTTCGACGGTTCGGGCATCGATACCCGGCACACCGTGATCGAGGAGTTCTCGCCGCTGCACGAGACCGAAGAGCCGGTGTTCTTCGCCCCGTCGACGCGTCGGTTGCTCGCGCCGGGAACTCGGGCGCGCAACGACATCTACGTGCGCGAGTCGACGAGATTGTTCGTGGAGGTCGCGCAGCGCGCGATCGAGGAGGATCCCGATCTCCAGGCCTCCGATGTGACCCATGTGATCACCGTCTCGTGCACGGGCTTCCATGCCCCCGGGCCCGAGTACGAGATCGTGCGCGCCCTGGGGCTGCCCGACAGTGTGCAACGCTTCCACTTCGGATTCATGGGCTGCTACGCGGTCATGCCCGCCCTGCGCGCGGCGAGCCAGTTCTGCGCGGCCGATCCGGATGCCGTCGTCCTCGTCGTGAGCGTCGAGCTCTGCACTCTGCATCTGCGGTCGTCCGACGACCCCGACACGATTGTCGCCACCTCGCTGTTCGCCGACGGCGGCGCGGCCGGCATCGTCACGGCGCGCCAGCTGCCCTCCGAGGTGCCGGCGCTGATCCTCGACCGGTTCCACACCGCCATCGCTCCCGAGGGGGAGAAGGACATGGCGTGGACGATCGGTGACGAGGGCTTCGAGATGATCCTTTCGACGGCGGTTCCGCAGATCATCGGCGAGACGATCCTCGGCGCTCTCCGCCCGCTGTACGTCGGAGAGCACGACATGTCGATCGCCTTCGAGGAGGGCACGATCGGCGAGCGGGTCGCGCACTGGGCGATCCATCCCGGGGGCCGCAGCATCCTCGATCGGATCCAGGAGCGTCTTCGTCTGAGCGACGCGCAGCTGCATCCGGCGCGCACGGTGCTGCGTGAGAACGGCAACATGTCGAGCGCCACGATCCTCTTCGTCCTCCAGCGCATCCTCGAGGAGGGGGCACAGCGCGGGGATCGCGTGGCGGCGATGGCCTTCGGCCCGGGTCTCACCGCGGAGAGCGCGCTGATGACGGTCGAGATGCCGCGCGGCCATGTCTCCTGACCTGCGTCAGAGGGCGCTCGATCTCCCCGAGCTCATGGATGATCCCGCGGCCGACCTGCGGATGCTCGAGCGCACCTACCGGCGGTTCGCGGCCGTCAACGCGGTGGTGTCGCGGCCGGGCTCTCTCTATCGACGCCACGTCCGACCGCGTGCGCGGCGCGGAGACGTGCGCATCCTCGACATCGGCGCGGGTGGGGGAGACCTCTGCCGGTATGTGGCCGCGCGCCTGCGTCGCGATGGGCTGTCGGGTCGGGTCACGGCGCTCGACCCCGACGATCGGGCGATCGCATGGGCGCGCGCCCATGATGGCGGTGCCGGTGTCGACTACCGGTGCGCGGACAGCGAGGCGCTGGCGACGGCGGGTGAACGATTCGACGTCGTGGTCTCGAACCATCTCCTCCACCACCTCGACCCGGCAGGGCTCGCGGCTCTCCTCCGTGACAGCGAGAAGCTGGTGGCGGCGGGCGGTGTCGTCGCGCATCAGGACATCGCGCGCGGACGCGTCGCCTATGCGCTCTACGCCATGGGCACGGCGCCGCTCGCGACCACACTCCTCGCGGACTCGTTCATCCGGACCGACGGCCTGCGCAGCATCCGACGCTCCTACACCGCCGCCGAACTCCGCGGGGTCGCACCTGCGGGGTGGCGGGTGCGGTCGGCGCTGCCCGCTCGGCTCGAACTGCGGTGGGAGCATCCGCTCGGGTGAACGCGCCGACGGTCGCGAGACGCACGAAGGCCCGGTCGCGCGAGCGCGGACCGGGCCTTCGTGGCGATGCCTCGGAGAGGCGGGCGTGATCAGAAGTTGATCATGTGCCCCGCGAGGCCGTGGAAGCCCTCCTGCAGGGCCTCCGACAGCGTCGGGTGCGTGTGCACGTTGCGCGCCAGCTCCAGAGCGGTGAGGTCCCACTTCTGGGCCAGCGTCAGCTCGGGCAGCAGCTCCGAGACGTCGGGGCCGATCATGTGCGCGCCGATGAGTTCGAGGTGCTCGGCGTCGGCGATCATCTTCACGAAGCCGACGGGCTCGCCGAGGCCGTGCGCCTTGCCGTTGGCCATGAACGGGAAGCTGACGACCTTGATGTCGCGCCCCTCGTCCTTCGCCTGCTGCTCGGTGAGACCGAACGAGGCGACCTGCGGCGAGCAGAACGTCGCGCGCGGCATCATGCGGTAGTCGCCGAGGGTCATGGTCTCGGCCTTTCCGATGGTCTCCGCGGCGACCACACCCTGCGCCTCGGCCACGTGGGCGAGCTGCAGCTTGGCGGTCACGTCGCCGATGGCGTAGATGCCCTCGACGTTGGTGCGCATGTGGTCGTCGATCGCGATCGCGCCGCGCTCGGTGAGCTCGACGCCCGTCTTCTCCAGGCCGAAGCCCTCGACGCGCGGCGCGAAGCCGATCGACATGAGGACCTTCGACGCCTCGATCGAACCGGCCTGCCCGTCCTTGCCCGTGTAGGTGACCGTGACGGACGAGCCGTTGTCGACGACCGTCTCGACCTTGGTCGAGGTGAGGATGTCGACGCCGTAGTTCTTGTATTGCTTCGCGATCTCCTTCGACACGTCGGCGTCCTCGTTGGGGAGGGCGCGGTCGAGGAACTCGATGATCGTGACCTTCACGCCGTAGTTCGTCATGACGTAGGCGAACTCCATGCCGATCGCGCCGGCGCCGACGATGACGATCGACTCGGGCAGCTCGCGGCTCATGATCTGCTCTTCGTACGTGACGACGTTCTCGCTGAGGGTGACCCCGGGGAGCAGTCGCACCGTGGAACCGGTGGCGATGATGACGTTGTCGAAGGTGACCTCTTCGGTCGTGCCGTCGGACTTGGCCACTGAGATGGCCTTCGGGCCGGTGAAGGTGCCGCGGCCGTCGTATTCGGTGACCTTGTTCTTCTTCATCAGGAAGTGGATGCCTTTGACGCGGCCATCGGCCACGACGCGGCTGCGGTCGAACGCCTTGCCGTAGTCGAGCGTGAAGTCGCCCGAGATGCCGAAGAAGTCGGCCTTGTGCTTCAGCGTGTGGGCGATCTCCGCGTTCTTCAGGAGGGCCTTGGAGGGGATGCAGCCGACGTTGAGGCAGACACCACCCCAGTACTTCTCCTCGATGATGGCGGTGGACAGGCCGAGCTGCGCGCTGCGAACCGCAGCGACGTATCCACCAGGACCTGCACCGAGGATGACGACGTCGTAATGAGGCATGCGTTAAGCCTATCGCGCCGCAGGGCCGTCGGAATCGGCTGCGGAGGCGCCGCGACGGCGGCGGGAGAGGATGACGGCGAGCGTGATGCCGGCGGCGATCACGAGGATGCCGAGGATCGCGAGGATCCAGATCCAGGCGGTCGACGGGCTCGCGTCGGCTTCGCCACCGGTCGGGGTCGGCGTCGCGGAGGGGGCGGCCGACGCGAGCGGGGCGGATGCCGTCTCGGTCGCGGTCGGGGTCGGCTCGGAGGAGGGTTCGGCGGCGACGGTGCTGTTCGTGACCGTGAAGAAGTACTCGCCCGATGTCGGGTGCCCGTCGCTCGAGACGACCTTCCACACCACGTGGTAGGCGCCGGCCTCCGCTTCGGCGACCAGAGGCTGAATGACCGTCGGGCCCTCGGTGATCGCCGCGCCGTCCGTGACCGGGGTGCCCGCGGCATCCGTGACCTGGACCTCGGT
Organism: Microbacterium sp. NPDC008134; assembly: GCF_042957055.1. Lineage (NCBI taxonomy): Bacteria > Bacillati > Actinomycetota > Actinomycetes > Micrococcales > Microbacteriaceae > Microbacterium > Microbacterium sp. NPDC008134. Next base: position 2,173,285 of record NZ_JBIBHO010000001.1, on the reverse strand, counting down.
CGCGCCTTCGCCCGTGATGAGGTCGGCGCTGAAGGTGAGGGTGATCTCTGCGGGCAGGACGTCGACCGTCGAGTCCGCCTCGGGCGAGGACGAGGTGAGAGCATCGTGGGCCGACGCGGACAGCGGCGCGAACAGCACGAGGAAGGCGGCGAGAAGGGCCGCGGCGAGAGCGAGGGGCGCGGTCGAGCGCCGGAGGATCGAGGTCTTCACCCCACCACCCTAGGAATATCCGGTGTGCGATGCCTGAATGTGTGGATCGACTGTGGATGCGGCTCCCGCGAGGGGCTCGGCATCCGATAGTCTGGACGACCAGGAGGGCGAAGTGACAGACAACGACAGCCGACCGGCCGCAGACGCGGCGATCCACCGATCCGGCGAGCAGAAGCACGACGTGACGCAGACGTTCGGACACGACTCCGACCTGTCGTTCGTGCCCTTCGGCGTGGAACTAACCGAGGTCGAGCAGTCGGCGATCGCCGCACTCCCCTCGGGTTCGGCGCTGCTGCTCGTGCGCTCCGGCGCGCTGGCGGGTGCGCGGTACCTCCTCGACACCGATGTGACCACGATCGGGCGTCACCCCGAGGCCGACATCTTCTTCGACGACGTCACGGTCTCGCGGCGGCACGCCGAGGTCACACGCAACGGTGCGGCGTTCGAGATCATCGACCAGCGTTCGCTGAACGGCACCTACGTCAACGGCGAGCGGTTCGACCGCAGCCCCCTGGTCGACGGAGCAGAGGTGCGCGTCGGCAAGTTCCGACTGAACTTCTTCGCCTCGCCGATCGACCGCGCAGCGGCCAACGCCTGATGGCGGCTTCTCCGGCCCGCGAACGATCTGCGTCCGCGGGTCTTCTGAGCATCGGTCAGGTGCTCGCACGGCTGACACCGGACTTCCCGGATCTCACCTCCAGCAAGCTGCGATTCCTCGAGGTGCAGGGGATCGTCACCCCCTCGCGCACCGAGTCGGGATACCGCAAGTTCTCGCCGGCCGACATCGAACGCCTGCGTCTCGGGCTCACCCTTCAGCGCGACCACTACCTTCCGCTGAGCGTGATCCGCGAGCAGCTCGACGAGGTCGGCGCGGAGCCCACCGCCCTCACGCCCCCGCCGTCGATCACCCCCACGCCGCGCCGCTACCGCCGCACCGAACTCCTCTCCGCCGCGGGCGCGGGTCCTCAGCTGCTGAACGACGCCATCAGCACCGGCGTCATCACGGCACAGGAGACGTATCCCGAGGCCACGGTGATACTGCTGCGCGGACTGGTCGCTCTCGACCGTCACGGCATCGAGCCGCGTCACCTGCGGGCACTGCGTCAGGGAGCGGATCGGGAGGTCGCCCTCATCGAGTCCGCGCTGTCGGCCTTGCTGCGACGCACCGATGCCGCCTCGCGCGCCAAGGCGAGTGAACTGGCGCCGGAACTGGCGTCGAAGATCGACGAGGTCCGGGGGCTGTTCGTGAAGGAAGCGCTGGCGCGTATTCTTTCGTAACGAACTGATTGCGACACACCTTCGCGGTGTCGCGGATGTCGTTGCCGCCCCGGGGGTGCTGCTCTAGCGTGGAGGTAACCGTTCCAGGGAGGATTTGAAATGAATGCGGATGAGCTCACAGGCGACCCGCGGTTCGTGCCCGAACTCCTCTTCACCGACGGTCTCCCGGCGATGGACGACGAGGTCGGATACCGTGGTGCGGTCGCCGCTCGTGCCGCCGGCATCACCTACCGCCAGCTCGACTACTGGGCGCGCACGGAGCTGGTCGTCCCGACCGTCCGCGGTGCCAGCGGGTCCGGCTCGCAGCGTCTCTACGGTTTCCGCGACATCCTGGTCCTCAAGCTCGTGAAGAGCCTGCTCGACACCGGCATCTCGCTCCAGCAGATCCGCACCGCGGTCGAAGAACTGCGCCGCGCCGGCATCCGCGACCTCGCCGGCACCACCCTGATGAGCGACGGTGCCTCCGTCTACCTCTGCACCTCGAACGACGAGGTCATCGACCTCGTGAGCCGCGGCCAGGGCGTGTTCGGCATCGCTGTGGGCAAGGTGCTCCGCGAGGTCGAGTCGACGCTGGTCGAGTTCGATCCCACGGCTCCGGATCCCGTCGACGAGCTGGCCAGCCGCCGATCGAAGCGCTCCGCCTGACTCACCCCCCTCCCGGACACAAGAACGGCCACCCTCGACGAGGATGGCCGTTTCTCATGTCTGCGGGTCGGTTACGCCTGCTGACCGCTCTCGGGCACGGGAATGCGGCCCGTGCGGATGATGCGATCGAGGAGCTGATCGAAGTCGGCGGCGAGCTCCTGGGCCGAGTCGCCCGGCCAGATGTGCAGCGGCTTGGCCGCGCCCTGCGCCTGCTGGAGCGACGTGCGCTCGGGGAGCTGGGGGGAGAGGACGAGCGGGCCGAACATGTCGCGCAGCTCCTTGATGCGGAACTGGTGCTCGATCGACTGCGGGCGCACGCGGTTGACGACGATGCCCAGAGGCTGGAGTCGAGGGGAGAGGCCGCGGCGGATCTCTTCGATCGCGCGGAGGGCACGGTCGGCTGCGGCGACCGAGAACAGACCGGGCTCGGTGACCACCATGACGCGGTCGCTCGCGGCCCACGCGGTGCGCGTGAGCGCGTTGAGCGACGGCGCGCAGTCGATCAGCACGAGGTCGTAGTCGGCCTCGACGGCGGCCAGGGCCTCTTCGAGCTTCCACACGTCGCGCACACTGGGGTGCGGGCCGTCGAAGTTGATGGCCGAGGGGCTGCCGATGAGCACGTCGATCGTGCCGGGGTGCACCTTCGCCCAGCCGCTGGAGGTGATCGCCTGACGGACGACCTTCTCCTTCGGGTTCGCCAGGACATCGGCGATGTTGAGTCTTCCGGCCACCTGGATGTCCATACCGGTGGACACATCGGATTGCGGGTCGAGGTCGACGACGAGAGTCCGGACGCCCCGGGCGAAGGCCGCGGAGGCCAGGCCGAGGGTCACGGTCGTCTTGCCGACGCCTCCCTTGAGAGAGCTGACGCTGAGTACGTGCACGGACTCCACGTTACCTTGCCCTAGTCTGGGGGGACACTCAGCCCCGCCCCATGTGCGTGCATCGGCGCGCACATCGAGCTCTTCAGAGGTGTGCATGTTCCAGAAGATCCTTGTGGCCAACCGCGGCGAGATCGCGATCCGCGCCTTCCGAGCGGCCTACGAAGTCGGAGCGAGGACCGTCGCGGTCTTCCCCCATGAGGATCGGGGCTCCGTGCACCGCCTCAAAGCCGACGAGGCCTACGAGATCGGAGAACGCGGGCATCCGGTGCGCGCCTACCTGAACGTCGACGAGATCATCCGCGTCGCGCTCGAGTCCGGTGCCGACGCGATCTACCCCGGGTACGGCTTCCTGTCCGAGAACCCGGAACTGGCGGAGAAGGCCGCCGCCAACGGCATCGTCTTCATCGGTCCGCCGGCTGCCGTGCTCGAGATGGCCGGCAACAAGGTCGAGGCCAAGCGTCATGCGGTCGACGCCGGTGTGCCGGTGTTGCGTTCGACCGAGGCATCCGCCGACGTCGAGGCCCTGGTCGCCCAGGCCGCGGAGATCGGCTTCCCCCTCTTCGCCAAGGCCGTGGCCGGCGGCGGAGGGCGCGGAATGCGTCGGGTCGAGACCGCGGCGGAGCTGGCGCCCGCTCTCGCAGAGGCGATGCGCGAAGCCGACAGCGCCTTCGGCGACCCGCGGATGTTCCTCGAGCAGGCCGTCGTCCGTCCCCGCCACATCGAAGTGCAGATCCTCGCCGACAAGACCGGCGAGACGGTTCACCTCTTCGAACGCGACTGCTCCGTGCAGCGACGCCACCAGAAGGTGGTCGAGATCGCGCCGGCCCCGAACCTCGACGACAGCATCCGCACCGCGCTGCACGGCTACGCCGTCGCCTTCGCGCGGTCGATCGGCTACGAGAACGCCGGCACCGTGGAGTTCCTGCTCGAGACCGCGGGGGAGCGGGCGGGCGAGGTCGTGTTCATCGAGATGAACCCGCGCATCCAGGTCGAGCACACCGTCACCGAAGAGGTCACCGACGTCGACCTCGTGCAGAGCCAGATGCGCATCGCCTCCGGGCAGACGCTCGCGGGCCTCGGGCTTCAGCAGCACAACCTGCACCTCCGGGGCGTGGCGCTCCAGTGCCGGATCACGACGGAGGATCCCACCCAGGGGTTCCGCCCGGACACGGGGAAGATCACCACCTACCGCTCGCCCGGCGGCGCCGGCATCCGTCTCGACGGCGGAACCGTGCACCAGGGCGCGCAGATCAGCCCCCACTTCGATTCGATGCTGTCGAAGCTGACCTGCCGCGGGCGCGACTTCCCCGCCGCGGTCGCCCGTGCGCGCCGCGCACTGGCGGAGTTCCGCATCCGCGGCGTCTCGACGAACATCCCCTTCCTGCAGGCGCTGCTCGACGACGACGCCTTCGTCGCCGGTGACCTCAGCACCTCGTTCATCGATGAGCGGCCCGAGCTGCTGCGCGGACGGGTGTCGAAGGATCGCGGCACGAAGATCCTCAACTGGTTGGTCGACGTGACCGTCAACAAGCCGAACGGCGCGCACCCAGGCTCCGTCGATCCCCGCACGAAGCTGCCTGCGATCGATCTCGGCGTCGAGCCCGTTCCGGGTTCGCGCCAGCGCCTGCTCGAGCTCGGACCGGAGGGGTTCGCCGACGAGCTGCGCGCGCAGAGCGCTCTGGCGATCACCGAGACGACCTTCCGCGATGCGCACCAGTCGCTGCTCGCGACCCGCGTGCGGACGAAGGACCTCGTGGCGGCCGCCCCCTACGTCGCGCGACTGACGCCGGGGCTGCTCTCGGTCGAGGCCTGGGGCGGGGCGACGTACGACGTCGCGCTCCGTTTCCTGGGCGAGGACCCGTGGGAGCGTCTCGACAAGCTGCGCGCAGAGCTCCCGAACGTGGCGATCCAGATGCTGCTCCGCGGACGGAACACGGTCGGATACACCCCGTACCCGACGGCCGTCACCGATGCGTTCGTCGCCGAGGCCGCGGCCAGCGGGGTCGACATCTTCCGGATCTTCGACGCGCTCAACGACATCGAGCAGATGCGTCCGGCGATCGCCGCCGTGCGGCGCACCGGCACCGCGGTCGCCGAGGTCGCGCTCTGCTACACCGGCGATCTGCTGAACCCCGACGAGAAGCTCTACACGCTCGACTACTACCTCGACCTCGCCGAGAAGATCGTCGATGCCGGGGCGCACATCATCGCCATCAAGGACATGGCGGGGCTGCTGCGACCGGCGGCTGCCGCGAAGCTCGTCTCCGCGCTGCGCGAGCGCTTCGATCTGCCGGTGCACCTGCACACGCACGACACCCCGGGCGGTCAGCTGGCGACCCTCCTGGCGGCCAGCGCCGCCGGCGTCGACGCGGTGGATGCCGCATCCGCACCGCTGTCGGGCACGACGAGCCAGCCCTCGCTGTCGGCACTGGTCGCGGCCCTCGCCCACACCGATCGCGACAGTGGAATCGACCTCGCGGGCGTCTCGGATCTCGAACCGTACTGGGAGGCCGTGCGCCATCAGTACGCGCCGTTCGAGTCCGGTCTCCCGGGACCCACGGGTCGGGTGTACCACCACGAGATCCCGGGCGGTCAGCTCTCGAACCTGCGCCAGCAGGCCAAGGCGCTCGGCCTCGCCGACGATTTCGAGCTGATCGAGGACATGTACGCCGCAGCCGACCGTATCCTCGGGCGCGTGCCGAAGGTGACTCCGTCGTCGAAGGTGGTCGGCGATCTCGCCCTGCACCTCGCCGCGGTGAAGGCCGACCCGGCCGATTTCGAGACGAACCCGGAGAAGTACGACGTCCCGGACTCGGTCGTCGGCTTCATGGCGGGCGAGCTCGGTGACCTGCCGGGGGGATGGCCGGAGCCCTTCCGCTCGAAGGTGCTCGCGGGTCGTACGGTGCGCGTCGGTCTGACCGACCTCACCGCCGATGACGAGTCGGCTCTCGCGGGCGACAGCGCGACGCGGCGCGCGCGGCTGAACACCCTGCTCTTCCCGGCACCGATGCGCGAGTTCAGCCAGATGCGCGAGCTCTTCGGTGATCTGTCGGTCCTCGACACCAGCGACTACCTCTACGGGCTCGTCGCGGGCCAGGAGCACCTGGTCGAGATCGATCGCGGCGTGCAGCTGTACGTCGGACTCGAGGCGATCGGTGATGCCGACGACCGCGGCATCCGCACCGTGATGACGACCCTCAACGGTCAGCTTCGCCCGGTGTTCGTGCGGGATCGCGCGGTCTCGGTCGACGCCCACGAGGTGGAGAAGGCCGACACCTCGGTGCCCGGTCAGGTCGCGGCTCCGTTCTCGGGCGTCGTCACCCTGAAGGCCGAGGTCGGCGCCACGGTTCGCGCGGGTGAGCCGGTCGCATCGATCGAAGCGATGAAGATGGAGGCCGCGATCACGGCCCCCGTCGACGGTGTCATCGAGCGTCATGCGATCTCCGCGACGCAGCAGGTCGACGCCGGGGATCTTTTGGTCGTCATCCGTCCCGCGCACTAACCTTGTCCGGGCGGGGGCGGCGCCGTGCGGCGCGCCCTCGCCCGTGCATGCTTGGAGCGAGACAGTGACCCCGAAGAAGACCCCCGATCCCCGTGAGGACGACGCGATGGGGATGCTCGACGACGCCGCGTCCGTGGCGACGGCCGGCATCGGCATCCTCGGCGGAACCGCCCAGGTGAGCGTCGCGATGCCGCAGGAGCACGAGGACGATCTCGCCGACGAGGCGGTCATCGACGGCGAGGTCGATGAGGCCGTCATCGCCGACATCGTGTTCGAGGACGCCGCCCCTGCGGCGACCGCCGCGCCGGTCCCTGCTGCCGTCGAGGTCATCGTCGAGCGGGAAACTGAGCCCGAACTCGTGCCCGCACCCGTTGTCGCGCCCGTCCCCGCTCCCGTGAAGGAGGCCGTCCCCGTGGAGACCCCGAAGAAGAACGTCGCGCCGCGCGCCGTTCCGCCCGAGGTGACGCTGACGTCCAAGCGCCTCGGCGAGCTGAGCGGTGCGAATCGCGAATCGGCCGATCTGCTCACGACCGATCGGCTGCTCGATCCGCACCGCCTGACGAAGCCCGAGCCCGAAGGCTCGTGGAGTCACCTGCTGTACTCGATCTCCGGGCGGCGCATCAACATCGGAGACGGCCGTCGCGCACGTGAGCGCAAGGCGCTCTCCGCTCGCATCGCCGCGCCGCTGCCCGGTGGAGCACGGTTCGTGCCGGTGCTCTCCCGCAAGGGCGGGGTGGGCAAGACCGCGATCACTGCTCTGTTGGGTATGGCATTGGCGGATGCTCGCGACGACCGGGTCATCGCGATCGACGCCAACCCCGACCGCGGCACGCTCGCCGATCGGATCGTGCGTCCGCAGCACACGAAGTCGGTGCGGGATCTCGCGCGCATCCACGATCAGGTGGCGGATTACCACGACATCTCGGCGGTGGTCGCGCGCGATGCGACTCGGCTCGATGTGCTCGCCTCCGACGCCGATCCGCGCATCGCCGAAGCCTTCAGCGATGTCGACTACCGCGACGTCGCTGACCTGGCGGCACACTACTACTCGCTCGTCCTCACCGACACCGGAACCGGCATCGTGCACTCGGTGATGGCAGCGACCCTCGACCTGGCCGACCGCATCGTCATCGTCTCGGGACTCAGCGTCGACGAGGCGCGCCTGGCGTCCGAGACGCTGACGTGGTTGGAGACCAACGGGTTCGAGGAGCGTGCGCACGACGCGATCGTCGTGCTCAACCACTCCACGCCCGGAACGCCTCTCGTGCGGGTGAACGAACTGGAGGCGCACTTCGCCTCCCGCGTTCGCAACGTCGTGCAGATGCCGTACGACGCGCAGATCGCCGCCGGTGGTGCGATTGTCTTCGCGAACCTGCAGCCCGAGACCCGCCTCGCGGCACGTCGGCTGGCCGCTCTGCTGATCGAAGGACTCCGGACGGAGGCATCCGCATGACCGTCCGTGAGATCCGGATCTTCGGCGATCCCGTGCTGCGCACCGTCTGCGCACCGATCGACCAGATCGACGACGGCGTCCGTGCTCTCGTCACGGACCTCGTCGAGACGGTCGAGCTGCCGGGTCGCGCCGGTGTCGCGGCACCGCAGATCGGCGTCGCGCTGCGCGCGTTCAGCTACAACATCGACGGTGACATCGGCTACGTGATCAACCCCGTCCTCACCGAGGTGCGCGGCGAGCCCGTACCGACGGGGGAGGGCTGCCTGTCGGTGCCCGGCCTCTGGCACGATGCACTGCGGTACCCCTGGGCGCGCGTCGAGGGCATCGATCTCGACGGCGCACCGGTCGTGCTGGAGGGAGAAGGCCTGCTCGCTCAGGCGCTGCAGCACGAGACCGATCACCTCGACGGCAAGCTCTACCTCTCGCGTCTCGACCCCGAGACCCGGCGGACGGCGATGCGCGAGGTGCGCGAGAGCGACTGGTTCTGACCCGACCGGAACGACGAGGCCCCCTGCGATGCGCAGGGGGCCTCGTCGTTCCCGTGGACCGTTCGAGCGGATCAGCCGCCGATCGCGACGTTCGTCGTCGACACCGGCTCGTCGTAGATCGCCGAGATCTCGTCGGCGAAGTCGTTCATGATGACGTTCCGCTTGATCGAGAGCTTGGGCGTGAGATGACCGGATGCCTCGGTCCACTCCGACTCCAGCACGGTGAACTTGCGGATCGACTCGGCTCGCGAGACACGCGCGTTGGCGGCATCGACCGCCCGCTGGATCTCGGCGCGCACGGCGTCGTTCTTCGCGGCGTCCGCGAGCGACAGGTCTGCGGGCAGGCCGTTGTTGGCGAGCCAGGTGGGCAGCATCTCGGAGTCGAGCGTGATGAGAGCCGAGATGAAGGGCTTCTGGTCGCCCACGACGACGACCTGACCGATGATCGGATTCGCGCGGATCGGATCCTCGAGCGCCGCCGGCGCGACGTTCTTGCCGCCGGCGGTGACGATGATCTCCTTCTTGCGACCGGTGATGGTGAGGAAGCCCTCGGAGTCGAAGCTGCCGATGTCGCCGGTGCGGAACCAGCCGCCCTCGCTGAAGGCCTCCGCCGTCGCCTCCGGGTTGTTCCAATACTCCTTGAAGACGTTGATCCCGCGGACCTCGATCTCGCCGTCATCGGCGAGGCGCACGCCCACACCGGGGAGTGCGGGACCGACCGTGCCGATCTTCGACTTGTCGGCGAGGTTCACGGTGGCGGGGGCGGTCGTCTCGGTCAGGCCGTATCCCTCGAGGATGACGACACCGAGGCTGTGGAAGAAGTGCCCGAGGCGCGATCCCAGCGGGGCGGAGCCGGATACCGCGTAGGCGACGTTACCGCCCATCGCCTCGCGGAGCTTGCCGTAGACGAGCTTGTTGAACAGGGCGAACTTCAGCTTCGTGCCGAACGGGATCTTCTTACCGGCTTCGACGAGCTTGGAGTGCTCGATCGCGACGTCCGCCGCGGCGCGGAAGATCTTGCCCTTCCCGCCGGCCTCCGCCTTCTGCTCGGCGGAGTTGTACACCTTCTCGAACACACGGGGGACGGCGAGCAGGAACGTCGGCTTGAAGGACCCCAGGGCGGGGAGGAGCTGGCGGGTGTCGGGCTGGTGACCCGTGCGGACGCCGGCGTGGATGTCGAGGATCGAGATGAAGCGCGCGAAGACGTGCGCCGTGGTGATGAAGAGGAGCGTCGACGCTCCGGGCACCTGCACGACCTCGTCCAGCGCCTTGGCGGAGTTGCGCGCGAGTTCGACGAAGTTGGAGTGCGTGAGGACGCAGCCCTTCGGGCGGCCGGTCGAGCCCGAGGTGTAGATGAGCGTCGCGATGTCCGAGCCCACGGCGAGGGAGCGCCGGCGATCGATCTCGGCATCCTCGATCGTCGCGCCCTGAGCGGTGAGGGTGTCGATGGCGCCCAGGTGCAGCTGCCACACCTCGCGGATGAGCGGGAGGTCACCGCGGACCTCGTCGACGCGGGCGAAGTGCTCCGGCGACTCGACGATCAGGGCGATGGCCCCGGAGTCCTCGAGGATCCACTGGATCTGCGACGGCGAGCTCGTCTCGTAGATCGGCACCATCACCGCGCCGGCATAGAAGAGGGCGAAGTCGACGAGCGTCCACTCGTAGGTGGTGCGGGCGAGGAATCCGACCTTCTCGCCCGGCTGGATGCCGGCGGCGGCGAACCCCTTCGCGAGAGCGATCACCGCGGTCTGGAAGTCGGCGGCCAAGATGTCGCGCCATCCGTCGCGTTCGGGAACGGCGAACAGGGCGCGGTCGGGGGTCGTGCGAACGCGTTCGACCAGGAGGTCGGCGACGTTCGCGTCGGGGTCGGCGGGGACGACGGCGGGAACTTCAAACTGGACCACGGCAGCTCCTTCGGTACCGGTCGGGTACGGGTTCCTCCCGAGTCTAGGGCATGACACCGGGTCGCACACCTGGTGAAACTGGGTCGCTTCCTGACGGTCGTTCCTGTGAAGTTTCCGGCGGAGTGCGATCGCGGGGCTAGACTCACGACGGTGTTCTACTGGTTGATGAAGTACGTCGTGATCGGCCCCGTGGTCAAGGCGATCTTCCGTCCCTGGATCGTGGGCCGCAAGAACGTGCCCGCGAGCGGCGCGGCCATCCTCGCCAGCAACCATCTGTCGTTCGCCGACTCGATCTTCCTGCCCCTCGTCATCGACCGGAAGATGTCGTTCCTCGCGAAGAGCGACTACTTCACGGGACGCGGTCTCAAGGGCTGGGCGACGAAGTTCTTCATGAGCGCCACCGGGCAGATCCCGATCGACCGGTCCGGCGGCAAGGCATCCGAGGCATCTCTGAACACCGGGCTCCAGGTGCTGGGAGGGGGAGACCTTCTCGGCATCTATCCCGAGGGCACGCGCAGCCCCGACGGCACGCTCTATCGCGGACGTACGGGCATCGCCCGGATGGCGCTCGAGGCCAAGGTCCCCGTCGTGCCGGTGATCATGGTCGACACCGATACGGCCATGCCGATCGGGCAGAGGCTTCCACGTATCGTGCGCGTCGGCATCGTCATCGGTGAGCCGCTCGACTTCTCGCGCTACGCGGGCATGGAGAACGATCGGTACATCCTCCGGTCCGTCACCGACGAGATCATGGTGGCCCTGCAGCGGCTCGGCGAGCAGAAGTACGAGGACGTCTACGCGTCGACCGTGAAGGACCGTCTTCCGGTGCGCGTCACACGACGTTCCTGACGCCGCCGACGCGCCGAGCGACCACTAGGCTGGGAGGATGCTCCCGCACGATATCGACGCCCTGGACGCGTGGCGCTCGCTCCCCATCAAGCAGCAGCCGCAGTGGCCCGACGCCGAGCGCGTCGCCGAGGTCTCTCGACAGATCGCGGCTCTGCCGCCGCTGGTGTTCGCCGGCGAGGTCGACAACCTCCGCGATCGTCTCGCCCGCGCGGCTTCCGGCCGCGCCTTCCTGCTTCAGGGCGGTGACTGCGCCGAGACGTTCGCCGGCGCGACCGCCGAGCAGATCCGCAACCGCATCAAGACGGTGCTGCAGATGGCGGTCGTGCTCACGTATGGCGCCTCGATGCCGGTCGTCAAGATGGGCCGTATGGCGGGCCAGTTCGCCAAGCCGCGGTCGAGCGACTCCGAGACCCGTGGCGACGTCACCCTGCCGGCCTACCGCGGCGACATCGTCAACGGTTACGACTTCACCGAGGGTTCGCGTCAGGCCGACCCGGGCCGCCTGCTGCAGGGGTACCACACCGCCGCGTCGACACTGAACCTCATCCGCGCCTTCACGCAGGGCGGGTTCGCGGACCTCCGCGAGGTGCACTCGTGGAACAAGGGCTTCGCGCAGAACCCGGCGAACCAGCGTTACGAGCGCATGGCCGCCGAGATCGACCGCGCCATCAAGTTCATGGAGGCGGCAGGCGCCGACTTCGACGAGCTCAAGCGCGTCGAGTTCTTCACGGGTCACGAGGGCCTGCTCATGGATTACGAGCGCCCGATGACGCGTATCGACTCGCGCACCGACACGCCGTACAACACCTCGGCCCACTTCCTCTGGATCGGGGAGCGCACGCGCGACCTCGACGGGGCGCACGTCGACTACTTCTCGAAGATCCGCAACCCCATCGGGGTGAAGCTCGGGCCGACCACGACGCCCGAGACGGCTCTCGAGCTCATCGACAAGCTCGACCCGAACCGCGAGCCGGGGCGTCTCACGTTCATCACGCGCATGGGTGCGGGCAAGATCCGCGACGCTCTTCCGCCGTTGCTCGAGGCCGTGCGCGACTCGGGCGCGACCCCGCTGTGGGTCACCGACCCGATGCATGGCAACGGCATCACGACGCCGACCGGGTACAAGACCCGTCGTTTCGATGACGTGGTCGACGAGGTGCGCGGATTCTTCGAGGCGCACCGCGCCGTCGGCACCTTCCCGGGCGGCATCCACGTCGAGCTCACCGGCGACGACGTGACCGAGTGCCTCGGTGGGTCCGAGCACATCGACGAGGCTGCGCTGGCGACCCGGTACGAGAGCCTCTGCGATCCGCGTCTGAACCACATGCAGTCCCTCGAGCTGGCGTTCCTCGTCGCCGAGGAGCTCGAGAAGCGCTGATCGCGGCACCTTCGAACGGCGAAGGCCGCACCCCGGAATCCTGAGGTGCGGCCTTCGTCGTTCGGTGAATGGTCCGAGACGAGCGGATGCCGGGGCGGGGGGTCGGCTAGAAGCCGCTGCTTCTGATCTGGAGAGTGACCTGGGCGCCCTTCCGGCGTTCGGACTCGGGTGCCGGGTCCGTTCCCGACACTTCGGTGAAATCGTTCGGGAACGCATTCCAGATCGCGTTCCAGGTGGGTTCGAAACCGGCATCCCTGAGGGTCTGCGCGGCCTCGTCGCGCGTCATTCCCGTCACGTCCGGGACCGGGAACAGCTCGGGCCCCTTCGAGACGATCAGCTGCACGGTGTCACCGGGGCGCCAGTTGCCTTCTTCCGCTCGGTCCGAGACGCCGATCACGATGTCCTTCTCGACGTCCGAGCTGAAGACGTACGACGACTCGCCCACGACCAGGCCGCGACCGGTCAACGTCGAGCTGGCCTCACCGACGGACATTCCCGAGACATCCGGGAAGGCGCCGGCCGAGATGTAGAGCTCGATGGTGTCGGCCTCGAGCACATCGCATCCCTCGGCGCACGCGTATGCCTCGCCACCGGCCCGTGGAGTGGCGAACGCATTGATGACCACGCCTTCGGCGGCATCCGAGAAGAGGACGACGGTCGTGTCGGCGACGTTCACATTGATGCTCGCGAGGTAATCGCGTGCGTCTTCCTCTGCCCGCCCGTTGAGCGTCTCGACCGTGTGAGGTGTGGGGCCGGCGGAGACGATCACCGACACGACCGCGCCCTTGTCGAGGCGCTGACCCTCGGCGGGATCGGTCTCGATGACCGTGCCCGGTTCGACGTCGAGAGAGAAACGATCCTCCTGTCGCGGCGAGAATCCGTCGGCGGTGAGCGCATCGGCCGCCTCGGCGTAGGTCATGCCCGCGACGCCGGGAACCGCGACGAGCGAGCCCGGACCGGAACCGAACCACCACCCGACGCCGCCGGCGAGCACTGCGAGCAGCAGGACGAGCGTGAGGAGGAACGCGCCGCGAGCACGTCGTCGCGATGCGCGCCGCCGGAGGAGCGTCGCGTTGTCCACCGTCTGTGGAGCGGGAGCGACCGGGTCCGTGACGGCCACGGTCGCGGGCATCACCTTTGTGAGGTCGCCGGAGTCGCTCGCGGATCGCGTCGGCGGTGCGGTCGTCGCGGCGGCGGGGGAGATGCCGAGCTCGCGTTCGATCTCGCGCAGGCGCTCGAGCATCTGCTTCGCGTCGTCCGGACGCTCGTCGGGAGATTTCTCCGTCGCCCACAGCACGAGCTCATCGAGCTGCTCGGGCACACCGGGGTTGCGGGCGCTGGGGCGTGGCACCGACTCGGTCGCGTGCTGGAAGGCGATCTGCATGGGCTGCTCGCCCTTGTACGGCTGCTCACCCACCAGCATCTCGTACAGCATGATGCCGAGGGCGTAGATGTCGCTGCGCGCGTCGGCGGTTCCCCGCGTGACGAGCTCGGGGGCGAGATACGCGATCGTGCCCAGCAGCTGCTGCCCCGTGGCCGTGTTGGCGGTGGTCGCACGGGCGAGGCCGAAGTCACCGATCTTGATGCGACCGTCTTCGGCGAGGAGCACGTTCTCGGGCTTCACGTCGCGATGGACGATGTTCGCCCGGTGCGCGGCGGACAGCCCCGACAGCACGGCGTCCATGATCGTGATCGTCTGCGTGATCGTCAGTCGCTTCTGCTCGCGCAGGAGTTCGCGCAGCGTGATGCCGGGCAGATACTCCATCACGAGGTAGGCGAGTTCGCCGTCCTGGCCCTGGTCGAAGACGTTCACGACGTGCGGGTCGGCGAGCCGCGCGGCGGATCGGGCCTCCTGGATGAACCGGCTCTGGAAGGCCGAATCATCGCTGAGGTGCGCGTGCATCACCTTGAGGGCGATGCGTCGTTCGAGGCGCAGATCCGTGGCGACGTAGACGGTGGCCATGCCGCCGCGTGCGATACGCGCTCGTACCCGGTACCGACCGTCGACAAGCCGCCCGATGAGGGGGTCGGCTTGCTGATTGGACGTCACGACAGAATTCTATGGAGAACTGCCTGAAAGGCCGGGGAGCGCCTCACCCCTGAGGGCAACCGGATTTCAGGACGCGCGATCACTGGTAGAGGGCGAGCCAACGGTGAGCCGCCGTCTCCCACTGCCCGTATCGAAGCGGGTAGGCCGAGATCTGCACGGCCTGCGCGGCATCCGTGAACGCCATCGACTCCCATCCGGGGATGTCGAGGAGCCCACGGGTCGTTGTGCCGTTCGGGTCGTTCGGGCCGCCGTAGAAGACGCGCGTGCTGCGTTCGGCATCCAGGATCTGCTCTGGCGCACCCCAGCCGGTGCTCGGTCGCTGCTGGAAGATGCCGAGCGAGTCGCGGTCGCCCCAGTCGAGATTGCGCAGATCCGACTCGACCATTCCGGTCGCGAGCGCGATCGCGATGCCGTGATCGGACACGCCCAGTTCTCGTCCGATGCGGATGATCAGCGCGGCGTTCGCCGCCTGCTCGGGGGAGAGATCGGCGGACTTCTGCGCGGGTGGGGCTTCCGCCGCCGCAGGGGCCGCCGCGGGTGCGGGGGCGGATACGCTCACCGCGAGGGTCTGTCCGGGGTAGATGATCGAGGATCGATCGAGCCCGTTGGCGGAGAGAAGCGTGTCGAGCGGGATGCCGTGACGCTGGGCGATCGCGAAGAGGGTGTCGCCTGCGGCGACCGTATGTGTGGCGGGTGCAGCGGCCGGCGCCGGCGCGGGCGTCTGAACCGCGGCCGGTGATGCCGTCGGGGCGGATGCCGAGATGACGAGACTCTGTCCGGGGTAGATGATCGAGGATCGATCGAGCCCGTTGGCGGAGAGAAGCGTGTCGAGCGGGATGCTGTGACGCTGGGCGATCGCGAAGAGGGTGTCGCCTGCGGCGACCGTGTACGTTGCGGGACCGGATTCCGGAACCGGGGCCGCGGGAGGCGGACTCGACGCGGCGTGCGGCGCATGGAGCCGCAGCTTCTGCCCGGGGAAGATCGTCGCGCGTGCGTCGATCCCGTTCCACGCGAGCACATCAGCTGTCCGCAGACCGAATCGCTGCGCGATCGCGAAGATGGTGTCGCCCGGCGCGACGACGTAGTCGGTGGGCGGGGCCTCCGACGGCACCACGCGACTCGGGACGCCGCTGAGTCGAGCGGTGGAGGAGGCGTCCGGCGCGGCGTCCGCCTCGGCGGGGGCGGCGACCAGGACGCCGGCCAGCGCTCCCAGGACGGCGGCCGGCAGACCGAGCGTCGCATACCGCTGGCGACGGGAAGAGGTGTTCGGTGTCACGAGGGGCCCCCTTTTCGAACCCTGCCACGCTGACACGGAAGTAAACGGAAGTCAACAGGAGTGAAAAAAGTGACTGATGTGAAGAGAGGCATCGCGGCATGCGCGACCTGCTCCGAGATGAGATAGTTGCTGGGTGTCTGAGAACGTTGATGGAACCCCCGCCCTGGAGTGGCTGACGCTGCCCGATCTCGTCGAGGTGCTCGACGAGCCGCTCGGCAGGGTGCGCCGACTCATCGACGAGCACCACCTCATCGGTTCGCGTCGTACCGGCGTCTTCGCCGTGCCGTCGATCTTCATCGTCGACGGTCGGCCGCTCAGCTCCCTGCGCGGCACGATCATCGTGCTGCAGGACGCCGGATTCGACGACGACGAGCTGATCGACTGGCTCCTCGCCGAGGAGGAGTCGATGGGGCGCTCGCCGATCGACGCGCTGCTCGCCGGTCACAAGAGCGAGGTCCGACGGATCGCCCGCACCCTCGCCTGAGGTCCGCTCGCGCCGGTTCAGGCCGCGCGAACGGTCGCGGCTCGCGCGAGATCGCGGAGACCACTCACGGCGGCGTTGTCCAGGCGCGCGCCGACGAGGGCGCGATCGGCCTCGCGGGCGTAGTCGGCGATCATGGCTTCGACGCGGTCGAGGGCGCGGGTGTCGCGAATCGTCGCCTGGAGGAATCCGATCTGTCCGGCGTCGAGCCCCGGGTCGCCGAGCATCTCGTCGACGATCCCGCGGGCGGGACGATCGAGAGCCTCTCGTGTGAGAGCGATCAGTACCGTGCGCTTGCCCTCGCGAAGATCGTCGCCCGCGGGCTTGCCGGTGACCGACTCGTCGCCGAAGACTCCGAGCACATCGTCGCGCAACTGGAAGGCCAGCCCGAGGGGGTGGCCGAAGCTCCGCAGGGCCGCCAACTGCGCCGCATCCGCGCCCGCCATTGACGCGCCGAGCACGAGCGGCTGCTCGATGCTGTACCTGGCCGACTTCAGCGAGGCCACGCGGAGCGCGCGCTCCGCATGCTCCGCATCGTCGTTCACCCTCCACGCCGACTCCTCGGCGATGTCGAGGTACTGCCCGACCGTGACATCACGGCGCATGCGGGCGTACTCGCGACGCACTGTCGAGGCGTGGGGGTGGTCGGTGATCGCCGACTCGACGAGGTCGTCGCTCCAGGCGACGAGGAGGTCGCCGAGCAGCACCGCGCCGGCGCGACCGAAGGCTTCGGCATCGCCGCTCCAACCGCTCGCGCGATGCGCGCTCTCCAACGCGCGGTGCGCGGCGGGGCGGCCGCGACGGGTGTCGGAGTTGTCGATGATGTCGTCGTGCACGAGCGCGGCCGACTGGAAGATCTCGAGTGCCGCGCAGGTGTTCCAGAGCGCTTCGTCTTCGGTCGCGCGAGGGTCGCCCCCGCGCGCCACCGCCTGCCATCCCGCATGGCAGAACCGCGCGCGCAGCCGCTTTCCGCCCACGAGGGTCTCCGCCGCGGCATCGAGCAGCGCGGCCGCATCGGGGCCGTAGTCGGCGGACTCGGCGCGCATCCTCTCGACGAACTGCTCCAGGCGGGACGCGACGGCTTCGACGATCGGGGCGGGGGAGGGCACGACTCCCAGCATACGTAAAGCAATGAGGGGGCGAACGGCTAGCCTCCGACCGCCGGGCGCGCGTAGAATGGAACGCACGATACCCGAGGGGGACGAAATGCCACTCTCCGAACAGGAGCAGCGTCTGCTCGACGAGATGGAACGCCATCTCCTCCACAATGACGCCGACGTCGTGAGCGCGCCTTCGGGCGATCGCGCACTGAGCTATCGGAACCTCGTCTACGGGGCGCTCCTGGTTCTGGCGGGCGTCGGCGGTCTGGTCGCCGGCGTGATCGTCGGAGACGTCTGGGGCATCGTGATCGGCGTCGTCGGATTCGCCGCCATGCTGGCCGGTGTCATGCTCGCCGTGACCCCGGTGCGCCGCGCCGTACCCGCGGCGACGTCGTCCGAGAAGCCGACCGCCAAGCGGCAGGACTCCGCGTCCTTCATGGACCGGATGAACGATCGTTGGGATCGCCGCCACGAGGGGAACTGACCCCCACCCACTTCTGAAGGCCCGGATGCTCTGAGCATCCGGGCCTTTTTCATGCCCTGAGCGCGCTCGGTCTCGGCCGGGACGCTATCGGCCTCCACTGGCCCTCCACCAGCGCTCCACTCTCCTCCACCGCGAGATTTCGCGGAGAATCGGCCCTTCTCTCGTGCTTCGGTGCAAGAATGCTCGGAATTTTCGTAGGAATGTGGAGGGAAGTGGAGTAAAGTGGGGCGCACCTCGAGTTGGCCGGACGGAGAGGGGGTGATGGCTGATGTTGTTGGGGACGCATTCTCCGAAACTGGACGACAAGGGAAGGGTCATCCTCCCCGCGAAGTTCCGCGAAGATCTGGGCGGCGGCATCGTCGTCACCCGTGGTCAGGAGCGCTGCCTCTACGTCTTCAGCACGGCCGAGTTCGAGGCGATGCACGAGCGGATCCGTCAGGCCCCGCTCGCGAACAAGCAGGCGCGCGACTTCATGCGCCTGTTCCTCTCCGGTGCCAGTGCGGAGATGCCCGACAGTCAGAACCGCATCACCATCCCGCCGCACCTGCGTCAGTACGCGGGTCTGCAGAAGGAGCTCATCGTCACCGGTGTCGGCGCCCACGCCGAGATCTGGGATGCCGAGAGCTGGAACGCATACCTCGCCGCCGGTGAGGAGTCCTACGCCGATCTGGAGCAGGAGGTGATTCCGGGCCTGTTCTGACCACGGCTGTGATGCCCCGCCGCTCCCGCCCCGACACACTTCCCCGGTGCCGGGTCGCGAAGCGGAGGGGGATCAGAGCCGAAGGTCACCCGAGAGAGATCATGAACCTCCGAGACATCCACACCCCCGTCCTGCTCGAGCGCTGCGTCGAGCTGCTGGCTCCCGCCCTCCAGGGCGATGGGGCCGTGCTCGTCGACGCCACGCTCGGCATGGGCGGGCATGCCGAGGCGTTCCTCGAGCGCTTCGGCAACATCCGTCTCATCGGACTCGACCGCGACACCGATGCGCTGCGCATCGCCGGTCAGCGGCTGGAGCGATTCGCCGACCGGATCTCGCTCGTGCACACCGTCTACGACGAGATCGGCCTGCACGCGCAGGGAGCATCCGGCATCCTGTTCGACCTGGGTGTGTCGTCGCTGCAGCTCGACGAGGCCGATCGCGGCTTCGCGTACTCCAAGGACGCTCCGCTCGACATGCGGATGGATCAGACCAAGGGCGTCACCGCCGCCGATGTCATCGCGACCTACAGCGAGGGCAACCTCCGTCGCATCTTCGAGCGCTACGGCGAGGAGAAGCTCGCCGGTCGTTACGCCCGGTTCATCGTCGAAGCGCGGCAGAAGAAGCCGATCACGCGCTCGGCCGAACTCGTCGACATCCTGCAGGCGGCGACGCCCGCGGCCGCGCAACGATCGGGCCACCCGGCCAAGCGGGTCTTCCAGGCCCTGCGCATCGAGGTCAACGCCGAACTCACGGTGCTGGCCGATGCGATCCCGCCGGCGATGGACGCGCTCGGGGTCGGCGGACGCATCGTCGTCATGTCCTACCAGTCGCTCGAGGACCGCCTCGTGAAGCAGGCCTTCGCCGCGGCATCCGCCTCGACTGCTCCGAAGGGCCTGCCCGTCGAACTTCCCGAGCACGCCCCGCGCTTCCGGGTCGTGACCAAGGGGGCCGAACTGGCCGATGAGGCGGAGCGCGCCCGCAACCCCCGCGCCATCCCCGTGCGCCTGCGTGCGGCTGAGAAGCTCCGGGAGACCGCATGAGTGCGCCCGCCGTCGTCCGTCGGCCGGCGCAGCCGGTCGCACCGAAACCCGCGTCGCCGCGCCGACTCCAGCCGGTCTCGGCTCCCGCGGCGCGCCGCAAGCCGAAGCTCGCGTACGCCCTCGTCGCGTTCGCCGGTGCGCTGCTGATCGGCGGTGCTCAGATCGCGCTGTCCCTGGCCATCACCCAGGACTCCTTCACCCTCGCCGGCCTCAGTTCGCAGCAACGCGAACTCGATCTCCGGACGAGCGCCCTCCAGGAGGAACTCACCGGTCTCAGCTCGCCGCAGGTGCTGGCGACGGACGCCTCGGCACTCGGGATGGTCGTCGCGGGCTCACCGTCGTATCTGCGTCTGAGCGACGGCGCCGTGTTCGGCACCGGAGCCGGAGCCGACTGGACGTCGACCATCGACCCGAACGGTGCCGGCGCAGTGAGCAACGCGGTGATCGCACCGCCTCCCGCCGCGGAAGAAGCGGCAGCGGAGGGCGACACCGATGCCCCGCCCTCCGGACAGGACCTGCCCCCGGCCATCACCGACGGCCTCCCCAGCCCCACGACGCACTGACCACGAACTGACGGAGAGATCCCATGACGACACGTGCCACACGCGGTCCGCGGCGACGCACGGTCGTCGCTCTCGCGGTGATCCTCTCCGTCCTCGCGGCGTTCGTGGTGCGCCTCGTCGACATCCAGGTGGTCAGTGCGGAGGAGCACGTCTCCGATTCTCAGCTGTACATCGGACACGGCGACACCATCGCGGGTCAACGCGGCACGATCGTCGACTCCACCGGAACGCCGCTCGCCGAGAGCGTGCTCGTCTACGACGCGGAGCTCAGCCCGCTCGTGATCACGCAGCTCGAGGAGAAGGACCCGGAGGTGCCCTGGGCGGAGGCATCCGACAAGATCGCCGCCATCACCGGACAGACCGGGGAAGAAGTGCGAAAGCTCGTCGCCGACGCCCTGGCCGTGAATCCGAACAGCCAGTACGTGGAACTCAAGAAGTCGCTCACCACCGAGCAGTACATCGAGTTGCGCGACCTCAAGCTCGCCTATGTGCACCAGAAGGCCCGCGAGACCCGGGTGTACCCGAACGGCGCGGTCGCCGGCAACATCGTGGGGTTCCTCAACGGAAGCGGCGAGGCGCAGGCGGGAATCGAGAAGATGGATCAGTCCTGCCTCGCGCCCACCGACGGAGAGATCGCGTATCGGAAGGGCAAGGACGGCGTCGTCATCCCCGGCAGCGAGAAGATCACGGATGCCGTGGACGGCGGAACCGTGCAGCTCACGATCAACAGCGATCTCAACTGGTACCTGCAGCAGATGATCGCCGAGGAGGCGCAGGCTCAGGGCGCGAAGGGCGGCACGGTCACGGTCGTCGAGGTCAAGACCGGCAAGATCCGTGCAGCAGCGGAGTGGCCGTCGCTCGACCCCAACGATCTCGACGGCGCGAGCCCGTCGTCGTGGGGGAGCCAGATCTTCCACCGCGACTTCGAGCCCGGGTCGACGTTCAAGGCGATCACCGCCGCTGCGGTGATGGAAGGCGCGGGCGTCACACCGCTCAGCACCGTCAGCGCCGCGTCGAAGGAGACCTTCCCGAACGGCGCGGTGATCAACGACTCCTTCACTCACCCGGCGTACAACTACACCCTCGCCGGTGGTCTGATCGACTCGTCGAACGTCGCACTCTCGAAGTTCGGAACCATGGTGAGCCCGGAGGTGCGTTACGACTACCTCCAGCGCTTCGGCGTCGGCGAGGACACGGTCGGTTTCCCCACCGAGGTCTCCGGCATCCTCCACCCCGTCAGCGAGTGGGACAACCAGTCGCTCTACACGACGACGTTCGGTCAGTACTTCACTGTCACCGCTGCGCAGGTCGCCGGCGCCTACCAGGCGATCGCGAACGGCGGCGAGAAGATCGATCTGTCGCTCGTCGAGTCGTGCACGCAGCCCGACGGCACCGTGGTCGCGGCCGACGAGCCGCAGCACGAGCAGATCATCGCCGAGCAGACCGCATCCGACCTCACCCGGATGCTCGAGAACGTCGCGGTGCAGGGCGGTAACGCCGATCGCATCCAGGTCCCGGGCTACCGCGTGACGAGCAAGACCGGTACCGCACAGGTTCCCGACGGCAACGGCGGGTACAAGGCCGGGGTCTACTTCACCAGCATGGTCGGGTTCGCCCCCGTCGACGATCCTCAGTACGTCGTCGTGGTCACCCTCGACGAGCCGACTAAGGTTGTATCGTCCGCGGCGACCGCATCCGCTTTCCAGAAGGCGATGACGCAGGTGATGAAGACCTATCGCGTGATGCCGTCCTCTACTCCCATGGACGAGTTGCTGCCCAAGTTCGAATAGCCGGCGAGAGCCGCGCCTGGAGATGTCATGATCGCCCTGTCGCTCGCTGAGATCGCCGAAGCCATCGGCGGTGAGCTGCGCCTTGCCGGAACCGATACGGCCGGCACCGTCGTCGACGGCACCGTCGACACCGATTCCCGCACCATGGGTCCGCGTTCGATCTTCGTCGCGAAGCCCGGCGCCGAGACCGACGGCCACCGCTTCGTCGGCGCCGCCGTCGACGGCGGGGCCGCGCTCGCGATCGTCGAGCACGCGGTCGACGTCGAGGTGAGCCAGATCGTCGTGCCGGATGCCGTGATCGCCCTCGGCGCGCTCGCGCGCGAGGTCGTTCGTCGCGTGCGCGAGACGGGCGATCTGAAGATCGTCGGGATCACCGGCTCCAACGGCAAGACGACCACCAAGAACTTCCTCGCACGCATCCTGTCGGACGAAGGCGAGACGGTCGCTCCCGTCAAGTCGTTCAACAACGAGGTGGGTGCGCCCGTCACGATGCTCCGGGTGACCGAGACGACGAGGTTCCTCGTCAGCGAGTTCGGCGCAGCGGCGCCCGGGAGTATCGCGCATCTGGCCGGTCTCGTCGAGCCGGACCTCGCGGTCGTGCTGATGGTCGGGATGGCGCACGCCGGCGGCTTCGGTGGCATCGAGGAGACGGCCAAGGCGAAGTCCGAGCTCGTCGCCGCAGCGCGAGCTTCCGGAACCGCGGTGCTGAACGTCGATGACGCCCGGGTCTCGGCGATGCGCGAGCTCGCCGAGTCGCGGGGGATGCGCGTCGTCGGCTTCGGGCAGAGCAGCGCGGCCGACGTGCGTGCGCGCGACATCGAGGTCTCGGCCTCGGGAACCCGGTGCGTGATCGAGGCCGCAGGCCAGAGCATCCCGCTCGATCTCCGCGTGCTCGGCGCACATCACGTCACCAACGCCCTCGCCGCGATCGCCGCGGCCGGGGTCCTGGGCGTGCCCGTGGCGGATGCCGTCGCGCGCCTCGAGACCGTCGAGATCGCGGAGCGCTGGCGCATGCAGCCCCTCGGTAACGAGCGCGTGCGCATCATCAACGACGCCTACAACGCGAGCCCCGATTCGATGGCGGCCGCCCTGCGCACCCTCGCCCAGATCACCGGACCCGACGAGCGCACCGTCGCCGTCCTCGGCGCCATGAGCGAACTCGGAGAGAGCGCGGGGGAGGAGCACGACCGCATCGGCCTGATCGCCGTCCGCCTCAACATCCGCCGCATCGTGGTCGTCGGTCCCGAGGCCCGCCGTCTCTACCTCTCCGCCGTCGGCGAAGGGTCGTGGGACAGCGAAGCCGTGCATCTGCCCGACCAGGACGCCGCTTTCGAATACCTGCGCACCGAGCTGCGCGACGGCGACCGCGTGCTCGTCAAGTCATCAAACTCCGTGGGCCTCCGGCATCTCGGCGATCGTCTGGGAGAATTGTTCTCGTGAGGTCACTCATCATGGCGGCGGCGATCTCGCTCGCCTTCACTCTTTTCCTGACTCCCGTCTTCCTGCGGCTCTTCCGCAAGTGGGGTTGGGGGCAGGTCATCCGTACCCCCGAGGCGCTCGAGAACCCGAGCCACGAGGCGAAACGCGGTACACCGACGATGGGCGGTGTGATCTTCATCATCGGCACCATCCTCGGGTACTTCACCGGCGTGTACGTCGGCGGCGGCGTCCCGGCACTGTCCGCGCTGCTCGTCATCTGGCTCATGGTCGGATTCGGCGCTGTCGGCTTCATCGACGACTACATGAAGGTGCGCAGCCAGCGCAGTCTCGGTCTCTCGGGCTGGCGCAAGGTGATCGGTCAGTTGCTGGTGATCATCCCCTTCGGAATCGTCGCGCTGAACTTCCCCAACAAGTTCGGTCAGACTCCCGCCAGCGAGTCGATCTCACTCTTCCGTGACATCACCTGGCTCAACCTCTTCGCGTTCGGTGTGATCATCGGCTGGGCCCTCTACCTCATCTGGATCGCCGTGATCGGTGTCGCCACGTCGAACAGCGTCAATCTGACCGACGGGCTCGACGGGCTCGCCGCCGGCGCCGGAGTCATCGTCGTCGGCGCGTACAGCCTCATCGCCTTCTGGCAGTTCAAGCAGCCCTGCGTCGGCGAAGGCGTCGACATGGGGGCCCTCGCCGGATGCTACGAGGTACGCGATCCGTTCAACCTCGCCATCATCGCGGCCTCCTTCGCCGGTGCGCTCGTCGGGTTCCTGTGGTGGAACGCGCCGAAGGCCAAGGTGTTCATGGGTGACGTGGGTTCCATGGCGATCGGCGGTGTCATCACCGCCCTCGCGATCCTGACGCGCACCGAGCTGTTGCTCTTCGTGATCGCGGGCGTGTTCGTGCTCTCGTCGGGATCGGTGATCCTGCAGCGCGCGTACTTCAAACTCACGCGCGGCAAGCGCCTGTTCCTGATGAGCCCGTTCCATCACCACCTCGAGATGCGTGGATGGGCCGAGGTGACCATCGTCGTCCGGCTGTGGATCATCGCGGGTCTGCTCGCGGTCTCGGCTGTCGGACTCTTCTACGTCGAATGGCTGACCCGTGTCGGTTGACGAACGTCTGCGCACCCTCACGAGCTGGCATGCCGATTGGACGGGCCTCCGGGTCGCCGTCCTCGGAATCTCGATGACCGGGTTCTCGGTCGCCGACACCCTCACCGAACTCGGTGCCGACGTCCTCGTGCTGAGCGAGTCCGCCGACGAGGAGTACGAGCGCCTGGTGCCGGTGATCGGTGCCCGGCTCGAGATCGGCTCGCTCGCGACCGTGCCCGCGGCGCTCACCGACTTCAACCCCGAGGTCGTCATCGCATCCCCCGGGTTCGCACCCGGGCATCCGATCATCCGGTGGACGCAGGATGCCGGGATCGCGCTCTGGGGCGACATCGAACTCGCCTGGCGCGTGCGCGACAAGGTCGTGCGCGATGACGGCGCTCCCGCCGACTGGGTGCTCATCACGGGGACCAACGGCAAGACGACCACCACCCAGCTCACAGCGGCGATCCTCGTCGAGGGCGGCGTGCGCGCCGCGCCCTGCGGCAACATCGGCGTACCGGTTCTCGATGCGGTGCGCGACCCCGCCGGGTTCGACGCCTTCGTCGTCGAGCTGTCGAGCCATCAGCTCTGGTACCTCGGCCTTTCCCAGCCGGAGGGCGAGCTCTTCCCGCACGCCGCCGTCTGCCTCAACCTCGCCGACGACCATCTCGTCTGGCACGGCAGTGCCGAGGCCTACCGCGACGCGAAGGCCCTGGTCTACCGCAACACCCGGGTCGCGTGCGTCTACAACAAGGCGGACGAAGCCACCCGGCGCATGGTCGAGGAGGCGGAGGTCGTCGACGGCGCTCGAGCGATCGGTTTCGACCTCGGAACTCCCGGCCCGAGTGACCTGGGAGTCGTGGAGGGACTGCTTGTCGACCGCGCGTTCCTCGACGACCGCGCTCGGAGCGCACTCGAGATCACCACGGTCGCCGACCTGCAGCGCGTCGGCCTCGCGGCCCCGCACATCGTGCAGAACATCCTCGCCGCCAGCGCGCTCGCGCGCTCACTCGGCGTCGAGCCCGAAGCGATCCATTCGGCTCTCGAGTCGTTCCGGCTCGACTCTCACCGCATCCAGGTCATCGCCACGCACGCGGGCATCACCTGGATCGACGACTCGAAGGCCACCAACCCTCACGCCGCGGCGTCCTCGCTGCGCGCGTATCCCGGTTCGGTGTGGGTCGTGGGCGGAGATCTCAAGGGCGTCGACATCGCGGATCTCGTCGCGAGCTCCGGGGGAACGGCGCGCGCCGCCGTCGTGATCGGGGTCGAGCGCGCCGCCGTCGTCGCGGCATTCGAACGACACGCGCCGACGGTGCCGGTGTTCGAGGTGGATGCTGGCGACACTGGAGAGGTCATGAACCGTGTCGTGGAGATCGCGGCGGGGATCGTTGACGACGAGGGCACGGTTCTGCTGGCCCCGGCGGCGGCGTCCTTCGACCAGTTCACCAGTTACGCGGATCGTGGACATCGCTTCGCCGAGGCGGTGCGCACGTGGATCGAGCGGGGGAGTGCCGATGACGCAGGTGGCTCGCCCTCCGCGTTCTGAGTCCGGCGGTCTCGCTGCCAGGGTCTCCCTCGGGCGCCGGTTCACACCGGTGTCGACCGAGTTCCTGCTGATCGCCTCGACCGCTCTGCTCCTCACGCTCTTCGGGCTCGTCATGGTGCTCTCGGCGACGAGCGCGACGGCCGTGGCGAACGGCTCGAACCCGATGAGCGGCGCACTGCGCCAGGGGATCTTCGCGCTTCTCGGCATCCCGCTCATGTTCCTCATCAGCCGATTGCCGGTGCGCTTCCTCAAGAAGCTCGCCTGGCCCGCGCTGTTCGGAGCGGTCGC
The DNA here is from genome assembly GCF_042957055.1 of Microbacterium sp. NPDC008134. Taxonomy (NCBI): domain Bacteria; kingdom Bacillati; phylum Actinomycetota; class Actinomycetes; order Micrococcales; family Microbacteriaceae; genus Microbacterium; species Microbacterium sp. NPDC008134. The sequence goes on along the minus strand of NZ_JBIBHO010000001.1, from coordinate 2,146,845 downwards.
GCTCCAACTCCTGGTCTTCACCCCGCTCGGCGTCGCGGACGGCGGTAACCGCAACTGGATCCAGATCGGCGGATTCCAGATGCAGCCGTCCGAGTTCCTCAAGCTCGCGCTGTCGCTCTGGATCGCCTACGTGCTCCTGCGCAAGCACGCGATGCTCGGGACCTGGCACCACGTCTTCATCCCGGTGGTGCCGGTCGGTGCGCTCGCGATCGGCACCGTGCTCGCCGGTAAGGACCTCGGTACCGCGATGGTGCTGGTCCTCATCCTGCTGGGCTGCCTGTTCTTCTCCGGGGTCAAGCTCCGTCTGTTCATCATCCCCGTGATCCTGGGCGTCGCCGCGGTGCTCGCCTATGCGCTCTCGAGCACCGACCGCATGCGGCGCATCACCGCCAACTGCGACGACATGGCCCTCTACAACACCGACTGCTACCAGTCGATCCACGGCATCTGGGGCATGGCCAACGGTGGCATCTTCGGTCTCGGGCTCGGCAACTCGCAGGAGAAGTACGGATGGCTCCCGGCTCCGGGCAACGACTTCATCTTCGCGATCGTCGGAGAGGAGCTCGGCCTCATCGGATGCATCGTCGTGCTCGCCCTCTTCACGTTCTTCACGGTCGGGGCGTTCCACATCATCCGTAAGACCGACGACCCGTTCATCCGCGTCGCGGCGGGCGGGATCACGGTGTGGATCGTCGGACAGGCCGTCCTCAACGTCGGCGTCGTCGTCGGACTGTTCCCGGTGATGGGCGTTCCGCTCCCGTTCATGTCGCAGGGTGGCACCGCGCTGCTCGCGGTGCTCCTGGCCTGCGGCGTGCTCCTCGCCTTCGCCCGCACGCTCCCGAGCGCGGAGAAGAAGGACGTCGCCGCGCGCACGGGCGCTCGCGGAGTCCGCGCAGCGCGGCGGGGTAGGGTCTCGGAGTGACCTCGTACCTTCTCGCCGGCGGTGGTACCGCCGGCCACGTGAACCCCCTGCTCGCCGTCGCCGACGGACTCGTCGCGCGTGACGCCTCCGACGCGGTGCTCGTGCTCGGAACGGCGGAGGGTCTCGAGGCGCGCCTGGTTCCCGAACGAGGGTACGAGCTGCTCATCGTCGACAAGGTCCCGTTCCCGCGCCGTCCGAACCGCCAGGCCCTGGCCTTCCCGCAGCGCTTCCGCCGGGCGATCGCGCAGGTACGCCGGCACATCCGCACGCACGGAGTCGATGTGGTGGTGGGGTTCGGCGGCTACGCCTCGGCTCCGGCCTATGTCGCGGCACGTCGTGAGGGCATCCCGTTCGTCGTGCACGAGGCGAACGCCAAGCCGGGTCTCGCGAACGTTCTCGGTGCGCGCGGAGCGGCCGCGGTGGGCGTCGCCTTCCCCGGCACTCCGCTGCGCCGGAGCGAGGTGGTCGGGATGCCGTTGCGTCGCGAGATCGTCGAACTCGACCGCGCCGCCACCCGTGCCGAAGCCGCGCGGTACTTCGGACTCGACCCCGATTCACCCGTGCTGCTCGTCTTCGGCGGCTCCCTCGGCGCCCAGCGTCTCAACGAGGCGTTCGCGGATTCCTGGCGCGACGTGCTCGGCACCGGATGGCAGTTGCTCCACGTGACGGGGGAGCGCAGCGACCTCGCCGACCCGGGTGCTCCCGGCTACGCGATGCGACGGTACGTCGATCGCATGGATCTCGCCTTCGCCCTGGCGGATCTCATCGTCTCGCGCTCCGGTGCCGCGACGGTGAGCGAGATCAGCGCGCTGGGCATTCCTGCGCTGTACGTTCCGTACTCCGTCGGGAACGGGGAGCAGCGCCTGAACGCCGCGTCCGCCGTCACCGCGGGTGCCGCTCGCCTGCTCGACGACGCGGCCTTCGACGGTGACGCGGTTCGCCGAGAGGTCGTGCCGCTGCTGTCGGACAGTGCGCGGCTGACGCAGATCGCCGAGGCCGCCGAGAGCACGGGAACGCGCAACGGAACCGCGAACGTGATCGCGCTCGTCGATCGCTCGCTGAGCACCCGGAAGTAGACTGAGCACGACATGATCAGACCTGACCTCACCCTGCCGATCCCCGATTCGATCACCGCCGCGCACTTCATCGGCATCGGCGGTTCGGGCATGAGCGGCCTCGCTCGGATGTTCCTCGATGCGGGTATCCGCGTCTCGGGATCGGACCGCGCCGACAGCGACAATCTCCGGGCGCTGGCGGCCGCCGGTGCGACGGTGCACGTCGGTCACGACGCCGCTCACCTCGGCGATGCCGACACCGTCGTGCACACCGGCGCGATCTGGCCGGAGAACCCCGAGTTCGTCACCGCGAAGGAACGAGGGCTCCACGTCATCCATCGCTCGCAGGCGCTGCACTGGTTGATCGGCGACCGCCGTCTGGTCTCGGTCGCCGGAGCGCACGGCAAGACGAGCTCCACCGGGATGATCGTCACGGCTCTGCGGGACCTCGGCGCGGACCCGCACTTCGTCAACGGCGGTGTGATCGAGCAACTCGGCGCATCGAGCGCCACGGGGTCGGGCGACCTCTTCGTGATCGAGGCGGACGAGTCCGACGGCACGTTCCTGCTCTACGACACGGCGGTCGCCCTGATCACGAACGTCGACCCCGATCACCTCGACCATTTCGGTTCGGAAGAGGCGTTCCACGACGCGTTCGTCCGATTCGCGGATGCCGCCTCCGAAGCCGTCGTGATCTCGAGCGACGACGCCGGCGCGCTCCGGGTGGGAGCGGATCTCTCCCACCCCCGGGTGATCACCTTCGGGCAGGCCGAGGACGCCGACCTGCGCGTGACCGAGATCGAGACGGCGGGCGCGGTCGCCGCCACCCTCACCCGTGACGGTGAGAGCGTGCGCATGCAGCTCGCCGTTCCCGGCGTGCACAATGCGATCAACGCCGCCGGGGCGGTCGCCGTGCTCGGTGCGCTCGGGTATCCGCTCGTGGATGCCGTCCGCGCCGTGGAGGGATTCGCCGGCACGGTCCGGCGCCTCGAGCTGCACGGTGTCGCGCGAGGCGTGAGCGTCTACGACGACTACGCGCATCACCCGACGGAGGTCAGGGCCGCACTCGAGGCGATGCGCGGTATCGCGGGTTCCGGCCGATTGATCGCGATCCAGCAGCCCCACACTTATTCGCGTACACAGCACATGTACCAGGAGTTCGCCGACGTCCTCGAGACGTACGCCGACCACACCGTGATGCTCGACGTGTACGGCGCGCGGGAGGATCCGGTGCCCGGAGTCACCGGCGAGCTCGTGAGCGGTGCGTTCCGTGATCCCTCGCACGTGCATTTCGTCGCCGATTGGCAGCAGGCTTCGGACTACACCGCGACCGTCGCCCGGGACGGTGACGTCGTGGTGACCCTCGGCTGCGGGAACGTCTACCAGATGATCCCTCAGGTGCTGGACGCGTTGAGCCGGACCGACGGGGCGTAGTCCGTGCGCCGCCCAGCTCCGCTGCCGACCGATCGGCCGAAGGACCCGGCGGAGGGAGCCCGCCCGTCGTCGCCCCGACTGCCGCGTCGTGCACCGCGCGAGGCCGAGCCGGTCGACGCGGATGACGCGGTGGAGGCGGAGCACGGTCAGGAAGCCGGGGCGGATGTTCCGGGCGTCGCAGAGGCCGACACGCCGACCTCCACTCGCGACGTCTGGCGCGCGGCCCGCGCTCGTCGCAAGGCGCTCCGAGCAGAGATCCGTCGCTTCACGCAGCGATCCCGTCGTCGACGCATCGTAGGGTGGAGCGTCGTCGGCGCTCTTCTCCTGCTGGTGGGCGGGAGCGTAGCGGCCGCATACAGCCCGCTGTTCGCCGTCGAGAAGATCACGATCGTCGGCGCCACCACCCTCGACCCCGCTACCCTCGAGGCGGCGCTCGGCAATCAGATCGGCACCCCGCTCGCACTCGTCGACAGCAGCGAGATCAAGGCGGCGCTCCTCGGCTTCCCGCTCATCGAGACCTACTCCCTCGAGGCCCGCCCACCGCACGACCTCACGGTGCGCATCGTCGAGCGCACCCCGGTGGGCGTGCTGCGATCGGATGCCGGATACACGCTCGTCGACGCGGCGGGTGTGGCACTCGCGACGACGACCGATCAGCCGGAGGGGCAGCCGCTCCTCGACATCGCCGGAGGCGCGGATTCGGTCGCCTTCGAGAGTGCGGGCCTCGTCATCCGCTCGTTGCCGGCGGATGTCCGCGGGCAGTTGACGGGTGTGCGGGCGACCACCGCCGATGACGTCACGCTGACGCTGAGCAGCGGTCTCACCGTCGTGTGGGGGAGTGATGAGGAGTCGGCGACCAAGGGCGTCATCCTCTCGCGAACCCTGGCTGCCTACCCCGCAGCCACGACGATCGACGTGTCCTCTTCGAAGACCGCCGTCGTCGGCTGACGACTTTCGCGAGGAAACGCGCGACACGCCCATCTCGCTGCGCGCGCATGTCGATGCGGCGCATACCTTCGATCAAGAGAACGCAATACCGGGAAATACTTTACACCTCTACTTGAGGTTTAAGGTTTGGCCCGATCCAGGCTCGAAAAACTCGGAGGCCGGCCATGAGCCAGAACCAGAACTACCTCGCCGTGATCAAGGTCGTCGGCGTCGGCGGTGGCGGCGTCAACGCCGTCAACCGCATGATCGATCTCGGTCTCCGCGGAGTCGAGTTCATCGCGGTGAACACCGACGCACAGGCGCTGCTGATGAGCGACGCCGACGTCAAGCTCGACGTCGGGCGCGAGCTCACCCGCGGGCTCGGCGCCGGAGCCGACCCCGAGGTCGGTCGGCGTGCCGCCGAAGACCACGCGGAGGAGATCGAGCAGGCCCTCACCGGCGCCGATATGGTCTTCGTCACCGCGGGCGAGGGAGGCGGTACCGGAACCGGTGGTGCGCCCGTCGTCGCACGGATCGCCAAGTCGATCGGCGCTCTCACGATCGGTGTCGTCACCAAGCCGTTCTCGTTCGAGGGCCGTCGCCGTCAGAGCCAGGCCGAAGCCGGTGTCGCGAAGCTCAAGGAAGAGGTCGACACCCTCATCGTCGTGCCGAACGACCGCCTCCTCGAGATCAGCGATCGCGGGATCTCGATGATCGAGGCCTTCGCGACCGCGGACCAGGTCCTCCTGGCCGGTGTGCAGGGCATCACCGACCTCATCACGACCCCGGGTCTCATCAACCTCGACTTCGCCGATGTGAAGTCCGTCATGCAGGGCGCGGGTTCCGCGCTCATGGGCATCGGCTCCGCGCGCGGTGCCGACCGGGCGATCAAGGCGGCCGAGCTCGCCGTCGAATCGCCGCTGCTCGAAGCATCCATCGAGGGTGCGCACGGCGTGCTGCTCTCGATCCAGGGTGGGTCGAACCTGGGTATCTTCGAGATCCACGACGCGGCGGACCTCGTCAAGGAAGCGGCGCACCCCGAGGCGAACATCATCTTCGGTACCGTCATCGACGACACCCTCGGCGACGAGGTGCGCGTGACGGTGATCGCCGCCGGCTTCGACGGAGGCGAGCCTTCCCTGCGCCTCGACCCGATGGTCGTGTCGCGTCCCGCCACGGCGACGCTCCCGGAGGTCGCGCTCTCGGACGAGCAGGATGCCGTGGCCGAGGAGGAGACCTCCGAGGCTCAGCCCGCCGCCGCCCCGCAGCGCGCACACACGACCAGCATCGAGCCGGCGTTCGCCGACGACGACATCGACATCCCCGAATTCCTGAAGTGACCGACCTGGGAGCGCGGCTGTCGGCGATCGACGACCAGATCGCCGATGCCGCGCGCCGGGCCGGGCGGGATGCCGCGGAGATCACGCGCATCGTCGTGACGAAGTTCCATCCCGCCGCGCTCGTGCGCGACCTCAGCGCTCTCGGGGTCGGACAGGTCGGGGAGAACCGGCAGCAGGAGCTCTCCGCCAAGCGCGCCGAGCTCGAGGAACTGGATCTCACCTGGCACTTCATCGGCCAGGCGCAGACGAACAAGGCCGCGGCGATCCGTCGCAGTGCCGACGTCGTCCACTCCGTGGATCGTGCACGTCTCGCCGACGCGCTGCATCGCGCCGCCGAGAGCGACGACGTGCTCGACGTCCTCGTCCAGGTCAACCTCACACCGGACGCCGGACGAGGGGGCGTCCAGCCTGAGGAAGCCGCCGCCCTTGCGGAGCACGTCCTTGCGCTTCCGTCGCTGCGGTTGCGCGGGGTCATGGCCGTCGCGCCTCTCGACGAGGAGCCGGCATCCGCCTTCGCGCGTCTGCGTCGCGTCGCCGACGACGTGCGCGGGGTCGCTCCCGACGCCACGTGGATCTCTGCGGGGATGACCGGCGACTTCGTCGAGGCGATCGCGGCAGGCGCGACACACCTTCGCATCGGGTCGGCAATCACCGGCCCCCGCCCCGACCGGGGTTAGCCTCTACACAGACCAACCCGTATCGTTCGAACCGGAGGACACGATGGGTAACCCGCTGAAGAAGACCATGGTGTACCTGGGCCTCGCCGATGAGGAAGAAGCCTATGAAGAAGAGCAGCAGGCGCCCGCTCGCGCTCACCGCGAGCGTGACCGCGACCGAGACCGTGAAGAGCCCGCTCCGGCTCCGGTCACTCCGTTGCGTCGTCCCGTCGCCGTCCGTCAGCCTTCGGTGGGTGCCGTGAACGAGATCCTGACCGTCCACCCCAAGCAGTACCGTGACGCCCAGCTGATCGCCGAGAGCTTCCGCGAGGGTGTTCCGGTCATCATCAATCTGTCCCAGATGAGCGATGCCGACGCCCGCCGTCTCATCGACTTCGCCAGCGGTCTCTCCCTCGGCCTCTACGGTCGTATCGAGCGCGTGACCTCCAAGGTCTTCCTGCTCTCGCCGGAGAACATCGCCGTGTCGGGCCAGGGGGGTATCGCGCACGCGGACGCGGAGTCCGCGGGCTTCGACCAGTAGTAAGCCGTGCAGCTGGTCTCGATCGCCGCGAGCATCATCCATCTGGTGCTGCTGCTGTACATCTTCGTCCTCTTCGCGAGGCTGATCCTCGACTACATCCCCCTGTTCAACCGGGAGTGGCGTCCGAAGGGATTCGGCCTCGTCGTCGCGGAAGCCGCCTACACGGTCACCGATCCGCCCATCCGGTTCTTCCGGCGGATCATCCCGCCACTGCGCATCGGCACACTGTCGTTGGACTTCGGCTTCGCGTTGACGATGCTCATCGTGCTCATCCTGATGAACATCGTCCGACTCTTCATCTGAGTCCCGCCAGTTCCTCCTCCTCGGGTGTCGTGACATCGCGGCGCTCAGGCACGGGGGCTATGCTGGCTCCCAGGTGCGCGCCCCGGGTTCGCGCCAGATCACGACCACGCCATATCGAAACTGGCAACCGAACTCACCGAAAGAGGAGCCATCATGGCACTTACCCCGGATGACGTCGTCACCAAGCAGTTCCAGCACGTTCGCTTCAAGGACGGCTTCGACCCGGACGAGGTGGACGACTTCCTCGACGAGATCGTCATCGAGTGGCGCAAGGCCCTCGAGGAGAACGTCGAGCTCAAGGCCAAGCTGGCCGCTTACGAGTCGGGCGCAACTCCGGCCGCCGAGCCGGTCGCGGCCGCTCCCGTCGTCGAGGCACCCGTGCCTGCGGCTCCGGCCCCCGCCGCCGAGGCTCCTGCGGAGGCCGCTCCGTCCGGCTCCGCCACGGCGACCGCCGGAATCATCGAGCTCGCGCAGCGCCTGCACGACGAGCACGTCGCCGAGGGTGAGGCGAAGCGCAACCAGCTCATCGCCGATGCCGAGACCGAGGTCGCCCGCATCCGCACCGAGGCGGAGGCGAAGCAGCGCGAGGAGTCGGCACGTCTCGAGCGCGAGCGCAACACCCTCGAGGCCCGGATCACCGAGCTCCGCAACTTCGAGCGCGACTACCGCTCGCAGCTGCGCGGTTACATCGAGGGTCAGCTCCGCGACCTCGACGAGAAGTCGGCTTCCACGGACTCGACGCCCGTCTCCGCGATCGGACTGTAGGTCGTAGGTCTTGAGCCCACGCCTTCCCCTTCGTCGGTCGGCGGCCGGTGCGATCGTTGCGATTCTCGCAGCGCTCGTGCTGGCCGCCGATCAGTTTGTGAAGTACCTCACCACCGAGAACCTCCCGTACCAGGAGCCGGTTCCCGTCCTCGGTGAGTTCCTTCAGCTGTACTACGTCCGCAATCCCGGAGCGGCGTTCTCGCTCGGATCGGACGTCACCTGGATCTTCACGATCGCTCTCGCGGTCGTCGCCGGCGTCATCGTCTGGAAGGCCTTCGGCCTGCGATCCCGGCTCTGGGCCGTCGTGCTCGGTGCTCTGCTCGGTGGTGTGCTGGGCAATCTCGGCGATCGTCTCTTCCGTGATCCCGGTTTCCCGGTGGGACATGTCGTCGACATGATCTCCATGCCGTGGATGATGCCGGCGATCTTCAACATCGCCGACATCTTCATCGTGTGCGGCATGATCTCCGTCGCCCTGCTGGTCGTCTTCGGTCTGCGCTTCGATGGATCGCGGGAACGCGATCACGCGCCCGTCGAGACGGAGGAAGAGGCGGAGGCCGCAGCAGCGGAGCAGGAACTCGCCGCACGTGACGACGTCGTACGACCGGCGGCGTCGGTCGAAGACGAGCGCTGACCGTGGAGTCGCGTTCACTGCCGGTTCCCGACGGCCTGGAGGGCGCGCGCGTCGACGCCGCCCTCGCGAAGATGCTCGGTTTCTCCCGGACGTTCGCGGCCGAGGTCGCGGCTTCCGGCGGCGTGCGTCTCGACGGCGTGACGCTCGACAAGTCCGACCGGCTGCGTGGCGGGGGATGGCTCGAGGTCGAATGGCAGCCCAAGGAAGGGCCGAAGATCGTCCCGATCGCGGTGCCGGAGCTCGGGATCGTGTTCGACGACGATGACATCGTCGTGGTCGACAAGCCGACCGGCGTCGCGGCCCATCCCTCCCTCGGCTGGGACGGGCCGACGGTGGTCGGCGCACTCGCGGCGGCAGGGTTCCGCGTGGCCACCAGCGGCGCTCCGGAGCGCCAGGGCGTCGTCCACCGGCTCGACGTCGGCACGAGCGGGCTCATGGTCGTCGCCAAGACGGAGGCCGCCTACACCCACCTCAAGCGCGCCTTCAAGGAGCGCACGGTCGAGAAGATCTATCACGCGGTGGTTCAGGGGCATCCCGATCCGCTCGTGGGAACGATCGATGCGCCGATCGGACGGCATCCGAACCACTCCTGGAAGTTCGCGGTCACGCCGGACGGCAAACCCTCGGTCACCCACTACGAGACGCTCGAAGCGTTCCCCGGCGCGTCGCTCCTGGAGATCCACCTCGAGACCGGCCGCACCCACCAGATCCGCGTGCACATGGCGGCGCACCGGCATCCGTGCGTCGGCGACCCGCTCTACGGTGCCGACCCCACGCTGTCGGCCCGTCTCGGCCTCACCCGGCAGTGGCTGCACGCGCACCAGCTCGCCTTCACGCATCCGACGACCGGCGACTGGGTGCAGTTCGAGTCGCCGTATCCCGCCGACTTCGAGCATGCCCTGGCGGTGCTCCGGGGCGAGTGATCGCCGGTTCGGCGGCGGATGTCGGATGCCGGAGCCATACTGTCCGCATGGACATCGAAGTTCGCCCCGCCACGGTCTTCGCCGACGTCGCGACTCTGGTCGGCCCGAAGAAACCGACGTCGAACGTGTGCTTCTGCCTGAGCTACCGGCTCCGCAGCGCCGAGAACCAGAGACTTCGCGGTGAGGAACGCGCCGAACGCGTACGCGGCCTCTGCGCCGAAGACCCGCCTCCCGGTGTGATCGCGTATCTCGACGATGAGCCGGTCGGATGGGCAGCCGTGCATCCTCGACGCGACACCAGTTTCGCCACCAACCGGAGAATCCCGCACGTCGACGACGCCGACGTCTGGTCGTTGTGGTGCATCCGCGTACGGCCCGGTCATCGCAAGCAGGGCATCTCGCACGCACTCGTCGACGGGGCCGTCGCGTTCGCCCGTGCACAGGGAGCGCCGGCGATCGAGGCGTACCCCGTCGACAACGCGGGGGAGCGGGTCGACCTGACGATGGCGTACGTCGGCACGCGCGGGCTGTTCGAGAAGGCCGGCTTCCGGAAGTCGGCCGACACGACCTCGCGCCTGAACGGATTCCCGCGCATTCTCATGCGGCTCGATCTGTCCGACTGACGCTCGGTGACCCCGTCCGGCGGCCGGATGTCGGATGCCGAAAGTAGACTCGAACGCATGGCATCCGACTCCTTCGTCCACCTGCACGTGCACAGCGAGTACTCGATGCTCGACGGGGCGGCGAAGATCAACGCGATGACCCAGGCGGCTGCGGAATACGGCATGCCGGCGATCGCCGTGACCGATCATGGCAACACCTTCGCGGCGTTCGAGTTCTACAACGCGGCGCGCAACGCGGGGGTCAAGCCCATCATCGGGCTCGAGGCATACATGACCCCGGGCACGCACCGCAGCGACAAGACCCGCGTGCAGTGGGGCTCGCCCGACCAGAAGAGCGACGACGTGTCGGGCTCCGGCGCCTACACCCACATGACGATGTGGAGCCAGAGCACCGAGGGCATGCACAACCTCTTCCGCATCAGCTCGCGCTCGAGCATGGAGGGGTATTACTTCAAGCCCCGCATGGACCGCGAGCTGCTGCAGACGTACGGCAAGGGCCTGATCGCGACGACCGGATGCCCGTCGGGCGAGGTGCAGACGCGACTCCGCCTCGGGCAGTACGACGCGGCGCGCGCGGCGGCGGCCGAGTTCCAGGACATCTTCGGCAAGGAGAACTACTTCGCCGAGATCATGGATCACGGGCTCTCCATCGAGCGCCGCGTGATGACCGATCTGCTCCGCCTCGCGAAGGATCTCCACATCCCGCTCGTCGCGACGAACGACTCGCACTACACACACCAGCACGAGGCAGACGCGCATGAGGCCCTGTTGTGCGTGCAGTCGGGATCGACGCTCGACGACCCCAATCGCTTCAAGTTCGACGGCGACGGCTACTACATCAAGACCGCCGCCGAGATGCGCCAGCTGTTCCGAGACCACCCCGAAGCGTGCGACAACACGCTCCTGATCGCCGAGCGCTGCGAGGTCGAGTTCAACACCGCGGCGAACTACATGCCGCGCTTCCCCGTGCCGGACGGCGAGACGGAGGACAGCTGGCTGATCAAGGAGGTCGAGGCCGGCCTCCACTACCGCTATCCGGGCGGTATCCCCGACAAGGTCCGCAAGCAGGCCGAGTACGAGACCGGCATCATCCTCCAGATGGGCTTCCCGGGATACTTCCTCGTCGTCGCCGACTTCATCAACTGGGCGAAGGACAACGGCATCCGGGTCGGTCCGGGGCGTGGTTCCGGTGCGGGGTCGATGGTCGCCTACGCGATGAAGATCACCGACCTCGACCCGCTCGAGCACGGCCTCATCTTCGAGCGCTTCCTCAACCCCGATCGTGTCTCGATGCCCGACTTCGACGTCGACTTCGATGACCGTCGCCGTGGCGAGGTCATCGACTACGTGACCAAGAAATACGGCTCCGAGCGCGTCGCGCAGATCGTCACGTACGGCACGATCAAATCGAAGCAGGCGTTGAAGGACGCCGGACGAGTCCTCGGCTTCCCGTTCAGCATGGGAGAGCGTCTGACCAAGGCGATGCCGCCGCCCGTGATGGGCAAGGACATGGAGCTCGGCGGCATGTTCGACACCGCTCACAAGCGGTACAAGGAGGCGAGCGAGTTCCGGGCCCTGATCGAGACCGACCCGGAGGCGAAGACCGTCTTCGATCGTGCGCTCGGTCTCGAGGGGCTGAAGCGGCAGTGGGGCGTGCACGCCGCCGGTGTGATCATGTCGTCCGAGCCGCTGCTCGACATCATCCCGATCATGCGTCGTGAGCAGGACGGTCAGATCGTCACGCAGTTCGACTACCCCTCGTGCGAGACGCTCGGCCTCATCAAGATGGACTTCCTGGGGCTCCGCAACCTCACGATCATCTCCGATGCCCTCGACAACATCCGCATGAACAGGGGAGAGGAACTCGACCTCGAGCACCTCGCGCTCGACGACCAGGGCGCGTACGACCTGCTCGCGCGGGGAGACTCGCTCGGGGTCTTCCAGCTCGACGGCGGGCCGATGCGATCGCTCATGCGACTGATGAAGCCCGACAACTTCGGCGACATCTCGGCACTCATCGCGCTCTACCGCCCGGGTCCCATGGGGGCGAACTCGCACACGAACTACGCGCTGCGCAAGAACGGCCAGCAACCGATCACGCCGATCCACCCCGAGTTCACCGAGTCGCTCGCCGACATCCTCGAGGAGTCCTACGGTCTGATCATCTACCAGGAGCAGGTCATGGCGATCGCCCAACGCGTCGCTGGATTCTCGCTCGGTCAGGCCGACATCCTCCGTCGCGCGATGGGTAAGAAGAAGAAGTCCGAGCTCGACAAGCAGTTCGAGGGCTTCCAGGCGGGTATGCACGCCAACGGGTACTCCGACGGCGCGGTCAACGCGCTCTGGGAGATCCTGCTGCCGTTCTCCGACTACGCCTTCAACAAAGCGCACTCCGCCGCCTATGGAGTGGTGTCGTACTGGACCGCGTACCTCAAGGCCCATTACCCCGCCGAGTACATGGCGGCGCTGCTGACCAGCGTCGGCGACTCGAAGGACAAGATGGCGCTGTACCTCAACGAGTGCCGTCGTATGGGGATCAAGGTGCTGCCGCCGGACGTCTCGGAGTCGATCAACTTCTTCGCGGCCGTCGGCGATGACATCCGTTTCGGACTCGGTGCCGTGCGCAACGTCGGCAGCAACGTCGTCGAGGGAATCGTGCAGGCGCGGAAGGACGAGCGCTTCACCTCCTTCCACCACTTCCTCGACAAGGTGCCGCTGCACGTCGCGAACAAGCGCACGGTCGAGTCCCTCATCAAGGCCGGTGCCTTCGACACCATGGGCGACTCCCGTCGAGCGCTCGTCGAGATCCACGAAGACGCCGTCGAGGCCGCTGTCGACCGCAAGCGGAACGAGGCGCAGGGCGCCATCGGTTTCGACTTCGACAGTCTGTACGAGGGGATGGAGGAGGCTGCACCGGCGAAGGTGCCGGCCCGCCCCGAGTGGACCAAGAAGGACAAGCTGGCGTTCGAGCGGGAGATGCTGGGACTCTACGTCTCCGATCACCCCCTCGCCGGACTCGAGGTGCCGCTCGCGAAGCATGCTTCGATCTCGATCCACGTCCTCAACAACTCGGAGGACCTCCAGGACGGCGACCAGGTGACGGTCGCGGGTCTCGTCACGAGCGTCCAGCACCGGGTCGCCAAGGCCAGCGGGAATCCCTACGGCATGATCACGGTCGAGGACTTCAACGGCGAGGTCACCGTGATGTTCATGGGGAAGACCTATACCGAGTTCCAGCACGTCCTCCAGCAGGATTCGATCCTTGCCGTGCGCGGCCGCGTGTCGCGCCGTGACGACGGACTCAATCTCCATGCGCAGTCGGCGTTCGCCCCCGATGTCGGGTCCTTCGATGCCGCAGGACCACTCGCCCTCGTTCTCGCCGAGCAGCGGGCCACGGAGCGTGTGATGCACGAGCTCGCGGATGTGCTCCGGCGTCATTCGGGCGAGACCGAGGTCCTGCTGCGCGTGCATCGCGGTGGCACGGCGAAGGTCTTCGAGGTTCCGATGCCGGTCAAGGTGTCCGCCGATCTGTTCGGTGACCTCAAGTCGCTCCTCGGACCGGGTTGCTTGGGCTGAGCGGGTATTATCAGGACGCGTCGGAAGCGCATCCCCCTCTGCGCGTCGTGACGAAAGGAAGACCCATGAGTACCGATATCCCCGATAACGTGGATGCCGAGAACGAGGCGTTCCTCGATGAGGACGGTGTCCTGTACGACGAAGAAGTGACCCCGGAGTTCGGTATCCTCGGATTCACGCTCCGCGAACTCGCGATCGTCGGCGTCTGGCTGATCGCCTTCGTCGTCTCCTTCTTCCCCCTGACGGGTGGAGCATCCATCTGGGGCTCCGGCATCCAGTGGGTCCTGCCGATCGGCGTGCCGACGGCGGCCGTGTTCCTGGTCGTGCTCCGGCGGTTCTCGCCCGACGGCATCCGTCGTGTGGGCTCCCTCGGGATCGACCAGTTCGCCTCGGTCGCGTTCACCGTCTCCGCGGTGACGTGGGTCAGCGCCCTGTGGGCGTCGATCGCCGCGGTGATCGAGGTCGGATTCTGGACGCTCAACTGGGTCGGCATCGTGCAACTCGTCGCGTCCCTCGCGCTGGTCGTGCTCACGGTCTTCGCTCCGATCGTCCCGGGGCTGAAGGAGGACTTCCACGGCCGGCTGGTCACGCTGGCGCACCGCAATGCGAACCCGGTGCGTCCGGTCATCGCCCGTCCGCGCGCTGACCGCCCCGCTTCCGCTGCTGCGGGAGTCGATGACGCTGTAGGAACCGACGAGGGTGCAGGAACCGACGCCGCGACGGTTGAGTCCGAGGAGTCTCCCGCGGCGGACGAAGCCGAAGAACATGCGGGTCCGCCGACCACCCGTCGTGCCGCCCTCGACACCGACGCCCCCGACGGCCACGCCACCGACGAGATCGCACGCTTCGACCTGCCGCAGCAGGTTCCGCTGGCCGCACACGCATCGGGTGGCGGCACCGGCACCGAGGAAGCGATCGCCGAGGAGGAGTACACCCCGTCCTACTCGCGGCGCTCCCGTGCACCCGAGATCATCTCCGACACCGGCGAGATCGAGTCCTTCCTCGATGAGGTCGCCGAGCCGGTCCCGGCTCCGACCGGTGCGGCAACGGATCATCCGACGGACGTCATGGGCGACGGGTCCGTCGTCGTCGATCCCGAGGCGACGCACCCCCGCGAGCCCGCCCAGGCCGCGCAGCCGTTCTGGATCCTCGCGCCGTCGGAGCGCGACGTGCACGATGAGCGCGGCGAGGCGATCTTCCGCATCGGGCCGCAGGCCTGGGCGCTCGTGATCGAGGACCGCGGCGGCGCCTTCGTCGTCCGTCACGACGACGGTCGCATCGGGTACCTCCACGACATCTCCGGCATCACGAAGGGCTGAAGTGCGAATCATCGATCTGCGGGGGCGCGAGCTCTCGCCGGCAGACATGCTCGCGGCCGTGCCGCGCGCGACACAGGCACGCGCCGAGGCGCTCGACACGGCCGCCCGGCTCGTCGACGATGTGCGTGCGCAGGGGGAGTCCGCCCTGCGCGAGCAGGCGGAGCGATTCGACCGCGTCAGCGACCACGCGATCCGCGTTCCCGCCTCGCACATCTCCGAAGCGCTCGACGCGCTCGCTCCCGAGGTGCGCGCCGCCCTCGAGGAGGCGATCCGCCGCGTGCGCCTCGCCTCCGCCGCGCAGGTCCCCGCGGATCAGACGACTCTGCTCGGGCCGGGTGCGCGCATCGTGCAGCGGTGGCAGCCCGTGAACCGGGTGGGCGTATACATCCCCGGGGGCAAGGCGGTGTACCCGTCGAGCGTCATCATGAACGTGGTTCCGGCGCAGGTCGCGGGCGTCACGCAGATCGCTCTCGCCTCGCCGCCCCAGGCGGATCAGGGCGGGCGGATCCACCCGACGATCCTCGGCGCTGCCGCGCTGCTCGGGATCACCGAGGTCTACGCGATGGGAGGCGCCGGTGCTATCGGCGCGTTCGCGTGGGGTGTCCCCGGTGTCGGCCTCGATCCCGTCGACGTCGTGTCCGGCCCGGGCAACAACTACGTGGCTTCCGCGAAGCGTGCGGTCGCGGGTGTGGTCGGGACGGATGCCGAGGCCGGAGCGACCGAGATCCTCGTCGTCGCCGATGCCTCCGCCGACGCCCGTCTCGTCGCCGCCGATCTCGTCAGCCAGGCCGAGCACGACGAGCAGGCCTCCGCCGTGCTCGTCACCGATTCGGAGGACCTCGCCACCCGTGCGGCCGCGGAGGTCGCGGCTCAGGGAGCGGCCACCCGGCACAGCGCGCGGGTGTCCGCCGCTCTCGACGGACCGCAGTCCGCGATCGTGCTCGTCGACGACCGCGCGATGGCGGCCGCGTTCAGCAACGCGTACGCGCCGGAGCACCTCGAACTGCACCTCACCGACGCCGAGGCCGCGGCATCCGCTTTCACCAGCGCGGGAGCGGTGTTCGTCGGAGACCAGACGCCCGTCAGCCTGGGCGACTACATGGCCGGCAGCAACCACGTGCTGCCGACCGGGGGACAGGCGCGATACGCGCCCGGTCTCGGTGCCTACACGTTCCTGCGCCCGCAGCAGGTGATCTCGTACGACCGGGCCGCTCTCGCCGAGGTGCGCGACGGTGTGGTCGCGCTGGCGAACAGCGAGATCCTGCCCGCGCACGGCGAGGCGATCGAAGCCCGATTCACGGAGTAGGTTGTACGGATGCATTGCCCCTTCTGCCGTCACCCCGATTCCCGTGTGATCGATTCCCGCACGAGCGACGACGGCCTCTCCATCCGTCGACGCCGACAGTGTCCCGAGTGCGGCGGTCGGTTCACGACCACCGAGACGGCCAGCCTCAACGTGATCAAGCGATCGGGAGTGATGGAGCCGTTCAGCCGCGAGAAGGTCATCTCCGGCGTACGCAAGGCCTGCCAGGGGCGTCCGGTGACGGAAGCCGATCTGGCCATCCTCGCGCAGCGCGTGGAGGAGGCCGTTCGTCAGACGGGCGTCTCGCAGCTCGACGCGAACGAGATCGGTCTCGCGATTCTCGGACCGCTGCGCGAGCTCGACGAGGTCGCATTCCTCCGCTTCGCGAGCGTGTACCAGGCGTTCGACTCCCTCGAGGACTTCGAATCGGCGATCAGCGACCTCCGGGCGGACCACGCGAAGGCGGAGTCCGCCGAGAGGTAATCTGGCAGTGATGTATCCGCTGCTCTTCCGCGCTGTCCTCTCGCGCTTCGATCCCGAGTTCGCCCACCACGCCGGCATGGCGGTGATCCGCGTGCTCGGTGTGCCGCCGTTCTCCGTGGTGACTCGCTCGCTCACGCGTCCCGATCCCTCGCTGCAGGTCACTGCTCTGGGGCTGACGTTCCCCTCGCCGTTCGGCATCGCCGCGGGCTTCGACAAGAACGCCGTGGGCGTGCGCGGGTTCGCCGCACTCGGGTTCGGGCACGTCGAGGTCGGGACCGTGACGGCGATCCCGCAGGACGGGAACCCGAAGCCGCGGCTTTTCCGACTCGTGCCCGATCGCGCGGTGATCAACCGGATGGGCTTCAACAACAAGGGCGCGGATGCCGCCGCGCGACGTCTCGCGCGTCTGCGACGGGGCGCCCCGAACACCGTCATCGGCGTCAACATCGGCAAGAGCCGGGTGGTCGACGTCGAGGATGCGACGGCGGACTACGTGGCCTCGGCCACCCGGCTGGCCCCGCTCGCCGACTACCTCGCCGTGAACGTCTCGTCCCCCAACACGCCGGGATTGCGCGGGCTCCAGGCAGTCGAGACGCTGGCTCCGCTGCTGCGCGCGGTGCGCGACGCCTCCGGAGCGACGCCACTGCTGGTGAAGATCGCCCCCGATCTCCCCGATGAGGAGATCACGGCGATCGCGCAGATGGCGGTGGCCGAGGGGCTCGCCGGAATCATCGCGCACAACACGACCATCAGCCGGGAGGGCCTCCGAACCGACCCCGCTGTCGTCGCCGCGGCCGGGGCGGGAGGGCTGTCGGGTGCGCCGTTGAAGGAGCGTTCGCTCCAGGTGCTCCGCGTCGTGCGCGCCGCCGTCCCCGAGGGCTTCTGCGTCATCGCGGTCGGGGGAGTGGAGACGGCTGCCGACGTCGAGGAGCGACTGTCGGCCGGTGCGACCCTGGTGCAGGGCTACACGGCATTCCTCTACCGGGGCCCGCTGTGGGCTCGACAGATCAACCGCGGACTCGCGCGCCGCTGACGGCACTCACGAAGAAGGCCTCTTCTCCACAGCGGAGACGAGGCCTTCTTCGTGGAACGTGAAGATCAGTCGGGGTACTGGCCGCGCTTGACCTGCGGCTTCGGCAGGCGCATGAAGCGCATCTGCAGCGAACGCATCGCGGCGTACCAGCCCAGGCCGCGTTCCATGCGCTCCTGGCCGAACTTCGCGGCGACCTTGCGCTTGACGCGGATGCCGAGAAGGATCATGCCGCCGATCGCGATGACGAGATACGCCATCATCACGAGGTAGGCGTAGTAGGAGACGAGCGTGCTGAACGGCACGAGCGTCGCCAGGATCACGAGCACCATCACCGCCATCACGAACTCGGCGGGGTGCCAACCGGCATCCACGTAGTCGCGCACCCAGCGGCGCTGCGGTCCCTTGTCGCGTGCGGGGAGGTACTTCTCCTCACCGGCGGCCATGCCGGCCTGCGCCCGGGCGCGACGCTCGTTGAGGTCGGCGCGGGCCGCGGCCTTCGCCTCCTTGGTGTTGGCGACGAGGGGGCGGCGGCGGGCGGCCTCCTGCTCGGCGCGGCTCGGCGTCGCGCGGCCCTTTCCGACGACCGGCGTCTCGGGGGCGTCGTCGTTCGTCGACGGGGATGCAGGAGTAGTGGCCACGAGGTTCCTCGGTTCGCTGACGGGGGATCACCTTAAGATTACTCGCATGACCTCTGCTGAGATTCCCCCTGTCTCCGAATCGGACATTCTCGAGGCGGTGGCGACCGGCGGTCCGGCCGCGCTGTCTGATCTCGGGCGTCTCGTGCGCATCCCCGGCATGGCCTGGCCGGCCTTCGATCAGACCCAGCTCGAGCGCAGTGCCGAGGCCGTGGCCGCGCTCGCGACGGATACCGGTGTGTTCGACGAGGTGCGCATCCTCCGTGCCGGCATCCCCGGCACCGATGAGCAGGGCCAACCCGCCGTCCTGGCCACCCGGGCGGCTCGCAACGGGCGTCCGACGATCCTGCTCTACGCCCACCACGACGTGCAGCCTCCGGGCGATGACGCGCTCTGGGAGACGCCGCCGTTCGAGCCGACCGTGCGCGACGGACGTCTCTACGGTCGTGGCGCGGCGGACGACAAGGCCGGGATCATGGCCCACATCGCGTCGATCCGTGCCGTCGCCGACGCCATCGGCGACGATCTCGACCTCGGGATCGCGATGTTCATCGAGGGGGAGGAGGAGTACGGCTCGCGTTCCTTCGCGCAGTTCCTCTCCGACAACAAGGACGCTCTGCGTGCCGACGCGATCGTCGTCGCCGACTCGGGTAACTGGGATTCCACGACGCCGGGTCTGACGGTGTCGCTGCGGGGGAACGCGCGGTTCACGATGCGCGTCCGCACCCTCGAGCACGCCTCGCACTCCGGCATGTTCGGCGGCGCGATCCCGGACGCGATGATGGCCACGGTGAAGCTCCTCTCGACCCTGTGGAACGACGACGGGTCGGTCGCTGTCGAGGGGATGGCCGAGCGGGATGCCGCGACTCCGGACTACACCGAGGAGACGCTGCGCGACGAGGCGGGGCTCCTGCCCGGCACGATGCCGATCGGCGATGGCACGATCCTCAGCCGCATCTGGAACAAGCCGTCGGTCACCGTGATCGGCATCGACGCCACGAGCGTTGCCGCGGCATCCAACACGCTGCTCCCGGAGGTGACGGTGGTCCTCAGCGCCCGTGTCGCACCCGGCCAGAGCGGACAGGAGGCCTACGAGGCGCTCGAGCGGCACCTGCGGGCGAATGCGCCGTTCGGAGCGGAGCTGACGTTCTCCGACGTCGACCTGGGCAACGGATTCCTGGTCGACACCTCCGGGTGGGCGGTCGCCCTCACCCGCGACGCGATGCGCGACGGGTACGGTGTTCCGCCCGTGGATCTGGGGGTCGGAGGTTCGATCCCGTTCATCGCCGACCTGGTGCGCGAGTTCCCCGAGGCGCAGATCCTCGTCACGGGCGTCGAAGATCCGCACTCCCGCGCCCACAGCCCGAACGAGTCGCTGCACCTCGACACCTTCCGCAACGCGGTCGCGACCGAGGCGCTGCTCCTGGCGCGGATGAACGCCCTCACTCTCCCGCAGTGACGCCCCGTCGCACGGCTTCTCCCGGATCTCGCCGCCTTCGCCGGCAGCGACGGTAGAATTACGGGGAAAGCCGTGCGACTGCGGCCCGTCACAAGGAGCGACATGAGCGACACCACCCTGACCTCAGAGACCACCAAGGCCCACGGCATCAGCCTCACCGACGCGGCCGCGACCAAGGTGAAGAACCTCCTCGAGCAGGAGGGACGCGACGATCTTCGTCTGCGCGTCGCCGTTCAGCCGGGCGGATGCTCGGGACTGATCTACCAGCTCTACTTCGACGAGCGCTTCCTCGAGGGCGACGAGACCGTCGACTTCGACGGCGTCGAGGTCATCGTCGACAACATGAGCGTGCCGTACCTCGACGGCGCATCCATCGATTTCAAGGATTCGATCTCGGAGCAGGGCTTCACGATCGACAACCCCAACGCGGCCGGAAGCTGCGCCTGCGGCGACAGCTTCCACTGACCCGTATCGGCTCCGCCAACCTGCGTGGTTGGCATGAATCGGGTGTGAGGTTGCTCTAGACTTGGGTGTGCCCTATCCGCAATCTGAAAGGTGCATCGTGCCCTCGAAACGCCGCCGCCTTCGTTGGGCCGCACTCCCTCTGGGAGTCGCGGCAGCTGTGGCCCTGGCGGGATGTACCACCGCCGAGCTGAACGGCTATCTCCCCGGCTTCGTCGATGATGGCCCCGCTGCCACCAACCAGACCGAGCGTGTGTCGTCGCTCTGGGTGAACTCCTGGATCGTCCTCCTCGCGGTCGGCGTGATCACCTGGGGCCTGATGGCCTGGGCCGCGATCGCGTACCGTCGCCGCAAGGGTCAGACGGGGCTTCCCGTCCAGATGCGCTACAACATGCCGATCGAGATCTTCTACACGATCGTGCCGCTGATCCTCGTGCTCGGCATGTTCTTCTTCACCGCGCGTGACCAGGCCGCGATCGAGACGCAGTGGGACGACCCCGATGTCGAGATCACCGCGATCGCGAAGCAGTGGGCGTGGGACTTCCAGTACGACGCGGACTCCGACGACGACACGGTGTGGACGATGGGCATCCAGGCCCAGCCCGACGCCGAGGGCAACATCGACCAGTCGCAGCTGCCGACGCTGGTGCTCCCGGTCGACCAGAAGGTCACCATCAAGCTCCAGTCGCGCGACGTCATCCACTCCTTCTGGATCATCGACTTCCTGTACAAGAAGGACATGTACATCGGCAAGGACAACTCCTGGTCGTTCATCCCCACCCGCGTGGGGGAGTACGCCGGAAAGTGCGCCGAGCTCTGCGGTGAGTACCACTCGATGATGCTCTTCAACGTCAAGGTCGTCGAGCAGGACGAGTACGACGCGTACCTCGACGAGCTCAAGGACAAGGGCAACACCGGAGACATCACGGACGCGTACGACCGTCTGGGCAACTACCCCGGAACGACCCCGAAGAACGACTCCGAAGAAGGAGAGGAGTAAGCCATGTCGACGACTGAAGCACCCCGCACCGACGAGGCGAACCGCTCCCGTCCCACCACCCTGCCCGCGCGCCAGGCCGCTCTCATGAGCTCCTCGCGCGTCGAGCAGAAGGGCAACATCGTCGTCAAGTGGATCACCTCCACCGACCACAAGACGATCGGGTACATGTACCTCATCGCCTCGGTGCTGTTCTTCCTCCTCGGCGGCGTGATGGCCCTCGTCATCCGCGCCGAGCTCTTCGCTCCGGGAATGCAGATCATCCCGACGAAGGAGCAGTACAACCAGCTGTTCACGATGCACGGCACGATCATGCTGCTGATGTTCGCGACGCCACTGTTCGCGGGCTTCGCGAACGCGATCCTGCCGCTGCAGATCGGTGCACCGGACGTTGCCTTCCCGCGTCTGAACGCCTTCGCGTTCTGGCTCTTCCTCTTCGGCTCGACGATCGCCGTCGCCGGCTTCCTCACCCCGCAGGGTGCGGCGTCCTTCGGATGGTTCGCCTACCAGCCGCTCGCGAGCGCCTCGTTCTCGCCGGGTGCCGGTGGAAACCTCTGGATGCTCGGCCTCGGCATCTCCGGATTCGGAACCATCCTCGGTGCCGTGAACTTCATCACGACCATCATCACGATGCGTGCACCGGGTATGACGATGTGGCGCATGCCGATCTTCTCGTGGAACACGCTCGTCACGAGCCTCCTGATCCTGATGGCGTTCCCGGTCCTCGCGGCTGCGATCTTCGCCGCCGGTGCAGACCGCGTGCTCGGTGCTCACATCTACGACCCGGCCAACGGTGGCGTGCTGCTCTGGCAGCACCTGTTCTGGTTCTTCGGGCACCCCGAGGTCTACATCATCGCGTTGCCGTTCTTCGGTATCGTCTCCGAGATCTTCCCCGTGTTCAGCCGCAAGCCGATCTTCGGATACAAGACGCTCGTGTACGCCACGATCGCGATCGCGGCGCTCTCGGTGGCCGTCTGGGCGCACCACATGTACGTCACCGGATCCGTCCTGCTCCCGTTCTTCGCGCTGATGACCATGCTCATCGCCGTGCCGACGGGTGTGAAGATCTTCAACTGGATCGGCACGATGTGGCGAGGGTCCGTGACCTTCGAGACGCCGATGGTGTTCTCCCTCGGCTTCCTCGTCTCGTTCGTCTTCGGTGGTCTGACCGGCGTCATCCTCGCGGCCCCGCCGCTGGACTTCGCCCTGTCGGATTCCTACTTCGTCGTCGCGCACTTCCACTACGTCGTCTTCGGAACCGTCGTCTTCGCGATGTTCGCCGGCTTCTACTTCTGGTGGCCGAAGTGGACCGGACGCATGCTCAACGAGCGTCTCGGCTACGTGCACTTCTGGATGCTGTTCATCGGCTTCCACATGACCTTCCTCATCCAGCACTGGCTGGGCGTCGACGGCATGGTGCGTCGCTACGCGGACTACTCGGCAGCCGATGGCTGGACCTGGCAGAACCAGGTCTCGACGATCGGAGCGATGATCCTCGGTGCGTCGATGATCCCGTTCTTCCTGAACGTCTGGATCACCGCCCGCAAGGCTCCGAAGGTCACCGTCAACGATCCGTGGGGCTACGGTGCATCGCTCGAGTGGGCGACGTCCTGCCCGCCGCCGCGTCACAACTTCACGTCGATCCCGCGCATCCGCAGCGAGCGTCCGGCCTTCGACCTGAACCACCCCGAAGCAGCGGAGTTCGCCACGACGGCTCCGGGCGAGCGAGAGGTCCACTGAGCCATGCGCGACAACGTCATTCTCTGGTGGATCCTCACCGCCTTCTTCGCCCTCGTCGGTGTCGTCTACACCGGCTGGCACATCCTCGCCACGCCGGACGACAACTTCGCGATGCGGATCGAGTGGGTCGGTACGACCGCCCTGTTCTTCGCCGCCTTCATGGGCGCCATGATCGCCTTCTACCTCGACCGCACCCACAACGCGCAGGGCGGTGAACTGCCGGAGGACATCCTCACGTCGGACATCGACGATGGTGACCCCGAGCTCGGCGAGTTCAGCCCGTGGTCGTGGTGGCCTCTGGTGCTGGCGGCATCCGCCGGTGTCTTCGTGGTCGGTCTGGCCGTCGGTCACTTCCTCCTTCCGATCGGGCTGGCGATCTTCGTCGTCGCGATCGTCGGGTGGGTGTACGAGTACTACCGCGGTAACTTCGCCCGCTGAGTGAACGCATGAAGAAGCCCCCGGGGAGTCCCCGGGGGCTTCTTCATGTCAGGCGCGATTGCGCACCCGTGGGATGCCGGTGAGTGGGTCGACGGGGCGGTGGTGCACGCCGTCGGCGTCTTCCACGGGATACCCTTCGCGCACCCAGTACTCGAACCCGCCGATCATCTCCCGCACGGAGTAGCCCAGTCGCGAGAACGCCAGTGCGCCTTTCGCGCCTGCGTTGCAGCCGGGGCTCCAGCAGTACACGACGACCTCACTGTCGGAGGGGATCTCCGCCGGCGCTCGGGTCTCGATCTCGCTGTAGTGCATGTGCGTCGCGCCCGCGACTCGGCCTTGAGCCCATGCTTCGGCGGATCGTACGTCGATCACGACGATCGGCGTGCCCGCGCGGAGGTCGGCATGAACGTCGCTGGCGTCGGTCTCATACTCGAGTTTGGCGGCGAAGTAGTCGGCTCGGTCGATCATGTCTCTCAGCGTAGGAGAGCTCAGTATCGGATGTGCGCGCTATACGGTCATTCGTCAGCGGTTTCCGGACAGGCCGGGCGCGGCATCGAGGTCCACGGTCATCTGCACCCTGCGCCCGTACCTCTCGAGTCCGAGGGACGCCTCGGACTCGACGAGTGATCGGTGGAACGCGGATTCCGGGAGACTCTCGACGAAGCCGCACGAGGCGTAGAAGGGGGCGTTCCAGGGGATCTCGGCGTAGGTGCGCAGAGTCACGCGAGAGTATCCGCGACCCTGTGCCTCGGAAAGCGCGGCCAGGACGAGAGCGCGGCCGTGCCCCTGGCGTCCTGCGGTCGGAACCACCGACAGCTGTTCAAGATGCGCGTAGCCGTCGGCATCGAGCACGTGCACGAAACCGACGGGGGAGTGGGTGGAGTCCTCCTCGATGAGCAGGACGAAACCGGGGTCGACCAGTCGCGATACGCCGTCCCCGGCCGGCGGCCAGTCCCATGCTCCGAGAGTTTCGATGAGCAGACTGTCCGCGGATGCTTCGATCGCCTCGAGGATCTCCGCGTCGTCCGCACGCGCGGCGCGAATCACGCCGTCTCGACCGCTCATCGTGCTCCGCCTTGCACAGCGGCGATCGCCTCGATCTCGACGAGCTGGTCGTCGTAGCCGAGCACCGTCACCCCTAGGAGGGTGCTCGGGACGTCGTGTGAACCGAAGGCGGACTCCACGACGTTCCAGGCCGTGACGAGGTCGGCCTGACGAGAGGACGCCACGAGCACCCGTGTGCTGATCACATCGGTCAGGGATGCGTCCGCCGCGGCGAGTGCGGCGCGGAGGGTCTCGATGCATCGTGCGGCCTGAGCGGCGTAGTCGCCCGGCGCGGTCGTCGTCCCGTCATCGTTCAGCGGACAGGCGCCGGCCAGGAAGACGAGACGCGAGCCTGCGGGTGCGGTCGCGGCGTACGCGTACGGGGTATCGGCGAGAGAATCGGATCGGATGAGTCGAACCACGGACGTCATGCCTCGATCCTCCCACGGGAATGCGAAAGGGCCCTGTCCGTATGGACAGGGCCCTTTCAGGAGAGCGGTGAGTGGCTACTCGCCGTCCTCCGACTTCTTCTTGTGAGGCTTCTTCACGGGCTCGGTCGCGATGACCGTGCTGGGCGTGTTCGGCGTCTCGTCGACGTGGTCCTCAGTGGCCTCGAGCGGGGCATCCGGGAAGCCGGCACGCTCGTGAGCGCCCTGGATCTCGGTGGCCTCGGTCTCCTCGTTGTGCGCCGTGACGTGGTGCTGATGAGCATCCGCAGCGGCGACCTCCGCCTGAGTGAGCGGAGCGAGGCGGTCCTCGAAGAACCAGCGCGACATCGACGAACGCAGGTTCTCGGTCCACGGGATGCGTCCCTTGGCGTTGGGGCGCACGACGAGCGGCTCGTAGCCGTCGACGTCGATGAGCTTCCAGCGGTCGTACTGATCGACCGGCTGGTGCACCTCGATGAACTCGCCGCCGGGGAGGCGGACGATGCGACCCGACTCGTAGCCGTGGAGGACGATCTCGCGGTCTTTCTTCTGCAGGGCGATGCAGATGCGCTTGGTGACGAAGTAGCCGAGGATCGGTCCCAGGAACAGCAGCGCCTGGAGCGTGTGGATGACACCCTCCATCGTGAGCATGAAGTGCGTCGCGATGAGGTCGGACGATGCTGCAGCCCAGAGCACCGCGTAGAAGATGACGCCGGCCACGCCGATGGCGGTGCGGGTCGCCGCGTTGCGCGGGCGCTGCGCGATGTGGTGCTCGCGCTTGTCTCCGGTGATCCACGCTTCGATGAAGGGGTAGATCGCGACGGCGACGATGAACAGACCGAGCACGGCCACCGGCACCAGGATGCCGAACGACCAGGTGTGGTCGAGGAACACGATGTCCCAGTTCGACGGGGCCAGACGCAGCGCGCCGTCCGCGAAGCCGATGTACCAGTCGGGCTGGGTTCCGGCGGACACGGGGGAGGGGTCGTAGGGGCCGTAGTTCCAGATCGGGTTGATCTGGAAGAACGTCGCGATCAGGACGATCGTGCCGAAGACGATGAACAGGTATCCGCCCATCTTCGACATGTACACCGGCATCATCGGGTAGCCCACGACGTTGTCGTTCGTGCGGCCGGGGCCGGCGAACTGCGTGTGCTTGTTGATGATCATGAGCATGAGGTGCACGACGATCAGCGCGATCACGAGCATCGGCAGCAGCAGGATGTGCAGCGAGTACAGGCGTCCGACGATGTCCGTACCGGGGAACTCGCCACCGAACAGGAGGAACGACGTCCACGTACCGATGAGGGGGAGACCCTTGACCATGCCGTCGATGATGCGGAGGCCGTTACCCGAGAGCAGGTCGTCGGGGAGCGAGTATCCCGTGAAGCCCTCGGCGAGAGCGAGGATGAAGAGGACGAAACCGATCACCCAGTTCAGCTCGCGCGGCTTGCGGAACGCACCGGTGAAGAACACGCGGAGCATGTGGACGCCGATACCGGCCACGAAGACCAGAGCGGCCCAGTGGTGGATCTGACGGACGAGCAGACCGCCACGGAGGTCGAACGAGATGTGGAGTGACGACTCGAGCGCGGCGGACATCTCGATGCCGCGCATCGGGGCGTAGGCACCGGTGTAGTGGGTCTCGACCATCGACGCCTGGAAGAAGAACGTCAGGAAGGTTCCGGAGAGGAACACGACGACGAAGCTCCACAGGGCGATCTCACCCAGCATGAACGACCAGTGGTCGGGGAAGATCTTGCGGCCCAGCTCCTTGACGAAGCCGGAGAGGCTGGTGCGCTCATCGATGTAGTTCGACGCGGCGCCGACGAATCGGCCGCCGAGAGGCGCCTTGGTGTCCTTGTCCTCTTTGGACAGCGTTGCGGTGCTCAATGGCGCTCCCAGAAGCTCGGGCCGACGGGCTCGGTGAAGTCACTGCGCGCGACGAGGTAGCCCTCGTCGTCGACGGTGATGGGCAGCTGAGGCAGCGGGCGCGCGGCCGGTCCGAAGATGACCTTGGCGTGATCCGTCACATCGAACTGCGACTGGTGGCAGGGGCAGAGGAGGTGGTGGGTCTGCTGCTCGTAGAGCGCGACCGGGCATCCGACGTGGGTGCACACCTTCGAGTACGCGACGATGCCGTCGTACGACCAGTCCTTGCGCTCCTCGGACTCGATCAGCTGCTCGGGACGCAGGCGCATCATGAGCACGATGGCCTTCGCCTTCTCCTCGAGGTAGCCGTCGTGGTGGCTCAGCTCGGCCAGGTCGGCCGGGATCACGTGGAAGGCGGAGCCGAGCGTGACGTCGGCGGCGCGGATCGGCGTGCCGTCCGGGTCGCGGACGAGGCGCATGCCCTCTTCCCACATGGTGTGCTTGAGCAGGTGGACCGGGTCGCCCGCGTAGGGGTCGTCCGGCGTGGCATGCGGGGCCAGGCCGCGGAAGAGGGTGACACCCGGGATGATCGACGCGACGAGCGCTGCGAACAGCGAGTTGCGGATCATCGTGCGACGTCCGAACCCGGACTCCTCGTTCGCGTCGGAGAACGCCTTGATCGCGGCCTCACGGGTCGAGTCCTTGCCGCGGGTCGGGTGGCGGTGCTCGATGTGCTCCTTGTCGGACATGAGCGCCTTCGACCAGTGGATCGCTCCGAGGCCGAGGGAGAGCAGCGCGAGGGCGATGCCGAGTCCGATGAAGAGGTTGTTCTGACGGATGTCGATGAGCGCGCCGCTCTCGATCGGGAACAGCATGTAGGCGGCGACCGCCCATATGCTGCCCGCGAGCGACAGGTAGAACAGCGTGTAGACCGTGCGGACCGCGGCCTTCTCCGCGCGCGGGTCCTTGTCGGTCATCCGCTCGCGGTGCGGCGGCAGGCCCGGGTTCTGCACAGGGTCGCTGACTGCGACGCCCAGCCCCGGAGAGGGCTGGTAGGCCCTGTCAAGAGCCTGCGAGTCGTCGTCGTGTGCCATGGTGCTCCTCGTACGTTCCTCTTCGATGATTAAGCGTCAGTTGGACTTCGCCGTGATCCACACGGTGATGGCGACGAGTGCGCCGATGCCGAAGATCCAGACGAACAGGCCCTCCGAGACCGGTCCGAGAGATCCGAGGGAGAACCCGCCGATCTGCACGGACTGCTGCTGGTACAGGAGAGCCGAGATGATGTCGCGCTTGTCTTCGTCCGACAGGTTCATGTCGCCGAAGACCGGCATGTTCTGGGGGCCGGTGACCATGGCGGCGTACATGTGCAGCGCGCTGGTCTCGGTCAGAGCGGGGGCGTACTTGCCCTCGGTGAGCGCACCACCGGCAGCGGCCACGTTGTGGCACATCGCGCAGTTGACGCGGAAGAGTTCGGCGCCGTGCGCGACGTCACCCTCTCCGTCGAGGATGCGGTCCTCGGGGAAGGTCGGGCCGGGAGCCGTGGACTGCACGAAGGACGAGATCGCGAGGATCTGGTCCTCGGTGAACTGCGGCTCCTTCTGTGGTGCCTGAGGTCCCTGCATCTGCAGCGGCATGCGTCCGGTGGAGAGCTGGAACTCGGTGGCGAGCTCGCCGACGCCGTAGAGGCTCGGGCCGTTGGGGGTTCCCTGCAGGTCGAGGCCGTGGCAGGTGGCGCAGTTCGCCTGGAACAGCTTCTCGCCGTCCTCGACGGTCAGGGTGGTCGCCGCGGTCTGCGTGTCGGTCGCGGCGAAGGCCGCGGACGCGCCGGCGTACACGGCGCCGGTGATCATCAGGCCTGCTCCGATGAGGGCCGCGGCAGCCAGGGGGCTGCGGCGACCGCCAGAACGGCGCTTCTTCTCTCGTGCCATCTCGGGGATCAGCTCCGCTCTTATTTCAGGAAGTAAATTACGACGAACAGCACGATCCAGACGACGTCGACGAAGTGCCAGTAGTAGGACACCACGATCGAAGAGGTCGCCTCCTTGTGCCGGAAGTTCTTGACGGCGAACGCGCGTCCGATGACGAGCAGGAACGCGACGAGTCCGCCCGTCACGTGCAGCGCGTGGAAGCCCGTGGTCAGGTAGAACGCGGAAGCGTAGGAGTCGGCGCTGATGGGCATGCCCTCTGCGACGAGCTGCGCGTACTCCCAGACCTGGCCGGAGACGAAGATGGCACCGAGGGCGAAGGTGAGGAAGAACCACTCGACCATTCCCCAGCCGAACAGGCGGCGACGGCCGGCACCGTTCTTCTGGCCCTTGCCGATCTTGTAGGGCTGGAGGTCCTCGGCCGCGAACACACCCATCTGGCAGGTGAACGACGAGAGCACGAGGATCGCGGTGTTCACGAACGCGAACGGGACGTTCAGCAGCTCGGTGCGGTCGGCCCAGAGTTCGGGGGAGGTGCTTCGGAGCGTGAAGTAGATCGCGAAGAGTCCCGCGAAGAACATCACTTCACTGCCGAGCCACACAATGGTGCCGACAGCTACCGGGTTGGGCCGCTTGATGGTTCTCGCCGCCGGGGCATACGTCGCTGAGGTCGTCACCGTTCCATTATGGCCGATTCCCCGGGGTGATTCTTGCACCAGGAGGCCTCGTTTCGCCAGCTTTTCACTTAGGTAACCCTAAGAAAACACTGCGAATCGTCGGTGAATCCGCGGGAAATCGCGGGTGCACCGGTCGTCGGCATCCGTGGAAGACGGGATGCAGGTTTTCTCGGCGCCGATAGGATCGCACACATGGCTGAATCCCTGACCTGGTCCGACGTGCTCACCACTCTCCTGGAGCGTCGCGACCTCAGCGTCTGGGAGTCGACGTGGGCGATGCGACAGATCATGCGGGGTGATGTCACCGAGGCTCAGTTGGCCGGATTCCTCGTCGCTCTGCGTGCGAAGGGCGAGACGATCGACGAGATCGTCGGTTTCCGTGACGCGATCCTCGAAGCCGCTGTCCCGCTCCCGGTCTCACCCGACGTCCTCGACATCGTGGGCACGGGCGGCGACCGCGTCGGAACGGTCAACGTCTCGACGACCGCGGCCATCGTCATCGGCGCGATGGGGATCCCCGTCGTGAAGCACGGCAATCGGGCGGCCAGCTCCGCCTCGGGGTCCTCCGACGTGCTCGGCGCGCTCGGCCTCGAGCTCACTCTGGATCCTGCCGCCGTGGCGTCGATCCTCGACCGGACGGGCATCACCTTCGCCTGGGCGGGCGCATTCCACCCGGGGTTCAAGCATGCGGGAGCCGTACGGTCGCAGCTCGGCGTCCCGACGGTGTTCAACATGCTCGGACCCCTCTGCAACCCCGCGCGCGCGGAGGCGAACGCCGTGGGCGTCGCTCAACTGGAGCGCGTTCCCCTCATCACCGGAGTGTTCCGCACGCGAGGCGCCACCGCGCTGGTCTTCCGCGGCGACGACGGACTCGACGAACTCACCACCACCGGACACAGCCGGATCTGGGAGGTCACGCGGGGAGACGTGCACGAGCACGACCTGGACCCGCGAGACCTCGGCATCCCGCTCGCCGAGCTCTCGGATCTGCTCGGGGGCTCGCCGGAGCACAACGCGGGCGTTCTCCGCCGGACTCTGGAGGGGGAGAGCGGAGCGGTGCGTGACATCGTGCTGCTTAACGCCGCCGCGGGGATCGTCGCTTTCGAGCTTTCTCAGGACGCCGCCCAGGTGCAGCGTCCGATCCTCGAACGCCTGCGCAGCGCGCACGAGCGTGCTGCCGCTGTCGTCGACGACGGCGGGGCGCTGGCGAAGCTGGATGAATGGATCGGCGTCAGCCGGGAGCTCGCCGCCGTCTGAGGTGCACCATGGAACCGATCGCCGCGCTGCTCGAGATCGCCTCGCTGCTCGAGCGCGAGCGCGCGTCGCGGTACCGGGCCAAGGCGTTCCGGCAGGCAGCCGCGACGTTCGACGGATTGCCGGACGATGTCCGTGCCGATCCGAACCGTCTCCGTGCGGCACCGGGGATCGGTGCGTCGACCTTCGCGGTGATCCGTCAGGCGCAGCAGGGCGCGGTGCCCGACTATCTGGTCGAGCTCCGGGGCGACGTGGAGCCGGAGCGCGTCTCCGACCTGCGAAGGAGGCTTCGGGGCGACCTCCATGCGCACACCGACTGGTCGGACGGAACGACATCGATCGGGGTCATGGCGGCTGCGGCTCGAGCGCAAGGCCACGAGTACCAGGCGATCACCGATCACTCGCCGCGTCTGCGGGTGGCGCGCGGACTCTCGGCGGAGCGACTGCGCGAACAGATCCCCCTCGTGCGCGCCGAGTCCGGCGAGGGGTTCACGCTCTTGGCGGGGATCGAGGTGGACATCCTCGATGACGGGGCGCTCGATCAGGAGGAGGGGCTTCTCCGCGAGCTCGACGTCGTGGTCGCGTCCGTGCACTCGAAGCTGCGGATGGACTCGCGGTCGATGACCCGCCGGATGCTCGCCGCGGTCGCGCACCCCCGGGTGAATGTGCTCGGCCACTGCACGGGACGTCTGGTGCAGGGGGAGCGTGGCACGCGACCGTCGTCGGAGTTCGACGCGGCCGCCGTGTTCGCGGCGTGCGCCGAGAACGGGGTCGCCGTCGAGATCAACTCCCGGCCGGAACGTCAGGATCCGCCGGACGAACTGATCGCGCTCGCTCTCGAGGCCGGATGCCTGTTCTCGATCGATTCCGATGCCCACGCGCCCGGCCAGCTGTCGCTTCTCGACCACGGCGCCGAGCGAGCGGAGCGCGCAGGGGTGCCGGCATCCCGGATCGTCACCACCTGGGGCCTGGAGCGCCTGCTGGCCTGGGCGGACTGACGGTCAGGCGGAGGCCGTGACCTTGTCGATCGCGGAGATCGCGCGGTTCATCGACGACGTGAGGTTCCACTGCTCGGCGAGCGACGTGGCCTCGCCGAGCGCGACATCGTCGAGCGGATGCAGCTGGATGCCCGGAGCACTGATGTCGAGACCGGTGGCCACGGCGACGACCGTCGGAGCGACGTCGAGATAGTCGCTCGCCGCGAGGATCTTCGCGCGCACGCCGGCGCTCATGCCCTCACCTGCAGCGGCCGCCGCGCGGATGCCCTCCAGGTCGGTGTTGGCCTGCAGGAGGGTCGCGGCGGTCTTCTCGCCGACGCCCGCCACGCCGGGGAGGCCGTCGGAGGCGTCGCCGCGCATCGTGGCGAAGTCGGTGTACTGGCTGGGCAGGACGCCGTACTTGGCGACGACGGTCGCATCGGTGACGATCTCGAGATTGCTCATGCCGCGGGCGGTGTAGATCACACGGACGCCACGCGCGTCGTCGACGAGTTGGAACAGGTCGCGATCCCCGGTGACGATGTCGACGGGGAGAGCGGATGCCGTCGCGAGCGTGCCGATCACGTCATCGGCCTCGTGGGCGGCGACACCGATGATCGGGATGTCGAGGGCCGCGAGCGACTGCCGGATGAGAGGGATCTGCGCCTCGAGCGGGTCCGGAACCTCTTCCACGTCGGGCGCGTCCGCGACGACCTCGACGACGCGATGGCTCTTGTAGCTCGGGATGAGGTCGACGCGCCACTGCGGACGCCAGTCGTCGTCCCAGCAGGCGATGATCTGGGTGGGTTCGTACAGCGTGACGAGCTTGGCGACGATGTCGAGCAGGCCCCGCGCCGCATTGATGGGGGAGCCGTCCGGCGCGGTGACGCTGTCCGGCACCCCGTAGAAGGCGCGGAAGTAGAGGCTGGCGGTATCGAGCAGCATCAGGCGATCGGTCACGGGGACAGTCTCGCACGGGCATCCGACCCCCGACCCCCCGCAGCATCCCGAGATCTGGTAATCTGAAGCGTCACTCGTGGCGTGCATCCGCATGCTCTCGTGACGATCCAACCAATCCAATCGCTGTGAAGCAGGATGTCGGCCGTGCGCGGTCGCTGCCCACGGCCTGAGTTTCCATTCACAAGGACAACCCACTACATGACTACCGCAACGACCGCCCCGGCCACCAAGCAGGTCGCCATTAACGACATCGGATCTGCTGAGGACTTCCTGGCCGCGGTCGAGAAGACCCTGAAGTTCTTCAACGATGGCGACATCATCGAGGGCACGATCGTCAAGATCGACCGCGACGAGGTCCTCCTCGACGTCGGCTACAAGACCGAGGGTGTCATCCCCTCGCGCGAGCTCTCCATCAAGCACGACGTCGACCCCAACGAGGTCGTCGCCGTCGGCGACCTGGTCGAGGCCCTCGTCCTCCAGAAGGAGGACAAGGAAGGCCGTCTGATCCTCTCCAAGAAGCGCGCGCAGTACGAGCGTGCCTGGGGAGACGTCGAGAAGATCAAGGAGAACGACGGCGTCGTCACCGGCACCGTCATCGAGGTCGTCAAGGGTGGCCTCATCGTCGACATCGGCCTCCGTGGCTTCCTCCCGGCCTCGCTCATCGAGCTCCGCCGAGTCCGCGACCTCACGCCGTACCTCGGCCAGGAGATCGAGGCCAAGATCCTCGAGCTCGACAAGAACCGCAACAACGTCGTGCTCAGCCGCCGCGCGCTGCTCGAGCAGACGCAGTCGGAGTCGCGCACCACGTTCCTGAACAACCTCCACAAGGGTCAGGTCCGCAAGGGTGTCGTCTCGTCGATCGTCAACTTCGGTGCGTTCGTCGACCTGGGTGGCGTGGACGGCCTCGTGCACGTCTCCGAGCTGTCCTGGAAGCACATCGAGCACGCCTCCGAGGTCGTCGAGGTGGGCCAGGAGGTCACCGTCGAGATCCTCGAGGTCGACCTCGACCGCGAGCGCGTCTCCCTGTCGCTCAAGGCGACGCAGGAGGACCCGTGGCAGGTCTTCGCCCGTACCCACGCGATCGGTCAGGTCACCCCGGGTAAGGTCACGAAGCTCGTTCCGTTCGGTGCGTTCGTTCGCGTCGCAGACGGCATCGAGGGCCTCGTCCACATCTCCGAGCTCTCCAGCAAGCACGTCGAGCTGGCCGAGCAGGTCGTCTCCGTCGGCGAAGAGGTGTTCGTCAAGGTCATCGACATCGACCTCGAGCGTCGTCGCATCTCGCTGTCGCTGAAGCAGGCCAACGAGTCGGTCGACCCCAACGGCACCGAGTTCGACCCGGCCCTCTACGGCATGGTCGCCGAGTACGACGAGAACGGCGAGTACAAGTACCCGGAGGGCTTCGACGCCGAGACCGGTGCGTGGAAGGAAGGCTTCGACGCCCAGCGCGAGGCATGGGAGCAGGAGTACGCTGCGGCCCAGGCTCGCTGGGAGGCGCACAAGGCTCAGGTCACCAAGGCGGCCGAGGCCGAGGCGGCGGCCGGCGAGGACTTCGGCGGCCAGTCGTTCTCGAGCGAGACCGCCGGTGCGGGCACGCTTGCCGACGACGAGGCGCTCGCGGCTCTTCGCGAGAAGCTCTCGGGTGGCAACGCCTAAGCAGCATCACATCAGGGAACGGGTCGTCACCTTCGGGTGGCGGCCCGTTCCGCGTCCACCCGCATGACAGGATGGAGACCATGCCCCTCATCGCGCTCACCGGCGGAATCGCGTCCGGGAAGTCGACCATCGCCCGACGTCTGGCCTCGCACGGTGCGATCCTCGTCGATGCGGATCAGATCGTTCGAGACGTGCAGGCTCCGGGCAGTGCCGTGCTCCAGCGGATCGCCGAACGGTTCGGTGACGAGGTCATCGCGGCCGATGGGACGCTGGACCGACCGGCATTGGGCGCGCGGGTGTTCGGCGAACCGGAGCAGCTCGCCGCTCTGAACGCGATCGTGCACCCGGCCGTGCGCGCCGAGTCCCAGCGCCGCTTCGACGAGGCGTTCGCACGAGATGACGAAGCGATCGTCGTCTACGACGTCCCGCTCCTGGTGGAGGCTCGCGTCGACGATCCCTGGGACCTCATCGTCGTGGCCCACGCCCCGGCGGCCGAACGTCTGCGCCGCCTCGTCGAGATCCGCGGCATGGATCCGAAGGCGGCGCAGGAGCGCATAGACGCGCAGGTATCGGATGATCAGCGTCTCGCGATCGCCGACGCGGTCATCGACACCTCCGGGTCGCTCGACGAGACCGAAGCCCGCACCGACGCGCTCTGGGAGCGGATCCGCTCCCGGTGAGCGAGCCGTTCGTCGGTCACGGCCCCGGATCGCGGGAGTATCGCCGACTGATCATCGGGCTCTTCTTCGCCGGCGTCGCGACGTTCGCCCAGCTCTACGCGACCCAAGCGGTCCTCCCGCAGATCGCCGTGGACCTCCGGATCGGCCCGGCGGCAGCGGCGCTGACCGTGTCCGCCGCCACGCTCGGGCTGGCGGCGGGGGTGATCCCCTGGTCGATGGTCGCCGATCGGATCGGGCGGATCCCGGCGATGGCTACGGGGGTGATCATCGCCACGGTGCTCGGCGTCTGCGCGCCGCTCAGCGACGGCATCCTCCCTCTGCTCGTCCTGCGATTGGGGGAGGGCATCGCGCTGGGCGCCGTACCCGCCGTCGCCCTCGCGTACCTGAGCGAGGAGGTGCGCGCCTCGCACGCGGCGGCGGCTGCGGGGAGCTACATCGCTGGCACGACGCTCGGCGGGCTCACGGGGCGTCTCGTCGCCGGGGGGATCGGCGAGGTGGGCGGATGGCGTGCGGGGATGTGGGCGGTCGCCGCGATCTGCGTCGTGTCGGCCGCGTTGTTCCTGTGGCTCACGCCGCGCGCTCGGGGGTTCCGTCCCTCAGCGCGAGGAGCAGGGCCCCGGGCGCTGACGCGACTCCTTCGGCCGCTGCGTTCCGCACGACAGCTCGCCCTGTACGCTCAGGGCTTCCTCCTCATGGGCGCCTTCGTCGCCGTCTACAACTATCTTGGATTCCATCTGGCCGCCCCGCCCTTCCTCCTCCCTGCCTGGCTCGTGACCCTACTGTTCGTCGCGTACCTCGCCGGGACGATCTCCTCGCCCTGGGCCGGGTCGCTCGCCAGTCGGCACGGGCGCTATACCGTGTTGTTGGTCGCGATCGGCGTCGCTGTGGCGGGCGCCGTGCTGCTGGTGATGCCGAGCACGGGAGCGGTGCTGACAGGGCTCGTCCTGTTCACGGCCGGGTTCTTCGGCGCGCACGCGGTCGCTTCCGGGTGGGTGCCGGCGGATGCGGATCCCGAGGTTCGCGCCCAGGCATCGTCTCTCTACTACTTCGGCTACTACGCGGGGTCGAGCCTGTTCGGATGGGCGCTCGGTCTCGTCTTCGGCGCGGTGGGCTGGGGGTGGTTCATCGCCGGCGTCGTCGCGATGTGCGCGGCCGCCGCGGTCATCGCGGGGGTCGCCCTGCGCACGTCCGCCGCCGGACGGGTGTGAGGGCCGATCGCCCGGAGGGGAAGCGGCCCCCGATGTCGGTGGCCCCGCCTACGCTGGACGTATGGAACCCACTCGCAGTGTTCGCCCGTTCGAGGTCATCAGCGAATACGCGCCCGCCGGTGATCAGCCCCAGGCCATCGCCGAGCTCGCCGCGCGGATCAACGCCGGTGAGACGGATGTCGTGCTGCTGGGGGCCACGGGTACCGGAAAGTCGGCGACGACCGCGTGGCTCGTCGAGCAGGTGCAGCGTCCGACGCTGGTCCTCGCGCACAACAAGACGCTCGCGGCGCAGCTCGCGAACGAGTTCCGCGAGCTCATGCCGAACAACGCGGTCGAGTACTTCGTCTCTTACTACGACTACTACCAGCCGGAGGCGTACGTCCCGCAGACCGACACCTTCATCGAGAAGGACTCGTCGATCAATGCCGAGGTCGAACGGCTCCGACACTCCACGACGAACTCGCTTCTCAGCCGCCGCGACGTCGTCGTGGTCTCGACCGTGTCGTGCATCTACGGCCTCGGCGCTCCCGAGGAGTATCTCCGTGCGATGGTCGCCCTCCAGGTGGGGGAGCGGTACGACCGGGACGCGCTCATCCGGCAGTTCATCGCGATGCAGTACAACCGCAACGACGTCGACTTCTCGCGGGGCAACTTCCGCGTGCGGGGCGACACGATCGAGATCATCCCCGTCTACGAGGAGCACGCGATCCGCATCGAGCTCTTCGGCGACGAGATCGAGGCGCTCTACTCGCTCCACCCGCTCACCGGCGAGGTGATCGAGAAGCTCGACGCCGTGCCGATCTTCCCGGCCTCGCACTACGTCGCCGGAACCGATGTGATCCAGCGTTCGATCGGAACGATCGAGACGGAGCTCGAGGAACGGCTCGCCGAATTCGAGAAGCAGGGGAAGCTGCTCGAGGCGCAGCGTTTGCGCATGCGCACCACGTTCGATCTCGAGATGCTGCAGCAACTCGGCTTCTGCTCGGGCATCGAGAACTACTCCCGTCACATGGATGGGCGGGCACCGGGAGAGCCGCCGCACACGCTCCTCGACTTCTTCCCCGACGACTTCCTCCTCGTGATCGACGAGTCGCACGTGACCGTGCCCCAGATCGGCGCGATGTACGAGGGAGACGCCTCGCGCAAGCGCACGCTCGTCGACCACGGATTCCGTCTGCCCAGCGCGATGGACAACCGCCCGCTCCGCTGGGACGAGTTCAAGAACCGCATCGGTCAGACCGTCTACCTCTCCGCGACGCCGGGGAAGTACGAGATGGGGATCGCGGACGGGGTGGTCGAGCAGATCATCCGTCCGACGGGTCTGGTCGACCCGGAGATCATCGTGAAGCCGTCGAAGGGGCAGATCGACGACCTCCTCGAAGAGATTCGCCTGCGGGTGGAGCGCGACGAGCGCATCCTCGTGACGACCCTCACGAAGAAGATGGCCGAAGAACTCACCGATTTCCTCGGCGAGCACGGTGTGCGCGTGCGCTATCTGCACTCCGACGTCGACACCCTCCGCCGCGTCGAGCTGCTGAGCGAGTTGCGCTCGGGGGTGTACGACGTGCTGGTCGGGATCAACCTCCTGCGTGAGGGCCTCGACCTGCCCGAGGTGTCGCTCGTGGCGATCCTCGACGCCGACAAAGAGGGCTTCCTGCGCTCCGGGACGTCACTGATCCAGACGATCGGGCGTGCGGCAC
The DNA here is from genome assembly GCF_042957055.1 of Microbacterium sp. NPDC008134. Lineage (NCBI taxonomy): Bacteria > Bacillati > Actinomycetota > Actinomycetes > Micrococcales > Microbacteriaceae > Microbacterium > Microbacterium sp. NPDC008134. Next base: position 2,108,896 of record NZ_JBIBHO010000001.1, on the reverse strand, counting down.
GAAACGTGTCGGGTGAGGTCCATATGTACGCCGACAAGATGACGGACTCGATGACGAAGGCCATCGAAGAGACCGATCGGCGTCGAGAGAAGCAGATCGCGTACAACAAGGAGAACGGGATCGACCCGCAGCCGCTGCGCAAGAAGATCGCCGACATCACCGCGGTCCTGGCCCGCGAGGGCGCGGATACTGCGGAGATGATGTCGGGTCGGGGGCGCGCGACGGGCAAGGGGAAGTCCCCGACGCCGAACCTCCGGCGCGCGGGGATCGCCGCCGAGGGCGCGCAGCAACTGGAGGCGACGATTCAGGATCTCTCGGATCAGATGCTGGCCGCCGCCGCCGAACTCAAGTTCGAGTTGGCGGGACGACTGCGCGACGAGGTGCAGGACCTCAAGAAGGAATTGCGCGCGATGGAGCGTGCCGGACATGCCTGAGAGCGCTCGGTAGACGAGGGAGGCGTCCATGGATCCTGCGGGGGAAGAGCTCGCGGACAGGATTCGTGCGATCGTCGCGTCCGGATCCGACGTCGAAGAGCGGCGGATGTTCGGAATCCGAGCGTTCCTGCTCGACGGTCGGATCCTGGCCGGTGCCCGGCCCGGCGGAGTCCTTCTGATCAAGGTCGCCGCAGACGACGAGGCCGTACTGCTTCTTCGTGAGGGGGCCGCACGCGCCGTGATGGGCCCGCGGACGATGAGTGCGCGATGGATCGACGTTGCTCCGTCGGCGATCGCCGATGACGACGGGCTGCTGTTCTGGATCGATGCCGCTCGCGCCGGAGCCGACTGAGTCGCCCCGCCGCTCACGCTGCGGGGCGGGCGCTCGTTCCCGGCATCAGGGGCAGTGGATGAGGGGCTTCGGCCCGGAACGATCGATCTCGTGCGCGGTCATCGGCGCCCCGCAGAGCGGACACGCCCGTTCGGCGCGCTCCGCAGCGCTCGGTGGGGGAGTCTTCTCGTAGGGGCCGACGGATGCGGGTCCCGCGAAGCGGATGAGGTTTGTGTTCACCCACGCGTACAGCCCTCCCGCTTCGCGAATACGCGTGCGCAGGGGTGCCCGATCGGGATCATGTGCCATGTTGATTAGCGTACTAACGATTAGGGCGGTTGTATAGTTGGCCGGATGAGCGCATCCGACGAACTCCTCCGGCTCGAGAACCAGTTGTGCTTCGCGCTGGTGACCGCGGCGCGCAACGTCGTCGCGATCTATCGACCGATCCTCGAGCCGTTGGGTCTGACCCATCCGCAGTATCTGGTCATGCTGGCCCTCTGGGAGCGGTCGCCTCGCACGTTGAACGATCTCGCCGCGGACCTCGCGATGGAGCCCGCCACGGCATCGCCGCTCGTCAAACGGCTCGAAGCGGACGGTCTCGTCGCTCGGGAGCGTAGCTCGGAGGACGAGCGTCGTCTCGACATCACGCTCACCGATGCGGGGCGCGCGCTGCGCGAACGTGCGCTGCAGGTGCCGGCGCAGGTGATGGCTGCAGTCGGGATGGACGTGCACGAAGTGTCCGCGCTGCGTGACGGGCTGGGCCCGTTCGCGGGCCGGCGCCTCGGAGGCGGCTGAGCATCGGAGCTCTGCGGAGCCAATGTCGGTGGCCCCTCGTAGACTTGTCCGGTGCCTATCGTCCCCGTCGCCACCCCCGGAAAACTCAGTGTTCGCGGTTCCCGCGTGCACAACCTCAAGAACGTCGACATCGACATCCCCCGTGACTCGCTCGTCGTGTTCACCGGCCTCTCCGGCTCCGGGAAGTCCAGCCTCGCGTTCGACACGATCTTCGCCGAGGGGCAGCGTCGTTACGTCGAATCGCTGAGTGCCTATGCTCGCCAGTTCCTCGGTCAGGTCGACCGGCCCGACGTCGATTTCATCGAGGGGTTGAGCCCGGCGGTGTCGATCGACCAGAAGTCGACCAACCGGAATCCCCGCTCTACCGTCGGAACGATCACCGAGATCTACGACTACATGCGTCTGCTCTGGGCGCGCATCGGCGTCCCTCACTGCCCGGAGTGCGGCGAGAAGATCCAGCGGCAGACCGTCCAGCAGATCGCCGACCAGCTCATGGAGCTGCCCGAGCGCACGCGCTATCAGATCGTGGCTCCGATCGTGTCCCAGAAGAAGGGCGAGTTCGTCGACCTCTTCCGTGAGCTCGGAGCGAAGGGCTACTCGCGCGCGATCGTCGACGGCGACCTGATCCAGCTCGCCGAGCCGCCCACTCTCAAGAAGAGCTACAAGCACGACATCGCCGTGGTCGTCGATCGCCTGGTCGCATCGGACGACATCCTCGGGCGGGTGACCGATTCCGTCGAGACGGCACTCGGGCTCGCCGGGGGCGTCATGCAGGTCAACTTCGTCGATGAAGAGGGCGACGACGCGTGGCAGTCCTTCTCCGAGAAGCTCGCCTGCCCCAACGGGCATCCACTCAGCCTCACCGAGATCGAGCCCCGCACCTTCTCGTTCAACGCGCCCTTCGGCGCCTGCCCCGCCTGCTCCGGCCTCGGCACCCGCATGTCGGTCGATGTCGACCTCATGCTCGGCGACGAGGATCTCTCGATCCGCGAGGGCGTCATCATCCCGTGGACGACGCAGGGCAAGGGACTGTTCCAGTACTACGAGCGCCTGCTCGAGGGGCTCTCCCGTGATCTCGACTTCTCGCTCGACACTCCCTGGCGCGAGCTGCACTCCGACGTTCAGGATGCCGTGCTGCGAGGCGAGAACTACAAGGTGACCGTCAAGTGGAAGAACCGGTACGGACGGGAGATGCGGTACGCCTCCGGGTTCGAGGGCGTCGTGCCGTACATCGAGCGGCAGTACCTGCAGGCCGAGTCCGACACGCAGCGCGGTCGGTGGGGCGAGTACCTCCGCGAGGTGCCGTGCCCCGTCTGCGACGGAAACCGCCTGAAGCCCGAGGTCCTCGCCGTCCAGGTGCAGGGTCACTCCATCGCCGAGGTCTCGCACCTGAGCCTGAGCGACGCCCAGGCCTTCATGCAGACGCTGACCCTCTCCGAGCGAGAGGCGCAGATCGCCGCGCAGGTTCTGCGTGAGATCCGTCTCCGGCTCGACTTCCTGCTGCAGGTGGGGCTCTCGTATCTCAACCTCAGCCGGTCCGCCGGATCGCTCTCGGGTGGTGAGGCGCAGCGCATCCGACTCGCGACGCAGATCGGATCCGGTCTCACCGGAGTGCTCTACGTGCTCGACGAGCCCTCGATCGGTCTGCACCAGCGCGACAACCGGCGTCTCATCAACACGCTGGTGAAGCTGCGGGATCTCGGAAACACGTTGATCGTGGTGGAGCACGACGAAGAGACCATCGAAGCGGCCGACTGGGTGGTCGACATCGGGCCTGGCGCGGGCGTCAACGGCGGCGAGGTCGTGCACTCCGGGCCGTACGAGGCGTTGCTCGCCGATCGGGCATCGATGACGGGGGAGTACCTCTCCGGCCGTCGCGAGATCGTCACACCGAGCAAGCGACGCAAGCTCGACCGCTCGCGCATGGTCAAGGTGGTCGGCGCGCGGGAGAACAACCTCAAGAACGTCGACGCGAGCTTCCCGCTGGGAGTGCTCACCGCGGTCACCGGCGTCAGCGGATCGGGCAAGTCGTCGTTGGTCAACGACATCCTCTACCAGGTGCTCGCCTCCCGGCTCAACGGTGCACGCACCGTCCCCGGCAAGCACACGCGTGTGACCGGGCTCGACAACCTCGACAAGGTGGTGCACGTCGACCAGGCACCGATCGGTCGCACGCCGCGCTCCAATCCGGCGACGTACACCGGGGTCTTCGATCGCATCCGATCCCTGTTCAGCGAGACGCCCGAGGCCAAGGTGCGCGGCTATCAGCCCGGACGATTCAGTTTCAACGTCAAGGGCGGGCGCTGCGAGGCGTGCTCCGGCGACGGCACGATCAAGATCGAGATGAACTTCCTTCCCGACGTGTACGTGGACTGCGAGGTCTGTCACGGCAAGCGGTACAACCGTGACACCCTCGCCGTGCACTACAAGGGCAAGAACATCGCCGAAGTCCTCGAGATGCCGATCGAGGAGGCCGCGGAGTTCTTCGAGCCGATCCAGGCGATTCACCGCTACATGAAGACGCTGGTCGACGTCGGGCTCGGATACGTGCGACTCGGTCAGTCCGCGACGACGCTCTCGGGCGGTGAGGCGCAGCGCGTGAAGCTCGCCACCGAACTCCAGCGGCGCAGCAACGGGCGCAGCATCTACGTGCTCGACGAGCCGACCACGGGTCTTCACTTCGAAGACGTGCGGAAGCTGCTCGAAGTGTTGAACGGACTCGTCGACAAGGGCAACACCGTGATCGTCATCGAGCACAACCTCGATGTGATCAAGTCCGCTGACTGGGTCATCGACCTCGGTCCCGAGGGGGGATCCGGAGGTGGTGAGATCCTCGCGACGGGTACTCCCGAGCAGATCGCGCGGGTGGAGGAGAGTCACACGGGGCAGTTCCTCGCCGAGATCCTCGGGGAAGGGCGCGCCGCGCGCAAGGCCAGCTGATGGCCGATGTGCTTCCGTACAAGCCGCGGCCGGGAGAGATCCCGACCGACCCCGGCGTGTACCGTTTCCGAGACGCGGACGGGCGGGTGCTCTACGTCGGTAAGGCGAAGAACCTCCGTCAGCGTCTGTCGAATTACTTCGCTCCGCTGCGCACTCTCCACGAGCGCACGCGGCGCATGGTCACGACGGCCGCGTCGGTCGAGTGGACCGTGGTGTCGACGGACGTCGACTCGCTGCAACTCGAGTACATGTGGATCAAGGAGTTCGATCCGCCCTTCAACGTCCGCTACAAGGACGACAAGTCGTACCCGTTCATGGCGGTGACCCTCGGCGACGAGGCCCCTCGGGTGCTCGTCACGCGGAACCGCAAGATCCCGGGTGCGCGGTACTTCGGACCGTACCCGAAGGTCTGGGCGGTGCACGAGACGATCGACCTGATGATCAAGGCGTTCCCGATCCGCACCTGCAGCGACGCGAGCTACAAGCGCGCCATGCAGACGGGGCGCCCTTGCTTCCCCGGACAGATCGGCAAGTGCGGCGGGCCGTGCTCGATGACGGTCACGATCGAGGAGCATCGGGCGATGGTGAACGACTTCGTGGCGTTCATGGCCGGCGGCGACGAGCGGTTCACCCGCGATCTCCGCAAGCGGATGCTCGACGCGTCCGCGGCGATGGACTACGAAGCGGCGGCGAAGTACCGCGACAAGCTCTCCGCGATCGAGGCCGTGCTCGGCAAGAGCGCCCTCGTGCTCGCATCGGATGAGGACGCGGACCTCTTCGGCATCGCGGAGGACGAGCTCGCCGCGGCCGTTCAGCACTTCGTGATCCGCGGTGGCCGTGTGCGCGGCGTGCGGGCGATGACGATCGAGAAGGAGATCGACATCTCGGGTGCCGAGCTGGTCGATCAGGTGCTCCAGCGGGCGTACGGAGACGCCGCGGACGTGCCGCGGCGGATCCTCGTGCCCGCGCTGCCGGACGACGCTCCCGAGATGGAGGAATGGCTCCGCGAGCGCCGCGGGAAGAAGGTCGAGATCGCCGTGGCGCAGCGTGGCCAGCGCGCTGATCTCATGCGCACCGCCACGTTGAACGCGCAGCAGGCCCTCATCCGCCACAAGACGCGGAGGACCAGCGATTACGTGGCGCGCACGCAGGCCCTCACCGATCTGCAGGACGCCCTCGGCATGGACGAGGCTCCCTTGCGCATCGAGTGCTTCGACATCTCGCACCTGGGCGGGACGAACGTCGTGGCCTCGATGGTCGTCTTCGAGGACGGCCTCCCGCGCAAAGACCAGTACCGTTCCTTCGGCATCGCCGAGACGACGGACGACACCGACTCGATGTACCAGGTTCTGCGCCGTCGCCTGGCGTATCTCGACCGGCCGGAGCCGGTCGTCGTCAGCGATCCACTGCTCGCCGACGGCCCGGTGCTCGCCGACGGCCCGGTGCTCGCCGACGGCCAGGTCGACGCAGAGGCAGAGCCGGAGACCGGTCGGAAGAAGCCGCGTTTCGCGTATCGGCCGCAGCTGCTCCTCGTCGACGGTGGCAAGCCGCAGGTCGAGGCGGCGGCTCGCGCCCTGCGCGACTCGGGGCACCCCGAGATCAGCGTGTGCGGCATCGCGAAGCGCCTCGAGGAGGTCTGGCTGCCCGGCGACGATTTCCCAGTGATCCTGCCGCGCACGAGCGAAGCGCTCTACCTGCTGCAGCGCCTGCGTGATGAGGCCCACCGCTTCGCGATCGTGCATCAGCGCAAGAAGCGCCGCAACGACATCACCACCGTGCTCGCCGAGGTGCCGGGGCTCGGCGCCGCTCGCATCAAGGTGCTGCTCAAGCACTTCGGATCGGTGACGGCCCTGCGGGCGGCGGAGCCGGGCCAGATCGAGGAGGTGCAGGGCATCGGGCCGGTCCTGGCGCAGAACATCCACACGCACCTCGCCACTCGATAGGCTGGTATCCCAGGCGAAAGGGATGAGCGTAAGATGACCGAGTCCGAGAAGGGCGAGTTCCTCATCGTCACGGGTATGTCCGGCGCCGGCCGCACCACGGTGGCGAACGCCCTCGAAGACCTCGGCTGGTACGTCGTCGACAACCTCCCCCCGCAGATCCTGCGACCGCTGATCGACCTCACCGACATGGGCGGCGACGCACTGCCCAAGGTCGCGGCCGTCGTGGACGTGCGAGGGCGCAGCCTCTTCGACGATTTCCCGGAGGTCGCGCGGCTGCTGCGCTCACGCGGTTCCGTGCGCGTGCTGTTCCTCGAGGCATCCGACGACGTGCTCGTACGGCGCTTCGAGGCCGTCCGCCGTCCGCACCCGCTGCAGAACGACGGCACGCTTCTTGACGGTATCCGGCGAGAACGCGCTCGACTCGCGCCGATCCACGAATCCGCCGACATGGTGATCGACACCTCGACGCTGAACATCCATCAGCTGGCCACTCAGGTGTCGGAGCTGTTCTCCGAAGAGGGGCAGGCTCGCCACCGCGTCACGCTGCTCAGCTTCGGGTTCAAGTACGGTCTGCCGACCGACGTCGATCTCGTCGCCGACATGCGCTTCCTCCCGAACCCCTTCTGGAACGAGGAACTGCGCGGCCTCACCGGGCAGGACGAGCCGGTGCGCGAGTACGTGCTCTCCCGAGAGGGCGCGAGCGACTTCCTCGAGGCCTACGCCGCGGCTCTCACTCCCGTGCTCGAGGGGTATCAGCGCGAGAACAAGAGCCACTCCACCATCGCCATCGGGTGCACCGGGGGCAAACACCGCTCCGTCGCCATGTCGGAGGAGCTCGCGCGCCGCCTCGCCGCCATCCCCGGGGTGGCCGTCAACGTCCGTCATCGCGACCTCGGGCGCGAGTAAGGGAGCGCCCAGCCGGTAAGCTGGACGTTTGCGTCGCGACCCGGCGCGTGAACGTAGAAGGAGTCCCGTGGCACTCACCACCGACGTCAAGGCCGAGCTGGTCAGCATCCGAAACGCACCCCCGACGGTGCGAGTGGCGGAGGTGACGGCGGTCCTGCGGTTCGCCGGCGGCCTGCACTCGATCGCCGGCCGGGTGGCCGTCGAAGCGGAAGTGGATGCCGAGACCCTCGCGCGTCGCGTGGCGCGGGATCTCGCCGAGATCTACGGCGTTCGTCCCGAGATCGCTCAGGTGCAGTCGAGCACCGCCAACGAGGGTGCCCGATGGGCCGTGCGCGTCATCGATTCGGGCGAGACCCTCGCCCGTCAGACCGGCCTCCTGGACCAGCGTCGTCGTCCGGTTCGCGGACTCCCGAACCGTCTCACCACGGGCTCGCGCTCGGAACTCGCCGGTCTCTGGCGTGGTGCGTTCCTCGCTGCCGGTTCGCTCAGCGAACCCGGCCGCTCCGCCATGCTCGAAGTGGTCTGCCCGTCGTCGGAGGCCGCCATGGCTCTCGTCGGCGCCGCGCACCGTCTGGGCGTCGCAGCCAAGGCCCGGGAGGTTCGCGGCATGCCGCGCGTCGTCGTCCGCGAGGGCGAGGCGATCCGTGCCATCCTCAGCGAGATGGGTGCTCACCGCACCGCCGTCGCGTGGGAGGAACTGCGTCAGCGCCGCGAGGTGCGCGCCGGTGTCAACCGTCTCGTCAATTTCGACGACGCGAATCTGCGTCGTTCGGCGCAGGCCGCCGTCGCCGCCTGCGCACGCGTCGAGCGCGCGCTCCAGATCCTCGCCGACGAGGTTCCCGACCACCTGCGCGTGGCGGGGGAGCTGCGTCTCGCGCACCGGGATGCGAGCCTCGACGAGCTCGGTCATCACGCGGACCCGCCGTTGACGAAGGATGCCGTCGCCGGTCGCATCCGCCGCCTCCTCGCGATGGCCGACAAGAAGGCGCAGCACGACGGCATTCCGGGCACCGAGTCCGCGGTGCCCGCCGGGCTCGACGTCTGAGCATCGCGCCCATGCTCACATGAGAGCCGGTCCTGTCAAGGGTCGGCTCTCTTCGTCATTCAGCGGAAGGATCCGGTGCCGCAGGGCGTTGGCGTCAGTAGGATGAGTTACGTCCGCTCCTCGCCGCATCTCGGCGGCGCGGAGGATCGGCAAGCGCCGCGGCGCGGCGCGGATTGGATGAAAGCGATATGGCGACCTACACGCTCCCCGACCTCCCCTACGACTTCGCAGCTCTCGAGCCGCACATCAGCGGAAAGATCATGGAGCTGCACCATGACAAGCACCACCAGGCCTATGTGACCGGTGCGAACACCGCGCTGGAGCAGCTCGCCGAGGCCCGCGACAGCGGAAACCTCGCGAACGTCAACAAGCTCGAGAAGGACCTCGCGTTCAACCTCGGCGGTCACGTCAACCACTCGATCTTCTGGACCAACCTCTCGCCGAACGGCGGCGGCCAGCCCGAGGGCGAGCTGAAGGCGGCCATCGACGAGTACTTCGGCTCGTTCGAGAAGTTCCAGGCCCACTTCACGGCTGCGGCGACCGGCATCCAGGGCTCCGGCTGGGCCGTGCTGAGCTGGGACCCGATCGGCGCGCGCCTGATCATCCAGCAGCTGTTCGATCAGCAGGCGAACACCGCGCAGGGCACCGTCCCGCTGTTCCAGCTCGACATGTGGGAGCACGCCTTCTACCTCGACTACCTCAACGTCAAGGCCGACTACGTCAAGGCCGCGTGGAACATCGCGAACTGGGAGAACGTCGCCCAGCGCTTCGAGGTCGCCCGCGAGAAGACCTCGGGCCTGCTGGTACTGTCGTAAACAAGACGGGCGTCCCGACGGACGATTCGCCCGTCGGGACGCCGTTGTCCACGCTTCTCTAGTAGAAACCGCGCGCAAGCGCACGAGAAATCAGGAGACCTGAGTGTCTGTCAAGATCGGTATCAACGGCTTCGGCCGTATCGGACGCAACTACTTCCGCGCGGCTCTCGCGCAGGACGCGGACATCGAAATCGTCGCGGTCAACGACCTCACCGACAACAAGACCCTGGCGCACCTGCTGAAGTACGACTCGATCACCGGTCGCCTCGACGCCGAGGTGAGCTACGACGAGAACAGCATCACCGTCAACGGAAACGTCATCAAGGCTTTCGCCGAGCGCGACCCCGCCAACCTGCCGTGGGGCGACCTGGGCGTCGACATCGTCATCGAGTCGACCGGCTTCTTCACGAAGGCGGAGCTCGCCAAGAAGCACATCGAGGCCGGCGCCAAGAAGGTGCTCATCTCGGCTCCCGCCACGGGTGACGACGCGACCATCGTGATGGGCGTGAACGAGGACACCTACAACCCGGCGACCGACCACATCATCTCGAACGCCTCGTGCACCACGAACTGCCTCGCGCCGCTCGCCAAGGTGTTCAATGACGCGTTCGGCATCGAGACCGGTCTCATGACGACGGTCCACGCCTACACCGCCGACCAGAACCTGCAGGACGGCCCGCACAGCGACCTCCGCCGCGCGCGCGCCGCAGCGATCAACATCGTCCCGACGTCCACGGGTGCGGCGAAGGCCATCGGCCTGGTCCTCCCGGAGCTCAAGGGCAAGCTCGACGGCTTCGCGCTGCGCGTTCCGGTTCCCACCGGCTCGATCACCGACCTCACGATCACGACCAAGAACCCGGTCACGGTCGACGAGATCAAGGCCGCGTACAAGGCTGCCGCCGAGGGGCCCCTCAAGGGCATCCTCAAGTACACGGAGGACGAGATCGTCTCGAGCGACATCGTCACCGACCCACACTCGTCGATCTTCGACGCCGGTCTGCTCCGCGTCATCGGCAACCAGGTCAAGCTCTCCAGCTGGTACGACAACGAGTGGGGCTACTCCAACCGTCTCGTCGACCTGACCGAGTACGTGGCAGAGCGTCTCTGAGTATCGCCCCATGACTCTGCGCACCCTGGACTCACTGGGTTCGCTCGAGGGCAAGCGCGTCATCGTCCGTTGTGACCTGAACGTCCCCCTGCGGGACGGGGTCATAACGGACGATGGCCGTGTACGCGCCTCGTTGCCGACCCTCAACGCGCTCATCAACGCGGGCGCCCGCGTCGTCGTGTGCTCGCACCTCGGACGCCCGGACGGCGCACCCGACCCCCAGTACAGCCTCGAGCCGGTCGCGCAGCGACTCTCCGAGCTGCTCGGCAAGCCGGTCGCCTTCGCGCGCGACACGGTCGGCGAATCCGCGAAGGATGCCGTGGAGTCGCTCGAGAACGGCGAAGTCGTCGTGATCGAGAACCTGCGCTTCAACCCGGGAGAGACCTCGAAGGACGACGCCACCCGCGCGGCATTCGCGGCCGAACTGGCGGAACTCGGAGACGTCCTCGTCTCTGACGGCTTCGGTGTCGTGCACCGCAAGCAGGCGAGCGTCTACGACCTCGCCGAGATCCTGCCCTCGGCGGCCGGGCTGCTGATCGCCGCCGAGCTGGACGTGCTCGATCGTCTCACCGAGAACCCCGAGCGTCCGTACGCGGTCGTGCTCGGCGGATCGAAGGTCAGCGACAAGCTCGGCGTCATCTCGCATCTGCTCCCGCGGGTCGATCGGATCCTCGTCGGTGGCGGCATGCTGTTCACCTTCCTCAAGGCGCAGGGGCACGATGTCGCCGCGAGCCTCCTGGAGGAGGACCAGCTCGACACCGTGCGCGGATACATCGCCGAGGCCGAGAAGCGCGGGGTGGAGCTCGTGCTCCCGACCGATGTGGTCGTCGCCGCCTCGTTCTCCGCGGATGCTGCGCACGAGGTGACCTCGGCCGATGCGATCGAATCGACGGCGTTCGGCGCCTCGGGCATCGGTCTCGACATCGGCCCCGAGACCGCTGCGCGGTTCGCGGAGGTCATCCGGGGATCGAAGACGGTGTTCTGGAACGGCCCGATGGGCGTGTTCGAGTTCCCCGCGTTCGCGAACGGCACCCGCGCGGTCGCTCAGGCGTTGACCGAGGTCGACGGCCTCAGCGTCGTCGGTGGGGGAGACTCCGCCGCGGCCGTGCGTCAGCTCGGATTCGTCGACGATCGCTTCGGTCACATCTCGACCGGCGGCGGCGCCAGCCTCGAGTTCCTCGAGGGCAAGAAACTACCCGGCCTGGAGGTGCTCGGATGGGCCTGAACGCCCGTACCCCGCTGATCGCGGGAAACTGGAAGATGAACCTCGACCACCTGCAGGCGGTCGCGTTCGTGCAGAAGTTGCACTGGACGTTGAAGGACGCCAAGCATGAAGACGGCTCCGTGGAGGTCGCGGTGTTCCCGCCCTTCACCGACATCCGCAGCGTGCAGACCCTGATCGACGCCGACAAGATCCCCTTCGCCCTGGGCGCGCAGGACGTCTCGGCCCACGATTCGGGTGCGTACACCGGAGAGGTCTCGGGCGCGTTCCTCGCCAAGCTGGATGCGAAGTACGTCATCATCGGCCACTCGGAGCGTCGTGAGTACCACGCCGAGTCCGACGAGGTCGTCGCGGCGAAGGTCCAGGCGACGCTCAAGCACGGACTCGTGCCGGTGATCTGCGTCGGCGAGACCGCGGAGGACCTCGAGAAGTTCGGGGCCAGCGCGGTTCCGGCCGGTCAGCTCGAGGCCGCGCTGCAGAACGTGTCGGCATCCGCTGACATCGTCGTGGCGTACGAGCCGGTCTGGGCCATCGGGTCGGGACAGGCCGCGACGCCGCAGCAGGCGCAGGACGTCTGCGCCGCCCTCCGCGGCGTCATCGCGAAGGTCCTCGGTGAGGACGCCGCTGCCCGCACCCGCATCCTCTACGGCGGTTCGGTGAAGTCCGCGAACATCGCGAGCTTCATGCGCGAGCCCGACGTGGACGGCGCGCTGGTGGGCGGTGCGAGCCTGGTCGTCGACGAGTTCGCTGCGATCATCCGCTTCGAGAAGCACGTCGGAGTGTGAGTGCGGCGGGGCTTCGGCCCCGCTGCACCGTATACTTGACCGTTACGGGGGCACTCCTGCCCCAGCGAAAGGCTCTTTCTCGTGGCAATTCTCGAGTTCGTCCTGCAGGTCGTGCTGGGCATCACCAGCGTTCTGCTGACCCTTCTCATCCTTCTGCACAAGGGCCGCGGTGGCGGCCTGTCCGACATGTTCGGTGGGGGGATGTCCTCGGCGGTCGGCTCGTCCGGTCTCGCCGAGCGCAACCTGAACCGCTTCACCGTCGTTCTGGCACTGGCCTGGTTCGTGGCGATCGTCGCGCTGGGACTCATCACGAAGTTCGAGGTGATCTGATGGCTACCGGTGGCAACGCCATTCGCGGCACCCGTGTCGGCTCCGGCCCCATGGGGGAGCAGGACCACGGGTACCACGCCGACCGCATCGCGGTGTCGTACTGGGACGGCCTCGGCAACGAGACGGTCCGGTACTTCGCGGCGGGTCTCCCCGAAGAGGAGATTCCCGAGACGATCGATCACCCGCAGACGGGGCTTCCCGCCGGTCGTGACCGCGAGAACCCGCCGGCGCTGGCGAAGACCGAGCCGTACAAGACGCACCTCGCCTATGTCAAGGAGCGCCGTACCGACGAGGAGGCCGTCCAGCTGCTCGACGATGCCCTCACGCAGTTGCGCGAGCGTCGCGGGCAGTAGCTCGCCGGCAGCAGACATCACGAAGCCCCCGCGATCGTTCGCGGGGGCTTCGTCGTATCCGGCGAGAGTGGGTCAGCGGCATCCGGATGCTGCGGCGATGTAACTTTCGGGCGGGTAGCCGTACGCCCAGACGCCGTTCGCGTCATCGGTGAAGCCCATGCTGATCGCCCAGGCTGTCGCCCACTTCTCGATGCTGTCCTGCGTGGAGGAGTCGTACATGTCCTCGCACTTCACGCTGATGGCGTGACCGACCTCGTGCGCGACGAGCGCTTTGCTGCGGTCGGCGGGCCACTGCTCGGCGACCGAGTTCGACAGCAGGATCACGGACCGATCCGGTTCGTCCCACCACCAGGTCGTGTACCCGCCCATGCTCCCGTTGTCACCCGCTCCGTTGACGATCGGCGCCCAGTCGAATTCCAGTAGCACTCCTGGCGCGAGCGAACGGGCGAACGCCTCGATCTCGAGCCGGGCGCCGAGGAGCGGGCCGGCTTTCTCCGCCATCTCCGCGTCCTCAGAGGCGACGACCTGGGCGGCGGATGCCTGGAGCGTGGTGAAGCGCGCCACGGCATCGTCGTCGAGTGTCGTCAGCGGTGCGATGTCGTCGGCGGCCGTGCGCATCGCGATGATGTCGAGGTTCTTCGCCGAGATGTGACCGGCTTCGAAAGCAGGCACGGCGGCAGCAGCACCGGTGACGACCGTGCTGCCGGCGTCGATCATCGCGGCATCTGCCTCCTCCACCTCTGGCAGTTGCGCGTCGAGCTCAGTTCGAAGAGCATCGGCATCGTCGGCCTGCGCGTCGAGGAGGTCGGCGGAACCGAAGAGCTCCCAGAACCACCCGGGCTTCTCGCCGAGGCGGGGTGGTTCCTGCGCCGTGAGCTCCTGCGCCGTCGCGGTCAGGTCCTTGGCGTCGGTGATCGCCGTGGTGAGATCGTCGAGCGGCACGCCGTCCATCAACAGCCCCGTGTCCGCGGCGAGCAGGCTGTCGGCGGAGGTCGTGGTCGCGGTGAGTGCGTCGACCTCCGACTCGAGGGCGGTGCGTGCGGCGACCGTCTCGGTGCGGGCGGACTGGTACGCATCCGCCGCATCGTCGAACCGGAGATTCGCGCCGATGTGCACGGCTGTGAACGCCCCGACGACGACGGCGGCGCCGAGGATGCCGAACAACAGAGTCTTCGGTGCGGAGCGGCGCTGCACGATCGGTCCGGTTCCACCGGAGAACCGCGGCGGAAGGTGGTGGCCGCTCGCCGGGGCCGGTCCGTACGCAGGTCGATTCCCGTCGCTCACCGGCATCCCCCTCGTCGTGGCACCACGTGGATATGCCCTCGAGTCTAGGAGATGGCACGCACGACGAAGGCCCCCGTCTCATGACGGGGGCCTTCGTGAGGTGGAGGGGCTGACGGGAATCGAACCCGCATCATTAGTTTGGAAGACTAAGGCTTTACCACTAAGCTACAGCCCCGGAAAACGAGCCCGGGGACTCGGTTGCCGACTCAACGACTATACCGGACTCTGAGGCATGCTCCTGTCCGTTAGACTCGGTGGGGCTGAATCTGCGTGCGGATTCCCCGGGGCGTAGCTCAGTTTGGTAGAGCGCCCGCTTTGGGAGCGGGAGGTCGCAGGTTCAACTCCTGTCGCCCCGACACGGCCCCCAAGGCTCACGGCCGCGGTGCACCGCGGAAATCACAAGGAGACACACAAGCATGGCGAACAGCACCGTCGAGAAGCTGACCCCGACCCGGGTCAAGCTCACCATCACGGTCACCCCGGACGACCTCAAGCCGAGCATCGCTCACGCCTATGAGCACATCGCTCAGGACGTCCAGATCCCCGGCTTCCGCAAGGGCAAGGTCCCTGCTCCCATCATCGACCAGCGCGTCGGCCGCGGTGCCGTCATCGAGCACGCGGTCAACGAAGGCCTCGACAAGTTCTTCCGCGAGGCGAGCGCCGAGCACAAGCTGCGCATCGTCGGCCGCCCGTCCGCCGACATCACCCAGTGGCCGAGCGAGAAGGACTTCTCCGGCGACCTGCTCGTCGACGTCGAGGTCGACGTGCGCCCCGAGATCGAGCTCCCCTCCTACGACGGCATCACGCTGACCGTCGACGCCGTCGAGGCCGATGACGCGGCTCTCGACGCCGAGCTCGAGAACATGCGCGCCCGTTTCGGCACGCTGGTCCCCGTCGACCGTCCCGCCGCGAAGGGCGACTTCGTCGAGCTCGACCTCGTCGCGACCATCGACGGTGCCGAGATCGACCGCGCCGAGGGCGTCTCCTACGAGGTCGGCTCGGGCGAGCTGCTCGAGGGCATCGACGACGCGATCGAGTCGCTCACCGCCGGTGAGGACACCACCTTCCGCTCCGCTCTCGTCGGAGGCGACCACGCCGGCTCCGAAGCCGAGGTCGCCGTGACCGTCAAGGCCGTCAAGGAGCGCGAGCTGCCCGAGGCTGACGACGACTTCGCGCAGATCGCGAGCGAGTTCGACACGATCGCCGAGCTGCGTGCGAGCCTCGCCGAGCGCGTCGCGCAGCAGGGCGTCTTCACGCAGGGTTCGGCCGCGCGCGACAAGCTCGTCGAGACGCTGCTCGAGCAGATCGAGATCCCGGTTCCGCCGCAGCTCATCGAGGACGAGGTGCACAACCACCTCGAGGGCGAGAACCGCCTCGAGGACGACGTCCACCGCGCCGAGGTCACCGAGGCGAGCGAGAAGCAGTTCCGCACGCAGGTGCTGCTCGACACGATCGCCGAGCAGGCCGACGTGCAGGTCTCGCAGGAGGAGCTCAGCCAGTACCTCGTGCAGTCCGCGGCGCAGTACGGCATGGCGCCCCAGGAGTTCGTCGAGGCGCTGCAGTCGTCGAACCAGCTCCCCGCCCTCGTCGGCGAGGTCGCGCGTAACAAGGCGCTGGCCGTCGCCCTCGGCAAGGTCAAGGTCGTCGACACCAACGGAAAGCCGGTCGACCTGTCCGACTTCATCGTGACCGATGACGAGGCGGAGGCAGCGGAGGCCGAAGAGGCTCCCGCCGAGAAAAAGGCTCCCGCCAAGAAGGCTCCGGCGAAGAAGGCTCCCGCCAAGAAGGCGGCGGACGCCGACGCCGACGAGAAGCCGGCCGCGAAGAAGCCCGCCGCCAAGAAGGCTCCGGCCAAGAAGGCGGCCGACAAGGCCGAGTGATCGCACGATCACGATGAAAGGGGCGGATGCTGCGGCGTCCGCCCCTTTCGCATCACTGGAGGAGCATCGGATGGACGACTGGAACGCGCGGATCGACGAGGTGTGGGCCGACGACGCCCTCACCGACGCGGAGCGGATCGTGCGCATCGACGCCCTCGCGGCGGAGCGCGGTGACGACGACGCCCGTGCGCTGTTCGAGCGTGCCGGGGCGCGTGACTCCGCGGGCATCGAGGCCGAGGCGGAGGCGCTCTACCGGCGCGCCCTCGCTGCGGGGCTCGACGAGGAGCATCGTCCGCAGGCCGTGATCCAACTCGCGAGCACGCTGCGGAACCTCGGCGGCACCGAAGAGGCGCTCGAGATGCTGCGCGCCGAGCGCGACCGCGGCGGTGCCCTCGGTGACGCGGCATCCGCCTTCTACGCTCTCGCCCTGGTGTCGAGCGGTGACCCCGTGCGCGGTGCCGCGATCGCACTCGAGGCGCTCGCGCCGCACCTGCCGCGGTACACGCGGTCGGTCACCGGATACGCCCGCGAACTGGTCGATCCGCCGCGCTGATATGCCGACGGCGAACAACGGCCTGGAGGCTACGCGGTCGCCGGTAGATTCGAAGCACGAACACGGAAACAGGAGCTGAAATGGCTGCAGAACCCCTTGTCGCGACGAGCGTCTTCGACAGGCTGCTGAAGGATCGCATCATCTGGCTGGGCTCAGAGGTGCGTGACCAGAACGCCAACGAGATCTGCGCGAAGATCCTTCTTCTCGCCGCAGAGGACTCGGAAAAGGACATCTACCTCTACATCAACTCGCCCGGTGGCTCGATCACCGCGGGAATGGCGATCTACGACACGATGCAGTTCGTGCCGAACGACATCGTCACCGTCGGCATCGGCATGGCCGCTTCCATGGGACAGCTGCTGCTCACCAGCGGCACCAAGGGCAAGCGCTACATCACCCCGAACGCACGCGTGCTTCTGCACCAGCCGCACGGCGGTTTCGGTGGAACGTCGAGCGACATCCAGACGCAGGCGCAGCTCATCCTCTCGATGAAGAAGCGTCTCGCCGAGATCACCTCCGGCCAGACGGGCAAGTCCGTCGAGCAGATCAACGCCGATGGTGACCGCGACCGCTGGTTCACGGCTGAGGAAGCCCTCGAGTACGGCTTCGTCGACCACATCCGCGAGCACGCCAGCGACGTCACCGGTGGCGGCGGCACGGCCGACGACGCCGCCTGATCCGGATTCGAAAGGACACCATGTACACGCCCACTTTCCAATCCGCCGGCAACCTGCCCTCCAGCCGCTACGTCCTCCCGCAGTTCGAGGAGCGCACGGCGTACGGCTTCAAGCGTCAGGACCCGTACAACAAGCTGTTCGAAGATCGCGTGATCTTCCTCGGCGTACAGGTCGATGACGCATCCGCCGACGACGTGATGGCGCAGCTGCTCGTGCTCGAGAGCCAGGACTCCGAGCGCGACATCACGATGTACATCAACTCGCCCGGTGGCTCGTTCACCGCGATGACGGCGATCTACGACACGATGCAGTACGTCGCGCCGCAGATCCAGACCGTCGTCCTCGGCCAGGCGGCATCCGCGGCCTCCGTGCTGCTCGCCGCCGGCGCGCCGGGCAAGCGTCTCGCGCTGCCGAACGCGCGCGTCCTGATCCACCAGCCCGCGATGGGCGAGGCCGGTCAGGGGCAGGCATCCGACATCGAGATCCAGGCGGCGGAGATCCTCCGGATGCGCACGTGGCTCGAAGAGACCATGGCCAAGCACACCGGCAAGCCGGTCGAGCAGATCAACCGCGACATCGACCGCGACAACATCCTCTCGGCCGAGCAGGCTCGCGAGTATGGAATCGTCGATCAGGTGCTCACCTCGCGCAAGCGCGCTTGAGTGCCTCTCGAAGGGGCGTCGGTCATCACGACCGGCGCCCCTTCGTCGTACCCGGCAGATGTGCGGACGGATGGCGGCCAATGCTCATATGAGCACAAGCGTGCGCCAACGCGGGAAGAGTCGTACGCTGGAGCACGGAAGGAGGATGCCGTGGAAGACGAACTGCTCATGGTCCGGGTCGCCGAGCTGTACTACGACGAGGACAAGACACAAGACGAGATCGGCGGACTCCTCAAGATCTCGCGCTGGAAGGTCGGCCGTCTGCTGACCCAGGCGCGCGAGCGCGGCATCGTCCGCATCGAGATCATCCACCCGCGCGCTCGACGTCTCGGCCTCGAGCGCGAGCTCGTCGAGCGCTTCGGCCTGAGCGACGCGGTCGTCGTCCCTGCTCCGGAGGGCGACGACGGCACGCTGGAGCGGGTCGCCCAGGCAGCGGCCGACTTCCTCACTGCGCTCCGTCCCGTTCCGCGCACGCTCGGGGTGAGCTGGGGGCGCACCCTCCGAGCGGTGGCCGAAGCCCTTCCCGACGGCTGGGCCAACGGTGTCACCGTAGTCCAGCTCAACGGGGGAGTGAGCCTCAACCGCCGCTCCGGCGGGGCCGCCGGACTCGCCGTCACGATCGCCCAGCGCGCGAACGGTCAAGTCTCGCTGCTGCCGAGCCCCGCGATCCTCGAGCGCGTCGAGACCAAGAGGGCGATCGAGTCCGATCGGACGGTCGCCGGCATCCTCGAGGAGGCTGCGGACGCACAGGCTTTCCTGTTCACCGCAGGTCCCTGCGACGCGTCGTCGGCGCACGTCGAGAACGGTTACCTCAGCGCTGAGGACGTCGACGAGCTCGCGCGACGCGGAGCCGTCGGCGACGTGCTCGGACGCTACGTCGACGCCGAGGGCAATATCGTCGACGCGCAGCTCGACGCCCGCACGGTCGGCGTGAGCCTCGACCGGCTGCGCGGGGCGAAGAAAGCCATCTTCGTCACCGCAGGCCCCGCGAAGCATGACATCGCCCGCACCGTCGTCACCAGCGGCCTGTGCGGGGTAATGGTGACAGATGAGACCACAGCACGAGCATTGTTGGAGGAACGATGACGACCAATGAACTGACCCGCAGAACGGCGGTGGACGTGCTCGGCGGAGATCCCGACGACGCGACCCTCCGCCGCTTCCTGCACGGCCTCCCCGGCGTCGACGCCGTCGGCCTCGAGCAGCGCGCCGCAGGGCTGGGCACCCGATCGATCAAGACGACGTCGAAGGCCTGGGCCCTCGACACCATCATCAAGCTGATCGACCTCACCACGCTCGAGGGGGCGGACACCCCCGGGAAGGTGCGTTCCCTGGTCGCCAAGGCCAAGAACCCGGATGCTGCCGACCCGAGCACCCCCAAGGTCGCGGCGGTCTGCGTCTACGGAGACATGGTCGGTGACGCGGTGAGTGCTCTCGGTGCCCTGCACGGCGACCCGGACGACGGGCTCATCTCGGTCGCCGCCGTCGCGACGGCATTCCCGAGCGGGCGCTCCTCGCTCGAGATCAAGCTCGCCGACACGGCCGAGGCCGTCGCAGCCGGAGCCGACGAGATCGACATGGTGATCGACCGCGGGGCGTTCCTCTCCGGGCGCTACGGTCTCGTGTTCGACCAGATCGCGCGTGTGAAGGAAGCATGCCGTCGTGAGGACGGCAGCTACGCATCGCTCAAGGTCATCCTCGAGACCGGTGAGCTGAACACCTACGACAACATCAAGCGGGCGTCGTGGCTCGGCATCCTCGCCGGCGGAGACTTCATCAAGACGTCGACCGGAAAGGTGCAGCCGGCGGCCACCCTCCCGACGACGCTGCTCATGCTCGAGACCGTGCGCGACTGGCACCGTGCGACCAGCGAGAAGATCGGTGTGAAGCCGGCCGGCGGCATCCGTTCGTCGAAGGACGCGATCAAGTATCTCGTCACTGTCGCCGAGACCGTCGGGGAGGAGTGGCTCCAGCCGCACCTGTTCCGCTTCGGCGCCTCGAGCCTCCTCAACGACGTGCTGCTGCAGCGTCAGAAGCTCACCACCGGCCACTACTCCGGCCCCGACTACGTCACGATCGACTGACTGGGATACGCATAATGTCATTTCTGGAATACGCCCCCGCGCCGGAATCCACGGCGCTGCTGAACCTCAAGGACAGCTACGGCCTCTTCATCGACGGCGAGTTCGTCGATGGGTCCGGCAACAGCTTCAGGACGATCTCGCCCGCGAGCGAGAAGCGCATCGCCGAGATCGCCACCGCGAGCGATGACGACGTCGACCGTGCCGTCGCGGCCGCGCGCCGCGCCTACGAGAAGACGTGGTCGCGGATGAGCGGTCGCGACCGCGGCAAGTACCTCTTCCGCATCGCCCGCCTCGTGCAGGAGCGCGCCCGCGAGCTGGCCGTCGCCGAGAGTCTCGACAACGGCAAGCCGATCAAGGAGAGCCGCGACGTCGACGTGCCCCTGGTCGCCGCCTGGTTCTTCTACTACGCCGGGTGGGCCGACAAGCTCGATCACGCCGGCCTCGGCGCGAACCCGCGCGCACTCGGCGTGGCCGGTCAGGTCATTCCGTGGAACTTCCCGCTGCTGATGCTCGCGTGGAAGCTGGCCCCGGCTCTCGCCGCCGGCAACACGGTCGTGCTCAAGCCCGCCGAGACGACGCCGCTCACGGCGCTCATCTTCGCGGAGATCCTGCAGCAGGCAGATCTGCCTGCGGGCGTCGTCAACATCATCACCGGTGCAGGCTCGACGGGTGCCGCCCTCGTTCGCCACCCCGACGTCGACAAGGTCGCTTTCACGGGCTCGACGGGTGTCGGGCGCGACATCGCCAAGGCCGTCGCCGGCACGAACAAGAAGCTCACGCTCGAACTCGGCGGCAAGGCCGCGAACATCGTGTTCGACGACGCACCGATCGACCAGGCGGTGGAGGGCATCGTCAACGGCATCTTCTTCAACCAGGGCCACGTGTGCTGCGCCGGTAGCCGTTTGCTGGTGCAGGAGTCGATCCACGACGAGGTCATCGATCGGCTGAAGACACGACTGTCGACCCTCCGCCTCGGCGATCCGCTCGACAAGAACACCGACATCGGCGCCATCAACTCCGCGGCCCAGCTGGCACGCATCCGCGAGCTCAGTGACATCGGCGAGGCCGAGGGTGCGGAGCGCTGGACGGCGGACTGCGCGATCCCCGAGAAGGGGTTCTGGTTCGCCCCGACGATCTTCACGGGTGTTGAGGCGTCGCACCGGATCGCCCGCGACGAGGTGTTCGGACCCGTGCTCTCGGTGCTGACCTTCCGCACCCCAGCCGAGGCCATCGCCAAGGCGAACAACACCCCGTACGGTCTCTCGGCCGGCATCTGGTCGGACAAGGGCTCGCGCATCCTCGCGGTCGCGGATCGCCTGCGCGCCGGTGTGGTGTGGGCGAACACGTTCAACCGATTCGACCCGTCGAGCCCGTTCGGCGGATACAAGGAGTCCGGATACGGCCGCGAGGGCGGCCGCCAGGGTCTCACCGCCTACCTGAAGGGAGCGTCAGCATGAGCAAGCGACTGACCGTGCCGAAGACGTACAAGCTGGCGATCGGCGGCGCCTTCCCGCGCAGCGAGTCCGGACGCACCTACGAGGTCGTCTCTCCGAAGGGCGCGTTCTTGGCGAACGCCGCGCAGGGATCGCGGAAGGACGCTCGGGATGCCGTGGTCGCTGCGCGTGCAGCGGTGAAGGGGTGGTCGGGCGCGACCGCCTACAACCGCGGTCAGGTGCTCTACCGCGTCGCCGAGGTGCTCGAGGGCCGTCGCGCGCAGTTCATCGATGAGATCGTCGCTCAGGAGGGGTTGTCGGCATCGGCCGCGGCCTCGCAGGTCGACGAGGCGATCGACCTCTGGGTCTGGTACGCGGGATGGTGCGACAAGTACGCGCAGGTCGCCGGGAACGCGAACCCCGTGGCGGGGCCGTACTTCAACATCACGGTTCCCGAGCCCACCGGTGTCGTCGCGATCGTCGCACCGCAGGACTCGGCACTGCTCGGTCTCGTCTCGGTCGTGGCACCCGCGCTCGTCGCGGGCAACACGGTCGTCGTGATCGCGAGCGAGCGGCATCCGCTCTCGGCCATCAGCCTGGCCGAGGTGCTGGCGACGAGCGATGTGCCCGGGGGCGTGGTCAACGTGCTCACCGGGTCGCCGGCGGAGATCGCTCCGTGGCTCGCCTCGCACCAGGACGTGAACGCTCTCGACCTCGCGGGTGCCGGTGCGCTGGAGTGGGTCGACCTGCAGATCGCGGCCGCCGAGACGCTCAAGCGCGTGATCGCTCCCGGAGAGGTCGTCGCCTCTCCCGAGCGCATCGCCGCCTTCACCGAGGTCAAGACCGTGTGGCACACGAAGAGCATGATCTGATCTGAGTTTCTCGCTCATCGAAGGGCCGGTTCGCAGGATGCTGCGGGCCGGCCCTTCGTCGTGCCGAGGGGCTGTGGATAACTTCGGCGCGGCTCTGGCGATTCGTCCTAGTCTTCTCCGGACGATTGCGACGGAAAGGTGCGCGAGATGGACACATGGTCGGTCGACATGGTCGGAGTGCGCGATCTTCTGCGCCTCATCGATCAAGAGGCGGTGGAGATCGACGCGGAGGGAGATGGACTTTCGAGCGCGGTCGAGGAGGCGATCGCGGAGCTGGACGGCGCGGGACGTGCTCGCGCCGCTCGACTGCTCACCGGATTCTTCGACGGGCGCGTGCAGATCCCGGAGAACCTCCTCGCGTACATCGCCGGTGCGACCGGCGCGCTGAGCGCTGCGACCGCAGCCATCGACGACGGCGACACGACGATGGCGCTCGACGCTCGAGCGGCGGAGATGGCCTCGTTCTGGAATCTCGACGATGCCGTGGAGCGGATCGGAGCGGCGGGATGATCTTCACGGATTACGCCTGGGGCATCGAAGAGGTGCCGAGCGCCGCCGTGCTACGCGAAGCGCGCGATCGTATCGACGCGCGCACGGCCGCGATTCTCGAAGCCATGACAACTGTGAAGGGGCGGTGGAGCAATGTCGACCTCGTCTTCGCGGTGAGCGGTGCGGAGACGGTGAACCAGGCGATGGTAGGTCCCGAACTCTCGACGACTCTGTTCGCCGAGAACGTCGGTCGGGGGTGCAAAGCGTTGGGCTACCTCGCCGACGAGTACGAGGCGCTCAGTCGCCGTCGTGAGGTGCTGGTTGAACGCGTGGCGGCGATGCGACAGCGGCTCGCCGAGGCGGAGCAGAGCTCGGCCGCCTCGCAGGTCTCGTCGGAGTTCGGAATGGTGGCGGAGTCGGATCTGCTCGCGGCTCAGTCCGCCGCCGATGATCTGCTCGCCGACATCGCGAAGTTCCATCGTGATCTGGACGGCGCCGAGGACGCGTTCGAGACCGATCTGCGCCGTGTTCCCGTCGACGATGTCATCCCCGCTCTCGACGGCACGCCGTTCACGGCGCGCGTGACCGACTGGGCACCGGCGGGAGAACCGGGCTCGGCGACCGACGTGTGGGAGCGGCTGATCGCGGACTCGGTGACGGACCGGTTGGATTGGATGCTCTCAGTCTCGGCTGAGGAGGCGAAGCGTTGGCTTGACGAGCACCCCGATTTCTGGGACAACGTCGAGATGGTCGATCCGGAGGAGGTCGCGCAGTGGTGGGCCGATCTGGCATCTCGTTCGGAGGGTATCCCGGGGGCATGGGAATCAGGACCGGCAGCGGCGCTCATTGCAGCTGTGCCCGCTCTGATCGGCTCGCTCAACGGCGTGCCGGCCCTCGACCGAGTAACGGCGAATCGCACGGCCGCGCCCGACTGGATCGCGGCGGCGCGGGAGGACCTGAAGAATCCCGACCTGGATGCTGGCGCGCGTGAGTTCCTCCTCAACGAAATCGCCTACCTGGAACGTTCGATCGCTGGCGACGTGCAGCTCTACCTCTACGACCGCGACGCGTCGCGCGTCGTCGAGATGGTCGGCACACCGTCGGCGGAGACGATCGACGTCGTCACCTACTCGCCCGGGACGTTCACCAGCATGAACGACTTCTACCAGGGAGGAGTGCAGCAAGTCGCGGACTATCTCACGGAGAATGCGAGCAGCACCGTGGCTTTCGTGGTGAAAGAAGGCACATTCCCCGGCGAGAACTCGGTGAGAGGTGGCCGGAACATGCTGCGCATCGGCGAAGCGAACGAACCCGACCGCGCAATGGCCGCGGGGATCGAGCTCGCATCGTTCGAGGCGGGGATGCGCACCGATCCGTCATTGGCAACCGCAGAGCAGATCGGTATCGGGCACAGTTGGGGGCTGACCCACATCGCTGCTTCGGAAGCGGCAGGCACGGAGTACGACCAGGTGATCTCCCTCGCGGGTGCGGGCATGCCCGAGGAGTGGCGGGCGAACCCCGATACCGAGTACACCGATCTCTCATACTGTGACCTGCTGCAACGGGCTCAGAACGGCGGCGTCGTGTGGGAGGGGCGCTATCCGCGCGTGACTCCCGTGTTCGAGTACGGTGACTTCTATCGCGGGCCTGATGACGCCGTGCTCGACGATGGCGAGTTCACGTTCGCTGACCTTCAAGTACTCGAAGACAACCATGACCTGATCACGCAGAACGTGGATGACAACAGACAAGTACTCAGAGAGCTCGTCAAGTTGGTGCAGGGATGAGCAAAGCGCGGGGAATCGCGATCGTGCTCACAGCCGCGTTCATGCTGTTGCTGTCTGCTTGTGAATCAGCGGAGAACTCGGTTGAAGACAGCGAGAAAACGGAGAACCCAGTGACCGCATCCCAGGTGTCATTAGAAGAGGCGAAGGCACAGGCTCAGGCGATGGAGTTGGAGATCGCGGGTCTGGTGCCTTCGGAGGTGGTGGTGTCGGTAGATCAGATGCCGAAGGGGACGCTCTTTTCGTGTAGCGATGTCGAGTGGACCTGGTACGGAGCGACGACAGTGACTGTGCTCGAGGGGACGGATATCGAGGCGATTGTCCGTTCGATCCAGGCGCACTATGAGGGGAGCCGTTTCGATCTGCGGACGCGGCGGGACATCGCGGACGACTTCGAGGTGCAGTTGATGTCGCCGAAGACCGCGGAAACCTACATAGTGGGAGAAGGGTTCACACCTACTGAGATTAGGATCGACTCGGGGTCGGTCTGTTTCACGCTTCCAGAAGGTACATGGACCCGTGGGTCCTTCTGATCGAAACACCACGATCTGGTCGAGTGTTGGCCTGCTTGTCGGTGCCATGGTCTTGACCGGGTGCGTTGATGAATCGCTCGGGGCTCCCCGAGATGGAGTGTCGTCGACAGTCGGCCCGTCATCGATGGCGGTGTCAGAGCTGACTTTGGACGAGGCGAAGGCACAGGCGCAGGCGATGGAGTTGGAGATCGCTGGTCTGGTGCCTTCGGAGGCGGTGGTGTCGGTAGATCAGATGCCGAAGGGGACGCTCTTTTCGTGCAGTGAGACGGAATGGACCTGGTACGGGGCTACGACGGTGACCGTTGTCGAGGGCACGGATATCGAGGCGATCGTTCGGTCGATCCAAGCGCACTACGCCGGAGGCCGCTTCGAGATGCGCACGCGATTGAACATCTCGGATCATCTCGAAGTGCATCTGATGTCGTCGGAGATGGCAGAGAACTACATCGTCTCTGAGGGCGTCGCTCCGGACGAGATCCGCATCGCGTCAGGCTCGGAGTGCTTCACGCTTCCCGAAGGGACGTGGACACGCGGGGCATTCTGAGCTCGTCTGACACGGTGCCTTCCCCAATGCGTCCCGGTGTCCGATGCAGAGGTTAGGCTCGGAAGACGATCTCTGATCCCCCATAGGAGGACGCGCATGGCCCGTATCGGTGAAAGCGCTGACCTGTTCAAGTGCTCGTTCTGCGGAAAGAGCCAGAAGCAGGTGCAGCAGCTCATCGCTGGCCCCGGTGTGTACATCTGCGACGAGTGCGTCGAACTGTGCAACGAGATCATCGAGGAGCGGATGGCGGAGTCCTCGGCCGAGGGCGTCACCGACTTCGACCTGCCCAAGCCGCGTGAGATCTTCTCGTTCCTCGAGGAGTACGTCGTCGGTCAGGAGCCCGCCAAGAAGGCTCTCGCCGTCGCCGTCTACAACCACTACAAGCGCACGCGCGCGCACAGCACACTGCAGCCGGCAGAGCAGAAGGCCGACGAGGTCGAGATCGCGAAGAGCAACATCATGCTCATCGGCCCGACCGGATGCGGCAAGACGTACCTCGCGCAGACCCTCGCCAAGCGTCTCAACGTTCCGTTCGCCGTCGCCGACGCGACCGCGCTCACCGAGGCGGGGTACGTCGGTGAAGACGTCGAGAACATCCTCCTCAAGCTGATCCAGGCCGCCGACTACGACGTCAAGCGAGCCGAGCAGGGCATCATCTACATCGACGAGATCGACAAGGTCGCCCGCAAGGCGGAGAACCCGTCGATCACCCGCGACGTTTCGGGCGAGGGTGTGCAGCAAGCACTGCTCAAGATCCTCGAGGGCACGGTCGCCTCCGTGCCGCCGCAGGGCGGGCGCAAGCATCCGCACCAGGAATTCCTGCAGATCGACACCACCAATGTGCTGTTCATCGTCGCCGGTGCTTTCGCCGGTCTCGAAGACATCGTCTCCGCACGCGTCGGCAAGCACGGCATCGGATTCGGCGCCCCGCTGCACGACAAGGGCAAGGACATCGACCTCTTCAGCGAGGTGCTCCCCGATGACCTGCACAAGTTCGGTCTCATCCCCGAGTTCATCGGCCGTCTGCCCGTCATCGCCTCGGTGTCGCCGCTCGATCAGGACGCCCTGATCGACATCCTCACCGGCCCGCGCAACGCGCTCGTGAAGCAGTACCAGCGCATGTTCGAACTCGACGGCGTGCAGCTCGAGTTCGAAGACGACGCCCTCCGCTCGATCGCCGACCTCGCCGTCGAGCGCAAGACCGGTGCCCGCGGACTGCGCGCGATCCTCGAAGACGTACTCGGGCCGATCATGTTCGAGATCCCCTCGGCCGAAGACGTCGCCAAGGTCATCGTGACCCGCGCCGCCGTCGACGAGGGCGCCCCTCCCACGATCGTTATGGAGCGCAAGCGCAAGAGCGCGTGAGCCTGGGCAGCGGTTCCGCTCCCCAGCCATGGCAGACGCGTCGTTCCGACGTCGTGATCGCCGACCGATGGATCTCGCTGCGGGCGGATGAGTGCGTCGGTGCCGGTGGGCAGGTGATCGCCCCGTACTACGTCCTCGACTACGGCGATTGGGTGTCAGTCCTCGCGATCGACACCTCCGGTGACGCTGTCCTCGTCGAGGAGTACCGGCAAGGTGCCGGCGTGGTCGCGCTCGGAACCGTCGGTGGCGGCGTGATCGGGGGAGAGACCCCTGATTCGGCGGCTTATCGCGAGCTGTGTGAGGAGACGGGGTACGAGGCGGGCTCGATGATCCACCTCGGAGCGACCTGGGCGAACTTCGGTAATCACACGAACCGCGTGCACCACTTCGTCGCACTCGACTGCCGACGCGTCACCGAGCAGTCGCTGGACGAGAGCGAAGACATCAGGGTTCGGGTGGTTCCGTTCGTCGGCCTGGGCAACCTTCTGCACCAGAGCTACCACCAGCTCACCTGGTACAAAGCGGAAGAGCTCCTCCGCTCCCGGAACGTCAGGCGACCGGCAGGATGAGATCGGTGCGGAGGTCGTCGGGGCCTTCGCTGGGATCGGAGACGTAGACCTCGATCCAGATGCCGCGGTGATGCAGGCCCTCTGCGCTCGATCGCTCGGCGAGACCCATCCAGGCCGAACCGAGGCCGTCATAAACGCCGACGTATGTGGTGGCGGTGGCGTCGCCGGTCGGAAGCGTCGAACCGCGCACCGACACGCCGCTCGGCCCGCCCAGCGGTTCGACGGGGGCCGCGGAGACGGGGAAGCCCAGCTCGAGGTCGAAAACTCCCATCGGATCGCCGTGATAGATCGCGAGCGCAGGTCCGGTGGGCACGAGCGCGCCGTCATGGAAGAACGCGGCGATCGCGCCGTACCCGGTGTCGAAGGCGTCGCGCAGCGCCGCGAGGCGGATGCCGTCGTGCCGGATGACGGCCAGCGGCACGGGGTCGAGAGTGAGGCGCTCCGTCGCGCCGAACGGACCGTCGGGAAAGGCGGTCATGCCCACATCGTCGAGGCTCGCGCACGAAATGGCAAGAGGCCCCTCCCGCCGGTGGGCGAGGGGGCCTCTCGAGAGGGGCGCGGCGTCAGTCCTCGAACGGGCGGGCGATGACCTCACCCGTCGCGGACTGCAGGACCTCCCAGCCGGCATCGAGTTCGGCGATCGCGCGTCCCTCGAGCCACGTGAGGGTCCAGTGACCGGTGAGACCGCGTGCCTCCACCTCGGCGATCGCGGGCCGCAGAGCCGCGGGAACCGACGCGGGAGCCTCGGAACCGGTCGCCCAGCGCGTGCCCAGCTGCATCAGGACGCCTCCGTCGGTGCCAGCTCGATCGCGGTGACGGCGAACTCCTCCGCCTCGGTGATCTCGAGCTCGGCGATCCGGCCCACGGCCCGCAGATCATCGGCAGCCGCACGCAGCGCGGCGAGCTTCGCGGTCGGAGCCGCGATCACCGCACGCGACACGGGGGTCTTCTGCGACGCCTTCGCCTCGGTCTTCGCACGGCGGATGCCGATCAGGGCCTCGCTCGCGGCCGACAGCACAGCGGTGTCGCCCTCGATGCCGAGCGCCTCCGGCCAGGCGGCGGTGTGCACCGAGCCCTCCTCGAACCAGGACCACGCCTCTTCGGTCGCGAACGACAGCACCGGAGCCAGCAGGCGCAGCAGCGTCGACAGGGCGAGGCGCAGGGCGAGGGCGGCGGATGCCTGGCCCACGTCGGCCTGGTTGTAGGCGCGCTCCTTCACCAGCTCGAGGTAGTCGTCGCAGAACGTCCAGAAGAACGCCTCGGTGATCTCGAGCGCGCGGGCCTGGTCGTAGTTCTCGAACGCGGCGGTGGCCTCGGCGACGACGCCGTCGAGCGCGGCGAGCATCGACGCGTCGATCGCGTGCGTGACCTGTGCCCCCTCGGGCACCGGGAACGACAGCACGAACTTCGCGGCGTTGAGCACCTTGATCGCCAGACGGCGACCGATCTTCACCTGCGTCGGGCTCTGCGGGTCGAACGCGGCATCCGCACCGAGACGGCTGGACGCCGACCAGTAGCGCACGGCATCCGATCCGTGCGTCTCGAGGATGTCGGCCGGCGTGACGACGTTGCCCTTCGACTTCGACATCTTCTTGCGGTCGGGATCGACGATGAAGCCACTGATGGCGGCGTTGCGCCACGGCGAGCGTCCGTCTTCGAGGACCGAGCGCAGCATGGTCGAGAAGAGCCACGTGCGGATGATGTCCTGGCCCTGCGGGCGCAGGTCGAAGGGAGCGGTGAGGTTCCACAGCTCCTCGTCGCGCTGCCAGCCGCCGGCCAGCTGCGGGGTCAGCGAAGAGGTCGCCCAGGTGTCGAAGATGTCGGCCTCGGCGTCGAAACCGCCCGCCACGCCGCGCTGATCCTCCGTGTACCCCGCGGGGACGTCGGTGGTGGGGTCGATCGGCAGCGACGCGGCATCCGGAACGATCACGCGGTCGTAGTCGCGCTCGCCGTTCTCGTCGAGCGCGTACCAGAGCGGGATCGGCACTCCGAAGAAGCGCTGACGGGACACGAGCCAGTCGCCGGTCAGTCCGCCGACCCAGTTCTCGTAGCGCACGCGCATGAACTCCGGGTGCCAGTTCAACTCCGAGCCGTGCGCGAGCAGCTGCTCGCGCAGCTCGCCGTCGCGCGCGCCGTTGCGGATGTACCACTGGCGCGTCGACACGATCTCGAGCGGGCGGTCGCCCTTCTCGAAGAACTTCACCGCGTGGCTGAAGGGCTTGCCGACGGCGGTCATGTCGCCGGTCTCCTGCAGCTTCTCGACGATCGCCTTGCGGGCGCTGAACACCGTCTTACCGGCGACCTCGGCGGCGTACCAGCTGCGCGCCCCCGCGTCGGCGACGGTCGACGGGGCCTCCGGCAGGAAGCGGCCGTCGAGACCGATCGTGGTCATGTTCGGCAGGGACTCGCCGGCGACGGTGCGCAACTCGCGCCACCAGATGATGTCGGTGACGTCGCCGAAGGTGCAGACCATCGCGGCGCCCGTGCCCTTGTCGGGCTGCGCGAGGTGGTGGCCGTGGATCTCGATCTCGGCACCGAAGAACGGAGTGCGCACCTTCGTCCCGATCAGGTGCTTGTGCGGGCCCTCGGGGTGCGTCACGAGCGCGATGCACGCCGGCAGGAGCTCCGGACGAGTGGTGTCGATCGCGATCGATCCCGATCCGTCCGCGAAGGGGAACTCGATCGTGTGGTACGCCGCCTGCTGCTCACGGTCCTCGAGCTCGGCCTGTGCGATCGCCGAGCGGAAGTCGATGTCCCAGAGGGTCGGCGCGAGCGCCTGGTAGGCCTCGCCACGCTCGATGTTGCGCAGGAACGCGAGCTGGCTTTGGCGGATCGTGTCGTCGGAGATCGTGCGGTACGTCTGCGTCCAGTCCACGCTCAGACCGAGCTGGCGGAACAGCGCCTCGAACTGCTTCTCGTCCTCGATCGTCAGACGCTCGCACAGCTCGATGAAGTTGCGGCGGCTGATCGGCAGCTGGTCGGCCGCACGGCTGGACTTGTTGTCGCCGCCTTCGAACGGGGGAGTGAAGTCGGGGGTGTACGGCAGCGACGGGTCGCAGCGCACGCCGTAGTAGTTCTGCACGCGGCGCTCGGTCGGGAGCCCGTTGTCGTCCCAGCCCATCGGGTAGAACACCGTCTTGCCGCGCATGCGCTCGAAGCGGGCCTTGACATCGGTGTGGGTGTACGAGAACACGTGGCCGATGTGCAGGCTTCCCGATGCCGTGGGCGGCGGGGTGTCGATCGAGTACACGCCTTCACGGCCGGACTGTGCGGCGCGCAGGCGGTCGAACAGGTACGTGCCCTGCTCCGCCCATGCGGCATCCCACTTCGCTTCGAGACCTTCGAGTGCGGGCTTGTCGGGAATCACGGACATGGAGGTCTCCTTGAGCGATGTGTGCGGCACTGTGTGAGCGTGCCTGAGTGTGGGTGTGCGCTCCAGTCTAGCGACCGTCGGGAGAGGCGGAGCCTGTCGCAAATCGACCCAGTCCAAGAATCGGTCCTAGACTGATCCCACCCCCTGTTTTCCGTTCTGAGGAATCGTCATGCCCGCAGCATCCGTGCGCCGTCTTCTCCCCGCCGCGGCGATCGTCGCCGCGACCGCCCTCGCGCTCAGCGCCTGCGCCGCGCCCGGCGGGCAGGACGGCGACGGTGAGGTCGTCTGGTCGATCGAGGGCGCGAACCTCTCCGCCGGTCACATGGACCCGCAGGTGAGCCAGCTCGACGTCTCGGGCATGGTGCAGCGCGCGGTGCTCGACTCACTGGTCTTCCAGGAGGAGGACGGCACGTTCTCGCCGTGGCTCGCGACCGACTGGACCGTATCGGACGACAGCACCGAGTACACCTTCACACTGCGCGACGACGTCACGTTCACCGACGGCGAGCCCTTCGACGCCGCGGCGGTCAAGGCGAACTTCGACCGCATCGTCGACCCCGAGACCGCGTCCGCGCAGGCCGCGAGCATGCTCGGCGCCGACTTCTACGCGGGCACCGAGGTCGTCGACGATCACACGGTGACCGTGAGCTTCACTCAGCCCTACGCTCCGTTCCTTCAGGCGGCGAGCACGCCGCTGCTCGGGTTCTACTCGCCGGCGGTGCTCGCCGAATCGGCCGATCAGCTCAAGGCCGGTGGCCCCGGGATCACGGTCGGGACCGGGCCGTTCGAGATGACCGAGTACACGCCCGACCAGGAGATCGTCTACACGCGCAACGACGACTACGCCTGGGGCCCGCACGGTGAGGGGGCGCCGAAGTTCGAGACGCTGCGCGTCGAGATCCAGCCCGAGGCATCCGTCCGCGCCGGAGTCGTGACCAGCGGCGAGGCCGACCTCGCGAGCAACATCCCGCCGAACCTCGCCGGCGACCTCGGAGACGGCGTGCGCGTCGACTCGATCGAATACCCCGGCCTCCCGTACTCGCTGTACCTCAACGAGAAGTACGGTGTGTTCGCCGACGAGAAGGTGCGCCAGGCGTTCGCCCGCGGCATCGACATCGACCCCGCGGTCGAGGAGATCTTCTTCGGGCAGTTCCCGCGCGCGTGGAGCGTGCTCAGCTCGACGACGCCGGGCTACGACTCCGCGCTCGAGGGCACCTGGGCGTTCGACCCCGACGAAGCAAACCGTCTGCTCGACGAAGCAGGGTGGACCGAGCGCGACACCGACGGCATCCGCATGAAGGACGGTCAGCGCCTGTCCGCGCGCTGGATCGCGTGGACGCCCGTGCCCGACGACCGTGCGGCGCTCGCGAACGCCATCCAGTCCGACCTGAAGAAGATCGGCTTCGAGGTCGAGCGCGAGGTGCTCGAGCCGGGGGCGTACAACGAGCAGTACGGTCCGAAGACCTTCGACCTCACCGACTGGGGATTCTCGGGCGTGGACCCCGACTTCCTGCGTGCGCATCTGCACACGGACGGGTTCCAGAACGCCTCGCAGGTGACCGACGCTGAGGTCGACGGACTCCTCGAGCAGGCCGTCGCGACCAGCGACCAGGACCAGCGCAACGCGATCTACACGCAGTTGCAGGAGTGGAACGCGACGCACACCGCGATCGTGCCGCTCTACAGTCCCTCGGCGATCACCGCGGTCGGCGAGCGCGTCGACGGACTCGCGTACGACCTCTACGGCCGGCCGCTGTTCTACGATGTGACGGTCGGCTGACCCGGGTCGACGCACGGCGGCGGGAGGAGAGCGGTGAAGGCTGCGCTCGCGAAGATCGCCGGTCTCGTCGCATCCGTGGTCGTCGTGCTGTGGGGCGCCGCCACGGTGGCGTTCCTGGCCTTCCGCGTGATTCCCGGCGACCCGGTGTCGGTGATGCTCGGACCGCAGGCCCAGGTCAGCGAAGCGGTGAAGGACGGCATCCGTGAGGATCTCGGACTGAACCGTCCGCCCGTCGAGCAATACGTCGACTACCTCGGTCGGTTGCTGCGCGGAGACCTGGGGGAGTCGTACCAGCTGCGGATGCCCGTGGCCGAGGTCATCGGCAGGCAGCTCGGAGCGACCCTGCAGCTCTCGGCGCTCGCCCTGCTCATCGCCGTGGTGCTCGCCCTCTCGGTGGCGCTGCTCGCGAGAGGTGACACGGCGCGCGCCGTCGCGACGGGTGTCGAGCTGGTCGTGCTCTCGTCGCCGGTGTTCTGGATCGGTCTCGTGCTGCTGAGCGTGTTCGCGTTCGGGCTGGGTTGGTTCCCGGTGTCGGGTGCGCGCAATCCGGCCACGATCGTCCTTCCGGCGGTCACGCTCGCCCTGCCCGTCGCGGCGCTCCTCGGTCAGGTGCTGCGCGACGGTCTCGTGCAGGCCGAGCGGATGCCGTTCGCCGAGACCGTGCGCGCACGCGGTGCGAGCGCAGGATGGTTCACGCTCCGGCACGGCCTGCGCCACGGGGCAGCGGGAGCCGTGACGCTCACCGCCTACCTCACCGGATCCGTTCTCGGTGGAGCGGTGCTGGTCGAGACCGTCTTCGCACGGCCGGGACTCGGTCGGGTGACCCTCGCGGCGATCAGTGATCGCGATCTCCCGGTGATCTCCGGGATCATCCTGCTCAGCGCTCTCGTGTTCGTGATCGTGAATGTGATCGTCGAGCTGGTGCATCCGCTGATCGACCCGCGCGTGCGCATGTCCGTCCGGGAGACGGGGCGATGAGCCGCGCGCAGCGGGTGCTGCTGTGGGCGGCCGTCGCCGTCCTGTGCGTCATCGCGTTCGCCGCCGCATTCCCGGGAATCCTCGCGACGCACGACCCCGTGCTCACCGATGTGCGGGGAGCGCTCCGCCCGCCGAGCGGCGAGCACCTCTTCGGCACGGACCAGAGCGGCCGTGACGTGTACTCCCGGGTCGTGTTCGGCGCCGCCCGCTCGGTCGGCATCGGGCTGCTCGCGACGGGAATCGCACTGATCGTGGGGCTCGCGATCGGTGCGCTGGCCGGCCTCGCCCCGCGCTGGGTCGACGTCTCGCTCATGCGCGTGAACGACGTGCTCATGGCGTTCCCCGAGTTCCTGGTCGCGCTCGTGGTGATCGCCGTGCTCGGGCCGGGGCCGGCGAACGTCGCGATCGCCGTGACGCTCGCGGCGGTACCGGTGTACATCCGTCTCGCGCGCGTGCAGACGCGCACCCTCCGCGTCGCCGAGCACGTGGAGGCCGCGCGGATCCTCGGTGTGCCGCGTCTCCTGGCGTTCTGGCGCCACGTGCTCCCCGGGGTGGTGGGATCGCTGAGCGTGTTGGCGACGATCGGCATCGGATCGAGCATCCTCGCCGCCTCCGGTCTCAGCTTCCTCGGTCTCGGTCCCGCGGAGCCGACACCGGAATGGGGCCTCATGCTCGCAGGCGGTCGGAACGTGCTCGGCCAGGCGTGGTGGATCTCGGTGTTCCCCGGCATCGCGATCACCCTCACCGTGGTCGCGGCGACGATCGTCGGTCGAGTGCTCCGGTCGCGAGCGGACGGAGGCGGACGATGAGCGCCAGCACACCTCCCGTGATCGAGGTGCAGGATTTGCGGATCGTGATCGACGACGTCTCCGTCGTCGACGGGGTGTCGCTCACCGTGGCGCCCGGGGAGTGCGTCGCGATCGTCGGGGAGTCCGGAGCGGGCAAGTCGCTCACGGCTCGCGCGCTCCTCGGCCTCGCTCCCACGCGGGCATCCGTCACCGCCCGCACGATGCGGATCGACGGCACCGATGCGCGCGGTCTCGACGAGCGCGGCTGGCGCCGCCTCCGCGGAGCGCGAGCCGCGCTGGTCGCCCAGGACGCTCTCGTCGCCCTCGATCCGCTGCAGCGCATCGAGTCGGAGGTCGCCGAGCCGTTGCGCCTCCATTCGCGCGGCGGAAGTGCACTGCGCGAGAGAGTGCTCGGTCTGCTGCGCCGCGTCTGGATGCCGCAGCCGGAACGTCGGATGCGCCAGTACCCGCACGAACTCTCGGGAGGACTGCGACAGCGCGCGCTCATCGCCTCGGCTCTCGCGGCCGGCCCCGCCGCGCTCATCGCCGATGAGCCGACCACGGCCCTCGACGCCACCGTGCAGGCGAGGATCCTCGACCTGCTGCGGGAGATCGCGGATGCCGGAACCGCCGTGCTCTTCATCAGCCACGACTTCGCCGCGGTGCGGCTGCTCGCCGACCGTGTGCTGGTGATGCGCGACGGCACGGTGGTGGAGCAGGGCCCGGTCGCCGAGGTGCTCGAGGCGCCACAGCATCCGTACACACGACAGCTCATCGCCGCGACCCTGCACGAACCCCGCCAGGCACACGATGCCGGCGGCGAATCGGTCGTGTCCGTCGAGGGTGCGTCGGTGTCGTTCGCCGGCGTGGACGCCGTCGTCGACGCCACGTTCTCTGTGAGTGAGGGGTCGACGCTCGGGATCGTCGGGGAGTCCGGCTCCGGGAAGACCACGCTCGCGCGCATGCTGCTCGGAGTGCAGGAACCGGATGCCGGGAGCATCCGCTGGAGCGGCGCGCACCGGGTGCAGTTCGTGCATCAGAATCCGCTCGGCGCTTTCGATCCGCGCTGGAGCATCGGGCGTTCGCTGCAGGAGGCGCTCGCCGCGGGCGGAGTGCCGCGCACCGAGCGTCGCGAGCGTGTCGCGGGTCTTCTCGAGGAGGTCGACCTCGATCCATCTCTCGCCCGGCGGCGTCCGTCGGAGCTCTCCGGCGGACAACGTCAGCGAGCGGCGATCGCCCGTGCGCTCGCCGCAGACCCGGATGTGCTCGTTCTCGACGAACCCGTGTCGGCGCTCGACCCGTCGGTGCGGGAACGGGTGCTGCGTCTGCTGCTCCGGCTGCAGCGCGAGAGGCGTTTGACGATGGTCTTCGTCTCGCACGACCTCGACGTCGTCGGGGCCGTCGCCGATGGCGTACTGGTGATGCAGGGCGGTCGGATCGTCGAGCAGGGAACGGCGGTCGACGTGTTCGCAGACCCACAGCATCCGTTCACCCGGGAACTCCTCGCGGCGAGCGGCGTGCGCCGGCCCTGACCGGTGCTCGTCAGCCCATGGCGGTCACCCGGTCGCGGTCAGCCGGTGACGTGGATGCCGAGCCCTGCGGCGAATACGGGGGCGAGCTGCTGCACCTGGAACGACGTGAGGGTCGTGCCGCGCAGGCTGTTCGCATCGAGGAAGGCGAGGGCGTCGAGCCCGCGCAGATCGACATCGGTCGCCCGCATGCCCCGGGTGTCGACCTCATCGCTCGCCGAATCCGCGAAGCGCATGCGGGCGAGCTCCGCCTGGGGCATGTCGAGGGCGCGGATGCGGCATCCGATCACGTCGACGTCGTCGACGCGAGCCGCGCCCAGGTTCAGGTAGTCGATGCGGAGGTCGCGAAGCTCGAGTTCGGACACCCGGGCGCTGCTGAGATCGAGCGTGCCGATGCGCCCGCCGGTCACACGCAGGCGACGGATGCCGGCGCCACGGAGCTTGACCGACGCGGCGCGAATGCCGGTGATGTCGACGTCGAGCAGGGTCGCCCCGGTGAGGTCGATCGAGTCGGCATCCGCGGTCACGACGCACTGCTCGAGCGAGGCATAGGCGAGGTCGGCATCGCCCGCGAGTTCGATCCGTGCGGCGAGGAGGTCGGCGCTGCGCGCGGCGACGGCGGTGTCGAGGCGATCGGGGAGGTCGGGCGGTGAGACGCGGGGTGCGACGGGGGTCTCGGCGGAGCGGGCCATGCGTCGAGCGTAGGGCGGGGCGCCGACACTCGCAGGGTCGTGCGGATCTGCGGGATCCCGCACGACCGCGGGGCGCGTACACTGGAATCACGAGCATCGATCCGGCATCACCGGGGAGCTCTCGGAAGAACGGTCCGGCGACGGGCTCAGTAGAACCGAGCGGGGCAGGCCCGTCACAGCCGCAGTGAGAGTGGCGTGAACACACCGAGAGGGGTGGGAGCGCACGCGAGGTGGTACCGCGGCCCGGCAGGGTCGTCCTCGCAGGAGCATCCGCCACGACGACCACTGCGAGACACGATGACCTATCCGCGTTCCTCTTTCGGCCCCGCCGCCGACGCTTCCGTCGCGCCCAGCCCCCGCTTCCCCCAGATCGAGGAGGAGGTGCTCGAGTTCTGGAAGACCGATGACACCTTCCGCGCCTCGATCGAGCAGCGCGAGGGCTCGCCCGAGTGGGTGTTCTACGACGGCCCGCCGTTCGCCAACGGTCTGCCGCACTACGGGCACCTGCTCACCGGGTACGCCAAGGACGTCTTCCCGCGCTTCCAGACGATGACCGGTCACAAGGTCGATCGCGTCTTCGGCTGGGACACGCACGGCCTCCCGGCCGAACTCGAGGCGATGAAGCAGCTCGGGATCACCGAGAAGAGCGAGATCGAGTCGATGGGCATCGACGTCTTCAACGACAAGGCGAAGAGCTCGGTGCTCGCGTACACGCGCGAATGGCAGGACTACGTCACCCGCCAGGCGCGCTGGGTCGACTTCGAGCGCGGCTACAAGACGCTCGACCTCGGCTACATGGAGAGCGTGCTCTGGGCGTTCAAGACCCTCTACGACAAGGGCCTCGCCTACGAGGGGCACCGCGTGCTGCCGTACTGCTGGCGCGACGAGACGCCGCTCAGCGCGCACGAGCTCCGCATGGACGACGACGTGTACCAGATGCGGCAGGACCCGTCCGTGACCGTGACGTTCCCGCTCACGGGCGCGAAGGCCGAGTCCCTCGGCCTCACCGCCGTGCGCGCCCTCGCCTGGACCACCACACCCTGGACCCTCCCGACCAACCTCGCGCTCGCCGTGGGGCCCGACATCGACTACGTCGTCGTGCCCGCCGGTCCGAACGGCGCGGCCGACGTGCACCAGGTCGCCGGCTCCACGGATGCCGCGGTCGAGGCCTCCGCGCACCGCTACCTGCTCGCCCGTGAACTTCTCGGCGGCTACGCGAAGGACCTCGGCTACGAGAGCGCCGAAGAGGCGCTCGCCGCGGTGGAGGCATCCGTCCGCGGATCCGAGCTGCAGGACGTCACGTACGACCGCCTCTTCGACTACTACGCGGATGCCGAGACGTGGGGCACCGAGAACGCCTGGCGCATCCTCGTCGACGACTACGTCACGACCAGCGACGGTACCGGCATCGTGCACCAGGCTCCGGCCTACGGTGAGGACGACCAGCGGGTCGCGGGTGGCGCCGGCATCCCGACGATCATCTCCCTGGACGACGGCGGGCGCTTCCTCTCGGCGGTCACCGACGTCGCCGGCGAGCTCTGGATGGACGCCAACACCCCGCTCGTGCGCCTCGTGCGCGAGAGCGGTCGCCTCGTACGCTTGCAGAGCTACGAGCACTCGTACCCGCACTGCTGGCGCTGCCGGAACCCTCTCATCTACAAGGCCGTGTCGAGCTGGTTCATCCGCGTCACGGACATCAAGGACGATCTGCTCGCGAACAACGAGCAGATCACCTGGGTGCCCGAGAACGTCAAGTACGGCCAGTTCGGCAAGTGGCTTGAGGGCGCGCGCGACTGGTCGATCAGCCGCAACCGCTATTGGGGATCGCCGATCCCGATCTGGAAGAGCGACGACCCCGAGTACCCGCGCGTCGACGCCTACGGTTCGCTCGAGGACCTCGAGCGCGACTTCGGTACGCTGCCGCGCAACCCCGAGGGCGAGATCGACCTGCACCGCCCGTACATCGACGATCTCACGCGTCCGAACCCCGACGACCCGACCGGCAAGAGCACGATGCGCCGCATCGAAGACGTCTTCGACGTGTGGTTCGACTCGGGCTCGATGCCCTACGCCCAGGTGCACTACCCGTTCGAGAACCAGGAGTGGTTCGACTCGCACGCGCCGGCCGACTTCATCGTCGAGTACATCGGGCAGACCCGCGGCTGGTTCTACGTGATGCACGTGCTGTCGACCGCGCTGTTCGACCGCCCCGCCTTCACCGGCGTCAGCTGCCACGGCATCGTCCTCGGCAGTGACGGCTACAAGATGTCGAAGTCGCTGCGCAACTACCCGGATGTCTCGGAGGTGCTCGACCGCGACGGCTCCGACGCGATGCGCTGGTTCCTCATGTCGAGCTCGGTGCTGCGCGGGGGAAACCTCGCGGTGACCGAGGAGGGCATCCGCTCGGGCGTGCGCGAATTCCTGCTGCCGCTGTGGAACTCGTGGTACTTCTTCGCGACATATGCGAACGCTTCGACAGGCTCAGCGACCGAGACGGGCGCTGGCTACGAGGCATCGTGGCGCACCGACTCCACCGATGTGCTCGATCGCTACATCCTCGCCCGGCTCGGCGATCTCGTTCGCGAAGTGCGCGCCGACCTCGAGGGTCTCGATTCGACGACGGCCGCCGCACGTCTGCGGGACTTCGCCGAGGTGCTGACCAACTGGTACATCCGCCGCTCGCGCGACCGGTTCTGGGTGGGCGTGACCGAGGACCCGAAGAGCCGCGAGGCCTTCGACACGCTGTACACCGTGCTCGAGACGCTCACCCGTGTCGCGGCGCCCCTCGTGCCGCTCATCAGTGAGCGCGTGTGGCAGGGACTCACCGGCGGGCGCAGCGTGCACCTGCAGGACTGGCCGGATGCTGAGGCGTTCCCGGCCGCCGACGAGATCCGCGATGCGATGGACGCCGTGCGCGAGCTGTCGAGCGTCGGCAACGCGCTGCGCAAGAAGGAGAAGCTGCGGGTGCGTCTGCCGCTCGCGCGTCTCACGGTCGTATCGCCGCTCGCATCGACGCTCGGCCAGTTCGAGGACATCCTGCGCGAGGAGCTCAACGTGAAGGCGGTCGAGCTTGTGCCGCTCGCCGACACCACGGCGAAGGACTACGGCATCGACCACCGCCTGAGCGTCAACGCCCGGGCGGCCGGACCGCGCCTCGGCAAGGAGGTGCAGAAGGCGATCCAGGCCGCGCGTTCCGGTGACTGGGCCGAGGTCGATGGTGTCGTGACCGCCGGTGGCATCGCGCTCGAGCCTGCCGAGTACGAGCTCGTGCTCGAGACGACGGGGCGCCCGGAGGGTGAAGCCCTCGCCATCGTTCCGACCGGAGGGTTCGTGCTGCTCGACACGCAGACGACGCCCGAGCTCGAGGCGGAAGGACTGGCGCGCGACGTCATCCGCGCCGTGCAGGAGACGCGCAAGAACGCCGGCTTCGACGTGAGCGACCGCATCCGTCTGGATCTGCGGTTCGCGAGCGAGGAGGATGCGGATGCCGTCGCCTCGGCCTTCGAGATCGCCGACGTTGCGGGGGAGACCCTGGCGGTGGAGCACTCGCTGCACCGCGAGGATCGCCCTGTGGCGGGGGCCGAGTTCATCGCAGACATCGAGAAGGGCACGTACGCGAACCGTGCGGCCTTCACGATCGCCGTCAGCCGGATCGGAGGAACGGAATGAGCGCACGTGACCGGGCGGATGCCGTCTACGAGACTCTCCTCGGACGCGCGGGGGAGCGCTGGGTGCAGCCGCGCAAGGAGCGCACCGCCCGCATCCTCGCGTTCCTCGACGACCCGCAGCGCACCTACCGCGTCGTGCACATCACCGGGACGAACGGCAAGACCTCGACCGCGCGGATGATCGAGAGCCTGCTGCGCGCCCACGGACTGCGCACGGGGCTCTTCACCAGCCCGCACCTCGAGCGGTTCACCGAGCGCATCATGATCGACGGTGAGCCGATCGACGACGCGGCCGTGGCCGACGCGTGGGACGAGATCGCCCCGTTCGTGGAGATCGTGGATGCCGAACTCGAGGCAGCGGGCGACGCCCCGCTGACCTTCTTCGAGCTGCTGACGGTCCTCGCGTTCGTCGCCGTGGCCGATGCGCCCGTCGACGTGCTCGTGCTCGAGGTGGGCATGGGAGGGGAGTGGGACTCCACGAACACGGCCGACGGCGACGTCGCGGTGTTCGCGCCCATCGACATCGATCACGCCGACCGTCTCGGCGACACGATCGCGAAGATCGCCGAGGTCAAGGCCGGGATCATCAAGGACGGCGCCGCGGTCGTCTCCGCACAGCAGCCGGCCGAGGCCGCCGAGGTGCTGCGCCGCGTCGCCGCCGAGCGCGGCGCGACGATCGCGTTCGACGGGGAGGAGTTCGGGCTTGCCGAACAGAAACTCGCCGTCGGCGGACAGCTGCTCACGATCCGCGGCCTGGCCGGGGACTACGTCGAGGAGTACCTGCCGATCTACGGCGCGCACCAGGGGCACAACGCCGCCCTCGCGGTCGCCGCGGTCGAGTCGCTCATCGGCGGCGCGACCCAGCGGATCGCCGATGACATCATGTCTGAGGGTCTGCAGGGCGCGACCTCTCCGGGCCGACTGCAGCTGCTGGGCGTCGCACCGACGGTCGTCGTGGACGCCGCCCACAACCCGCACGGCGCGAAGGCCCTCGTGCAGGCGCTCGACGACAGCTTCGACTTCGACGAGTGGGGGGTCGTGCTCGGGGTGCTGGCCGACAAGGACGCTGCGGGCATCGTCGCGCAGCTCGCTCCGGCGGCGGCGCACGTGTTCGCCACGGCGCCCGACTCCGACCGTGCATCCGATGCCGACGCGATCGCGGACCTCGTCGAGCAGGCGGGGCAGCGGGCGACCGTGCATCCGAGTCTCGCCGACGCGGCCGACGCCGCTCGCGAGTGGGCCGCATCGAGCGACCGCCGCGCGGTCGTGATCGCCGGTTCCGTCGTCCTCGCGGGCGAGGCGATCGCCCTCGCCGAGGACGAGGATTGGAAGTCGGGGTGGCGCGCATGACCTCCAGCGCCGCCGGCGGACGCGCTCCGCGCCCGCCGCGCCCGCCCCGCACCCTCGTGCAGAAGCTCGCGCCGGTCGTGCTCGGCTTCGAATCGATCGTGGTTTTCCTCGTCGGTCTGACGATCTTCGGGCTGCGCTCGCTTCCGCCCGCCATCCCGCAGTGGTGGGGGATCGTCGGCGGCATCGTGATGGCGCTGGTCTGCATCGCCATCGCCGGGATGATCACGAAGCCCTGGGCCATCACGGCCGGCTGGATCGTGCAGGTCATCATCGCCCTGTCGGCGATCCTGGTTCCGTCCATCCTGTTCGTCGTGCTGATTTTCGGCGGCATGTGGGCGTATGCGACCATCAAGGGGGCGCGGGTGGATGCACAACGCCCGACCGAGCCCTCGACCGAGACTCAGACAGAGAGTGAATGACATGGCCACCGAAGAAACCCTCGTCCTCGTCAAGCCCGACGGCGTCGCACGCGGCCTCACCGGCGCGATCCTCGCCCGCATCGAGGCGAAGGGGTACGCGCTCGTCGACATCCGCCTCGTCGAGCCCGACCGCGACCTGCTCGCCGCGCACTACGCCGAGCACGAGGGAAAGCCGTTCTACGAGCCGCTCCTCGAGTTCATGCTGTCGGGCCCGTCTGTCGCGATCCGC
This sequence comes from Microbacterium sp. NPDC008134, assembly GCF_042957055.1. Taxonomy (NCBI): domain Bacteria; kingdom Bacillati; phylum Actinomycetota; class Actinomycetes; order Micrococcales; family Microbacteriaceae; genus Microbacterium; species Microbacterium sp. NPDC008134. Next base: position 2,066,351 of record NZ_JBIBHO010000001.1, on the reverse strand, counting down.
CTCGCCGGCAACCGCGTGATCGAGGGATTCCGCTCGCTCGCCGGTACGACCGACCCGACGACTGCCGCCCCGGGCACGATCCGCGGTGACTTCGGTCGCGACTGGGGACTCAAGGTCCAGCAGAACCTCGTGCACGGTTCCGACAGCCCCGAGAGCGCCGCGCGCGAGCTCGGCATCTGGTTCGACTGAGTCGCACATCCATGAGAAAGGCCCGTCCGCTGCGCAGCGGACGGGCCTTTCTCATGGGCGGGTCAGCCGCCGGTGACGATGCGCACCATCTCGCCGAGGAAGTCGATGCCCTTGGTCTGCGCCATCACGATGATGATCGCGTACGCGACGACCGTGGCCAGGGGGACCCACGCCATGAGCTTGTCGGCCCGCTGCTGCACGACCTCGTTGCGGGTGAACGTGCCGTTGCGCGTGAGGTGCAGCATCGTGGCGAAGAAGGTCGGGATCGTCACGGCCCACGTGACCATGCACCACGGGCACAGCACGATCAGGTCGTAGATGCTCTGCGAGATCAGCCAGCACACGAAGCCGAAGGCGAACGTGATACCCACGCCGAAGAGCGCCCAGAACCAACGGGGGAAGCGAGCGCCGGCGAGGATCGCCACACCGACGACGAGCGGTGCCATCCAGCCCGTGAGGCCGAGGATCGGGTTCGGGAATCCGAACACCGAACCCTGCCAGGACTCCAGGTTCTTGCCGCACTGGATGAAGGCGCTCAGGTCGCACGACAGCGATGCGTCCGGGTCAGCGAGGATGACGAACTTCTCGACCGTGAGCTGGAAGGCGGCGAACCAGCCGATGATGCTCGCGATGATCAGCCAGACGGCGAAGATGACGGGGCGGGTGCGCTGCTCGCTCATCTGAGGATTATCTCAGCGACGGCTATGGATGAGGCGAGAACGGGCCGGAGAAAATCATCGGACGTGCACGGATGCCGCATTCTGCGGAACTTGGTGCGATAATGACCTGTGACGCGATGAGCGGCCCAGCCGTGACACGTGTCGACGCAGACTTCGGGGCCCATGCCCCACGCGACCAGAGCTACGAGCCGGTCGCAGATCGAGTGAGTTCGCGGCACCCGCGGGTGCTGCATGAGTTTCGCGGAACACTCCGGTGATCCGCGCAGGGAGTAAGCCAGAGATGGCCGATGAGAACAATGACAACAACACCCCTACCCTCGACTTCCCGGCGGACGCCGCGGAAGAGCTGACGGAGTCCCCGACTCCCGAGGTCGAGACGCCGGAGGACGCGGCCGAGGCCGAGTCGGATGCTCCCGCCGAGGTCGTGAACACCGAGGAGCCCGTCGAGGCCTCCGCCGAAACGGCGCCCGCCGAAGAGGCGCCCGCCGAAGAGGCGCCGGTCGAAGAGGCGCCGGTCGAAGAGGCACCGGTCGAAGAGGCGCGGGCAGAAGAAGCACCGGTCGTTGAGGCGCCGGTCGCCGAGGAGCCCGCAGCGCAAGAGCCTGCCGCGGAGAAGCCCGTCGAGGAGGAGCCCGCGGCTCCCGAGGCGCCCGCCGCGGTCACCGCCGTCTCGCTGGGTCTGCTTCCCGAGGTGTTCGTCTCCCAGGTCTCCACCCAGCTCCACTTCTACGCACCGGAGATCGTGCCGCTGCCGGCACGCCCCGGTCGGGCATCCGCCCCCGATCGCGACCTGGACGACGCCGACGGCGGTCGCCGAGGACGTCGCCGTCGCGGCGGATCCGAGGGCGACGACCAGCGCGAGCCGCGTCAGCGTCAGCGCGTCGTCGAATACATCACCGAGCCGAAGGCGATCAAGGGCTCCACGCGCCTCGAGGCGAAGAAGCAGCGCCGCCGCGACGGACGCGACGCGGGTCGTCGTCGCCCGGTCGTCACCGAGGCGGAGTTCCTCGCTCGTCGGGAGTCGGTCGATCGCAAGATGGTCGTGCGTTCCAAGAACGGCCGCACGCAGATCGGCGTCCTGGAGGACGGCGTGCTCGTCGAGCACTACGTCGCCCGCAACCAGGACGCCTCGCTCATCGGCAACGTCTACCTCGGACGCGTGCAGAACGTGCTGCCGAGCATGGAGGCCGCGTTCGTCGACATCGGGCGCGGCCGCAACGCGGTGCTCTACTCCGGCGAGGTCGACTGGGACGGCGTCGAGACCGGCAACCAGCCCCGTCGCATCGAGCTCGCCCTCAAGCCGGGCGACCGCGTGCTCGTGCAGGTCACGAAGGATCCGGTCGGCCACAAGGGCGCCCGCCTGACCAGCCAGATCTCGCTTCCCGGCCGTTACCTCGTGTACGTTCCCGGTGGCTCGATGAACGGCATCAGCCGCAAGCTCCCCGACAACGAGCGTGCGCGTCTGAAGCGCATCCTCAAGGAGGTGCTGCCGGAGTCCTCCGGCGTCATCGTGCGCACTGCAGCGGAAGGCGCGACGGAGGACCAGCTCACGCGCGACGTGCAGCGTCTCACCTCGCAGTGGGAGCACATCCAGAAGCAGGTCGAGAGCCAGCAGGCGCCCGCACTTCTGCACGCCGAGCCCGACCTGCTCGTCAAGATCGTCCGCGACGTCTTCAACGAGGACTTCACGAAGATGCTCATCCAGGGCGAGGAGTCGCAGCGCACGATCCGCTCCTACCTCGAGAGCGTCGCCCCCGACCTGCTCGAGCGCGTCGAGGCCTACGAAGACGCCGCCGACCCGTTCGACGCGTTCCGGATCACAGAGCAGATCGAGAAGGCGCTCGACCGCAAGGTCTGGCTGCCGTCGGGTGGATCGCTCGTGATCGACCGCACCGAGGCGATGACCGTGGTCGACGTCAACACCGGGAAGTTCGTCGGCTCCGGCGGAAACCTCGAAGAGACGGTGACCAAGAACAACCTCGAGGCCGCGGAGGAGATCGTCCGCCAGCTGCGTCTTCGCGACATCGGCGGCATCATCGTGGTCGACTTCATCGACATGGTGCTCGAGTCGAACCGCGACCTCGTGCTGCGTCGTCTCATCGAGTGCCTCAGCCGAGACCGAACCAAGCACCAGGTCGCCGAGGTCACCTCGCTCGGACTCGTGCAGATGACGCGCAAGAAGCTCGGTCTCGGACTTCTCGAGACCTTCAGCGAGGCGTGCGAAGTCTGCGCGGGTCGCGGTGTGATCGTGCACCACGATCCCGTCGTCAAGCACCGTTCCAACGGGAACGGTGGGAACGGCAACGGCGGCAACGGCAACCAGGGCGGCCGTCGTCAGCGCGGCGGCAACGGCGGCGGACAGAGCCAGAGCGCTCCTCCGGCGGCCAATGCGACGCACAGCATCCCCGAGGGCGCGAAGTCGGCGCTCGCGCAGATCGCGGCGTCCACGAAGGCACCCGTCGAGGGTGCGGCCGAAGCGGTCGTGGTCGACGAAGCACCGGTCGAGGTCCTCGAACGTGCGAAGAAGCCCCGCAAGAAGCGTGGCGCAGACCGCAAGCCCGCACCACGCAGCCAGGCCGAGCAGCTGCTCGACTCGGTGCTCGATGCCCTCCCGGAGCCGAAGGCACCGGGTCAGGGACGCGGCCGTCGTCGGGTGAGCACTGCGGCGCTCACCGGCACGCCGGTGTCGGTGAACGGCGAGGGGTCAGCGTCGGTCGCGAGCGGGGATCCTGAGGCCTGAGGCGATCAGTCGTCGGACGAGCTCCTTGCCGCCGACGTGCTGGGCGCCACCGGCGATGAGCCGGGGGATGCTTTCCTCCGGCACGTCGTAGTGGTCCCGATCGAAAGCCCGAGGGGGCAGGTCGTGACGGAGCGCGAACGTGTGCAGCTCGTCGAGGCTCTCGTCGCTGACGAGGTGCGCCCACAGGCGTCCGTGCGCGGGCCACAGCGGGTCGTCGACGAGAACGGTCATTCCGTAAGCCTATGACCGGACACGCCCCTCCACTCACTTTGCGAGTGGGTCCGGCATCCGGTAAAGTAGTCCCTTGGTGCGTATGCCGCGTCGTCCTCGTCGGCCGGAGCGGAGAGTCTTGCATTCGCACCCGTCGCCCTGCGGCGCATGCAAGCAACAGTCTTCCCGTGAGATTCTCGGAGCCGCGAGCTCCCCAACGAAACAGGTATGAAGTGGTTTACGCAGTAGTGCGCGCCGGTGGGCGGCAGGAGAAGGTCGAGGTCGGCACGATCGTTCAGCTCGACCGTGTGCAGGCTGCCCAGGGCGAGAAGATCGAGCTTGCCGCTGTGCTGCTCGTCGACGGCGCTACGGTGACCACCGACGCCGACAAGCTGGCCAAGGTCAAGGTCACCGCCGAGGTCATCGGCAACCTCCGCGGCCCGAAGATCGTCATCCAGAAGTACAAGAACAAGACCGGCTACAAGAAGCGCCAGGGCCACCGTCAGGAGCTCACGCGCGTCAAGATCACCGGCATCAAGTAAGACCGAGGAGACCAGGACATGGCACACAAAAAGGGCGCAAGCTCCACCCGTAACGGTCGTGATTCCAACGCACAGCGCCTCGGCGTCAAGCGCTTCGGCGGCCAGCAGGTCAACGCCGGCGAGATCATCGTCCGTCAGCGCGGCACCCACTTCCACCCCGGCGTGAACGTCGGCCGTGGCGGCGACGACACGCTCTTCGCGCTGTCCGCCGGTGCGGTGCAGTTCGGCGCGAAGGGCGGCCGCAAGGTCGTCAACATCGTCGCTGCAGGCGAGTAATCGCCGCACAGCAACAGACATCCGGTTCGGGGCGGGCTTCGGCTCGCCCCGTCCGTGTATCTGCCCACCGATTCCGCTGGGCGACAGCTATCACTTGAGGAGACCGACACATGGTCACGTTCGTCGACACCGTGACGCTTCACCTGCGCGCGGGCAAGGGCGGCAACGGCTGTGTCTCGGTGCACCGCGAGAAGTTCAAGCCGCTCGGTGGACCCGATGGCGGGAATGGCGGTGACGGCGGCGACATCGTGCTGGTCGCCGACCCGCAGACCGGCACGCTGCTCTCGTACCACCACTCTCCGCACCGGTCCTCGCCCAACGGCGGGTTCGGGATGGGCGACCACCGCTCGGGATACGCCGGCGAGGATCTCGAGCTCCCCGTGCCCGTCGGCACGGTGGTGAAGAGCAGCACCGGTGAGGTGCTGATCGACATGGTCACCCCGGGTGAGCGCTTCGTCGTGGCGAAGGGCGGCATCGGCGGACTCGGCAACGCGGCGCTGGCCTCTCCCAAGCGCAAGGCGCCGGGCTTCGCGCTGCTCGGGACACCGGGCCACGAGGGCGATGTCGTGCTCGAGCTCAAGACCGTCGCCGATGTGGCGCTCGTGGGGTACCCCTCGGCCGGCAAGTCGAGCCTGATCGGGGCGATCTCGGCCGCACGGCCCAAGATCGCGGACTATCCGTTCACGACCCTGCATCCCAACCTCGGTGTCGTGCAGGCCGGCGGTGCGCGCTACACCGTCGCCGATGTGCCCGGGCTCATCGAGGGAGCGAGTGAGGGCCGAGGTCTCGGTCTCGAGTTCCTCCGTCATGTCGAGCGCTGCTCGGCGCTCCTGCACGTGCTCGACTGCGCGACCCTCGAACCGGGACGCGATCCGCTCTCTGACCTCGACGTGATCCTCGCCGAGCTCGCGGCCTACGAGGTGCCCGAAGGGCAGACCCCGCTCCTGGAGCGCCCGCAGTTCGTCGCCCTGAACAAGATCGACGTCCCCGAGGCGCGCGACCTCGCCGAGATGGTGCGGCCCGACCTCGAGGAGCGCGGCTTCCGTGTCTTCGAGATCTCGACCGTCTCGCACGAGGGCCTGCGCCCGCTCACCTTCGCGCTCGGCGAGCTCGTAGAGAAGGTGCGCGCCGAGCAGGCCACCGTCGAGGTGCCCCGCGAGCGCGTCGTCATCCGCCCGCGCGGCTCGAAGAAGGACTTCACGATCCGGGTCGAGGGCGGCACCTACGGCAACGTCTACCGGATCATCGGCGAGAAGCCGGTGCGCTGGGTGCAGCAGACCGACTTCCAGAACGAGGAGGCCGTCGGCTACCTCGCGGACCGGCTCGAGAAGCTCGGCGTCGAGGACGAGCTCTTCCGCCTCGGAGCGGTGCAGGGCTCGACCGTGGTGATCGGCGAGGGCGACAGCATCGTCTTCGACTGGGAGCCGACGATGACCTCGGCGGCCGAGCTCATGACGGCCCCGCGTGGCACCGACCCGCGTCTGGCGCCGAACTCGCGACGGACGACGGCGGAGCGCCGCGAGAATTACTACGAGCGCATGGATGCCAAGGCCGCGGCGCGCGCGGAGGTCGAGGCCCAGCGCCTCGCCGCCTATCGCGAAGAGGGCGAGTGACCGCACGCTCGCGTGCAGACCTCGCCACGGCTGCGCGCATCGTCGTCAAGGTCGGATCGTCGTCGATCAGCGGGGAGGCCTCGTGGCGTATCCCGGTGATCGTCGAGGCCCTCGCCGCCGCGCACGGTCGGGGCACGGAGGTCGTCCTCGTCTCGTCCGGTGCGATCGCCTCCGGCATCCCCTTCCTGCGGCTCGATGCCCGCCCCACCGATCTCGCGACGCAGCAGGCGGCCGCAGCGGTCGGTCAGAACATCCTCGTCTACCGGTATCAAGAGGCATTGCGGCCGTTCGACATCGTCGCGGGGCAGGTGCTGCTGACGACCGGTGACCTCGAGAACCCGACGTCGCGAAGCAATGCCCGCCGTGCGATGGAGCGCCTTCTCGGACTGCGGGTGCTCCCGATCGTCAATGAGAACGACACGGTCGCGACGCAGGAGATCCGTTTCGGTGACAACGACCGTCTGGGTGCGCTCGTCGCCCAGTTGATCGAGGCGGACGCCCTCGTGCTGCTCAGCGACATCGAATCGCTGTACACGCGGCCACCGTCCGACCCCGGCGCCGAGCCGATCGATGTGATCGCCGCGGATGCCGATCTGAGCGGACTCGAGTTCGGCGCGACGGTCGTGAACAGCGTCGGCACCGGGGGAGCGGCGACCAAGGTGTCGGCCGCCCGCCTCGCGGCTGCGTCGGGGATCGGCGTGCTCGTGACGAGCGCCGACCTGGTGGATCGCGCGCTCTCGGGGGCCGAGGTCGGAACCTGGTTCGAGCCCGCCGTCTGAGCGAAGGCGAGCGCCCTAGACTGGGCGGATGACCGACCAGACCCCGCAGGTGCGCCTCGAGCGCGCGAAGGAGGCGTCGCGCGCGACCGCCGTTCTGACCAGTGGCGACAAGGAGCAGGTGCTCGAGGAGATCGCGCTCGGGCTCGAGCGCGACGCCGAGCGCATCATCGCCGCCAACGCGCTCGACATCGCCCGCGGGCGGGAGAACGACATCGGCGACTCGCTGATCGACCGTCTGCGCCTCGACGAGAATCGCGTCGCGGCTCTCGCCGCCGCGGTGCGGCAGGTGGCAGCGCTCCCGGATCCGGTGGGACGTGTCGTGGGTGGACATCGGATGCCGAACGGGGTCTCCCTCGAGCAGATCCGTGTGCCCTTCGGCGTGGTCGGCGCGATCTACGAGGCGCGCCCGAACGTCACGGTCGACATCGCCGCCCTCGCGCTGCGTTCGGGCAACGCGGCGGTGCTCCGGGGCGGCAGCGCCGCGCGCGAGTCGAACACCGTGCTCGTCGAGGTGATGCGCGAGGCGCTCGTGCGCTCCGGCGTCACGGCCGAGGCGATCCAGACCGTCGACGACTTCGGGCGCGACGGGGCAACGGCGCTCATGCACGGGCGGGGATACATCGATGTGCTCGTTCCCCGGGGGAGCGCCGGACTCATCGAGACCGTCGTGACCGAGTCGACCGTGCCGGTCATCGAGACGGGAGCCGGCAACGTGCACATCGTTCTCGACGAGTCGGCGCCGGACGACTGGGCGCGCGACATCGTCGTCAACGCGAAGGTGCAGCGACCGAGCGTGTGCAACGCGGTGGAGACCGTCCTCGTGCACCGTCAGGCCGCTCCGCGTCTCGTGCCCCTCGTGGCGAGCGCTCTCCAGAGCGAAGGGGTGGCGATCCACGGAGACGACATCGTCTCGGGCCTCGTTTCGAACGTGATCCCGGCGACGGAGGAGGACTGGGCGACCGAGTATCTCAGCCTCGACATCGCGATCAAGGTCGTCGACGATCTCGACGAGGCCCTCGCGCACATCCGCACCTACAGCACCGGTCACACCGAGTCGATCATCACGACGGATACGCGTAACGCCGAGCGTTTCCTCGCTGAGGTCGATTCCGCGGTCGTCATGGTGAACGCCTCCACTCGCTTCACCGACGGCGGCGAGTTCGGTTTCGGCGCCGAAGTGGGCATCTCGACGCAGAAACTGCACGCACGGGGTCCGATGGGCCTCGCCGAGCTCACGAGCACGAAATGGCTGGCGCGTGGGGCGGGGCAGACGCGCGGCTGAGGGCTAGACTGGATGGCGCTGCACTGACTCAGGTCACGAAACGGAGAAACGATGAACCTCATCGCACAGGTCGCGATGGCCGCTGCGGAAACCGAGCACCACGGCAACGTTGCCCTCGAGACCGTGATCTTCGGTGTGATCGCTGCGATCATCTTCGCGTTCCTCGGTCTCGTGACGCTGTCGTACCGCAACGTCGCCAACCGCCACTCTGCGAAGGCCGAGGCGTGGGCTGCGAAGCACGGCAAGGACGGTCACGGAGCAGGACACGGCCACTAAGGCACTATGAAGACCGTGACCTCGCGCGCTCCGCGTATCGGTGTGATGGGTGGAACGTTCGACCCGATCCACCACGGTCACCTGGTCGCTGCCAGCGAGGTCGCGCACTCCTTCGATCTCGATGAAGTGGTCTTCGTGCCGACCGGCCGCCCCTGGCAGAAGTCGGACGTCACTCCGAGCGAGCACCGCTATCTGATGACCGTGATCGCGACGGCGTCCAACCCGCAGTTCACCGTCAGCCGCGTCGACGTCGATCGCGAAGGTCCGACGTACACGATCGACACCCTGCGGGATCTGAAGCGAGATCGGCCGGATGCGGAGCTGTTCTTCATCTCCGGTGCGGATGCCGTGGCGCAAATTCTCAGTTGGAGGGACCATGATGAGTTGTGGGAGTTGGCCCACTTCGTCGCGGTCTCCCGGCCAGGACACGTCCTGAGCACGGATGGCCTCCCGAGCGACAACGTCAGCCAGCTGGAGGTGCCGGCCCTGTCGATCTCGTCGACCGCCTGCCGCGAGCGGGTCCGGGACGATCAGCCGGTCTGGTATCTCGTTCCCGACGGGGTCGTCCAGTACATCGCGAAGCATCATCTGTATCGGAGCAAGTCATGACTACATCGGATCAGCACGGCCAGGGTCCGCTGACACGCAAGCAGTTGCGTGAGATCCGACTGACCGGATCGACGCCCGTCATCACCGACGAGGAGACGGCGGCCACGCCCAAGCCGGCTCCTGCCCCCGCGCCCGCACCGGTTGCGGAGACCCCGGCTGCTCCGAACCCGACCGCCGCTCCCGCCGCCCCGGAGCCCGCCGCCCCGGAGCCCGCCGCCCCGGAGCCCGCGGCCCCGGCGTCGCCTGCTGCCCCGCTCACCCGCCGGCAGGCGCGCGATCAGGAGCGCGTGCGGACGGCATCCGTTCCCGTCGTCGAGCCCGAGGAAGCGGCACCTGTCGCTCCCGCGGAGCCCGCAACCCCCGCTGCTCCGACTCCGGCCGCGAACGTCCAGGCCCCGGTCGAGAGTGCGCCGGTCGAGAAGGAGCCCATCGTCTCCGCCGTGCCGGAGTTCTCGGCACCGGCCACCACGAGCGATGACCTCACGGACGACGAGATCCACGACGACGAGGTGGATGACGCCGAGATCGTGATCGCGCCTGTGAGCGCCGCAGGCGCGAGCGCTTCCGTCGGCGAGGTGCCGCTCGGAGAGGCGGTCGACGCGAAGCAGCCCGTCGACGAGTCCCGTGAGATCGTCGAGACGCCGCACGACGTCGACGACGTCGATGCCGTTCTGGGCCTCGACCAGGACCCCGCCGTCCCGGAGAGCGACGACGTCCTCGCCGACGTCGGCGAGGACGACGAGGCCATCGCGCCGGACGAGCGACCGACGGTGAACCCGGCGTTCGGGGCATCCGTGATCGACGAGGCGCGCAAGCCCTTCGCGCCGTCATTCGATGACCTGCTCACGGTCGGCGATTCGAGCGGTTCCCAGCACACGTCGCCCAGCGCGTTGATCTTCACTCCATCGCCGGGCGAAGGGTCGCTCTCGGGGCCGGTCGCGTCGACCGGTGAGATCCTCGTGACCGGCTCCTACGAGCTCCCTCGCGGTATCGGCTCGCAGGGGCACGCCCACGGGGTCGCCGACGGCAAGGACGTCGATGCCGTTCTCATCGACGGCGAACTGCCGCCCGCTTCCTCTCCCACGCCGATCGCCGCCAGCTCGGCGGTCAGCACCATCAAGCCCGCCGGCGAGGTCATCCGACCCCCTGCCCCTGAAAAGGGCAACAGGCTCATGCTCATCCTCGCGATCGTTGCGGGTGGTCTCGCTCTCGCACTGGGCGTGGTCCTCGTCGTCGCCTTCACTACGAATGTGTTCTGATGCAATCACCTGAATCCGCTGAATCCATGCTGCAGATCGCTGCCGCAGCCGCCGTCTCGAAGGGCGGCGAAGACCTCGTCGCGCTCAACGTGTCCGAGCCGCTCCCGCTCGTCGACATCTTCCTGCTCGTCACGGGAAACAGCGAGCGCAACGTCGCCGCGATCGCCGACGAGATCGAGGACCGACTCATCGAGGCCGGGCACAAGCGCGTGCGTCGCGAGGGACGCGCCGAGGCGCGCTGGGTGCTGATGGACTTCGGTGACCTGATCGTGCACGTCTTCCACCAGGAGGAGCGCGTCTACTACGGGCTCGAGCGTCTGTGGAAGGACTGCCCCGTCGTGCCGATCGACCTCCCGGAGCCCGTCGCGGGGGAGTGACCATCGGCGGCCTTCGTGTCAGGCGGTGAGCGGGGTCCGTCGCTGCAGCATGCCGCGCTCGGCCCGGGTCTGCGGCGGGATGGCCGACAGCAAAGACCGCGTGTACGCGTGGGACGGAGTGCGGTAGACGTCCTCGGTTTCGCCGATCTCGACCATCCGACCGAGGTACATGACGGCGACCCGATCGGCGATGTGGCGGACGAGCGAGAGATCGTGCGCGATGAAGACGATCGACATGCCGAGTCGTTCCCGGAGGTCGCAGAGCAGGTCGATGATCTGGGCGCGGATCGAGACGTCGAGTGCCGACACCGGCTCATCGCACACGAGCACATCGGGATCGAGCGCGAGTGCGCGTGCGATGCCGATACGTTGCCGTTGACCGCCGGAGAACTGGTGCGGGAAGCGTGATCCCATCTCCGGGGTGAGCCCCACGAGTTCGAGGAGCTCGGCGACCCGCTCTCGCCGGCTCGACGGGCTTCCCGTGCGGGTCGCGGCGAGGGGCTCGGCGATGATCTGCTGCACCGTCATCCGAGGGTTCAGCGACATGTACGGGTCCTGGAACACCATCTGGACGCCGCGGCGCAGGATCTTGCGATCACGGAGGCGCCCGCGTGTGACGTCCTGGTCCCGGTACGTCAGGGTGCCGGCGTCGGGCGAGTCGAGGCCCACGAGCATGCGCGCGAGCGTCGACTTTCCGCTGCCCGATTCACCCACGATCGCGAGGATCTCTCCCTTTCGGAGATTCAGGTCGACTCCGGCCACCGCGGCGACCCGGTGCGCTCGGCGCCCGGTGCCCGAGCGGAAGGTGCGCTCGAGGGCCGTGCCCTGCAGGATGGGCGCAGCCGCGGGGTCGTCGACGGCCGCGCTCACATCACTCGGCAGGGAGTGCAGGAGCTGCAGCGTGTAGGGATGCTGGGGTGCGGTGAGCACCGTGTCTGCGCTGCCCGCCTCGACGATCCGTCCGGTGCGCATCACCGCTACCTGATCTGCGACCTCCATCACCACTCCGAGATCGTGCGTGATGAGCAGGATGCCCATGCCCAGGCGGTCACGGAGCGACAGGAGCAGGTCGAGGATCTGAGCCTGCACCGTCACATCGAGCGCGGTGGTCGGTTCGTCGGCGATGATGAGATCGGGTTCGAGGGCGATCGCCATTGCGATGAGGATCCGCTGCCGTTGTCCGCCCGAGAACTGATGGGGATAGTCGTGGACCCGCTTCTCCGGCGTGGGGATGCCGACCAGCGTCAGCAGCTCGACTGCGCGCTTCTCCGCGGTGCGACGGCTCACGGTGCGGTGCGCCCGGATGAGGTCGATGATCTGGTCGCCGATGCTGAGCACGGGGTTGAGTGCCGAGAGCGCATCCTGCATGACCAGGCTCACCCGCACGCCGCGCAGCCGTCGGCGCTCCTCGTCCGACAGGGGGAGCAGATCGGTTCCGTCGAGCGTCAGGTGATCGGCCGTCACGTCGCCCTTGTCGAGCAGTCCCATGATCGCGCGCGCGGTCATCGACTTGCCGGAACCGGACTCGCCGAGCAGCGCGAAGACCTCTCCCCGGCGCACGGTGAGGTCGATGCCGTCGACGACGCGGTTGCGACGTCCGTCGGACGACAGGGTGACGGTGAGGCCTCGAACGTCGAGGACGATGTCGTGCTCTGCTGCGGGCGTGGTGTGCATGAGGCCATCATGCCAAGAATTTGCTCTGAAATGTTTCGGACAGGAAACATCTCAGCCGAAAATCATCATTGTTGTTGACATTTGCGCCGAAATAATCGAGATTCGAGGAATCTCCCCTTCGTCGAGCGGGAGAGGCTACCCCGCACCAACGAACCGAAGGAGCGCATTCGTGCTCGAGAAAGCCGACCGTTACACCGGTTACACTGCCTACGACTACCTCGAAGCGGGCAAGGACTACCGCGAGTTCCGCTACGCCAAGCAGATCGGGCGAGTCCCCGCATACGAGGGGCTCGACCTGAACGACGCGCAGAAGGAGCGCACCGAGCGCCTGCTGCGCGAGGAGACCGTGATCTCGTTGCACGAGCACGTCCAGGTCTTCCCCGAGGACATGGGGGAGCTGCGCGACCACATCCGTCAGGGCCGCGAACCCACCGGATACCAGGGGCTCGCGCGCTCCGGACTCACGGCCGTCTTCGACAACGGCATGGATGGCACGTGCTGCATCTCGAGCGACGCCGGCTGGAAGTACCAGGACGTGCTGTTCGATCTGGGCGTTCGCATGGCCGACCTCGCCCACCAGGACTTCGTGATCAAGGCGGAGTCGATCAAGGACATCCGCTACGCGGCCGAGACCGGTCGTGTGGCCCATATCTTCGCGCTCGAAGCGGCGACGATGATCGAGAACGAGGTCGATCGGCTCGATGTGCTGTACGGCTTCGGCGTGCGTCAGATGGGCATCGCGTATTCCGAGGCGAACATGCTCGGCGGCGGCCTCAAGGAGCGCGGCGACGGCGGCCTCACCTACTTCGGCGAGCGCGCGGTCGAGCGCATGAACAAGCTCGGGATCGCGATCGACATCTCGCACTCCGGCGATCGCACCTGCGTCGACGTGGTCAAGCACTCGAAGGTGCCGGTGTTCATCACGCACGCGGGCGCGCGCGGTCTGTGGCCGACGAACCGCATGAAGACCGACGAGACGATCATCGAGTGCGCGAAGCGCGGGGGAGTCATCGGCATCGAGGCCGCGCCCCACACGACGATCTCGCCGCAGCATCCGAAGCACTCGCTCGAGTCGGTGATGGACCATTTCCAGTACTGCGTCGACCTCGTGGGTCTCGAGCACGTGAGCTTCGGACCGGACACCCTGTTCGGTGACCACGTGGGTCTGCACGACGCGTTCTCGTCGAACCTGTCGCTCGGGCAGGCGCACGCGAACGTCGACTACGAGAAGCAGCCCTACGTCGACGGTATCGAGAACCCCGCCGAGGCCTTCTACAACATCATCGGCTGGCTCGTGAAGCACGACTACTCCGACGACGAGATCCGCGCGGTCGTCGGCGGGAACACCATGCGCGTACTCGAGGAGGTTTGGGTCTGATGAAGCACAGCAGGTACCTCGCGCTCGGCGCTGCCGCGGCTCTCGCCGTCGGTCTCGTCGCATGCGCCCCCACGGCGCCAGAGCCGGGGGAGTCATCCGGAACCGCCGGGCCGAGCGATGAGACGCTCAGCATCGGCACGACGACGGACGTCGTCAACTTCAACCCCGTGCTCGGCAACAGCCGCACGGACTCGTGGATCACCAATCTGATGTATCCGCACCTGCTGAGCATCAGCGATGACGGCACGAAGGAAGCGCATGTCGCGACCGACTGGGGCTACGTCGACGACACGACCGGGTTCTACGAGATCCGTGATGACCTGACGTGGAGCGACGGCGAGCCGCTGACCGCCGAGGACGTCGCGTGGACGCTGAACGCCGTCAAGCGCGATCAGGCACCGGGAACATTCTTCGGCCAGCTCGGCAACCTCGACACCGCCACCGCCGTCTCGGACACTCGCGTCGAGCTCACTCTCACCCAGCCCGACTCGTCGATCGTCGACGAGATCGGATTCTGGGGAGTGGTCGTGCCCCAGCACGTGTTCGAGCCCCAGGGATCCATCGCGGAGTTCGCGAACGACGGCAGCGATGGCGGGTGGGTGGGCATGGGCCCGTTCATCCTCAGCGACTTCCAGGTGGGGCAGCACTACACGCTCGATCGTGTGGAGGACTACCCGCTGGTGGACGGCGGCGTTCCCGGACCGGCCGAGGTCGTCTACCGCGTGTACCCCGATGTGAACACCGAGATCCTCGCGCTGCAGAGCGGCGAGATCGACGTGATCGCGAACGCCCTCCCGCCGGCGCAGGTGGAGCAGCTCCGCAGCACCGATGGCCTCCAGGTCATCGAGGCGGCGGGCCTCGGCTATGCGCACCTCGTCTACAACATGGACAAGCCGGATCTGGCGAACGCACTCGTCCGTCAGGCGCTCGCCCACGCGGTCGACTACGAGGCGATCCGCACGGTGGTGCTGCAAGGCCAGGCGGTCTCGACCGGCTCCAGCGCGCTCATGCCGGTGCTCGCGAAGTACTACGACGATTCGGTGACCGAGTACGCGTTCGACCCCGAGGAGTCGCGTTCGCTCATGGAGGAGGCGGGCTACGTCGCCGGCTCCGACGGCACGTTCCCCGTGTCGTTCCGGCTGATCTACTCGCTGCAGGACAGCGTGACGAGCCAGTGGGCGCAGATGGTCAAGGACAGCGCCGCCGAGGCGGGCATCACGATCGAACTGCAGGGCACCGAGCGCAACACGTACCTGTCGATGACGAGTGAGGGCGACTACGACATCTACGCCGGGAACTTCGCCATCATGGACGACCCGGTGACGAACTTCGCGCTCTCCTACCTGCCCGGTGGGGCGATCAACTACACCCATGTCGACGACCCCGAGCTGAACGCCCTGATCGAAGAGGGCATGGTCACCTTCGACGAGGACGAGAAGATCGAGATCATGCGCGAGGCGAACAAGATCGTGCACGAGCAGGTCTACGACAACATCATGTACACGCAGAACCTGTTCTTCGCCGCCAGCGACGAGTGGGCCGGCTTCATCTCGAAGCCGAGCGAACTGCTCTCGATCGTCAATCCGCTCTCGCTCGCGAGCGCGCACCCGGTCGAGTAACACCCCCCACTCTCGAGGAAGGTCGCCCGGGTGTCCCGAGCATCGTTCATACTCCGTCGCGCAGGTAGAGGTCTGCTCACGATCTGGTTCGCCGTGACCGTGACGTTCCTTCTGCTCCGTCTGCTCCCCGGCGATCCGGCGCTCGCGCTGGCCAGCCCGAACATGACGGATGCCATCCGGGCGACCATCCTCGAACAGTACGGCCTCGACCAGCCTCTCATCGTGCAGTACGGGCTGTACATGTGGCAGTTGGTGCAAGGCAACCTGGGCATCTCGTTCACCCAGTCCATCCCCGTCCTCGACGTGCTGCTGCAGCGGTTGCCGTGGACGCTGCTGCTGACGCTCACGGCGCTCGCCTTGACCATCGTGATCGGTATCCCGCTCGGTGTCGCGGCAGCGTCGCACAAGGGCCGTTTCATCGATCGGGCCGTTCAGATCGTCGGCGTCACCGGCCAGTCGCTCTTCGTGCCCAGCGTCGCGATCCTGCTGCTCTTCGTCTTCGGGTTGAATCTCGGCTGGTTCCCGATCGGCGGCGCCTACACGAACAACACCTACGGCTTCGAGTGGTACCTGAGCGTCGCACAGCATCTCGTCCTCCCCGCGGTATCGCTGATGCTCATCCAGGTCGGCTCCTATGTGCTCACCATGCGCTCGACACTCATCGAGACGCTGGGCGAGGACTACATCCTCCTCGCCAAGGCGAACGGCCTCCGGGGTCGCCGCATCCTCTGGAAGCACGCGCTCCGCAATGCGCTACTCCCCACGACCACCCTCATCGGACTCCAACTCGGCTTCCTCGTCGGTGGAGCCGTACTCACCGAGACGGTCTTCGCCTACCCGGGCATCGGTCGGGGCATCTACGAGGCGGTCACGCAGCTGGACTTCCCCGTGCTGCAGGGAGCATTCCTCATGCTCGCGGTCACGGTGGTCGTCGCCAACACCGTCACCGACATCATCTACGGCTACCTAGACCCGAGAGTGAAGACGTCATGACCGCTCCGCTGCCCTCCACCGAGAACATCCACCCCACCGAACCCGCCGCCGTCGGCAGCGAGCGGGCGAGTGCCCACACGTGGCGGGCGTTCCGGCGCGACCCGCTCGGGATGATCTCGCTGGGTCTGCTGATCCTCCTCGTGATCATCGCGCTCGCCGCCCCGCTGATCGCGCCGTATCCCGCCAGCTACGGGCCCGACGTTCTGCGCCCGCCCGGAGGTGACCACTGGTTCGGTACCGACGCCCTGGGGCGCGATGTGTTCTCCGAGGTCATCTGGGGAACGCAGCAGAGCGTGCTGGTCGCGGTCGCGGCATCCGTCATCGCCATCGTGTTCGGAACGATCATCGCGGTCATCGGTGCGTACTTCCGTCGCCTCGACGGATTCATCAGTGTGGTCGTCGACATGACGCTCTCTCTGCCGGTGCTGCCGCTGATGATCCTCATCGCCGCCCTCGCCGGACCGAGCACGACGACGATCATCCTCGTCGTCGCCGCGTTCTCGTGGCCGGAGGTGACCCGTCTCGTCCGGTCGCAGGCCCTCACCGTCGTGGGGCTTCCCTACGTCGACGCTTCACGTCTGATGACCACATCGCCGCTCTGGATCATCTCGCGGCATGTGCTGCCCGCCGTGACCCCGGTCGTCGTGGTCTCGGTCGTCGTCACGGCATCCCGTGCGGTGCTCTCGGCGGCCGGACTCGCGTTCCTCGGCCTCGGCGATCCGACCACCTGGTCGTGGGGGCGCATCCTCTACGAAGCCCAGCAGGCCGGGGCGATGGTGAGCGCCTGGTGGCTCACGCTCTTCCCGTCGATCGCCATCCTCATCCTGGTGCTGTCGGCGACGTTGCTCTCGATCGCCTACAACGATGCGCGCAACCCGCGCCACCTCGCCCGGTGAGAAGGAGGACCGCATGACCGACCTCGATCAGCGTCTCGCACCCGTTTTCTTCGATCGGGTGCAGGAGCGCGTGCGGGTGATGATGGCAGAGGAGGGATTCGACGCCTTCCTCACCGACCATCCCGAGGACATCGCATACCTGACCGGATTCTTCCACCACCCCTCCGAGCGCCCCGTCGCGATCTGGCTGGACAGCGGCGGCCGCGTGGTCATGCTCCTCCCCGAACTCGAGCGTGAGTACGCGGAATCGCAGTCGGCCAGGGCCGACCTCGTCGCCTTCTTCGAGTACCCCGGGGTGGCCTCGCCCTACGCGGCGCTCTCGGATGCCGTGAGTCCCCGCGGCCGCGTGGGCTTCAGTTCGTCGATGAGCGTCCAACGGCTCGCCGCAGCGCGCGCGGCGATGGGGGATGCCGAGCTGGTCGCCTCCGATCTCATCGACCGCGCGCGCTACATCAAGTTCCCCGAGGAGATCGCCCTGCATCGCGAGGCCGCTCGGGTGACGGATCGGATGCTCGACGCCGGCGTGCGGCTGGTGACGGACGCGATCGCCGCCGGGGGAGACCTGCCGACCGAGACGGAGCTCGAACGTCACGTCACGGCGACCGGCACCGCGATCATGTACGCCGAGCATCGCAACGTGGTCGTCGCCTCGCTCCTCGCGGGCGGTCTCGTGTACTCCGGCGCGAACTCCGCGTTCCCGCACGGGCTGCCGTCCGTCAACCGGTTGAAAGCGGGAGACACGTTCATGCTGTCGCTCGGCTGCGCGGTCGGCGGGCGCTTCATCGAGGGCGAGCGCACGTTCGTGCTCGGCGAGCCGACGGCGGATCAGCGGCGCTACCACGACACGATCCGCGATGCGCAAGCCGTCGGACGCGAGACGATCCGCGCCGGGCTGGAGTGTCGTGAGGCGAATCGTCTGTGCCTCGGCGTCATCCGCGAAGCGGGTCTGGGGGCGTACATCCGTCACCGTCAGGGCCACGGCATCGGACTCGGGATGCACGAGGCGCCCTGGCTGGAAGACGGCGATCCGACGGTGCTCGCCGCCGGAATGGTCGTCTCCAACGAGCCCGGCATCTACGTACCGGGGCACGCCGGTTATCGGATCAGCGACAGCATGCTCGTCACCCCCGACGGCGCCGAGGCGCTGACCACCTTCCCCCGCAGCCTCGAAGACTGCACGATCGCTCTCTGAGCGCCACCGACCCAGAAAAGAGGACGACATGACATCGACACCCGAGGTCTCTCCGGAGTTCGCCGCCGCTACCAGCGACCACCAGTGGGTCGAGATCAACGGCAATCATCTGGCGGTGGAGGTGCTCGGTCCGGAAGGGGCGCCGGTGATCATCACCCACCACGGCGCGCCCGGTCTCGGCTCGCGAGCCGAGCCGCGCGCGAGTTTCGGACGTCTGGCGGACGAGTATCGTGTCGTCGTCTTCGACGCGCGGGGGAGCGGCGTGAGCGAGGGCGAGGGTACCTACAGTCACGCGCAGTGGGCTGCGGACATCGACGGCCTGCGCGAGTGGGTCGGCGCCGAGCGGATCGTGATGGCGGGCGGGTCGTACGGCGGTTTCATGGCCATGGAGTACGCACTGCGCTACCCCGAGCGTGTCGCGGCCGTCGTGCTGCGCGACACCTCGCCCGACAACTCCAACGCCCATCTCGCACGCGAGAACGCCCTCGCCTCGGATCGGGTCACGATCGACATGGAGAAGTTCGATCGGATCGACGTCGGGCAGGTGCGTGACGACGAGGACCTCAAGGACTGCTGGCGCGAGATCCTTCCGCTGTATGACTTCGTCTACGACCCCGAGGCGACCGAGCGGAAGGTGCAGGCGACCCCGTATCGCTATCAGGCGCACAACTACGCGTTCTCGGTGAACCTCCCGAACTACGACCTCAAGCCTCGTCTGCACGAGATCTCCGCGCCGACACTCATCACCGTGGGCCGAACAGACTGGATCACGCCAGTATCGTGTAGCCAGGTGATCGCCGATCTCATCCCGGACTCCGAGATGGTGGTGTTCGAGAAGTCCGGGCATTCGCCCCAGATCGAGGAGGCAGAGGCGTGGACCGACACCGTGCGCACGTTCCTGCACCGGGTGTACCCGCCGACGGCATGAGCGCCGTGCAGATGGGACGCGAGGTCAGCGACCTCGACCGACGCATCGTCGTCGCACTCCAGCAGGACGGACGCGCGAGCTGGACGTCCATCGCGGAGTTCGCCGGGGCATCCGTCTCGACCGTGACCCGACGCGGGCAGCAGTTGCTCGCCGAGGGCGTGGTACGCGTCGGGATCGTGCCGACGCTCGGCAGCGAGGGGCATGTCGAGACCTTCTTCGTGCGCATCAACTGCACGCCGGGGTCTCAGTTGGCGGTTGCCGAGGCCCTCATCGGCTCGCCGTACGTGCGCTTCGTGACGCTGGTCACCGGGAAGTTCGACGTCTTCGCCGAGGTGGTCATCCCCGGGGATTCGGCGACCTATGCGCACGTGCTGACGGATCTGCAGGGCATTCCGGGCGTCGAGCGGTGGCGCAGCGATCTGGTGGTGCATACCTACAAGGTGAGCTTCGACTGGGGGCGGCAACTCTACGATTCGCACGCCGAAGCCGCGACCGATCCCCAGTCGTACATGCCGGCGCCGAACACGTGCGATCCCACCCACTTCGACGACGCCGATCACGCGATCGTTCGTGAGCTCAGCGAGAACGGCCGGGCATCGTTCCTGTCGATCGCCGCGAAGCTCGAGATGAACGAGAGCAGCGTGCGTCGGCGCTACGAGCGCATGCGGAGTGCGGGCTGTCTGACGACGGTGACGATGGTGCCGGCATCGGCACTCGGGATGAGCGCCGAGACGCTGTTGATGCTGCGCGTCGAGCCCTCGCGTCTCGCCTCGGTCGCCCAGACGCTTTCGCAGCACGTATCGGTCCGTTTCCTCGCGGCGGCGCTCGAGGAGAACTCGCTGTACTGCGAGATCATCCTTCCGAGCACCGAGACGCTGCACGACTTCCTCACGGGAACGATCGCGCATCTCAAGGGCGTGCGCGGCTGGACCGCGGCCATGGAGCTCGTGTTCATGAAGCGCGGTTTCATCGAAACGCCGTGGTGGCGTGCGCAGGTCGCGTCGGCGGGGGCATCCGAGAACTGAGTGCGTCTCGGGTGCGGCATCCCGCACGGATTCTGTCAAGGGTCTTCCCGCCCGGTATACCGGCGCGCACACTCTTTTCAAGGGGAGAGAGTCTTGGAGGGCTGCCATGTCAGAGGATCCGGAACCGCGCTACATCCTTCGCCGCATCACGCCGACGGAATGGGTGATCAACGACCAGCGCTTCCCGGCCAACGACCCCCGTCACATCGTCGCGTGCGTGTACGAGTACGCGGACACCGAGGTCGAGGTCGTGTGGGTCCGTGACCTGCCCCTGGCGATGCGCTACTCGAATGCGTTCGACGTGCTCGCCGATGTCGAACGCATGCACGGCTCGAGTCGTGCGACCCGACCGGTGCAGATCCCTCACCTGCCGCCTTTACTGGCCAACTGACGCGTGATGCGGAGGGGCGGGAGCGGATGATTCCGCTCCCGCCCCTCCGCGTTCACGGGCGTCAATCTCCGTCGGCGGCGAGACGATCCGCTTCGGCGCTGTCGATCTGAGAATCGTCGGCGTCGGGATCGATCTCACGCTCGCCGTCGACCTCGCGCGTCGGGACGCCGTCCCGCTCGTCGTCGGACTCGTCGCCCAGCGAAGGGATCGGGGGGATCGGGGGTGGGTTCGACATGTCGTGCTCCTCTCGTCGGTGATGGAGATCACGATAGGGAAGCGCGGCGCGGCGGGTGAGGCGCTTGACCAGGGGTGTTCTGAGGCGTATGACCGGGTCGTCGCACGGGCGTATGGCGTCAGATTCGCCGTACCGCTACGTTGATATTCCGGGGAGAGAACGCGCGTTCCCGAGCGCGCCCCGGAGAGGAACGCACATGAATCGTGCATCACGTCTTGGAATCGCGACGATCGCGGCGGCCGCGGCGGTGGCCCTGCTGTCGGGCTGCTCCGTCATCACCGACCTCGTCGGCGGTGGCGGCAGCGCGGTCCGCGATGCGGACAGCGCGGAGATCACCGAGGGGGGCGACCTGAGCGTCTTCACGCTCGAGATCGGCGACTGCTTCAACGACACCGCCGGGGAGCAGGTCAGCGAGTTGCCGGTGGTGCCGTGCGCCGACCCGCACGACAACGAGGTGTACTACGAGCACGAGATGCCCGATGGGGAGTTCCCGGGCGACGACGCGATCTCCGCTGCCGCCGAGGAGAACTGCTTCGCGCAGTTCGAGGGCTTCGTCGGCATCGCCTATGCGGACTCCGTGCTCGAGTACAACTACCTCACGCCGACGACCGGCAGCTGGGAGGACTACGGCGACCGCCTGATCCAGTGCATCGTGTACGACCCCAGCGCGCAGGTGCAGGGCACGCTCGCGGGCGTCGCGCGCTGACGCGGGCGGGGTGACGACCTCGGGGGAGACTTCGAAGGAATTCTCGCGTGTCGGCGTAATGAACCGCCCTCGGCGGCGTCTTCCTGGTGGGGCCGGATGGTGTGAACTTCTCCGGCTCGCACGATCACGAAGGAGTTCCATGTCCCCCACTGGAGTCGTCCCCCTGACGTCCGCCGCACCCGCTCGGAGCGGGATGGTCCGCGTCTCGCTCGTCGTCCGTGACGAGCGAGGGTTCACCCATTACTACGAAGAGGTCGAGACGACGGCGGATGCCGTGCGCGACGCCTACGACCTCATGGCTCGGCGGTCATCCGCCGCGGCCAGCTGAGCTTTCCGGTCGCAGCCGCGATCCGGCATTCGTCCTTCGTACCCTCGACGGACTTCGGACGGCCCACCCATCCTGTGCACCTAGCGTGAGGAGCACAGGATGGGAGGTGCCGCCGTGGAAGAGATCCGCCGCGAAGCGCTGGACGGAATCCAGCAGATCGTGCGCGCTGGGAATCACTCCGCTGCGCTGTGCACAGAGAAGCGGACGGCACGGCTGTCGAGACCGGGCCTCAGACGGTCTCGGACCGCTTTTTGCGGAAGGGGCGAGCCGGCAGGTGCGGTCCGTCCCAGACCGTGATGATTCCCCAGGCGACCGCCGCGAGCGGCACCGAGAGCACCGCTCCGACGATGCCGCCAAGGATCGTGCCCGCGGTCAGAGCGAGCAGGATGACGAGAGCGTGCAGCTTCAGCGACCGCGCCATCACGACCGGCTGCAGGAAGTTGCCCTCGAGCTGGTTGACGAGCACCACGATGCCGACGACGATCAGTGCCGCGACGGGGCCGTGCGTGACGAGAGCGACGAGAGCGGCGAGGATGCCGGCGGCGGTCGCGCCCACGAGGGGGATGAAGGCGGTGAGGAAGACGATCACGGCGAGCGGTACCGCGAGCGGGATCTGCAGGATCGCCAGGCCGATGCCGATGCCGAGCGCGTCGGCGGCGGCGACGATCGACGTGCCGCGGATGTAGCCGCCGAACACGTCGACGGTCTTGTCGCCGATCCGGCGAGCCCGCTCGTAGCTCTCGCCCGTGAAGGGGCGCAGCAGGAACTCCCAGATGCGCGGGCCGTCCTTGAGGAAGAAGAACAGCACGACGATCATGAGCGCGAGTCCGGTGAAGAAGCTCGCGGTGGCCGAGACGCCGGCCAGGGCCCCCTGACCGAACGAGGCGCTCGTGAGGAAGTCCTGCGCGTTCGCCCAGACGTCGTCGAGGTCGATGGCCTCGAAATCGAAGGGAAGGGTGTCGAGCCATGCGGTGACCTGTGCAATGCCGTCGGTGGCGGAGTCGACGAGGTCGTCCCACTGCGAGCGGACAGTGAGCACGATGATCCACACCACGCCGCCGAGCACGGCCAGGATGCCGATCAGCGCGATCCACGTCGCCAGGATCGACGGCATCCCGCGGCGGCGCATGAGCGCGACGAGCGGGTGGATCGCGCTCGCGAGGATGAGCGCGATCGTGACAGGGATGAAGACGAGGGAGAGTTGCGTGATCACGAGCACGGCGACGGCGACGAGCGCGAGCACGATCAGGGTCTGCAGGCTGCGCGTCGCGACGACACCGAACCCGCGGGACCAGAGCCCCGGTGCAGCGGTTGGTGCGGCAGTCGGCGTCTCCGGTCGTCGGAACAGTCCCATCAGAATCCTCCCGTTCGCCGGCGCCAGCGCGCCGTGACTGTCAAACTTAGCGATCGCCCCTGACCAGACCATGGAAGCGGACCGCCTGTGGCAGGTTGGAGGGATGGAGATCCCCCCGACCGCCGGCTCATCGCGCGCATCCCAGCGCACTCTGCTCGTGGGATTCGGCAAGCTCGGGGCGCGCCTGGCGCACGAGCTCAGCGGTGAGGGGGCGGACGTGTTCGCGCTCCGCCGAACCGACAGCGAGCTGCCGGTCGGGGCGACGGGCATCGTCGCCGACATCGCTTCGCCGCTCACCCGGCCGCTGCCCGACGTCGACTCCGTGGTCATCACCGTGCCGCCGAGCGGCGCTGTCGGGGGATACCGCTCCGCGCTCGAGAACCTCGCGCGTGCTCTGCCGTCGCCGCCCCGACGCACGGTCTTCGTCTCGTCGACCGGCGTGTTCGAGGGAGCGCCCTCGCAGCCGCGCCTGACGGAGCGCGACGAGCCCGGCGTGCTCACGACGCGTGCACGCGGACTGTTCGAGGGTGAGGTCGCGGCGCACGAGCTCTTCAGCGCCGTGGTCGTGCGCCCGGCGGGGATCTACGGCCCCGGTCGCGACTTCCTGGTGCGGCGCGTGCGCGACGGCATCCCGGTCGATCACCGCCGCTGGACGAACCGCATCCACGAGGTGGATCTCGCCCGTGCCGTGCACGCTCTGCTCGAGATGCCCGACCCGCCTGCGCTTCTGCACGCCGTCGATGCGCGTCCCGCACCGCTCGGCGACGTCGTACGCCACGTCGCCCGGCGTCTGGCCGTCGACACGCCGCCCGACACCGGCGCCGAGGAAAGCGGCCACGTCCTCGACGGCACTCTGTTGAACACGGTGCTGAGCTCTCTCACGTACCCGACGTACGCCGAGGGATACGACGCGATGCTCGCACCGACCGACTGACGATCCGTTCCTCATCGGGTGGCGCCGACCGACGCTCCCGACCGCACGCGAAACCACAGTGTGAGTTCGGCCAGCGCTCGTTCGACGGTTCCGCTGTCCGAGCCGGCATCCAGATCGGCGAAGGAGTCTCGATACCCGAGCGGCGTCTGTGCGGGGTCGCCGATCGCACGGTACCCCATCGTCCATTCGCCGAACGTGCGTCGAGGGATCGACTCGGTGAGCAGAACCCGCATGTCGTGGTGCCGGGAGTCTGCGGCGATCCTCTGCGCGAGTCCGGTCACGACGGCGCGTTCGCCCTCGAGCACCTGGATGAACCGACCGTCACGGTACAGCAGCATCCCCGTGACGTCGCGTTCCGCGTTGAGACGACGGCTCGTCGTCAGGAGTTCTTCGAGGGCGCTCTCACGGAACGGTTGCGAGGCGGTGCTGGTGTACACGAGGGAGACGAGGTCTTCACCGGTCATACGAGCCCTCCGTCTACGGCATCCGCGGATCCGGCGAGCGAGGCCGGCGGTGTGGCGGACACCACGACCGCGTGCGTCGCCTCGCCGAGCGAGGCGTAGTCGCCGAGGGCGACGGAGCGGGCGTCGAAGGCGCGATGGCTGCCGTCGGGCTGTCGATCCACGTAGCCGAGGAAGTCGCCGCCGCGGCTGCCCACGTGGAAGCCGTCTTCGACGCGCGCCCAGAGGACGCCGTCGGGATGGTGGTCGGAATGGTTCACCGGATGAACCTATCCGCCACCCACCGACATCCGTCTGCCCCTTGCCACCGCGGGCGTTCGTGTGCGAGGGCGGGCCTCAGCGCTCGAACGACCCGGTGGATGCCTTCAGATCGGCGACGGTCGTCGCACTCATCCGTCGTCCGCGCGTCTCGCCTCCGAAGTACACCGCGATCGCGCCGACCACGCAGGCCGCGACGATGAACAGCGAGACCGCCCAGGTCGCGCCGCCCGTCGCGGCGACGAGGGCCACGGCGATAAGCGGGGTCGTGCCCGCGCTGACGGCTCCGGCGAGTTCGCGCGAGAACGCGAGTCCCGTGAACCGTGCACCGCCGGTGAAGAGCTCAGCGAAGTACGCCGCCTGAGGGCCGAACATGGCGCCCACTCCGAGGCCCAGGCTCAGAACGATCGCCAGGACGACCAGCGCTGGAGCCTCGCCGCCGCCGATCAGCCAGAAGTACGGGAACGCGAAGACCCCCGAGAAGACGATGCCGAACAGGATGACGGGACGACGGCCGACCCGGTCCGACAGGGCCCCGAAGACGGGCAGGAGCACCATGGTCACCGCCGTGCCGATCGTGGTGGCGACGGGGCCGACGGATGCCGACAGCTGCAGGTTGCCGACCAGATAGGCGGTGATGAAGGCGAGGTTGATCGACGAGACGACATTCTGGGGAAGCTGCGCGAGGAAGAGCGTGAGCATGCCCGTCTTCTCCTGCGCGAAGACCGTCTTCACGGGGGAGACGGGAGCGTGCTCCTCGGACTGCATCGCGACGAACGCCGGGCTCTCGGCGAGGCGGAGGCGGATGATCAGGGCGACGACGACCACGACGGCGCTGAGCAGGAACGGGATGCGCCAGCCCCAGGCGAGGAACTGGTCTTCTGGGAGCTGGGTGACGATCGCGAACACGCCCGATGCCATCAGGAGTCCGAGATAGACGCCGGCCGACGGCCAGGCGCCGTGCAGACCGCGCCGGCGGGGATCGGCATGCTCCACCGAGAAGATGGCCGCGCCGCCGAACTCCGCTCCGGCGCCGATGCCCTGCACCAGTCGGAGCACGATCAGCATGATCGGGGCCCAGATACCGATCTGCTCGTAGGAGGGGGTGAGACCCATGAGGAAGGTGGCCACGCCCATGATCAGCAGCGTCAGCACGAGCACGCGCTTGCGGCCGAGGGTGTCGCCCATGCGACCGAAGATGAGGCCGCCCAGGGGGCGGATCAGGTAGCCGACGGCGAAGGTCGCGAAAGCGGCCAGCGTCGCGACGACGGCATCGGAGTTCACGAAGATGATCCGATTGAAGACCAGAGCTGCGGCGGTGCCGTAGAGGTAGAAGTCGTACCACTCGAGGGCCGAGCCGACGAGCGCTGCGGCGCCGACGCCGAGCATCAAGTTCTTCTTCGTGGTGGGGGAGGCGGGGGATTCCGTCGAAGCGTTCATGAGAGCTCCTGCGTCGTTGCGAGGGTCATGGTCGCAAGAATCCTACAGGAAACAGGATCTATGAGAAGACGAAACTTTTTCTCCAAACACGAAAAAGCCCCGCGATCTCTCGCGGGGCTTCTCTCCGGTGGACCTGAGGGGACTCGAACCCCTGACCCCCTGCATGCCATGCAGGTGCGCTACCAGCTGCGCCACAGGCCCAGAATCGCTCCGGATCAACCGGGGCAACTCGAAAAGCGTACTACAGGTCTCGACGTCAGCACCAATCGAGCCGGGTTGCCCGGGCGCGTCGTGGCGCGCTGCCGGGGGAGCGGCGGGAACAACACCGCGCGCTCGCACGTTCACGTCAGCGTGAGCATCCTCGACAGCATCGTGATCGGCGCGGGCCAGGCCGGGCTGTCGGCGTCGTATCACCTGACGCGGCTCGGCATCTCGCACGTCGTGCTCGATTCCGACGCGGCACCCGGCGGGGCCTGGCAGCACCGATGGGATGCCCTGTCCATGCGTGACGTGCACGGCGTCGCCGAACTTCCGGGCGACACAGCGCCGCCGCGCGACGAGCAGCGCGCCAACCTCGTCGTTCCTTCCTACTTCGCCGCGTACGAGCGCGCCCACGCCCTTCCCGTCATTCGCCCCGTCACGGTCGACCGCGTCGACGACGAAGGCGGGGTGCTCGTGACTCGGGCGGGGGAGCGAGAGTGGCGCTCGCGCACCCTGGTGAATGCGACCGGAACCTGGACGCATCCGTTCCTCCCGCACTATCCCGGGATGGAGACGTTCCTCGGCGAGCAGCTGCACACCGTCGACTATCCCGGCCCCGAGCACTTCCGAGGCAAGCGCGTCCTCGTGGTCGGCGGTGGGGCATCCGCCGTGCAGTTCCTCGGCGCGCTCGCCCCGATCACCGACACGCTCTGGGCGACGCGTCGCGAGCCGGTCTGGCGCACCGACGACTTCACCCCCGAAGCGGGTGCGGCGGCGGTCGCCCTCGTCGAGCAGCGCGTCTCGCAGGGCCTTCCACCGCAGAGCGTCGTGAGCGTGACGGGACTCATGCTCCGCGAACAGGAGCGCGAAGCCGAGCGCCTCGGCGCGTATGCCGGGCGCCGGCCGATGTTCGCGCGGATCGAGCCGGATGGCGTGCGCTGGGCCGACGGATCGTTCGAGCGCGTCGACGTGATCCTCTGGGCGACCGGATTCCGCCCCGCGATCGGCCACCTCGCCCCGCTGCACCTGCGCAGCGCCGCTGGAGGCATCCAACTCGATCGCGGCGGACGGGGCACCACGGCCGTCGCCGACCCCCGCATCCAGCTCGTCGGCTACGGCCCCTCGGCGAGCACGATCGGAGCGAATCGCGCCGGGCGCTCGGCCGCGACCGGAGTGCGTCGGGCGCTGGCGAACGTTCCCTCGATACGCTGAGGGCATGCTCCGCGTCATCCTGCTGATCGTCTGGCTGCTGCTCTCTGCGTGGCTGATCGTCTGGACGGGAGAGGGACTTTTCGGGGTCGACCAACGCGAGTCCATCCTGCCGTTCGGCGGTGACAGCCTCGGCGCCCCGATCATGATCGGCGTGGCCTGGGGCATCCTCCTCACCTTCGGAGGAACGATGCTCGGACTGCCCCGCCGGCGCATCACGCGCGCGGGTGACGCGAAGATCGGCGTCGCGCGCATCGTCGAGGTCTCCACGACCGGGACGATGATCAACGACGTGCCCGAGTACGACATCTTCGTCCGCGTCACCCCGACCGACGGCGACGACTTCGTGTCACAGCTGCGCACGCTCGTGCCGCTGTCCGAGGTCGGGGCCTTGCAGGTCGGCCAGCCGCTCGCCGTCCGCTACCGCGACGGAGCGCGAACCGCGATCGAACTCGCCGATCCGACCGATCCTGCGGTGCGTGAGGCGCTGCTGCAGTGGCGGATCGACCGCGGGCTCATCGATCCGCGCCAAGTGCGGGCACGTACGACCGGCACGCAGGTTCCGGCATCCGTTCTCGAGATCCGGCCCACCGGACGCCGCCGCGAGGGGCAGTCCGAACTCTCCCTGCGCGTGCTGCTCGCCCCCGAGGGTGCAGAGACCTGGGAGGCCGACACCACCGTCTTCGTCTACCCCGAAGCCGTCGGGCGTCTGCAGGTCGGCGCGCCGATCTGGGCGTTCTATCGCCGGGAGGATCCGCAGACCGTGGCCGTGACGATCGAAAAGGAAGCCGGACGATGAACCCGCTCGACACCGTCTTCTGGGTGCTGAACTTCCCCGCCTCGCACGCTTACGCGATGGTGTTCATCGCCGGCTTCTCGATCCTGGCGCTGTTCGCCGTCTCGGCGAAACGCACGAGTCCCGCGGCGTCTCTGCGTCGCGTGCGCGAGCGCGAGGGTCTGTTGCCGGAGCACGGCGCGCCGCGGCGTGACATCGGGGGGACGATCCTGCACGTGCTGTTCCGCATCCTCGCGTTCGCGATGCTCGCGAGCCTCGTCATCGGCATCCTGAGCCTCACCGGGGTCCCGGTCACGCGCGCCTACATCTATGACAACGGTCGTCCGACCGTGGCGACGCTCGACGGTGACTGGGTCACCTTCACCACCGGCGAGGGCGTGGAGTACACCCTCGAGAGCAACTTCTTCAGTCCCGCCGTCTACCCCGACCGCGACGCCTACATACCGGGCGGTCAGCCTGTGGTCGTACGCTACCTTCCGAGCCATCCGCAAGCCTTCGTGATCGACAGCTCCCAGCTGTCGGAGTGAGGAGAATCGCAATGTCCCGCATCATCGTCTTCGGAGGGCACGGCCGCATCGCCCTGCTGCTCGCGCCGCTTCTCGTCGCCCGGGGCGACGAGGTGACCGCCGTCATCCGCAACCCCCAGCACATCGCCGATGTCGAGGCCACGGGCGCGCGTACGCTCGTCGCCGACATCGAGTCGCTCGACGCCGCGGGGATCGCGGACCTGATCCGCGAGCACGACGCGGTCGTCTGGTCGGCCGGCGCCGGCGGCGGCGACCCGCAGCGCACCTACGCGGTCGACCGTGACGCCGCGATCCGTTCGATGGACGCGGCGCAGCTCGCGGGCGTCCGGCGCTACGTGATGGTGTCGTGGATCGGCTCGACGGCCGATCACGGTGTGCCCGAGAACGACAGCTTCTTCGCATACGCCGACGCGAAGTGGGCCGCCGACGAATACCTGCGCTCGACCGACCTCGACGGCACGATCCTGGGTCCGGGCACACTCACGTTCGACGACCCGACCGGTCGCATCGTGATCGACCCCGAGGGCAGGGGCGAGGTGTCGCGGGCGGATGTCGCCGCGGTGATCGCCGCGACGCTCGTCGAGCCGTCGACGTTCGGGCGCACGATCCGATTCGGCAACGGCCCGGCCGATACCGCCGTCCCGATCGCCGAGGCGCTGAGCTGACCGGATGAGAACCCTGCGCCGCTGGATGCTCGCGAGCGTCGCCGCTCTCGCGGTGGCGGCGATCGCGGCACCCGCGGCGGCGCAGGCACCGGCACAGACCTCGCGGCCGGCCGCCGCGAGCCGGCAGGCGTATGCCGCGCCGTCGGACGTCTTCGGCCCCGCCGCACGTGCGGCGGCGGACGTGCGCGACATGAGCGTCGCCGAACAGGCGGCGAGCGTCGTGATGGGGCACATCCCGGTGACGGATGCGGCGGCTCTCCGCACCTACATGCAGCAGGGACTCGGCGGCTTCATCCTGATGGGGTCGAACATCCCCGCGACCGAGCCGGAGCTGCGGGCGCTCACCGCCGCGCTGACGGTCGATGAATCGCTCCCTCCGCTGATCGCGATCGATCAGGAGGGCGGCATCGTCTCGCGCCTTCCCGCCGACACCTTCGCGGCGTCGACGACGCTGAAGTCGGCCCCGGTGATCGAGACGACGGATGCCTTCACCGCACGGGCGTCACTGGTCGCCCGTGCGGGCATCACCGTGAACTTCGGCACGGTCGCCGACGTCACCTCGAGCGCCGCGTCCTTCATCTACGGCCGTGCACTCGGTACCGACCCGTCGTCCGCCTCGGAGCGCGTCGCAGCGGCGACCACGGCCCAGGAGGGGTTCCTCGCGTCGACTCTCAAACACTTCCCGGGGCACGGTGCCGCGGAGGGGGATTCGCACCACGCGATCCCGACGACGCCGATGTCGGTGGAGCAGTGGCGCACCGATGATGCACCGCCGTTCGTCGCCGGGATCGATGCGGGGGCCTCGCTGCTGATGTTCGGCCACCTGGCGTACACTGCCGTCGATTCCGCTCCCGCGTCGATGTCGGCCGAGTGGCATCGGATCGCTCGCGAAGACCTCGGTTTCGAGGGCGTCATGGTGACCGACGACCTCGGCATGCTGCTCTCGTCGGGTGACCCCGCCTACGCGGATCCGGTCGCGAACGGCGTCGCCGCGATCGCCGCGGGCAACGACCTCGTGCTCATGATCGCGGGGTCCACGCCCGACACGGCGGGCCAGATGGCCGCGGGGATCGTGGCGGCGGTGGAGTCGGGCGATCTCCCGGCCGAGCGTCTCGCAGACGCGGCGACCCGCGTGAGGCAGCTGCGTCTCGAGCTGGCGGCGGCCACCGCCGACTGGTCGGTGTGCGAGAACTGCACGCCAGCCGGCTGACCTCGCCTCAGGTAGCGACCGTCGCCGCGTCTCCTTGCCAGGCATCGAGCAGGGCCGTGCGCAGCGCCGCACCGCGATCGGCGAACGCGCGCTGGCGGCGTACGTACTCCGCTTTGCCCTCACTCGTCTCAATCGGTACCGGCTCGACGTCCCACGCCGAGAGATCGTAGGGGGCGGCCTGCATGTCGAGCAGTCGGATGTCGCGCGCGAGCTCGAACGTGTCGAGCAGCAGTTCACCGGGCACCAGGGGGCCGAGCTTCGTCGCCCACTTGTAGAGGTCCATCCCCGCGTGCAGGCAGCCCGGCTGCTCGAACAGCGGCTGCTCCTCGCGCGTGAGCTCCGTGCGATTGCGGGGCACGGCTTCCGGAGTGAAGAAGCGGAACGCGTCGAAGTGCGTGCAACGCAGGTCGTGCGCCTCGACGACCGCGTCGGTGCCCTCGCGTCCGAGTCGGAGCGGCACGGGGTGACGGTGTTCATCGGCCCGGTAGACCATGGCCCACTCGTGCAGGCCGAAACAACCGAACTGCCCGGGGCGGGAGGCGGTGCGGCGGAGCATCCGTTCGACGAGTCCCGCGAGCTCGGGCTTCTCGCGAGCGAACGCGGCGGCATCCGGCACGACACTGTCGCGCGCCGATCCGGCGGCGTACCAGCGCCAGTCCGCGCGCTCCGGGGCATCGACGAGCTCGACACCCGTGCCGGGGTGCCAGCGGCGTAGCTGCGCGGGCTTGTACGAGTAGTAGGTGAAGAGGAAGTCCCACACGGGATGCTTCTCGCCCGCGGCGACGCGGGATCGATGCGCGGCGGTCAGGGCATCCGCGCGCTCCTGGTGGGCGTGCTCGCGCTCGCGCCACTCGACCTCGGGCAGGGGCAGGGGCATGTCAGTCGAGGATGCCGGCGTCGCCGAGTCGATCGCGGAGCCCGGCGCCGTCCTCGGCGCTGACCCACGGCACGTCGGCATCGCCGTGCGGTTCGGCATCCGTGCGCCCACCCGCGAGCACGGCCTCGGCCGGCAGCAGGCGACGGATCGCCACACCGGCCACCGATTCGGGGTGCTCCTCGAGGAACGTCGAGTAGATCGACTCGTCGTGCTGGCCGTCGTCGCCGATCAGCAGCCAGCGCACGTGCGGGAACTCGGTGGCGAGGCGGCGGAGGTTCGTGAGCTTGTGCTCGCGGCCGCTGCGGAACCAGCGGTCGTGCGTCGGGCCCCAGTCGGTGAGGAGCATGGAGCCGGCAGGGAAGAGGTGGCGGCTGAGGAAGCGGCGCAGCGTCGGGGCGATGTTCCATGCGCCGGTGGAGAGATACACCATCGGGGCGCCGGGATGCTGACGCAGCAACTGGTCGAGGAGCACGCCCATCCCGGGCACGGGGATGCGTGCGTGCTCGTCGAGCACGAAGGAGTTCCAGAACGCGATGAACGGGCGGGGGAGAGCG
Source organism: Microbacterium sp. NPDC008134 (assembly GCF_042957055.1). NCBI lineage: Bacteria > Bacillati > Actinomycetota > Actinomycetes > Micrococcales > Microbacteriaceae > Microbacterium > Microbacterium sp. NPDC008134. The sequence goes on along the minus strand of NZ_JBIBHO010000001.1, from coordinate 2,033,668 downwards.
GTGACCATGACGGTGTCGTCGACGTCGGAGACGACACCGAACGTCGTGGATTCCGCGACGACGAAGGCGGTCGCCTCGACCGGATCCTGCTCTTCCGTCGACACGTGGAAGGTCTGCCATCCGGCGTCGAGATCGCCATGGATCACGGCATCCACGACCCCGCCGCGATCGGCGACGACCTGGTGCTCGGTGTCGCCGATGCGCACCGTGACCTTCCCGAAGCTGACGGGGATTCCGACGAAGCTGCGCCACCCGCGGATGCTCGCGAGTTCGCCGTCCTTGCCCCGCCGCTGCGGAGGCACGATCAGCACGCGTCCGACGACCCGCACCCAGCCGGGTCCGCCGTAGCCGGGGAACGGCACCACGGTCGCCGTGCGACCCCGCTTGCGCGCACGCACTTCACGCCACACGTGGAAGCGGTGTTCGAGTCGGGCGAACCAGTGGATCCGGGGCGCCGGGGGTGCGGAAGCCATTGGCTCAGTCTTTCACGTCCGCCTCGGGTTCTGCGTCGTGGGCGTCGAGGTGACGGGCCTCGGAGCGCTCGAGGAGCTTCTTGCCGAGATAGACCACCACGAGGAACGCGACGATGATCGCCACGAAGATGTACCCGGCGTAGTGCACTCGATCGACCATCTCGTCGAAGGTCAACGCGGCGAGCGAGGTGACGCTGACGTAGGCGATCGCCCAGATCACGCAGGCGGGTGCCGTCCACGCGAGGAAGCGCCGGTACGAGTAATGGCTCATGCCGACCGTGAGGGGCACGAGCGAGTGGAGCACGGGCAGGAACCGCGAGAGGAAGATCGCGATGCCCCCGCGTCGCTGCAGGTACCGCTCCGCGCGCACCCAGTTCTTCTCCCCGATGCGACTCCCGAGCCAGGAGGTGCGGATGCGCGGGCCGAGCCACCGGCCGAGCGCGAAGCCGATGCTCTCGCCGATCAGCGCTCCGACGACGACGGCGATCACCATCGCGGTCGCCTCGACGGGACCGCGGACGCCGATCGACGCCATGATCACGACGGTGTCGCCGGGCACGATGAGCCCGATGAGCACGCTGGTCTCGAGCATGACGGCGAGTCCGGCGATGAGAGTGCGGGTGACGGGGTCGATCGAACGGATGAATTCGAACAGCCAGGTCAAGAGGTCATCCACAGCACGAGAATACGGGAGCGACCAGGTTCTAGGCTGACAAGGTGCCCCATCGTCCGACCGCTCGTCCCCTCCCTGTCTGGGTCGAGCCTTTCGACGTCTTCCGTGTTCTCGAGGCTTCGTTCCCGGATGTCTTCTGGCTCGATGCGGGCGCCGACGCGGTGGACGGGTGGAGCTTCGTCGGTGTCGGCGAGCCGTCCGCGCTGCCCGACGACGTCGTGCTCGGAGGAGATGCGGACGCTCCTGGTGGCGGGGCGATGATCGATGACGAACGTCCTCCGTTCCGCGGGGGATGGGTCGGGTGGCGCGACTACGAGAGCGGGGCCGCGATCGCTGGCGCTCCGACCCACGAGGGTGACGCGGGGGACCGGGCATCGTGGATGCGCGTGCAGCGGTCCGCCGCGTTCGACCACGCGCGTGGCCGGGTCTGGGTGCAGGCCGACGCAGGACTCGAGGAATGGTCGGCGATCGTCGAGCGCGCGGCGGTCACGGCATCCGCTCTTCCCCCTCTTCCGGACGCGCCGCCCGCCGGCGTCGTGGCCGAGGCCCGGCACGAGCCGGACGAGTACGCGTCCCTCATCAAGCGGTGCCGCGACCTCATCCGCCAGGGCATCGCGTATCAGCTGTGCCTCACGACGCGCTTCTCGACATCGGGCGTCGGCGATCCGGTCGCCGTGTACACGCGCCTGCGCGCCGCGACGCCCGCGCACCACGGCGGGTTCGTGCGGATCCAGGGCCGTGCGTTGCTGAGTGCGAGCCCCGAGCAGTTCCTCCGGGTCGACGGCGGCGTCATCCGCACGCGGCCGATCAAGGGCACGCGGCCGCGATCGGTGGACCCGGTCGAGGACGCCGCCCTCGCCGCCGAGCTCGCCGTCAACCCGAAGGAACGCGCCGAGAACGTCATGATCGTCGATCTCATGCGCAACGATCTCTCCCGGGTCTGCGTACCCGGGTCGATCCGGGTCGACGGACTGTGGGGCGTCGAGAGCTACCCCGCGGTGCACCAGCTGGTGAGCACGGTCAGCGGCACGGCCGCGCCGGGCGTGACCGTCGGCGCACTGTTCGAAGCCACATTCCCGGCCGGCAGTATGACGGGTGCGCCGAAGCTCTCGGCGATGACACAGCTGCACGCTCTCGAGGGCGGACCGCGCGGAATCTACGCCGGATGCTTCGGCTACATCGGCGTGGACGGCGCCGTCGACCTCGCCATGGTCATCCGCAGCATCGTGATCGACGGCGAGAGGGCGACCGTCGGTGCCGGCGGTGGGATCACCTGGGGGTCGGATGCCGCGGCCGAGGTCGCCGAGGTCGCCACCAAGGCGCGGGCGCCGTTGGCGGCGCTGGGCGCTGTCCTGCCCGGGGCCTGGGGTTCGGATATCCTGAACTGATCCCGATTTTCCTTCCAGATTGGTCGTGCGTTCGTTGTCTGAGAACCTGTCCACCGTTCCCGCCGAGGACGAGACGTCGTCGGCCCACGCCATCCAGGCCAAGTGGCAGAAGTACTGGGCGGAGAACGAGACGTTCCTCACCGGCGGCGACGACGACACACGCCCCCGTCGGTACGTGCTCGCGATGTTCCCGTACCCGTCCGGCGACCTGCACATGGGGCACGCCGAGAATTACCTGTACTCCGACATCGTGGCGCGATTCTGGCGCCACCGCGGGCACAACGTCCTGAACCCCATCGGGTGGGACTCCTTCGGCCTGCCCGCCGAGAACGCGGCGATCCGTCAGGGCGCAGACCCGCGTGAGTGGACGTATCAGAACATCGCGCAGCAGAAGGTCGGCTTCCAGGCGTACGGAGTCTCGTTCGACTGGTCGCGCGTGCTGCACACGTCCGACCCCGAGTACTACCGCTGGAACCAGTGGCTGTTCCTCAAGATGCACGAGCGCGGCCTCGCCTACCGCAAGAAGAGCGCCGTCAACTGGTGCCCCAACGATCAGACTGTGCTCGCGAACGAGCAGGTCGTCGACGGTCGCTGCGACCGTTGCGGCTACGAGGTCGTCAAGAAGAAGTTGACGCAGTGGTACTTCCGGATCACCGACTACGCCGACCGCCTGCTCGACGACCTCAACCAGCTCGAGGGCTTCTGGCCGCACAAGGTGCTGCAGATGCAGCGCAACTGGATCGGCCGCTCGGTCGGTGCCGACGTCGACTTCCGCATCGAGGGGCGTGACGAGCCGGTCACCGTGTTCTCGACGCGTCCCGACACGCTGCACGGTGCGACGTTCTTCGTCGTCGCGCCCGATTCCGACCTGGCCTCCGAGCTGGCGGCGGATGCTCCCGCCGAGGTGCGCGAGCGCTTCCAGACGTACCTCGAGGGCGTGCAGAAGGAGACCGACATCGCCCGCCAGGCGACGGACCGCCCGAAGACGGGTGTCTTCCTCGAGCGCTACGCGATCAACCCGGTCAACGGCGAGAAGCTGCCGGTCTGGGCCGCCGACTACGTGCTGGCCGATTATGGCCACGGCGCCGTCATGGCCGTTCCCGCGCACGACCAGCGCGACCTCGACTTCGCCCGCGCGTTCGACCTGCCGGTCAAGGTGGTCGTCGACACGACCGCGCCCATCACGGGCGCCATGCCGGTCATCGAGGTCGACGACGAGGGCGTGCCGATCGACACGGGTGCGCTCGATGACCAGAACCCCGCGTCGACGGGCGTGGCGCTCACGGGCGAGGGACGTCTGATCAACTCGGGCGACCTGAACGGCCTGTCGAAGCGCAACGCGATCGCTCGCGCGATCGAGCAGCTCGAGGCATCCGGCACCGGCCGCGCCGCGAAGAACTACCGCCTGCGCGACTGGCTGATCTCCCGCCAGCGCTTCTGGGGCACGCCGATCCCGATGCTGCACACCGAGGACGGCGACATCATCCCGGTCGCGGAAGACAAGCTGCCCGTCCGCCTGCCGAGTATCGAGGGACTCGACCTCAAGCCGAAGGGCACCTCGCCCTTGGGCGGCGCCGAGGGCTGGGTGCGCACGGTCGACCCGGAGACGGGCGAGCCCGTGCTGCGCGACCCCGACACGATGGACACCTTCGTCGACAGCTCGTGGTACTTCCTGCGGTTCCTGTCGCCGAACAGCGACCAGGTCGCCTTCGACCCGGCACAGGCCGCTCGGTGGGCTCCGGTCGACTCGTATATCGGCGGTGTCGAGCACGCGATCCTGCACCTGCTGTACGCACGCTTCATCACGAAGGTGCTGTTCGACATGGGGCTGATCGACTTCACCGAGCCGTTCTCCAACCTGATCAACCAGGGCATGGTGCTCCTCGACGGTCAGAAGATGTCGAAGAGCAAGGGCAATCTCGTGCTCTTCCAGGAGGAGCTCGACGCTCACGGTGCCGACGCACTGCGCGTGGGTCTGGCGTTCGCCGGTCCCGTGGAAGACGACAAGGACTGGGCCGACGTCTCGACGACGGGTGCCCAGAAGTTCCTGTCGCGCGCCCTGCGCATCGCCCGCGAGGTCTCGAGCCCGGTCGACGTCGTCTTCGACGGGGGAGACGCCGCCCTGCGCCGCACGACGCACAAGCTGCTGTCGGAGGCCCCCGCGCTCGTCGAGCAGACCAAGTTCAACGTGCTCGTCGCCCGTCTGATGGAGCTCGTGAACACCATCCGCAAGACGATCGACAACGGTGCGAACGGTGCAGCCGACCCGGCCGTGCGCGAGGCCACCGAGACCGTCGCCGTGATGCTCGACCTCATCGCCCCGCATACCGCGGAGGAGATGTGGGAGATCCTCGGTCACGAGCCCTCTGTCGGTCTCGTGACGTGGCGTTCGGCGAACCCGGCACTGCTGGTCGAAGACACCGTCACCGCGGTCGCGCAGGTCAACGGCAAGGTGCGTGCTCAGCTCGAGGTCTCCGCACGTATCGGCGAGGCGGAGCTCGAGGCTCTCGCTCGCGGTGATGAGCGCGTGATCCGCGCGATCGGCGACCAGGAGATCGTCAAGGTCATCGTGCGCGCGCCCAAGATCGTGAGCTTCGTCGTCAAGGGCTGATTCGCTCGTTCGATCGAGACCGCCGTCCGGATGCCGGGCGGCGGTTTCGGCGCTTCGGGTGGTTCTGCACGGCTGACCGATGTGTGGAGTTGTCCACCGTGCGCGGGAAGAGTGGCGGGCCGGAGAAGTCGGGCGACCTAGCGTGGGCGGATGCCGCCGACCGATGCTCCTCCCGATGGTTCCGTCCCCGCTGTGCCGCAGCCTGCGCCGCGGCGTCTGCGACTGGGCATCGGGGCAGCGGTCGTGCTCGCCCTCGTCGTGCTCTCGGCGGCGGTCGGTCTCGGCATCCTGCGGGGGCAGGCCGCTCCGGTCGAGACAGTGTCGATCGGAGAGTCGTCGAGCGACGCGACGGATGCCGCCGGGACCGCGGCCCCGGGCGGAGAGCTGTACGTGCACGTCCTGGGTGCTGTCGAGAAGCCGGGCCTGTACGTGCTCGCGATCGATGCCCGAATCGTCGATGCCCTCGCGGCGGCGGGTGGCACGACGGATGAGGCCGACCTCGCCGCCGTCAATCTCGCACGGATCGTGACCGACGGCGAGCAGGTCGTCGTCCCCGTCATCGGTGCGAATCCCGCCGAACCGGGAACGGGAGCGACCCTGCCGGGCGACGATCGGATCGATCTCAACTCCGCGGATCAGGCGGCGCTCGAGACCCTGCCGCGCATCGGCCCCGCGTTGGCCGAGCGCATCATCTCCTGGCGCGAGGAGAACGGGCGCTTCCAGACCGTCGACGACCTCCTCGCTGTGCCGGGCATCGGAGAGAAGCTGCTCGAGGGTCTGCGCGACGGCGTGCGGGTGTGAGGCGGCGTGATCTTCGGCTGCTGCCGATCGCCGGGGGAGCGTGGGCCTCCGGACTGCTGTGCGTGTTCCTCCCGCAGATCGCGGCCGGGGTGGCTGTCGCCTGCGTGGTGGTGGCGGTCGTGGCGGGTGGGGTCGTCTGGTGCTCCCGTATGCGGGGTGTGGAGCGGGGAGGACTCCTCATCGTCGTCCTCGCGGCGGCGGGCGCGGTGGCGGTGACCGCATGCCTGGCGATGCCGGCGCGTGACGCGGCCCGTGAGCGCGAGGCGTATGCGGTGGATCTGGTCGCGGACGTGTCGTCGTCGGCGTCGGTCGGGAAGGATGGGCGGCTGTGGTTCGAGGCGCAGTCTCGTTCGATCGAATCGGCGGAGGGGAACGTGGCGGTCTCGGCGCCGGTGCGCATCGGGATCGAGCCCGCCGAGGGGTTCGACCTCGGCGCGACGATCCGGGTCACGGGCCAGATGGAGGCGACGGATCCGGGGGAGCGCGCCGCGGTCGTCGTGTTCGCGAGCGAGGCGGAGATCGTGCAGCCGGCCTCGGGAGCGTTCGCGGTGGCGGCCGGCGCGCGCAGCGCGTTCATCGAGCGGGCGACGCGCCTGCCCGAGCCGGGCGCTGGCCTGCTGCCCGGTCTCGCCGTCGGTGACACCCGGGCTGTCTCCGACGCGCTGAACGAGGAGATGCGTACGAGCGGTCTCAGCCACCTTACGGCTGTCAGCGGCGCCAATTGCGCGATCGTGGTCGCGGCGGCGTTCTGGCTCGTCGCACTGTGCGGCGGCGGTCGCCGCCTGCGGATCTTCGTCGCCGCCCTCGCGCTGGCCGGATTCGTGATCCTCGTCACGCCGGAACCGAGCGTGATCCGTGCGGCGGTGATGGCCGGGGTCGCGATGCTCACGGTGCTCCTCGGGCGCCCGAGCGCGGGAGCGGGGATGCTCGCGCTGTGCGCGACCGGTATCCTCATCGTTGATCCGTGGTTGGCCGCGACGGCCGGTTTCGCTCTGTCGGTCGCGGCCTCGGGTGCCCTGATCCTGCTGGCACCACCGCTCGCGCGGGGACTCGCTCGGTGGATGCCGCAGCCACTGGCGCTCGCGATCTCGGTTCCTCTCGCCGCTCAGTTGGCGTGCGGTCCGATCATCGCGCTGTTCGCCGAGCAGCAGTCGCTGGTCGGCATCGCCGCGAACCTGCTCGCCGCCCCCGCCGCGCCGATCGCGACCGTGATCGGCCTTCTCGCGTGTGTCGCCGCACCGGTCCCGATGCTCGCCGATCTTCTCGCGGCATCCGCTTGGCTGCCGGCCGCATGGATCTCGGTCACCGCGACGGTGAGCGCGCGTCTACCGCTTGCGCAGGCATCGTTGGTGCCGGGGCTCGGCAGCGCCCTGCTCGTCGCCGTGCTCAGTGCCGCCCTGGGGCTCGTGGTCTGCGGACGACGCGTCGCGCTCGGCCACCCCGGGAGGAAGGCTCGGTGGGCTCCGTGGGCACACCGTCTCGCCGCGGTGGTGCTCATCGTCACGCTCTCGCTCGGCGGGGCGCACCTCGTCCTCGACGGACCGCTCGCGGCGATGTCCACGCCGTCGGGCTGGTCCATCGCCGCGTGCGACGTGGGCCAGGGAGATGCCCTCCTCGTGCGCTCTGAGGGCGAGGTCGCGCTGATCGACACCGGTCCGGACCCGGGTCCGCTCGACGACTGCCTGCGGTCGCTCGGCATCGATCGCATCGATCTCCTCGTCCTCACGCACTTCGATCTCGATCATGTCGGGGGAGTGGACGCCGTCCGCGGGCGGGTCGATACGGTGCTGCACGGCCCCGCCATCGAAGCGGAGGAGCAACGGATCCTCGATGCCCTGGCATCCGATGGCGCTGCCGTGACCGAGGCGACGACGGGCCTGCGGGGCACGTTCGGCGGTGCGACATGGCGGGTGCTCTGGCCGCAGCGCGAATCCGCGGCGTTCCCCGCGGGCAATGACGCGAGCGTCGTGATCGATATCTCCGGCGGTGGCGTGCCGCGCTCGATCTACCTCGGCGATCTGTCGGCCGAGGCCCAGCGGATGCTCGCGCGCAGCGCACGTCTGACAGGACCGTATGACGTGGTCAAGGTCGCGCATCACGGTAGCGCCGATCAGGATCCCGCGATCTACGAGACGATCCGCCCGGCCGTCGCGATCTTCAGCGCGGGCATCGACAACGACTACGGTCACCCGAGGGAGGAGACGCTCGATCTGCTCGCGACCGTCGGAGCGTATGTCTTGCGAACCGACCAGCAGGGGCGCATCCTGCTCGGCATCGAGGCGGACGGGATAGCGGTCTGGACGGAGACCGACGTCGGCGCCCCCGAGTAGGCTGGATCCATGGCAGCTCCGCGATCCTCGTCCCGCACCGCCGCCAAGCCGTCGAAGATCCCGCAGGTCTCCTGGCGTGATCCGCGACCGGCCCCGCTCGTGCTCGTCTCGGGCCCCGAGGAGATCTGCGCCGAACGTGCGATCGCCGGCATCCGCGACTACCTGCGTGCCGAGGACCCGGCTCTCGAGGTCAGCGACATCCGTGCCGACGACTACGCGCCCGGCACGCTGCTGTCGATGACATCTCCGTCGCTCTTCGGCGAGCCGCGGCTCGTGAGGGTCTCGGGAGTCGAGCGCTGTTCCGATGCCTTCCTGCAGGAGGCCGTGTCGTACCTCGATCAGCCGCAGGACGGCGCGACGGTGGTCCTCCGGCACACCGGCGCGAGCGTGCGCGGCAAGAAGCTCCTCGACGCCCTGCGCGCCGGCACGGGAGAGGGTGTCGAGATCGCCTGCCCCGCCATCAAGCGCGACGGCGACCGGGTCGATTTCGCCGCCGGTGAATTCAAGGCCGCGAAGAAGCGCATCCAGCCTTCGGCGCTCCGGGCGCTCGTCTCGGCCTTCGCCGACGACCTCACCGAGCTCGCCGCCGCCTGTCAGCAGCTCATCGGCGATGTCGAGGGCGACGTGACCGACGACGTCGTCACCAAGTACTACGGCGGACGCGTCGAGGTCTCCGCCTTCGTCGTCGCCGACACCGCGATCGCCGGCCGCTACGGTGAGGCGCTCATCTCGCTGCGGCACGCGCTGTCGTCCGGCGCCGATCCGGTGCCGATGGTCGCCGCCTTCGCGATGAAGCTGCGCACGATGGCGCGCGTCGCGGGCAATCGGGAGCCGAGTCGTCAGCTCGCGCAGCGCCTCGGCATGAAGGACTGGCAGGTCGATCGTGCACGTCGCGATCTCGCGGGATGGAACGAGCGCTCGCTCGGCCTCGCGATCCAGGCGACGGCACGGGCGGATGCCGAGGTGAAGGGTGCATCACGCGACCCGATCTTCGCGCTCGAGCGCATGGTCACGGTCATCGCGACCCGCCGACCGTTCGGCGAGGAGTAGCCCCGCCCCTCCGTCTGGGAGGAGATAAGAAGGCCCGCCCCGCGAACGGGACGGGCCTTTCTCAGCGGTGTGCGACTCAGAGAGCGGCGACCGACTTGGCGATGGCCGACTTGCGGTTCGACGCCTGGTTCTTGTGCAGGACACCCTTGCTGACGGCCTTGTCGAGCTTGACGGACGCCTTCTTGAGGGTGGCCTCAGCGGCGGCCTTGTCGCCCGCGGCGACGGCTGCCTTGGTCTGACGAACGAGGGTCTTGAGCTCGCTCTTCACGGCCTTGTTGCGCTCGTGAGCCTTCTCGTTGGTCTTGTTGCGCTTGATCTGCGACTTGATGTTTGCCACGTGTGGACACTTTCTGTACAGGAGTGATTCGGAGTGCCGACAGCAGAAGAGGGCTGCTGCACGACGGTCGTGAGGGAAGAACCCACACGCAAGCCAAGAGCCAACTCTACCAGCAGTCGGGTGGATCACGCGAAACGACGCCTGACGGATGCTGTCGGATGTCCGACACGACGAGCCGATCGAGGAACTCGGTCGCGCGAAACACGGTACCGGGTGCAGAATCAGGATCACCCGACACAGACGTCAAGGAGCGACATGAGTTCTGCCTCCCGCGATACCGTTCTGCCCTCAGGTCTCCGCTGGTCAGCGGCGACATCCTCCATTCAGATCGAAGGCTCTCCCGCCGATGACGGGGGAGGGCGCTCGATCTGGGACGACTTCGCCGACGTTCCGGGCGCCGTGCGAGACGGCTCCACCCCGCAGCGTGCCTGCGACAGTTACCGGCATCCCGAGTCCGACGTCGCTCTGATCGCGGGACTGGGCATCGACCGCTATCGCTTCTCGATCCCGTGGGCGCGCGTGCAGCCGGACGGGCGGGGCCCCGGCGAAACCGCCGCGTTGGATCACTACTCCCGCTTCGTCGATGCCCTGCTCGAGGCAGGCGTGACGCCGTTCCCCACGCTCTACCACTGGGAGATGCCGAGCGCGGTGGAGTCCGACGGCGGTTGGCTCGCGCGTGACACGGCCGAGCGTTTCGGAGAGTACGCCGCGCTCGTCGCGGACCGGCTCAGTGATCGGGTGCGTCACTGGTACACGCTCAACGAACCGGCGATGACCACACTGCAGGGGTACGGAACCGGAGCACTCGCCCCCGCACGGCAGTTGTTGTTCGGCGCTCTCCCGAGCGTCCATCATCAGCTCCTGGCCCACGCTCACGCCGCGGAGGAGCTGCGGCTGCGCGGCGCGGCCGCCGTCGGCCTCGTCAACAACCACACCCGGGTGCTGCCGCTCACCGGGTCGCACGACGACCTCGTGGCCGCGACCGTCTACGACACGCTTCACAACCGTCTCTTCAGTGAGCCCCTGCTCGCGGGCGGGTACCCCGACCTGGAGGCGTTCGGCCTGCCGTCGATGCCGGTGCGCGCGGGGGACCTCGAGCGCATCCGATCATCGATCGACTTCTACGGCATCAACTTCTACAACCCCACGACGGTCACTGCCGCCGACCCGACAGGGCCTCTGCCGTTCGAGATCGTGCCGACACCCGGGGCGCCCGTGACCGGTTTCGGTTCGGAGTGGCCGATCGTGCCCGGGGCGCTCCGTGATCTGCTCCTCGACCTCCATCACCGGCATCCACGGATGCCCGCGGTGATCATCGGCGAGAACGGGGCCTCGTTCCCCGAGCCGGATGATGCGGGACGTATCGATGATGCCGACCGCATCGACTATCTCGCCGATCACATCGCCGCGGTCGGCGAAGCGATCGCCGCCGGGGTCCCCGTCGAGGAGTACACGGTCTGGTCGCTCCTCGACAACTGGGAGTGGGCCGACGGATTCACCCAGCGCTTCGGCCTCGTGCACGTCGACTTCGCCACAGGGGAGCGCACCCCCAAGGCCTCGTACGACTGGTACCGCGACGCGATCGCTCGCACCCGCACCGCAGACGCGATCGAGCGGACCGTGCTGTGACCGCGGCCACGAAGGTCGGCGCACGGTGGATGTCGCTGTTCACCCTCGCCTGGCTCGCGATCTGGACCGTGCAGCTCACGCCCGTCCAACTCCTGCTGCCGCTGCAGCTCGACACCCCCGAAGACGACTGGATCCGGGGAGTGGTCTCCTCGGGCCTCGTGCTCGGGATCGGAGGGCTCGCGGGCATCATCGCGGGACCCATCGCCGGAGCGCTGTCGGATCGCGCCCGACCGGGGCGTCCGCGCCGGCGACCGTGGGCGCTCGCGGGCGTGTGGACGACCGCCGCGTTCCTGGTGCTCACGGGGTTCTCGACGGGGCCATGGGCGGTCGGTGGCGCCTGGGTCGGCGTCTCGATCGGCGTGGCGGTGTCGTCGGCGGCCTTCACCGCGATGATCGCGGATCAGCTGCCGACGACGCAGCGGGGCGCGGCATCCGCTGCCGTGGGGTCGAGTCAGGCCGTCGGCATCGTCCTGGGGGTCGGCCTCGTCGTGCTGCTCGGGCTCGACATCCTCTCGGGCTACCTGTTACTCGCCGCCGTGATCGCCGTGGTCGGCACGGCCGCCGCTCTGCTGCTGCCCGACCCTTCCTCGTCGGATGCCGTGCGGCCGGCGGCCCAGGACAGCCGGCGCTTCGCCTCGCTCCGCGACCGCGACTTCGCCTGGATGCTCGCCGGTCGGCTCGTGACAAACATCGGCAATGCCCTGGGCACGGCGCTCTTCCTCTTCTTCCTCCTCCATGGCCTCGGCCAGCCGTCGTCGACGGCGCAGGACAACCTGCTCCTGCTCATCGTCGTCTACACGCTGTTCGTGGTCGCGGCATCCGTGCTCACCGGCATCCTGTCCGATCGCACCGGTGACCGGCGTCGGCTGGCGGTGATCGCCACCGTCGTGCAGGCGGCATCCGGCGTCGCGATCGCGGTGGTTCCGACCTTCGAGATGACGATGGTCGCGGCCGCGCTCATGGGGCTCGGCTACGGCGCGTTCTCGACCGTCGGTCTGGCGTTCGCCGCCGACCTGCTGCCCGACGAGAAGGATCACGCCCGCGACCTCGGCATCGTGAATGTCACGGCCGCGCTCGGTCAGCTGATCGGACCGGTTCTCGGGGCGGGCCTCGTGGCGCTGGTGGGAGGCTTCTGGCTGGTCTTCGTCGCCGCCGCGGTGCTCTCGCTCGCGGGCGGTGTGCTCACCGGCCTCGCGCGGCAACCGCAGCGGTCATGAGCTCTCACTCTCGAGGGTTGCGATCGCGAGCTGCAGCACGGCGTTGAACACGCGGGGACGCATCGCCGTCACGAGGTGGGTGGTCCGCGGCACGACGATGAGTTCGGCCTGCGGAGCCAGCGAGCAGAAGAGCGTCTCGTTGCGACGCAGTTGGTCGTACTGTCCGTTCACGAACCACAGGGGCAGACGGATGCGGGCGACCGCCGACGCGAGGTCGAGGGCTGAAAGGCTGCCCAGGGCGATGTCCTGCGCGTCGAGTGCATATCCGCCGGCGCCGAAGTCCTCGCGCGTCTCCGCAGGGATCGTGGCGTCGAGCACGCGATCCGAGAGCCAGCGCCCGCGGTCGGGCAGGGAGTCCATCGCGCGCGCGAGCCAGCGGTAGGCGGCGAGACCCGCGCCGAGCGGGAGTGCGGTGCACGATGCTGCCACGAGACCCGCGACAGGAGTCGGCTCGCCGCTTCCCGCGTAGGCGAGCGAGAGGATGCCGCCCATGGAGTGCCCGACGAGCAGCACCGGTCCGCGTGCGGCGGCGTCGCGCACGGCGGCATCGATCGTGTGCAGGGCCTCGTGGAGGGTGAAGTCCTCGGCGATGCGCGTGCCGTGCCCCGGCAGGTCGACCGCAGTGTGCGCGTACCCTCGCTCGTCGAGGTACGCCTGCTGAGAGCGCCACATCGTCGCCGACGTGCGGATGCCGTGCACGAAGACGATCTGGACGCTCACGGTCTCAGCCTAGGTGCGCTTCCGCGACCCCGCACGAGAAAGCGGGGCCGGTGGAAGACCACCGACCCCGCCTCGGATGAGGGGATTACTTCTCCCAGCCCACGTTCTCGACGGGCGAGACACCGAAGAGGTCCAGGCCCACGTAGGGCTCGGGGGTCAGGTTCGCGAGACCCTCCTTGACCGTGTAGATCGACGGACCGTTGTAGAGCGGGATGACGCCCCACGTCTCCGCGATGATCTCCGGCTCGAGCTTCATCGTGGCGGCGGTCCAGTCCTCGGCCGTCGTCTGCGACTCGACCTCGGACTTGATCTTCTCGTCGATCTCGGCGTTGCCGGAACCGGAGAGGTTCAGGCTGCTGTCGGAGCAGTACAGCTGGCAGAAGTACAGCGGTCCGAACGGGTCGGAATCCGTGAAGCGCAGGGAGAATGCGTCCCAGTTCTTCGTGCTGAAGTCGGTTGAGAAGTCCGCAGGGGAACGCTTCTCGATCTGCAGGTCGATACCGACGGCCTTCTCCTGCTGCTGCAGCGCCTTCGCGAGTGCCTCGATCGTCGGGTCGTCGCTGTGGATCGGGTAGACGATCTCGAGCTTCACGCCGTCCTTCTCACGGATGCCGTCTTCGCCTTCGGTCCATCCGGCGTCATCGAGCAGCTTCTTGGCGCCATCGACATCGAACTTCAGGCCTGCCTCGGCGAACGAGTCCTTATAGCCGTCCTGGAAGTCATACATGTTGAGCGAGCCTGCGGGGGCCTCCTCGTAGTCGAGGCCGTTCCACGCGATCTGCTTCTGCTGATCGATGTCGATCGCCATGAAGAACGCCTCACGAACGTCGAGGTCCTGCAGTTGGGGCTTCTCGGCGTCGAGGATGACGATGGTCTTCGCGGTCTGCTGCGACCGGTAGGTGACGACATCCTCCATATCGGCGACCTGCGCGAGGCGGTCCTTCGTGTTGGTGCCGACCATGTCGATCTCGCCGTTCTTGAAGGCGTTGATCGACGCCGCGGCGTCGAGGCCGGTGTAGGTCACCTTGTCGAGCAGCGGCTTGTCGCCCCACCACTTCTCGTTCGGCTCGAAGGTGACGCGCTGGCCGTTCACGTCGTACTCGGTGAGCTTGTACGGTCCGGCACCCCATTCCGGGTGCGCGTTCTCGATGTATGCGGTGTTGAACACCTCGGGTGAGTTGACCGCGGGGTTCAGGATGCCGTTGAGGAACGGCATCTTGGGCCATGCGAACTCGCCCTTGAAGGTGACGATGACGTCCTTGTCCGTTGCGCCCGCCGTGACCGACTCGATCTCCTTGTACCCGTCGGTCGAGCTCGTCTCGTACGCCTCGTCCTCGCCGCTGTTGGCCTTCCACGTGGTCTCGAACGCGGTGTAGTCGATCGGCGTGCCGTCGTTCCACACCGCCTTCTCGTTGACCTTCATCGTGATGGTCGTCTTGCCGTTCTCGGTCGTGATGTCCCATGCATCCAGGTATGCCGGGTTCGCCGAGACGTCGCCCTCGGGGGTCATCAGGAACACCTGGGGGTTGTACCACTGCGCGAGGCGCGTCGTGTCGGCACTGGCGTTTCCGTTGAAGGGGTTCATCTGCGGGGTGACCTCGTTGATACCGAAGTTCACCTCGCCGCCCTCCTGCAGATTCTCGCGGGGCTGCGGGTTGTAATCCGCCTGCTTGGTCTCCTGGGGCGTGTTGCCGCCATCGGCACCGCCGTTGTCTCCGCCCGCCGCACATCCGCTGATCACGAGTGCGAGAGCGCCGCTGAGGGCGATGATGCCCGTCAGCTTCGTGGTGGTTTTCATGGTGCTCCTTTCGCCTTTCGGCGTGTCATAAAGGGGAGGTTAGTTCGCTTCGGTCCGGATGGCTCGGGTCTGTCGGTGAATGGGGCTTAACCGTTACCGGGGAGCCGATCAGGAGAGAAGCGGCTGAGTGGTCATGGTCTTCGCGTCGAACACGACGCGCTGCCGGGTTCGCTCGATATCGGGATCGGGAACAGGGATCGCGGACAACAGCGCCTGGGTGTACGGGTGCTGCGGGTGGTCGAACACGTCGTCGACGTCCCCGTGCTCGACGAACTCGCCGAGGTACATCACGGCAACACGATCGGCGATGTGCCGGACCACGGAGAGGTCGTGCGCGACGAAGAGGTACGACAGGCCGAGCTTGACCTTGAGCTCGTCGAGCAGGTTGATCACACCCGCCTGGATAGAGACGTCGAGTGCGGAGACGGGCTCATCGAGCACGACGATCTTGGGGTTGGTCGAGAGCGCCCGCGCGATTCCGATCCGCTGTCGCTGCCCGCCGGAGAAAGCGCTCGGGAAGCGGTCGAGGTGTGCGGGGTCCAGCCCGACGAGAGCCATCAGCTCCTGTACGCGGACGTGCGCATCGGCGCGGGAGGTGCCGATCGCGGTCATCGGCTCCGCGATGATGTCGGCGACCGTCATGCGCGGGTCCAGGGCGGCCATCGGGTCCTGGAACACGATCTGAATGTCACGACGGAGCGCTCGCTCCTGGCGTCCGCTGCTGATGTCGTCGACACTCGTGCCCGCGATCACGATGTCGCCGTCGCTCTGCCGCTCGAAGTCCATGATCTGCAGCAGAGTCGTCGTCTTACCGGAACCGGATTCGCCGACGATGGCCATGGTCTCGCCCTCGCGCACGTCGAAACTGATGCCCTTCACAGCGTGCACCTCGCCGACCTTGCGCTTGAACAGCGCTCCCTTCATCAGAGGGAAGGTCTTGGTCATGTTGCGGACCTCGAGGGTGATCGGACGCTCTTCGCGCGGCGTGCGCGTGAGATCGCTTTCGGGGATCACCGGGATCGGGTAGACGGGGATGCCACCGATCAGACCACCGTCCTCGATCTCCTGGGACCGGATGCAGGCCGCATTGTGCGTCGCAGTGGAATCGGCCGACACGGGCAGCAGCTCCGGCTCCTTTGTGCGGCACGCGTCGACGACGATCGGGCAGCGGTCGGCGAACGGGCAGGCATCCGGCAGGCCGATGAGCAATGGCGGGTTGCCCTTGATGGGCACGAGCGGCTGCTTCTCGGACTTGTCGACGCGGGGGATCGCACCCAGCAAGCCGATCGAGTACGGCATCCGCGTGTGGTGGAAGAGCTCGCGGGCTTCGGCCTGCTCGACGGGCTTGCCGGCGTACATCACGATGACGTCGTCGGCCGTCCGAGCGACGACTCCCATATCGTGCGTGATCATGATGACGGCGGCGCCGGTCTCGCTCTGCGCCTTCTCGATGAGTTCGAGGATCTGCGCCTGGATCGTGACGTCGAGCGCCGTGGTGGGCTCGTCGCAGATGATGAGTTTCGGGTTGTTGGCCATGGCGATCGCTATGACGACGCGCTGCCGCATGCCGCCGGAGAACTCGTGCGGGAAGGCCTTCATGCGCTTCTCCGGCTCGGGGATCCCGACGAGAGATAGCAACTCGACCGAGCGCTTCCAGGCGTCCTTCTTGGCGAGTTTGCGGTGCACCGTGAGGGCTTCGATCAACTGGTCGCCGACCGTGAAGACCGGGGTGAGCGACGTCAGGGGGTCTTGGAAGACCATCGTCATGCCGTTACCGCGGATCATCGACATCTGCTTATCGGTCTTGCCGAGGAGTTCTTGGCCGTCGAACACGACGGAGCCGGTGACCTTCGCGTTCTCGTCGAGCAGGCCCATGATGGCGAGTGAGGTCACGGACTTGCCCGACCCCGACTCGCCGACGATTCCGAGAGTCTTGCCCGCCTTCAGGTCGAAGGACACGCCTCGAACGGCGTCGACCCGTCCGGCCTCGGAGGGGAAGCTGACCCGCAGGTCACGCACGGACAGGACGGTGGATGCAGTGGTGGTGCTCATGCGCGGCCTCCAGCCGCCGAAGTGGGATCGAGGGCGTCCCGTAGACCGTCGGCGACGAGCGCCATCGACACGGTGAGCAGAGTCAGAGCGGCGGCCGGGAAGTAGAACACCCAGGGCGCACTGGTGATGGTGTTGGCGCCGCTGCCGATCAGTGACCCGAGCGAGACATCCGGGATCTTCACGCCGAAGCCGATGAAGGACAGGCCGGTCTCTGTCATCACGGCGGCCACGACGCCGAGCGTGAAGTTGATCACGAGCAGGGAACCGATGTTGGGCAGGAGATGACGGAACACGATCTTCATGCCCCGCACGCCCATGTAGCGCGCCGCGTGCACGTACTCACGTTCGCGCAGAGACAGCGCCATGGTCCAGATGACTCGTGCTTGGAAGAACCAGCCGACGAAGATCAGGGCGAGTGCGATGACCCGCCAGTCGCCGCCCGCGGTGTTGGAGACCAGGGCGAGGATCAGGAACGTCGGAATGACCATCAGGAAGTGGATGATCAGGAGCGTCGATCGTTCGAGGAAGCCGCCGAAGTAGGCCGCAGCTGTGCCGACGATCGCCGAGAGAGCAGTGGTTCCGACGGACACCGTGACCGCGATCATGAGGGATCGCTGCAGACCGATCGAGACCTGTGCAAAGAGGTCATTTCCGGCGGGAGTGGTACCGAACCAGTGCTCGGCGGAGGGTCCCGTGCCGAGGTTGAGGAAGTCGAGGAAGATGTGGTCGTACTTCGCCACCAGTGGACCGATGATGGCGAAGAGGACGAGTGCGATGAAGATGAACACGCCGACGACAGCCGGACGGTTGCGCACGAACCGGCGGTAGTACAGCGCGAAGACGGATGTCCGCTTGCGCTGCGCGATGACGGGTGCCGAGACAACGGCTTCCGGGTGCAGCGTCGGATCGATCATTTCGGTGGCCATGTCAGCTCACTCTCACTCGAGGATCGAGAACGACGACGGCAACGTCGGCCAGAACCGCACCGATGGCGGTGAGGACGGCGCCGAATGCCGCGATTGCGACCACGCCGTGTACATCGTTCTTGCTGATCGTGTCGACGAAGTACTTGCCCATTCCGTTCCAGCCGAAGATCGTCTCCGTCAGAATTGCGCCCGTGAACACCGTCGGAATCGTGAAGGCGAGCTGCGTGGCGACCGGGATCAGCGAAGGGCGAAGCGCGTGCTTCCGGATGGCCTGCTGCTTGGTGAGACCCTTCGCGCGCGCCGTGCGCACATAGTCCGCCTTGATGTTGTCGAGCAGCAGGGAACGCTGTAGAAGGTGGTAGCTCGCGTACCCGGTGAAGACGAGCGCGATCGTCGGAAGTGTGAGGTGCTGGATCTTGTCGAGGATGAACGGGAGGAATCCGTCGACGTCGTTGCCGCCGGCACCCGTCACATAGAAGACCCGAACGCCGACCCATTCGTTGAAGGCGATCGCGAGGAGGACGATGCCGAGCGCTGCCACGACGATCGGGACGTTCATCGTGATGATCGATGTCGCCTGTCCGATCCGGTCGCCCAGCTTGTACTGACGTGACGCGGTGTAGACACCGAGACCGATCCCGAGCAGGGCGCCGATGATGGTGGCCCCGATCACGAGTTCACCAGAGATCAGCGCGCGATAGGCGATCTGATCGTTCACGGACTGGCCGACCGGACTCTGGCCCCAGTCCCAGCGGAGCACGATTCCGCTGAGCCAGGTCCACCACCGTTCGACGAGCGGGACGGTGTCGCTGAGATTCAGCGGTTCGAGCATCCGGGTGACTTCGTCCGGCGAGAGCGGAGGCCGGCGACCCACATAGTTGCTCCGCGGATCCAGGAAGCTCCAGGCCAGGAAGTAGGTGACATTCGTCGCCACGACGATCATGAGCAGCCAGCCCAGCGTTCGACGCAGCAGGTACTTGATCAAGGTCGGTATCTCTCTCTTCACCAGAGCCGAACGGGATCGCCGTTGCGGATCTGATCAACGTGCTTCACTCCGGACGCGCCTCTTCGCACGTTCCGGTATACCAAAAAGATGTTACGGGGTCGTTTCCTTCGTGGAACTCGGTTCCACGTCGAAGACCTGGGCGACGTTACCACCGGATCGGCGGAATCGGGCATTAGGCCTCCCTCACCGTAGAATCGACGGAACATGTCCCCACGCGCTCTCACTCCGCTTCAGCCTGCCGCGACGCCCGCGACGCAGATCCGCAATTTCTGCATCATCGCGCACATCGATCACGGCAAGTCGACCCTCGCCGACCGCATGCTGCAGATCACCGGCGTGGTCGCCGACCGCGACATGCGGGCCCAGTATCTGGACCGCATGGACATCGAACGTGAGCGCGGCATCACGATCAAGAGCCAGGCCGTCCGCATGCCCTGGCAGCTCGAGGGCGAGACGTTCGCCCTCAACATGATCGACACCCCCGGCCACGTCGACTTCACCTACGAGGTGTCCCGTTCGCTCGCCGCATGCGAGGGGGCCATCCTGCTCGTCGATGCCGCGCAGGGCATCGAGGCGCAGACGCTCGCGAACCTCTACCTCGCGCTCGAGAACGACCTGCACATCATCCCCGTGCTGAACAAGATCGACCTGCCGGCCGCCGACCCCGACAAGTACGCCAAGGAGCTCGCCTCGCTCATCGGCGGAAAGCCGGAAGACGTCCTCCGCGTCTCGGGCAAGACCGGCGTCGGCGTCGAAGCGCTGCTCGATCGCCTCGTGAACGAGATCCCGGCTCCTGTCGGCGATGCGGATGCCCCGGCGCGCGCGATGATCTTCGATTCGGTCTACGACGCCTACCGCGGCGTCGTGACCTACGTCCGCATGGTCGACGGCAGCCTGTCGCCGCGCGAGCGCATCCAGATGATGTCGACCGGCGCGAACCACGAAGCGCTCGAGATCGGGGTGTCGAGCCCCGAGCCGATCCCGACCAAGGGCCTCGGCGTCGGTGAGGTGGGTTACCTCATCACCGGCGTGAAGGATGTCCGCCTGTCGAAGGTCGGTGACACGGTCACGTCTGCGCGCAAGCCCGCGACCGACGCGCTGGCGGGATACACCGACCCGAAGCCGATGGTCTTCTCGGGCATCTACCCGATCGACGGCAGCGACTACGCCGAGCTGCGCGAGGCACTCGACAAGCTCAAGCTCTCCGATGCCTCCCTGCAGTACGAGCCGGAGACCTCGGTCGCCCTCGGCTTCGGATTCCGTTGCGGCTTCCTCGGCCTGCTGCACCTTGAGATCATCACCGAGCGCCTGTCGCGCGAGTTCGGTCTCGACCTCATCACCACCGCGCCCAGCGTGATCTACGAGGTGCTCACCTCCGACACGGGTGAGACGGTGACGGTCACGAACCCGAGCGAGTACCCCGACGGCCGCATCGGCTCGGTGTCGGAGCCGATCGTCAAGACCGCGATCCTGCTCCCGAAGGACTACGTCGGTACGGTCATGGAACTCTGCCAGTCGCGTCGTGGCTCCCTGCTGGGGATGGAGTACTTCTCCGAGGAGCGCGTCGAACTGCGCTACATGATGCCGCTCGGCGAGATCGTCTTCGACTTCTTCGATCAGCTCAAGTCGAAGACGCAGGGCTACGCCTCGCTCGACTACGAGCCCGCCGGACAGCAGGAGGCCGACCTCGTGAAGGTCGACATCCTCCTGCAGGGCGACAAGGTCGACGCGTTCAGCTCGATCGTCCACCGCGACAAGGCGTACGCCTACGGCACGATGATGGCCGAGCGCCTGCGCAAGCTCATCCCGCGCCAGCAGTTCGAGGTGCCGATCCAGGCGGCGATCGGTGCGCGCATCATCGCTCGCGAGACGATCCGCGCGATCCGCAAGGACGTGCTCGCCAAGTGCTACGGCGGTGACATCACCCGTAAGCGCAAGCTCCTCGAGAAGCAGAAGGAGGGAAAGAAGCGCATGAAGATGGTCGGCCGCGTCGAGGTCCCCCAGGAGGCGTTCATCGCCGCACTCTCGGGAGACGTCGAGGGCAAGGACAAGAAGTAGCGATGACGCTCCCGCGGTACGCGCGCGGGATGACGCGGCATCCGATCGTCGACGTCCCGGCCGGGATGCGACTGTCCGAGCGCAGCATCGCGGTCGCGCCGGAGGCGCAGGGTGCCGTGCGTGCGTTGATCGGCTCCTGGGAGTTCAAGCGGCGGGCGGGCTTCGACGGACCGACCGCCGCGCCGGTCGCAGGCAACGAAGGCACGCTGGCGAAGCGCGTTCTCGGCATCCGCTTCACCGAGCCGATCCGGGTCGTCTGGGCCGATGAGCGGGGCTTCGGGTACGAGACGCGCCCCGGGCATCCGATCTACGGCGAGGAGTCGTTCGTGCTCGACGACGGCGTCTTCACCGCGCGGTCGATCTCGCGACCCTCGACCGTCGTGTGGTGGCTGCTGTCGCCCGCTCTGCGCCTGATGCAGCGCCGCACCCACGCCCGCTACACGCGTATCGTCGCGGCCGAGGCGGACGCCGCGCACTGATCACGGGGTGTTCGTCCAGGCAACCGACAGTAGGCTGGATGTCATGCGGCGCGGGAACTTCCGAGACGACACGGTGGACTATGCGGCCGTGGGTGCCACCCACGCGCCCGATCTGATGCAGTACCCGCCGGAGCGCAGCTTCCCGGCGGAGGAGTCCTGGCGCATCGGCTCCGGTGCGGAGCGGTTCCAGACCGCCGGTGAGGCGCTGCTGTCGTGGACGGCGCAGCGCGCGGCCGGACTCGCGATCGAAGACGTGCGTCCCGCTTCCGGTCCGGCCTACGCCGGGGTGAGCTTCGATGCCGAAGGCAACCCGATCGCCCCCAGCAAGCGCGATGTCGAGCCCCGTTACGACGCCGAGGGAACGCCGCTCGTCGGCCCGGGGATGACGTTGCGCGTGCGCGGTCGTCTGTCGGGCATGCGGGCGGATGCCGAGCTGCGCGTGATCTCGGTCACCGAGGAGGCCCGGCGCATCGGGTTCGTGCTCGGCACGGTCGGCGGGTCCGTCGTCAGCGGTGAGGAGTCGTTCGACGTCGACTGGCGCGAGGACAACGACGAGGTCTGGTTCACAGTGCGCGCGTTCGACGCTCCCAACTCCCTGCTGTACCGCACGGTGCCGCCGCTCGTGAAGCGTCGCCGTCGCGAGCTCTTCGCCCGCTATCTCCGGGCGATCTCTCCGCTCTACGCGACCCCCCTCTGATGGCGGGGCCCCTTCCTCTCGGCGATCCCGCTCCCTCCGACGGCCGTCTGCCGGCCGATCTGCCGATCGATCCCTCCGTCCCGTTCTCCGCGTACCTCCACATCCCGTTCTGTCGGGTGCGGTGCGGATACTGCGACTTCAACACCTACACCTCGAGTGAGCTGCGCGGCGCCCGCCAGGAGGACTACGCCTCGACCCTCCTCGCCGAGATCGACCTCGCGCGGCGGGTGCTCGGCGAGGCCGGCGCGTTGCGCCCGATGGACACGGTCTTCTTCGGCGGCGGAACGCCCACACTGCTCCCGGCCGGCGACCTCGCGCGGATGCTCGGCGCCGCGGTCTCTGCCTTCGGCCTGGCCGAGGGCGCCGAGGTCACGGTCGAGGCGAACCCCGACACGGTGACCCCGGAGGTCGCCCGGACTCTCGCGGATGCCGGTGTCACACGTCTGTCGATCGGCATGCAGTCGGCGGTGCCGCACGTGCTCGCCGCGCTCGATCGCACGCACGACCCCGACAACGTGCGCACGGCCGTCGCCGCAGCGAAGGATGCGGGTCTCGCCGTGAGCGTCGACCTGATCTACGGCGCACCGGGTGAGTCGCTCGCCAACTGGGAGGCGTCGCTGGATGCCGCCCTCGAGCTCGAGTCCGACCACATCTCCGCCTACGCGCTCATCATCGAGGACGGCACGAAACTCGCCCGGCAGATCCGTCGCGGCGAGGTGCCGACTCCCGACGACGACCTGCAGGCCGACATGTACGAGCTCGCCGATCGCCGTCTCGACGCGGCCGGCTTCGAGTGGTACGAGGTGAGCAACTGGGCCCGCAGTGAATCGCAGCGATCGCGCCACAACCTCGCGTACTGGCGGGGGAGTGACTGGTGGGGCTTCGGCCCCGGCGCGCACAGCCACGTCGCCGGACTCCGCTGGTGGAACGTCAAGCATCCGGCGGCGTACGCGCAGCGGTTGTCGGCATCCGATTCACCAGCCGCGGGAACCGAGCGTCCCGACGAGGATGCGCGGATGCTCGAACGGGTGCTGCTGCAGAGCCGCCTGGCCGAGGGCATCGCCGTCGCCGACCTGCCTGCGGGCAATCGTCCGAACGTCGCGGGACTCATCGCCGACGGTCTCGTCGACGCTCGAGCCGCCGTCCAGGGGCGGGTGCGGTTGACGTTGCGCGGGCGCCTTCTGGCCGACGCCGTGGTGCGCGAGCTCACCGACTGACGGCGAGAGGCCGTTCAGGTTCGGATCGGGAGCAGATCCAACCCGGCGGTGCGTCGCTGGGGGAGCGTGCCGCTCGTCGTATCGAACACCCGTGTCGTGCGATCCACGCCGTACGCCGACCAGCCGGGTGAACCGGTCGTGACGAACGAGATCCAGGCGGCGTGCATCTCATCGGCGAGAGCCTGAGGGGCATCGGCGCCCGCGAGTCGCTGCGCCTCGGGGGCCGACAGGCGGTCGAAGACGAATCCGAGCTCGAGGGCGTGCGCGGCGCGCAGATCGCGCACGGGGCTCGGCCAGGCGAATTCGTAGACGAACGTGAGGGCGGGGCGCGCACGTGCCGCGCGGGACAGCGGCGCACGCAGCATGATGTCGGTCGCGAGCTGTCCGAAGATCTCGCCGGTGGACGCGTCGGGGAAAGCCTTCCGGTACTCCGACACGGCGCGGCGCGGGATGCCGAGGGCCAGCCGCGCGATGAGGAGCTTGAGGGGACGGATCTCGGCGAGGGTCTCGGGAGTGAACCAGAGGCGGTACTCATCCGTGTTGCTGCCGATCAGCAGAGGCGTGTCGATCGTCGGCAGCACCTCGTGAGGCGAGTGCGGAAGGCTCTCGGGATCGATCGCGAACTGGAATCCCGGCGCTCCACCCAGCGGCGATGAGCCCGCGGACTGCGCTCGACGCGCCTCGAGAAGTTCCTCGGGAGGCACCGCGGCGAACGACGCACGATCGGTGCGGATGCCGAGCCTCTTGGCGAGGGCTGCGGTGGCCCGCCCCGCCTTCTGCGGCGGTTGGGCCTCGAGCGGGCCGGACTCGATGATCGCACGCGCGACGAGGGCGCGCGACTCGTCGCGGGCGAGGAGGCCCGCGACGATCGCGCCGCCGGCGGACTCGCCCATCAGAGTGATCCGCGCGGGGCCGCCTCCGAATGCGCCGATCTCGCGGTGCACCCACTCGAGAGCCGCCGCCGCGTCGCGCAGACCGAGGTTGCGCGGGGCGTCGTCGAGCACCGAGAAGCCCTCCGACCCGAGACGGTAGTTGATCGACACGAACACGATCCCCGCGGCCGCGAACCCCGCGCCGTCGTAGAGCGGAAGGGCCGCGGTGCCGCGCTCCAGCGCGCCGCCGTGGACCCACACCAGCACGGGTGCGTCGTCGGCATCCGTCGGGGCCCAGACGTTGGCGGTGAGGATGTCGTCGCCGGCGATGCGCACCGATCCGAGCAACTCGCCGATCGCACCGGGATAGGGCAGCTGCGGTGCCGTGGGTCCGAAGGCCGTGGCGGATCGCACGCCGGTCCACGGCGTCACCGGTTGCGGTTCCCGGAACCGGTTCTCGCCGAAGGGTGGCGCGGCGTAGGGGATGCCGAGGAACCGGGAGATCCCGCCCTCGCTCGATCCCTCGACGACTCCGGTGGACAGCTCGACGGTGGGGGCGGTCATGGTCGTCATCCTAGGCCGGCGGCCCGACCTCCGACGAGAGACGCCGCGGGCGGGGTAGGATTGGCACTCTGAACGTCCGAGTGCCAACGGAAGGGAAGGGCGATGGTCACAGAGCGAGGACTCCAGGTTCTCCGCGCGATCGTGCAGGACTACGTCGAGACCCACGAACCCGTCGGCAGCCGTTCCATCGTCGACCGTCACTCCTTCGGGGTCTCCGCGGCCACGATCCGCAACGACATGGCGCTTCTCGAGGACGAGGAGCTCATCACCGCGCCGCACACGTCATCGGGCCGGGTGCCCACCGACAAGGGGTACCGCGTCTTCGTCAACCATCTCGCCCAATTGCGCCCGCTCTCGTCCGCGCAGCGCACCGCGATCGAGTCGTTCCTGGCGGCGCCGAGCGATCTGGACGACCTGATGGTGCGCACCGTGCGAGTGCTGACGCAGCTGACCGGTCAGGTCGCGCTCGCGCAGTACCCGTCGTTCGCCCGCGCGCACCTCACGCACATCGAACTCGTGCCGCTCGCCCCGACCCGCATGCTCGTCGTGCTCGTCACCGACGCCGGTGGCGTCTCGCAGCGGATGACGCCGCTGCCGATCGAGATCGACCAGAGCGACACGATCATGCTCCGCGCACGACTCTCCGCCCTGCTCACCGGGCAGGCGGTCAGCGACGCGGCCGAGCGCCTGCAGACGCTTCTCGCGTCGCCCGAAGCCGCACCGGGAGAGGCGGCGTTGCGGGCACTCGCGGCCGTGATCGTCGATGAGCTGGGCACGTTCCGTCAGGAGCGCCTGGTGATGGCGGGCGCCGCGACGCTCGCCCGTCGCGAGCAGGACTTCCGCGGGAGCATCCATCCGCTGCTCGAGGCGATCGAGGAGCAGGTGACGCTCCTGCGTCTGATGAGCGAGATGGTCACCGACGAGCACGGTCTCGCCGCGAGCATCGGAACCGAGAACGCCTCGTTCGGCCTCGGCGAGGCCTCGATCGTGGCGAGCAACTACGCCGCCCCCAGCGGCACGGCTCGAGTCGGTGTGATGGGACCGACGCGCATGGACTATCCGAGCAATCTCGCGGCGGCGCGGGCCGTGGCCCGCTACCTGACGCGGATGCTCGACGAAGACGAGACGAGCCGCTGAGCGGCCGTCGACGAAGAACGACGCAGAAAGGCGAACGTGGCCGACCACTATGAGGTTCTCGGGGTGTCCCGGGACGCTTCCACCGACGAGATCAAGAAGGCGTATCGGCGCCTGGCGCGCCAGCTGCACCCGGACGTGAACCCGGGCGAGGAGGCCGCCGAGAAGTTCAAGCTCGTCACGCACGCGTACGACGTGCTCAGCGACGACGATTCCCGTCGCCGATACGACATGGGCGGGGGAGACGGCGCCTCCGGGAACTTCGGTGGAGGCTTCGGCGGGTTCGGCGACATCTTCGAGACGTTCTTCGGCGCCGGTCAGGGCGGTGGGCGTGCGCGCCCCCGGTCCCGTCGCGAGCGCGGTCAGGACGCACTGGTCCGGGTGAACCTCGATCTGGGCGACGTCGTCTTCGGCGCCCACCGCGACATCGAGGTCGACACCGCGGTGCTCTGCGAGACGTGCCAGGGATCCTGCTGCCAGGAGGGGACCTCACCGGTCACCTGCGACATCTGCGGCGGTTCCGGTCACGTTCAGCGCACGGTGCGCAGCCTGCTCGGCAACGTCGTGACCTCGCAGCCCTGCGGCACGTGCGAGGGCTACGGCACGACCATCCCGTACCCGTGCGGAACGTGCGGCGGCCAGGGGCGCGTGCGCTCGCGCCGCACCGTGTCGCTCGACATTCCCGCGGGCGTCGAGACCGGGCTGCGCCTGCAGCTTCCCGGTTCGGGCGAGGTCGGCAAAGCCGGCGGCCCGAACGGCGACCTCTACGTCGAGGTCACGGTCAACCCGCACGCGGCGTTCAGCCGTGACGGCGACGATCTGCTCGCGACTCTCGAGGTGTCGATGACCGATGCGATCCTCGGCACGGAGACCTCGATCCAGGGTCTCGACGGTGCGGTGGATCTCGAGGTGCGCGCCGGCGTGCAGTCCGGCGATGTGCTGACGATCAAGGGACGCGGCATCACTCCGCTGCGCGGATCGCAGCGGGGCGACCTGCGGGTCGGCGTGCAGGTGGTGACCCCGACGAAGCTCGACTCCGCGCAGCGGGCGCTCATCGAGGACTTCGCGAAGAAGGCCAAGGCTCCGGGCCCGCAGCTCGCGCAGTTCCAGCAGGGGCTCTTCTCCAAGCTTCGCGACCGCTTCCGCACGCACTGAGCCATGGCACTGCACTTCCTCGTCGAGACGTCGTCGGATGCCGGGCCCGGCGACCTCGTGTCGCTGACCGGAGCCGAGGCGAAGCACGCGGCGGTCGTCCGGCGGCTGCGCGTGGGGGAGCAGGTGACGATCGGCGACGGCCGGGGCGTGTGGCTCCAGGGCGTCGCGGAGGAGGTCGCCCCGGCGCGCGTGGACGTGCGGGTCTCCGAGCGGTCGGTGCATCCGTCGCCGACCCCGCGCATCGCGCTCGCGCAGGCGCTGGCGAAGGGCGACCGCGACGAGCTCGCCGTGCAGGCGGCCTGCGAGCTGGGTGTCGATGAGATCGTGCCCTGGCAGGCCGGCCGGAGCGTCTCCCGGTGGGAGGGCCCCAAGGCCGTGAAGGGGCGGGAACGCTGGGCGACCATCGTGCGCGAGGCCGCCAAGCAGGCCCACCGGCCGTGGGTCCCTGAGGTGTCGGTCCCCGCGAGCACGGGTGACCTGGCGACCCGGGCCGGCAGCGAGCGCGTGCTGATCCTCGACCCGTCGGCGACGACCCGTCTGTCGGAGATCGTCGCGGACGACCGCGACATCGTGCTGGTCGTCGGGCCGGAGGGCGGCGTGTCGGACGACGAGCTCGCGCGGCTCACGGCGGCGGGTGCCGAGCGGGTGCTCCTCGGAGACACCGTGCTGCGCACCTCCACGGCGGGTCCCGCGGCGATCGCGGTGCTCTCGGTCGCGCTCCGGCGCTGGTGAGCGCACCGCCGCGCCGTCCGACCCCGCCGCTAGACTGGGAACATGAGCGAACCCTCGATCTTCACGCGCATCCTGAACGGTGAGATCCCCGCAGAGATCCTGGGTGAGACCGAGCGCGTCTTCGCCATCCGCGACATCGCACCCCAGGCGCCGGTCCACCTCCTGGTGATCCCGAAGACCGCGGAGTACCGCGACGTCGCCGAGGTCGCGGCGAATGACCCGACGCTGCTCGCCGAGATGGTCTCCTTCGCGAAGGAGCTGGCCGCGCAGCACACCGAAGACGGCGATTACCGCCTCGTCTTCAACTCCGGCGCGAACGCCGGACAGACCGTTTTCCACGTCCACGCCCACGTCCTGGGCGGGGGACTGACCGAGAAGAGTGTCGGTGCCTGACAACCACGATCAGAGCCCGGAGATCCCGGAGCGGCGCAGCGGAGCATCCGCTCCAGAGTCCGTCGAGAAGATCTACGCCGACGGCGTCGCGATGGTGCAGCTGCTCGGTCCGCAGGACCGGCTCCTGCGCATGCTCGAGAAGGAGCACCGCGACGTGCAGGTGCTCGTACGCGGCAACGAGATCACGCTGAGCGGTTCGGCATCCGCGGTCGCGGCGGCGAAGACCCTCGTCGAGGAACTGCTGCAGATGACCCGCGGCGGGGCCGATCTCGCTCCCAGCGACGTCAGCAGCTCTGCACGGATGCTGCGCGACGGGGGCCCGCGCCCGAGCGAGGTGCTCGGCGAGGCGATCCTGTCGACCCGCGGCAAGGTGATCCGCCCGAAGACCGTCGGACAGAAGGAGTACGTCGACGCGATCGAGGAGAACGCGATCGTCTTCGGCATCGGTCCCGCCGGAACGGGCAAGACCTACCTGGCGATGGCCAAGGCGGTGCAGGCGCTGCAGCGCAAGGAGGTCACGCGGATCATCCTGACCCGTCCCGCGGTCGAGGCCGGTGAGCGTCTCGGATTCCTGCCCGGCACCCTGACCGACAAGATCGACCCGTACCTGCGACCGCTGTACGACGCGCTCAACGAGATGATGGACCCCGAGATCGTGCCGCGCCTCATGGCCACCGGAACCATCGAGGTCGCCCCGCTCGCCTATATGCGCGGGCGCACACTGAACGACTCCTTCGTCGTGCTCGATGAGGCGCAGAACACCACGCCCGAGCAGATGAAGATGTTCCTCACGCGTCTCGGCTTCGGCACGAAGATGGTCGTCACCGGTGACATCACGCAGGTCGACCTGCCGCAGGGGTCGTCCGGCCTGCGCATGGTGACCCGGGTGCTGGGCGACATCGACGACATCCATTTCTCCCGACTGACCAGCGACGACGTGGTGCGGCACTCGCTCGTCGGCCGCATCGTCGACGCCTACAGCGAGTACGACGAGAAGCGCACGGCGCAGCGATTCGAGCGCGAACAGGCCGCCGAATTCGCGAATCGCGCCGATCGTCGCGGAGCGCAACGACCCGGTCCCCGTGACCGCATGCCGAAACGAGGACTCTCATGATCGAGATCAACAACGAATCGGCGATCGACGTCGACGAGACCGTGCTGCAGCGATTGACCGACCACAATCTCGCCGAGCTGCACGTGAGTCCGGATGCCGAGGTCGCCATCGTCCTCGTCGACGAGGGCGCCATGGAAGCCCTGCACGTGCAGTGGATGGACGAGCCCGGCCCGACCGACGTGCTCAGCTTCCCGATGGACGAACTGCGCCCCGGCACCGAGGACCGTCCGACCGCGCCCGGTCTGCTCGGAGACATCGTGCTCTGCCCGCAGGTCGCCGAGACCCAGGCGCAGGCCGCCGGCCACACGCTGATGGACGAGCTCATCCTGCTCACCACGCACGGTCTGCTGCACCTGCTCGGATTCGACCACGCCGAGCCCGACGAGGAGCGTGAGATGTTCGGCCTGCAGAAGGAGCTCATCCAGAGCTTCGCGGCGGCCGAGCGCCGGCGATGACGGCCGTCGCCGCCGTCCTCCTCGCCGCTGCCGTCCTCCTCGTCGCCTTCGGCGGCCTGATGTCGGCGATCGACGCGGCGTTCAGCGTGCGATCGCGCGCCGATCTCGAGGAGATGGGCACGGAAGGTCGCAACGCCGCGCAGCTCGCACGGATCGCGGCGGATCCCGACGCGCACGTCAACTCCGTCGCCTTCATCCGTGTGCTCGCCGAGGTGACGGCGGCCGTGCTCGTCACCGTCGCGTTCACGACGCTGTTCGACAACATCTGGTGGGCGATGCTCGCCGCCGCCGTGCTCATGACCGGGATCACGTTCGTGCTGGTCGGTGCCAGCCCGCGGTCGGTCGGACGCCACCGCGCCGACGGTCTGCTGCGGGCGAACGCCCCGATCGTGCGCGGACTGCGCATCATCCTGGGGCCGATCGCGCAGGGTCTCGTACTTCTCGGCAACCGGGTGACCCCGGGTGCCGGACGCAGCTCCTTCTCGTCCGAGGAGCAGCTGCTCAGCATGGTCGACGAGGCGGCGTCGAACGACCTCATCGAGGCCGACGATCGCGACCTCATCCACTCCGTCTTCGATTTCACCGACCAGTTCGTGCGCGCCGTCATGGTGCCGCGCACCGAGATGGTCACGGTAGACGCCACCGCGTCGACGAGCGAGGCGATGGAACTCTTCCTGAACCGAGGCGTGTCGCGCATGCCCGTCGTCGACGACGAGGCCGACGACGTCGTGGGGGTGCTCTACCTCAAGGACCTCGTGCAGTTCGCGTACCGCGACGAGGGAGCGTGGCGCGGAGCATCCATCCGTCCCATCTCGCGCCCCGCGACGTTCGTCCCCGAGTCGATGCGTGCGGAGACGCTCCTGCAGCAGATGAAGCGCGACGCGGTGCACGTGTGCCTGGTGATCGACGAGCACGGGGGGATCTCGGGACTCGTGACGCTCGAGGACCTCATCGAGGAACTCGTCGGCGAGATCTCGGACGAGTACGATCGGGTGTCCGCGGACTTCTTCGATCTCGGTGACGGGCGTTACCGCGTGAGCTCCCGCCTCTCGCTCGAAGACGTGGGCGACCTGTTCGGGGTCGAACTGGAGGACGAGGACGTCGACTCGATCGGCGGTCTCCTCGGGAAGTCTCTCGGGCAGGTTCCTCAGCCCGGCGCGACGGCCGTCGTCGACGGACTGGTCCTGACGGGCGGGGCTTCGCGAGGACGAGGCAGAGGGATCGCCACGGTGTTCGTGGAGAGAGCAGCGCGCGGCGAGGATGCCGCGGACGACGAAGGAGAACACGATGACTGAGCAGAACCGAAGCGGGTTCGTGACCTTCGTCGGCCGACCGAACGTCGGGAAGTCCACTCTCACGAACGCCCTGGTCGGCGAGAAGATCGCGATCACGAGTGAGAAGCCGCAGACCACCCGGCGGGCGATCCGCGGCATCGTCAACCGGCCGGACGGCCAGCTCGTCATCGTCGACACCCCCGGCATCCACAAGCCCCGGACCCTCCTCGGTGAGCGTCTGAACGATCTCGTCGAGCAGATTCTCGGCGACGTCGACGTGATCGGCTTCTGCGTGCCCGCCACCGAGAAGATCGGCCCGGGGGATCGGCGGATCGCCGCGTCGCTCGACGGATACCCGCGCGCGAAGAAGGTCGCGATCGTGACGAAGACGGATGCCGCGGGGCGCGACGAGATCACCGAGCGGCTTCTCGAGGTCGATGCGCTGCGCGAGGACTGGGCGGCGGTCGTCCCGCTCTCGGCGCTGACGCGCGATCAGCTCGACGTCCTGTCCGACGAGATCCTCTCGCTGATGCCCACGGGTCCGGCCCTGTACCCCGAGGGCATCACGACCGATGAGTCGCAGGACGACCGGATCGCCGAGTACATCCGCGAGGCCGCACTCGAGGGCGTGCGCGACGAACTGCCGCACTCGATCGCCGTGGTCGTCGACGAGGTGGCGCCGCGCGAGGGCAGCGACCTCACCGACGTGCACGCGCAGATCATCGTCGAGCGCGACAGCCAGAAGGCGATCATCATCGGTCACAAGGGCAAGCGACTGCGCGACGTCGGTGCGCGTGCGCGCACGCAGATCGAGGAACTCCTCGGCTCCCGCGTGTTCCTCTCGCTCCACGTGAAGGTCGCGAAGGAATGGCAGCGCGACCCGAAGCAACTGGGCAGGCTCGGGTTCTGACATGACTTCCCGAGGGATGCCGGCGGCGCACGCGGGACCGCCACCTCCGAGCACATGATCTCCCGCAGCGACGACCCGAGATCGCTGCGGGATGAGGTCTTCTCCGCGGTCTTCGACGCTCATTGGGCGGCGATCCGCCACCACATCGAGGGCGTGGTCGTCGACGACGGCGAGGTGACCCAGATCGTCTCGGAGGTGTTCGTCACCGCCTGGGCGCGCCTGAACCCGCGAAAGCCCATGGGGCGGATCTGGCTCCTTCGCGCGGCCGACCGCGCGCTCCGGGGGCGCGCACACGGTGCCCGCACCCGTTCGAGCGCGGCGGCAGCGGTGCACGACGGGTTGCGCGGTCCGCGCGACGAGACGGATGCCGCCGAGCATGCCGCTGTTCTGCGTGCGCTCTCTGTACTCGCGGCCCGCGAGAGGCGTAT
This sequence comes from Microbacterium sp. NPDC008134, assembly GCF_042957055.1. Lineage (NCBI taxonomy): Bacteria > Bacillati > Actinomycetota > Actinomycetes > Micrococcales > Microbacteriaceae > Microbacterium > Microbacterium sp. NPDC008134. The sequence goes on along the minus strand of NZ_JBIBHO010000001.1, from coordinate 2,001,175 downwards.
CATCGTGCTCACGTACTGGGATGGGTTGTCGGTGGGGGAGATCGCCGAACTCTCGCGGAGCTCCGTGGCCCGGGTGCGCAAGACATTGCTCCGCGCACAGGCTCACGTGCGCGAAGCGCTGAGATCGGAGGGGGTGATCGTCGATGACTGACAGTGCTCTGCTCGAGCGCGTGCTCACCGACGCCGACCCGGCACGCACACCGCGGGAATCCGCACCCGACCTGCGAGCGATCGCGCTGCGAGAACGGATCCTGCGCGATACGCGGGCCCCGCGGCAGCACCGCGTGGCCGTCTCCGGGTGGGCGTCGGGGCTCACGGTCGCCGCAGCATCCGCCGTCGTCGCGGTCGCCGTCATGGTTCCGCAGAACGCGGCCGTCGCCAGCACGCCCCTCCCGCTCGAGTTCGACGCCGGGGGAACGACGACTCAGATCCTCGACGACGCACAGGCCGCGCTCGCGACCGGTCCGGGCCCGGCCGAGGCCGAGCGTGTCGCCCAATCCGCATCCTGGTCGTTCGCGGTCGACATGGGCACTCGGGAGACCGAGGTCGTGCCGCAGCTCGTGACGACCACCTGGAATGCCGATCTGTCCGGCCGCACGGTCGCGATCGAGGGCGTTCCCTACGATCCCGCGGATGCCGCGGCGAACGTCGGCTCCGAGATCTCGAGCAGCGGCGAGGTCGCCTGGGAGCTCGACATGGCGCCGGGCGAGTTCTCCGTCCCCGTCGTCGACATGCCCACCGCGACCCCGGAGAACATGCGCGAGGTCCTCGATGCCTACTGGCTGCCGAGCGATCCGACGGGCTTCGACGTCGTCGCCGCGATCAGTGCCGCGAAGGGGCAGTGGACGCTCACGAACGCTCAGGAGTCCGAGATGCTCGGCATCCTGGAGCAGGTGCCCGGCGTCGAGGCGCTGGGCACGTCCACCGACAGGCTCGATCGCCCCGTGACGGCACTGCGAGTCCCGTCGCCCGACGGCACCTCGAGCGACGTGGTGCTGCTCTCCGCCGACACCGGTCGCATCGTCGGTGTCGAACGCACCAACCTCCTCGACAACGAGGCGTTCGCCGCCGGCGCCATCATTTCCTACCAGCTCTGGGATATCGAAGGGATTCTGTGATGAGGTCTACCCGTGCCGTGCTCTCCGCCCTGATCGTCGCCGGCTTGCTCGTGGCGTCCGCCCCCGCCGCGGCATCTGCTGCGACCGGCGCGGACGAGGTCGATCCGCAGATCGCGCAGATGCTCGACGAGATCCCCGGCGGCGTGCTCATCGATTCCCACCGCGCCGTGTGGCCCGAGCTCGACATGGAGGTCACGGTGCCCGGCGCCGTGGGGGGATTCGCCTCACGCGCCGCGGTCGGGAGCTGCGCGACGGGGCGGATCTGCGCGTACAGCAGCGGCTCGCTGATGGGAACGAGCGTGTCGTGGGGCACGTGCGGGATCCTGACCGTGCCGAGCGGGTTCGTGCCGCGGTCGCTCGCCAATGCCCGCAGCTCCGGCTACGCGCAGGCCCGCAACAGCGCGGGGGGAGTGCTCGCCACGGCGAACGCCGGGGCATGGGCGAACGTCGGCGGTACGGCGAAGACGGTCCGCTGCGTCCTCTGACCTCGTCCTCCGAGGCCGTCCTTCGGCCTAGGGGGCGTCGATCTCGCTCAGGGCGGGCAGGACGATGACGGTGCCCTCGCCGTATTCGGAATCGAGTGCCTGCTGGAGCTGTCCGTCGTCCCAGACGACCTGCACCCAGACGTAGCTGCGCTCCGACCAGAGGGCCAGAGCGTCGGTGCCCAGGCGCGAGCTCAGATCGTCCTGGATCTCCGTGAGCTCGGTTGTCGTCGCCTCACCGTCGACCCCGCCGGTGGGGTCGACCGGACGCATCGGGTCGTACAACGCCAGAAGAATCGGCGGATCGGTGACGGTGATGCTCTCGCCGTCGTATTGTCCGGTCACCGCGTACGCGCCCCACGTCGTTCCTCCGCTCGTCTCGCTCCCGTCGACGCGGTCCCAGCTCCACCCGAGCAGCGGCACACCTGTGCACTGCGGCGGATACGACTCGGCGACCGCACCGAGGCAGAACTGAGTGTCGCCGTCGACGTCGAGGACCGTGCCGGTGCCGCGCACGGGCCCCTCGGGTGGATCGACTACGATGTCCGAGAAGTCCTGCGCGTGAGAACCCGCGCTACTCGTGGGCGCGCCGCCCGAACCGGGGCCTGCGGCGCAGGCGGCCAGCGTCGTGGCGAGCGCCGTCGCGGCGGCAGCGGACCAGAGAAGACGGCGGCGCAGTGGTGTGCTCATACCCACCAGTGTCGCCGAGGTCGTGATCGTCTCACGTGCGCGGCGGACGAGGCATCCTGCTAGCATGACCACATGCCTTTCGGCGGTCTGCTTCTTCTTAGCTGCCGCGACGAGTCCTGAGAGCTAGGGCCTTCCTCGTCGCGGCGCTTGTGTTGGCCCGTACATTTCTGACGAAGAGAAGAAGCCCACCATGCAGAACACGCAGCGCCCCTCCGGGATGCCGATCCACAAGTACCGGCCGTTCCACGAGCAGATCGCGGTAGACCTCCCGGACCGCACCTGGCCCGATGCCCGCATCACGACCGCGCCCCGCTGGTGCGCCGTCGACCTGCGCGACGGCAACCAGGCCCTCATCGACCCGATGTCGCCCGAGCGCAAGCGGGTGATGTTCGAACTCCTCGTGAACATGGGATACAAGGAGATCGAGGTCGGGTTCCCGTCCGCCAGCCAGACGGACTTCGACTTCGTGCGTCAGCTGATCGAGGAGAACCTGATCCCCGATGACGTCACGATCCAGGTGCTGACCCAGGCGCGCGAGCACCTGATCGAGCGCACGTACGAGTCGATCGCCGGCGCGAAGCAGGCCATCGTGCACCTCTACAACTCGACGAGCGTGCTGCAGCGAGAGGTCGTCTTCCGCACCGACAGGCAGGGCATCATCGACATCGCGCTCGAGGGCGCGCGCCTGTGCCGCGAGTTCGAGAAGCGCATCCCCGAGACGCAGGTGTACTACGAGTACTCGCCCGAGAGCTACACGGGCACGGAGCTCGAGTTCGCCGCCGACATCTGCAACCAGGTGATCGAAGTCTTCGAGCCGACGCCCGAGCGCAAGGTCATCATCAACCTGCCGGCCACGGTCGAGATGGCGTCGCCCAACGTCTATGCCGACTCGATCGAATGGATGAGCCGCAACCTCAACCACCGCGAGAACGTCATCCTCTCGCTGCACCCGCACAACGACCGCGGCACCGCGATCGCCGCGGCCGAACTCGGCTACATGGCCGGCGCGGATCGCATCGAAGGATGCCTGTTCGGCAACGGGGAGCGCACCGGCAACGTCGACATCGTCGCGCTGGGGATCAACCTGTTCACGCAGGGCATCGATCCGCAGATCGACTTCAGCGACATCGATCAGGTGAAGCGCACGGTCGAGTACTGCAACCAGCTGCCGGTGCCCGAGCGCAGCCCCTGGGCGGGAGACCTGGTCTTCACCGCGTTCAGCGGATCGCACCAGGATGCGATCAAGAAGGGCTTCGAGGCGATGTCCGTGCGGGCCGACGCGGAGGGCGTCACGGTCGACGACATCGAATGGGCGGTGCCGTATCTGCCGGTCGACCCGAAGGACCTCGGTCGCTCCTACGAGGCCGTGATCCGCGTCAACTCGCAGTCCGGCAAGGGCGGTGTCGCCTACCTGCTGAAGGCCGACCACGCGATCGACCTGCCGCGCAAGCTGCAGATCGAGTTCTCGGGCGTCGTCCAGACGAAGACGGATGCCGAGGGCGGCGAGGTCACGAGCGACCAGATCTGGTCGATCTTCACCGACGAGTACCTGCCGGCGGTATCGAGCGACGACAAGTGGGGTCGCTTCGAGCTGCTCTCGACGCAGACGAGGAGCGACATGTCGGGCGATGTGGTGCTCGATGTCACTCTCCGTGACGACGACCAGCAGGTGGCCGTCGCGGGGAACGGCAACGGGCCGATCGCCGCGTTCATCGAGGTGCTGCGCGCGCAGGGCTTCGACATCACGCTCTACGACTACGTCGAGCACGCTCTCAGCGCCGGCGGCGACGCGCAGGCCGCGGCCTACGTCGAGCTGCAGATCGGTGACCAGCGTCTGTGGGGCGTCGGTATCGACGGCGACATCTCGACCGCGTCGCTCAAGGCGATCGTCTCGGGCGTGAACCGCTCGATCCGCGCCCGGCAGTCGGAGCTCGCCGCCGTCTGAGCGACTATCCGGGTCGGTGACCTGCACAGGGCTTGGCCCTGTTGAACCGCGTCAGGGCTTGACGATCGGGATCGCCCCGGTCTCCGCCGCGACCTTGCGGCGGTACAGTCGACGCTGCTCGGGCAGGGAGACATCGAAGCTCACCGCGAGCACACGGATCACCGCGGTGACGGCGATGCCGATCACGGCCGCGAGGGGGATCGACATGCCGAGAGCGTGCGCGACGACGATGAACGCGCATCCGCCTCCCGCGGCGACGGCGTACAACGATCCGACGTGCATGATCGCGGTCGGCAGCCCCATGAGCATGTCGCGCAGCACGCTGCCGCCGACCGCAGCGCACACGCCGATGAAGACGGCCGGAACCTCGGGGATGCCGAGCGTGAGGGCCTTGCTCGTGCCGAAGGCCCCGAACATGCCGATGACGATCGCGTCGAGCCCGACGATCACTTTGTTCAACCGCGTGAAGAGTCCGGCGAGCAGCATCCCGAAGAGTGCGGCGCCGGTGGCCGTGACGAGGTACCACTGGTTCTGCAGCGTCGCCGGGGTCTGCCCGAGCAGGATGTCGCGGATGAGACCGCCGCCCATCCCGATCATGATCCCGATGATCGCGACGCCGAGCCAGTCCAGACGTCGCTGCCCCTGAAAACCGGAGGCGAAGAGGGCTCCCTGGACGCCGCCGAGCCCCACGCCCAGCAGATCCGCCCAGAACGGGATGATGAAGAGCGGTTCGGTCACCCGTCCATTGTCGCGCACGGAGGATAATCGAGGGATGCCCACCTATCGAGACGAAGCGGTGATCCTGCGCACCCACAAACTCGGGGAGGCGGACCGCATCGTCACGATGCTATCGCGCCGTCACGGCAAGATCCGCGCGGTCGCGAAGGGCGTACGGCGCACCTCGTCGAAGTTCGGCTCGCGACTCGAGCCGTTCATGGTGGCCGATGTGCAGCTCTACCAGGGGCGGTCGCTCGACATCGTGCAGCAGGCGGAGTCCCTCGGCGCGTACGGCGCCGACATCGTCGCGCACTACGACCGCTTCACCTCGGCCAGCGCGATGGTCGAGACGGCCGACCGGCTGAGCGACGCCGAGGCGACTCCCGAGCAGTACCTGCTGCTGGTCGGGGGCCTGCGAGCGCTCTCCCGCGGCGAGCACGCACCCCGCAGCATCCTCGACTCCTACCTGTTGCGTGTGATGGCGCTCTCGGGCTGGGCGCCGTCGTTCGGGGAGTGCGCCCGATGCGGCACGCCCGGACCCCACTCGACGTTCGTCGTGCAGATGGGTGGTCTGGTGTGCACGTCGTGCGCTCCCGCGGGCAGCCCGCGCATCGGCGAGACGGCGCTGGCCCTTCTGCGCTCACTGCTCGCGGGCGAGTGGGATGCCGTCGACTCGGCGTCCGCCGCCGACACGGCCACTGCGTCCGGCCTCATCAGCGCCTACGCCCAATGGCACCTCGAGCGCGGCATCCGCTCGCTCGCGCACGTATCCGACATCCCCGGAGGAGCACGGTGACCCCCAAGCCCTACACGCACAAAGACGCGGTGGCGTACCGACCGCTCGACTGGACGGGTGTGCACCCGCCGGAGTTCCGTGCGGTGCCCGAGCACGTGGCGATCGTCATGGACGGCAACGGACGCTGGGCGAATCGCCGGGGCCTGAGCCGGGTCGAGGGGCACAAGGCGGGCGAGGAGGTGCTGCTCGACGTCGTCGCCGGCGCCATCCAGGCGGGCGTGAAGCACCTCTCGGTCTACGCGTTCTCGACCGAGAACTGGGCGCGGTCGCCCGAGGAGGTGCGCTTCCTCATGGGCTACAACCGCGATGTGCTGCACCGGCGCCGCGACCAGCTCAACGAGTGGGGCGTGCGGGTGCGGTGGGCGGGGCGCAAGCCGCGCCTGTGGGGCAGCGTCATCAAGGAACTGCAGTACGCCGAGCAGTTGACGCGTGGCAACGACGTGCTCACGCTGACGATGTGCGTCAACTACGGCGGACGGGTGGAACTCGTCGACGCGATGCGCTCGATCGCGGCGGACGTCGCGGCGGGCCGGGTGAAGCCGAACGCGATCAGCGAGAAGGTGATCCGTCGCCACCTGTACGTGCCCGACATGCCCGATGTCGACCTGTTCCTGCGAAGTTCGGGGGAGCAGCGCACCTCGAACTTCCTGCTCTGGGAATCGGCATACGCCGAGATGGTGTTCCTCGACACGCTCTGGCCGGACTTCTCTCGCGAGGAGCTCTGGCGGGCGATCGGGATCTATCTCTCGCGCGACCGCCGCTTCGGCGGCGCGATCGACGCGCCCGACGCCTCGGCCTGAGCGCGCAGCCATCGCTCCGCCTCGCGCGGATGCCGGAGACGCACGATCACGAGATGCGGGAACTCGGCGGCGACCACCGGCATCCGTTCCGCCCATTTGCCGAGCGTCGCCGTCTGCCAGGCGAGGATGTTCTCCTCGGGTGAGCCGCGGAACGTCCGCCAGATCGGTCTCTCGACGTTGTCGTTCCACAGTCGGGTGCGAAGGACGCTGCGGCCGATCGTGCGGCGGAGCAGGCGCGACCGCACCACGCGATACGGGTAGTCCAGCCACACGGCGAGGTGAGCGCGCGGTGGCAGGATCTCGTCCGTGCCCTTGCTCGTGTACTGCCACTCGGTGACCCAGCGCTCCTCGCCCGCGAACGCGCGCACGTCGGCGAGGAACTCCGGTCGAGGCGTCCAGTCGGCGCCATGGAACAGTCCGTCGATCTCGACGTGACGCAGCCCCCAGAGTCGGGCGATGCGGCCGGACAGAGTGGTCTTGCCGGATCCGGAGACGCCCGCCACCAGCACGCGCTGCGGCGTCAGCGGCAACGGATCGTCGGCGGACAGCATCCGACGATCCTACTTCCCACCGGAATACGAGCGAGTCCGAGGGGGTTGGACGAAAGTGTGAGCGAACCTATCTCCATCGACATCTGGTCCGACATCGCCTGCCCGTGGTGCTACATCGGCAAGCGCAATCTCGAGAAGGGGCTCGAAGCGGTCTCCGGCGACGACGACGCCCCGCAGGTGAACGTCACCTTCCACTCGTTCGAACTCTCGCCCGACACCCCCGTCGACTTCGACGGCGATGAGATCGACTTCCTCGCCGGGCACAAGGGCATGCCGCGCGACCAGGTCGAGCAGATGCTCGCCAACGTGACCGGTGTCGCCGAGAAGGCGGGCCTGCAGTACCGGTTCGACCTGCTGCAGCACACCAACACCGTCAAGGCGCACGAGCTGCTGCACTTCGCCAAGGCGCAGGGCCTCCAGCACGAGATGGAGGAGCGCCTGATGTCGGCGTACTTCACGGAGGGCAAGCACGTGGGCCGCATCGACGATCTCGTGGCCCTCGCGGTCGAGGTCGGTCTCGATGCCGATGGCGCACGCGAAGCGCTCGAGACCGAGCAGTACCTCCCGGCCGTCCGCCAGGACCAGGCGCAGGCGCGTACCTACGGCATCCAGGGCGTGCCGTTCTTCGTGATCGACGGGCAGTACGGCATCAGCGGTGCCCAGCCTCCCGCCGCGTTCGAGAACGTGCTGCGCGACCTGTGGTCGAAGCGCGGCGACGCCGAGCTCGAGGGCAACGCGGAGGCCGAGGCCGCCGCGGTCTAACGCGTCAGCGCAGCCTCGATCGCACCGACGATCGCGGGGTCGTCCGGCTTCTGCTTCGGCCGGAACCGGAGGACCTCGCCGTCGGGCAGCACGAGGAACTTCTCGAAGTTCCATTCCACGCGCCCGGCCTTGCCGTTCGCGTCGGGCGTCTCCTTCAGAGCCTTGAAGAGTTCTGCGGCGTTCCGTCCGTTGACCTTGACCTTGTCGTTCACCGGGAAGGTGACGCCGTAGGTCGTGGAGCAGAACTCCGTGATCTGCTCCACGGAGCCCGGCTCCTGCAGGAACTGGTTGCTGGGGAAGCCGACCACGCTGAACCCGCGGTCGCCGTACAGGCGCTGCAGTTCCTCGAGCTGCTCGTACTGCGGGGTGAGCCCGCACTTCGACGCGACGTTCACCACCAGCAGCACATCGGCGCCGAGGTCATCGAGAGTCTTCTCGTTGCCCTGCGCATCGGTGAAGGGGATCGAACGGAGCGCGGAATCGGTCATACTCCACAGCTTAGGTCGATGGGGCACTCCGGGCTCCGCGTCTGGGAGAATGGTCAGGACATGACTCTCGCCACCGAATCCGCGCGCACGCTTCGCATCGGTCCCATCGACCTCGACGTGCCGGTGGTCCTCGCGCCCATGGCCGGGATCACGAACACCGCCTTCCGTCGTCTGTGCCGCGAGTACGGCGCCGGCCTTTACGTCAGCGAGATGATCACCTCGCGCGCTCTCGTCGAACGCAACGAGACGACGATGCGTCTGATCCGTCACCACGAGAGCGAGACGCCGCGGTCCATCCAGCTCTACGGCGTCGACCCGAAGACGATCGCCGAAGCCGTGCGCATCATCGTCGCCGAGGACCACGCCGACCACATCGATCTGAACTTCGGATGCCCGGTGCCCAAGGTGACGCGCAAGGGCGGGGGAGCGGCTCTGCCGTGGAAGAGCTCGCTCTTCGCCGACATCGTGACGCAGGCCGTGAAGGCGGCGGGCGACGTGCCTCTCACCGTGAAGATGCGCAAGGGGATCGATCCCGACCATCTCACCTTCCTCGACGCCGGGCGCGCGGCCGAAGACGCAGGCGTCGCCGCGGTTGCCCTGCACGCCCGCACCGCGAGCGAGTTCTACTCCGGCAACGCCGACTGGAACGCGATCGGCAAGCTCAAGCAGGCCGTCACCAGCATCCCGGTGCTCGGAAACGGCGACATCTGGTCGGCCGACGACGCCGTGCGCATGATGGAGCAGACCGACTGCGACGGCGTCGTCGTCGGACGCGGATGCCTCGGGCGCCCCTGGCTCTTCGGAGAACTGGCCGCCGCCTTCGGCGCCGAGAGCCACCCCGTCGACGCCACGCTCGGGTTCGTGGCCGACGCCTTCCGTCGACACGCCGAACTGCTCGTCGAGTTCTTCGAGGACGAGGACCGCGGATGCCGCGACGTGCGCAAGCACGTGGCCTGGTATTTCAAGGGGTATCCGGTGGGCGGCGACATCCGCACGGGGCTTGCGACGGCCTCGAGCCTCGCCGAGATCGACGACCTGCTGAGCCGCCTCGACCACACCGCCCCCTATCCCGGAGCGGATGCCGAGGGGCAGCGCGGCCGCGCCGGCCGTCCGAAGCGCCCGGCCCTCCCGGACAAGTGGCTCGATTCGCGCGAGATCGCCGCGTCGGCCTCGGAGATGATGCGTGGAGCAGAGATCGAGAACAGCGGTGGGTGACCCGGGCACGCCGGCGCGTGCACCCCGAGTCGACGGGTACGACCCGCGCGACGCCGAGCGCTTCTTCGCCGAGACACATCGTTCGGAGCGCGACGACTTCGCGCGCGACCGGGCGCGCGTGCTGCACTCCGCCGCGCTGCGGCGGCTCGCCGCGAAGACGCAGGTGCTGAGTCCGGCGAGCACGGCCGACTTCGCCCGCAACCGTCTCACCCACTCGCTCGAGGTGGCACAGGTGGGTCGCGAGCTCGCGATCGCGCTGGGGGTCTCGGCCGACGTGGTCGACACCGCCTGCCTCAGCCATGATCTCGGGCACCCGCCCTTCGGTCACAACGGCGAGCGTGCGCTCAACGAGTGGGCGGCCGACATCGGCGGGTTCGAGGGCAACGCGCAGTCGCTGCGCATCCTCACCCGGCTCGAGGCGAAGGTGCTCGACGACGACGAGCGCTCCGTCGGGCTCAACCTCACGCGCGCGAGCCTCGACGCCACGTGCAAGTACCCCTGGACGGTCGACAGCCCGGTTCCCGATCCCGGTGGACGTCTGAAATTCGGGGTGTACCCCGAAGACGAAGCCGTCTTCCGGTGGATGCGCGAGGGCGCGCCCGGACGGCTGCGCTGCATCGAGGCCGAGATCATGGATCTCTCCGATGACATCGGGTACTCGGTGCACGACTTCGAGGATGCGATCGTCAACGGCTACCTCGACGTGGCCCAGCTCTCCGATCCGGCCGAGCACGAGGCGCTGCTCAGCCGCATCCAGCAGTGGGTGGGGTACGACTTCACGCGCGAGGAACTCGCCGATGCCCTCTACCGGCTCTCGTCACAGTCGATGTGGCTCTCGTCCTTCGACCGCAGTCGCCAGTCGCTCGCGCGTCTCAAGAACCTGACGAGCGACCTGATCGGGCGGTTCGCCCGTGCGGCCGTGTCGGCGACCCGCGACGCCTACGGCAGCGAGAACCTCGTGCGCTACAACGGGCACGTCGTCGTGCCGCGCGTGGTCGAGGCCGAGATCGCCGTGCTCAAGGGCATCATGGGCCAGGCGATCGTGACGATCGAGGCGCGCAAGGGCGTCTACAAGGAGCAGCGCCGGGTGCTCACGCGTCTCGCCGACGCGCTGTGGCAGACCGACACGCTGTGGTCGGCCGGAGCCGATGTGCTCGAGCCCGCGTTCGCCGCGGACTTCCACGACGCCGAGACCGACGACCAGCGCGCACGCGTGATCGTCGACCAGATCGCCAGCCTCACCGACCAGAGCGCGATCGACTGGCACAACCGTCTCGTGGGCGAGATCGACCCGGCCGAGGTCGGCATCTGGACCCCCCGTCACGCACGCCCCGGGGCGCGCGCGCACGCCGAGAGGTCGACCGTCGTCGAAGGGGCGCGCTGATGCCCCGTATCCGGCAGGCCGACGTCGACGAGGTCAAGTCGCGCACGAACATCGCCGACATCGTGGGGGAGCGCGTCGCGCTGAAGTCCGCCGGCGTCGGATCGCTCAAGGGGCTCTGCCCCTTCCACGACGAGAAGAGCCCGAGCTTCCACGTGCGCCCGCAGGTGGGCTACTACCACTGCTTCGGGTGCGGGGAATCGGGCGACGTCTACTCGTTCCTGCGCGAGATGGATCACGTGAGCTTCACCGAGGCGGTAGAACGGCTCGCCGGGCGCATCGGCTACACGCTCCACTACGAGGACGGCGGCGCCGCCCCCGAGACGAGCGGTCGCAGTCGGCTGTACGCCGCGAACACCGCCGCGGCCGAATTCTTCCGGTCGCAGCTGCTGTCGGCGGATGCCGAGGCGGCGCGACGGTTCCTGGGCGAGCGCGGGTTCGATGCCGGAGCGGCGGCGCACTTCGGTGTGGGCTTCGCTCCCCGCGGATGGGACGGGATGCTCAAGGCGCTGACGGCGCAGGGCTTCACCCGCGAGGAGCTCAGCACCGCCGGTCTGGTCTCCACCGGGCAGCGTGGCGTGTACGACCGATTCCGCGGCAGACTCGTCTGGCCGATCCGCGACGTATCCGGTCAGACGATCGGGTTCGGCGCGCGCAAGCTCTTCGACGACGACCAGGGGCCGAAGTACCTCAACACCCCCGAGACGCCGATCTACAAGAAGGCGCAGGTCCTCTATGGCCTCGACCTCGCCAAGCGCGACATCTCCCGTGGCGATCCGCGCCGTGTCGTGGTCGTCGAGGGGTACACCGATGTCATGGCCTGCCATCTCGCCGGACTGACGACGGCGGTGGCGACCTGTGGAACGGCCTTCGGCGCCGAGCACATCAAGGTACTGCGCCGAGTGATGGGCGACGACAATGCGTCGGGCGAGGTCGTGTTCACGTTCGACGGCGACGAGGCGGGGCAGAAGGCGGCGCTACGCGCCTTCACCGAGGACGACCGCTTCAACGCGCAGACGTTCGTGGCCGTGGCGCCCGACAGTCTCGATCCTTGCGACCTGCGCCTGCAGCGCGGGGATGCCGCCGTGCGCGGCCTCATGGACGCGAAGGTCCCGATGTTCGAGTTCGCGATCGATCGCAAGCTCGCAGGCTTCGACCTGGCGACGGTCGAGGGGCGCGTCGGTGCGCTGCGGGCGGCCGCCCCGATCGTCGCGGAGATCCGCGATCGACTGCTGCGCCCGGGATACGAGCGCGTGCTCGCGCGACGCCTGGGCATGGACCCGACCGAGGTGCACACCGAGGTCGAGCGCTCGGCGCGCGGCGGATCGCAGAGCGCTCCCTCGCGCCGCGAGACGGTGCCCTCCGGTGCGGGCGAGGGCACAGCATCCGGGATCGCTCCCGTGACGCTCGCGAGCCTGCCGCGCTCGGCCGACATCGCCGTGGAGCGCGACGCATTGATGGGCGCGCTGCAGTACGGCCATCAGATCGACCAGCCGCTGCTCTCACGGGCGCTCAGCGCGCCGCTGCGCACGCCCGCACTCGACGCCGTGCGCGAGGCGGTCGCGGCGGCTGCGGATCGTACGCGGGCGGGGTGGGCGACGGATGCCGTCAACAGCGTGCGTGAGCCGTACCGCTCGCTCGCGGGGGAGCTGCTCATGATGCCGTTCCCCGCGCGGAACGAAGAGGGCGCGGTGGCGAGCACCACGGATCTCGCGCGGCGCCTCGTCCTGCGTCAGCTCGAGAGCGAGAAGCAGGAGCTCCTGGGAGCGGTCCAGCGGGTTCCGGCGGACTCCGATGGCGGGCGCGCGCTCCGCATGCGCCTGCGCGACATCGATATCGAGCGTCAACGGTTCGTCGAGTCGTAACCCCCCGGGGCCGCTGCGGGAGGGCAGGATGGAGGAATGTCCCGCAGGCACGCCTCCACCCACGCCATCGACTGCTCCGATCTGGTCATCGACCGGATCGGGCACGGATCTCCCACGCGCGCGGTCGACGGCGTCTCGTTCTCGCTCGCTCCGGGCGCGCTCCTGTGCATCGCCGGGCCCACAGGGTCGGGCAAGTCGAGCCTCGTCGCCGCTCTGGCAGGATCCACCGATCCGTCGGTCAAGGTCGTCGGTGGTCGCGCGGAGGTCTGCGGCGTCGACGCGCGTCGACCCGGACGCAAGCACCGCGTGCTCACCTACCGCACCGGCTTCGTGCCGCAGGGCGCCGGAGCCGATCTTCCTCCGCGGCTGACCGTCAACGAGGTGATCGCCGAGCCCATCCTGATGCGGGAGAAGCGTGTCAACAGCAAGGCGCTCTCGATCCGCGTCGCCACGCTTCTCGACGAGCTGCACCTGCCGCTCGGAACGGCCGCGAAGTTCCCGTACGAGCTGAGCGCCGGTATGCGCCAGCGCGTGGCGATCGCGCGATCGTTCGTGCTCGAGCCGCAGGTGCTCATCGCCGATGAGATCCTCGCGAACCTCGACCTCGAGGTGCGTCCGGTGGTCTTCGACGCGATCACGCGGCGGCGAAAGGAGCAGTCGATGGCGGCGCTTCTCGTGACGAACGACGCCGACTTCATCCGCGAGCTCAATGCCGAGACGCTCATGCTGCGCGCCGGACACGTCGTGGCGCGCGGGGTCGGGAAGGATCTGCTCTGGGTGCCGAACGCGGAGGCGGATTCTCGGCGGTGATCGCGACACGCCCGAGAGCGCGATAACCGCCCCCGGTGTCACGAGCACGGCTCGGAGTTTGCTAAGCTTGTCGAGTTGCCCGCGCAGCGGAGCACATTCCTCGGTAGCTCAATTGGCAGAGCAGCCGGCTGTTAACCGGCAGGTTCTTGGTTCGAGTCCAAGCCGGGGAGCCAATGAAAAGCCCCTCTTCGGAGGGGCTTTTCCCTTGCCTGCCGCGAGTTCCTGCTACATCCACTTCTGCTTCTTGAAGACGAGGAAGAGCACGAGTGCGAATGCGATCATCCCGCCGACGGCGAGCGGATAGCCGAAGGTCCAGTGCAGTTCGGGCATGTTGTCGAAGTTCATGCCGTAGATCGCACCGATGAGCGTGGGCGCGAACAGGATCGCCGCCCACCCTGAGATCTTCTTCATGTCCTCGTTCTGGCGCTGGGCGACGAGGGTTCCGTTGACGGTGAGGATCTGCGACAGCGACTCGCGCACCTCCGCAACCCGCGTGCCGATTCGGCGGAGGTGGTCGTCGACGTCCTGGAGATAGGTCTGCAGCTCTTCGGGGATGTCGTAGCGTGTGAAGCCGTCGCGCAGGGCGGCCAGCACCTCGCTCAACCCGGATGTCGCCTGCTGCAGGTCGATGACCTCCTGGCTGAGGCGGTAGATGCGCTCGGTCACCGTGGATTCGCCGCGGAACACCTGTCGTTCGATCTGCTCCTTGTCGACCGCGATGCCGCGCAGCACGGGGGAGTAGCCGTCGACGATGGCGTCGAGCAGTCGGTAGACGATGGCTTCGGGCCCGTGCCGGAGCAGTTTCTCATCGGCGAGGAGCGTCTGCTCGCCCCGATCCGCTGCCCCGGAGGCGTCGTCGGCGTCGACGCCGTCGATCCAACGGGCATCCTGGCAGAACACGGCGACGGCGTGCGGCCGGACGAGGATGTGGAATTCCGCGAAGTCGACGTCCTCGGTTGCGTCGAGGTACCAGGCCGAACGCACGACGAGGAAGAGGGTGTCGTCGTAGCGCTCGAGTTTCGGGCGTTGACCGGCGTGCAGCAGATCCTCGACGAGGACGGGGTGGAGCTCCCACGCCGTCGCGAGTTCGGCGACATCGTTCGGCGTCGGCGTCGGGTACAACAGCAGCGTGGTGCGGTTCGCGCCCTCCCGCGTGAAGCGCATCGCGTCGTCGACCGTGGTGCTGCGTGACGGGACGCTCAGTCTGCCGTCGTCGACGTAGCGGGTGCGGCGACCTGCGTCCGTCGTCACCGCACCGCCGTCGGCGGCTCGGCGTCGGAAGACTCCGGCGCGACGCGGGGAAGTGGGGTCCTGGGGTGGTTGCGTCATCGCGCATCCTTTCGTTCCCTTGGAAGTATGCCGTAGGGAACGTGCGGGTGCGGTCGGGGAATATCCCGGGTAGAGTGACGTTTAATGTGATACCCCCTGGGGGTATCGGTCCCTATCGAAGGAGTAGCCATGGGCGACACCACCACCGAATTCCGCGTCACCGGCATGACCTGCGGCCACTGCGAGATGTCGGTCCGCGAAGAGGTCGAGCAGATCGACGGCGTCGAGGTCGTCGACGTCAGCGCTCAGAGCGGGATGCTGCGCATCACCGCTCCGGACGTCGACGATGCGCAGATCTTCGCGGCTGTATCCGAGGCCGGATACTCGGCCGTGCGCGTCTGATGAGCGCTCGGGCGGCCGGTGTCGACCTCGAGATCGGCGGGATGACGTGCGCCTCGTGCGCAACGCGGATCGAGAAGAAGCTCAATCGCCTGGACGGGGTGACCGCCACGGTCAACTACGCGACGGAGAAGGCGTCCGTCGCGGTGCCCTCGGGCTACGACCCGGCCGTCCTGATCGCCGAGATCGAGAAGGCCGGGTACACGGCCGCGTTGCCGGAGCGTACGCCGGATACCGAACCCGATGCCGCGGGCGACCCCGAGCTCGACAGCCTGCGCACGCGGCTGCTCGTCACGATCGCGCTGACCGTGCCCGTGATCGCGATGGCGATGATCCCGGCACTGCAGTTCACGTACTGGCAGTGGGCGTCGCTGACGCTCGCCGCTCCCGTCGTCGTGTGGGGTGGGTTGCCCTTCCACCGGGCGGCCTGGGTGAATCTCCGTCACGGAGCGGCGACGATGGACACGCTCGTGTCGATGGGCACGATCGCGGCGTTCCTGTGGTCGCTGCACGCCCTGTTCTTCGGCATGGCCGGAATGCCGGGCATGACGCATCCGTTCGAGTTCGTGCTCTCACCCTCCGACAGTGCCGATGCGATCTATCTCGAGGTCGCCGCGGGCGTGACGATGTTCATCCTGGCCGGTCGGTATTTCGAGAAGCGGTCGAAGCGTCGCGCGGGAGCCGCGCTGCGCGCCCTGCTGGAACTCGGCGCGAAGGACGTCGCGGTGCTCCGGGAAGGGATCGAGCGGCGCATCCCCGCGGAGGAACTGCGGATCGGCGATGAGTTCGTGGTGCGCCCTGGCGAGAAGATCGCGACGGACGGGGTCGTCGTGTCCGGGACATCGGCCGTCGACGCCTCGATGATGACGGGGGAATCCGTCCCCGTCGAGGTCGTCGCGGGAGACCCGGTCATCGGGGCGACGGTGAACGCGGGTGGTCGCCTCGTGGTCCAGGCGACCAGGGTCGGCGCCGACACGCAACTCGCGCAGATGGCGCGACTGGTGGAGGAGGCTCAGACCGGGAAGGCCGAGGTGCAGCGTCTGGCCGATCGGATCTCGGGCGTCTTCGTGCCGATCGTGCTGGTGATCGCTCTCGGCACGCTCGTCACCTGGTTCGTCGTCGGTGCCTCGACGACGATGGCGTTCACGGCCGCCGTCGCGGTGCTGGTGATCGCGTGCCCCTGCGCGCTCGGTCTCGCGACCCCCACCGCTCTGCTCGTCGGTACCGGCCGCGGAGCCCAGCTGGGGATCCTCATCAAGGGGCCGGAGGTGCTCGAGTCCACGCGAGCGGTCGACACGGTCGTTCTCGACAAGACGGGGACGGTGACCCGCGGCGCGATGGGCCTCGTCGACGTGATCGTCGAACAGGGCACGGACCGCGTCGAGCTCCTCCGTCTCGCCGGTGCTCTCGAGCGGGCGTCCGAGCATCCGATCGGCCAGGCCATCGCTCGTGCGGCGACGACCGAGGTCGACGCGCTTCCGTCCGTCGACGGGTTCGTCAACCATCCCGGCATCGGAGTGGAGGGCATCGTCGACGGGCGGCGCGTGCGTGTCGGCCGCGCCGCGCTGTTCGATGATTCCGACACCTCCGATACCGGCGCTCTTCTCGCTGCCCGTGCTTCGCACGAGCAGGCGGGGCGTACGGTGGTGACGGTCGGCTGGGACGGTGCGCTCCGCGGAGCGCTCGTCGTGGCGGATGCCGTGCGACCGACGAGTGCCGAAGCGGTCGCACGGATGACCGCGATGGGGCTCACCCCCGTGCTCCTCACCGGCGACAACGCGGCGGTGGCGCGGCATGTCGCTCGCGAGGTCGGCATCGACGAGGTCATCGCCGAGGTCCTCCCCGCGCAGAAGGCCGAGGTGATCGCGCGATTGCAGGCGGACGGCCGGACGATCGCGATGGTCGGCGACGGTGTCAACGACGCCCCCGCGCTCGCGCGTGCCGACCTCGGTATCGCGATGGGAACGGGAACGGATGCCGCGATAGAGGCGTCCGACGTCACTCTGGTCCGCGGCGATCTGCGCAGCGCCGTCGACGCGATCCGCCTCTCGCGCCGCACGCTGAGCACGATCAAGACCAACCTGTTCTGGGCGTTCGCCTACAACGTGGCGGCGATCCCGATCGCGGCCCTCGGACTGCTCAATCCGATGCTGGCCGGCGCTGCGATGGCCCTGTCGAGCGTGTTCGTGGTCGGCAACAGTCTGCGCCTGCGCGGGTTCCGCAGCATCGCGCGCGAAGAGGGGAGAGTGCGATGAGCGAGATGCACGCACACGCGCACCACGGGCACGATGCGGCGCCCGCCAGTGAGCAGGCGGATGCCGGAGGGCACTCCGCTCACGACGGGCACTCCGCCCACGCGGGGCACACCGGGCACGGCGATCACGTCGGTCAGTTCCGGCGACTGTTCTGGATCAATCTGATCCTGGCGGTGCCGGTCGTGCTGCTGTCGCCGATGTTCGCGATGATCATCGGCTACGACATCCCCGACGGCGGCGTGCGATTCGTCGCCCCCGTCATCGGTTCGGTGATGTACGTGTGGGGCGGTCGGCCGTTCCTCCAGGGCGCCGTCGGCGAACTGCGCGCACGACGCCCCGGAATGATGCTGCTGATCGCCCTCGCGATCACGGTCGCGTTCCTCGCCTCGTGGGGAGCGACCCTGGGGCTGCTGCTCCACGAGCTGGAGTTCTGGTGGGAGCTCGCCCTCCTCATCGTCATCATGCTGCTCGGGCACTGGATCGAGATGCGTTCGCTGGCGCAGACGACCTCGGCGCTCGATTCGCTGGCCGCGCTCCTGCCCGACGAGGCCGAGCGCCTCGAGGGCGGTCGAACGGTGAGCGTGTCGCCGGACGAGCTCCGTCCGGGCGATCTGGTGGTGGTGCGCCCCGGCTCGCGGGTGCCCGCCGATGGGCGGATCGTCGACGGGAGCGCGGCGATGGACGAGTCGATGATCACGGGGGAGTCCCGCCCGGTGACACGGGAGTCCGGCGAGACGGTCACCGCCGGTACCGTGGCGACCGATTCGGGTATCCGCGTCGAGATCACCGCGGTCGGCGACGACACGGCGCTGGCCGGCATCCGTCGGTTGGTCGAGGATGCGCAGAACTCGTCATCCCGCGCCCAGCGGCTCGCCGATCGGGCGGCGGCGCTGTTGTTCTGGTTCGCGCTGATCTCGGCGGCGGCGACCGCCGCGGCCTGGTCGGCCGTCGGCGACGTCGACGCCGCGGTCGTGCGTTCGATCACCGTCCTCGTGATCGCGTGCCCGCATGCTCTGGGTCTCGCGATTCCCCTCGTGGTCTCGATCGCGACCGAGCGTGCGGCCCGTGCCGGCATCCTCGTGAAGGACCGGTTGGCGCTCGAACGCATGCGTACCGTCGACACGGTGCTGTTCGACAAGACCGGAACGCTGACGCGCGGTGAGCCGGTCGTCACCGATATCGCGGCGGCCAACGGCATCGATCCCATTCGCGTGCTCGCCCTGGCGGCATCGGCGGAGGGAGACAGCGAGCACCCCCTCGCCCGGGCGATCGTCCGCGCGGCGGAGGAACGCGCACTCGACGTCCCCTCGGCCACGGGATTCTCCTCATCGCCGGCTGTCGGAGTCCGGGCGGCGGTCGACGGCGAGGACGTACGCGTGGGCGGCCCGAAGATGCTCGACGAGGTCGGGGCAGCGGAGTTGCCCATCGCCGAGGCATGGCGGGCGACCGGGGCGATCATCCTGCACGTCGTCGTCGACGGCGCGCTGGCTGGCGCGTTCGCGCTGGCCGATGAGGTGCGCACCGAGTCCCGGGCCGCGGTCGATGACCTTCATCGGCGCGGCGTCGACGTCGTCATGATCACCGGGGACGCGCAGGCGGTCGCGGATGCCGTCGCCGCAGATCTCGGCATCCGGCGTGTGTTCGCGGGCGTGCGCCCGGAGGACAAGTCGGCCACGGTCGCGGAACTGCAGCGCGAGGGCAGGACCGTCGCGATGGTCGGGGACGGCGTGAACGACGCCCCCGCGCTGGCGCAGGCCGACGTCGGCATCGCGATCGGGGCGGGGACCGACGTGGCGATCGCTTCGGCCGGGGTGATCCTGGCCAGTTCCGATCCCCGCTCCGTCGTATCCGTGATCGAGCTGTCGCGCGCGACCTATCGCAAGATGTCGCAGAACCTGTGGTGGGCGGCCGGCTACAACCTGCTCTCCGTGCCGCTGGCCGCGGGCGTGCTGGCGCCGATCGGGTTCGTGCTGCCGATGTCGGTCGGTGCCGTGCTGATGTCGCTCTCGACGGTCGTCGTCGCGCTCAACGCGCAGTTGCTGCGTCGGCTCGATCTCCGGCCCGGCCGCGGCGAGACGTCAACGTGATGCGCCCGCAAGAGAGCCGGTGACGGGGCCGGACGGGTCGAAGACGACGCACTGGATGGTCCGGTCGTCGTGCTCTTCCCATGACGTCTCACTCGGGGTGAGGGGGAAAACCTCGAACACCGATTCGGCCTTCTCGAGGCCGATGAAGCCGGTGTAGGGCTCGCCGATGCACTCCATGCTCGCCGCGTCGATGTCGGTCTCCGAGAAGTCCCCGTCGGGCATGGTGATCTCGTGGAAGACCTCCTGGTCGTGGGACTCCGCGCAGGGGACCACGACGATGTCCTCGCGCAGACCGCTGGGGGCATCCATCATGCAGTCGCCCAGCTCGAGCGCGACGATGTCGATGGTCGCCTCCTCCGCGACCTGACCGGTCTCGGAGTCGCGCTCGGGTTCTTCCGATGTGCTGCACCCGAGGAGGGTGATCGAGAGGGAGGCGGTGAGTGCGAGCCCGGCGAGGCCGCGGCGTGCGTGCGGGGTCATCCCTATCCTCAGCCTTCCAGATCGTCGACGCCGGGCATCCAGCTCGCGCCGGGTCGGCCCCAGCCGCGCTTCCGCGCGATCTTCTGCGCTGTCTTCCAGTCGCCGTCCGACAGCCGATCCACGTAGAGGATGCCGTCGAGGTGGTCGAACTCGTGCTGCATGATGCGTGCGCGCCATCCCTCGACCGCGATCGAGACAGGAGCTCCCTCGAGGTCGATGCCCGTGACGCGTGCGCTCTCCGACCGGCGCAGGGGGAAGCGCTCGCCCGGGAACGACAGGCAGCCTTCGGATTCCAGGTCGGGGTCGGGGGAGCCGGGCTCGAGCGGGGTGATCCACAGCTCGGGATTGAGGATGACGCCGCGCCATGGCTGATCGTCGTCGTCGACGTAGGAGTAGGTGTAGATGCGCAGGCCGACGCCGACCTGCGGGGCGGCCAGGCCGACACCCGGGGCGATGTCCATCGTCTCGAACATGTCGGCGACGAGCGTGCGGATCTCGTCGGTGATCTCGTCGACGGGGGAAGCGGGGGAGTGCAGGACGGGGTCGCCCATGATGCGAATCGGAAGTACAGCCACGTCACAACCCTACTGGGCGCACTGCGGCAGGTAGGGTCGTAGGGTGAGCGCAGGGGTGTGGAAGTGAACTCGGTCGAAGACGTCGGCGAACAGCTCGTCGGTGTCTTCCAGAACCCCGGGTTGCTCCTCGGCATCCCGCTCGCCCTGGCCGGAGCGGTGTTCATGTCGCTCGGCGCGCAGTACCAGCACCGCGGCGTCGAGAAGGTCGAGCGTCTGAGCGGCTCGCAGGGTACCTCGGGACTCAGCTTCGACCAGCTCCGTCGCCTGCTCACGCGTCCCTCGTGGATCATCGGCACCCTGATGCTGGGACTCGCGATCGTGTGCCAGCTCGCCGCGCTCGTGCGCGCACCGCTGATGGTCGTGCAGCCGCTCGGCGCCATCGCACTGGTGATCACGACGCTGCTGAACGCCCGTATCTCCGGTCACTCGCCGACCAAGAAGTCCATCACGGCGATCATCTGCTGCGTCGGCGGCATCTTCCTCTTCGTCTTCTTCGCCGCGCTGTTCGCGACCGAGCGCGAGGTGCAGGATCGAGAGCTGTTCGTGATCCTCGCGCTCCTCCTCGTCGTGATCATCGTGCTCGGAGCGTGCTGGCTGATCCTGCGCCACCGTATGCGGGCGCTGTTCTACGTGATCGGTGCCGGCATCCTGTACGGATTCGTCGCCACCCTGGCCAAAGTCGTCATCAAGCGCATCGAGGCGGGCCAGTTCGAGTGGATCACCGCGATCTGCGTCATCGCGCTGATCGCCGCCGGGGCGGCCGGCGCGTACTTCGTGCAGACCGCCTACAGCTCGGGACCTCCCGATCTCGTCATCGCCGGCCTCACGGTGGTCGACCCGCTCGTCGCCGTGCTCATCGGCATGGTCGTCCTCGGCGAGGCGGCCGCCGCGCCGCCGTGGGCCCTCGTGATCTACGGTGTCGCCGGAGCGATCGCGGTCTACGGCGTGGTCAACCTCGCCCGCTACCACCCGCAGGTGCTCAGCGAGAGCCAGGAGATCGGGATCACGCGCGGAAGCGACGGCGGCCCGACGACAACGACGAACCCCGGCGCCGCGCAGGCACCGGGGTCCGAGGAGACGGATCGTCCGTAGGGGCGTTTCCCTCGAGTCCGAGGTCAGTACGCCTGATCGATGAGATCCGGTGAGACCTCGGAAGCGGCAGCTTCATCGACGAAGAACACCGTGCGCTTGCGACCGCGGGCCCCGGCGACCGGAACGCTCGTGTAGCTCGCGCCGGCGAGGGCCAGGCCCAGCGCTGATGCCTTGTCGGCACCCGTGAGCACCATCCAGACGCGCTTCGACGAGTTGATGACCGGACGCGTCAGCGTCACGCGCTCGGGCGGAGGCTTCGGCGAGTTGCGCACGGGGAGGGCCGCGGCATCCGTCACCGTGACCTCGGCGCGATCCGGGAAGAGCGACGCGATGTGCCCGTCGGGGCCGACCCCGAGGAAGCACACGGCGAACGCGGGCCACGGGTTCTCGTCGGTACCGAATCGCGCGAGCTCGGCGGCGTACGCCGCGGCCGCCTCATCGAGGGTCACGCCCTCGTCGGAGCCGGCCACCTCGTGGATGTTCTCGGGCGGTACCGGGATGTGGTCGAGCAGTGCGCGACGGGACTGGAGCGCGTTGCGGTCCGCGTCGTCGCGCGGCACGAAACGCTCGTCACCCCACCAGAAGTGCACGAGTGACCAGTCGATCGCCTCGGCACGCGGATCCTCGCGCGTCGCCGTCAGCACCGCGCCGCCCATCGAACCGCCGGTGAGGGCGACGTGAGCGACGCGGCCGTCGACGGTGCGGGCGCGCAGCCGCGTCAGGAAGCGGTCGGCGACCCGTGCAGCCACATCGGCGGGCAGAGTTTCGATCACGACCCGCTTCTCCGCGGACGTTGCGTCGCTCACGTCGTCACTCTCCTGTCTCGGGCGGGCCCAGTTTCTCCCAGCCCTCGGTGATCACTCGACCGTACAGGAGGTCGGGATCCAGACGACGCAGCTCTTCGGCGAGGCATTCGCGAAGGGTGCGCCGCGGAAGGTGCAGGTCGTGGTTCGGCTGGTCGGGCTGCGTGAGCTTGGCGACGCCGGGCGCCGGGCGCTCGAGCAGGATGTCGCCCGACTCGCGGGTCAGGCGCACCGAACGGATGCCGTCGTGCCAGACCTCCGGCTGCTCGGAGAACCAGCGGACCGGCACCTCGAGAGCGAGCTGCAGCCAGGCGGCGAGGAGCGCGGTCGAGGGGGAGGCGGCAGCCCCGCGGACCTCGACGGCGGTGATCGGCTCGAACGGCGGCTGGTCGAGCACGGCGGCGAGCTGCTCGCGCCAGTGCGTCAGACGGGTCCAGGCGAGGTCGGTGTCACCCGGCGCGTGCGTCTTGCCGAGCAGCGCGAGGCGGTCGCGCACGTCGTGCGCCGTCGCGGCATCGGTGATCCGGCGCTGCGCGATCCGGCCCAGCGGAGAGGACGATGGAGAAGTCGGTGCCTCTTCCGGCCACCAGGCCACGACCGGAGCATCCGGCAGGAGCAGACCCGTGAGAAGGCTCTCCTCGTTGCTCGCGGCCTCGCCGTAGGCGTGCAGCACCACGACCTCGCTCGCTCCGGCATCCCCACCGACGCGGATCTGGGCGTCGAGACGGGACTCGCCCTCGCTGGTGGTGAGCACGATGACGCGCATCGGGTGCTCACGCGATGCGTCGTTGGCGGCGTCGATCGCCGCCTCGGCGACGCCGTTGCGGGCCGAGATGACGAGGGTCAGCACGCGACCGAGGGCGACGGCGCCGCCCTCCTCGCGCACCTTGACGAGCTGCTTGGCGACCTGGCTGACGGTCGTGTCGGGAAGGTCGATGATCACGGTCGTCTCCAGACTCGTCCGTCGCGGGCCAGCAGGGCGTCGGCGGATGCCGGGCCCCACGAACCGGGTGCGTACTGCTCAACCGGGCCGCCCTCCGACGCCCAGAACTTCTCGACGGGGTCGAGGATCTTCCAGGAGAGCTCGACCTCCTCGTGCCGCGGGAACAGCGGCGGGTCGCCCAGGAGGACGTCGAGGATCAGGCGCTCGTATGCCTCGGGGCTCGCCTCGGTGAAGGCGTGGCCGTATCCGAAGTCCATCGTCACGTCGCGCACGTTCGACCCGCTGCCCGGGACCTTGGACCCGAAGCGGATCGTGACGCCCTCGTCGGGCTGCACGCGGATGACCAGCGCGTTCTGACCGAACTCCGACGCGTTGCCGCGTCCGAACAGGTGCTGCGGAGCGCGGTTGAACACCACGGCGATCTCGGTGACGCGACGGCCCAGGCGCTTGCCGGTGCGCAGGTAGAACGGCACACCCGACCAGCGGCGCGTGTCGATCTCGAGCTTGATCGCGGCGTAGGTCTCGGTGGTCGACTCGGGGTTCATGCCCTCCTCGTCGAGGAAGCCGGTGACCTGCTCGCCGCCCTGCCATCCGCCCGCGTACTGGCCGCGCGCGGTCGCCTGCGAGAGGTCGTCCGGCACGTGCACCGCGGCGAGGACCTTCTCCTTCTCGGCGCGAAGGTGCTCCGCCGAGAGGCTGATCGGCTCCTCCATGGCGGTGAGCGCGAGCAGCTGGAGCAGGTGGTTCTGGATGACGTCGCGCGCGGCGCCGATCCCGTCGTAGTACCCCGCGCGTCCGCCGACTCCGATGTCCTCGGCCATCGTGATCTGCACGTGGTCGACGTAGTTGCGGTTCCAGATCGGCTCGTACAGCTCGTTGGCGAAGCGCAGAGCGAGGATGTTCTGCACCGTCTCCTTGCCGAGGTAGTGGTCGATGCGGAAGATCGAGTCGGCCGGGAACGCGACCTCGAGGGCCTCGTTGAGCGCCCGCGCCGAGTCCAGGTCGTGCCCGAACGGCTTCTCGATCACCACGCGACGCCAACGCGAATCCTCGTCGGCGTCCTCCCCGACCAGTCCCGAGTCCTTGAGTTGCTTCGCGACGAGCGGGAAGTCCTTCGGCGGGATCGACAGGTAGTACGCGTGGTTGCCCATGGTGCCGCGTTCCACGTCGAGCTGATCGACGGTGTCCTTCAGCTTCTGGAACGACTCGGGGTTGTCGAACTCCCCGGACACGAAGCGGATGCCCTGCAGCAGCTGCGCCCACGTCTCCTCGCGGAACGGCGTACGCGCGTGCTGCTTGACGGCCTCGTAGACGACCTGGGCGAAGTCCTGATCCTCCCAGTCGCGCCGGGCGAAGCCGACCAGCGCGAAGCCGGGGGGAAGAAGGCCGCGGTTGGCGAGGTCGTAGACCGCCGGCATGAGCTTCTTGCGGGACAGATCTCCGGTGACGCCGAAGATCACGAGGGCGCTGGGCCCGGCGATCCTGTTGAGACGGCGGTCATCGGGATCGCGCAGCGGGTTGTGCCCGCGCGAGAGGGGAACAGACATCGGTGGGGGATTCTCCTGCTGACTACTTCTGTGCGGCTTCGAAGAGGGTGAGCACGTCGGCCGACGAGTCGGTGATCGTCAGCGAGACGACCGGACGACCGTGCTCGGCCAGGACCGCGGCGTCGCCGGCGGCCTGAGCCTCGATGAGCTGGCCGAACGTGAACGGTCGCTCCGGGATCTCGAGATCGACGTCGGTGCGCTCGAGGATCTGCAAGAAGACGCCCTGTGCCGGGCCTCCCTTGTGGTACTGACCCGTGGAGTGCAGGAAGCGCGGACCCCAGCCGAAGGTCGTCGGGCGACCGGAGTCGGCGGCGACGAGCTCGCGGAGACCCTGCAGCTGCGGAACCTCGAGGCGGTTGACGTAGGCCTGGATCGAGACGTACCCGTCTTCGGCGAGCTGTGCCCAGAGAGCGTCGAGCACGCCTTCGACGGTGCCCGAGGCGGCGAGAGCCGGATCGGACACGCGCACCTCGACACCGTTCTCGACGAACGCGGGAGCCGTGGGCTCGGGGCGCGCGTCGAGCAGACCACGGGCCGCGACCTTGGCCGACTCGACGTCGGGCTGGTCGAACGGGTTGATCCGCAGCAGCTGGCCCGCGATAGCGGTGGCATACTCCCAGACGATGAGCTGCGCGCCGAGCGAGCCGCTGACGAGGATCTCGCCCTCGTGGCGCTCGTGCAGGTGGAACTCGTTGGCGTCGTCCACCAGGCGTACGATCTGGAGATCCGCGGGCTTCGTGTCGAGCTCGGGCGAGACCGGCAGCAGGACGACGGGGAGGATGCCCGTGCCGTCCTTGCCCGTGGACTCCGCGATCAGCTGCTCGATCCAGTCCGGCAGCCCCTTGATGTGGGTGCCGTCGGTGATGAGGCCGAGCTTGTCGCGGCGCGGGTTCGTCGCGGCGATGGCCGCGCCGAGGCGCAGTGCGGGGTTCTCGGCGGAGTCGACCGCGACCTCGAGCAGCGACGCCTCCGCCTCGTCGAGGAGTTCGCTGATGTCGACGCCCGCGAGGCCCGAGGGAACGAGGCCGAAGGCGGTGAGCGCCGAGTAGCGTCCACCGACGTTCGGGTCGGCGTTGAAGACCCGGTAGCCGGTCTCGCGTGCCGAGACGTCGAGCGGGGAGCCCGGGTCGGTCACGACGACGATGCGCTCGAGCGGGTCGATGCCGAGGTCGCGGAACGCGGCCTCGAAGGTGCGACGCTGCGAGTCGGTCTCGACCGTCGAACCCGACTTCGAGGAGACGACGAGCACGGTGTCGGCGAGTCCCTCGTCGAGGGCCGCGAGCACCTGACCAGGGGCCGTCGAGTCGAGGATCGTGAGCGGCTTGCCCGCGGTCTGCGCGATCACCTCGGGGGCGAGCGACGATCCGCCCATGCCCGCGAGCACGACGCGGGTGACGCCCTTCGCGGCGAGCTGTTCGCGCAGGCCCACGATCTCGTCGACGAGCGGACGCGAGACCGAGACGGCCTCGACCCAGCCCAGACGAACGGATGCCTCGGCCTCGGCGGCCGGGCCCCACAGGGTCGAGTCGCCGCCCGTGATGCGAGACGCGATGAGGTCGCGCACGAGCGCCGGGACGGCCTCGTCGATCGCGACGCGCGCGTCGCCGGAGGCATGGATGCCGAAGGTCATCGCTGTGCCTCCAGCGTCGCGGCGACCTGCTCCAGGAGGTCGTGCCAGGAGTCGATGAACTTCGCGACCCCTTCGTCCTCGAGCACCTGGGTGACGTCGACGAGGTCGATGCCGACCGCGGCCAGCGCATCGAAGACCTCGTGAGCCTCGGCGTAGCCGCCCGTGATCGTGTCGCCGGTGACGACGGCGTGGTCGAACGTGGCGTCGAGCGTCTTCTCCGGCATCGTGTTGACGACGCCGGAGGCGACGAGCTCGGTCACGTAGAGGGTATCGGGGAGCGACGGGTCCTTGACGCCGGTCGAGGCCCAGAGCGGACGCTGCAGGTTCGCGCCGGCGGCGAGGAGATCCTGTGCGCGCTTCTCGGCGAACTTCTTCTCGAAGAGCTCGTAGGCCAGACGCGCGTTCGCGAGACCCGCCTTGCTCTTGAGGGCCTTCGCCTCGTCGGTGCCGATCACGTCGAGGCGCTTGTCGGTCTCGGTGTCGACGCGTGACACGAAGAACGAGGCGACCGAGTGGATCGTCGAGAGGTCGGTGCCCGCGTCCTTCGCGCGCTCGAGACCCGCGAGGTAGGCGTCGATGACCTCTTCGTAGCGCTCGAGGCTGAAGATCAGCGTGACGTTGACGCTGATGCCGGCGGCGATCGCCTCGGTGATGGCCGGGAGACCGGCCTTCGTCGCGGGGATCTTGACCAGGAGGTTGGGGCGGTCGATCTTGCTCCACAGCTCCTTGGCCGACGCGACGGTGCCGTCGGTGTCGTGCGCGAGGTCGGGGGAGACCTCGATCGAGACACGGCCGTCGACGTGGTTCGAGGCCTCCCACACCGGACGGAACACGTCGAGTGCGGCGGCGACGTCCTGGGTGGTGGCCGCGAACACGGCCTCCTCGGCGGAGGCGCCGGAGGCGGCGAGCTCGGTCACCTGCGCGTCGTACGACGTGTTGCTCTTGTCGGTGAGCGCGTTGGCGAAGATCGTCGGGTTCGTAGTGACACCCACGACGTTGCGCGTCTCGATCAGTTCGGCGAGGTTGCCGGACGAGATTCGGGTGCGAGAGAGGTCGTCGAGCCAGATGCTGACGCCGGCGGCGGCGAGCTGTGCGGTGGGGGTGCTCATGCGTTCTCCTTGGTGCTGTGTGCGGCGATGGTCTCGCGAGCGGCCGCGATCACGGCCTCCGTGGTGATACCGAACTTCTGGAAGAGGGTCTTGTAGTCGGCGGATGCGCCGAAGTGGTCGATGCCGACCGAGCGGCCGCGGTCGCCGACGATGCCGCGCCACGTGAGCACGGAACCGGCCTCGACCGACACGCGCGCGGTGACGGAGGCGGGCAGCACGCTTTCGCGGTATGCCTCGTCCTGCTCGTCGAACCACTCGAGCGACGGCGCCGAGACGACACGCACGCCGACGCCCTCGGAGGCGAGAGCAGCGCGGGCCTCGACGGCGAGCTGCACCTCGGATCCGGTGGCGATGATGATGACGTCCGGCGTGCCGTTCGCGGCTTCCGCCAGCACGTATGCGCCGCGGGCGGTGCGGTCTGCGGAGGCGAAGACATCGCCTGCCGCGTCACCCTCGCCGCGCGCGAACACCGGGATGTTCTGACGGGTGAGGGCGATGCCGGCCGGACCCTCCTGTCGGCGAAGGATCTCGAGCCAGGCGGCCGAGGTCTCGTTGGCGTCGGCAGGACGTACGACCGCGAGGTTCGGGATCGCGCGGAGGGTCGCGAGCTGCTCGATCGGCTGGTGCGTCGGGCCGTCCTCGCCGAGCGCGACGGAGTCGTGGGTCCAGACGAACACGCTCGGCACGTTCATCAGTGCGGCCAGACGCACCGCGGGGCGCATGTAGTCGCTGAAGATGAGGAAGGTGCCGCCGAACGCGCGGGTCTTGCCGTGCAGCACGATGCCGTTGACGATGGCGCCCATGGCGTGCTCGCGGATGCCGAAGTGCAGCACGCGGCCGTAGGGGCTGCCCGACCATTCGTGCGTCGACCACTCCTCGGGGATGAAGGACGGCGCGCCCTTGATCGTGGTGAGGTTCGACTCGGCGAGGTCGGCCGATCCACCCCAGAGCTCGGGGAGCTCGGCGGCGAGGGCGTTGATGACCTGTCCGGAGGCCGCACGGGTCGAGACGTCCTTGCCGGCTTCGAAGACCGGGAGCGCGCCCTGGATGTCGGCGGGGAGCTCTCCCGCTTCGAGGCGGTCGAGGAGCTGCTTGCGCTCGGGGTTCGCGGCGGCCCAGGCGTCGAACGACTGCTGCCATTCGGCGCGGACACCGGCGGCGCGCTCGGCGAGCCCGCGCGTGTGTGCGATCACGTCGTCGGCGATGGCGAAGTTCTCGTCGGCGTCGAAGCCGAGGACCTTCTTGGTGGCGGCGAGCTCGTCGGCGCCGAGCGCGGAACCGTGGATCTTGCCGGAGTTCTGCTTGCCGGGCGACGGCCAGCCGATGATCGTCTTGAGGATGATGAGCGAGGGCTTGGACGCCTCGCCCTTCGCGGCGTCGATGGCCGCGTTCAACTCGGCGACGTCTTCGACGTACTCGCCGGTCTTCTTCCAGTCGACCGTCTGCACCTGCCAGCCGTAGGCCTCGTAGCGCTTCGCGACGTCCTCCGTGAAGGCGACGTTCGTGTCGTCCTCGATGGAGATCTGGTTCGAGTCGTAGATGGCGATGAGGTTGCCGAGCTGCTGGTGGCCCGCGAGCGACGAGGCTTCGCTGGTCACGCCCTCCTGCAGGTCGCCGTCGCCGGCGATGACGTAGACGAAGTGGTCGAACGGGCTGGTGCCCGCTGCCGCCTCGGGGTCGAACAGGCCGCGCTCGTAGCGGGCGGCGTACGCGAAGCCGACGGCCGAGGCGAGGCCCTGACCCAGCGGGCCCGTGGTGATCTCGACGCCCTTGGTGTGGCCGTACTCGGGGTGACCGGGGGTGAGCGAGCCCCAGGTGCGCAGCGCCTTGAGGTCATCGAGCTCGAGGCCGAAGCCGCCGAGGTAGAGCTGCACGTACTGCGTGAGCGACGAGTGTCCGACCGAGAGGATGAAGCGGTCGCGACCGAGCCAGTCCGTGTCGGTCGGGTCGTGGCGCAGCACGCGCTGGTAGAGGAGATAGGCGGCGGGAGCGAGGCTCATTGCCGTGCCGGGATGTCCGTTTCCGACCTTCTCCACGGCGTCAGCCGCCAGGAGGCGAGCGGTGTCCACCGCGCGCCGATCGATCTCATCCCACTGCAATTCCGACACGTTCATGCCCTTTCCGACAGTTTCGAGGGCGCCCGTATTCCCTGCGCCTCCGCATCGTCACGGAGAGTGTGCACAGCGCTGGGCGCGAGTCATTTCAGCATAGCGGGGAGGGTTCGACCCCAGACCCCGTCTTACGCTCCGAGTCCGCCCCGCCGCGTGCCCTAGACTGGAAGGGTTGTCATGGCGCGTGCGGAGGAGGCGATCGAGATCTCGACGATGTCTGATCAGACCGTGGAGAAGCAGTCCATCGGTCGCACGGTGAAGGCGTACGTCGCCCTCACCAAGCCCCGCGTCCTCGAACTGCTTCTCGTGTCGACCGTGCCGGTGATGTTCCTGGCGTACGGCGGGATGCCCGATCTGTGGCTGGTGCTGGCCACCGTGATCGGCGGCGCGATGAGCGCCGGATCCGCTGCGGCCTTCAACATGTACCTCGATCGCGACATCGACGCGCACATGCACCGCACCGAGAACCGTCCGCTCGTGACGGGCGAGGTCACCCCGCGCGGCGCCCTCGTGTTCTCCTGGACGCTCGCGGTGCTCTCGACGGTCTGGCTGCTGGTCACGACGAACTGGCTCGCCGCCGCGCTGTCGGCCTTCGCGATCTTCTTCTACGTCGTGATCTACACGATGCTGCTCAAGCGCCGCACCGAGCAGAACATCGTGTGGGGCGGCATCGCCGGCTGCTTCCCGGTGCTCATCGGCTGGGCAGCCGTGACCGGCTCGCTCGACTGGCCGGCGTTCATCCTGTTCCTGCTGATCTTCCTGTGGACGCCGCCGCACTACTGGCCGCTGTCGATGAAGTACCGCAGTGACTACGACGACGTCGACGTGCCCATGCTCGGCGTCACGCGCAATGCTTCGCAGGTCGGTCTCCAGGTCATCCTGTACGCGTGGGCGACCTTGGCCTGCTCGCTGCTGCTGGTGCCGATCGCGAACATGGGCCTCGTCTACACCGTGTCGGCCCTCGTCTTCGGCGGATGGTTCATCTACGAGTCGCACCGCCTGTACAACCGTGCGGTGCGGGGTACCGAGGCGCGGCCGATGCGAGTCTTCCACGCCTCGATCACTTACTTGACGTTGATCTTCGTCGCGGTCGCGGTCGACCCGCTGCTGCCGTTCTGATCGTCGGTCTCGGCATCCGCCTTCTCCGGCTCCGTCGTGGCGTCGACGGCGTCGTCCGCTGAGGTCTCCTCGCCGACAGCCGTGACCGTCGCGTCGTCCTCGGACGCGGCCAGATCCTCGGACTCGGCCTTCCAGTCGATGGGCTCGACGACGACGGGCGTCGACGCGGGGATGATCGCCTGCACGGCGACGAGCGCGACGGCGAGGAGGATGCCGAGCACTCCGGCGCCGAGCAGGGCGGCTCCGACGACGACCAGCGACTGCCCGACGTAGACCTCGATGCCCGTGGCCGTCCCGTCGAGGAGCGTCGTGGTCATCGTTCCGATCTGGCCGGAGATGAGCCAACCGCCCACAGCGGTCGAGGCGAGCGCGAGCACGAGGAGCAGCCAGAAACCGATGCTGCGTGTCAGTGACTTGTTCATGCCGACCACGATCACGGACGCGCTGATGACTGCGGTATGCGGAACCTATGGATCGGCTGTCCGCGCGCACTGACACGCGCGGGGAAGCGGGCGATCAGGCGACGGGGGAGAGATCTTCGTCGACGACCGGTCGCTTCAGCTTCAGCACCACGACGGTGTAGGTCGCGGCCGAGAGTGAGGCGAGCACCATGTGGATGCCGACGAGCAGTGGCGGGAGTCCCTCGCGAGCCTGCCACACGCCGACGCCGACCTGGACCGCGATCGCCAGCACAAGCACGACGAGCCACTTCCGGGGAGGAAGACGCAGTGCCCAGGCGGAGACGGCGAGGGCGAGCACGAGGGCGGCGAGGATGTACCCCGGCCAGGAGTGCACGTGCGCGAGCACCGTCGCGTCGAACCCGTGCCGCAGCACGTCCTGATCGCCGGAGTGCGGACCGGAACCGGTCGTGAGCACGCCGAAGAGGATGGTGACCGCGAGCGCGAGACCGGTGACGTGGCTGAGGATCATGAACCAGGTCGGCACCGCGCGCTCGCGCGGGCCGGGAACCGCGTACATGCGCACGAGGAACGCCGCGGTGACGCACACCAGGAGCAGCGACGACGTGTAGTGGAATCCGACGATGAACGGGTTCAGCCCCGTGAGCACCGTGATGCCGCCGACGAGCGCCTGCGCCATGACGCCGGCGAATACGACCCAGGCCAGCACGACGAGATCGCGGCGCGTCGAGGTGCGACGCGTGGTGTGCACGGCTGCGGCGATCACGGCGAGCAGCAGGACCGCGGATGCCACGGGGAAGGCGGGCACCGGAAGGCCGGTGAGGCTGACGAGCGCGAACGCCGCGGCGGCCGCGAGGATGCCGCCACCGGCGTAGCGCAGAGCGCGGAAGACCGAGCGCGATCCGTCGGTGAGGTGCAGCACGAGCAGGACGACCGCCAGCGCGATGACGCCGACGACGCCGGTCATGAGTCGGTTGCCGAACTCGATCGCGCCGTGGATGCCCTGATCCGCCAGGATCGGGACCAGGGACTCCGGCGTGCAGAGCGGCCATTCGGAGCATCCGAGTCCGGAACCGGTGAGCCGCACCGCGCCACCGGTTCCGATGATGATCGTCTCGGTGAGGAACGAGAGCCACGCGAACACGCGGAGGACGCGGCCCCACGGGGAGGTGAAGGCTGCGGGTCGCAGGTCGAGCTCCGCGGGGGTGGTGCGGGCGGGCGTGGCGGTGTCGGGCATGGGGGCCTCCGGCGCGCTTCGGACGGGACGGGCGGCCCGTCCGCGAAGCGGAACCTGTAGAATCGGATTGTTGCGATGCGCGCTCGAGGGCGCGGAAGCATCGATAACAGTTTAGGCGCGAAGGATGCGCCGGCGATGAGGGCCCACCAGCGGCACCCGCTCCCCGCAGACTCGACGGGGATCAGGTGTGTCGGGGCGGATGACACCGTTGAGGCCCAATGAGGAGAGTGTGATGTCGGATGTGTTGATCGACCGCCCGGAGCTCGATGGGCTGGGGGTGTACGAATTCGGCTGGCACGACGCTGACGCCGCCGGCGCCGTCGCGAAACGCGGGATCTCCGAGGAGGTCGTCCGCGGGATCTCGGCGCTCAAGAGCGAACCCGAATGGATGCTGAAGACCCGTCTGAAGGGGTACCAGCTGTTCGGCCGCAAGCCGATGCCGACGTGGGGCGCCGACCTCAGCGACATCGACTTCGACAACATCAAGTACTTCGTGCGCTCGACCGAGAAGCAGGCGCAGTCGTGGGAGGACCTCCCCGAGGAGATCCGCGAGACCTACGAGCGCCTCGGTATCCCCGAGGCCGAACGCCAGCGTCTCGTCGCCGGTGTCGCCGCGCAGTACGAGTCCGAGGTCGTGTACCACCAGATCCGCGAGGACCTGGAGCAGCAGGGCGTCATCTTCATGGACACCGACACGGCGCTGCGCGAGCACCCCGAGTTCTTCGAGGAGTACTTCGGCACCGTCATCCCGGCCGGCGACAACAAGTTCGCGGCCCTCAACACGGCCGTCTGGTCGGGCGGTTCCTTCGTGTACGTCCCCAAGGGCGTGCACGTCGAGATCCCGCTCCAGGCGTACTTCCGCATCAACACCGAGAACATGGGTCAGTTCGAGCGCACCCTGATCATCGCGGACGAAGACAGCTACGTGCACTACATCGAGGGCTGCACGGCTCCGATCTACAAGTCCGACTCGCTGCACTCGGCCGTCGTCGAGATCATCGTGAAGAAGAACGCCCGCGTGCGCTACACGACGATCCAGAACTGGTCGAACAACGTCTACAACCTCGTCACCAAGCGTGCCGTCGCGCACGAGGGCGCGACGATGGAGTGGGTCGACGGCAACATCGGCTCCAAGGTGACGATGAAGTACCCGTCGATCTACCTCATGGGCGAGCACGCCAAGGGCGAGACGCTCTCGGTCGCCTTCGCCGGCCCCGGCCAGCACCAGGACGCCGGCGCGAAGATGATCCACATGGCTCCGTACACGCAGTCGTCGATCGTCTCGAAGTCGATCGCCCGCGGCGGCGGCCGTGCGGGTTACCGCGGCGAGGTCCGCGTCGATGCGAACGCCCACCACTCGGCCAACACGGTGCGTTGCGACGCGCTCCTGGTCGACACGAAGTCGCGTTCCGACACATACCCGGCGATCGACATCCGCGTCGACGACGTGCAGCTCGGCCACGAGGCGACCGTCTCGAAGGTCAGCGAGGAGCAGCTCTTCTACCTGCAGTCCCGCGGCATGCCGGAGGACGAGGCGATGGCGATGATCGTGCGCGGCTTCATCGAGCCGATCGCGCGCGAGCTGCCGATGGAGTACGCGATGGAGTTGAACAAGCTCATCGAGATGGGCATGGAAGGATCGGTCGGCTGAGATGACCTCCCAGACGACGACGCCCACGGCGTCGCACTACTCGAGCGCGCACGTCGACCCGGCGGCGCAGGTGGCGGATGCCGGCTTCGTGCCGGTGCAGACCCGCTCCGAGCGCCCGCACTCGTTCGAGCCCGCCGACTTCGGCGCGCCCACGGGTCGCGAGGTGAACTGGAAGCACACACCCGTCGCTAAGCTCGCCGGTCTCCTCGCCGATGAGCCCGGCGATGCGGATGCCGTCAGCTACGACCTCGAGCAGGCGGAGGCGCTTCTCGAGCCCGCCGCCGAGGGCGTGGAGACCTACGGCGAGTTCTTCCGTCCGGAAGATCTCCCCAGCGCCCTGGCCTGGAAGCACGGACCGCGTGGCCTCCACATCCAGGTGCCGGCCGAGGCGGAGCTCGGTGAGCCCGTCGTCGTTCCGATCCGGGGTGCGGGCGCCGACAAGCGTGCGTTCGCGCAGATCCTCATCGAGGCGCTGCCGCACTCGCGTGCGACGATCGTGCTCGAGCACTCGGGCTCGGCCCAGTACGCGCAGAACGTCGAGATCATCGTGCGCGACGGCGCCCAGCTCTCGGTCATCAGCCTGCAGCGGTGGGATGACGATGCCGTGCATGCGGCGGCTCACCAGGCCACGGTCGGCGCCGACGCCACGCTCAAGCACTTCGTCATCAGCTTCGGCGGCGGTGTCGTGCGGGTGAACCCGAGCGTCGAACTCACCGGTGCCGGTTCCGAGGGCTACCTGTACGGCCTGTCCTACGCGGACGCCGGGCAGCACCTCGAGAGCCAGGTCTACCTGCACCACAAGGGTCCGCACACGAAGGGCGACGTGCTCTACAAGGGCGCGCTCCAGGGCGAGAGCGCCCACTCGGTGTGGATCGGCGACGTGCTCATCGGACCGGATGCCACGGGCACCGACTCGTACGAGGCGAACCGCAACCTCGTTCTCACCGAAGGCGCGCGCGCCGACTCGATCCCGAATCTCGAGATCGAGACGGGTGACATCGTCGGCGCCGGTCACGCGAGCGCGACCGGTCGTTTCGATGACGAGCAGCTCTTCTACCTGCAGGCGCGCGGCATCACCGAGGAGGAGGCGCGTCGTCTGGTCGTGCTCGGATTCCTCAGCGACATCGTGCAGCGTCTCGGCATCCCCGCGCTCGAGACCGAGCTGCTCGACGCGATCGAGGCCGAGCTCGCGGCGGTCTCCGCATGAGCGCTCAGCGCGTGTGCGGTGTCGCGGAGCTCGAGCAGGACATGCCGATCCGCGTCGAGCCCGACGGCGTTCCGATCACCGTGATCAAGGACGGCGAGGGCGTCATCCACGCGATCGGCGACACCTGCACCCACGGAGACATCTCGCTCTCCGAGGGGTTCGTCGAAGGTGACACGGTGGAGTGCTGGGCCCACGGCTCGGCGTTCTCGCTGCTCACCGGCAAGCCCCAGAACCTCCCTGCTTACGAGCCCGTCCCCGTCTACGTCGTCGAGATCGACGGCGACGACGTGCTCATCGACCCGACTGTGACGAAGGAAATCTGATGTCTGTTCTCGAGATCCGCGACCTCTACGTGACGGTCGAGACCGAAACGGGGACCACCCCGATCCTCAACGGAATCACCCTGACCATGAACACGGGTGAGACCCACGCCATCATGGGCCCGAACGGCTCCGGCAAGTCGACGCTCGCGTACACGATCGCCGGGCACCCCAAGTACACCGTCACCGGTGGTTCGATCACCTTCGACGGTGAGGACGTGCTCGAGATGAGCGTGGACGAGCGCGCGCGCGCCGGTCTGTTCCTCGCGATGCAGTACCCGGTCGAGATTCCCGGTGTGACGGTCACCAACTTCCTGCGCACCGCCAAGACGGCGCTCGACGGCGAGGCTCCCGCGATCCGCGCGTGGACCAAGGACGTCAAGGCTGCCATGGCCAACCTGCGCATGGACCCGAAGTTCGCGCAGCGCAACGTCAACGAGGGCTTCTCGGGCGGCGAGAAGAAGCGTCACGAGATCCTCCAGCTCGAGGTCCTGCAGCCGAAGTTCGCGATCCTCGACGAGACCGACTCGGGTCTCGACGTCGATGCGCTGAAGATCGTCTCGGAGGGCGTCAACCGCGCCAAGGAGGCGACCGGCCTCGGCGTGCTGCTCATCACGCACTACACGCGAATCCTCCGTTACATCCGCCCCGACTTCGTGCACGTGGTCGTCGCCGGAAAGATCGTCGAGGAGGGCGGCCCCGAGCTCGCCGACCGGCTGGAAGACGAGGGATACGACCGTTTCCTCGACCCCGCCGCTCCCATCGAGGCGTAGGCTGACCGCATGACCGCGACGCTGACCGACGAGAAGTACGACGAGGTCACCGAGGCTCTCAAGGACGTCATGGATCCCGAGCTCGGGATCAACGTCGTCGACCTCGGACTCATCTACGACCTGGCGTGGGATGACGAGAACGATGCTCTCGTCATCCACATGACGCTCACGAGTGCCGGGTGCCCGCTCACGGACGTGCTCGAGGAGCAGACCGCGCAGGCCCTGGACAAGGTCGTCGACCGCTTCCGGATCAACTGGGTGTGGATGCCGCCGTGGGGTCCCGAGCGGATCACCGACGACGGCCGCGACATGATGCGAGCGCTCGGCTTCGCCATCTGATGCTCGAGGTGAAGGCGCTGCCTCTCGCCGAGCTGCGCCGGCGCACGAGCGAGAAGTGGCGCGAGTACCCCGATGACGTGCTGCCGCTCTTCGTGGCGGAGACGGACTTCCCGCTCGCGCCGGAGATCACGGCGTCGCTCCAGCGTGCGCTGGATGTCGGCGACACCGGGTACATCGCCTCGCGCACTCCGTTGAACGACGCCTACGCGGCGTTCGCCGCGCGGAGGTTCGGGTGGTCTCCCGACCCGGCGCGGATGCGCAGCACGGCAGACGTGAGCATGGGGATCGTCGAGATCCTCCGTCGGGTGACCCAGCCGGGGGAGCGCGTTGTCGTGACGCCTCCGGTGTATCCGCCCTTCTACGATCTCGTCGCCGAGGCCGGTGCCGAGGTCGAGCGCGTGCCCCTGCGTGACACGGGTTCGCGCTGGGAACTCGATCTCGACGGCATCCGAGCGGCGTTCGACGACGGAGCGACCGCGATCCTGCTCTGCAATCCGCACAATCCGACCGGGACCGTGCACGATCGGGAGGCTCTCGCCGCACTCGCCGATCTCGCCGACGAGTTCGGTGCGGCGGTGGTCTCGGACGAGATCCACGCGCCGCTGGCTCAGCCCGGCACGGGCTTCACACCGTTCCTCGCCGTGAACGACGCCGCGCGCCGGGTCGGCTATGCGGTGGTCAGCGCGAGCAAGGCGTTCAATCTCGCGGGCCTCAAATGCGCGCTGATGGTGGCCGCCGATGACGCGACGCATGCCGTGTTGCGCGACCTGCCCATCGAGGTGGTCTGGCGCACGGGGCAGTTCGGTCTGATCGCGGCCGTCGCGGCGTTCTCCGAGGAGAGCGATGGGTGGCTCGACGGGCTGCTCCGCGCACTCGACGAGAACCGTGTGCTGCTCGAGGACCTCCTCGCCCGGCACCTCCCGGGTGCCCGCTACCGCATCCCCGATGCGGGCTATCTCGCCTGGATCGACCTGCGGCCACTGGGGTGGGGAGACAATCCCTCGCGGCGCATCCTGCGCGAGGCGAAGGTCGCTCTCCACAACGGGGCGGCCTTCGGCGACGAGGGCACGGGCTTCGCTCGCCTGAACTTCGGCACCAGCCCCGAGATCCTCACCGAAGCCATCGAGCGCATCGCGGCGCTCGTCGGGCGATGACGGCTCCGCAGCCCGTCGCGTCGATCTGGGACCGGAGCCGCATCTGGGTAACGACCGGCGCGGTGGCGCTGATCTTCCTCGCCGCGATCGAGGCGCTCGCGGTGACGACGGTGATGCCGATCGTCAGCGAGGCGCTCGACGGGGGTGCGCTGTACGCGGTGGCGTTCTCCGGCACTCTGGCGACCGGTGTCATCGGCATGGTCGCCGCCGGCGCCTGGTCGGATGCCCGCGGTCCGCGCGGGGCGCTCTACGTCGCGGTCACGCTGTTCCTGGTGGGACTGCTCATCTCGGGGTTCGCGGTCACGATGCACCAGTTCCTCGTGGGCCGTCTCGTTCAGGGGCTCGGCGCGGGCGGACAGACCGTCGCGCTGTACGTCGTCGTCGCGCGGTTGTACCCGCCCCATCTGCACGGCCGGATCTTCGCCGCGTTCGCAGCGGCCTGGGTCGTGCCGTCGATGATCGGTCCGTTCCTCGCCGGAGCCGTGGCCGAGCACATCGATTGGCGCTGGACGTTCCTCGGGGTCGCGGTGCTCACGGGCATCGCGTTCATGGTGATCGCCGTGCGACTGCGCGGGGTCGACCTCGGTCACGGCGAGTCGCAGAATCGCCGGGTGATCGCGACCCGCCTGCTGCTCGCGGTCGTCGTCGCGGTGCTCGCGGTGGTGATCGGATTCACCGCCGATATGCTGTCCGCCGTACGGTGGCCGGTCGCGGTCGGTGCGCTGGTGGTGATCTCCGTCGCGATCCTGCCGCTACTGCCGCGCGGGACTCTGCGGGCCGGACGCGGGCTGCCGAGCGTGGTGCTCATGCGCGGTATCGTCGCCGGCGCCTTCTTCGCCGCCGAGGCGTACATCCCGTACCTGCTCATGGAGCGCTTCGAGTTCACGGCGACGTGGGCTGGCGTCGCTCTCATGTTCGCTGCTCTCGCGTGGGCCGGGGCATCCGCGGTGCAGGGGAAGTACGGCGAGCGCCTCGGGAACCGTCGCATCACGACGATCAGCCTCGCCCTCTTGCTGCTCGCACTGCTGTGCGTGCTGCTGGCCGCTCTCGTCGGTATCTCCCCGCTCGTGGTCCTCATCGGGTGGGGTCTCGCGGGCGGGGGAATGGGCCTGCTGTATCCGCGTCTGACGGTGCTCACGCTCGCATACTCCGACGAGCGCGACCAGGGATTCAACTCCTCGGCGTTGTCGATCTCGGACTCCACGGGGTCCGCGGTCACGATCGCGTTCGCCGGTCTCGCGGTCGCGGCGCTCGGAGGCGGTGTCGGCACGTTCTGGATCGTGTTCGTGGTCTGCATCGCGCTGGTCGGCGTGGCCGCTCTCCCGGGCCTCAGGCTCGGACACGCGGCCGAGCGCTCCTGAGCCACAACCGGGACGATTTCGCGTCCCGCGCCGGGGCAGCCGCCAGGCGCAGCGCTACGACGAGCAGCGCGACGGCGATCGACGCCGTGATCGGTGTCGTGCCGATCACGAGCAACAGCACCACACCGATCAGACCGCTCAGCACCGCGAGGACGAGGCGCCGTGTGGTGTCGGCGGGGAGAGGCGCGCGGAGCGTCTCGAATCGTGTGAACGGCAGCGCGACCAGAGCGGTGAGGGCGAGGGCCATCGCGAGCCACAGTGGACGCCCACTCCACCAGTCGGCACCCCCGATCTCCGGGAGCGCCGTGCCCTCGCCGATCGCGACGAGCGCGGTCGCACCGGCCATGGCGAGCAGTACCGGCATGTGCCAGAGGTAGATCGTCATCGTCCGACCGCCGATGAATGTCATCAGGAGCGCCGCGACCGGGCGACGGCTGAGAGCGGCGAGACGCGTGCGATGGAGCGAGAGCGCGCACGTGTGAGCGACGCCCACCAGGATCAAGGCGATCGTCGGCGGATTGATGTGCGCGATCAGATCGGCGGGCCAGAATCCGGTCGCGAAGGCCAGCAGCAGCGTGACGACCGCACCGAGGGCGAGGCGGATCCGCAGGCGCCGACTGAGGGCATCGATCCGACCGTCGGCGAGGAAGAAGCCGATCTGCTGGAGTGCGAGCCAGACGAACGCGAGGTTGAGGAACCCGAGGGCCTCGATGCCGCTGATCGCTCGGGACATGTCGACCGCGACCGCTGCGGCGACGAGCAGCGTCAGGCTGAGGAGTGGTCGCACCCGATGGGCGTTCGCGAGCGCGGGCAGCAGCGCCTGGCAGAGCAGGAAGACCGCGAGGAACCACAGCGGCTGCCCGTAGCGATAGCCGGCGACGGCGACGAGATCGGCCGGCACGCCGAGGAGCAGCAGAGCACCGAGAGCGGCACCGATCACGGCGATCGTGACCACTGCGGGCCGCAACAGCCGGTGCACCCGGCCCGCGACGAAACTCCGCGCTTCGCCATCCCGGGCGAGGACTGCACGGTACGCGAGGAGACCGGAGAAGCCGCCGATGACGAAGAAGAGCGGCATGACCTGCAACGCCCAGCTGACAGGCACGATCCACCAGGTGCCGGTGCTCGCATTGTCGAAGACAGGGCGTCCGTCGACGACGTCGACGCCGACCATGATCGCGTGCAGCAGCACGACCGCGATCACGCAGAGCGAGCGGACGAGATCGATCCCGGTGTCGCGGACTCCGGGAGTCGTGACGGTCGGGGTGGGTCGGACGGCGGGCGCCTGCACGATGGCCATGGATCCTCCTGGGGAACGGTCTCCCGTGAGGCTATGGACGCCGTAACCCGTGGGGCATCACACCGTGGTGCCGTCGTACCCCGTACCGTGGGGTGATCCCGGACTCAGGCGGGCTCGACGAGCCCCGTGTCGTACGCCAGGATCACGGCGTGCACACGATCGCGGAGCCCGAGTTTTGCGAGCACCTTGCCGACGTGCGTCTTCACCGTCTGCTCGGCGATGAAGAGTTCGGCGGCGATCTCGCCGTTCGACCGCCCACGGCCGATCAGCACGAGCACCTCCCGCTCGCGGTCGGTGAGGTCGGCGAGCGCGGATGCCGCACGGGGTGTGCGCGGGCGACGACCGGCGAACTGCGCGATGACGCGACGGGTCACGCTCGGTGCGAGGAGGGCGTCTCCGGCGGCGACCACGCGCACGGCGTGCACCAGCTCCTCCGGGAGTGCGTCCTTGAGGAGGAATCCGCTCGCTCCCGCTTCGAGCGCGTCGTAGACGTAGTCGTCGATGTCGAACGTGGTGAGCATGAGGATGCGCGGGACGTGCGCCGCTGGATACGAGGAGCCGAGGATCCGTCGCGTCGCCTCGATCCCGTCGAGGTCCGGCATCCGCACGTCCATGAGGATGACATCGGGATCGAGCCGCGCGGACATGGTGACGGCCTCGGCTCCGGTGGCGGCCTGACCGGTCACCCGGATGCCGTCGTGCGCGTCGAGCAGCGCGGCGAAGCCGGCCCGTACCATGGCCTGGTCGTCGGCGATGAGGACGTTGATGGTCACGGATTCTCCTTGTGAGTCGCGGATGCCGGGGACGGCTGCCCGTCGTTCCCTCCGGCCAGGGGGAGAGCGGCCTCGACGAGCCAGGCGCCGTCGGGAGTCTGCCCGGCCGTGAGACTGCCGCCGAGCACCTCCGTGCGCTCCCGCATTCCTCGGAGACCGTGCCCGGTGCCGCGATCCCGTGCCTCGGCAGGGGCGGAGTTGCGCACGCGAATCCGGAGGGTGGCGGCATCCGCCTGCAGTTGCACGGTCACGGCGTTGCCGGACGCGTGACGTACCGCGTTGCTGAGACTCTCCTGCACGATTCGGTAGGCCGCGATCTGGACAGCCGCGGGAGCGGATGCCGCGGCGTCCATGCCCACGAGGGAGAGGCCCGCATCGACCCCGGCACGACGGATCGTCTCGACCAGCGCAGGGATGTCGTCGATGCCGCTCTGCGGCGCGAGCTCGATCGTCTGGTCCTCGGTGCGCAGGACTCCGAGCATCCGCCGCATCTCGCTCAACGACGTGCGCGCGGTCGCGGCGATGTCGTCGAACTCCGCGGCGGCGGTGTCGTCGATGGTCGGCAGCCGGTACCGGGCCGTCGAGGCCTGTACCTGGATGACCGACATGCTGTGGGCGATGACGTCGTGCAGTTCGCGGGCGATGCGGGTGCGCTCCTCGACGAGGGCGCGGCGCGACTCCTCCAGCGCGGAGTGCTCGCGCTCCCGTGTGAGTTCCGCTCCGATGCGCAGGCGGCTGGCGATCAGCAGGGCGAGAAGAAGCGCGGCGACGCCCACGGATGCCGTGACGATGAGGTCGGCGGTGGCCGTGGCCCCGACGTTCGCGGTCTCGATGATGTCGGGACGCAGCAGCGCGGCGGTGAGGGAGGCGGCGAGTCCGATGCCGAGGGGGAGAGCGCCCCAGCGCGCGCCGTGGATCCCGGTGACGAGTCCGGTGACGACCACCAGGGCGATCGTCGACGGAACGGACCACGGCCACGGCGCGGTGGCGGCGAGAGCCCCGTCCGTGACCAGAGGCACGACGAAGGTCGCCGCGCAGAACAGGACGATCGCCATGCGCGGATGGTCGATCGACAGGGGGACCGCACCGCAGACGGCGGCGCCGAGGAGGAAGGCCAGAGCGGGCGGGGTGCCGTACAGGGCGGCATGGATGGGCACGAACACCGCGTACAGGCTGATCGTCACCGTCCAGAGGCCGATCGCCGCCAAGGTCCGTCTGCGGAGACGGGGAGGGCGCGGAGAACGGGTCACGACGTTCATCCTGCCAGGTGGGCAGGTGCGCTTCGTCGGCGCCGGGCCGCGGACACGCGGTCGATCACGACGCCGATCAGCAGCGCGATGACGATCCCGACCCCGGCGCTCAGGAGCGGCTGATCCTTGATCCAGCTGCCGGCGAGCAGGCCGATCGCGAGACTGAGCGCGCTCCAACTCGCTCCGGCGACGAGGCTGAGGGGCAGGAAGCGCCGCCACGGGAAGCGGACGGCGCCCGCGGTCATGTTGACGGCGACGCGGCCGACCGGGATGTAGCGGGCCCCGAGGATGAGCGCGGCGCT
The DNA here is from genome assembly GCF_042957055.1 of Microbacterium sp. NPDC008134. Classification (NCBI taxonomy): domain Bacteria; kingdom Bacillati; phylum Actinomycetota; class Actinomycetes; order Micrococcales; family Microbacteriaceae; genus Microbacterium; species Microbacterium sp. NPDC008134. Next base: position 1,958,050 of record NZ_JBIBHO010000001.1, on the reverse strand, counting down.
GCGGGTCTCGAGCGCCTGCTCCGCACGCGCGAACGCGGCGCGCACGCGCGGTCGGCGCATCCACCTCGCCCGGGTGGTTCCGATCCGCCGGCCGAGGAGGAACGCGATGTTGTCGCCCAGGGCTGCGCCGACGGCCGCGATGATGCCGAGGAGGAGCAGGTTCGTCCCTCCGCCCGAGACGGATGCCGCCGCCGCGGCGACCAGGACGGTCTCGCTCGGCACCGGAGGGAAGAACCCGTCGATCACCGTGACGGCGAAGAGCGCGAGCACGAGCCATGGCGAGGCCACGGCCTGGAGAATGAGGTCATTGATCACGTCCACCCTGGAACGGTACGAATCGGGCGGGTGCGAGGTCATCACCCCGTGGTATCGATCGCGTCAGACCAGGGAGTGATCTTCCTGGGCTGCTCGTACCGACGGGGCGCTTATACTGGGAGGCTGGCCGCTCGGCCACCTTCCACCCGAACGAACGGACATCCCGCTGTGCTTGCCGTGCACGAACTCGAGATCCGCGTGGGCGCCCGCCTCCTGATGGAGAACGTGTCGTTCCGCGTGGGCGACGGTGACAAGATCGGCCTCGTCGGCCGGAACGGCGCCGGCAAGACCACCCTCACCAAGGTGCTCGCCGGCGACGTGCTGCCCTCCGGCGGCAGCGTGACGCGTTCGGGGGAACTCGGCTACCTGCCGCAGGATCCTCGCTCGGGCAACCCCGAGGACCTCGCGCGCACGCGCATCCTCGACGCCCGCGGCCTCGGTCAGCTCAACCTCGGTATGACCGAGGCGTCGCTCGCGATGGGCTCGGACGACCCCGCCGTCGCGGCGAAGGCCATGAAGCGCTACGCGGCCCTCACCGAGCAGTTCGAGGCGCAGGGCGGCTATGCCGCCGAGGCAGAGGCGGCATCCATCGCCCACAACCTCTCGCTTCCCGACCGCATCCTCGACCAGCCGCTGTCGACCCTGTCGGGTGGTCAGCGTCGCCGCATCGAGCTCGCCCGCATCCTCTTCTCGGATGCCGAGACCATGATCCTCGATGAGCCGACCAACCACCTCGACGCCGACAGCGTCGTGTGGCTGCGCGAGTTCCTCAAGACGTACAAGGGTGGACTGATCGTCATCAGCCACGACGTCGAACTCGTCGGCGAGACCGTCAACCGCGTGTTCTACCTCGATGCGAACCGTCAGGTCATCGACACGTACAACATGAACTGGAAGAACTACCTGCGTCAGCGCGTCGCCGACGAGGAGCGTCGCAAGAAGGAGCGCGCCAACGCCGAGAAGAAGGCCACGACCCTGCAGCAGCAGGCCGCCCGCTTCGGTGCGAAGGCGTCGAAGGCCGCGGCTGCCCACCAGATGGTGGCGCGCGCCGAGAAGCTGCTCGCCGGACTCGACGACGTGCGGCAGCAGGACAGGGTCGCGAAGCTGCGTTTCCCGAAGCCCGCGCCCTGCGGCAAGACGCCGCTCATGGCGTCGGGGCTGTCGAAGTCGTACGGCTCGCTCGAGATCTTCACCGACGTCGATCTCGCGATCGATCGCGGCTCGAAGGTCGTCGTGCTCGGCCTGAACGGTGCCGGCAAGACCACGCTCCTGAGGATGCTCGCCGGCGTCGACCAGCCCGACACCGGCCAGCTCGAGCCGGGGCACGGCCTCAAGGTCGGCTACTACGCCCAGGAGCACGAGAACCTCGACGTGAGTCGATCCGTGCTCGAGAACATGGTCTCGGCCGCTCCGCACATCACCGAGACCGAGGCGCGTCGCGTGCTCGGATCGTTCCTGTTCACCGGAGACGACGTGCTGAAGCCTGCGGGCGTGCTCTCCGGCGGTGAGAAGACCCGTCTCTCGCTCGCGACCCTCGTCGTATCGTCGGCGAACCTGCTGCTCCTCGATGAGCCCACGAACAACCTCGATCCCGCGTCACGCGAGGAGATCCTCGACGCGCTCGCGCACTACGAGGGTGCCGTGGTGCTCGTCTCGCACGACCCGGGAGCGGTGCAGTCGCTCAACCCCGAGCGCGTGCTCATCCTGCCGGACGGCGTGGAAGACATCTGGAACCAGGAGTATCAGGACCTCATCGAGCTCGCCTGACGCCTGAGCGGCGCATCGGTGGCATAGTCGGAGGCATGCCGACCCCACCGAGCGAGATGTCTTCCTGGCTGCGTCATCAGCCGTCGTTGATCGGAACCGCGCCGGCGTGGGACGCGTCCGCTGCGCCGGATTCGCCCGTCGACCTCTTCCGGAACTGGATCGGTGCGGCCGTGCAGGCCGGGGTACCCGAACCGCATGTCGCGACGTTGGCGACGGTCGGTGCAGACGGCATCCCGGATGCGCGTGCGTTGATCCTCAAGGACGTCGATGAGCGCGGCTGGGCATTCGCCGGTCCGCGGGGATCGCGCAAGGCCGATCACCTGGCGGTGCACCCCGCAGCTGCGCTGAGCTTCTGGTGGCAGCCTCTCGTGCGCGCCGTGCGCGCACGCGGTCGGGTCGTCGAAGCCGCGGCGGAGGAGAGCGCCGCCGATCTTGCGGCGCGCTCGGCCACGGCGCGTTCAGGGATCGAACCCGGCGACTGGGTGCTGTGGCGACTCGTACCCGAGCGCATCGAGTTCTGGCAGGGCTCGCCGGATCGTCGGCACGTCCGGCTCGTGTACGAATCCCGTGACGGTGCGTGGGTGCGAACGGATGCCGGGGCGGCGAGCGCCTGAGCGTCAGCGAGCGTCGAGGAGCTCGTCCTCGACGTCGGCGTCCTTGTCTCGCCGACGCTTCTCCTTGACCGGAGCCGGTCGGCCCTCGACCTCCTCGCGGTGCTTCACGATCTCGGTGCGGATGATGTACCCGATGAAGATGAAGCCCATGATCGCGAAAAGGATCCACTGGATCGCGTACGACAGGTGCGGCCCGGGGTCGTCGGTGGGCGAGGTGAACCCACCCAGGGGCGCTCCCGCCGGTTCCTCGCTGATCAACTGCCCATAGGCCGCCGTGACGACGTCGCCGTCGATGAGACCCGCGATGGTGGGCAGGTTGATGGTCGGAACCTGCCCCTCGGGGGCGCCACGTCCGGACGCGGGGACCTGTTCGCTCGGGCGCAGACGCGCGATCACCTCGACGGTGCCGCTCGGCGCCTCGGGGACGGCATCCGGGGTGTCGCCGTCGCCCGGGGGAACCCAGCCGCGGTCGACGACGAACACGCGGCCGTCGACATCGCGGAACGGCGTGAGTACCTCGAAGGCGCTGGTGCCTCCGTGCGGTCGGTTGCGCACCAGCAACTGCTGATCGGAGAGGTACTCGCCCCTGAGCACGACCGGGTGCCACTCATCGCCGGGCTGGAGCACGTCGTCGTCGCCGATCAGGTCGCCGAGCGGAACGGGGTCGGCATCGTAGTTCTGCTCGACGAGTTCGATCTGCTCGGCGCGGGACTCGTTGCGGTCGAACTGCCACTGGGAGAGGAACGCACAGGCGATCGCGAAGCCGATCGCGATGAGGACGTAGACCATCCACCGGGTCAGGCGCTTGCTCACGCGGGTACTCCGTTTCGGACGGCCACCGGGAAGTCGCGGGCCGCCAGGTAGTCGTGCAGGTACTCCACGTGCTCGTCGCACGCCAGCCAGATCTTCTCGCGGTCGGCGGCGTGGATGCGGGGGTTGCGCCAGACGACCTGCTTCGTCGCCGCGCTCCGGCATCCGGCGCGCGAGCAGATGAGATCGGTCACGGGCGGTCCTGCGGCTTCTCGTGGATCGTGATGATGCCGGGAGTCTCTTCGATCTCGTCGGGCGCGACTCGCGGGGTCGCCTCGATCTCCTGCCGGGGGGATTCGGCGGCGGACTCGGTGCTGTCGCTGCCCGCGTTCGCGAACACCACGGCGATGTAAGGGAGCACCGCGGCCGCCGCGGCGAACACCCAGGTGTACCACCCGTAGGGCTGCACGAACACCATCAGTCCGAAGCACACGATGCGGATCGTCATCGTGATGGCATAACGGCGCACGCGGTGATCGGACTCGGCTGCCGGCGACTGCGGCAGCGAGGTCACTGCGGGGACGGAATGCTTGCGGTTCACGATGCCTCCAGCCTACGCCGGTGGGCGCGGGCCGGAGTGCGTTCGCGCGCGTCAGCTGTTGTAGAGGAAGGGGAGCGTGAAGGCTCCGACCATGAGGAAGGAGATGATCGTGACTCCGACCGTGATCACGCCGACCGCGAGGACGACGTACCCCATGATGAGCCCTGCGAACGCCATGCCCCGGCCGCCGACGGTCGGATCGTTCTTCGTCTTCTTCAGTGCTGCGTGGCCGGTGATCACTGCAGCGATCGACGCGAGCGCCGGGAGGACGAGCAGGCCGAAGAGGAGGCTCACGATGCCGCACACCAGCGACGTGATCGCGAGCCCGCTCGTCGGTCGCGGCGCCGGGTAGATCGGATAGGGATTCTGCGCGTAGCCGTAGGGCTGGTGCGCGGCGCCGTAGCCGGGCTGAGCGGGCGGCTGGGGCTGGCCGTACCCCGTGGGTGACGCGGCACCGTAACTGGGGGCGGCACCGGGATACGCCTGGGTGGGCTGCACGGGGGCGGCCGGCGGCGGGCTGTACGGTGTGCCGCCGAAGGGAGGGGGAGTGGTGTTGTCGCTCACGCGGAGACCCTTTCGTCGAGATCAGGCTCCCAGCCCGCCGGGTGGGTGTCAAACGTCCCGCACCCGATGGCCGGGAGGCATCCTCGATAGGATCGGTGTCGGTTCGGTCGCCGGATCGTCGTGAACAGCAGGAGTGAATGAACATGAGTGAGCAGCGCGTCGTCCTCGTCACCGGAGGCAACCGGGGCATCGGCCGATCGATCGCCGAACGATTCGTGCGCGAGGGCTACCGAGTGGCCGTCACCGCCCGCAGCGGCGAGGGGCCCGAGGGCACGCTCACGGTGCGTGCCGATGTGACGGATGCTGCCGCGATCGACGCCGCGTTCACCGAGGTCGAGGAGAAGCTCGGTCCGATCGAGATCGTCGTGGCGAACGCGGGCATCACCAAGGACACACTGCTGCTGCGGATGAGCGAGGACGACTTCGACAGCGTCATCGCCACGAACCTCGGCGGCACCTTCCGCGTGGTCAAGCGGGCGTCGAAGGGGATGCTGCGTGCCCGGTTCGGCCGCGTCATCCTGATCTCGAGCGTGGTCGGGCTGTACGGCTCGGCCGGCCAGATCAACTACTCGGCATCGAAGAGCGCTCTCGTCGGGTTCGCCCGTTCGCTCACGCGCGAACTCGGTGGTCGCGGGATCACGGCGAACGTCGTCGCGCCCGGATTCATCGAGACCGACATGACCGCCGAACTGCCGGAAGACACCCAGAAGCAGTACAAGGCCAACATCCCCGCTGGACGATTCGCGAGCCCCGACGAGGTCGCGGGCGTCGTCACCTGGCTCGCCGGCGATGACGCGGCCTACATCTCCGGCGCCGTCATCCCCGTCGACGGTGGCCTCGGGATGGGGCACTGACAGCACCGCCTCGTCGATCGCCGCTCAGCGGTCGACGGCGGCGAGGATCAGCTCACCCAGGCGCCGAGGTACCGAGAACTGCGGCCAGTGGCCGGAGCCGATCTTCACCACCTCGACGTCGGAGATCGCCCGGTACTCGTCGCCGTAGGGGCCCCAGTCGGTGATCTCCGATTCGAGCGACTCCTTGTCGAGACCGCCCATCAGCATCGTCACCGGGACGCCGTAGCGTGCGTCGCCGTCGAGAACGATCGCGTCGGTCGGCACGCGAGCCGGGACGCTCCGTGTCGTCGGGGCCGTGCGGGCGCGGGTGTCGGCATCGAGATCGAAGACGTCCTCATCCGGGAAGAAGTCCCAGCCCGGGAAGGGGACGACGCCGTCGGCGACCTCGAACTCGCTGATGCCGTGACCGGGCGGGGGCGGGACGGTGTCGACCAGGATCACGCGGTCGAGGCGCTCGGCGCGCGCGTTCGCCGCGCCCCAGGCCACGTTGCCGCCGCCGCTGTGCCCGACGACGACCACTCGTTCCCCGGGGATCTCGTCGACCTTCTGCGTCACGGCGTCGACCCAGACGGCGATGCCGATGTCGGCGGACTCGGTCGCCGGTGCACCGACGCCCGGCAGGGTCAGCGGGTGCACCCGATGGCCCGCGCGCGTCAGCACGGGGGTCACGTCGTTCCAGCTCTCGGCATCGAGCCACAGGCCCGGGATGAGGATGATGTCCATGGGCTGACGTTAGCGCCGGCGTCCGACATCCGCGAGGGGGTCGCGGAATGCGCCGGGGCCGATCAGGGGAGGAGCGCGATGACCTCGGACAGATCCTGCGGTCCGACCACCAGGCTCGCCGCGGCGCGCACCGCGGGCTTGGCGTTGAAGGCGAGTCCGAGTCCGGCGGCCGCCATCATCTTCAGGTCGTTCGCACCGTCGCCGATCGCGATGGTCGCGTGCGGGGCCACACCCAGCTCTGCGGCCCATTCGCGAAGCGACTCGGCCTTGGCGGCGGCATCCACGATCGCGCCGTCGACCTCACCCGTCAACCGACCGTCGACCACCCGGAGTCGATTCGCCCGCCAGCGGTCGACGCCGAGCCCAGGGGCCACGTCGTCGAGGATCTCGTGGAATCCGCCGGACACGACGCCCACCACTCCGCCGCGTGCGTGCACCGCGGCGGTCAGCTCGCGGACACCCGGTGTCGGCTCGATACGCGCGAGGACGCGGGGGAAGGCGTCGACCGACACCCCGCGGAGCGCCGCGACGCGCGTGCGTAGACTCTCGGAGAAATCCACCTCACCGCGCATCGCGGCCTCGGTCGCGGCCTGCACCTCGTCGCGTCGCCCCGCCTCGTCGGCGAGCAACTCGATCACCTCGTTCCGGATGAGGGTGGAATCGGCATCGAGGACGACGAGGAGGCGCGCAGAGGTCACGACGTCGAGCCTACCGAGCACGGCGGAGCGTGCCGGACGGATGACGCTCAGCGCTCGATGTAGAGGCCCTTTCCGACGACGGTGATGCCCGTCTCGGTGACGGTGAAGCCGCGCGCGAGATCGCGCTCCCGATCGACACCGACGGTCGCGCCGTCGGCCAGCACCACGTTCTTATCGAGGATCGCGCGATGGACGCGAGAACCGGCGCCGACGTTCACGTGGTCGAAGACGACGGAGTCGGTGATCGTCGATCCACCGCCGGCGAGAGTCCACGGGCCGACGACGCTGCGTTCCAGATGGGTGCCCGACAGCACCGACCCCAGCGACACGATCGAGTCGATCGCGTTGCCGATGCGGCCGACCGAGTCGCGCACGAACTTCGCGGGCGGGGAGTTCACGGTCTGCGAGTGGATCGGCCAGTCGGTGTTGTACAGGTTGAAAACGGGCAGCGTCGAGATCAGGTCCATGTGGGCGTCGAAGAACGACTCGATCGTTCCCACGTCGCGCCAGTACGAGCGGTCGCGCGGCGAGGAGCCTGGCACCTCGTTGCGCTTCATGTCGTACACGCCCGCTTCGCCGCGTCCGACGAAATAGGGGATGATGTCGCCGCCCATGTCGTGCCCGGAGGTGGGGGACTCGCCATCCGTCTCCACGGCTGCGATCAGCGCATCGGCGTCGAAGACGTAGTTGCCCATCGAAGCGAGCACCTCGTGCGGAGCGTCCGGCAGACCGGTGGCATCGGTGGGCTTCTCGAGGAAGGCGCGGATGCGGCCCTGGTCCTCGGGATCGGTGTCGATGACGCCGAACTGCGACGCGAGGGCGAGGGGCTGACGGATGCCGGCGACGGTGGCCTTCGCGCCCGATGCGATGTGGGCGTCGATCATCTGCCGGAAGTCCATGCGGTAGACGTGGTCCGCGCCGATCACCACGACGATGTCGGGCTTCTCGTCGTTGAGCAGGTTCATGCTCTGCAGGATCGCGTCGGCCGAGCCCGAGAACCAGCGCTTGCCCAGGCGCTGCTGCGCCGGGACCGAGGTCACGTAGGAGTCGAGCAGTGCCGACATGCGCCACGTCTGCGAGATGTGGCGGTCGAGGCTGTGCGACTTGTACTGCGTCAGCACGACGACCTGCCGCAGGCCGGAGTTGATGAGGTTCGAGATCGCGAAGTCGATCAATCGGTACTGTCCGCCGAAGGGCACCGCGGGTTTCGCTCGATCCGCCGTGAGCGGCATGAGTCGCTTGCCCTCGCCGCCGGCGAGGATGATGCCGAAGATCTTCTTTGGTGCGGACATGGCTCCACCATAGATGCGATCCTGCCCGCTGTACTAGCGTTCAGACATGCGAGTCGAAATGATCACCAAGGAGTATCCGCCGGAGATCTACGGCGGTGCCGGGGTGCACGTCGCCGAGCTCGTGGCGGCGCTCCGCGAGAGCATCGAGGTGAGCGTCCGAGCCTTCGGATCGCCGAGGGACGAACGGGGCACCGCCGCCTACTCCACGCCTTCCGAACTCGCGTCCGCGAACCCCGCGCTGCAGACCCTCGGCACCGACCTCGAGATCGTCGCCGCCATCGAGCGCGCCGACATCGTGCACAGTCACACCTGGTACGCGAACTTCGCGGGCCATCTCGCCTCTCAGCTGCACGGCATCCCGCACGTGCTCACCGCCCACAGCCTCGAGCCGCTGCGCCCTTGGAAGGCCGAGCAGCTCGGCGGCGGATACGCCGTGTCGAGCGGGATCGAGAAGCTCGCCTACGAGAACGCGGCCGCCGTGATCGCGGTCAGCGCGGGCATGCGGGCGGACATCCTGCGCAGCTACCCCCAGGTCGACCCCGCGAAGGTGCGGGTGATCCACAACGGGATCGACGTCGAACGCTGGCGCCCCGTGCAGAACCCGGAGTTCCTCGCATCGATCGGCATGGACCCCGACCGCCCGTCGGTGGTCTTCGTCGGGCGCATCACGCGCCAGAAGGGACTCCCGTACCTGCTCCAGGCCGCGCGTCTTCTCCCGCCAGAGGTGCAGGTGATCCTCTGCGCCGGTGCACCGGACACCCCCGAGATCATGGCGGAGGTGCAGGAGGGCGTCCGGCTGCTCCAGCAGACCCGCGACGGCGTGATCTGGATCGAGCGGATGCTGCCGCGCGACGAGCTGTCGGCGATCCTCACCGCCGCGACGACCTTCGTCTGCCCGTCGGTGTACGAGCCGCTGGGGATCGTGAACCTCGAGGCCATGGCGTGCGGCGCGGCCGTGGTCGGGACCGCGACCGGGGGGATCCCCGAAGTGGTGGCCGACCGAGTGACGGGACGCCTCGTGCCGATCGAGCAGGTGCAGGACGGTACCGGCACTCCGGTCGATCCCGAGAGGTACGTCGCCGATCTCGCCGCCGTGCTCACGGAGGTCGCGATGGATCCGGCCCGGGCGCGGGCCTACGGAGACGCCGGACGCGAGCGCGCCACGCGCGAGTTCAGCTGGTCGTCGATCGCCGACGCGACGCGCGCGCTCTACGCGGAGCTGACCGCTTGAGCCGATAGGCTGGACGCATGCCGATCGCTCTGGATTTCACCGATGTCGTCGTGCGCCGCGACGGGCGAAACATCATCGACCACGTGACCTGGCAGGTCGCGGACGACCAGCGCTGGGTGGTGCTCGGGCCCAACGGCGCGGGCAAGACCACGCTCCTGCAGCTCGCCGACACGCTGATGCACCCGACATCGGGAACCGTGACGGTGCTGGGGGAGACCCTCGGTCGCACCGACGTGTTCGAGGTGCGTCCCCGGATCGGCTTCGCATCGTCGGCGATGGCGAAGCGGGTCCCGCGTGACGAGACGGTGCTCAACACCGTTCTCACCGCCGCCTACTCGGTGCTCGGGCGCTGGAATGAGGACTACGAGGACATCGACGAGCGCCGCGCGCTCCGCGTGCTGGGAGAGTGGAAGCTCGACCACCTCGCCGACCGCACCTTCGGCACTCTCAGTGACGGCGAGCAGAAGCGCGTGCAGATCGCCCGTGCAGTGATGACCGACCCCGAGCTGCTGCTGCTCGACGAGCCGACCGCCTCGCTCGACCTGGGCTCGCGCGAAGAGCTCCTCGCGCTGCTCAGCGGATACGCCTCGTCGCCGACGACTCCGGCGATGCTGATGGTGACGCATCACGTCGAGGAGATCCCCGTGGGCTTCACCCACGTCATGCTGCTGCGTGAGGGACGGGTGGTCTCGGCGGGCCCGATCCGCGAGACACTCACGGCCGAGGCGCTCACCGAGGCGTTCGGCATGCCGATCGCGCTCAGCAGTGAGGACGGACGCTACGCGGCCCGCGCGGCATCCTGACGCGTCATCTGATAAGATCGACCCTTGGTGCACTCTGCACCGCAGACTTCCCTCGTCCCTGGCACAATCCAGGGCAGCAACTAAGGAATCCCATGAAGACTGACATCCACCCCGAGTACAAGGCAGTCGTGTTCCGCGACCTCGGTTCGGGCGAGACCTTCCTCACCCGCTCCACCGTCTCGAGCGACAAGACCATCGAGCTGGACGGCGTGGAGTACCCCGTCATCGACGTCGAGATCTCCTCGGCTTCGCACCCGTTCTACACGGGCAAGCAGCGCATCATGGACTCGGCCGGCCGCGTCGAGAAGTTCAACCAGCGCTTCAAGGGCTTCGGCGGCTCGTCCAAGTAAGGACCCCCGCCGCGAAGGCCCCGCTCTCCTCGGAGGGCGGGGCCTTCGTCGTATCCGCGGTGCGTCCCTACGACCCTTCGACAGGCTCAGGGGTCCAGGAACGCAGGCTCAGCGGCTAGGGGAAGAGGATTCCTGGATACTCAGATGTCGATACGGATGCGTCCGTCGCCGAGCGCGTCGGGCGGATCGCCGGGAGCCGGGGCGGGAGCGGTTCGCTGCGTCTGGCGATCGCGCTCCATTCCGGCCTTGTGTGCCGTGGGCGACCAGATCGCATCGAAGGCTCCGCCGAGGCCGCCCCCGGCGCTCTCGTACTTGCTGTCGATCGACGCCCGTGAGAAGCCGAACGCGATGAGGACGATCACGATCGTGCCTGCGAGCACGAGCGCGCCGACCAGCAGGATCACTCCGAGCACCTCGTCCATGCGTCCAGCGTAGGTGGCGCATCGCGCGACGGCATCCGTCGATCGACGGATATCCTCAGCGGATGCGTCGACCGTGCGCGAGGTCGATGAGGCGGCTCAGGACCGGACCCGACCGCAGTCCGTTGTGCTCGTGCTCACTCGTCTGCCACAGGTGCACACCGGGAAGCAGCTTCGCGGTCTCGAGTGAGAACTCGTAGGGCACGTACACGTCGTTGACGTAGACGGCGGCGGCGCCGGTCGCCTCGGATGCCGCGATCGCCGAGGCGTCGTACACCGAGGGCCAGGCGAACTCGGCGAGCTCCAGCGCGACATCCCGCCAGGGCTGGAAGGCCGGCACCGTCTCGGTCCACTCGCGGCGGATGTGCTCGCCGGTGAACAGCGTCGAGTCGTCGCGGAAGTCCGCGGGCTCCGTGCGCTCGGCCGACCACCGCGTGGCGTGACCGTCGGCGTAGCTGGACTCGTGGAAGGCGAAGTAGAGCGGGTTGCGCCCGCCGTACGGCATCGCATTCATGAGGTCGTAGCGGAAGGCGTTGGTCGTCGGGTCGAGTTCGAGGAGCGACCACACCGTCTGCCATCCGGCATCCGTCCCGAGGGCCGAGCCGAAGGAGCGCAACCGTGAGACCGAGACGACCTCGCCGTCGGGGAGCACGATGTCGCCGGCCGCCGCACGATCGACCAGGCGGCGCATCGCGTCGCGGTGCTCGGGGAAGCGCCGGTAGTAGCGCTCTGAGGCATCCCGCATCTTGTCGTAGCAGAGCGCGTAGATGTCGTCGGGGTGGCGTCCGATCGCGCTCAGCCCTCCCGTGATGAACACATCGGTCAGGGACTCGGCATCGGTGGAGAGGTAGGCGAGGGTCGTGAACCCGCCGAACGACTGGCCGAGCACACTCCACTGCTCGGCGCCGAGATGCTGGCGCATGGCCTCGCAGTCGCGCACGATCGCGTCGGCCCGCAGATGCGTGAGGTGCTCGGCGACGACGGAGGATCCGAGCTCGAGGTCTGCGTCGGAGACGGGCGTCGAGCGCCCGGTGCCGCGCTGATCGAGCAAGACGACCTGATAGTGCGCGAGTGCTTCATCGAGCCACGCCGGCGCGGTGGCGGCGTGGAACGGACGCGGCGCCTCGCTGCCCGGGCCGCCCTGGAGGAACACAAGATAGGGGAGCGTCTCGCCGCCAGGGCGGGAGACGACGGCGGCGAACACGTCGATCGTGCGGGTGTCGGCGGGATCACCCCAGACGAGGGGGACGGTGAGCGTGTGCTCTTCGACGGTCAGATCCAGCAGGCGGCGCACGACGGTAGTCACGTCTTCGATCCTATCGATCGACGGTGGGGGTCGACGGTGCCTCCGGAGTTACATCACGTTGCCGATGTAGGAGTACTTGACGAACACCTCGGCGGCGATCCCCGATTCCTCGAGCACGCCCTGCACGGCGCTCATCATGTAGTTCGAGTCCCAGCCCATGTAGAGGTGGTGCCCCTCGGTGAGTTCGTCCCACTGGCCCTTCCAGGCCATGCCGTCGTAGATCGGGCCACCGTGCGCCGCCGAGTACGCCAGAGCGGCCGCGCGGGTGTCGGTCCAGGCGCGACGCAGCACGCGGTTGAAGAGGTGCTTGACGTCGTAGACCTCCCACCGCTCGCCGCGGTACTCGACGTAGTCGAACTCGCGCTCCCAGCCGGCCGGCCAGCCGCGACGGCGGACGGCGTCGAGGATCGGGGTCAGCCCGTCGTCGTCGATCTCGGGGAGAGCCGGTCGCGCCCAGATCCGGAGCAGCTCGGTGGTGAGCCGCACGGTACGAGCGGTGATCGCCGCGGTGTCCCACCGATCGATCCCGTCGAGTTCGCGGGTCGCGGTGACGGTGCTCCGCGCGTAGGCCGGGCGCTTGGCGGGGAACGACGCCCCGAAGACGCTCTCCGTGAGGTGCTGTTCGAGCAGCGTGAGGTTGCCCAGCGTGGGGGCGAGCGCGCGGTGGCTGTTCTGTTCGTCTTCGCTGTACTCGCTCCACGGGCGCACTCCGTCACCCGACCAGGAATCGCCCGGCACGGTCGGAACGATGTGCTCGACATCGAACGCGAGCGGGTCGTCGACCCCTTCGAGGCGCCCCAGGACATAGGCGGAGTAAGGGAGTTCGCTGTACTTCAGCACCGCGCTGACACGCTCGTCGGAGGGAGTGATCCGCGCGAATGCGCGGGCCAGTGCCTCGCGACCCTGCGCGCGGGCGCGGCAGAGCCGGGCCACGAGACGCTCGTTTGGCAGGTTCACCAGCGTGCGGCGCAGATAGAGCGCCTGGATCCACTCGAGGGTCTCGATCAGCTCGTCGCGGGAGATGATCCCGCGGGCATGGTCGCTGTACGCGCTGAGCACGAGCGGGTACGCGGCACGGCCGAAGGTGTTGACGTAGCGCAGTTGCCGGGCGATTTCGTCGTCGCTGTCGAGGGAGGGATCGAGAAGGATGCCGTAGATCTCGGCGTAGTGGCGCCAGACCTCGGCATCCGCCTGCAGCCGTTCGGCGTCCACCCGGGGGAACGAGTGCCGGAAGGCGCTGTAGACGCCGTGCTCGCCGTTCGCCGCGAGTTCGCGACCGGTCGTCATCACGAGGTAGTGCCGCCAGAAGGCGCCGATCGTCTCTCCCGTGTGGCGTTCGATCGGCAGCCAGAACCGTGCTTCGACGTCGAGCTGCTCGGCGTGGGTCAGACCCATCAGGATGTAGTTGTGGATGAGCTCGTGGTCCCGCAGCGGTTCGCCCGTCGAGTTGAGGCTCTCGAAGATCTGCTGGGCGTTCGCCTGTGCGCCGAGCGTGATCGACACGTGCTCGAGGCGCCGCAGCCCGCGCCAGATGCGCGGGACCTCGTCGGCGTGCACCTGGCTGCGGAAGAAGGCGTAGTTGTCGTCGAATCGAGACTCCCGCTCGGCGTCATCGCGTCGGTCGAGCACGACGGACTCGTAGAGCCCTGCCCAGGCGTCGTGCGGGCGCAACTTGGTGCGCGACGGGTCATCGGCGCGCACGAGCACCCGCGCGAGCTCGCCGGCGAGCTGCGGGTCGGTGTCCCGGACGCTGTGGTGCAGAGCGGCGATGAGGAGTGTGAGCGTCGTGATGCGCTGCTGGCCGTCGATGAGGATCAGGTCGTCGTCGGTCGCGCCGTCCTGCGCCGAGAGGATCGAACCGATGAAATGGCGGTGCGAGTCGTCGGCGTCGGCGACGGAGCGGACGTCGGAGAGCAGCCTCTCGCAGCCGCCGATGTCCCACCGGTACTGCCGCTGATACACGGGGACGACGATGGTGGTCGACCCCGCCGCGAGCCACTCGATCGTGTTGACTGCTGTCGCCTCGACGTTGGTGGCGGTGCTCATACTGGTGTCTCGTCCTCCCGTAGTGCGCGGCGCACGGGGCGAACCCGGCACCGATTTCAGTCTATTCGGTTATTCACGGCCGCCTCCGAAGCGGGCGCGCGCCTCGCTGTTAGGCTTGCCTTATCAGGGCCTGTTAAAACGTGCTGGCCCCCGATGAAAGGAACATGACTCGATCATGGGATACATCAAGTCCAAAGCGCTGGAGGAGAAGGGCTTCGTCGTCCTCGACAGCTACAACCAGGAACTCGACCCGAAGGAATGGCTCGACGTCGAGTACAACGACTGGAAGTCCTCGGGCGACACGCGCTTCGCGCCCCTCGCCAGCGCCTTCGGCGACATCGAGTGCAACGGCTTCTGGAACCACAAGCCGCCGCGCACCGACAAGGACGGCGTCTGGATCGACGCGCAGACCTCCAAGGCCCCGAACCTCACGCGCCGTGCGCAGGAGCCGGGAGCGAACGTCGGGCGTTGCCGCATCATCGAGCTGCAGCCGACCCCGTACGGCGACTGCCTCTACAACCTGCACCAGGATGACAACAACCGTCTGAACCCGGACGGCACGGGCTGGGTGGTCCGCGGGTTCTTCAACCTCACCGACGACAAGGACAGCTACTTCGTCCTGCGCGAGAACCGCACCGACCCGAGCATCGAGTACCGCATCGCTCTTCCGGCCGGCGCCCAGCTCATCGTCGACACGCAGCGCCTCTGGCACGCCGCGACGCACAACGGCACCGAGCCGCGTTACTGCCTCATCACCTCGTGGACCTCGGGCCCCGAGCTCGACGCGTACATCGAGAAGTACCACGGCACCGACGATGTCCCCAACGTCGAGGTCCCGCAGGACGTGCTCGAGCACGGCTACGCCGAGCAGGCCCGCAAGGATGCCGCGCGCGCTGCGTACTACGCCGCCAAGGGGCAGCAGGTCAAGCAGGCGATGAGCGAGGCCTGATCCGCCGCACCTCGGAGACCCGTCTGCACGAAGGGCCCCGGTCGTCGCGACCGGGGCCCTTCCGCGTGAAATCACATGCTTGTGATTTCCAGGATCGTGGGCGAGAATGGGCGCATAACCGCATATCGTCGCCGATTTCAGGTCAGGTCGTTGGGGAAGACGCACCTGATGAAACGGAGAGATCATGGCGACGGCTTACGCACGCGGAGTGGTGTACATCCACTCGGCGCCTCGCGCGCTCTGCCCGCACCTCGAATGGGCGGTGGGTCGCGCTATCGGGCGTGCGGTGAACTTCGACTGGGCCGACCAGCCCGTCCTCGACGGTGCGCGCCGCGCCGAGTTCTACTGGGACGGCCCGGTGGGAACGGGAGCGGCTCTCGCGACCGCGATCCGCGGCTGGGAGCACCTCCGTTTCGAGGTGACCGAGGACCCGACGCCCCGCAGTGACGGTGGGCGATGGCTGCACACTCCCGACCTCGGCATCCACTATGCGCAGACGGATGCTGCCGGCAACATCGTCATCGGCGAGGACCGCATCCGGTATGCGATGGAGATCGCGGCCGGAAGCGCACTCGAGCTGCAGCGCGAACTCGACGTCGCGCTCGGGTCCGCGTGGGACGACGAATTGGAGCCGTTCCGTCACGCGAGCGATGACGCCCGTGTCGTGTGGCTGCACAAGGTCGGCTGACGACCGGGCCGACCAGGAGACCTGGAGTGCGGGAGGCGTGAGTATCGGATGCCGGTGACTCGTCCCGGACGCTGAGAAGACGTTCCCCACTCCATAGACGAAGACCCCGCCCCTGTCCGCAGCGGCGGGGTCTTCGTCGTCGGGAAGCGCGTCAGATGACGGCGGCGTGGCGGAGGTCGTCGTGCCGGGCCGGGTGCCCGAAGCGGACATCGTGCCAGGCATCCGCGATCCTCGACATTGCCTCGGCCGTGCGCTCGGGAGGAAGGGTGATCGGGATGCGCAGCCGCCGTTCGAGCACCCCGCCGGTGGTGAAGCGGGGTCCGGGAGGCAGGATGACCTGTCGCTCTCGTGCGGCGAGGGAGAGGGCGGTCGACAGGGGCGCCTCGAGGTCGACCCAGGCGGAGAGCCCACCCGGGGTGGTCGGCATCCCGATGCCCCCGATCGCCGCGAGACCCGCCGCCACCGCGGCCCGCCCCGCGCGCAGGCGGGCCCGCACGTGGGTCGTGAGCGCCGGCATGTCGGAGAGCAGTTCGACGGCGATGCACTGCTCGAGAAGCGCGGTGCCGAGTTCGAACGAGGGCCGAACGGCGAGAAGCCGGTCGATCAGGCTGCGCTCCGCGCGGATCCACCCGATGCGCATCCCGCCCCAGGCGATCTTCGACATCGAGCCGAGCGTGATGACCCGGGGGTCGTAGGCCGCGATCGGTGTCGGAGTCCATCCGCGGTCGATGTCGAGATCGGCGGTCGTCTCATCGACGATGAGGTGTGTGCGGGCGCTGCGCGCGGTCGCGACGAGCCGGGAGCGTTCGCCGTCGGGCATCGTGGCGCCGGTCGGATTGTGGAAGTCGGGGATCAGGTACGCCACGTGCGGGCGGGCGCTCAGCAGGGTCTCGCTCAGGTGCCGCGGGTCCCATCCGTCGACGTCGACCGGCGTCGGCACCGGGCGGTAGCCGTGCCGGGCGATCGCCTCGAGGGCGTGCGGGAAGGTCGGTTGCTCGACCAGGGCGCGTTCGCCGCGGCGGCCGATCGTGGCGAGCACGAGATTCAGGGCGTTCAGAGCGCCGGACGTGATCATGATCTCGTCGGGCGCGGTCACTGCTCCCCGCTCGGTGAACCGCTGGGCCACGGCCTCGCGCAGCTCGGGCAGGCCACGCAGGGAGTATCCGCTGGTCCCGCGCATCGCGGCGAGGCGCGGCAGGGAACGCACCGTGGCGTCGTAGAGACCGGGCGTGGAATCCATCGAGGCGATCGACAGGTCGATCGCGCTCTCGTCGTCGTCGGACGGCATGCTCGCAGCGGCATGGGGGAGGGTCACGCGCGTGCTCCCGCCGTGCAAACGCGAGACGTACCCGTCGCTCTCGAGCACTCCGTAGGCGCGGGTGATGGTCGAGCGCGAACGGCGCAGCTCGAGGGCGAGGGCGCGCTCGCTCGGCAGTCGTTCGCCGACGGTGAGGCGTCCGTCGAGGATGAGCGCGCGGATCTGCCCGGCGAGTGCGGCGGCGGTCGCTCCCGCCACGGTCTGCGCGCCGAGTTGTTCCACGAGTCGGGATCCCATTTGTCCAGCATGGCGCAGAGTGGACTGATATATGCAGTCCACTTGTCTGCCAGTGGACTCCGCCACGCGCGGGTGGAGCGCGCCACAATGAGGGAATGCGCCTCCGTTCGATCTTCCTGCCCATCGCCGCGACCAGTCGGCGCGACCTCGTCGAGCGCTCGGTGCAGCTCCTCATCGGACTCTTCCTCTACGGAGTGTCCCTGGGGTTCATGGTGCGCGGTGGCATCGGAGTGGCGCCGTGGGACGTTCTCGCCCTCGGGGTCGCGAGCCAGTCCGGTATCGGGTACGGCGCCGTGACCGTCCTGGTCTCGATCGTCGTCCTCCTGCTGTGGATCCCGCTGCGTCAGCGCGTCGGCGCGGGGACTCTGCTCAACGCGCTGCTCGTCGGTCCCTCGGCGGATCTCACGCTGCTGGTGCTCCCCGAGCCCCCTACGGTGTGGATCGGCGCACCGATGTTCGTGTTCGGGCTGTTCCTGCTGTCGTTCGCGACCGGGCTCTACATCGCCGCGGACTTCGGACCCGGACCGCGCGACGGCCTGATGACCGGGCTCGTCCGCGTGACCGGATGGCGCGTCTGGATCGTGCGCACGCTGATCGAGGGAAGCGTGCTGCTGGTCGGTTTCCTGCTCGGCGGCCCGGTCGGTGTCGGAACCGTGCTGTTCGCTTTCGGAGTCGGCCCGCTGATCGGGTGGTTCCTGCCGCGCATCACGGCGATGCGCAGCGCACGATCGCAGCATCTCGCCCGAACGCGCTGACACCGCAGAAACGAGAGCGGCCCCGGGACGAATCCCGAGGCCGCTCTCGCGTGCGTTCGCGCGTCGATCAGTTGTCGGCGGCGGCGAACACGGCGACGGCGTTGTGGCCGCCGAAGCCGAAGGAGTTGCTGATCGCGTACTGCGGGCCGTCGCCGAGGGGCTGCGCCTCGCCGGACAGGCGGAATGGCACGGCCGGGTCGGGCTCGGTCATGTTGATCGTCGGAGGAGCGACGCGGTCGCGGAGCGCGAGAAGCGAGAAGATCGCCTCGAGAGCACCGGTGCCGCCGAGCAGGTGCCCGGTCGATGCCTTCGTCGCCGAGACGGGGATCTCGTCGATGCGGTCGCCGAAGACCTTCTTGAGCGCGACGTACTCGTTCGGGTCTCCGACCGGGGTCGACGTGGCGTGCGCGTTGATGTGCGTGACCTGGTCGGCCGTGATGCCCGCCTCCTCGAGCGCCTGGGTGACGGCACGTGCCGCTCCCGTGCCCTCGGGGTCGTTGCCGGTGATGTGATAGGCATCCGCCGTCACACCGCCGCCGAGGACGTAGCCGTAGATCTTCGCACCACGGGCCTTCGCATGGTCCTCGGTCTCGAGGATGAGTGCGGCAGCGCCTTCGCCCATGACGAAACCGTCACGGTCGATCGCGCCGGGTCGAGAAGCCGTGGCCGGGTCGTCGTTGCGACGGGATAGCGCCTGCGCCGAGGCGAAGGAGGCCATCGTGATCGGGTGGATCGCGGACTCGGTGCCACCGGCGATCACGACGTCGGCGAGACCCTCCTGCAGGTGGTGGAAGGCGTGGATGATCGACTCGGTGCTCGAGGCGCAGGCGCTGACGACGGTCTGCGCGTAGGCGCGCGCACCGAACTGGAGCGACAGGTTGCCGGCGGCCGCGTTCGGCATGAGCATCGGGACCGTGAGCGGCATGACGCGGCGGGGGCCCTTCTCGCGCAGCGTGTCCCAGGCGTCGAGCAGCGTCCAGAGGCCGCCGATACCGGTGGCGAAGTCGATGCCGAGGCGCTCGGGAGCGACCTCGGGGGAGCCGGCGTCGGCCCAGGCCTCGCGTGCGGCGATCAGGGCGAACTGAGAAGAGGGGTCGAGGCGCTTGGCCTCGTGGCGGGGGAGGACTTCCTCGGGCCGCACGATCGCCTCGGCGGCGAAGGTGACGGGCAGCTCGTACTGAGCGACCCAGTCGTGCTCGAGTGCGCGGGTGCCGGAGGCTCCCGCGAGGAGGTTGGTCCAGTTCTCCGGGGCGGTCCCGCCGATGGCGGACGTGGCGCCGATGCCGGTGACGACGATGCGCTTGGTCATGGTGTGGTTCCTTGTCGGACGGGATTCAGGGCGGGGTGGGGCAGGACGGAGGATGCCACGCCCCGACCGTGCGGGGGTGGCATCCTGCGCGTCTTACTCCTGGCCTGCGACGATGAAGTTGACGGCGTCGCCGACGGTCTTCAGGTTCTTGACCTCGTCGTCGGGAATGGTGACGCCGAACTTCTCCTCGGCGTTGACGACGATCGTCATCATCGAGATCGAGTCGATGTCGAGGTCGTCGGTGAACGACTTCTCGAGAGCGACCTCGGAGGCGTTGATGCCGGTCTCGTCGGTGATGAGCTCTGCGAGGCCGGCGAGGACCTCATCGTTGGTGAAAGCCATGTGGTCTTCCTCTTTCTTGCGGGTTGTTTTCGGAACCGTGGAACAGTCTAGGGAAAATCGGGCCCCGGTCAGGGGAGCACGACCACCTGAGCCGCGAACACGAGGCCCGCGCCGAAGCCGATCTGCAGGGCGAGTCCGCCCGAGAGCTCGGGGTGCTCCGCCATGAGGCGGTGGCTGGCCAGCGGGATCGAGGCGGCCGACGTGTTGCCCGTCGTCTCGATGTCGCGGGCGATCACCGTGGTCGCGGGCAGCTTCAGCTGCTTCGCGAACTCGTCGATGATGCGCATGTTCGCCTGGTGGGGGATGAACGCGGCGATGTCGGATGCCTCGACTCCGGCTCGGTCGAGCGCTTCGCGCGCGACCTTGGCCATCTCCCACACGGCCCAGCGGAAAACCGTCTGGCCCTCCTGACGGAGGGTCGGCCAGGGCACCTCGCCGTCACGGAACTCCGTCAGGGTGGCGTTCATGCCCACGGCATCCGCCTTCGAGCCGTCCGAGCCCCACACCGCCGGCGCGATGCCGGGGGTGTCGCTCGGACCGATGAGGGCTGCGCCGGCGCCGTCGCCGAGCAGGAACGAGATGCTTCTGTCGGCGGGATCGACGATGTCGGACAGCTTCTCGGCGCCGATCACCAGGGCGTACCGGGCGGCGCCGGCCTTGATGAGGGCATCGGCCTGGGCGACGGCGTAGGCGTAACCCGCGCACGCGGCGTTGATGTCGTAGGCCGCCGCAGGGTTCGCACCGACGCGGTCGGCGACGATCGCGGAGACGGACGGGGACTGCTTCGGGTTGCTGATGGTCGCGACGATGACGAGATCGACCTGATCGGCGGGGATCCCGGCCTTCGCGATCGCTTCGGCAGCGGCCTCCGAGGCGAGATCGATCGCATCGGTGCCCTTGTCGGCACGAGCGCGGGTGATGATGCCCGTGCGCTGGCGGATCCACTCGTCGCTCGAGTCGATCGGACCGATCAGGTCTTCATTGGGAACGGCGTTCTCGCCGCGTGCGGCTCCGTACGAGTAGATGCGGGTGAAAGCGGGGCCCGTGGCCTGCGTCAGGGTGGCGCTCATGCGGCTTCTCCGTTCAGCAGCGCGACGGCCGCGTCGAGGTCTTCGGGGGTCTTCACGGCGACGCTCGGCACGCCGCGCAGACCGCGCTTGGCGAGTCCGGTGAGCGCACCGGCGGGAGCGAGTTCGATCAGTCCGGTGATGCCTTGCTCGGCGAAGGACGCCATGCAGAGGTCCCAGCGAACGGGCGACGAGACCTGGTCGACCAGGTAGTCGAGGGCCTGCATACCGGTCGTGACGGTCGATCCGTCGCGGTTGGTCCAGAGGGTGAGCGTCGGATCGGCGGGAGCGACCTCGCCGACGGCGTCGCGCAGAACGGCGACCGCGGGGGCCATGAACGCGGTGTGGAACGCGCCCGCGACCTGCAGCGGGATCACGCGCGTGCCCTTGACGGGTTCGGCGGCGAGGGCCTCGAGCGCTGCGAGTTCACCGGCCACGACGATCTGGCCGCCGCCGTTGTAGTTGGCGGGGGAGAGCCCGAGGTCGTCGAGACGGGCGAGCACCGCCGCCTCGTCACCGCCGAGGACCGCGCTCATGCCCGTCGGAGTCTGCGCCGCGGCATCCGCCATCGCGCGTCCGCGGATGCCGACCAGGCGCATGCCCGTTTCGGCATCGATCACGTCGCTGCCGACAAGGGCGGCGATCTCACCGACCGAGTGGCCCGCGATACCGTCGGCCCGGCGGCCGGCGCGGGCGTTCAGGGCGTCGGCTGCGATCAACGACGCCGCGACGATCAGCGGTTGCGCGATGCGCGTGTCACGGATCGTGTCGGCATCGGATTCGGTGCCGTGGAGGCGGAGATCGACCTCGGCGGCGTCGGAGTACGACGCGAGGCGCTCGGCCACCCCGTCGAGCTCGAGCCAAGGGGCGAGGAAACCGGGGGTCTGCGAGCCCTGACCAGGGCATACGACGACAATCACCTCACCAGTCTGCCAATGATCTGAGGCAAGCGGTGGATGATTCATCACAAGATTCCGAAGAACGCTTGTGTGTGGCGCACAGAGTCGCGGAAATCGCGGGTCAGCGCGGCACGCGGCGCTGCGACGGGCGGCGTCGCGACTGGTCGGCGGCGCCGATCGAGCCGAGGATCAATGCCGTCTGCAGGATCAACGCCTCGCGCGGCCCGGTGGCATCCCAACCGATGACCTCGCTGACCCGCTTGAGGCGGTAGCGCACGGTGTTCGGGTGCACGAACAGCTCACGGGCGGTCGCCTCGAGGGAGCGGCCGTTGTCGAGGTAGCTCCAGAGCGTCGTGACGAGGTCGGTCGAATGCGCCTGAAGGGGGCGGTGGATCCGTTCGATGAGCGTCTGCTTCGCCAGCGGGTCGCCGGCGAGAGCGCGCTCGGGGAGCAGATCATCGGCCTCGACCGGCCGGGGTGCGCTGCGCCAGGCGCGCGCGACCGCGAAACCGGCGAGTGCCGCACGGGCGCTCTGACTGGCGTCGACGAGCGCGACCACGGCGGGGCCGAGCACCACGTAGCCGGGGCCGAACGAGGGCTCCAGGCGAGAAGCGATCTCGAGGAACGAGAGCTCATCGTCGTCGGTCTCGTGGTCGTCGTCGCGCGCGCGACCGAGCACGAGAACGAGGCGGGAGCCCTGCACGCCGATCAGCACGTCGACCGCGAGCTTGCGGGCGGTTCGCCGCACCTGGTCGACGTCGAACTGCGGGGGAGTCGTGCCCACGAGCACCGCGACCTCGCCGTGACCGTGCCACCCGAGCGCGGCGATCCGGCTGGGGAGCTCTTCGTCGGCCTCGCCCGTGAGGATCGAGTCGACGACGAGCGCCTCGAGACGGGCATCCCAGAGTCCGCGAGCCTCCGCTGCACGCGCGTACACATCGGCGGCCGCGAAGGCGACGTCGCGCGAGTAGAGCAGGATCGCCTCGCGGATGTTCTCGCCCTTGCCGGCGACGCGCTCCTCGGTGACCTCGACGGTCACACGGATCAACTGGAGCGTCTGCTGCAGGCTCACGCTGCGCAGCAATTCGCGCGGAGCCGCGGCGAAGATATCGGCCGCGATCCAGGGCGTCGAGGTGGGGTCGTCGTACCACTGGATGAACGACGTGATGCCCGCCTGGGCCACCAGCCCGACCGCAGAGCGGCGGGCTGGTGGCATGTCGGCGTACCAGGGCAGCGTGTCTTCGAGGCGCTTGATCGTCACCGAGGCGATGTCACCGGAGATCCGGCGCAGCCAGGCGAGGGTCGCGGCCTTGTCCATGCCGGCGGGAGACGAACCTGTCACCGATGGCTCAGCTTTCGCCACCCGCGTTGCCGCTGGTGCCGGCGTTGACATCGTGAAGGCTGTACTTCGCGATGGCCTGCGCGGCCAGCGAGCGGTCGACGACGCCGTCCTCGGCGAGCGACTGCAGCGTGCGCACCACGATCGACGGGCCGTCGATCTTGAAGAAACGACGTGCCGCGGCGCGGGTGTCGGAGAAACCGAAGCCATCGGCACCGAGCGTCGCGAAACGCTGCGGGACCCACGGACGGATCTGGTCCTGGACGGCGTGCATGAAGTCGCTCACCGCGATGACGGGGCCTTCGGCGCCCTGCAGCTTCTGGGTGAGGTATGCCGTGCGGGGTTCCTCCTCCGGGTGCAGGAAATTGTGCTCGTCGGCGGCGAGGCCGTCGCGGCGCAGCTCGGTCCAGGAGGTGACCGACCAGACGTCCGCGATCACGCCCCAGTCGTTCTTCAGCAGCTCCTGCGCCTCGAGGGCCCAGGGGAGTCCGACGCCGGAGGCGAAGAGCTGAGCGCGGGGACCCTCGCCCTCGCCGACCGAGACGCGGTGGATGCCGCGCACGATGCCGTCGACGTCCACATTCTCCGGCTCGGCCGGCTGCACGAGCGGCTCGTTGTAGACGGTGACGTAGTACATCACGTTCGGGTCCTCGTGCTGGCCGCCGTACATGCGCTCGAGACCCGAGCGCATGATGTGCGCGATCTCGTAGCCGTAGGCAGGGTCGTACGAGACCGTCGCCGGGTTGGTCGCCGCCAGGAGGTGCGAGTGCCCGTCGGCGTGCTGCAGACCCTCACCCGTGAGGGTGGTGCGGCCGGCGGTGGCGCCGATGATGAAACCGCGGGCCATCTGGTCGCCCGCCGCCCACTGCGCGTCGCCCGTGCGCTGGAACCCGAACATCGAGTAGAAGAGGTAGATCGGGATGAGCGGCTCGCCGTGCGTCGCGTACGACGTGCCGGCGGCGGTGAACGCCGCGAGAGCGCCCGCCTCGTTGATGCCGACGTGGACGATCTGGCCCTGCGGGCTCTCCTTGTAGGCGAGGAGGAGCTCACGGTCGACCGACGTGTAGTGCTGACCGTTCGGGTTGTAGATCTTCGCGGTCGGGAAGTACGCGTCCATACCGAAGGTGCGCGCCTCGTCGGGGATGATCGGCACGATGCGGTGTCCGAAGTCCTTCGAGCGCAGCAGGTCCTTCAGCAGACGGACGAACGCCATGGTCGTGGCGATCTCCTGCGTGCCGGAGCCCTTCTTGGGCAGGGCGTACGCGGAGTCGTCGGGCAGCGAGAGACCCACGTGCGTCGAGCGACGCTCGGGCAGGAAGCCGCCGAGGTTCTTGCGGCGCTCCAGCATGTACTGGATCGTCTCGTCCTGGGGGCCCGGGTTGTAGTACGGGGGCAGGTACGGGTTCTCCTCGAGCTGCGCGTCCGTGATCGGGATGTGCATGGCGTCGCGGAACGTCTTGAGGTTGTCCAGCGTCATCTTCTTCATCTGGTGGGTCGCGTTGCGGCCCTCGAAGTGCGGACCGAGGCCGTAGCCCTTGACGGTCTTCGCGAGGATGACGGTGGGCTTGCCCTTGTGCTCGGTGGCCGCCTTGAACGCGGCGTAGACCTTGCGGTAGTCGTGACCACCGCGCTTGAGGTTCCAGATGTCGTCGTCGGAGTAGCCCTCGACGAGGGCGGCGGCGCGCTCGTCGCGTCCGAAGAAGTGCTCGCGGATGTATCCGCCCGACTCCGCCTTGAAGGTCTGGAAGTCGCCGTCGGGGGTGACGTTCATGAGGTTGAGCAGCGCACCCTCGGTGTCGCGGGCGAGCAGGTCGTCCCACTCGCGGCCCCAGACGACCTTGATGACGTTCCAGCCGGCGCCGCGGAAGAACGATTCGAGCTCCTGCACGATCTTGCCGTTGCCGCGGACGGGGCCGTCGAGGCGCTGCAGGTTGCAGTTGACGATGAAGGTCAGGTTGTCGAGACCCTCGTTCGCTGCGACCTGGAGCTGGCCGCGGCTCTCGACCTCGTCCATCTCGCCGTCGCCGAGGAAGGCCCAGACGTGCGACTGCGAGGTGTCCTTGATGCCGCGGTTCTCGAGGTACTTGTTCGACATCGCCTGGTAGATCGCGTTGATCGGGCCGAGGCCCATCGATACGGTCGGGAACTGCCAGTAGTCCGGCATCAGGCGCGGGTGCGGGTAGGAGGGAAGGCCGTGCGGGGCGTGCGACTTCTCCTGGCGGAAGCCGTCGAGCTGGTCCTCGCTCAGTCGGCCTTCGAGGAAGGAGCGGGCGTAGGTGCCGGGGGAGGCGTGGCCCTGGATGAAGATCTGGTCGGCGCCGCCGGGATTGTCGGCACCCTTGAAGAAGTGGTTGAAGCCCACCTCGTACAGGGCGGCAGACGAGGCGTACGTCGAGATGTGGCCACCGACGCTGATTCCGGGGCGCTGGGCGCGGTGCACCGTGATGGCGGCGTTCCAGCGGATCCACGCGCGGTAGCGACGCTCGACCTCTTCGTCGCCGGGGAACTCAGGCTCGTTCTCGGGCGCGATCGTGTTGATGTAATCCGTGGTCGGAACCATCGGAACGCCGAGGTGCAGCTCCTTGGAGCGCTTCAGCAGGCTGAGCATGATCTCGCGCCCACGGCCGTGGCCCTTGGCATCGACGAGCTCATCGAGCGACTGCTGCCACTCACCCGTCTCTTCCGGGTCGCTGTCGAGAGAGTCCTGAGAGTACGGATCCTGGTCGTGGACGGTCACGGGGAGCCTTTCGTCAAGCTGGCAGGTCATGCCAATGAAACGGGAAGCGACGCGGGCAGCCTTGTCGGCTGTGCACAACGCGCGCCGTCCTCAGCCTAGCCCTCTTCCACGACCGTGGTGCGCATCCGCATACGGATACACTGGACGCACCAGGGCCTTTAGCTCAGCTGGTAGAGCGCCACGTTTACACCGTGGATGTCGTCGGTTCGATCCCGGCAGGGCCCACCACAGAATCCATCGACCTATCCTCGTCCCACTCGAGGTGGGTGAGGGTGCCGATCGTGAGCATCGCCTGCCCGTCCGTGCGCAGATACGTCAGCAGAGTGCGACCGCACCCGCGGCAGAGCAGGATCATGCCGGTGTCGTCGAGTTCAGCGACGGCATCCGCCACCTCCGCATCGCGCCGGCAGTGCGCGCAGCGCGCTCGCGCGCTGGTCATGTCCCGGCCGAAGATCTCGAGCAGCAGGCCGCCCGCAGCGTTCCCGTCCACTCGCCTGACGCGGGCGATGTCCTTGCCGTCCATCACGTGCCTCCGAAGCGTTCGGTGCGGATGCGGTCGGGCGGATGCCCCGCCGCGACGAGGAGATCGGCGACGGTCTCGACGAATCCCGTCGGTCCGCACACGTACACGGTCGGATGCTCGGACGGTGGAAGCGTCGCCTCGGCGATCGTGGCGGCGTCGACGCGGCCGGGAGGGCGCGCATCGTCGGCGGGCGCGGAGCGCGTGTAGGCCCAGTCGATGCGGAAGTCGGCATTCGCGAGCGCGTTCAGCTCCTCGACGTAGAACACGTCGGCGGGGGTGCGGACGGAATAGAGCAGCCGCAGGGGTGCGGAACTTCCGACGTGTGCTCGGGCGATCGCGATCATCGGCACGATGCCCGACCCGCCAGCGATGAGTTGCACGGGTTCGGGGCGGTCGGGCGTCCACACGAAGTAGCCGCCGATCGGACCGCGCACCTCCACCTGATCGCCGGGGCGCACGTCTTCGACCAGGTAGGGCGAGACCTCACCGTCAGGGATCTCGTCGACGGCGAGTTCGATCGTGGGTACCGTGCCGGAAGACGCCAGCGAATAGGAACGCACGGCCTGATAGCCGTCCTCGGCGGTGAGGCGGACGTCGACGTGCTGCCCGGCGATGTTGCCGGGCCATTCCTCGACGGCGAGCTCCAGCACGCGTCCTCGGGACCCGGTCGGGCGCGCCGACGTGACCGTCGCGACCCGCCACAGGAAGCCCGTGCTCACCAGTACCGCTCCTCTCTCCACGGGTCGCCGTGCATGTTGTAGCCGTTCTGCTCCCAGAACCCCGGTGCGTCGTGGTCGCGCAGGTTCAGCCCGTGCACCCACTTCGCGGACTTCCAGAAGTAGAGGTGCGGGATCAGCAGGCGGGCGGGCCCGCCGTGCTCGGGGGCGAGAGGTTCCCCGTCGAACTCCAGCGCGATCCATGCCCGGCCTTCGGCGAGGTCGGTGCGGGAGACGTTGGTCGTGTATCCGCCGTAGGAGAAGACCTCGGCGAACGCCGCGTCGTCTCCCACCTGGTCGAGCAGGCGCTCGACCGCGACGCCGCGCCACTGCGTGCCGAGCTTGGACCATCGCGTCACGCAGTGGATGTCGGTGCTGATCGTTTCGATCGGGAGAGCGTGCAGCTCGTCCCAGGACCAGGAATGCCGGATGCCGTCGCGCCCGACCACGACGAACTCCCAGGACTCCGTCGGTACTCGCGGCGTCGGCCCGGCCGAGAGCACGGGGAAGTCCTCGGTCAGGTATTGGCCCGGAGGGAGTCGCTCATCGGATTCTCGTCGGCGCGCACCGAATCCGTGGGAGATCACACTCATGTCCGCCTGCCCTTCGCTCCTGAGGGTCATTCAAGCGGATCGTCCGAGGCGGCGCTACGACATCTGTCGAGCCTGTTCGCGTCGCCGTCCGAAGCGCACCTCGACAGACACGAGCGGGAAATCAATTATTTACTTGTCTACGTGTAAAACCTGTTATCTTCACTCGTAAATCAGTTGATAACTCAGGGGGCCACGTTGCTGCAGGATTCTGCTCTTTCTGCTGTCTCCGGATCGCGCGGGTCCACGACGGCATCCGCCGAGAAACTCGCGCGCGACAACATGGCGCTGGCGACGTTCCTGGCCCTCGAGAAGGCCCGCACCGCCGAGCACGTCGACCTCGACGACCTCATGTCGGCCGCACGACTCGGACTGGCTCGGGCGGCGATGACCTACGAGCCCGAGCGCGGCATCCCGTTCGGTGCCTTCGCCCGCACCCAGATCACCTGGGCGATGCTCTCGGAGATGCGCCGCGCCGACCCGGCCGGGGAACGAGGGCGCGACAAGATCGAGCTGATTCGCGCCGCCGGCGACGCCGTGCTCGCCCGCACCGGGCGCGCGGGCACACCGGCCGAGGTCGCGAAGGAAGCGGGTCTCGACGTCGCGGCGGTCACCGAGATGCTGCACCTCGACACGATGGTGCGCACCGCGACGAGCTTCGAGGAGCACTTCGACCCCGAATCGGGGAGGCAGGCGGTCGACCTCACCGACAGCATCGTGCTGCCCGAGTTCGCCGCGGAGCAGAACGAGACGCGCGAGATGGTCGTCCGAGTGCTCGACGCGCTTCCGGACGCGATGCGCCGGGTGATCCGCGGGATCTATCTCGACGACCGGATGGTCAAAGACCTCGCCGACGAGATGGAGGTCAGCCACGCCTACGTGTCGAAGCTGCGCTCGCGCGGCCTCGTTCTCATGCGAGAGGCGATGGAAGCGTGGGAACAGGGGACGTCCGGCGACCGAACCAGCCCGGCGAAGGCCGAGTTCTTCGGCGCGCTGTTCGGGCCGGAGAAGACCACGACCGCGCACCGGAGCGAAGATCTCCTCCCCGCGATCTGAGTTTCCTCCCGATCGTCGGTTACGGGACGCGCGAGCTGTCGCGAATGTGGGATGTGCAGGTCCACGGATGGACCCGCTTCCAGTCCCATAACCACGGAGGATACTCATGGGTCTTCAGATCGCCACCAACGTCAGCGCGCTCAACTCGTACCGCAACCTGTCGAGCAATCAGAACGACGTCTCGAAGTCGCTCGAGAAGCTCTCGAGCGGCCTGCGCATCAACCGCGCAGCCGACGACGCCGCCGGCCTCGCCATCTCCGAGGGCCTGCGTTCGCAGGTCAACGGCCTGAACGTCGCAGCCCGCAACGCTCAGGACGGCATCTCGGTCATCCAGACCGCAGAAGGTGCACTGACCGAGGTCCACTCCATCCTGCAGCGCGTGCGCGACCTCGCGGTGCAGGCCGGAAACGACTCCAACAACGAGGACTCGCGCGCCGCGATCACCACCGAGGTGACGCAGCTGGTCGACGAGCTCACCCGCATCTCCGACACGACGAACTTCAACGGCATCAAGCTGCTGGATGCGTCGGCCGGTGCCGCGGGCGACGGTGTGCTCAGCTTCCAGGTCGGAGCCGACGGCGCCGCGTCGAGCCAGATCACGGTGAACCTCGCGTCCGCCGACATCGCGACGCTCGCCACCGACCTCAAGGCCGCGATCGTCACCACGGACGGCTTCGCCGACCCCACGGTGGCCGCTGCGACCATCACGACGGTCGACACCGCGATCAAGAGCGTCTCGTCGGCCCGCGCCGACCTCGGTGCGGTGCAGAACCGCTTCGAGTCGACGATCAACTCGCTGCAGGTCTCGGCCGAGAACCTCTCGGCGGCCAAGAGCCGCATCGCCGACACCGACATGGCGGCGGAGATGGTCAAGTACACGGCGGCGAACATCCTGCAGCAGGCGGGCACCGCGATGCTCGCGCAGGCGAACCAGTCCGGCCAGGGCGTTCTGCAGCTGCTGCGTTGAGTCAGCGCGCCTGAGGCGCACCGGGCGCTCGGGCGGGGGACACTCCGCCCGGGCGCCTTCCCATAAGCAACGCGACACGTTCCGATGGAAGGCATCCGACGATGAAACTGGACGGACTGATCTCCGGACTGAAGACCGGTGAGCTCATCGACGCGCTCATGGACGTGTCGGCGATCCCGAAGAAACTGATCACCACCAAGATCACCGACCGCACCTCGATCATCACGAACCTGCAGTCGCTCAACACCTCGCTCCAGGCACTGGTCGAGAAAGCGAAGACCGCAGCCGCCGCCACGTCGCTGGCTGCGTTCACCGCCACGTCGTCGGCCGAGAGCGTCACCGTGGCCGCTGGGCCGAAAGCCAGTGCGTTCTCGACGAGCATCGTCGTCGATGCCGTCGCCACCGCGCACTCCGTCGTCACCGCGGCCGGACGCGCGGACTCCTGGGGAGGGGCCTTCACCCTCGTCGCCGCCGACGGCACCCGCACCGAGATCGCGCCCTCCGGGTCATCGCCCCAGGACCTCGTCAAGGCCATCAACGCGGCGAAAGCCGGTGTGACGGCGACCGTGGTGCCCGCCGGGACGGATGCCGACGGCGCACCGCTCTCGCGCATCCAGCTCAACGCCGCAGAGACCGGGGCCGAAAACCGCTTCACGCTGCACCGAGGCAACGGCGACGACCTCGACGCCGGCACCGCGATCGACCTCGGCGCAGAGCCCGGCGCCGCCGTCCTGACCACGGGCTCGGACGCCCGCATCCGACTGTTCGCCGGAACCTCCGCCGAGCAGGTGCTCGCGAGCGCGAGCAACACGATCACCGTCGGCGACGACGTCACCGTCACGGTCACGAAGCCCAGCACCGATCCGATCACCGTCACGGTCGCCCTCGACGCGAAGGCGCAGACGGCCACGGCCGAGGCGTTCGTAAAGGAGATCGCCGGTCTGCTCACCCGCATCGACAACGGCTCGAAGGCGACGGTCGGTGAGGTGGGGGAGAAGACGACCCTCGGTGTGTTCACCGGCGACAGCACGGTACGCAACCTCCGCACGGCGCTCGCGAACGCCGTGCAGCACCCGCTCGACGGGGTCTCGCCCTCGAGCATCGGCGTCTCGATCAACGAGAAGGGCGTGCTCTCGTTCGACGCCGAGAAGTTCGCCGCGGCACTCGCCGAGGATCCCGAGAAGACGCAGGAGCTGTTCTCGAGTGTCGCCGCGCGTCTCGAAGGCGTCGCCGACACCTACTCCGACAAGTACGACGGTCTGCTCACGCAGCGGATCACCGGCCAGGAGTCCGAGGTCAAGACACTCAAGACGCAGGTCGAGCGGTGGGACATCCGCCTCGAGCAGCGTCGCGCCACCCTGGAGCGCACCTACGCCCAGCTCGAAGTGCAGCTCTCGAAGCTCGAATCCCAGTCGTCGTGGCTGACCGGGCAGCTCGACGCCCTCACCGCCACCAAGTCCTGATCGCCGAGGAGACAAGCGATGCCCCTGACATCCCTGGAACGCGCCAAGCAGCAGTACCTCGAGCAGCAGGTCGCCTCGGCCTCGCCCGAGCGGCTGCTCACCCTGCTGTACGACCGTCTGCTCGTCGATGTCGATCGAGCGGGTGCCGCGCAGGAAGCCGAGGATTGGGCGGCTGCGGGTGCACATCTCACCCACGCCCAGCAGATCGTCGCCGAACTGAGCGGCTCGCTCACCGACGCCTGGGACGGCGCGGTCGATCTGCGCGCGCTGTACACCTACGTCACCGGTCGACTCATCGCCGCGAACATCGGCCGCGACCGGGCGGCCGTCGCGGAGTGCCGTGAGCTCATCGCCCCGCTGCGCGAGGCGTGGCACCAGGCGGCAGCGGTGACCTCCGCGTCGGCTCCCGCCCCGGCATCCGCCCTGGGCTGAATCGGATGACCGACAATCTCGCGTCGTGGATGGCGGTGCTCGACTCGTTCGAGCGTGCGCTCGATGCCGCCGATGATCAGCTCGACCCGGCGTTCGAGGCGCCGACCG
Source organism: Microbacterium sp. NPDC008134 (assembly GCF_042957055.1). NCBI lineage: Bacteria > Bacillati > Actinomycetota > Actinomycetes > Micrococcales > Microbacteriaceae > Microbacterium > Microbacterium sp. NPDC008134. Next base: position 1,926,222 of record NZ_JBIBHO010000001.1, on the reverse strand, counting down.
GCCCGGTGCCCGAGGAACTGCGCGAACGTGCGGAGGCGGTGCTCGCGCGTCAGCAGATGATGATCCGCGGACTCACCGCCTCACGGGCGAACGTGGCGCGCGAACTCGCCGCTCTCCGGCGGGTGCCGACGGGCACCCCCGACGCTCCCGTCTACCTCGACGTCGAAGGATGAGCGACGGCGGTTACGCCGACGCGGCACTGTCGCGATAGTCGGCCACGAGCACGGATCGCTCGACGCAGGCCACGGATCGGCTTCTCCACCACACTTCCGGGGTGCCGCCGTGCTCGAATCCGTAACCTCCTCCGCACTGATCAGTGCGCTCGACGGCCTGGCGCTGCGCCAGCGCTCGATCGCCGAGAACATCGCGAACGTGAACACACCCGGCTACCAGGCGAAGCGGGTGCAGTTCGAAGACGAACTCCGGCGCGCGGTCGATGACGGGTCGGGGTCGGTCGCGGCGACGGTCGAGCGCTCGCTCGAGCCCACTCGTCTGAACGGCAACAACGTCAACCTCGACACCGAGACGTTGTCGAACATCGACACCGTCCTCCGCTTCCAATTCGCCAGCCAGGCGATCGGCGGTCAGGCCGCATCGATCACCAAGGCGATCGGACAGGCATCCGCATGACCTTCGACGCGATCGGCATCGCCGGTACCGGATTGAACGTGCACCGCAAGTGGCTCGACGCCCTCAGCGACAACATCGCGAACGTCAACACCGCCACCCCGGCCGGGGAGGAGGCGTTCCGCGAGAAGTTCGTGACGGTGCAGGCAGGTACCTCGAGCCCGGGAGTCTTCGTCGCCGGCGTCGTCGAATCGGAGGCCGAGGCGAAACTCGTCTACGACCCCGAGCATCCGTACGCGAACGAAGAGGGGTACGTCCAGTACCCGAACGTCGAGCTCGGTGATCAGATGAGCATGCTGATCCTCGCCCAGCGCGGGTATGAGGCCAACGCCGCCGTCGTCGACCGGGCGAAGACGACCTACGAGGCGGCCCTGCAGATCGGACGCAACTGATGTCGTCTCCCATCGACGCGATCTCCGCCGCCGGCGTCACCCCGATGTCGGCCCTCAGCTTCGAATCCGGCGCCGACGGTGTGGGATCCTCCACGTCGGCGGGTGCCTTCGCGACGTCGCTCACCGGCGCCGTCGAGAACCTGCAGCAGTTGCAGTCGACGTCCAACGAACTCGCCGTGCAGGCCGTCACCGGCGATCTGCAGGACATCCACCAGGCGATGATCGCCTCCGCCCGCGCGGGTGTGACGCTCGATCTCATGGTCGCCGTCCGCGACCGTAGCGTGTCGGCGTTCAACGAGATCATGCGGATGCAGGCCTGACCATGCCGAAGGTGCTCTCCAACTCCTTCGAACGCGTGAAGCTGATCGTCTCGGGCTTCACGGTCGCCCAGCGCACGATCGCGATCATCGGCGTCGCGCTACTGGTGATGGGGGCCGTCGCGCTCGGCGCATGGCTCACCAAGCCGCAGATGAGCCCGCTCTTCACCGGTCTCAGCGCCGGCGACGCTTCGGCGGTCGTTGATCAGCTCAAGTCGGCGGGCGTCGGGTACGAGCTGGCCGAGGGCGGCGCGACGATCCTCGTCCCCGACGATCAGGTCTATGCGCAGCGACTGGCGGCGGCATCCGCCGGTCTTCCCGGCGACACGAGCGAGGGATACACCCTTCTCGACAAGATGGGCGTCACCGCGAGCGAGTTCCAGCAGTCCGTGACCTACAAGCGTGCGATCGAGGGCGAGCTCGCGAGCACGATCAGCGCGATGGACGGCATCAGCACCGCGTCGGTGCAGCTCGCGATCCCCGAGGAGAGCGTCTTCGTCTCGGAGCAGCAGACTCCCACGGCATCCGTGTTCGTGAAGACCCGCAACAGATCGACGCTCAGCGACGAGAAGATCGAGGCGATCATCCACCTCACGAGCGCGTCGGTTCCCGGTATGACTCCGGAGGACGTGGCCGTCACCGACCAGAACGGCACGGTGCTCTCGGCGGTCGGTTCGGGCGTGGCCGGCAACTCGTCGAAGCAGGCCACCGAGCACGAGGCCCGCGTGGCCGCGTCGGTGAATCGGATGCTGGAGACGATCGTCGGGCCGGGGAACGCGACCGTGACGGTGTCCGCCGACGTCGCGAACTCGACCTCCGAGCGCATGGACGAGACCTACTCGGCCCCCGAGGGTGATCTCAGCGCGTCGGAGCAGACGAAGACCGAGACCTACACCGGTGGTCAGGGCGGCGGCACGGGAGTGCTCGGCCCGGACAACATCGCGGTGCCGAATGGGGCGGACGGTGACGGCGCCTACGAGTTCGAGGAGACCTCGCGCAGCAACGCCGTGAACAAATCGACCGAGAAGACGATCACACCCGCCGGTGAAGTGACCCGGCAGACCGTGAGCATCGCCCTCAACCGTGGCACCGTGACGGGCGTCACCGCAGCGCAGATCGAGACGCTCGTCGCCTCGGCGGCCGGCATCGACGTCGAGCGCGGTGACACGATCGCCGTCGAGTTCGTGGAGTTCGCCGGAGCCGGTGCGAATGCGGCGCAGACGGCGCTGGCAGCCGCCGAGGCGGAGCAGGCGGCGCAGTTCCAGCAGGAGCTCGTGCGGTCGGCGATCATCGGCGGGTCGATCCTGCTCGCCGTGATCATCCTCGTGGTGTTCCTCTCGATCCGTCTGCGGATGAAGCGGCGCATCGCCTACACCGACGAGGGGCCGATCGAGTACCTCGCGACTCTGACCGAGAGCGAGGAGCAGAAGCTCAAATCGCTCAAGGGTCTGCAGGACCGCGAAGCACTGACCGCACCGCTGCTGCCGCAGGTGTCGCCGACTCTGCTCGACGTCGAGGAGGAACCCGAGCGGGAGCAGATCCTCGTCGAGCGCCGTCGCCGTGAGATCGACGACATCGCCCGCCGCGAACCTCAAGCCACCGCCACCGCGCTGGCGAGCCTGATGGACGAGTCCACCGTATGAGCATGCAGATCGAATCAGCGGATGCCCCGACCGAGCAGATCACCGAGGCGGTCGTGGCCTCTTCGGGGCAGGCGATCGCTCCGATGAGCGGACTCCGTCAGGCGGCCATCGTGCTTCTCAACATGGACCGCGAGGCGAGCGCCGAGGTGCTCCGTCTGCTGGGCGAGGACCGGTCGGAGCTGCTCGCTGCGGAGCTCACGCAGCTCGGCGGTGTCGATCTCGCCGCCACGGCCCACGCCCTCGCCGCATTCACGCGCATCGCATCGGGCGGGTCGGTGCCGTCCCGCGGCGGACAGGAGCTCGCGACCGGGCTGCTGGAGACCGCGTTCGGGCGGGAGAAGGCCGTCGGGATGGTCGGCAGGGTGATGTCGCAGGGCGCGGTGTCGTTCGATTTCCTGAACGCGGCGGATCCGGCTCAGCTCGCCACGATCCTCGAGGGCGAGCTGCCGACGACGGTCGCGGTCGTGCTCGCGAACCTGCGGGCGGATCGCGCCGCGGCGGTGCTCGCCGCGCTGCAGGACCCGCTGCGCACCGACGTCGCGCAGGCGATCGCGACGATGGGGACCGCCACGCAGGAAGCGATCTCGATCGTCGCGGACTCCCTGCGCTCGCGCACCGGTGTGTTCGCCATGCGCGACAACCATGAGTCGATCGGGGGCGTGCAGCCCTTGGTCGAGATCATCAGCCGTTCGGACACCGCACTCGAGAAGTCGCTTCTGGCGAGCCTTGAGGGCCGCGACCTCGCCCTCGCCGAGGACATCCGCAGCCGGATGGTGACGTTCGCCGACTTCACCCGACTCGAGGACCGCGACGCGCAGCGCGTCCTGCGCGGCATCGACCTGCGCGTCCTCGCGCTCGCGCTCAAGGGGGCCGACGAGCAGATCGCCCTCAAGGTCACGACCAACATGACCGAGCGCAACCGGGAGAACCTCGCCGAGGAGGCCCGAGTGCTCGGATCCGTACGTGTCCGTCAGGTCGATGAGGCGCGGGCCGAGGTCGTGCGCATCATCCGCGAACTCGAGGCCGCGGAGGAGATCACGATCTCGCGCGAGGACGAGGACGAGTTGATCGAATGATGCCCTCCGACACCGCCTTCACCCCGCTCGTCGTGCCGCGCGTGGGGGAGACCCCGACCGACGTCCGTGACGAGGCGAGGCGTGCGCGCACGCGCGGCTACGCCGAGGGCTTCGCGGAAGGGCGACGGATCGCGCTCGACGAGGCGCGGGCGCAGCAGGTCGTCGTGGCCGAGCGCCTCCAGAGGGAGCGCGATGCCCACGCGGAGCGGTCAGCGAGTGCTCTGGCCGCGCTCGACGACGCCCGATCCGCCCTCGGCGAGCGGGTCGGTGCGATGAGCGCACTCTCGGTCGATCGCATCGAAGAACTCGCGGTCGAGCTCGCGTCCGTGATCCTCGGCGCAGAGCTGTCGGATGCCGCGCGCTCGGCAGCGCACGCGTTTCGCAGAGCCGTAGCCGAGATGCCCGTGGACCGGTGGACGCGTATCGCGGTGCACCCGCAGGACGCGGCGATCCTGCGCGGGGACGCGGATGCCGCGGCGGCGCTGCAGGGCGTCGACATGATCGACGACGCCTCGATCTCGCCGGGCGGTGCGATCGTGCAGATCGTCGACGGTGCCGTCGACCTGAGCGTCGCGGACGCTCTGCGGCGGGCGGGTGCGGCCCTGCGCGGCGGCGTCGACGGCGGCCGCGATGACAGCGGCGACGATGCTCGCGGTGACATCGAGGGCCGCGCATGAGCGCCCGCACGGCGTCGTGGTCGCGGGCGCTGGAGGCCGTGCGCCCGGAGCGCTCGGGCACGGTGAAGTCCGTCCTCGGGCTCGGGGCCGAGGTCGTGGGCATCGATGCCGCGGTCGGCGATCGCGTCCGGATCGATGTGGCAGGCGGGCGCCGAGTGGATGCCGAGGTCGTCGCGGTCGACGGTGGTTCGGCGCGGTGCATGCCGCTCGGACCGCTCGATGGGATCACCGCACGGGCGCGCGTGCTGCACACCGGCGAGCGCCTGCGGGTGCCGACCGGCACGTCGCTGCTCGGGCGCGTGCTCGACGGTCTGGGTCGACCGATCGACGGGAAGGGGCCCCTGGGCCGCGACACCGCCTTCGTGCCGCTCGATCACGAGGCCCCGAGCATCCTGAACCGCCAGCGGATCGATCGTCAGCTCGGACTCGGCGTCCGGGTGCTCGACACACTGATCCCTGTGGGTACCGGGCAGCGCCTCGGACTCTTCGCGGGCTCGGGAGTGGGCAAATCGTCGCTGATGTCGATGATCGCCCGCGGCTCGACGGCCGACGTCACCGTGATCGCTCTGGTGGGTGAGCGCGGCCGTGAGGTGCGCGAGTTCCTCGAGGACGACCTGGGATCCGAAGGTCTGGCCCGTTCCGTCGTCGTCGTCGCGACCTCCGATCAGCCGGCGATGGTGCGGATGCGCTCGGCGTTCGTCGCGACGCGCATCGCCGAGGGGTTCCGGGCAGAGGGAAGCGACGTCGTGCTCATGATGGACTCCCTCACGCGCGTGGCGATGGCGCAGCGCGAGATCGGGCTGAGCGCAGGGGAGCCGCCGGCGACCCGCGGATATCCACCGTCGACCTTCTCGGTGCTGGCCCGTCTCCTGGAGCGCGCCGGTACGGGGCCCGTCGGTTCGGTCACGGGTCTGTACACCGTGCTCGTCGACGGCGACGATCACAACGAGCCGATCGCCGATGCCGCCCGCGGCATCCTCGACGGGCACGTCATGCTCGATCGCGCCCTCGCGGTGCGTGGGCATTTTCCGGCCGTCGATGTGCTCGGCTCGATCTCGCGCGTGGTGTCGAAGATCACCACCACCGAGCAGCGAGCACACGCGGTGGCGCTGCGCAGCGTGCTGGCCGCACGTCGCAGTGCGAACGACCTCATCGACATCGGCGCGTACCGGGCAGGGGCGAACCCGCTGGTCGATGCCGCTCTCGCGCACGAGGAAGACATCGCCGGGTTCCTCACCCAGCGGATGGACGACCTGACCTGCGCCGAGGATTCCTGGCGGCGCCTCGCCGCTCTCACCACCGAGCTCGGAGGACTGACGCCATGACGTTCCCCCTCGCCGGCCTGCTGCGCGTGCGCGACGCCCAGGAGCGCGTCGCCGCTGAGCAGTTGTCCCGCACATCATCCGCCCGGCTGCAGGCCGAGAGCACAGAACAGGGGGCGGTCGTGAGCCTCTCCGAGATCAGCGCGCAGGTCGACGACGCACAGACCCTGCTCGCGATGGCGGCGGCGCGAGCCGCCGGTCGCAGCGCCCTGAGCGATATCCAGGCGCTCACCGAGCTGCGTCGCGCGGAAGAGGCGGAGGCGAAGGCCGCGCACATCGAGGCGCGCCGGGAGCTGCGAGGCCTGGAACGCCTCGAGGACGCGCATCGCGTCGAGAGCGCACAGATCGAGCAGCACGCGGAGCAGACCGCGCTCGACGAGATCGCCGTCGTGCGCAGTCTGCGCGAGGAGCGCACCGCATGAGGGCCGGGTTCGCCGCGGGAACGACGCCGACCGATCCGTTCGTCGCGATCATCGCCGGGGGAGCGACGCAGGCCGGTCGCGGAACGGGCGTCCCGGCGACCTCGTTCGGCGCTGCGCTGGAACTCGCGGAGCGAATGCTCGATGCCCCCAGCGGCTCGGAGGCGCAGGCGAGCACTCCGTCGCCCGCGACCGCCGAGTCCTCGGTCGGGCCGAACGCCGCTCCGAACGCCGGCGAGGGCGCGACGGATTCGGCGGAAACCGCGTCGAGTGAGGCGGCGGGCGGTGAAGCGACGACGGATCCCGCGATGATCAGCGCGATGTCGGTCGCGTCGACGCAGACGTCATCTCCGACCATGACTGTCCTGGACCCATCCGATGCCGACGCACCCGATACCGAAGCAGCCGATGCCGCGACCCCCGACGGCGTCGTTGAATCGCGGCCCGCAGTGACGAGCGCGCCTGCTTCTCCTTCCGCCCCGACGATGGATGCCGGCGACAGCGTCGGCGCGCTGCCTGCGGACGTCGCCCGGTCCTACGAGCGGATGCCGTCCCTCGCCCGCGCCGCCGTCGACGCGGTCCCGACGGTGCCCTCGTCCACGACCGTCCCGTCCTCCGATGCTGCGCCGCCGGATGGCTTCCTGTCGGGTACAGCGAGCGCGATCGCGTCCGAGGCGGCGCGGGTCGAGGCATCCGTCCGTCCGGCGGGCGCCTCGTCCGCCGCCCCGTCATCGGCGATTCAGATCACCGCCGCCGCATCGTCCGGCACCGTCGCGGACCGCACGGAGCCGCCCGCCGGTCCGGCTACGGCAGCTCCGTCGACGCCGTCCGTCGTACCCGCGGCGAGCGCACCGGCGCCGGGGGTCGCCGTCGTCTCGGCGCCGGAGCCCGCAGCATCCGCGCGCTCGGTCGCCACCCAGGTGTCTCCGGTCGTCGTGAGCATCGCCCAGCGTCCGGCCGGCAGCCACCAGCTGACCATGACCGTCACCCCCGACACTCTCGGCCCGGTGACCGTGCGGGCGCACATCGGCCAGAACGGTGATGTGCGGGTCGAGCTCGTCGGTGCGACCGATGCGGGGCGTGAGGCGCTACGCGCGATCGTCTCCGACCTCCGCCGTGACCTTGCGGCGGTCCTCCCGCACGCGAACCTCTCGCTCGCGTCGGCATCCGCCTCGTCGTCGGATGCCGGGGGCGCCGAGCGGTTCGCGCAGCCCGGCGCCGAGCAGGGCGCCGGAGGACACGCCGACGGTCGACGCGGCTCCGGGGCCGACGTCACCTCCGGGGCCCGCGCCGATGCGCCCCCTGCGCGGACCCTCCCGACCTCCACCCCCGCCGTCGCCGGCGCGGGGCTCGACACCTTCGCCTGAGAGGACAGCCCATGACCGTCGATGCCGTGAGCGCACCCACGTCGATCCACACCGGAAGCACCACCGACCCCGCCGCCCGAAAGCAAGTGCTCGACGGCGAGGTCTTCCTCAAGCTGCTCGTCACCCAGCTCACCCACCAGGATCCCTCGAGTCCCATGGACACCAACGAGATGATCTCGCAGACGACGCAGCTCGCCATGATGGAGCAGCTCACGGCTCTCGCCGACAACGGCGCCGAGGCGTTCGCGCTCGACATGCGCCAGGCCGCCGCCGCCCTCATCGGGCAGGAGGCGAGCTACGAGGATGCCGACGGCACGTCCGTCACCGGCATCGTCACGAAGGTCTCGTTCGACGGCCCCGTGCCGCAGGTGACCATCGGCGACAAGACCATCGCACTCGACGCCATCACGGGCGTCGCCACCACGACCGCACCGACCACCTGACACACAGGAAGAGAGAACACCATGCTCCGCTCGCTCTACTCCGGCATCTCCGGACTCCGCTCGCACCAGACCATGCTCGACGTGACCGGCAACAACATCGCCAACGTGAACACCGCGGGCTTCAAGGGATCGTCCGTCGTCTTCCAGGACTCCCTCTCGCAGCTCATCGGCAACGCCGGTATCCCCGACGACCAGGTCGGCGGACGCAACCCCGCGCAGGTGGGCCTCGGTGTACAGGTAGCCGGCGTGCGCACCAACTTCGCCCAGGGGTCGGCCCAGGCCACCGGACGCGGCGGCGATCTCATGATCTCGGGCGACGGCTTCTTCGCCGTGCGCGCGGGCGGTGAGACGCTCTACACGCGCGCTGGAGGCTTCTCCTTCGACCCGACGGGCAAGATGGTCACCGCGGACGGAGCGATCGTGCAGGGCTGGTCGGCGCAGGACGGCGTCGTCAACACCGGTCAGGCCGTCGGCAACATCGTGCTGCCGCTGGATGCCGTCTCACCCGCACGTGCGACGACGGGAGCGACCGTCACCGGAAACCTGCCCTCGACCGCTGCCGTCGGCGACGAGGTCGTGCGCGACGTCACGGTGTTCGACGCGCAGGGCACGCCGACGACGCTGAGCCTCACGTTCACGCGCACGGCTGCGGGCTGGGGCGTCTCCGAGCCGGTGAGCGGCGCGACGGGCGACCTCGCCTTCATCGACGGCAAGCAGACCGGTGCGGGCCTCACTCTCACCGCGGGCGCCGTGACCATCGATCTGACCGCGGTCACCGGGTACGCGAGCCTCTCGACCGTCGCCGTCACCGACCAGAACGGAGCCGCTGCCGGCACGCTCAAGTCGTACAGCATCACCGGTGACGGCTCGATCGTCGGCACGTTCAGCAACGGCGCGACCCAAACCCTCGGCAAGATCGCGATGGCGACCTTCGCCAACCCCGAGGGCCTCGAGAAGGCCGGCGGGTCGTCGTACCGCCTCTCGGTCAACTCGGGACCGGCGCAGATCGGCGAGGCGGGCCAGGCCGGATTCGGCAGCCTCGTGTCGGGTGCACTCGAGATGAGCAACGTCGACCTGTCGCAGGAGTTCACCAATCTCATCGTCGCGCAGCGCGGCTTCCAGGCGAACGCCCGCATCATCACCACGAGCGACGAGGTGCTGCAGGAGCTCACCCAGCTCAAGCGCTGATCCCTGCAACGCACTCGCGGCCCGCCCTGGTTACCCGGGGCGGGTCACGTCGCGATAGTCGGGGCTGAACCGCCTCTCGCCCGACGCCCTCGCCCGGAGACTTCTCGATGATCATCGTCACTCGCCTCGACCGCACACGGTTCGCGGTGAACCCCGATCTCATCGAGCGCGTCTACTCGTCGCCCGACACCACACTGCACATGATCGACGGTGGGGTCTACGTCGTCGAGGAGAGCCTCGATGCCGTGGTCGAGCTGATCGTCGCCTATCGGGCGCGCGTGCTCGACGCCGCGCAGACCCTCGGTCGGAAGTCGGGGGACTGAGCGTGGATCCCGCATTCCTCATCGGCGTCGTCCTGGCGTTCGGCGCCCTCGTCGCGATGATCACGATGGAGGGCGCGAGCTTCGAGGCCCTGCTGATCCCGGCGCCGATGATCCTCGTGCTGGGATCGACGATCGGCGTCGGCATCGCGAGCCACACGTTGCGCGACACCCGCCTGGCCGTCACGAGCCTCGGTCGCATGGTGCGGGGCCCGCGTTCGACGCCCGAGGCCGTGATCCCGTTCCTCGTCGGCTATGCCGAGAAGGCCCGCGGCGACGGCCTGTTGGCTCTCGAGCAGGAGCTCGACTCGGCACCCGACGCCTTCACGCGCCAGGCGCTCCAGGCCCTGGCCGATGGGACGGATGCCGACGACCTGCGTCTCATGATGGACGACGAGATCACGGCCACCTCGTCGCGCACGCGGATCGCCGCGAAGTTCTTCTCGTCTCTCGGCGGCTACGCGCCCACCATCGGCATCGTGGGCACGGTGGTCTCGCTGACGCACGTGCTCGAGAAGCTCGACGAGCCCGATCACCTCGGACCGATGATCGCGGCGGCGTTCGTCGCGACGCTCTGGGGGCTCCTCTCGGCGAACTTCATCTGGAACCCGATCGCGGGGCGTCTGAACCGCATCGGGGCGGTGGAGCTCGAGCGCATGATGATCGTCAGCGAGGGCATGCTCGCCATCCAGGCCGGCAGTGCTCCGCATCTGCTGCAGGAGCGCCTCGAGGCGCTGTCGACCGTCAAGCCGAAGCGCCGCGCGCCGAAGGAGCCGAAGGGTTCGGAGGCGCAGGGTTCGGAGGCGGTCCTGTGAGCACGGCCCGCCGCGCGGGCGGGCGCGGGCACGAGGACGAATCCCACGACGAACCCGACGAGCGCTGGGCGGTGTCATACGCCGACATGGTGACGGTGCTGATGTGCCTGTTCATCGTGCTGTTCGCCGTGTCGAACGTCGACAAGACCAAGTTCGAGCTGCTCGCGAACAGCCTCGCGACCGGTTTCGGGCAGGAGGAGACGACGACTGGCGGTGCCGACATCTCCGAAGGGCTGGTGATTCCTCCGGAGATGCTCGACGAGGAGGGCGAACCAGATCTGACCGAGCGCGCCGCGGCCGAGTACGAGTCGCTCGAGGAGCTGCGCGAGCGCATGCGCACGGCACTCGCGGCTCAGGGTCTGCAGGACACGGTCGAGTTCGTCATCAACGACCGCGGACTCAAGGTCGGCCTGATCGGTGCGGAGACCTTCTTCGGCGACAACAGCACGGATCTCTCGGCGAAGGCGGATGCCGTGCTCGACGCGATCGGTGACGTGTTGACGACGGTCGACAACCAGGTGAGCGTCGAGGGGCATGCCGACCGGCGCCTGTCGGCCGCACCCTTCCCGACGAACTGGGAGCTGTCGGGGGGTCGAGCGACCCAGGTGGCGCGCTTCCTCGTCGAGCACGAACTCGTCGGCGGGGCGCGGGTGAAGGCGACCGCCTTCTCCGACACCCGTCCGCTCGCCGAGGGCGACACGCCGGAGGCGCTGGCGAGCAACAGGCGGGTCGACATCGTCGTCGAATCCACCGAGGAAGACCAGGTGCGGGCGCTGCTCCCCGCACTCGCCGATGCGGCCGGGAAGGGCTGAGACGTGTCCACCATCTCCGAGGAGACCGCCATGGCCGCGCACGGCGAGCCCGATGATTCCGTACCGCGCTATCCGGCGTACGACTTCGGTCGGCCCGCGCAGCTCGGGCGTGACAGCATCCGCCGTCTGGAGGCGTCGTTCGAGTCGTTCGCGCGCCTGTGGTCGTCACAGCTCACCGCGAAGATCCGGGTGCGCACGCATCTCACTCTCGATGACGTCGAGCTCGTCTCGTACGAGGAGTACGCGCAGACGCTGCCGAGCACGACCGCCATGGTCGCCGGCGCCTTCGCCGATCGCGACGAGCCGTGCGTCGTGCAGTTCGGACTCGACAGTGCGCTGCTGTGGGTCGTGCAGATGATGGGAGGGCGCAGCACGTCGCTCCCGGACGCCCGCACGTTCACCCCGATCGAGCTCGCCCTGGTGCGCAACCTCATGGAGGGGACCTTCGAGCACCTCTCCGCGAGCCTCGGTCCGCTGCTGCCCGGGGAGCCGGTCTTCGGCGGTGTGCACTACAACCCGCAGTATCTGCAGGTCATCTCGGCCTCGGCCGCTGTGATCGTCGCCCGGTACACGATGCGCTTGGGTGACACGCGCACGGTCGCCTCGATCATGCTTCCCGCTACGGCCGTCGTGGACCACCTCGCCGAGGCAGGGGCGGATGCTGCGGCGACGCGGGGCGCCGGCCACACCCGCGATCAGGTGCACAGCACTCCGCTCGAGATCACGTTGCGTCTCGCGCCGATCACGATCGGTGCGGGCGAGGTGCTCGATCTCGCGCCGGGTGATCTGCTGCGTCTCCCGCACCCGGAGACGGTGCCCTACGAGCTGATGGCGGGAAACACGACCATCGCGCGTGCGACCCCCGGCAGCCGAGGATCGCGCCTCGCCTGCACGATCACGACCACCCACGAGGAGAACCACTGATGAGCACCTTCCACGAGACCGCCATCGCCGCGGCGATCGCCGGCAAGCTGCCGTTCGGCTTCCCCGTCATCCCGACGCCGTCGACCGACCCCGGAGCGGTGGGAGACGCGATCGCAGTGACCTTCACCGGCACGCCCGGCGCGCGGCTCGCGATCCAGGTGATCGACCCTGCGCAGCTCGAGGACGGGTCGAAGAAGGCGGCTCTCGCTGACCGGCTGCATCCGATCTTCGAGGCCGCGGCGATCGTGCTCGGTCCCGGGGCGCTCGGTGCGGGGGAAAGCGTCGCGGCGGCCGAGGTCTTCGCGGCTCCGGGCACGCAGGTGTTCGACCTCGTCGATTCGACCGGGGCCATCGCCGCGCGCGCCTCGGTCCGCATCGACGGTGATCGGGCGGGCTCGGGATCTTCGGGCCCGCAGCGCATCAATCGCATCGCCGGTGTCGAGATGGAGCTGGTCGTCGAGATCGGACGAACGCGGATGCCGGTGCGCGACGTGCTCGCGCTGGAGCCGGGCAACGTGGTCGAACTCGACCGCGCTGCGGGATCGCCGGCCGACATCAAGCTCAACGGTCGTCTGATCGGACACGGCACGGTGGTCGTCGCCGACGGCGACTTCGCGATCCGCGTCGAGCGCATCCTCGACGGCGCCGAGAGCGTCTGACATGGACGACATCCTCGTCGCACTGCGGATGATCGTGGCCCTGGCCGCGGTGCTGGGCCTGTTGCTGTTCCTCAGCCGCCGTCTGCAGAAGGCCGGAGCGAAGGGCGGCAGCCCGCTGGACGGCCTCCTGCCCAGGAAACTCGGTAGGCTGTCCGTGCTCCGCCCCCCGCGTTCCTCGGCGCCGAAGTCCGCGCGGCCACGCCCCGAGAAGATCACGGTCGTCGCCCGCAGTGGGATCGGGGCCAAGGCGCAACTCGTCGTCGCGGAGTTCGGCGGCATCCGCTATGTGCTCGGCGTCACGGAGGGCGGTGTCAGCGTCGTGGACACGCAGGAGGCCCCCGCAGGGATCGAGGATGCGCTCGTCGACGCGCCAGACGACGCTGCGCACGACGACGGTGCGGAGCGGCCACCGCTCACCAGCGTCGCCTGACCGGCACTCGCCCCCTCGACCACCCGGTTACGCGGGACGACCGCTGTCGCGATAGTCCTCGGTGAGCACGGATCGCTCGCCCCCTGGCTACGGATCGGCCACGACACCCATCTTCGGAGTGCCGCCGTGCCCGCATCAGCCCTCGCCGTCGCGCCGACGATGCGCGCGTGGCGAGCCCGCGGCCGGATCGCCGTCCTGGTCGCTGCCGCTCTCGTTCTCGTGGCTGTCTTCGTGCTGTGGGGCTCCGCGGCGGCCCATGCCGCGGCATCCGCCGTTCCTGCGCAGTCGGGCGACGGCGAGGGCGTGACGATCAACGGCATCAACGGAACACCGTCCGACAGCATCGTGACGCTGCTCGGCATCACGGTGCTCAGCGTGGCCCCCGCACTGCTGCTGATGATGTCGAGCTTCACGAAGATCTTCGTCGTTCTCGCTCTCACCCGTAACGCCCTGTCGCTTCCCTCGATCCCGCCGAACCAGGTGCTCGCCGGCCTCAGCCTGTTCCTGACGCTGTTCATCATGTGGCCGGTGCTCACCGACATCAACACCGTCGCGGTGGCGCCGTTCACCGACGGTCAGATCGATTTCGGTCGGGCGTTCGAGCTCGCCCAGGAACCCCTGCGGCAGTGGATGCTCGCGTACACGCGCGAAGAGGACATCGCCCTGATGCACCGCGCCGCGCAGATCGAGAACCCCACCGATCCCTCCAGCATCCCTCTGCAGACGCTGGTGCCGGCGTTCATGCTCAGCGAGCTGCGTGCGGCGTTCCTCATCGGGTTCATCATCTTCGTGCCGTTCCTCGTCATCGATCTCGTCGTCGCGAGCGCGCTGATGTCGATGGGCATGATGATGCTCCCGCCCGTCATGATCTCGCTGCCGTTCAAGATCCTGCTGTTCCTGCTCATCGACGGCTGGGGCATGGTCATCACCGCCCTCGTGCAGTCCTACGCCGGAGGTGGCGGATGAACCCCGAAGCGGTCATCGACATCGGTCAGGCGGCGCTCATCCTCGCGGCGAAGCTCTGCGCGCCCCTCCTGATCACCGCGCTCGTGGTCGGTTTCGCGATCTCGCTGCTGCAGTCGATCACCCAGGTGCAGGAGATGACGATCTCCTTCGTGCCGAAGCTCGTCGCGGTCGGTATCGCGCTGCTGGTGAGCGGGCACTGGATGATCTCCGAGATGATCGCGTTCTCGAACGAGCTGTTCGCACGCATACCGGCGCTGTTGAACGGCGGCTGATGCACATCCCGATCGATTTCACCTGGCTCGAGGCGACCGCTCTCGCTTGCGTGCGGATCACGGCATTCCTGGTGATCGCACCGCCGTTCAGCCACGGCACCGTGCCGATGCGGATCCGCGCGATGCTCGGCGCAGGTCTCGCGCTGGCGGTGTCGCCGGTGGTCACCGCGGGCTATGAGCGTCTCGACACCGGGGGCTTCCTGCTCGCCCTGGTCGGTCAGGCCCTCACCGGCGCCCTCCTCGGCTTCCTGGTGATGGTGCTCTTCAGTGCGGTCCAGAGTTCCGGCTATCTCGTCGACACCTTCGGGGGGTTCCAGCTCGCCCAGGCGTTCGACCCCGGGATGGCCGTGAACGGCGCCCAGTTCACCCGCCTGTTCCAGATGACCGCGATCGTGCTGCTGTTCGCCTCCGACGGCTATCAGCTCGTGCTCGGTGGCCTCTTCCGTTCGTTCGATGCGGTGCCCGTGACGGGCATGATCGATCTCGCGCGTCCGGCCGAGGCGCTTGTGGGCGCGGCGGGGCAGATGATGCTCAGCGCCGTGCAGATCGCCGGCCCTCTGCTCATCGTCCTCTTCCTCGCCGACGTCGGACTGGGGCTCGTGACCCGCGTCGCGCCGGCACTCAACGCGTTCGCGATGGGCTTCCCCATCAAGATCGGACTCACGCTCCTGCTCGTGGGCTTCGTGTACGCGGCGCTCCCCGGAGTGGTCGCCGCGATCGCCGACGATGCCGCGCGCCTCCTGCTGGAGGTGACCCGATGAGCGAGACAGACACCGGTGAACGGACCGAGAAGGCGACCGACCGCCGCCTCAAGGAGGCTCGTCGGAAGGGGCAGATCGGTCGCAGCCAGGACTTCACGGCCTGGGTGTGCATCGCCGCCGCCGCGATCATGTCGCTCCCGGCGATCTCCTCGGCGACCCAGGCGCTCACCGAGCTCTTCCTGCGGGTCTCGCCGATGGCCGAGCATCCGACGTCCGACAGCGCGGTCGAGGTGCTCGGAACGGCGCTCTCGTCGATGGGCGGCATCCTGCTTCCGATGCTCGTGGTCGTGCTGCTGGCGACCACCGCCACGGCCGTGGCGCAGGGTGGCATCCACCTGCGCGGCGTCACGATGCGCACCGAGCAGTTCAACATCGTGACCGGCCTGAAGAGGGTCGTCGGGCGACAGGCGCTCTGGGAGGGTGCCAAAGCGCTCCTGAAGACGGTGGCCATCGGTCTCGCCCTCTGGATCGTCGTCTCCGGGCTCGTGCCCGTGCTCTTGGCCAGCGGCAGTCACAACATCACGTGGCTCGTCGAGCAGGCCGCCGGGGGAGTGCTCGCCCTCCTGCAGGTCGCCGTCGTCGTGGGCATCCTCCTCGCCGCCGTCGACGTCGCCGTCGTGCTGCGCCGCAACCGCAAGCACACGCACATGACCAAGAAGGAGGCGAAGGACGAGCACAAGAAGACCGAGGGCGACCCGCTCGTGCGTTCGCAGCGCCGGTCCCGGCAGATCGCTCTCAGCCGCAACCGCATGATCGCGGCGGTCGGCGACAGCGACGTCGTGCTCGTCAACCCCACGCACGTCGCGGTCGCACTGCGCTACGAGCCCGGGAAGTCGGCGCCGCGCGTCGTCGCGAAGGGGGCCGGGATCGTCGCGCAGAAGATCCGCGAGCGCGCCGAGGAGTCGGGCGTCCCGCTGGTGCGCGACATCCCGCTCGCCCGCGCCCTGCACGCGGCCTGCGAGATCGGACGCGAGATCCCCGAGGAGCTCTACACTGCGGTCGCCCAGGTGCTCGCGTTCATCGAGCACCTCAAGCGGCGCGGCTCGGCGCGCGGAACCCACACGATGCCGTTCGCGAGCACCCGCGACCGCGGGCTCTGACCCGAGCCCGCCCCTGAGCCCCGAACCGAACCCTGAGACACCGAGAACGAGAAGGTAGGACGCATGATCGGTCAGCTGCTGTCGAAGGGAGCCGTCCCCGTCGGTGTGGTCGGGATCATCCTCCTGCTCATCGTGCCGATCCCGACACCGTTGCTCGACGTGCTCATCGTCGTGAACATCTCGTTCGCGCTTCTGATCCTGCTCACGGCGATGTTCGTGAAGAAGCCGCTGGACTTCTCGGTGTTCCCGAGCCTGTTGCTCGTGGCGACGCTGTTCCGCCTCGGGCTCAACGTGGCATCCACGCGTCTGGTGCTCAGCGAGGCGCACGCGGGCCAGGTGATCCAGGCGTTCGGGCAGATCACGATCAGCGGATCGCTCGTGATCGGTGCCGTGATCTTCCTGATCCTCACCGTCATCCAGTTCGTGGTGGTCACCAAGGGCGCGGAGCGCGTCGCGGAGGTCGGCGCGCGCTTCACCCTCGATGCCATGCCCGGCAAGCAGATGGCGATCGACGCCGACCTCAACGCCGGACTCATCACCGACGCCGAGGCGCGCCGGCGCCGTGCCGAGGTCGCGGCCGAGGCCGACTTCTACGGGGCGATGGACGGTGCCTCGAAGTTCGTGAAGGGTGACGCGATCGCGGGCATCGTGATCGTCGTCATCAACTTCGTCGGCGGCATCATCATCGGCATGGCCCAGCACGGCATGGAGATGGGGGAGGCGCTCGAGACGTACAGCATCCTGACCATCGGCGACGGGCTCGTGACCCAGATCCCGGCACTGCTGATGGCGGTCTCGACGGGCATGATCGTCACGCGCGAGAACGTCGAGGCCGAGATGGGCCAGGCCGCGGCGCGGCAACTGATGCAGTCGCGCAACGCCCTGGTCATCACCGGTCTCGCCGCGATCGCGATGGGGTTCATCCCCGGGATGCCGCTGCTCGTGTTCGCGAGCATCGGCGCCGTACTGCTGTTCGCCGCGTCGCGGGTGAAGGCGAACCAGGAGCGGGATGCCGCACGCGAGGCCGACGCCCTCCAGCAGGAGGCGGCCGATGCAGGCGCCGAGGGCCCGGACGACCTCATGGATCGGATGCGGGTGCATGCCCTCGAGATCTCGCTCTCGACCGACATCGTCGATCTCGCCGCCGGTGGTTCGGGCGATCTGCTCACCCGCGTCAAGTCGCTCCGCCGCAAGCTCGCGCTCGACATCGGCATCCTGATGCCCCCCGTGCGCACCCGCGACAACATCGATCTGCCGGCGCAGACTTACGCGATCCTCATCGCCGGCGTCGAAGTCGGACGCGGCGCCGTGCCGCGCGGCCATGTTCTGGCGATCGGCACCGGGCTGGAGCAGCTGCCCGGCGAGGCCGTCGTCGATCCGGTGTTCGGTCTCGAGGGCAAGTGGGTTCCGACCGAGATGTCCCACGCGGCCGACATGGCGGGCGCGACGGTCATCGACCGGGCGAGCGTCATCATCACGCATCTGTCCGACATCGTGCAGAGCCAGGCGCACCGGCTCCTGTCCCTGGAGGATGTGCGCCAGTTGACCGAGCACCTGAAGCAGACGAGCCCCACGACGGTCGAGGAACTCACCCCGGCAGTGCTCTCGCTCGCGGCGATCCAGCGGGTGCTCGCCGGCCTGCTGGCGGAGCGCGTGCCGATCAACGACCTCGCGCGCATCTACGAGGCGCTCGTGCTCCGGGGCAAGACCTCGACCGAGATCCCCGGGCTCATCGACTCCGCGCGCGCGGCCCTCGGACCCGCGATCGCCGCGCGATTCGCGGAGGACGGACGCATCCGGGTCATCATGTTCGATCCGATGCTCGAACAGCAGATGCTCGAGGGGATGCGCGTCGTCGACGGCAGCCCTCAGATCGTGCTCACGCCCGAGGCGACTCTGCAGGTGCTCGAGAGCGTGCGCCGCACGGTCTCGGAGCTGGCGCAGGCGGGGCCGGAGCCGGTGCTCGTGTGCGCACCGTCCCTGCGTCAAGCGGTGCGTCGGATGCTGGCGCCGCAGGTCGAATCCCTCCCCGTGCTGTCTTACGACGAGGCCGGTGCCGCCGGTCACGCGACGGATGTGGTCGGGGTCGTGCGCATCGCGCCGTCCGCCCTTCCCAGTGCCGCGGGCTGACCCGCTGATTCCGCTCGTTTACGAGCGCATGCAGTACCTTGGTGATCAGGATGGCGCGTAGGCGCCGCAGCCAGGGAAGGCGGACGAGATGCTGGTTCTGACGAGGCGTGCGAACGAGAGCATCGTGATCGGCGACGACATCACGGTGACGATCCTGGCGGTCACGCCGAGCGGGGTGCGGGTCGGTATCGACGCCCCGCGCGACACTCGCATCAACCGCGCCGAGATCGTGCTCGCGGTCGGGGACGCCAATCAGGAGGCCGTCCAGACGGCGGGCGACGAGTCTGCCGAGAGCGCGCTGCTCGGTGCTCTGCGACGCCTGAGTGGAGCATCCTGACGGGTGTCAATGGGGACTTCTCCCCATGCGTGTCGAGTTACTCGCGTCGGTGATGTCGCGATAGTCGTGGATGTGACGGGGATTCCCGTCAGCGACGATCCGACCCGACGAGGTGACGCCCTGTGGCCGCTCACGATCTGAGCATGCACCTGCTGCGCGAGCGCGAGCTGCTCGAGACCCTGCTGTTCAAGCTGGACGAGCAGCAGATGCTGCTCGCGACCGGCCGCAACCGCTGGATCCGCCACGCATCGACCGAGATCGAGCGCGTGCTCGCGGCGATGCCGACCGTCGCCCTCTCGCGCGATGCCCTCGTCGTGGCCGTGGCGGATGAGTGGGGCGTGCCCGAGGCGACGACACTGCGGCAACTGATCGCCGCGGCACCCTCCGACGGCTGGCGCGAGGTGCTCGAGGGGCACCTGTCCGCGATGACCGCACTGGCCGATGAGATCGAGCAGATGAAGCAGGTCAACGAGCAGCGTCTGCGCACCGCGATCCGCGTGACCCAGGAGACCATCGCCGGCCTCGGTGAGCCCACCGGCGAGTACACGCCGGCCGGCGACGTCGTCCGCGGCGGCGACGCCCGACTGCTCGACACCCGGATGTGAGGTGACCATGTCTTCGTTCGCAGGTCTTCGTCTGGCGGAATCCGCCCTCTCCGCCGCCCGCGCGGGCATGACCGTGACGGGTCAGAACATCGCCAATCAGACCACGACGGGGTACACCCGCCAGCGGGTCGATCAGGCACCCCTCTCCGGCGTCGGCCAGACAGGGCTCTGGAAGAGCGGCCTCGGAATCGGCGGAGGCGTCTCGATCACAGGAGTCGCGCGCCTCGGTGACGCCGTGCTCGACGCACGTGTTCGCGATGCCCTCTCGACCTCCGGGTTCTGGAGCGCGCGTGCGACGGCTGCCGCGCACGCCGAGAGTGCGATGGCGGAGCCGACCGCTGACGGCCTCGCCGCCAACCTCGACCGTTTCTGGGCCGGCTGGTCCGATCTCGCGAACACCCCGGAGCCCGCTGCGGCGCAGGTCGTGCTCACGAACGCCCAGGTCCTCGTCGGTCAGATCGCCGCGGGATATCAGGCCGTCGCCGGGCAGTGGGGCGATCTGCGCGGGCAGGTCGACCGAGACATCGCCGACGTCAACGCGGTGGCGGGCCAGGTCGCGACGCTGAACGGTCAGATCCGCGATGCTCTGCACGCGGGGCGCAACGCCAATGAGCTGATCGATCAGAGGAACGTGCTCGCGCAGCAGCTCTCGTCCGCGATCGGTGCGACGGGGGTCGTCGAATCGGACGGCACCCTCACGCTCCGCGTCGACGGGAACGCCCTCGTCTCGGGTGACAGCAGCCGTTCGCTGCAGGTGAGCGGTCCGCGCGAGATCGCGGATGCCGGCCGCATCGTCGTGTCGTGGTCGGATCGGCCGGACGTGCCGGTCGCGGTCGGTGGCGGTGTGATCGGTGGCACCGTCAGCGCGCTCGCTCCGGCGACGGACGGTGGCACGCTCGCCAGCGTCGCCGCAGCGTACAACGACACCGCCGCAGCCCTCGCCGCCGCGGTCAACGACCTGCACCGCACCGGAGTGACGTCCACCGGCGTCGCCGGAGGCGATTTCTTCGCTGTCGACGCCACGGCCCCTGCGGCGCTCGGGCTGAGCGTCGTCCCCACCGGCCTGGATCAGCTCGCGCTGGCCGCCCCGGGCGCCGGAGCGAAGGATACGACGATCGCCGACCGCATCAGCGCGCTCGGCGCGTCCGCAACAGGGCCGAGCAAGACCTGGGCGACCTTCGTCACCGGCTTCGCGGTCTCGGTCGCCGGCGATCTGCAGCGGGCGGACATCGCCGATATGGGCGCCGTGGCGGCAGTCACCGCGCAGCAGTCGAACGCCTCGGTCGACGGCGATGAGGAGACGATCAACCTGCTGACCTATCAGACCGCCTATCAGGCCGCCGCCCGTGTGCTCACCGCCATGGACGAGGCGTTGGACCTGCTCATCAACCGCACCGGCCTGGTCGGCCGCTGACCCCGGAGACGACCATGATCGGACGCATCACGAGCAGCACGATGACGCAGCAGTCGCTGCGCACACTGCAGACCAACCTCGTCGACCGCGAGCGCCTGCAGAACCAGGCGGCATCGCAGCGCGCCTTCCGCACGCCGAGCGAGGATCCCGCCGCCGCGGCGACGACTCTCGGTGTACACGGCGAGCAGGCGCGAGTCGCGCAGTTCGCCCGCAACCTCAGCGACGGCATGGCCTGGGTCACCACGGTCGACACCGCGCTCGGTGCGAGCACCGACCTCCTCAACCGCGCGCGCGATCTGACGGCGCAGGGCGCGAACTCGGGTGCGCTCAGCCCGACCGCGCGGGAGTCCATCGCGGAGGAACTCGAGACGATCAGCGCCGAGCTGCTCGCCCAGGCGAACACGACGGTGCTGGGGCGGAGCGTATTCGCCGGGACCGGCGACTCCGGCGCTGCGTTCGATCCCGACACCTTCGTGTTCCACGGCAGCCCGGGAGACGGCGTGCAGCGACGCATCAGCGACAACGAGACGGTGCGCGTCGACTTCGACGGTTCGCAGGCATTCGGGGAGGGGGCGAACAGCGCGTTCGCGCTGCTCAACGACATCGCGGCCGAACTGCGCGGGGGAGCGAATGTGGGATCACGGCTCGATGACATCGACGCACGTCTGAAGGACGTCGTCTCGGCGCGCGGCACCACGGGCGCGCGACAGGTGCAGATCGAGCGCGCGGCGTCGCAGAACCTCGCGACCTCCACCGACCTCGAGGCGCGTCGCGCCGAGGTCGAGAACGTCGACAGCCTCGAAGTGCTCGTGCGGCTGCAGTCCGCCGAGCTCGTGTTCCAATCCGCCCTGCAGGTGACCGCGAAGTCGCTGCAGACCAACCTCCTGGAGTTCCTTCGATGACCGCGACGACCGCCCGTGCGGGCATCGAGCCCACGGCGCCCGTGATCGAGTTCGCCGCGCCCCTGCTCGGCCTCGCTCCGCACACGACGTTCACCCTCGAGAGCATCGCGGGAGCCGACGGTCTGCACGCACTCCGTACGACGGATGCCGATGTGCGCCTGTTCGTCCTGGAGGCGCCGTACGTCGATCGCGCGTACGCGCCGAAGGTGCCGGCATCCGTCCGCGCAGAGCTGGGCGCCTCGGCGGGAGATGCGCTCCAGGTGTTGGTCGTGGCGAATCCCGGGGAAGACGGTGTGCATGTGAACCTGCGCGCACCGATCGTCGTCCATCCCGGCACCGGACGCGCGGCGCAGGTGATTCTCGAGGATCAGGCCTATCCGATCCGTTCCCTTCTCGGCGGACGGTGACGGATGGTCGATCTGCGATCCCGCACGCACGGACCGGGGGCGATGAAGGGCGTCAACCTCGTCGTTCTCGCGTACGTCGACCGCGTAGTCTTCGCCGGTGCCGACGGTGACATCGTCCACCATCTGGATGCACGGGTGCACCCCGGCGATCGTCGGGCGCCGGGTGAGACGGAGCTCGCCCTCGTTCCGACGAAGGAGGAGCCATCCGCGGGCGCGTTCGAGAACTCGGCCCGGTACACGGCCGCCCAGCTCGCCGCGATCGCCGAGACGGCGGGCGAGAACACGACCCCGCTGCGTGATGCGCGCGGAGCGGTCGTCGGCCGCGCCTACGGGGTGAAGGCCGACCTCTTGATCAACGACGGCGACGTCGTCGTGAACACCAAGACCCTTGAGGTGACCGACCTCTCGGTCGACGTCGACGAGCACGGACGCGACATCCGCGCGCAGATCGACGGATCGACCGCTGCGGCGCGAACCCTCCGAGAATCAGTGAAAACACGGAAGAACCAGGTGAAACCAGAGTTCACCGCATATACCAAGGAAGAGGCACTATCCTCTGAGGGGTAAGGGCTGGGGCCTCGCTGATCCCGGTTCGTCGCAGGGGGGCCTTCGACGAATCACCGGTGCAGCTGCAGGGGCGCAGCGCAAGACGCTCGGCGACGAGCGAACACACCAGGGGACGGTACAGAGCATGAGCACATCCAAGACGCTCGAGGCCAATCGCGTGAGCAAACGCGAGTTCGTGCAGCGGTTCGCGCGACGCGGCGGGATCTCGGTCTTCGCCGCGCAGACGGCCTACAACGCGATGATCGACGAACTCCTCGATCTTGTCAGCCAGGGCAATACCGTCACGCTCACCAACTTCGGCAAGTTCTACCCGCAGACCCACAAGGGGCACCGCGTTCAGTTCGGCAAGGACGAGGGAACCGGTGAGGTCACCGACTACACGGTCCTGAAGTTCTCCGCGACGCGCGAGGTCAACCGTCGCGTCAAGGTCACCGACTGAAGGGCGACGGTGCGCGTCAGAGGCCGAAGCCGTACGTCGCCTGCGCGACCAGCGCGAGGCTGACGGTCGTCGGATAGATCTCCGGCTCCTCGTCGTCGTCACCGAGCAGATCGAGGCGGTCGATCGGAACGAAGATGCTGCCGTCGGGTTCGAAGATCAGATCGCGCGGAACGAACGACGCGAACAGCGAACGTGTGCCGTTGCGCAGTTCGAACGTGCGTCCGACGTCTCCACGCTCGAACAGGTTCATCTCGACCTCGTCGAACCAGATCTTGCCGTCGGGGAAGCGCGCCTCGATCCGGTACGTGCCCGGCTCGACCGCCTTGATGTTGAGATCGTCGACGATCTCGGCGAACAGCGTGTCGGGCTGCTGCAGCTCGAACGCGATCGCGCGCAGATGGTCGTAGTTGAGCCGGGCGCGGCGCGAGAACAGCGCGACGTTCTCGATCTCGTCGGGGTGAGCGTTCGGCGCCTGATCGAGAAGGTACTGCCGCACCTCGTCGGGGCCCGGGTAGTCGAACCGCAGGTGGTAGTGGAACCGACCGGGTCGGTTGACGAGGTACGTGCTCACGTCGGCGATCGCGTTCACCGACAGGCAGTAGATCCGCTTCACCGAGGAGAGCCCGTCGAACAGAGACAGGAACTGATTCTGCCGGTTCAGCCCGTCGGAGATCCCGCGGCGTCCGGCCGGGAAGATCTTCTCGAACTCGTCGAAGACGATGAGGCACTCGTCGAGGCTGTCGAGGAACTCCACGATGCCGTCGTGGTCCTCGGAGACGACGACCACGGGGAGGCCCTGCTCACGAGCGGCCTCCGCCACCATGCGCAGGAACAGGGACTTGCCGATGCCTTTGTCGCCCGAGAGCATCACCCCGAGGCTGCGGTCGGAGAGAGCGTAGGAACGGAAGATCTTGGCGACCTTGCGATCGCGGCCGCCGTAGACCCGCTCCGCGCCGACGGTCAGATCGTCGATGCGCACGAGGCTGAACCCCTCTTTCGAGGTGAAGCTGACCCGATAGGTGCCCGCGGGGAACGCGGGGTGAGTGCGGACGGCGTTGTCGTAGACACGGACGTGACCACCGGTCTCGATGTAGGTGCTGGACAACACCCTCCTCCTTCGCTCCCCGATGGTCGATCGGTCGGATTCGCGGCTCACCGCACAGCTCGCTCGGCCCAGGGGCGAGAAGACACGTACGGAGCAGAAGGTTCCGGCGTTTAGGGGAGTCACGCAGGAACCGGAGGACGAGCGGTGGGGGATCCGCCCGGGATACCATTTCACGCCGGAGGCCCGGACGACAAGCGAGAAACGGCGTGTCGGTCGTGAATTTTCCTCGTTTACGTGGGGGACGTTGCGAGTCGCGGCACCCAGCAGGAGACACGACGGCGGTAGTCGGCGTACTCCTCGCCGAACCGCTGAGCGAGATCAGCCTCTTCGATCGGCCGCACGGCGGTGTTCCAGATCAGCGACCCGCACAGGGCGTAGACCACCACGAGCCAGGAGCTGAGCATCAGTCCGACCGCGACGCCCTGTGCGATACCGGCGACCGCCATGGGGTTGCGCACGAAGCGGTAGGGCCCGGCGATCACGAGGCGGCGCGCCATGTCGGACGGGAGCGGAGTGCCCTCACCGAGCGACGACATGGTGATGGCCGACCAGAGCCCCAGTGCCGTCGCCGCGAGGAACAGCACGACACCGGTCACGCGGATGCCGGGCGGCATCTCGAAATGCAGACCCCATCGGGTTTCGAAAGCCGCGATGAGGGCGGGGAGCATGCCGAGGAACAACCCCCAGAAGAACAGCGTCTGCACTCCGGTTCGGGCCGCCACCCGCGCGCGTCCGCGAATGCGGGTGGTACGGAAGGCGAACGGTCCCCGAGCGATCCACCCGAAGGGTGCCCGACCGAGCGCGATCACGATCCCTGCCGCCAGGCTCCCGCCCGCGGCGGCCACCATGAGCAGCGCACCCCACCCTGCTGAACCGGTCGCCGTCGCGTACACCACCATTGCGACCGCGACGAGGGCGGCCCAGGGCGTGATGATCCAGATCGCCGCGCGCACGCCCAAGGCCGCGAGCGCCGACCCGCCGACGAAGAGCGGGATGTCGGCCAGCGCGATCGGGAGCACCGGGAGCCCGTCGAGCGTGGCGACGCGGATCGCGGGGACGAGGAACACCCCGACCCACCAGCATCCGCCGGCCACGGCCTGAAGCACGAAGTACGCGCGTGCTGCCGGGGGAGCGATGCGGATGCCGGCGAACACCGCCCCATGCTATCCACCCGGTCACCTGCCACACTGGGCGCATGGAGATCATCGAGAACTCGAAGCTCACGGTCGTCGGCGCGGGAAGCGTCGGCTCGAGCGTGGCCTATGCGGCGCTGATCCGGGGATCCGCGCGGCATGTCGCCCTCTACGACATCGCGACCGAGAAGGTCGAGGCGGAAGTGCTCGATCTCGCGCACGGCACGCAGTTCACCGGCACGAGCGACATCATCGGCGGCAGCGACGTCTCCGTCGCCGCCGGCTCCCATGTGGTCGTGATCACCGCCGGGGCGAAGCAGAATCCCGGCCAAACGCGCATCGAGCTCGCCGACGTGAACGCGGGGATCATCCGACGCATGATGCCGCAGCTTCTCGAGGTGGCTCCGAACGCGGTGTACGTGATCGTCACCAATCCGTGCGACGTGCTCACCGTCATCGCCCAACAGGAGACGGGATTGCCGCCCGAGCGGATCTTCGCCTCCGGCACGGTTCTCGACACCTCGCGGTTGCGCTGGAAGCTGGCGCAGCGGGCGGGCGTTTCGACGGCGAGCGTGCACGCGCACATCGTGGGCGAGCACGGCGACACGGAGTTCCCCCTGTGGTCGCGCGCCACGATCGGGACGGTGCCGATCCTCGAGTGGGAGACGCCCGAGCATCCGCGATTCACACTCGCCGAGCTCGACGAGATCGCGGTCGACGTCCGCGATGCGGCCTACAAGGTGATCCGGGGCAAGGGGGCGACGAACTACGCGATCGGACTATCCAGCGCCCGGATCGTCGAAGCCATCCTGCACGACGAACATGCCGTGATGCCCGTGAGCACGGTGCTCCACGACTTCCACGGGATCGACGGCGTCGCGCTCTCGGTGCCGTCGATCGTCAGCGCCTCGGGCGCCGTCCCGATCCGCAACACCTCGTTCTCCGATGGCGAGCTCTCGCTGTTGCGAGGGTCTGCCGACGCGCTGCGCTCGGCCGCCACGAGCCTACGCGCCTGACTGCTCCCGCCCGACGGGACGCGGAGGCGCGGGGTGCCGGGGCTCTGCCCGACACCCCGCCCGCTGTCACTTCCCGTGCGGATCGGTGCTGTTGAGGGCGGCGACGACCTGCGCGTAATCCCCGCGCGCCTCGCCGTAGCGGAGGAACTTCACGCGCTCGACCTGCACCTCCGGGGCGTCGGGGTGGGTCTCGAGCAGCGCCATGACCTCGGAGACGAACTCGTCCAGCGGCATCGCCGCGTCGTTCTCCGCGTGACCCGGCATGAGGTCGGTCCGGACCGCCGGGGGCTCGAGCTCGATGATCGACACGCTGGATCCTGCGAACTGCAGACGCAGCGATTCGCTGAGCATGTGGATCGCCGCCTTGCTCGCGTTGTAAGTCGGGGTGACCCGTAGCGGGGCGAAGGCGAGGCCGGAGGAGACGGTCATGATCGTCGCATCCGGCATGCTGCGCAGGTGCTCGATGAATGCCGCGATGAGACGGATCGGTCCGAGGAAGTTCGTGGTGACGATCTCCTCGGCGGTCGAGAGGAAGCCCTCGGGCGTGCGCCAGTCCTCGGCGCGCATGATGCCCGCCATCGTGACGAGTACGTTCAGCGACGGATGCTCGGCGAGCACCGTGCGTGCGGCGTCCTCGATGCTCCGGGCATCCCCGGTGTCGATGCGTACGGTGCCGAGACCCGGGTGCTCGGCGGCGATCGCCTCCAGTCGGTCGGTGCGCCGGCCGCCGACGATCACGGTGTTGCCGCGATCACGCAGGCTGAGTGCGAGCGCGAGGCCGATCCCGCTCGTCGCACCGGGGATGAAGATGGTGTTTCCGCTGATGTTCATGCGTCCAGCCTCGATCGGCCGCGCGAGCCGCTCCAGAGATGGTCGATCCAGGGACCGTCCGTCCCTGGATCGCGTCGACCGGCCGAGGGATACTCGGGGGATGGATCGCGATGCGCTGGCCGACTTCCTCCTGCGGCGACGGGAGGCGCTGACCCCCGATGACGTGGGGCTTTCGGCGGGACCGCGTCGGCGCACGGCCGGACTCCGTCGCGAGGAGGTGGCGCAGCTCGCGACGATGTCGACCGACTACTACACGCGCCTCGAGCAGCGGCGGGGACCGCAGCCGAGTGCGCAGATCCTCGCGTCGCTGGCCCGCGCACTCCGGCTCAGCGAGGACGAGCGCGACTACCTCTATCGGCTGTGCGGCTACAGCGCTCCCGATCGGGCACACGTCACGGATTACGTGCGTCCGGGCATCCTGCGCGTGCTCGACCGCCTGCACGACACTCCGGCGTTCGTCGTCTCTGTGCTCGACGAGGTGCTCGTGCAGAACGACGCCGCCCGGGCGCTCCTCGGTGATGCGAGCGCGCTGACCGGGCTCGAACGCAGTGGGATCTACCGCTGGTTCGCGATGCCCGAGACGGAGCGCCGTCGCTATCCCGCGGCCGACCACGCTCGCCAGAGCCGCGCTCTGGTGGCGTCGTTGCGCGCGGCGCACGGCGTCATGGGCGCGCGGTCGCGCGCCGGCGAGATCGTCCGAGAGCTCTCCGAGCGCAGCGACGAGTTCACCGGCCTCTGGGAGAACCACGAGGTGAGCAGGCGGTTCGAGCAGCACAAGACGATGGTCCATCCCGAGCTCGGCGAGATCGAGGTCGACTGCCAGGCGCTGTTCACCGAGGACGAATCGCAGGCGCTCATCGTGCTCACCGCCGCGCCGGGAAGTGAGGCGGCGAGCAAGCTCGAGTTCCTCCGCGTGCTCGGCACGCAGAAGGTCTGATCTCGGTCAGGACTCCTCGTGGTGCGCGGGGTCGGCGTCGAAGAGTCGCCCGTCCGCACGCCCCAGCCCCGTGATCGCCAGCACCTCCGCCTCGTCGAGCGCGACCTCGGCGGCGGCCAGGTTGGCGACCTGGTGCTCGAGAGACGAGGCCTTCGGGATCGAGACGGTGCCGCGGGCGACGTGCCAGGCGAGCACCGTCTGCGCGGGGGTGATGCCGTGGGAGGCGGCGACCTCGCGGATCACATCCTCGTCGAGCAGTTCCTTCGCGCGACCGAGAGGGCTCCAGGCCTCGGTGAGGATGCCGTGCTCCCGGTGATACGCGAGCTGCTCGCTCTGCGGGAAGTAGGGGTGCACCTCGATCTGGTTCACGACGGGTCGCACCCCGGTCTCGCGCTCGATGCGCTCGAGGTGCTCCGGGAGGAAATTCGAGACGCCGATCTGGCGGACGACGCCGCGCTGCTGCGCGTCGACCAGGGCGGCCCACGCCTGCACGTACTCGTCCTGACTCGGGTTGGGCCAGTGGATGAGGTGCAGGTCGGTGATGTCGAGGCCGAGACGTGAACGGCTCTCCTCGATGCTCGTCCGTGCCTTCTCGGCGGGGTGGTGCCGACCGGGGAGCTTGGTGGTCACGATGATCTCGCCGCGGGGGACATCGGATGCCGCGACGCCGCGTCCCACCGATCCCTCGTTCTCGTAGTTGAAGGCGGAGTCGATGAGGCGGTACCCGGCACCGATGGCGCCGGTCACCGCATCCGCTCCGGCATCGCCGTTGAGCGCGTACGTCCCCAATCCGATCGCCGGCAGGGCGAATCCGTTGTGGGCGGTGAACGTGGGGATGGCGGGCTGGGTGCTCACGGTGCTCCTTCTCGGTCGGTGTCTCGAGCGTACGCTGGGGGGATGACATCCGAGGCGGAGATGGCGCCGCATGACACGGCGATCACCGACTCCGCACGATGCCCGTGCGGATCGGGAGACGTCTACGGCGGATGCTGCGGGCCGATCCTCCGCGCCGAGGTCAGCGCCCCGACGGCTGAGCGATTGATGCGCTCGCGCTACACGGCGTTCGTGGTCGGAGACGTCGCGCACCTGCGCACGACCTGGCACGTCTCCACGCGCCCGTCGTCGATCGAGATCGAACCGGACCTGCACTGGCGGCGGCTCGTGGTGCTCGACCGGGAGGCGGGCGGCCCCTTCGACCGCGAGGGCGTCGTGGAGTTCGCGGCGCACTGGGTGCAGGACGGCTCTCGTGGCGCACTGCACGAACGCAGCAGGTTCGTGCGGGAGGAGCGCCGGTGGCTGTACGTCGACGGCGACCTGCTGTGATGGTCGCGCCCGCCAGGCGATAGATTGGACAGCGTGAACGCCAGCTCCGAACACCAGCGCATCCTGCTCGACATCGCCGACCTCGATCGGCGCATCGCGCAGGCCGATCGTGCCCGCACCCACCCCTCGCAGGCCGCGCGCATCAACGAGCTGGTGGCGATCCGTCAGGAGCAGCTGCGCGAGCTCACCGCGCTCACCGGCACCCGCGACGACGCTCGCACCGAACTGACGCGTCTCGAGTCCGACGTGAAGCTCGTCGAGCAGCGCCGCGCCCGCGATGCCGAGCGCCTCGCCGTCGCGACCGATCCGAAGCAGGCGCAGGCCCTCGAGCACGAGATCGCGAGTCTCGCCCGTCGTCAGAGCGATCTCGAAGACGCCGAGCTCGACGTCATGGGTCGTGTCGAAGAGGCCGAGGCCGCCGTCGCCGCTCAGCAGGCGCTCATCGACATCACCACGGCCGAGGGCTCGACCCTCAGCGCGCAGGGCAAGGCCGACGTCGCTGCCGCTGCCGAACTCGGTGTCCAACTGGCACGCGATCGCGCGGCCGTCGCCGAGAACGTTCCGGCCGACCTCCTCGCGGAGTACACACGTCGCACGGCGAACAGCGCCGGTGCGGCTCTGCTCACCCGTGGCACGTGCGAGGGATGCCGCATGATGCTGCCGGGCACCGATCTCGCCGAGATCCGTCGCGCCGCCGACGATGCGGTCGTCTCGTGCCCCGAGTGCGGCTGCATCCTGGTGCGCACGGAGGAATCGGGACTGTGATGCCCGCGGCGCCCTCGTCGTGAGCGCGTCGCCGACAGCGTCCGAGCGACGCATTCTGCTGGCCGCCGTCGGCAGCGGCGCGCACATCGCGGTCGATCTCGACGCTGCGGATGTCGAAGTCGGTCGCGAGCACCTGAGCGCCCGCGACCTCGCTGGCTGGGTCGCCGAGGCCGAGGAACGGGACGCGCCGCGATGGATCATCCGGAGCGCACGCGAGACGTACGCGCCTCTGCTCGCCGAGGGGATCCGTCTCGGGCGCACCCACGATCTGCTCCTGTGCCACGCGATCCTGCGTGACACGGCATCAGTCCCGCAGCCGCTCGAACCCTCGGAGAACTGGGTGCGGCGTGATGCTCCCGATGCCGAGCCCGGCCTGTTCGACCTCTTCGAGTCCGACGCGCGCGTGGACACCGTCGTCGAGGCGCTCGCACAGTACCGTGCGCAGCGGCATGTGATCGCGGCGGCGTCCGACGGCAGACTCGCTCTGCTCTGCGCCGCGGAGTCCGCCGGTGGTCTCGTCGCCGAGGAGATGCGCGCCGCGGGCGTGCCGTGGAACGAGGGGGTGCACCACGAGATCCTCACTCGGACGCTCGGCGCTCGTTCCCTCGCCGGCGGACTCCCGGCGAAGATGCTCGCGCTCGGCGATCAGGTGCGCACCATTCTCGGCGATGCCACGCTGCACCTCGACAGCCAGCCCAAGCTCCTGCGGGCGCTGCACCGCGCGGGGGTGCCCGTCGAGTCGACGAGCAAATGGGAGCTCGCGCAGTACGAGCATCCGGTCGTGGAGCCGCTGCTGGAGTACAAAAAGATGTCGCGCCTGCTCAGCGCGAACGGGTGGGTGTGGCTCGCCGAGTGGGTGCATCGTGGCCGGTTCCGCCCGGTGTACATCCCGGGCGGCGTCGTGACGGGTCGGTGGGCCTCCGCCGGTGGCGGTGCGCTTCAGCTGCCGCGCAGTCTGCGACCCGCCGTGCGGGCGGACCCCGGGTGGATGCTGGTCGTCGCCGATGTCGCCCAGCTCGAGCCCCGCATGCTCGCGGCGATGGCATCGGATGCCGCGATGGCGCGCGCAGCGCAGGGCAGAGACCTCTATGCCGGGGTGGTCGACTCCGGCGCGGTCGCCACGCGCGAGGAGGCGAAGTACGCGGTGCTCGGCGCCATGTACGGAGCGACGACGGGGGACAGCGGGCGCCTCGTCCCGCGCCTGCGCAAGGTGTACCCGCGAGCGATGGCGCTCGTCGACGCCGCGGCGCGGACGGGGGAGGACGGCGGGGTCGTGTCGACGTGGCTCGGGCGTTCGTCGCCGAAGCCGTCCGCGGAATGGGCGGCGCTCCAGTCCGCCGCCACCGGCGCCGATGTCGACCCGGTCGTGGTGACGCAGGCGCGCCGTCGGGCGCGGGACTGGGGCAGATTCACCCGCAACTTCGTGGTGCAGGGCACCGCGGCGGAGTGGTCGCTCATCTGGCTCGCGGAGATCCGACATCGGTTGCGCGGCATGCCCACTGCTGCGACGCCGGCCAAGGCATCCGGCCCCTTCGCGGATGCCGCGCACCTCGCGTTCTTCCTGCACGACGAGGTCATCCTGCACGTGCCCGCCGAGCTTGCGGATGCCGCGGCCGACGCCGTGCGCGAAGCGGCGGCCATCGCGACGACCCGTCTGTTCGGCAGCTTCCCGATCGATGTGCCCCTGGATCTGCGCGTCACCGAGTCCGCGGAGAAATGATGCGCGGTCCGGCGTCGTAGACTGGCAGACGCGAATGGGTCGACTGGACGGTCGCGTGGCGGGCAACCGCACCGAGGAACGTCCGGGCTCCACAGGGCAGGGCGGTGGGTAACACCCACCCGGAGTGATCCGCGAGACAGTGCCACAGAGAGCAGACCGCCCCCGGTTCGCCGGGGGTAAGGGTGAAAGGGTGGTGTAAGAGACCACCGGGGGACATGGTGACATGTCCCGCCAGGTAAACCTCGCCCGGAGCAAGGTCAGACAGAGGATGTTGACGCGGCTCGCCGAGTCCTCGGGTAGACCGCTGGAGCGGCACGGCAACGTGTCGCCGAGAGAGATGGCCGTCGAAGGGGCGAAGAACCCCGGAACAGAACCCGGCGTACAGGTCGGCCCATTCGCCTCGACGTGAAAGGCCCGGGGACCATCAGGTCACCGGGCCTTGTCGTCGTCTCTGGTGGTCAGTCGCCCGCGAGCGAGGCTGCGCCGATGATGCCGGAGTTGTTTCGGTGGATCGCCGGGACGATCGGGGTCTTCAGGTCGAGGAGCGGGAGGAAGTCGCCCGCGTTCTTCGACACGCCGCCACCGACCACGAACAGGTCGGGGCTGAAGAGGAATTCGATGTGCGAGTAGAACGCCTGCAGGCGCTCGGCCCACTCCGCCCAGGTGAGGCCTTCGCGCTCACGGGCGGAGGTCGCCGCCCACTGCTCGACGGACTCGTACTCGCGGAAGTTGAGATGCCCGAGTTCGGTGTTGGGCAGCAGCACGCCGTCGTTGATGAAGGCCGAGCCGATGCCGGTGCCGAGGGTCGTGAGCAGGGTGAACCCGCGCACATCGCGCGCCGCGCCGTGTCGTGCCTCGGCCACGCCTGCGGCATCCGCATCGTTCACGAAGACGATGTTGCGGCCGAGTCCGTCGCGGAAGAAGCGCTCCGCGTCGAAGTCGACCCACTCCTTCGAGACGTTGGCGGCCGAGAGGGTCTTGCCGCGCTTCACGATGGCCGGGAAGGCCACGCCGAGGGGCAGGGTCGAGTCGTGCACGTCGAGTGTCTTCAGCACCGTCTGCACGGCCTGCAGCACGTCGGCGGGCGACGCGCCCTCGGGGGTGGGGACGCGCACCCGATCGGACGCCATCGTGCCGTGCTCGAGGTCGACGATTCCTGCCTTGATTCCGGTACCGCCGATGTCGACGCCGATCGCTTTTGCCATGACCCACAGCATAGCGACAGGCGTTCGCGCCAGTAGGATCGATGACATCAGACGACGAAGGGACGGGCCATGTCCGACGGCGAACACAAGTACTGGTACAACCTCGAGACCAAGCAGGTCGAATACGGGATGATCTCGCAGTCGATCGACCGCGTGGGCCCGTTCGACACCGAGGCCGAGGCCGCGAACGCACCCGAGACTCTGCAGGCGCGCTCCCGCGCCTGGGCTGATGAAGAAGCAGCCGAATCCGGCTGGGACGAAGGAAAGGGCTGAGGCTCCGCACGATATGGACAAGCAGAGAGACTTCGTCCTCCGGACGATCGAGGAGCGCGGCGTCAAGTTCGTCCGCCTCTGGTTCACGGACGTCATCGGAACCCTCAAGTCGGTCGCCATCGCGCCGGCCGAGGTGGAGGGCGCGTTCGCCGAGGGCATCGGCTTCGACGGGTCGGCCATCGAGGGTCTGACCCGCAGCCATGAGTCCGATCTGCTCGCGCAGCCCGATCCGACGACGTTCCAGACTCTGCCGTGGCGCGGGGAGATCGACCCGACCGCCCGCATGTTCTGCGACCTGACGACGCCCGACGGCCAGCCCGCTGTCGCCGACCCGCGCCACGTGCTCAAGCGCACGCTCGCGAAGGCCGCCGATGCCGGGTTCACGTTCTACACGCACCCCGAGATCGAGTTCTACCTGCTCAAGTCGTCGCAGTACGGCCCCGAGGGACCGGTCCCGGTCGACTCCGCCGGATACTTCGACAACGTGCCCGGTGGCACGGCGCACGACTTCCGTCGTCGCTCGGTGCGGATGCTCGAAGACCTCGGCATCTCGGTCGAGTTCAGCCACCACGAGGGTGGTCCCGGTCAGAACGAGATCGACCTGCGCTACGCGGATGCCCTCACCACCGCCGACAACGTGATGACCTTCCGTACGGTGATCAAGGAGGTGGCGATCGAGCAGGGCGTCTACGCGACGTTCATGCCCAAGCCCCTCAGCGGCCACCCGGGCAGCGGAATGCACACGCACATGTCGCTGTTCGAAGGCGACCAGAACGCGTTCTACGAAGAGGGAGCGAAGTACCAGCTCTCGAAGACCGGGCGTCACTTCATCGCCGGCCTCCTGCGGCACGCGAACGAGATCTCGGCCGTCACGAACCAGTTCGTCAATTCGTACAAGCGCCTGTGGGGCGGCGACGAGGCGCCGAGCTTCGTCACGTGGGGGCACGCCAACCGTTCCGCGCTCGTGCGCGTGCCGATGTACAAACCCAACAAGGGGCAGTCGTCGCGCGTCGAGTACCGCGCGCTGGACTCTGCGGCGAACCCGTACCTCGCCTACGCGCTCATGCTGGCCGCGGGTCTCAAGGGCATCGAGGAGGAGTACGAGCTCCCGCCCGAGGCCGAGGACAACGTCTGGTCGCTGAGCGACGCGGAGCGTCGTGCGCTGGGGTACTCGTCGCTGCCGGCGAGCCTCGACCACGCGCTCGAGTACATGGAGGATTCCGAGCTTGTCGCCGAGACGCTCGGCGAGCAGGTCTTCAATTACGTGCTGCTCAACAAGCGCAAGGAGTGGGAGGCGTACCGCGGTCAGGTCACGCCGCTCGAGCTGAAGAACAACCTCGAGCTGCTCTGAGTCGTGCGCATGGCCCGTCCGGACGATTCCTTCTCCCTGTCCGCGCTGGCTCGCCTCGGATTCGATGAGCTCGGCGAGGCCGCTGAGGCCCTCGCCGAGCTCTCCGAATTGCTCGGTCGTTCGCGCGCGGAGCTGCTGACGGGAGCGGATGCCGCCGACCCCGACGCCGCAGTACGCGGAATGCTGCGCGTTGCGCGACGGGATCCCGCGCCCGTGGCCGCTCTGCTCGACGGTGGCGAGACGCAGCGACGCACCTGGCGCGTGTTCGGAGCATCCGAGGGGCTGGCGGACTTCTTCCTCCGTCATCCGGCGGAACTGGCCGTGCTCGCCGAGGGGGTCGACGCGTTGCCGACCGCCGACGACCTCGCTCGGGCGATGCTCGCCGGTGTGGGCGCCGTCGACGGGTTCGCCCGGTCGGGTGGTGACGACGAGATCGTGGCCCTCCGGGTCGCCTATCGGCGCAGCCTCGCCGCGATCGCGGCCTACGATCTGACCCGAACGGCGCCGGTCGCGGCGGTCGCCGACGTCGCCGCGGCGCTCGCGGATGCCGCCGGTGCCGCCCTGGAGGCCTCGCTCGCCGTCGCGCGCAGCCGACTGAGCGAGAGCATCGACGCACGTGAGGTGGCCGCCGTGCGTCTGTCGATCATCGGTATGGGCAAGGCCGGTGCACGGGAGCTCAACTACGTCAGCGACGTCGACGTGATCTTCGTCGGTGGCACGAGCGACGAGGAGATCGTCTCCGAGGCGCGGGCGATCGATCTGGCGACCAAGCTCGCGCGGGAGACGATGCGCGGCCTGGACGGGATCGAGAAGGAGCCGCCCCTCTGGGAGGTCGATCCCAACCTGAGGCCCGAGGGCAAACACGGCGCCCTCGTCCGCTCGCTCGGTTCCCACCTCGCGTACTACGACCGCTGGGCGAAGAGCTGGGAGTTCCAGGCGCTGCTGAAGGCGCGGCCCCTCGCCGGCGACGCCGAGCTCGGAGCGGAGTACATCGCCGCCGTACAGCCGAAGATCTGGTCGAGCGCCGCACGCGAGGATTTCGTCGACAGCGTGCAGCGCATGCGGGAGCGCGTCAAGGAGCACATCGATCCGGAGGACGCCCCATACCAGCTCAAGCTCGGTGAGGGCGGTCTGCGCGACATCGAGTTCACCGTCCAGCTGCTGCAGCTCGTACATGGACTGACCGATGCCACGCTCCGCACCAGAGGCACGCTCGAGAGCCTCGAGGCGCTGGTCGAGGGTGGTTACATCGGCCGCGTCGAGGCGACGACCTTCGCCGACGACTACCGGGTGCTCCGCCTGATGGAGCATCGCCTGCAGCTCAAGGAGCTCAGTCGCACCCACCTCATGCCGCGGACTCCGGCGGGTCTCCGGGTCCTCGCGCGCAGTACGACGCTGGCGGACAGCGGCGCCGGCGTGTGGGCGCGGTGGGAGAGCGTGCGACGCGAGGTCCGCGAGATCCACACGCGACTCTTCTATCGCCCCCTGCTCAGCGCGGTCGCCGCGCTGCCCGAGGGGGAGCGCACGCTGTCGACCGCGCAGGCCCACGATCGTCTGGCGGCGATCGGGTTCCGCGACCCGGCGGGCGCCCTGCGTCACATCGGTGCGCTGACGAGCGGGCTCAGCCGCAAGGCCACGATCCAGCGCCACCTCATGCCGGTCATGGTGCGGTGGTTCGCCGACGGCACCGATCCCGACTACGGACTGATCGCATTCCGGCGGATCAGCGAGCGTCTGGGCGACACGCACTGGTTCCTCCGGATGCTGCGCGACTCCTCGGGGGCGGCCGAGAGCCTCACCCGGATCCTGTCGACATCGCGATACATCGGCGAGCTGATGGAGTGGATCCCGGAATCCGTGGCGTGGCTCGACAGCACCGAGTCCCTGCGTCCGCGGGGTGGAGCCGCGCTCTCGGAGGAGGCCAGGGCGATCCAGACGCGACACGAGACGATCGGAGACGCGCTCCGCGCCGTGCGCGCCCTCCGCCGCCGCGAACTGTTGCGCACCGCCATGGGCGGGGTGCTCGACGTGCTGACCATCGAAGACGTCGCGACCGCTCTCACCGACATCACCGAGGCGACCATCCAGGCCGCACTGCGCGCGGTGCTGCGCGAGGTGGTGCCGCCCGAGGACGAGGCTCTCGACTTCGCGGTGATCGCGATGGGGCGATTCGGGGGAGCGGAACTGGGATTCGGATCGGATGCCGACATCCTCTACGTCTACTCGGCCAACGGCGTCGCCCCCGATCGTGCGCAGGCTCTCGCGGCGAAGATCGTCGCCGGACTCCGCGAGCACGTCACCGATCATCGTCTGCCGCTGGATCTCGACGCGGGGCTCCGCCCGGAGGGTCGCAACGGTCCGGTGGTGCGCTCGATCGAGGCCTACGCCGAGTACTACCGCCGGTGGTCGCTCTCCTGGGAGGCGCAGGCCCTTCTGCGGGCGCGCGGCGTCGCCGGCAGCGCGAAGCTGATCGCGCGCTTCACCGAGCTCGCCGACACGATCCGCTATCCCGCGGAGATCGACCTCCAAGGCACCCGGGAGATCAAGCGCATCAAGGCGCGCGTCGAGGGTGAGCGACTTCCGCAAGGTGCCGACCCACGTCGCCACCTCAAGCTCGGTCCCGGCACGCTCAGCGACGTGGAGTGGCTCGTGCAGCTGCTCCAGCTGCAGCATGCCCACGCGGTTCCCGGAATGCGCACGACGTCGACGTTGGTGGCGCTCGGTGCGGCGGTCGAGGCGGGACTTCTCCCCGCAGAGGCGGCCGAACGTCTCCGCGAGGCCTGGCTGCTGTCGAGTCGCCTACGTTCCGCGATCACGATCCTCACCGGGACGACCAGCGACGTGCTTCCGGCGGATCGCCGAGAGCTCGACGGCATCGCGCGCATCCTGGGCTACCCCGACTTCTCGGCGACCGAGCTCGAGGAGGACTACTTCGGAGTGACCCGCCGTTCCCGCAAAGCTTTCGAGCAGGAGTTCTACGGGTAGGTAAGCGCGCCGTGCTCCGCGGGTCGCGACACCCGCTAGCTTGGCCTCATGAGCGTTTCGAGCATCGGCATCGTCTGGAACCCGTCCAAGATCGACGAGAACGCGTTGCGTTTCGCCGTCGACGAGGTGTTCGGCACCGACGCGCCGATCCGATGGTGGGAGACGACCATCGACGACCCGGGCCGGGGGATGGCGGAGGAAGCGATCGCCGATGGGCGCGAGCTCGTCATCGCGGTCGGCGGCGACGGCACCGTGCGCGCCGTCGCGGAGGCCCTGGCGGGCACCGAGACCGCGCTCGGCATCGTGCCGCAGGGCACCGGCAACCTCCTCGCGCGCAACCTCGGCGTGCCCCTGAACGGCATGAAGCCCGCGCTCGAGCGCGTTCGGGACGCGACTCCCCAGCACATCGACCTCGGCTGGGTGGACTTCGACGGTCAGACCCGGGCGTTCGCCGTAATGGTCGGCTTCGGCATCGACGCGCAGATGCTCGTCGAGACCGATGACGATCTCAAGTCCAAGGCCGGGTGGCTCGCGTATGTCGAGGCGATGGGCCGTGCGCTCGCGGGTACCGAGATGACCGACATCACGGTCACGATCGACGACCGCAAGCCGGAGGAGGTCCGCGGTCACACGATGCTGATCGGCAACTGCGGCATGCTGCAGGGCGGCATCCGTCTGCTGCCCGACGCACAGCTCGACGACGGACTGCTCGACATCCTCCTGGTGAGCTCCGAAGGCCCGTTGCAGTGGCTCGACACCGTGCGGTCGTTCGTGTGGGACAACGGCATCCGTCGTCTGCTCGGCAAGGACGACAGCGCGGTGAGCACCGAGTCGACCCAGCACCTCGCGGTCGAGAAGATCAGCGTCGAACTCGCGAGTCCGCTCGTCTTCGAGATCGACGGCGAGGAGATGGGCGAGGTGTCGTCCTTCTCCGTCCGGGTTCAGCCGGGCGCGCTCACGGTGCGGTGACGGCCGGCGGAGTCTTCTTGCGGTCCTGAGCGGGGAAGACGACCTTCTGCACGATGATGATGATGCTCGCGGCGACCGGGATCGCGACGAGTGCGCCGAGGATTCCGCCGAGTGCGCCGCCCGCGACGGCGGCGATGACCACCAGGGCGCCCGGAACGGCGACGGCTTTACTCATGATCCGCGGAGAGAGCACATACGCCTCGATCTGCATGTAGATCAGGTAGTAGATGATCGCGATCAGTGCGGTGACGGGGCTGACGATCAGGCAGATCAACGAGTTGATGATCGACGCGGCCAGGGTTCCGACGAGGGGGATCATCGACCCGATGAAGGCGATCAGGGCCAGCAGTGCGGGAACCGGGGCCTGGATGATGCTGAGGAAGATCAGGCTCAGGATGCCGTTGACGAGTGCGAGGCTGGCCTGCCCCATCACGTAGCGGCCGACGGCGCCGGAGACGTCCTCGAGCAGGCCGCTGAACGTGTCGCGCTGGTACGCGGGCACGAACCGGGCGGCGACCTTCTTCATGCTGCGCAGCGACGCCATGAAGTACAGCGTGAGGATCAGCACGATCGTGACGCCGGTGAACCCGCTGGCGATGCCCGCTCCGACGGCGAAGACACCGCCGCTGATGTTGAGGATGTTGCCGGGGTCCTGGATGAAGCTGAGCACTCCTTGAGCCGCGTCGTCGAACGTCGACCCGAACTGCTCGCTCACATCCTTGAACCAGGCGCTGGCCATGAAGTCCTGCACCATCTTCGGGCCGTCCTCGATGAGGTTGCTGATCTGCTCGACGAGGATCGGGACGATCGCGAGGAGGATGCCGACGAAGGCGAGCACGACCGCGGCGACGACGATCGCCACGGCAGCCGGGCGGGGCAGCTTGCGCTCGATGAAGGAGACGATGGGGTCGAGGCCGAGCGCGAGGAAGATCGCCACGCCGATGTAGACCAGCACCGTGGCGAGCTGATCGACGATCCCGCCGATGACGAGGGCGACGAGCACGCCGAGCGCACCCATCAGACCGAGCATGAACGGGTTCGTGCGGGCGAGTGAGGCGACCGAACGTGGCATCGGAGTTGTGGCGGTGTGCGTCGGCGTCGCGGTCTTCGCGGTGTCGTTCTTGCGGCGCATGATGTCTCTCCTCGGTCGTTCCGACCTCTCAGTTGACCACCGGCACGCGGTGCGGTCAAGCCGGACGCGCGGGCTTGTGCGGATGTTGATCCGAGGGGTATACGGGAGGACGATCGGAACATGACCAAGTACCTGATCTCGTTCCCGGCTGAAGCGATGAACCTCTCGGAGGAGGAGTTCCCGGATGTCGTCGAGACCTCGCACGCCGTGATCGAGGAGGCGAGGGCCGCGGGCGTCTACGTGTTCGGCGGCGGGATCGACGAGGACGTCGCTCCCGTGCTGGTCACCGGTCGCGGCGCCGTGAGCGACGAGACGTATCCCGGGTCGCGGATCACCGGCGGATTCCTCGTCCTCGAACTACCGACCCGGGCCGATGCCGTCGAGTGGGCGGCCCGGGTCGCACATGCCTGCCGCTGCCCGCAGGAGCTCCGCGAGTTCGGATACGACCCGGCGAGCTGACTCGTTCCAGCGCGCTCCGTGTCAGGCTGGGGGAATGAACGCCGCCACCGATCCCCGGGAGTACGACCTCGATGAGCTGCGATCACGCACGCTCCTGTCGGGAGGGGGAGCGGTCGATGACAGCATCCCCGAATTGGCGCGAGCTGACCCGGATCTCCTCGGGATCGCGCTGGTCACCGTCGAGGGTGTGCTGCGCGCCAGCGCACAGGCGGACGTTCTCATCAGCATCCAGTCGGCGGTGAAGCCATTCCTGTTCGCCTTGGCCCTGCAGGATCACGGTCCCGCTGCGCTCGATCTGGTCGGCATCGAGCCGACCGGTGAGGCATTCGACGCGATCAAGCTCGAGAGCGGGACAGGGCGTCCCCCGAATCCGATGGTCAACGCCGGGGCTCTCCTCACGGCAGCCCTGGTCGACGGTGCCGACGCCGCATCGCGGAGCGGCCGCATCCTCGACGGCCTGTCGGCGTTCGCCGGTCGGGATCTCCGCGTGTCGGAGAGCATCGCCGAGAGTGAGCACCTGCTCGGCGACCGCAACCACGCACTGGCGCACCTGATGCGCTCGGAAGGAACACTCGTCATCGGCGCCGACGAAGCGGTCGCGGTGTACGCGCGCGCCTGCGCCGTTCTCGTCGATGCCCGCGACCTGGCTGTCATGGGTGCGACGCTCGCGGCCGGAGGGCGCAACCCCGTCACCGACCAGCGGGTAGTCGGTGACGGGGTCGCACGCGACGTCGTCTCGGTGATGGCGACCTGTGGCGTGTATGACGGATCGGGCAGATGGATGCGGCAGGTGGGCGTGCCGGCGAAGTCGAGCGTCTCGGGCGCAATCGTGCTCGCCGCGCCCGGTGTACTCGGAGCGGCCGTCGTGAGTCCGCCGCTCGATGAGCAGGGCACCAGCGTGCGGGGGCATGCCGTCAGTGATGTCCTGAGCCACGACCTCGGACTGCATTCCTTCCGGATGCCGCGCGGCTGAGGCCGCGGCAGAACCACGAAAGAGCGCCCCGCCGGCCGAAGCCAGCGGGGCGCTCTTTCGATCCGAGATCAGACTCCGAAGTAGAGCTCGTACTCGAACGGGTGCGGGCGCTGCGCCATCGGGAGGATCTCGTTCTCGTACTTGTACGAGATCCAGGTCTCGATGAGCTCCTTGGTGAACACGCCGCCCTCGAGGAGGAACTGGTGGTCGGCCGCGAGAGCGTCGAGCGAGTCGAGGAGCGAGTTCGGCACCTGCGGGATTCCCTTGGCCTCCTCGGGCGGAAGCTCGTAGAGGTCCTTGTCGACGGGCTCGTGCGGCTCGATGCGGTTCTTGATTCCGTCGAGGCCGGCCATGAGCTGCGCGGCGAAGGCGAGGTACGGGTTGCCCGAGGCGTCGGGAGCGCGGAACTCGATGCGCTTGGCCTTCGGGTTGGAGCCGGTGATCGGGATGCGGATCGCGGCGGAGCGGTTACCGGCCGAGTAGACCAGGTTGACCGGAGCCTCGAAGCCCTTGACCAGACGGTGGTAGCTGTTCAGCGTCGGGTTGGTGAAGGCGAGCAGGGCCGGCGCGTGCGCCAGGATGCCGCCGATGTACCAACGCGCGATGTCGCTGAGCTGGCCGTAGCCGGCCTCGTCGTAGAACAGCGGCTTGCCGTCGTTCCACAGCGACTGGTGCGTGTGCATGCCGGAGCCGTTGTCGCCGTAGAGCGGCTTGGGCATGAAGGTGGCGACCTTGCCCCATTCGTTGGCGGTGTTCTTGACGATGTACTTGAACTTGAGGATGTCGTCGGCCGCGTGCACCATCGTGTCGAAGCGGTAGTTGATCTCCTGCTGACCCGCGGTGCCCACCTCGTGGTGCGAGCGCTCGAGGATGAAGCCGGCGTCGATCAGCTTGAGCGTGATGTCGTCGCGCAGGTCGGCCGTCTTGTCGACCGGGCTGACGGGGAAGTAGCCGCCCTTGTACGGGGTCTTGTTGGCGAGGTTTCCACCCTCTTCCTCGCGACCGGTGTTCCACGCGGCCTCTTCGGAGTCGACCTTGTAGAAGCTCTCGCCGGCGGTGACGGAGTAGCGCACGTCGTCGAAGATGTAGAACTCGGCCTCGGGGGCGAAGAACGCGGTGTCGGCGATGCCGGTCGAGGCGAGGTACTTCTCGGCCTTCTTGGCGACCTGACGCGGGTCCTTCGAGTAGATCTCGCCGGTGCGCGGGTTGTAGATGTCGAAGATCATCACGAGGGTGCTCGCCTCGCGGAAGGGGTCGATGTACGCGGTGGTGACATCGGGGATGAGCTGCATGTCGGACTCGTGGATGCTGGCGAAGCCACGGATCGAGGAGCCGTCGAACAGCTGGCCTTCGGTGAAGAACGCCTCGTCGACCGTCGATGCAGGAATGTTGAAGTGCTGCTGCACACCCGGGAGATCGGTGAAACGGATGTCAAGGAACTTGACGTCGTTCTCCTTGATGTAGCTCAGAACCTCGGACGAATCTTTGAACATGTACGACTCCTGTAAGACGGATCGATGGCTTCGGGGCCACTCGCAGAGTACGGTCGGGGGATTTCTCCACGGTATCGACTTTGTTTCGGGCGTGTTACAGCGCCTCGCCGTTCGGGCCGCATATCGACCCTCGGTAGGCTGGGAAGGTGACGGATGCTGTGAACGCTTATCCCGGTGAACGCCTCGGACTGCCCGCGTCGGGTACGGGGAGCGTCGGACGCCTCGGCCGACGCATCGGAGCGCTCCTCATCGACTACGTCGCGGCGACGATCATCGCTACGGCATTCCTCGGTTTCGACCAGTTCGCGCTCCCCGCGGAAGCGGGATTGAGCCAGTTCGGTCCGATGGCCGTGTTCGCCCTGCTGCAGATCCTCTTCATCCCCACGGCGGGAGGAAGCCCCGGGCACCGCATCCTCGGAATGCGTGTGGTGCGCCTCGACGGGGGATGGGTGGGCCTCTGGCGTCCGATCGTTCGCACGGCACTGCTGATCGTCGTGATCCCCGCGGTGATCTTCGACGCCGACCAGCGCGGACTCCACGACAAGGTCGTGGGCACGGTGCTGATCCGCACCTGATCGATCAGATCCGGCCGCGGTTGCGCCGACGGGCCTCGCGCGGTGCTCGGCCCCCGAGGAAGGACCGTGCGGGATCGACCGAGAACCCCTGGCGGAGCGCTTCCCGCCCGATCAGCATGCGGAAGCCCATCTCGTCGCGATTGCTCAGCGTGACCTCCGCCAGAACCTCACGGTCGACGAGACGGATGAGGAGCTCCACGACCAGGCGCTCCTGAGCGTGTCCGGAGGAGCTGCGCACGGCACGCCGGTCGTGCACGGGCGACTCGACGACGACGGCATCCGCCTGGCTGTCCTGCCATGGCTTGACCTTGAATCTGACCCACTCGGAGCCGTCCTGCTCGAACTCCTGGATGTCGAAGGCATGGAGCGACGAGGTGCGGGCGCCCGTGTCGATCTTGGCCTTGATCCAGTCCACGCCGAGATCGGGCAAGCTCACCCATTCTCGCCACCCCGTAAGAGTGTTTGAATGGGATGTCTTCGTCACTCGACCATCCTGGCAGGAAATCTTCGTGAAGCTCGCAGTGCTCTCCCGTGCGCCCCAGGCGTACTCCACCCAGCGCCTCCGTGCCGCCGCTCTCCAGCGCGGGCACAACGTCAAGGTGCTGAACACGTTGCGCTTCGCGATCGACCTCACCGCCGACGAACCCGACCTCCACTACCGGGGCCGCCAGCTCAGCGACTACGACGCGATCCTGCCGCGCATCGGCAACTCGATCACGTACTTCGGCACCGCGGTCGTGCGGCAGTTCGAGCAGATGGACGTGTACACGCCGAACACGGCCAACGGCATCTCGAGCGCCCGCGACAAGCTGCGGGCGAACCAGATCCTGTCGCGGCACAACATCGCCATGCCGCCGACGGCGTTCGTGCGCAACCGCGCCGACGTGCGTCCGGCCATCGAGCGCGTCGGTGGCGCTCCCGTCGTCATCAAGCTCCTCGAGGGAACGCAGGGGATCGGTGTGATCCTCGCGCCGCAGGTCAAGGTCGCCGAAGCGATCATCGAGACGCTGCACTCGACGAAGCAGAACGTGCTCATCCAGAAGTTCATCGCCGAGAGCCGCGGACGCGACATCCGCGCCCTGGTCGTCGGAGACCGCGTCGTCGCCGCGATGCGCCGTTCGGCCGCGGGTGACGAGTTCCGCTCGAACGTGCACCGCGGCGGATCGGTCGAGGCGGTCGAGCTCGACCCGGTGTACGAGCGCGCGGCCGTCCGGTCGGCTCAGATCATGGGCCTGCGCGTCGCCGGCGTCGACATGCTCGAGGGGGACGACGGGCCTCTCGTGATGGAGGTCAACTCCTCTCCGGGCCTGCAGGGCATCGAGCTGGCGACCAAGCTCGACGTC
Source organism: Microbacterium sp. NPDC008134 (assembly GCF_042957055.1). Classification (NCBI taxonomy): domain Bacteria; kingdom Bacillati; phylum Actinomycetota; class Actinomycetes; order Micrococcales; family Microbacteriaceae; genus Microbacterium; species Microbacterium sp. NPDC008134. The sequence continues at coordinate 1,881,303 of NZ_JBIBHO010000001.1, read as the reverse complement.
GCGGGCGCGATCATCGACTACATCGCCGGACAGGTCGCCTTCCCCGAGATCGATGTGCGCCAGCGCCTCACCGTTTCGACCGGGTACGGCGTCGCCGAGCTGATGGTGCACGGAGCCGTCGACCTCGTGGGGAAGACGCTGGGCGAGGCCGGTCTGTGGGAGCGCGACATCACGGTTCTGACCCTGCATCGCGGGGTCACGGTGATCCCCAACCCGCGCAAGCACGTCGTGCTGGAGGCGGATGATCGGCTGTTCTGCTTCGGCAAGCTCGACGAGATGCGCTCGATGATCCCCGAGCGTCGGCGCCGGCGCGCGAAGGTGCGCCGCCTGCCTCGTCAGCCTCTCTCAGAATGAGAGAAGCGCGGCCGTCTCGTGGGGAACGGCCGCGCTTCGTCTTTCTACGGAGTCGGTGATCAGCGCGGACGCTGGGCACGCACCTTCGTCGGGTCGATCCCCTTCGGGATCGGCAGCGACGACAGCGACTGGGAGACCGATTCGATACGGCGGATGACTGCGCCCATCGTCGCCTTGTCGATCGACTTGGGGATCTTCTTGATCGTCTTGGCGAGATCGGAGATCGCCACCTCGTCATCGCCGTGACCGACGTAGAGCACGGTGACGGGCACGCCGTTGGCGACCCGCTGAGCCTTGCTGCGCTCCTCGTTGATCAGGCGAGTGAGGCGCCCGCGGGCGCCCTCGCCGATGACGACGATGCCGCCACGGCCGACCGCGCGGTAGACGGCCTCCTGGGTCTTGGGGTTGATGCCGACGGGGGTGTCGGATGCCTGCCAACGCCGACCGAGGCTCGTGCTGATGACATGGCCGGTGGCGCCGGGCATGCCGTCGATCTTCGTGTACATCGCCGAGGTCGACAGGCGCGTCATGAGGAACATCGCGGCCAGCACGCCGAGCATCAGTCCGGTGATGCCCCAGAGCAGTAGCGTCCACCACTGCAGCGGCGGGATCAGATACCCGACGACGAGTCCGATGAGGATGCCGCCGATGAGGATCGCGATCTGCGCCCAGGGCAGCCAGGGGTACGCCTCCTTGGTGAACCTGAAGAGGGACTTGATCTGGGAGAAGAACCCAGGACGCTTCTCGGGTTCGGGAGTCTTTGCCATAAGGACAAGCCTACCGAGTCCCCGGTGCAGCTGATGCCGTCGTTCGCGTCGAGCGGAGCGCCCCGAGTGAGGTGTCGACTTCTCCTGCACGACGTGCGGATCACGCGGATGCATCCCCATCGGTTCGTTTTCGAGCTCTACGCGCCGGGCGGTGCGATGTCATAGGGGCATGACAGATGACGCGCTCGGCACCTCGACGCCGCCGCTCGTGCCGGAGGCGCATCGCGTCGTCCGCGCGCTCGACGCGGTCGAGACGCCGTTCGGTGGCCTGCTCGTCACCCGTGGGGAGGGCGTGGCGGTGCAGGTCGACGCGGAGACGCTTACCGGTTGGGCGGGGTGGGGCTTCGCAGGCGCCGAGCACATCGCCGCGCCGCTCGACGTCGTGAGAAGACGTGACGGGCACGATGTACTGCTGCCGTGGTGCACGGAGCGCGTGACGAGCCTGCTCGTTCGTCGGCAGGTCGTCGATGAGCATCTGTCGCTCGGGGAGAGCAGCACACTCGTGGCCAGTGTGCTGAGGGGGATCGACGAACTCGGGGAACCGGGGGCACGCGAGAGCGGCACCTGGTGGGTCACCGGGGAGGGACGCCCCGTGTTCGTCGTCGGGGAGGGGGAGCCGGCATGCGCGGGAGCGGCGCGCGTGGTCGAGCTCGTCGCGGAGGGGTGCCGCGACAGGGGGATGGGTCGCGTCCTCGCCCAGGTGCAGATGGGGTTGCACCTGGGCGAGGCGCAGCCGCGCGTGCCGCAGCGTCAGATCGAGGAGTGGGAGGGGGCTCTGCTGCAGATCGCAGCTCCCCGTCCTCTGCGATGCGACATCGTCACACCTGAGGGTGTGCAGGATGTCGCCCGTGCGGCGAACGCTCGTCCGCGCGAGCGCCCGGCGCTCGGAAGGCGCGACAGTGGGGGGATCGCGTCGGGCATGACGAGGCGGGCGCGGCGAGCGGGACGGTCGAGGCTTCCGGGTGGGACCCTCGGCGCATTCCACCAGGGCGCGGCGGGGCTGATGCGACGGTTCGCGGGGGCGCTGCCGAGTCTCTCCGATCGCCGTCTGTCATCGCCAGCACGGGCGTGGGCGGCGGGTTCACGGAGCCGAACAGACCATGACGCGGCCCCGCGTTCTCGCCGTCGGAGCCTTCTGATCGCGGGGGCGGCCGCGGCCGCGGTGCTGGCCGGCGGATTGCTGTGGCCCGGTGGCGATTCCGGGGAGGCCGCCGAAGGACAGAGCGAAGAGTCGTCGGGCGTGCGGCAGGAGGCGCCGGCATCACCGGGCACGACGATCGGGGACGGCTCTCCGGAGACGACCGGCGTGAGTGCCAGCCCGATGCCGTCGGCGACATCGCATCCAGGGGCGGGTGTTCCGGCGGTCGACGAGGCGGCGATCGTGGCAGCGACTGCGTTGCTCGACGCGGCGGCCGGCTGTGACGATGCCGCGCAGTCATCGTGTCCGGAGGTGATCGCCGAGGGATCGACGGCCGATGTCGCGGACCTGGCGGGGATCGCCACGGCCGAGCCGACGATCAGCCCGGTCGACGAATACGGCGATGTCGCAGTTATCCGTGCGGAGTCACCGGATGCCGCGCACATTCTCGTTCTCGTTCGGGTGAACGAGAAATGGCTGGTCCGCGACGTGTACGACGTCGCGGACCAGCCAGATTGAGGTGTCGGTCGTCAGGCTCCGAGCTGAGCGGCGAACTCCGCCGACTCGAGACGGGCCTTCACCGCGCCCAGGAAGCGAGCGGCGTCCGCGCCATCGATGATGCGGTGGTCGTACGAGAGTGCGAGGTACACGTACGAGCGGATCGCGATCGCATCGGACCCTGCGACCTTGACCAGGCCGGGGCGCTTGACGACGGTACCCGTGCCGAGGATCGCCGACTGGGGCAGGAAGACGACCGGGGTGTCGAACAGCGCGCCACGCGAACCGGTGTTCGTGAGGGTGAACGTGCCACCAGCGAGCTCATCGGGCTTCAGCTTGTTGTCGCGCGTGCGGGCGGCGAGATCGGCGATCTCGTGCGCGATCTCCGCGATGTTCTTCGACGCGGCGTCGCGCAGGACCGGCGTCAGCAGGCCGCGCTCGGTGTCGACGGCGATCGAGAGGTTCTCGGTCGCCGGGTACACGATCTGGTCACCGTCGACCGTGGAGTTCACGATCGGGAAGGCGCGTAGCGCCTCAGCCGCCGCAAGGGCGAAGAACGGGAGGAACGATAGCTTGTCGCCCGTCTTCTGCAGGAACGACGCCTTCACGCTGTCGCGGTAATCCGCGAGAGCCGTGACGTCGACCTCCACGACCGTGGTGAGCTGCGCCGTCTGCTGCATCGAGGCGACAGCGCGCTCCGCCAGCACCTTGCGCAGACGCGACATCGGCTGGGTCGTGCCGCGAAGCGGCGAGACCTCGAGCGGAGCGGGAGCGGCGGGTGCAGCAGCAGCGGCCGGAGCAGAGGAAGCGGATTCGGCGGCCTTCAGCACGTCCTCCTTGCGGATGCGACCGCCGACGCCGGTTCCGGTGACCGACGCGAGGTCCACACCCTGCTGCGAGGCCAGACGGCGCACGAGCGGGGTGACGTACAGGTTGTCGTTCTCGGCGGACGGAGCGGCTGCGGGAGCAGCGGCCGGTGCCGGGGCAGCAGCCGGGGCGGGCGCAGCAGCCGGGGCGGGTGCAGCGGCGGGTGCCGGGGCGGCGGGAGCGGCAGTCGGTGCCGGAGCAGCGGGCGCCGGGGCAGCAGCCTCGGGTGCGGCCGGCGCAGCGGTGGGAGCGGCGCCCGAGCCGATGCGAGCGAGCACCGAACCGACCGAGATCGTCTCGTCCTCGGCGGCCAGGATCTCCTGCAGAACGCCGGCGACCGGAGAGGGGATCTCGGTGTCGACCTTGTCGGTCGAGATCTCGAGAAGGGCCTCGTCGACGGCGACCTCGTCACCCACCTGCTTGAGCCAGCGGGTGACGGTGCCCTCGGTCACGCTCTCGCCGAGCTCGGGGAGGACGATGTCCTTGGCGTCGCCGGCCGGAGCAGCGGGCGCGGCAGCGGCGGGAGCGGCCTCCGCAGCGGGGGCGGCCTCGGGCGCGGCCTCGGCAGGAGCGGCAGGGGCCGGAGCAGCCTCAGCGGCGGGAGCCGCAGCCTCGGGGGCGTCGGCGGCCGGGGCGGATGCGTTGCCGTCGCCGATGCGGGCGAGCAGGGCACCGACCTCGACGGTCTCGTCCTCGGCGACCAGGATCTCCTCGATCACGCCGGAGACCGGCGAGGGGATCTCGGTGTCGACCTTGTCGGTCGAGATCTCGAGCAGGCCCTCGTCCGCCTGCACAGTGTCGCCCACCTGCTTGAGCCAGCGGGTGACCGTACCCTCTGTAACGCTCTCTCCGAGCGGGGGGAGGATAACGGATGTGCTCATGACGGAGTCTCCTTCAGGAAGTTGTTCAGACGCTTATCTAGCTTAGTGACCCTGGGCACCGGTTGGTGTTCAGAGGGCGTGCAGGGGTTTGCCCGCGAGGGCGAGGAATGCTTCTCCGAGCGCTTCGCTCTGCGTCGGATGCGCGTGGATGAGGGGTGCGATGTCCTCCGGGTGCGCCTCCCAGGCCACGGCCAGCTGGCCCTCGGTGATGAGCTCGCCGACGCGATCTCCCAGCAGGTGAACGCCGAGGACGGGGCCGTCCTTGCGACGCACGACCTTGACCAGGCCACCGGTGCCGATGATCTCGCTCTTGCCGTTGCCCGCGAGGTTGTATTCGTAGGAGACGACTTCGTCCGCACCGTGCGCGGCGATCGCGGCCTCCTCCGTCACGCCCACCGAGGCGACCTCGGGGCTGGAGTAGGTGACCTTGGGGATCTGGACATCGGGGACGTTCACGGGAGACAGACCGGCGATCCGTTCCGCGACCGCGATTCCCTGCTGGAATCCGCGGTGTGCGAGCTGCAGGCCCGGCACGATGTCGCCGACCGCCCAGACACCGGGGACGCCCGTGCGCAGGTCCTGGTCGACCGTGACGAATCCGCGTTCGAGGGTTACGCCGGCCTCTTCGAAGCCGAGATCCGCGGTCACCGGGCCACGTCCGACCGCGACGAGGAGGTAGTCCGCGGTGAACTGCTTGCCGTCCTCGAGCGTCACGGTCACCGAGGCGTCGTCCTGCACCGCGGTCTGGAAGCGGATGCCGAGCGAGTACTGGATGCCGCGTCGGCGGAAGGCGCGCTCGAGGCCCTTGCTCATCGCGATGTCCTCGTTCGGGACGAGATGCGGCAGCGCCTCGATGATGGTCACGTCGGACCCGAAGGATCGCCACACGCTCGCGAACTCCACGCCGATGACGCCGCCGCCGAGGATGAGCACGCTCTTCGGCACCTCATCGAGGGCGAGCGCCTGCTCGCTCGTGAGGATGCGGCCACCGATCTCGAGTCCGGGCAGCGTGCGGCTGTACGAGCCCGTCGCGAGCACGACGTCGGCGCCGACGTAGACATCGTCCCCGACGCTCACGCTACGATCCGCGTTGAGTCGTCCCATGCCCGCGACGGTCGTGATGCCCCGCGCCTTGACGAGACCCTCGAGGCCCTTGAACTTCTTCGCGACGATGCCCTCGCGGTACGTGCGCACACCGACCGGGTCTATGCCGTCGAACGATGCCGTCACACCGACGGCGGCCGCGTCGCGTACGTGCTCCGCGACCTCGGCGGCGTGCAGCAGGGCCTTCGTCGGGATGCATCCACGGTGGAGGCAGGTGCCGCCGACCTTGTCCTTCTCGATCAGGGCGACGGACTTCCCGAGCTCGCTCGCACGCAGCGCCGCCGCGTATCCGCCGCTGCCGCCGCCCAGGACCACGATGTCGAAGGTGTGGGTCGTCATGTCAGGCCTCCTGCGCCGAAGCTGCCGCGAACGCCACGATCGAGCGGACCATCGCCCCGGTCGGGCCCTTCTCGGTGAATCCGAACGGCGCACTGCCGTTCTCGCCCGAACCGGCGATGTCGAGGTGTACCCACGGGATGCGCGGGGCGTCCGCGTCTTCCGACACGCGTCCGACGAAGCGACGGAGGAACAGTCCGGCGAAGGATGCGCCGGCCGCGCGGTCGCTCATGTTCGCGTTGATGAGATCCGCGATGGGGGAGTCGAGGGAGTCCTCCATGTACTCCGGCAGCGGCATCCTCCAGGCGGGCTCGTCGACGGATTCGGCGGCCGCGAGGAAGCGCGTCACCGTTTCGTCATCTCCCATGACGCCGGTGTGCCGGTGGCCGAGCGCCATGACGATCGCGCCGGTGAGGGTGGCGACATCGATGATGACGTCGGGATTCTCGCGGCTCGCGGCGACGAGTCCGTCGGCCATGACCAGGCGGCCCTCGGCGTCCGTGTTGAGAACCTCGACCGTAGTGCCGTCGAGCATCCGCAGCACGTCACCGGGGCGGGTGGCCCGGCCGGAGGGCATGTTGTCGGCGATGCAGAGCCACGCGGTGACGCGCACCGGGAGCGCCAGGGTCGCGATCGCGCGGAGCGCCGCGAGGCTGGTGGCTGCTCCCGCCATGTCGAACTTCATCCCGACCATCGACGCCGCGGGCTTCAGCGAGAGACCGCCGGTGTCGAAGGTGATGCCCTTGCCGACCAGGGCGATGTGCTGTGTCGCGCCGGCGGGGGAGTAATCGAGGCGCACGAGACGGGGCGGGCGTTCGGACCCCTGCCCGACACCCAGGATGCCGCCGAAGCCCTGCTCGGCGAGCGCCACTTCGTCGAGGATCTCGACGGTGACGTCGAGGTCGGCGACGCTGTCGAGCGCGCTCTGTGCGAGATCAGCCGGGCTCTGCCATTCGGCGGGGACGTTGACGAGATCCTTGACGAGCGCGACCGCCTCGCCCGTGGCCCGGATGCGAGCGACCGACGCGTCGTCGAGCTCGCCGTGGAGCACGACGGCGGAGGCTCGGGCGGACGGCTTCTTGGTGCGGTACCCCTCGAAGCGGTGCCCACCGAGGACCGCCCCTTCGGCCGCCGCTTCGGCGAACTCCTCGAGGCCGGGCGCCAGTGCCAGAGCGACCGTGTCGAATCCGGTCAGCGTGCGCAGGGCGGCGCCGGCGGCGTTACGCACCGTCTCGGCCGATCGGGTGGATCCGATACCGACGACGGCGAACGGCAGGTCCGTCACCTCGGGCGCGTGCACCCGAGTGAAGGCAGAGGTCGCGCCGGTGAAGCCCACGGCCGCGAGGGCCTCGGCGAGTCCGGGATACGACTCGAGCGACGTCGCCGCATCGGCGAGATCGGGGACGACGAGCACTGCGGCATCGGCAGCGCTTCCGGGGAACTGATCAAGGGTGTGCGAGAGCACGGGAAGCGTCATGCTTCCATCCTAGGCAAGCTGTACGCGGCACGGGCGTGGACCGGAGGGGGTGTGTTCGCTCTCAGCAAGACCCCGCCAGCCCCCGTGCGCCGCCGTGCTCGTAGCATGGAGGAATGCCCTTCTCCGGTGAGATCCACGAACGAGTCGCGAACGCTCCGGCGGTGCCGCCCGGACTGCCGCTGGTCATGCTGCTGACCGGTTTCACCGATGCGGGCAACGCCGTCTCGGGCCTCATCGAGCACCTGCGTGAGACCGCTGACCCGCAGCCCGTCGTGGTCTTCGACAACGACGTGCTCCTCGACTATCGCGCGCGTCGTCCCGTGATCTCCTTCGATCAGGACCACCTGACGCAGTTCCGCCCGGCGAAGCTCGAACTCTCGCTCGCGACCGACGCCCTCGGACAGCCGTTCCTGCTGCTCGCCGGGTACGAGCCCGACTTCGCCTGGAACGCGTTCGCGCGCACGGTGCTCGACCTCGCGACCGAGTTCGAGGTCTCCGGGCTGAACTGGGTGCATTCGATCGCGATGCCGGTGCCGCACACCCGTCCGATCGGCACGACGGTGAGCGGCAACCGTCGCGATCTCAGCGTCGTGCACTCCGTCTGGCGTCCGCGCACCCAGGTGCCGGCGACCGCGGGGCACCTCCTGGAGTTCCGCTTCGCCGAGCGCGGTGACCGCGCCGTCGGCTTCGTGCTGCTCGTTCCGCATTACCTCGCCGAGACCGAGAACCCGAACGCGGTGATCGCCGCGGCCGAGAAACTCATGGCATCGACCGGTCTCGTGCTCATGCTCGACGAGATCCAGGAGCGCCGCGAGGACTACCTCGCCAAGATCGACGAGCAGGTCGTCGGCAACGAGGAGCTGCAGCAGATGGTGCACAACCTCGAGCGCCGGTACGACGCGTACATGGCCGGGCGCAATCCCGAGGATGACTCGTACGACGAGGGCGGTTTCAACGAGCGCGACCTCCCCAGCGCCGACGAACTCGCCGCGGAGCTCGAGCGCTACCTCGCCTCGCGTCCGTCGGGCGACGACGACAAGTCGGGGCGCGGATGACGTTCGACACGACGAACTCGGCGCGAATGCACCGGCATCCTTCTGCGTGTGCGATACTGGTTGTCTGACCCGTTGTCAATCGTTCCTTCCGGGGAGCGGACTTGACAAGGGTCTTACTAGTGTCCGAAATGTCCCGGAGGGGCTCTGCCGCTCCGTGAAAGGCGAAACGTGACTCCTGCCACGACCAACAAATCCCGGACGAAGAAGACTGCCGACGACGCCGACCTCGACGTGAAGGCCGAGGTCGAAGAGAAGGCTGTTCCGAAGACCGCCGCCAAGCGTGCGGCTGCGAAGCGCGCTCCGGTCAAGAAGAAGAAGGCGGATGACGTCGTCGACGAAGACGAGGCCCCCACCGCCGCGAACGACGACGCCTCGGGAGATGACGAGGACGACGACGACAAGAAGCCGAAGTTCACCGAGCCGCTGCCGACCGGCGCCATCGTCATCTCGTCCAACGACGATGAAGACGTGCCGGTCTACTCCACGCAGATCACCGGCGCGACCGCCGACCCGGTCAAGGACTACCTGAAGCAGATCGGAAAGGTCGCCCTGCTGAACGCGGCCGAAGAGGTCGAGCTCGCGATGCGCATCGAGGCCGGTCTCTTCGCCGAGGAGAAGCTGTCGGCGATGACGGCCGCCGAGAAGACGAGCCAGCTCGGGCTCGATCTGCAGTGGGTCGCCCGTGACGGTCAGCGCGCGAAGAGCCACCTGCTCGGCGCCAACCTCCGACTCGTCGTGTCGCTCGCCAAGCGCTACACCGGCCGCGGCATGCAGTTCCTGGATCTCATCCAGGAGGGCAACCTGGGTCTCATCCGCGCGGTCGAGAAGTTCGACTACACCAAGGGCTTCAAGTTCTCGACGTACGCCACCTGGTGGATCCGTCAGGCGATCACCCGCGCCATGGCCGACCAGGCCCGCACCATCCGCATCCCGGTGCACATGGTCGAGGTCATCAACAAGCTCGCCCGCGTCCAGCGGCAGATGCTGCAGGACCTCGGTCGCGAGCCCACCCCAGAAGAGCTCAGCCGCGAACTCGACATGACGCCGGAGAAGGTCGTCGAGGTGCAGAAGTACGGGCGCGAGCCCATCTCGCTGCACACGCCGCTGGGTGAGGACGGTGACAGCGAGTTCGGTGACCTCATCGAGGACACCGAGGCCGTCGTCCCCGCCGATGCGGTGGGCTTCACGATGCTGCAGCGTCAGCTCGAGCAGCTGCTCGACTCGCTCTCCGAGCGCGAGGCGGGCGTGATCCGCATGCGCTTCGGCCTCGGCGACGGTCAGCCCAAGACGCTCGATCAGATCGGCGACACCTTCGGCGTGACGCGCGAGCGCATCCGTCAGATCGAGTCCAAGACGATGGCGAAACTTCGCCACCCGAGCCGCTCGCAGTCGCTGCGGGACTACCTCGAGTGATGCAGGCGAACGAGGGCAAGGCGCTCGAGACCAGCGTCGACGGGAAGACGTTCGCGCGCATCCCGTTGCGCACGCGCGTCGTGATGCCGGACGATGACATCGACCAGGTCATCACGGAGTACGCGGCGTCCGCCGTGCAGCCGGGCGACCTGCTGTTCGTCACCGAGAAGATCGTGGCGATCACGCAGGGGCGTTCCTACCGTCTCGACGAGATCCAGCCGCGCAAGCTCGCGCTGTTCCTGTCGAAGTACGTCACCCGTACCCCGTACGGAATCGGACTCGGCATGCCCGAGACGATGGAGATGGCGCTCCGCGAGTGCGGGACTCCGCGCATCCTCTTCGCCGCCGCGGTCTCCGCCGTGACGAAGGCCTTCGGCCGGCGCGGTGACTTCTACCGCATCGCCGGTGACAAGGCCCGTGCGATCGACGGCCCCACCAAGCACACCATCCCGCCCTACAACCAGGCGGTCGTGCTCGGTCCGAAGAACCCGCGTGAGGTCGCCACGCGCCTCAAGGCGCTCCTCGGCGGCACGGCGGAGGTCGCGGTCGTCGATATCAACGACATCGGTGGCAACATCCTCGGATCGACCCTCGACAAGGACGGCGAGCGTCGTCTCGTCAAGATCCTCGGCGACAACCCGCTCGGCCAGGGGCTGGAGTCGACGCCGTTGGGCATCGTCCGCGAGATCTGACCCCGTCACGAGATCGGTACGAGAAAGGGCCCCGGATGCTTCGGCATCCGGGGCCCTTTCGTCTGCGGCTCAGAAGCCGATGACCTCGCGGTAGCGCGGCTTGTGCCCGGTGCGGATGCCCGTCACGCTGGGCTTGTTCTCGTAGACGCCGGCACCCCAGTTGCCCTCGACGAGAACGGGACCGTCGGGGGAGACGACGATGTCCCAACCCACGTACTGCACCTGCGGCACGACTCGTGCGACCTGGTCGATGAACGCGCGCACCTTATCCATGTGCGGCAGCTGGAAATCGGCGATGCGGAAGCCCGAGTCGGGGTGCGTCTCGTGCACGTGGCCGTGCGAGTCGTACCCGGCGCCCACGGCGTGGCCGTTCTCGTCGAGCATCGTGTAGAAGCCGCCGAACGTCATCTGATCGCTGACCGCCCCGCGTCCGAACTTCTGCGCCATCGCGAGGATGTGCGCCCTCTCGCCGTCGAAGAACGCCGTGATGCGGGTCGTGTTGACGGTGCCGGGGCACACCGCGGCGAGTGCGTCGTGCTGCCGGATGACCTCTTCGATCAGTAGCTCACCGCGATTGAGGAGACCGCGGTGGAACTCGTCCCAGTCCTCGATGTCGGCGGCGTGGTAGCGGTGCACACCGGTCCCGGCCTGCCCGACCGGCTCTTTGGTGACGATGGTTCCGAGGCGCTGGGTGAGCTCACGCACCGCGTCGGCGTTGCCCTCTTCGACCACCAGCCACTCACGGTGCAGGTGCTCCGAGAAGTGCGTGTCGAACTCGACCTTGTCCTGGAAGATCCAGCGGAAGTCGGGGTGGTCGTATCGCTGCGACAGCTGGTTGGAGACCGGGTGGGTCATGTACGTCTCGCGCTCCGCGCGGGTCAGCATCGCGAAGTCGTAGTCGATGTAGTCCTGGAAACCGACGTTGTGCCGAGCCGCCGACCAGAGCATGTCGACGACGATGGCGGGAACGGCCTTGTGGTGCTGCGCCGACGCTTCTTTCGCACGTTCGACGACCGATCCGACATCGATGCGCCGGGCGCGTCCGATCAGGTAGCGGATGCGGGGCGCGAGGGAAAGACGTGACATGTGACTCCGAAGGTGAAAGGGGTTCTCCCCAGTCTACGGTGGGCGCCGGTCGGCGCCTGAGAGACAGCGATAGGCTGGAATGCGTGCGTGAGACGACTTCGAGTGCCCGGCCGCGGGCGATGATCTCCCGCTCCGCCCTGGCCTCCGGCGCTGCCGCAGCGCTTCGTGCGGGCGGGCACGTCGCCGATCTGCGACGCGACGCCTGGGGGCACGGCGTGCTCGCCGTCGCGCACGCCGTGACGGCCGTCGGGGCCGAGCGCGTCCTCGTCGATTCGCCGGGCGTGCGCGAAGCGCTCGCCCTCGAGGGGATCGCGGCGACGCTCGATGGTGAGGCCGATATCGATCCCGCGCTTCTCTACGGACTCCCCGATCACGACGGGACTATGCCCGGGCGTGCCGTGATGCGGCTCCACGGGCTCGTGCTCTCGACGAAGCGTCTGCGTGCAGGTGACGCGGTCTCCTACGGGTACACCTTCCGGGCCGCGACCGACACGACCGTGGCTCTGGTCACGGGAGGTTATGCGCAGGGCATCATGCGCTCGCTCGGCAACCGCGCAGCGGTGGAGATCAACGGGCACGAGCGTCCCATCGTCGGACGCGTTGCCATGGACGTGTGCGTGGTCGATCTCGGCGGAGCGGATGCCGCAGTCGGAACCGAGGCCACCTACTTCGGTGGTGCCGGCCCCGCCGCCCCCGGCTTGGCTCGCTGGGCCGAGGTCACCGGGCTCACGATGCCCGAGTTGGTCACCGTCGCCGGTATCCACGCCGACCGGGGGTGGGAAGCATGACGCGCCCCGAACTCCGGCTCGACGGCTCCGTGCTGCGCGCCAACATCGCCGCGGTGCAGCAGCGCATCGCGCCGTCTGCGCTCATGCTCGTGGTGAAGGACGACGCATACGGGCACGGATTGCCGTGGGCCGTCGAGACGGCGATCGCGTCAGGGGTGGCCTGGATCGGGAGTTTCGATGTGCGCAGCGCCGTCGACGTGCGTCGGGTCGCGGGAGGCGGAGTGCGCATCTTCGCCTGGGTCACGTCGACCGATGCGGAGATCGACGAGGCATTGCTGAACGACATCGACCTGGGCGTGGGCACGGCCGACTACCTCGCTCGGGTGATCGCTCGGGCGACGGCGCTCGAGGTGCGCGCCCGCGTGCACCTGAAGATCGACACCGGCCTGCACCGCAACGGCATCCTTCCGGAGGACTGGGCGGATGCCGTCGCCACCGCGCGTGCGGCCGAGGCCGCCGGTGCGGTGGAGCTCGTCGGCGTGTGGAGCCACATCGCCGAGGCGAGCGATGCCGAGGACGATGAGGCTCGAGCGGTGTTCGTCGACGCCGTGCAGCACGTCGGCGACACCGGTCCCGCTCCGTCGTTCCTGCATCTCACGGCCTCGGCGGCCTCGTGGTGGCGCCCGGAGCTGCGGGGCTCGCTCTCGCGTATCGGCGCATTCTGCTACGGCGTCCGCTCGGCCGACGGCCCGGAACTCGACGGCATCCGCCCCGTCGCCACGCTCACCGCCTCGGTGGTCGACATCGTCGACGGCGATGCGATCGTCGCGATCGGAAGTTTCGACGGGATTCCCTCGACGCTCGCGGGCGTCTCGGTCGGAACTCCGCAGGGAGCACGGGAGCTGCGCAGCATCGATCACACCCGGAGTGTGGTGGCCGGGTGGTCGGGCGCCGCAGTGGGCGACGTCGTCCGCGTATTCGGCGCCGGCGAGTGGGGGGAGTCGTCCGCGACGACGCTCGCCGAGCGGATCGACACCGTGGGCGAGGAGATCCTCACCCGACTCACTGCGCGGGTGCGGCGGGTCGTCGTCGACTGAGAAGTCGAGCCTCCGAGGGCATGCAGAAGGCCCTCGACGCGTTACCGCGGGAGGGCCTTCGTGGGCTGTGGGGTCAGACGGCTTCGACGAGACGCGCGGTCTCGTCGTGCCAGCTCGTCGCGATGGCGCGGAGCTTCTCTTCGTACTTGCGTCCGTGGTGGGCGCAGAACAGGAGCTCGGAGCCGTTGACCTCGGCTGCGATGTAGGCCTGCGCGCCGCACGAGTCGCAGCGGTCGGCTGCGGTCAGGCGGAACTCGACCACGGAGGTCTCACGTTCGGTCGTTGCGTTCATCTCGGTGCCTCCTCGATTCGGGTTCGCTGGGGAGCGTGCTCAATACAACCACGGAGTGGCTGGGTGCATGCCCGGATCACGGCGTGTTTCGCTCAGCGCGTACGCGGGCATCGTGCGGTACGCGCGTCCGGGGAGTGTCGGCGGAGCCGGGAGCGCATTCGAACATAGAATCGGAGATTGTGACCGCCGAGTATTCCGCCCATCATCTCCAGGTGCTCGAAGGCCTCGAGGCCGTCCGCAAGCGTCCCGGTATGTACATCGGCTCGAACGGATCGCCCGGGCTGATGCACTGCCTCTGGGAGATCATCGACAACTCCGTCGATGAAGCCGTCGCCGGCAACGGCGCGAAGATCGAGGTGATCCTGCACTCCGACGGCAGCGTCGAGGTGCACGACAACGGTCGAGGCATCCCGGTCGACGTCGAACCCCGCACGGGCCTGACCGGCGTCGAGGTCGTCTTCACCAAACTGCATGCGGGTGGCAAGTTCGGCGGCGGATCGTATGCGGCGTCCGGTGGTCTGCACGGCGTGGGCGCATCGGTCGTGAACGCGCTCTCCGAGCGGCTCGACGTTGAGGTCGATCGCGGCGGCAAGACGTACGCGATGTCGTTCCACCGCGGCGAGCCCGGGGTGTTCGATGACGGGGACGGAAAGCGTCCCGACGCGCCCTTCGCCCCGTTCGAGCAGAAGAGCGAACTGCGGGTCGTCGGCAAGGCTCCGCGCGGCGTCACCGGTACGCGTATCCGCTACTGGGCCGACCGCCAGATCTTCACGAAGGACGCGGCCTTCCAGCTCGGCGACCTCGAGACGCGCGCCCGTCAGACGGCCTTCCTCGTGCCGGGTCTCGAGATCGTGGTGCGCGACGAGCGTGCCGAGGAGAAGGTCGAGACGAGCTACCACTACGAGGGCGGCATCTCGGAGTTCGTCGACTATCTCGCCGGCGACCCGCCCGTCACCGACACCTGGCGCGTGCAGGGTGAAGGCACCTTCAAGGAGACGGTCCCGGTTCTGCAGGCCGACGGCCACATGGTCGCGACCGAGGTGGAGCGCGTCTGCCAGGTCGACATCGCGATGCGCTGGGGCACGGGGTACGAGACGACGACGCGGTCGTTCGTCAACATCATCGCCACCCCCAAGGGCGGAACCCATCAGCAGGGCTTCGATCAGGAACTGCTCAAGGTGCTGCGCACGCAGGTCGAGCAGAACGCCCGTCGACTCAAGGTCGGCAACGACAAGCTCGAGAAGGACGACGTGCTCGCCGGTCTCACCGCGGTGCTCACCGTCAACGTGCCGGAGCCGCAGTTCGAGGGGCAGACCAAGGAGGTGCTCGGCACGCCGGCGGTGCGCCAGATCGTGGCACAGGTCCTCCGCAAGGATCTGGCCGCGCGTTTCAGTTCCACGAAGCGCGACGACAAGAGCCAGGCGACGCAGTTGCTCGACAAGATCGTCGCCGAGATGAAGGCGCGCGTCTCGGCGCGCGCCCACAAGGAGACACAGCGGCGGAAGAACGCGCTCGAGTCGTCGACGCTGCCGACCAAGCTCGTCGATTGCCGGACCAATGAGGTCGAGCGCAGCGAGCTCTTCATCGTCGAGGGCGACTCGGCGCTGGGGACGGCGAAGAACGCGCGCAACAGCGAGTTCCAGGCGCTCCTGCCCATCCGTGGCAAGATCCTCAACGTGCAGAAGGCGTCGATCGGCGACATGCTGTCGAACACGGAGTGCGCATCGATCATCCAGGTGATCGGCGCCGGTTCGGGGCGCAGCTTCGACATCGATGCGGCGCGCTACGGCAAGGTGATCCTGATGAGCGACGCCGATGTCGACGGTGCGCACATCCGTACGCTGCTGCTCACTCTCTTCTTCCGCTACATGCGGCCGCTCATCGAGCACGGTCGCGTGTTCGCGGCGGTGCCGCCGCTGCATCGTGTGGTCGTGATAAACCCGGGTTCCAAGCCGAACGAGACGATCTACACCTACAGCGAGCAGGAGATGCACGCGCTGTTGGCCAAGCTTCGCAAGGCCGGGAAGCGCTGGCAGGAACCGATCCAGCGTTACAAGGGTCTCGGTGAGATGGATGCCGAGCAGTTGGCGAACACCACGATGGATCGTTCGGGCCGCCTGCTCCGCCGCGTGCGCATGGAGGATGCCGAGGCCGCCGGCCGCGTGTTCGAGCTGCTGATGGGCAACGAGGTCGCTCCGCGCCGCGAGTTCATCATCGACTCGTCTGACCGCCTGTCGCGGGAGTCGATCGACGCCTGAGTCGTCGTAGGGTCGGGGCATGACTGCTCTCGACCGTCGTCTGGTCCGCCCCGGTGCCGTGCTCTCCTTCGCCGACAGCGGGGGAGCCGGGCATCCGTTGCTGCTTCTGCACGGAGCCGGAATGGATCACACCATGTTCGACGCTCAGGCGACAGCCCTGACCGACGCGGGGTTCCGAGTGCTGCTGTGCGATCTGCGCGGCCACGGGTCATCACCGCTCGACGAGGGGGTGCGGTTCTCGACGGACGCGGCTCTCGGCGACATCGAAGCGCTGCTCGCGGAGTGCGGAGTTCCGCGGGCCGTTCTCATCGGTCACTCGCTCGGAGGCAATCTCGCCCAGGCGTTCGCGGCCGCCCTTCCCGCGCAGGTGAGCGGGATCGTCGTGCTCGATGCGAGCTGGAACACGGGACAGCTCTCCCGTGGCGAACGTCTCGCCCTCCGTCTCGCCGCACCCGCGCTCGCGTCGGTGCCGTCCCGTCGTCTTCCGGCGATCATGGCGAGAGCATCGGCCGTGTCGCCATCCGCAGTCGCCCGCACCGAGAAGATGTTCGCTCGGATGCCGAAGCGGGCCTTCCTCGACGTCTGGCGGGCGACGGCATCCCTGATCACTCCCGACCAGCGCTATCGCTCGACGGTGCCGCTCGGGCTGGTCCGCGGAGCGGAGGACCGCACCGGCAACATCGCGTCGGCGATGCCTCGGTGGGCGGAGGCCGAGGGCATCGACGAACGCATCGTTCCCGACGCCGGGCACATCGTCACATGGGATGCGCCGGACGAGACCTCTGCCGCGCTGCTCGACATCCTGGCCGAGGAGCGCTTCGACGCCGCGATGCGGTGAGCGCGACGAAGATCAGACGAGCGTGCGTCCGATGCTGCCGATGACGCCGTCCGTCGGCTGACCCGACGCGTCGCGTCGCGCGCCGGCCTCCGGCAACTTCCGTACCGCTCCGGTCGGGTCGACCGCCTGCGCGGGACTCGCACCGACCCAGGCGACCGTCAGCCGGTCCTCGCCCTTCAGGAAGGCATGCGCACGCACACCGCCCGTGGCGCGGCCCTTCGCCGGGTACTCCGTGAACGACGACACCTTCGCGCGGCCGGCATCCGTCCCGGGAAGGGCGCTGTCCGAGCCGGAGACGGTGGCCACGACGGCGTCCGACCCCGCGCCGACGACGCCGAAGAACAGCACGGATGCTCCCGCTCCGAGCTTCACGCCGGCCATGCCGCCCGCGGGCGCGCCCTGCGGACGCACGGCGGAGGCCGAGAAGCGCAGCAGCTGAGCGTCGGAGGTGACGAAAACCACCTCGGACTCGTCCGGTGCGTCCGCGGCGCCCACGACCGAGTCGCCGGGCTTCATCCCGATGACCTCGACGTCCGGGCGCACGGGGATCGCGGTGGGAACGATGCGCTTGACCGTTCCCTGCGCGGTGCCGAGCGCGATCGGGGTGTCGCTGTCGAAGCGTACGAATCCGAGGATTCTCTCTCCGCGAGTCGTGATGCCCAGGTAGTCGCGCAACGGCGTCCCGGCGGCGAGTTGCACCGAGCTCGACGGGACCGAGGGGAGGTCGACGGGGGAGAAGCGGATCACGCGACCCGTGCTCGTGAGCGCACCGATCTCCGCGCGCACCGTCGTCTCGACCGTGGCCAGGATCGCATCGTGCTTGCTGCGACGGGCGGGAACCGTGAGCTCCTGACCGTCGACCAGGTCGACGCGGACCGCGCGTCCGGTCGTCGACAGCACGAGAACGGTCGGGGCGTCCGCGATCTGAAGATCGACGGCCCCCTTGCTCGCGCGGGGCTTCGGCGGCGCGGCGTTCATCAGCAGCGTGCGGCGGGGGGTTCCGTAGGCGTCGGCGGCGGCGTCGAGTTCGGTGGCGACGGCGCGGCGCAGCAGTGCGTCGCTGCCGAGGAGCTCTCGCAGAGCGGCGATGTCGGCGAGAAGCGCATCGCGCTCGGCCTCGAGTTCGATGCGCGAGAACTTGGTGAGTCGCCGCAGGCGCAGCTCGAGGATGTACTCGGCCTGGAGCTCGCTCAGGTCGAACACGTCGCGCAGCTTGGTGCGAGCCTGCTCGGAGTCGTCGGACGAACGGATGACCTGGATGACCTCGTCGATGTCGAGGATCGCGATGAGGAGACCCTCGACGAGGTGCAACCGCTCCTCGCGACGGGCGAGGCGGTAGCGGCTTCGACGCGTGATGACTTCGAGACGGTGGCCGACATAGACGCTCAGCATCTCTTTCAGCCCGAGCGTGCGCGGCTGGCCGTCGACGAGCGCGACGTTGTTGATGTTGAACGAGTCCTCGAGCGGCGTGAGGCGATAGAGCTGCTCGAGCACGGCGTTCGGGTCGAAGCCGGTCTTGATGCCGATCGCGACGCGCAGCCCGTGGTTGCGGTCCGTGAGGTCGGTGACGTCGCTGATGCCCTGGAGCTTCTTCGCCTGGACGGCATCGCGGATCTTCTCGATCAGCCGCTCGGGACCGACCATGTACGGCAGCTCCGACACGATGATTCCGGTGCGTCGAGGGCCGAGGGGTTCGATCGAGACCTTGCCGCGCACCTTGAGCGCGCCGCGTCCGGTCGTGTACGCATCCTTCACGCCGTCGAGACCCATGAGGACGCCACCGGACGGGAAGTCCGGTCCGGGCACGTACTCCATGAGTTCTTCGGTCGTGGCATCGGGGTTCTCGAGCAGATGCGTCGCGGCGGCCACGACCTCGATGAGGTTGTGCGGCGCCATGTTGGTCGCCATACCGACGGCGATGCCGCTCGCGCCGTTGACCAGGAGATTGGGGAAGGCAGCGGGCAGTACGGCGGGCTGCTGGAACTGACCGTCGTAGTTGGGGATGAAGTCGACGACGTCCTCGTCGAGGTTCTCGGTGAGCGCGAGGGCCGACGCGGCGAGGCGCGCCTCCGTGTAACGAGCGGCGGCGGGGCCGTCGTCGAGCGAGCCGAAGTTGCCGTGGCCGTCGACGAGCGGCACGCGGAGGGCGAAGTCCTGGGCGAGGCGCACGAGCGCGTCGTAGATCGCGGAGTCGCCGTGCGGGTGCAGCTTTCCCATCACCTCGCCGACGACGCGGGCGCTCTTGACGTGTCCGCGGTCGGGGCGCAGCCCCATCTCGGCCATCTGGTAGAGGATGCGGCGCTGCACCGGCTTGAGGCCGTCACGAGCGTCGGGGAGGGCGCGCGAGTAGATCACGGAGTACGCGTACTCGAGGAAGGACCCCTGCATCTCACTGGAGAGATCGATGTCCTGGATGCGCTCCTCGACGGGCTCGGGCGGCGGCGTTTTCGGCATGGGGTTCCTGAGGGCGTGCGGGAGCCTGTGTCAGACTGGCTCGGATGTCCCTCATGCTACCGTCCGAGTCCCCGTCAGCCCGGAGCGTCGTCGGGGTGGCGGACGACGTGTTCGCCGCACTGCGCGGTGATGCCGGGCGTCTTCCCCGTGCGACATCGGTGGTGCTGGTCGTGATCGACGGACTCGGCGCCATCGGTCTTCGCGCGCACGCGGGACATGCCCGGGCCCTGACGGCGCAGATGAGCAAGCGCGACGTCGCGACCTCCGTCTTCCCGTCGACCACGGCCTCCGCCCTGACGAGCATCCTGACCGGTGCGTGGCCGGGAGAGCATGGCCTGATGGGCTATCGCGTCGTCGACCCGGACCGAGGCATCCTCGTCAACCAGCTCACGGGCTGGGAGAGCGAGGGGCTGGACCCCGCCACCTGGCAGATGGTGCCGACGGTCTTCGAGCGTGCGGCGGCGAACGGCCACGGAGCTTTCGCCGTCGGTCTCGCCGCCTACGCGCAGAGCGGGTTCACCCGTGCGACGCTGCGCGGGGCTGTGTTCTCCGCGGAGGCGAGCGCGGCCGACCGTGTGCTGTCGGCCTACACCCTCGCCGAACAGAACCCGGGTTCTCTCGTCTACTGTTATCTGCCCGAGGTCGACAAGGCCGGACACAAGCACGGGATGGCTTCGGCGGAGTGGCTGGCGGCACTCGAGGATGTCGATGCCGCGCTCGCGGTCCGTGTGCCGTCGGGCATCGGCGTGCTGGTCACGTCCGATCACGGCATGATCGACGTTCCGGAACGGCGGCAGATCGTTCTCGACGAGTCCCACCTCGACGGCATCCGACACGTCGGGGGAGAACCCCGCATGATCCATGCCTATCTCGAACGCCCGGCCGACGCCGAAGCCGTCATCGCCCGGTGGCGGTCCGACCTCGAGGGCCTCGCCGATATCGCTTCACGCGACGAGGCGATCGCGGCCGGTCTGTTCGGACCCCGGATCGCGGATGCCGCGGCGGCGCGCGTCGGTGACCTGCTCGTGATCCCGCGCGGCAACGGTGCGGTCTACGACGGGACTGCGGCCGATCAACGCGGACGCGGGATGGTGGGACAGCACGGTGGCCTCACTCCGGAGGAGCGGCAGGTGCCGCTGGTCGGGCTCGGTGCGTTCGCGCGCTGAGCCCGCGGGCATCACTCGTCGGTGCGTGCTCCGAAAACGATCTCGTCCCAGGAGGGCATTGCGTTCCGGCGGCGCTTCCGGGAGGAGGACTCGTTCGACTCAGAGGATTCCCGAGAGGGCGCGGGGGTCTCTGCGCGGGGCTGCTCCGCCGGCTCCGGCTCGAAGGCGTCCTCGAAGAGGGCGATCAGGTTGCGATCCGGCTCGTCATCGGTCGTGTCCGCCGACGGGGTCGGCTCCGCGACCGGCGCATCGTCGATGATCGGCGAGGCTTCGCGCTGACCTCGCCGGCGTCGGAGGGCTTCCAGCAGATCCGCCGTCTCGGGGTTCGTGCTCGGGGTCTCCGGCGCGCGGTTGATCGCCGCAGCCTGCGCCGCTGCGTTCGATCGTTCGGGCGTGGACGGTTCCTCGACGGATGCCTCGGGTGCCGGCACGAGGCGCGGGCCGAAGGCTCCGGAGTCGAACCGACTGTCGTCCTTGTACGGCGAGGTCGTGCGGTCGGACTCCACGGCACGCAGGCGCGGAATGAGTCCGTCGGGGAGTGAGCCCTGACGGGACAGCTGGGTGGCATTGGCGTTCAGGGGCGACAGGGCGCTCCGGCGCGGGTCGAAGCTCCAGCGCGCGTCGTGCTCGACGTCGTTCGCCGTGAACTCGAGCTTGATGATCCAGCCGGACTCCTCTTTCCAGCTCGCCCAGCGTTCGGCGGTCGCGGCGACGTCGGAGAGCTTGGCGCGGATGGCCGTGCCGAACGTGGGCTGCGCATCGGGTTCGACTTCGCTGCCGATCAGGACGGGGACGGCGAGGGCCTGTCCGATCACGTGCTCGCGCTCGGCGAGGACAGGCGCCTCGAAGCGCACGACGTCATCGACGCTGATTCCGAGCAGCGCGGACACTTCGGATGCCGTGAGGCCGGCGCGGATCTGGGCCTGGATGTCGCGCGGGCTCGCGGCGAGCTTCTGCGCGGTCGGTTCGGTCTGCCGGGTCGCCCTGCGCAGCTCGCGCTGCAGCACGTCGTCGATGGCCAGCGCGAAACGCTCGCCGGACTCGGTCGCGAGCACGAGGACTCCTGCCTCGGTGCCGACGATGGTGACGTTTTCCATGCGAATGCCCCTCTGATGGGTGTGCGTTCATGGTGTCACGCGAGAACGCCGCCGGGCGGGAATACCCTGGGCGCGCCGCGAGTTTGCTCTGTCGATCGCAGTGGCATTTGCTAAATGCCTTCCGGTCATGCAAACTATGGCCGCCGAATACCCGACGGCGCACCACCACTCGCACCATGAATGTGGAGATCTAACCGCATGGCAACCGACTACGACGCCCCCCGTAAGAGCGAAGACGACTCCGAGTCGATCGAAGCCCTGAAGGAGCGCGTTCCCGACAAGCTCTCCGGATCGACCGGAGACGAGGACGCCGACAACCCGTCCAGCTTCGACCTCCCGGGAGCCGACCTCTCGGACCTGGAGTTGGACGTCGTCGTGCTACCCGCGCAGCAGGACGAGTTCACGTGCATGAGCTGTTTCCTCGTGAAGCACCGCTCGCAGCTCGACCATGAAGAGGCCGCCGGCCCGATCTGCAAGGAATGCGCGGCCTGACGGCACAGCGCGACGAATCACGCGCCCCGACCCTCGAGGTCAGGGGCGCGTTGTCGTCTTCGAGGGTTGCCCGACGGCGCGACGCGATCAGCGCTGAGCGCTGCGGATGGCGGCGGCGAGACGGTCGGGAGTACGGGTCGAGATCGTCCACGCGCTGACCGGGTCGGCGGGGTCGTCGTTCGGGACCACGACCACGCCGTCGATTCCGCCGCGGATGAGGTGCCATCCGCGTGCGGGAAGACCTGTTCCACGGGCATCCTTCGCCTCGGTGCCGGTCAGCGCGAGCGGATCGCCGAGATGGGCGACGTCGATGTGCGCACGTGCGGCGCGGAGCACGCCGTCCTCGACCGACACGATCGGCGTGATGAGGATGAAGAGCGCGACGAGGATCGCGGAGACGGCGGCGCCGGCGACGAGAGCGACGGTCGCACCGACCGGGACGAAGATGAGGGCCACCATGGGGCCCGCGAGGGCGACCGTGACCAGGAGCCACAGGCTCGGCGAGAGTCGTTCGCGATAGCGCGATCGTGCGTCGGTGGTGGGGTTCTGCATTAGCCTCATGGGGTGACCGATTCCGTTGATATCCCCATTATCGCCGCTCAGCCGCCGGTCTACGCGCATCCCGGCGACGCCGGAGCGGACCTGACGGCGGCGGAGGCCGTGCGCCTCGAGCCGGGGGAGCGCGCCCTGGTCGCCACCGGAGTGCGCATCGCGCTTCCGGACGGATACGCCGCATTCGTCGTGCCTCGCAGCGGTCTCGCGGCGAAGCACGGCATCTCCATCGTGAACTCGCCGGGGACCGTCGACGCGGGGTACCGCGGCGAGATCAAGGTGAGCCTGATCAACACCGACACCCGGAGCGCGTACGATGTGGCGGTCGGCGATCGCATCGCGCAGCTGATCATCATGCCGGTGACGCGTGCCGTCTTCCACCCGGTCGACGAACTGCCCGAGAGCGTTCGCGGCGAGGGCGGATTCGGATCCACCGGATACCAGGCAGGGAAGAGCAATGACTGACAACACCCCCACTCCTCAGGAGTCCGCACCGCTGAACCGCGCCGTGGACGGACCGTTCGACGACTCCGAGGCGAACCCGGTTCGCCCCTACATCGACCTCGGCGGCATCAAGATCCTCCCGCGTGAGGGTCTGAACCTCCGCCTCGAGGTCGAGGAGCAGTCGAAGCGGATCGTCGCGGTCGGTCTCGACTATGCGGACTCCTCGTTGCAGGTGCAGCCGTTCGCGGCTCCGCGCTCCGGCGGCCTGTGGGACGAGACCCGGGTGCAGCTCCGCGATCAGGTGAAGGCGCAGGGCGGCCGGGTCGAGGAGCGAGAGGGCTCCCTCGGCAAGGAGCTGCTCGCCGAGGTCCCCGCCGCCGCCAACGAGGGCGCAGGGCTCCGTCTCGCACGATTCATCGGCATCGACGGCCCGCGGTGGTTCCTCCGGGGCGTGATCGGCGGTGCTGCGGCATCCGATCCCGACGCTGCCGCGAAGGTCGAGGACCTCTTCCGTTCGATCGTCGTCGTGCGCGGTGGATCGCCGATGCCTCCCCGCGACCTCATCCCGCTGAAGATGCCGGCCACGCCGGGATCGGCGTGAGCGGCGACAGCCCGCAGGGCGACCGCGAGCAGTCGGCCTCGGAGATCCTGGGCGCGGCCCTCAGCGGCGCCGCGCGTCGCGCCGGGGTCGACCCGGCCGAGGGCGCGAACACCCACACGGTGGTCTGGTCCGCGATCGGCGGATGGAGGGGGATCCTCGAGTCGGTCCTGCCGAGCCTCGCCTTCGTGATCCTCTTCACGATCAAGCCCGAGCCGCTGATCCTGGCACTCGGCGTCTCCGTCGGTCTCGCCGCGGTGTTCACGATCGTCCGCCTGCTGCAGAAGTCGCCGCCGTCCGCCGCGATCGGCGGACTCGTGGCTGCGGGGGCGGCCGCTGCGCTGGCGCTGATCACCGGACGCGGGCAGGACAACTTCGTGCCCGGACTGATCACGAACGCCGCCTACGGGACGGTGCTTCTGGTGACCGCGTTGATCGGCTGGTCGCTCATCGGAATCGCCGCGGGCTTCCTCATGGGAGAGGGGATGGCCTGGCGCCAGGACCGGCGCAAGCGTCGCGCGTTCCTCTGGCTCGGTGTGGCGTGGGCGGCTCTGTTCTTCGCGCGCCTCGCCGTGCAGCTCCCGTTGTATCTCGCGGGCGAGGTCACAGCGCTCGGCACTCTCAAGCTCATCATGGGACTCCCGCTTTTCGCTCCCATGGTCGCCGTCACCTGGCTCGTCGTCCGTGCCCTGTACCCGCAGGACAAGCGGGGCGCGTCGGCGGCGGAGACGACCTCCGAGGCGTGATAGATTTATCTTGACATCAAGATAAATTGCAGGGCTTCTGCCTGAAGGGTCGAAGGCGCAGACTGGTTAGGTACGCCTTGCTAGCCCCGGCCCCTCCCAGGCGAGCAAGATGGAATCGCCTGTCGCTTCCATCAGATCAGAAGGAGACGGAATCGTGTCCACGGTGAACAGCTTCGGTGCCAAGAGCACCCTGACGGTCGGCAGCACCGACTACGAGATCTTCCGCATCGACACGGTGCCCGGTTTCGACAAGCTCCCCTTCAGCCTCAAGGTGCTGCTGGAGAACCTCCTTCGCACCGAGGACGGCGCGAACGTCACGAAGGCGCAGATCGAGGCGCTCGGATCGTGGGATGCCGCGGCCGAGCCGAACACCGAGATCCAGTTCACGCCGGCGCGCGTCGTGATGCAGGACTTCACCGGTGTGCCCTGCATCGTCGACCTCGCCACGATGCGCGAGGCCGTGACGGCGCTCGGCGGCGATGCGAACAAGATCAACCCGCTCTCGCCGGCAGAGATGGTCATCGACCACTCGGTCATCGCCGACCTGTTCGGTTCCGACAACGCCCTCGAGCGCAACGTCGAGATCGAGTACGAGCGCAACGGCGAGCGTTACCAGTTCCTCCGCTGGGGCCAGACGGCATTCCAGGACTTCAAGGTCGTCCCCCCGGGCACCGGCATCGTGCACCAGGTCAACATCGAGCACCTCGCCAAGGTCATCTACGACCGCACCAACGGCGGAGTGCTCCAGGCCTACCCCGACACCTGCGTCGGCACCGACTCGCACACCACGATGGTCAACGGTCTCGGCGTGCTCGGCTGGGGCGTCGGCGGTATCGAGGCGGAGGCCGCGATGCTCGGCCAGCCCGTGTCGATGCTCATCCCGCGCGTCGTCGGCTTCAAGCTCTCCGGTGAGATCCCCGCGGGCGTCACGGCGACCGACGTCGTCCTCACCATCACCGACATGCTGCGCAAGCACGGTGTCGTGGGCAAGTTCGTCGAGTTCTACGGTGAGGGTGTGGCGTCCGTGCCGCTCGCCAACCGCGCCACGATCGGAAACATGTCGCCGGAGTTCGGTTCGACGGCCGCGATGTTCCCGATCGATGACGTGACGCTCGACTACCTGCGCCTGACGGGGCGCAGCGAGGAAGCGGTCGCGCTGGTCGAGGCGTACGCGAAGGAGCAGAAGCTCTGGCACGACGCCTCGCAGGAGCCCGTCTTCAGCGAGTACCTCGAGCTCGATCTCGGTACCGTCGTTCCCTCGATCGCCGGCCCGAAGCGCCCGCAGGACCGCATTCTCCTCTCCGAGGCGAAGTCGCAGTTCGAGCAGGACATCCTGAACTACGCCACCGCGTCGACCTCGGACGACGTCGTCGATCTCGAGTCGAAGCACTCCTTCCCGGCATCCGACCCGGGCGCCGTCCCCGGCGAGGAGGAGCCGCGCACCACCCGTCCGGTGCACATCAACAGCGGAGCTCCGGCGAACGCCTCCAAGCCCGTGCCTGTCACGACGCCCGACGGCGAGAAGTACATCCTCGACAACGGCGCCGTCACGCTTGCGGCGATCACCTCGTGCACCAACACGTCGAACCCGTCGGTCATGATCGCCGCCGGTCTCGTCGCTCGCAAGGCGCTCGAGAAGGGCCTCAAGCAGAAGCCGTGGGTCAAGACCACGCTCGGCCCGGGGTCGAAGGTCGTCACCGACTACTACGAGAAGTCCGGTCTCGACAAGGACCTCGAGGGTCTCGGGTTCTACACCGTCGGCTACGGCTGCACGATCTGCATCGGAAACTCCGGTCCACTGATCGAAGAGGTCTCCGAGGCGATCAACTCGCACGATCTGGCCGTCACCGCGGTGCTCTCGGGCAACCGCAACTTCGAAGGCCGTATCAGCCCCGACGTGAAGATGAACTACCTCGCGAGCCCGCCGCTCGTGATCGCCTACGCGCTGGCCGGCTCGATGCACTTCGACTTCGAGAACGACTCGCTCGGCAAGGGCAGCGACGGCAGCGACGTCTACCTGAGGGACATCTGGCCCTCGCCCGACGAGGTGCAGGAGATCGTCGACTCGTCGATCTCGCGCGAGCAGTTCATCAAGCAGTACGCCACCGTGTTCGACGGTGACGAGCGCTGGCGCAGCCTGCCCACGCCGGATGACGCGATCTTCCAGTGGGACGAGGACTCTACCTACGTGCGCAAGGCGCCGTATTTCGATGGCATGACGATGGAGCTCACCCCGGTGAAGGACATCCAGGGTGCTCGTGTCATGGCGACCCTCGGCGATTCGGTCACCACCGACCACATCTCGCCCGCCGGAAACATCAAGCCGGGGACGCCGGCCGCGCAGTACCTCACCGAGCACGGTGTCGACCGGAAGGACTTCAACTCCTTCGGTTCGCGTCGCGGCAACCACGAGGTGATGATCCGCGGAACGTTCGCGAACATCCGTCTGAAGAACCTCATGGTCTCGGCCGTCAACGACGGCGCCATCGTCGAGGGCGGCTTCACCCGCGACTTCACCCTTCCGGGCGGCCCGCAGTCGTACATCTACGACGCGAGCATGAACTACCAGGAGCAGGGAACGCCCCTCGTCATCTTCGGCGGTAAGGAGTACGGTTCCGGTTCGTCGCGCGACTGGGCGGCGAAGGGCACCAGCCTGCTGGGCGTCAAGGCCGTCATCACCGAGAGCTTCGAGCGCATCCACCGCTCGAACCTGATCGGTATGGGCGTCGTCCCGCTGCAGTTCCCCGCTGGGGAGAGCTGGGAGTCGCTGGGCCTCGACGGCACCGAGATCGTCTCGATCGCGGGGCTGGAAAAGCTCAACAACGGCGTCACCCCCAAGACGGTGCGTGTCACGGCCACCCCGAGCGAGCACTCGCCCGAGGGCAAGCAGGCCGTCGAGTTCGACGCGGTCGTGCGCATCGACACCCCCGGTGAGGCGGATTACTACCGCAACGGCGGCATCCTGCAGTACGTTCTGCGTTCGCTCGTCTGAGCATTCCGAGAAGGGGATCCGGTGCATCGTAGCCGGGTCCCCTTCGTCATGCCAGGGGGTGCGCCTCCCGGGGGATTCCCCGGGGTTGGCGGTACCATCGATGAGGCCCCGGGCACCGAGTCCGGCGCCGACGACACAGTAGGTGAGGAGGTGCCGATGCCCATTCTTCCGAGCATCTCAGGACCCAGGGACCTCGACGGTCTGAGCGCCGAGCAACTGACCGATCTCGCACAGGAGATCCGCGACTTCCTCGTCGAGAACGTCTCCCGCACGGGCGGGCATCTCGGCCCGAACCTCGGCGTCGTCGAACTGACGATCGCCCTGCACCGCACGTTCTCGTCGCCGGACGACCCCTTCATCTTCGACACCGGCCACCAGTCCTACGTGCACAAACTCCTCACCGGGCGTCAGGACTTCTCGGGTCTGCGCGTGCGTGGTGGTCTCGCCGGATACCCGCAGCGCGGAGAGAGCCCCCACGATGTCGTCGAGTCCTCCCACGCGTCCAGCTCGTTGAGCTGGGCGGACGGGGTGTCCCGGGCGCTGACGGCCACCGGTCGAGCGGACCGCCATGTGGTCGCGGTCGTCGGTGACGGATCGCTCACGGGCGGCATGACGTGGGAGGCGCTCAACAACATCTCCGACGACAACGACCGCAACCTCGTGATCGTCGTCAACGACAACGGCCGCTCCTACGCTCCGACCATCGGCGGGATGTCGCGCTTCCTCAACCGTGTGCGTACCGCCGCCGCGTACAAGGACCTCCACCACAAGTCCGATCGGCTCTTCCGGGCCTTCGGCCCGGTGGGGCGCGCGGTGTTCCGCGGCGTGCGAGGAGGAACGCACGGGTTCCTCTCGCGCTTCACGAACAACGAGGCGCTCTACTCGAACCTCGACATCAAGTACCTGGGCCCGGTCGATGGCCACGACCTCCCGGCGCTGCTCGAGACCCTCGAGCTCGCGAAGTCCTACGGTGCTCCGGTCATCGTGCACGCGATCACCGAGAAGGGACGCGGCTATCAGCCGGCGCGCGACGACGACGCCGACCAGTTCCACGCCGTCGGCAAGATCGACCCCGCGACGGGGGAGACCCTCTCGTCGGGCGGCCGCGGATGGACGGATGTCTTCTCCGACGCGCTCGTCGACATCGGGTGCCGCCGCGACGACGTGATCGGCATCACGGCCGCGATGCTCCGCCCCACGGGCCTCGCCCCCTTCGCCGAGCGCTTCCCGGATCGGGTCTACGACGTCGGTATCGCCGAGCAGCACGCCGTCGCTTCAGCCGCAGGACTCGCGTACGGCGGTCTCCACCCCGTGGTCGCGGTGTATGCGACCTTCATGGGGCGCGCCTTCGACCAGGTGCTCATGGACGTCGCGCTGCACCGCGCCGGCGTCACGTTCGTGCTCGACCGTGCCGGCGTCACCGGTCCCGACGGGCCGAGCCATCACGGCATGTGGGATCTCGCGATGCTGCAGATCGTGCCGCACATCCGTATCGCGGCTCCGCGCGACGGCATCCGACTCACGGAAGCGCTGGAGGAAGCCGTCGAGGTCGATGACGCACCGACGGTCATCCGGTTCCCGAAGGGAGAGGTCGCGGCCGAACTCCCTGCCCTGGACCGTCTTCACGACGGGGTCGACGTCCTGGCGCGGGGCGAGAGCGAAGACGTACTGATCGTCGCCATCGGTCCGTTCGCGGCGATGGCCATGGATGTCGCGGATCGGTTGCGCGCGCAGGGGATCGGAGCGACGGTCATCGATCCGCGCTGGGCGATCCCGGTGCAGCCGTCGGTGGTGGCTCTCGCCTCACGTCACCGTCTCGTCATCACGCTGGAGGACGGCATCCGCGTCGGAGGAATCGGCACGCGGGTGCGTCAGGTGCTGCGCGAAGCGGGCATCGATACGGCCGTCGACGAGCTCGGCCTCCCCGACGAGTTCCTCGATCACGCCTCGCGAGAGCAGATTCTCGCCGACGCCGGCCTGACCGCGTCGAAGATCGCGCAGGATGTCGTCGCCCAGGTGCTCGGCACGAGAATCCCCGTGGCTCGGAGCGCGGGCGAGACCGGCACGATCGACCTCCCGCTGCACGAGCAGCGCTGACCCGCCAGAGTCGACGGCTGCTCGGTCAGTTGAGTGCGTGCAGGGCGGCCACCGCCCGCGCATCGCGATCGGTGTCGCGGAGCGCCGTCGACAGCAGGTAGCCGTCGGTGAGCGCGTCGCCGGTGACCATGACGCGCACGAGCTCGACCCCGCAGGCCCGGCGCACCTCTTCGGCACTCGCGGCGATGACGCGGGTGTTGATCTCGTCGTTGTGCGGGAGTTCTGCCCCGTCGAAGCCGCGGATCACATCGCGGAGGGCGGCGCCGACGATATTCGACGCACGCTCCTTGACGTTCACGACATCGAGCTCGAAGACCCGAAGATCTCGTCCCGTGGGGATCGGTCTCCACTCGAACGACGCGTGGACGCGATGCTGGTGCCCCTGCGCCCCCGTCATCTCGCGCGCGGGGAGGTCGGTCGCCCGGCACCTCACGTCGATGAGTTTGTACCAGTAGAACAACGGGAACGCGCCGTGCGAGCCCGGGTGGAGCACGACCACTTCGCCGACGGCACCGCCGCGACCGGTGGGACGTCGCTGCGGACGGTTGCGGATGATGGGCTTGCCGTTGCGGGTGCGGATCGCCGCCCAGCCCTCGTCCACGGTCACGATGAAGATCTTCAGGAGCGCCGGAACGACCAGCAGGATCGTGAGGATCGCGGTCCCCGTCTTCAGCAGACCCGAGAGTCCCTTGCCGCCCAGCATCGAGAGGAGCATGTCCATGCACACCACTGTGCCTTCTCCGCCGGGGCGAGAGCGTCGTGAACGGGCACCTGGACGCGCTGTTCACACGCTGTTCCGTGCTCGTTCGCCCCGCCGCCGCTCGATGAATACGGGGCGGATTCGGCGCCTGCGGGTGACTAACCCAGGCGGTCGAGGGACTCGGAGACGATCGCTGCGACGAGGTCGTGGGCGCGCGAACGATCGCCGTCGACGAGACCGACCCGGGTGCGTCGATCCAGCACGTCATCGGTCGTCAGCGCGCCTTCGTGGAGCACCGCGTACTCGACGTCGGCGCGCGTGATCCCCGGCCCGCTCAGGAGCGGCTCCCCGAGCGGCACATCGCGATCGACGAGGCGGAGCGTGGCGGTACGGCTCGGCGGTGCCGAGAGCCCTCGCGCGCGTACGGCGAGATCGACGGCGTCTTCCGCCATGCGTCGGTACGTGGTCAGCTTTCCGCCGAGAACGTTCACGAATCCGGCATCCGAAAGCTGCACGAGGTGACGTCGGGAGATGTCGGCGGTGGAGTCCGCACCCGTGTCCACGAGCGGGCGCAGTCCCGCGAAGGCACCGCGCACGCTCGCGCGGTGCACGGGGACGCGCAGCACGCCGTTGAGGAGGGAGAGCAGGAAGTCGATCTCCTCCTCGGTCGGCATCGCCACGCGGGGAATCGCACCGGGCGCGTCCTCATCGGTGAGTCCGACGATCACCCGACCGTGCGGTTGCGGGAGCGCGAAGACGTAGCGGCTGATCGAGCCGGGGTGAGGAATCGTGAGCGCGGCGCCCGGATGCCCGAGATCCGCCGCATCGAGCACGATGTGGGTGCCGCGACTGGGCCGGAGGGTGAGGTTCCCGTCGAGCGTCCCTGCCCACACCCCGGTCGCGTTCACGACGGCGCGCGCTCGGATGTCGAGCGATTCACCGGTGAGGACGTCGAGGGCCCGAGCGCCCTCCGCATGCAGGGAGACCGCGCGCACCCGCGTGAGGATCAGCGCTCCCTGCGCTGCGGCGGTGCGGGCGACCGTCGTGACCAGTCGAGCATCGTCTTCGAGTTGGCCGTCGAAGGAGATCATCCCTCCGCGCAGTCCGTGCGGGGCCAGCCCGGGCGCGAGCGCCAGCGCTCGACGGCGACCGACGAATCGCGGCGGCGGCAGCACCCTTCGCGGTGTTCGTGCGCGCAGTCGGAGGGCATCTCCCATCGTCATTCCGACGGCCCCCGCCGCGCGCTGGCGCACGGTGATTCCGGACGCGAAGGGAAGCAACTGGGGCAGCGGACGGATCAGGTGCGGAGCGATCGCGGTCATCAGGAGATGCCGTTCCTCGGCGCTCTCTCGCGCGGTCGCGACATCCCCTGTCGCGAGATAGCGGAGGCCGCCGTGGACGAGCTTCGAGCTGAAGCGGCTGGTGCCGAACGCGAGGTCCTCCGCCTCGATGAGAGTCACGCTGAGGCCCCGCGCCGCGGCGTCGAGTGCGGCGCCGACGCCGGTGATCCCGCCGCCGACGACGAGGAGGTCGGTGACGTCCTCCGCCGCCCGGAGGAGTTCGGCACGCCGCCTCGCGACGTTGAGGGCGGCGGATGCGGTGCTCATGACCGGAGATGCCCGTCGAGGGCGGCGCGGAGTTCGCTCTCCCAGGTCGCATCGTCGATGAGTTCGGCGACGGTGCCCTGGGAGAGTACCGCCGACTGAGCGATCAACAGGGTCATGACGGCGATCGCGCGTGGATCGCCGCCGCGGACGGACCCGCCGCGCTGGGCGGCGGCGATCGACGCGCCGAGCCATTCCAGGATCAACCGCTGGCTCGAACCGACGCGTTGCAGTGTGTAGCGGGTGAAAGCCTCGGGTTCGTCAGCGAGCAGGTGCGCATACACGGGGTCGGCGTAGAAGAGGCCGGAGAATCTGAGCACGTCGGCGACGAGATCGCTGCGGTGAGCCGCCGGCTCCGGGAACGACGCGAGGATGACGGTCACCCGGCGCAGGAGCGCGGAGCGGACCACGTCGTCGGCGTCGCTCCAGTGCCGGTAGAGGGTCGGGCGGCTGAGTCCGGAACGGCGGGAGAGTTCGGCGATGGTGACGCCGTGCACTCCGCGTCGGATGAGGAGTTCGTCGGCGGCATCGAGGACACGGGCCTGGGTCGCATCCCAGGTCGGTGCCGCTGGTTGACGTTCTTCCATGATCTGTCACACTGTAACGCATGAACTCGAATTCCGGCGAGGTCGACGACGATCTCCCGATGCGCTGGAACGGCTGGGGTGATCCGCACCGGGCCGCTCCGCTGTCTCGCGCCGTCCGCGCCCTGCTCCCGCTGCTCCTCGGTCGACTTCGCCGCCCCGAACCGGCGGTGGACATCGAAGACGTGACCCTTGCGGCCTCGGCGCTGACGGACGAGGATCTGGCTGCGCTGGTCGGCGCGGTCGGGACAGCGGGCATCGACACGACGGACGAGGGACGGATCCGCCACGCGCGAGGACGATCCACCCCGGATCTGCTGCGTGCCCGCCAGCGGGCGCAGGAAGCACCGGATGCCGTCGTCCACCCGGCCACGCATGACGAGGTGCGCGCCGTGCTCGACGTGGCGTCGGAACGGCGCATCGCGGTGATCCCGTTCGGAGGCGGCACGAGCGTCGTCGGTGCGCTCCATCCGGAACGGGGTGCGCACCGCGCGGTGATCAGCCTCGACACCCGGCGTCTATCCGGGCTGCTGCGGTTCGACGAGGTCGCGGGGGAGGCGCTGCTCGGCGCGGGGACGACGGGACCCGTGGCCGAGAACCTCCTGGCGGCGCGGGGACACGAGCTCGGCCACTATCCGCAGAGCTTCCGCTACGCGACGATCGGCGGCTTCGCCGCGGCGCGATCGTCCGGGCAGAACTCGGCGGGGAACGGTCGATTCGACGGCATGGTCACCGGCATCCGGGTGGCGACGCCGACGGGCGACCTCGATCTCGGGCGTGCTCCCGGGTCGGCCGCGGGGCCGGATCTGGCCCGGCTCTTCCTCGGGTCCGAGGGAACGCTCGGCGTGATCACGGAGGTGCGTGTGCGGACGCATCCCGTGCCGCGCGGGCGGATCTTCGAGGCATGGACGTTCCCGGACTTCGTCACGGGTGCCGATGCTCTGCGCCGGGTGGCGCAGCACGGACCCGGACCGACCGTGATCCGTCTGTCGGACGAAGCGGAGACGGCCGTGAGCCTGGCTCAGGTCGGCCGGATCGGGCGACTCCTCGCGCGGGGGGCAGGCGCGGTGACGGTCTTCGAAGGCGGCGATGCCGCCGGGCGGCGCGAGCGCACAGCCGAGATCCTGCGGGCTGCCGGTGGACAGTCCGCGGGCGAGGAAGACGCCGCGGAATGGCTCCGCGGACGCTTCGACGGCCCGTACCTGCGCGACGCGCTGCTCGACGCCGGGGTCTTCTGCGAGACGCTCGAGACGGCGACGACGTGGTCGAACCTCTCGGCGTCGAAGAAGGCGATCGAAACGGCGCTGAAGACGGGGTTCGAGGATGCCGACGCGCGGTCGTACGTGATGTGCCATGTCTCGCACGTGTATCCGACCGGGGCGTCGCTCTACTTCACGGTTCTCGCCGGCATCCAGGGTGATCAGCTCGCCGTCTGGGAACGCGTGAAGGCGTCGGTGAACGACGCGATCGTCGGATCGGGCGGAACGATCAGCCACCACCATGGCGTCGGTCGGGACCACGCGCCCTGGCTCATCGATGAGGTCGGTGACACCGGTCTGCGCATCCTGCGGGCGGTCAAACGCGAGCTCGATCCCCGCGGCATCCTCAATCCCGGGGCTCTGCTCGGGCATTCGCCGGAGGTCTGACATGGGCACGCACATCGCCGTTCTGTCCAACCCGTTCGCCGGCAAGGGGCGCGCACGCTCGGATGCGGCCGTCGCGGTCGCCCGTCTGCGCGACCGTGGGTGCGAGGTGCACGAGTTCGCCGGGACATCCGCAGCAGAGACCGCTGAGCTCGCGGCGCGGGCCCTGAGCGCCGCACCGCGCGCGCTGCTCGTCGTCGGGGGCGACGGCACGCTCGCCGGGATCCTTCCCGCGCTGCGGGATTCCTCGGTGCCGATCGCGCTGGTCCCGGCCGGGACCGGCAACGACCTCGCCCGCGCTCTGGGGCTCGCCCGGAGGAATGCTGCGGATGCGGCCGATCTCGCCCTCGATGGTGTCGTGCGCCACGTCGACGTGGGGGAGGTCAGCAGCGCCGGTCGCACCACCCCGTTCCTGACGGTGGCGGCGCTCGGTTTCGACGCGAAGGTGAGTGATCGCACGAATCGGTTGCGTTGGCCGCGCGGGGCGCTCCGCTACTACCTGGCCGTCCTGATCGAGGTGGTGCGCCTGCACCCGATGCGCTTCACGGTCGGCGTCGATGAGCGGACGCCCGCGGCTACGGTAGGAACGCTCGTCGCTGTCGGCAACACGTCGAGCTACGGCGGGGGGATGCCGATCTGTCCGACGGCGGCGCCCGACGACGGGCAGCTGGATGTCGTGCACGTGGCGCCGATCGGTCGCGTGCGGTTGCTGCGCCTCTTCCCGCTGTTGCTCCACGGTCGCCATCTCTCCCGCCCTGAGGTCACGCATCGACGGGCACGAACGGTGACGGTGTCGGCACCGGGTCTGGTGGTGTACGCCGACGGGGAGCGGATCGCGACCGACGAATGCACCATCGGTGTGCGGACGCGGGCACTCTCGATCCTGGTACCGGCGACGAAGGCGCGCCCGCGTGACTGAGTTCGACGAGGACGTGGTGGTCGTCGGCTCGGGGTTCGGCGGTGCGGTTGCAGCGCTTCGCGCAGCGGAGAAGGGATACCGCGTGCGCGTCTACGAGGCCGGGAGACGCTTCGAGGACGACGACTTCGCGAAGACCAACTGGAACGTGCGGCGCTATCTCTGGGCGCCTCAGCTGGGATGCTTCGGCATCCAGCGGATTCACCGGCTTCCGCACGTGATGATCCTCGCGGGCGCCGGTGTCGGCGGCGGCTCCTTGAACTACGCCAACACGCTGTACCAGCCCGGCCCTGCGTTCTTCGGCGACGATCAGTGGCGAGGGATCGCGGACTGGGAGCAGGAACTCGCGCCGCACTACGCGACGGCGAAGCGCATGCTCGGTGTCGTCGAGCGATATCCGCACACCGGTCCGGTCGAGAAGATCATGGCGGGAGCGGCGGAAGATCTCGGTGTCGGTGCGACGTTCCGGCACGCGCCGGTGGGTGTGTGGTTCGGGAAGCCGGGGGAGCGGGTGCCCGATCCGTACTTCGGTGGCGAAGGGCCCGAGCGCACCGGATGCACCCTCTGCGGGAACTGCATGGTCGGATGCCGTGTCGGCGCCAAGAACACGCTCATGAAGAACTACCTGCCGCTGGCCGAGCGGCGCGGTGCCATCATCGAAGCGATGCGAACGGTCGTCGATGTGCGGGCGCTCACGGGCGGAGGATTCGCCGTCACGACCCGAGGCAGCGGATGGGGCAGGCGCACCCGTACGGTCACCGCGCGCGACGTCGTGCTGGCCGCCGGCACGTGGGGAACGCAGCAGCTGTTGCACCGCATGCGGCGTTCGGGGGCCCTGCCGCGCGTCTCCGAGACGATCGGGAGGTTGACGCGCACGAACTCCGAGGCTCTGGACGGCTCGGTCGCGGTCTCCGTTCCCGCATCGCTGGAGCTCGCACGGGGGGTCGCGATCACGACCTCGTTCCACATCGACGACCGCACGCACGTCGAGAACGTGCGCTACGGACCCGGGTCGAACCTCATGGGCGCGCTCGCGACGGCTCTCGTACCGGGCGATCGCGGTCTCGTCGGCCGCCTCGCCGGCCTCGTCGGGCAGGTGATTCGCGCGCCGCTGCGGATGGCGCGTCTCTCGTCGTTGCGCCGGTGGAGCGAGCGCGGCATCATCGCGCTCGTCATGCAGACCGCGGACAACTCGCTCACGCTGTCGCTCCGGCGCAGGTGGGGGCGGCTGACGCTGACCAGCGCGCAGGGGCACGGTGCGCCGAACCCGTCTCACCTCCCACAGGCGCATCGTGCCGCCGAGGCGATCGCGGCGCGGATGCAGAGCGACGGCGGCGTGTCCGCGGCGGCGCGCGGATCATGGCCCGAGGTGTTCGGAGTTCCGCTGACCGCCCACTTCCTCGGGGGAGCGGTGATCTCCGACTCCCCGCGCACGGGCGTGATCGATCGCTACCACCGCGTGTGGGGTCATCCCGGGTTGCACGTCGTCGACGGTTCGGCGATGCCCGCGAACCCCGGCGTGAACCCTTCGCTCACGATCACCGCTCTCGCAGAGCGCGCTCTCTCGTACTGGCCCGAGGCAGGCACCGAGGACGGTCGTCCCGGTCAGGAGCGGCTTCTCGGAACCTGAGAGACGGATGCCGGGAACGATGGAGGGGCCGTGCGAAACCGCACGGCCCCTCCGATGCGTGTGATCAGCGGCTCTCGACGCCCCGGATCTGCGGGGTGTGGAAGGACCCGCCGAACGCGCGGTCCGAGGCGCCCTCGCGATCCAGGTACGGCGAGGCGCCGCCGTCGATGAACGGCCAGCCGGCCCCCAGGATCAGGCAGAGGTCGATGTCCTCCACCTCCGGGACGACGCCCTCGTCCAGCATCCGCTTGATCTCGTCGGCCAGGCCGTCCTGCACGCGCTGCAGGATCGTCGCCGCCGACGCGGGAGCGGAGCCGAGAGCGGGCCGCAGAAGCTTCTCGGCCGGCTTCGTCCACCCGGTGACCCGGCCACCCTTGTCCTTCTCGACGATCGCGTCGAGTTCGGCGAGAGCGTGGAAGTTCTCGTTCGCGTAGAAGCGCTCGGGGAACGCCGTCGCCATCGTGTCCTGCACGTGGGCGGCGACCTTCCATCCGACGAGGTCGATCAGCTGGAATGGGCCCATCGGCAGGCCGAGGGGAGCGAATGCCTTCTCGACGTCGACGATCGGCGTGCCCTCGTAGACGGCGCGCGCGGCCTCGCCCATGACCTTGGCGAGCAGGCGGTTCACGACGAATCCCGGAGCGTCAGCCGTGAGTACCGCGTTCTTACCGAGAGTGCGAGCGACGACGAAGGCCGTCGACAGCGCGGCATCCGAGGTGCTCGGCGTCTTCACGATCTCGATCAGCGGCATGACCGCGACCGGGTTGAAGAAGTGGAAACCGACGAGACGCTCGGGGTGGGCGAGCTTCGCACCGATCTCTTCGACCGACAGTGATGAGGTGTTCGTCGCGAGGATCGCGTCCTCGGCGATGATCGTCTCGATCTCGCCGAACACCTGTTGCTTGACGCCGACCTCTTCGAACACGGCCTCGATCACGAAGTCGCAGTCCGCGTAGAGGGCCTTGTCGGTCGTGCCGGTGACGAGCGCCCGCAGCTTGTTCGCGGTGTCGGCGTCGAGACGCCCCTTGGCCTCGAGCTTGCCGATCTCTTCGTGGATGTAGGCCACGCCCTTGTCGACGCGGGCCTGATCCAGGTCGGTGATCAGCACAGGAACCTGCAGCTTGCGCACGAACAGCAGCGCGAATTGGCTGGCCATGAGGCCGGCGCCGATGATGCCGACCTTCGTGACCTTCTTCGCGAGCTGCTTGTCGGGAGCGCCGACCGGACGCTTCGCGCGCTTCTGCACGAGATCGAACGCGTACATCGACGCCGCGAACTGGTCGCCGGTGACGAGATCGGCCAGGGCCTCGTCCTCACGGGCGAACCCTTCGGCCTTCGTTCCGCTCTTCGCCTTCTCGAGCAGCTCGAGCGCCGCGTACGGCGACTTCGGCACGGTGCCGATCTTCGACTCGAGCATGCCGCGCGCCATCTTGATCGCGATCGGCCACTTCGTCAGCCGCTCGATCTTGCCGGGCTCGTTCTTGCGCTCGACCTTCTTGCCACCGAGCACCGCGTCGGCCCAGGCGAGCGAGTTCTCGAGGTAGTTCGCCGCCGGGAAGATCGCGTCGAAGATGCCGAGGTCGAAGGCCTGCTGCGGCTTGAGCATCCGATTCTGCTTGAGCGGATTCGAGATGACGACCTCGAGGGCGTTCTCGATGCCGATGAGATTCGGGAGCAGGTAGGCCCCGCCCCACCCGGGGATGATGCCGAGGAAGACCTCGGGCAGGGCGACCGCGGCGGCGGACGAGTCGAC
The DNA here is from genome assembly GCF_042957055.1 of Microbacterium sp. NPDC008134. NCBI lineage: Bacteria > Bacillati > Actinomycetota > Actinomycetes > Micrococcales > Microbacteriaceae > Microbacterium > Microbacterium sp. NPDC008134. The sequence continues at coordinate 1,842,954 of NZ_JBIBHO010000001.1, read as the reverse complement.
CGTGCGATAACTCGAGTTCAACGCGATCTCGAGCCCCCCGCCGAGTGCGAGACCGTTCACGAACGCGAACGAGGGCACGCCGAGCTCGCCGAGCTTGCCGAGCACTTTGTGTCCGAGCTGCGCGATGAGGCGGGCATTGTCGCGGGACCCCACCTTGCCGATGTCCGAAAGGTCGGCGCCGGCGGCGAGGATGTACTGCTTGCCCGTGACGCCGACCGCCTGGATCTCACCGGCGGCGGCCCGGGCGGCGAGGCCGTCGAGCGTCTCGCCGAGCTGGGTGAGCGTCGCAGGTCCCAGGGTGTTGGGGCGATTGTGATCGCGACCGTTGTCGAGGGTGATGAGCGCGAGCACCTTGCCGGACGCCAGACGGATGTCGCGGACGGGGGACTGCGTGATCACCTCGCCGTCGGTGAGCGCCTGGATCGGTGCGAAGTCGACGTTCGCGTACTGTTCGGAAACCGTGTTCGCCATGCCTGCCATCACTTCCGCTTCTTGCCGTCGTAGTGCGGGTTCTCCCAGATGACCGAACCGCCCTGTCCGAGGCCGACGCACATCGCGGTCAGGCCGTAGCGGACGTCCGGACGCTCGGCGAACTGGGCCGCGAGCTGGATCATCAGACGCACACCGGATGCCGCGAGCGGGTGACCGAGTGCGATGGCCCCACCCCACTGGTTCACGCGGGGGTCGTCGTCCGCGATCCCGAAGTGGTCGAGGAGTGAGATGACCTGGATGGCGAATGCTTCGTTGAGTTCGAAGAGTCCGATGTCGGAGATCGACAGGCCGGCCTTCTTCAGCGCCTTCTCGGTCGAGGGGATCGGACCGATGCCCATGATCTCGGGCTGGACGCCCGCGAAGGCGAACGAGACCATCCGCATCTTCGGGGCGAGGCCCAGTTCCTTCACGGCACCGCCACCGGCGAGCAACGACATCGTCGCGCCGTCGGTGAGGGGCGACGAAGTACCGGCGGTGACCCTGCCGTGCGGCCGGAACGGCGTCTTCAGTGCGGCGAGGTCCTCCATCGTGGTCTGCGGACGGCGGCCCTCGTCCTCGGTCGCGAGGCCCCAGGCGCCGTCGGCATCCTTGATCGCGACGGACACGAGATCGGGCTGGATCTTGCCGGCGTCGTAGGCGGCCTGCACCTTGTGCTGGCTGAGCATTCCGAATCGGTCGGAGCGCTCCTTGGTGAGGTGGGGGAAACGGTCGAAGATGCGCTCGGCGGTCACGCCCATGTTGAGGGCGCCGGGGTCGACCATCTTCTCGGCGACGAAGCGCGGATTCGGGTCGGCATTGCCACCGATCGGGTGGTGTCCCATGTGCTCTACGCCACCGGCCAGGGCCAGGTCGTACATGCCCACGCCGATCGAGGCACCCATGGTGGTGACGCTGGTCATCGCCCCGGCGCACATGCGCTCGACGGCCAGGCCGGGCACGGTCTGGGGAAGACCTGCCAGGATCGCGACGGAGCGCCCGAGTGTGAGGCCCTGATCGCCGGTCTGCGAGGTCGCGGCGATCGCCACGTCGTCGATCCGGTCGGCCGGGACGGCCTGATTCCGCTCCATGAGTCCGATGGTCGCCTTCACGGCGAGGTCGTCTGCGCGGGTGTTCCAGTACATGCCTTTTTCGCCGGCGCGCCCGAAGGGGGTGCGCACTCCATCGACGAAGAAGACGTCCGAGATCTCGGCCACTCTGCCTCCAAGTTTGTGCGGTGGCCTCAGTCTAGGGAGGCCCCGAAACGCGGAGGAATCGGTTGGATCGAACCTACGAAGCGGCGGCGGATGCCTCGTCAGGCTGTTGCGCGGCTTCTACAAATGCGGCGGCGATCTTCTGTGCGGTTTGTTCAACCTGCCAGGCGCGCGCCCCCAGAGCGGTGAGGGCGTCGCCGACGGCCGCCGGAGTCACTCCCGCGGGAGCCCACGCGATGCGGCGGAGGTAGTCGGGGGTCAACAGATTCTCCGTGGGCATGTGCAGTTCCTCGGCGATCGCCTCGACGGCGGGACGTGCGGCCTTGAGCCGCGCGTCCGCCTCGGGATTGCGGTCCGCCCAGGCGCGCGGGGGAGGAAGAGCGTCGCTCGGAACCCGCTCACGGGGCAGTTCCTCCGTCGCGCGTCCGTCGACGATGGCCTGCCACCAGCGATCGAGCTGCGTGCGGCTCGCGCGTCCCTGGAACTCCTTGATCCCGGCGAGCGCCTGCTTGCTCTGCGGGTTCCCGAGGACCGCAGCCACCAGCGAGCGGTCGGGGATGAGCCGGCCGGGGGAGACGTCTTGCGCCTGCGCGTACGACTCACGGGCCTGCCAGAGGGATCGCGCGACGGCCAGATTGCGGGCGCCACGCACCTGATGCAGTCCGCTCAGGCGCCGCCAGGGGTCTTCGCGCGGCGGCTTGGGGGCACGGCTCAGGGTCGCCGCGAACTCCTCGGCTGCGAAGGCGGTCTTGTTCTGCTCGTCGAGTTCGAGGGCGAGTGCGTCGCGCACGTCGATCAGGTGCAGCACATCGAGCGCCGCGTACTCGAGCCACGCGTCCGGCAGGGGCCGCGTCGACCAGTCGGCGGCCGAGTGCTCCTTCTTCAGCGTGATGCCGAGCGTGTGCTCGACGACGGCGGCGAGTCCCACGCGCTCGTGGCCGAGCAGGCGCGAAGCGAGCTCGGTGTCGAAGATCGTCTTCGGCTCCAGATCGAGCTCACGCAGCGAGGGCAGATCCTGGCTCGCGGCGTGGAAGACCCATTCGACGTCGCCGATCGCCGCGCTCAGCGGGGTGAGGTCTCCGATGGCGGGCGGGTCGAAGAGGTACACGCCCGCGTCCCGGCGGAAGACCTGCACGAGATACGCGCGCTGCGAGTAGCGGAAGCCGGAGGCGCGCTCCACATCCACGGCGACCGGCCCGGTGCCGTTCGCGAGGACGGCGCAGGCGGCGCGGAACTCCTCGGCATCCGAGATCACGGAATATTCAGTCACGTACAGCCTTTCGCGCGCCGAGAACGGCGATGCCCTCGGAACCGGGCGGAAGACCCGCCAGCATTCCGACCAGTTCGGCCCATGCTTCGACGTGGGGTCGGAACGGGCCCTGCGGAGTCCAGGACGCCCGCAATTCTATCTGTGCACCGTCGCCTTCGAGGGCGAGACTCCCGAATCCCTTCGACAATGTCTTGGTCGACGTGCCCGAAGCCGCGCTGTATCGAGCCTCTCGGGACTCGAGCGCATCGACGAGCCATGACCAGGTGACGTCGGCGAGAAGGGGATCGGTGCCGATCTCGGTCTCGAGGGGGGCTTGCGCGAAGATCACGATCCGCCAGGCACCTCCCCACCCCGACGGTTCCTCCGGATCGTGCAGCAGCACGAAACGACCCGTGCCGTAGACGGAGTCGCCGTCGTCGTCGGGCCGGACGTCGGCGGCGAGTGCCAGCGCGAAGGGAGCGAGGCCGGTCGGTGTCGGGATCTCGCGCACGGTGATGTCATCACGGAACGCCGTCGCCCGCAGTTCTGCGGCGGCGTTCTCGAAGAGGGTCCCGGCATCGGGGGGTGCGGTCACGGCAACAGGCTAGAGTCAGGAAGCGATGAAGAGTCTCAGGCACGCCGTTGCACTCCTCCTCCCTGTCCTGCTCGCGCTCGGAGCGGCGTCCGCGCTGCTCGTGCTGAGCATCGCCCGTCGCGTCGTGATGCCGACACGGAACGGCCCCAACACGAAGATCATCGCGGTCGACACCGGAGCGCAGACGATCGAGCTCGGTCGCACGCTCGACACCGAGCTCCCCGGGCGTTACGGGCTCTACACGACCGGGACCTACGGATACGTGAAGCTGGGCGCCGTGCTCAGCGCCGACAGCACGACCGTACGACGCAAACTCCTGACGCAGATCGAGCCGGGCGCGCGCGTGGATCGCGATGCCGGTTTCAGCGGCTGGTACTACTCGGCCCCGTCCGAGCTGCATCTCCCGTGGAGCAACGTGCTCATCGGCTCGCCGGCGGGTCCGTGCCCAGCATGGTTCTTCCCCGCGGAGTCGAGCACCTGGGTGATTCAGGTCCACGGACGCGGAACGACCAGGGCGGAGTGCCTGCGCGCGGTACCCGTGCTCCACGCGGCCGGTCTGCCGAACCTCGTCGTCTCATACCGCAACGACGGCGAAGCGCCGCGCAGCCGCGGCGGGGCCTACGCCCTGGGCGCGGCGGAGTGGCGCGACGTGGATGCCGCGATCGCCTATGCGCTGCGGCACGGGGCCGAGCGGGTCCTGCTGATGGGATGGTCGATGGGCGGTGCCGTCTCGCTGCAGACCGCTGTCAACTCGGGCAACCGCGATCGCATCGCCGGGCTGATCCTGGAGTCGCCGGTGGTCGACTGGCGCACCGTGCTGCGCTATCAGGCGCGCGAGGCGGGGCTCCGTGCACCGCTGCCGGCGCTGGCGATGGGAGCCCTGTCGCTCCCCGTCACGGCCCGGTTGAGCGGGGCGGAGGATGCGATCCCGTTCGACAGCCTCGACATGGTCGCGCGCGCGGAGGAGCTCGTCGCTCCGATCCTCATCCTGCACAGCGACGACGACGGTTTCGTGCCGGCGGATGCCTCGCACGCGCTGCGGGATGCGCGCCCCGACCTCGTCACGATGCCGCCCTTCTCGGGTGCACGGCACACCAAGATCTGGAACTACGACGAGGCCGGCTGGTCGACGGCGATCCGCGAGTGGCTCGCGGCGCAGGGCCTCAGCGCTTCTGCCTGACCTGCTTCTTCGCCCGCATGAGCATGCCCGTCATGCCTCCGATGCGCAGGGGTGAGACCGCCTTGGTCAGCCCGATCGCCTGCGGGTAGTCCTCGGGGATCGCCAGCACTTCGTCGGGCGTGAGCCCCGTGATGCCCTGCACCAGGATGCTCGCGAATCCGCGGGTCGTCGGTGCCTCCGGCGGTGCGGTGGCGTGCATGACCACACGACCGTCGACGATCTCGACGTAGATGTACACGGGGGACTGGCACTCGGCGACGCGCTCGCACATCTCCGGATGGTTCGCGACTTCCTCGGAGACAGCGGGGAGCTCGTCGGCGAACTCCAGCAGGAGCAGCAGCCGGTCGCTCTCGGGCGTCTCCAGGAAGGCGTCTCGGATCTCGGCCAGGGTCTCAGGAACGTGCGTGTCGCTCATCCCTGTCATTGTCACACGTTCAAATCGATCCCGGCTCCGAGCCGGTCACGATCGGCACGCGCACAGCGCTGCCCCACTCGGTCCAGGAACCGTCGTAGTTGCGGACGTTCTCGAATCCGAGGAGGTGCTTGAGCACGAACCACGTGTGGCTCGATCGCTCACCGATACGGCAGTACGCGACGACCTCGTCACCGTCGGCGAGACCGGCCCCGTCGCGGTAGATGGCGTCGAGCTCGGCGCGCGACTTGAAACCACCGTCCTCCGCGACCGCCTTCGCCCACGGCACGCTCTGCGCGGTGGGGATGTGGCCGGCGCGGAGCGTGCCCTCCTCGGGGTAGGCGGGAGCGGTCGTGCGCTCTCCGCTGTACTCCTCGGGCGAGCGGACGTCGATGAGCGGCTTGCCGATGTGGGAGAGCACGTCTTCCTTGTAGGCGCGCAGCAGCGTGTCATCGCGCTCCACGACCGGGTACTCGACCGCCGGACGGTTCGTCGCCTCGCGCGTGATCTCACGGCCCTCGGAGATCCAGCGGTCGCGACCGCCGTCGAGCAGGCGAACGTCCTCGTGGCCGAAGAGGGAGAACACCCACAGCGCGTATGCCGCCCACCAGTTGTTCTTGTCGCCGTAGATGACGACCGTGTCGTCGCGGGCGATACCCTTGCGGCTCAGCAGCTCGGCGAAGCCCTCGCCGTCGACGTAGTCGCGCACGACCGGGTCGTTGAGCTCGGTGTGCCAGTCCACCTTCACGGCTCCGGGGATGTGCCCGGTCTCGTACAGGAGCACGTCCTCATCGGACTCGACCACGACCAGGCCCGGCTCTCCCAGATGGGCGGCGAGCCAGTCCGTGCTGACGAGCCGTCCCGGCTCGGAGTACTCGGCGAACTTTGCGGACGACGTGTCGAACTCGATGGTCACGGGATGCTCCTCGGGGGTGTGCGAGTGAAGGGGACGGGCGGCGACGGCGTAGTGTTGATCCGTCGCTTCGACGATAGTTCCCCGCGGTGCCACCGGCGCCGGATTCGTAAGACTTCGACACAGGAAACGAATGACCGACACGCAGAGCACCACGGGCGTCGTGCGCCTCAGCGACCGCCAGCCGACCGTCACCGGTCCCGAGATGCTCGCGAGCCTCGTGCCGCCGCCGCAGTTCGACGGCGCGACCTTCGAGAGCTATCGCGCGGATGAGGCCTATCCCTCCCAGGAAGAGGCGAAGGAGGCGCTCCTGCGGTTCGCCGGACGCGGTGCGCCGGTGAAGAAGGCGTCGTTCTTCAGTCGTCCGAAGAAGGAGCAGGCCGTCAAGCCCGGCGTGTACCTCGACGGTGGATTCGGCGTCGGCAAGACGCACCTGCTCGCGTCGATCTATCACGCGATGCCCGCGCGGCGGAAGTACTTCGGATCGTTCATCGAGTACACCGCTCTGGTCGGCGCCCTGGGCTATAAGAACACGGTCGACCTGCTGCGTGGCGCCGACCTGCTCTGCATCGACGAGTTCGAGCTCGACGATCCGGGCGACACCATGGTCATGACCCGCCTGCTGGGCGAACTCGTCACGTCGGGCACGAAACTCGCCGCCACCTCGAACACCCCGCCGAACGCTCTCGGCGAGGGGCGGTTCGCCGCGCAGGACTTCCTCCGCGAGATCCACCAGATGTCGGACAGCTTCCAGACGATGCGGATCGACGGGGTCGACTTCCGTCAGCGTGCGATCGACGGGCAGTCGATCGTGCTCTCGGACGACGACTATGCGGCGGCGATCGCCTCGGCGTCCGCTACGGGCCTCGTCTCCGACGATGCGTTCGACGAGGTCGTCGCGCACCTGGCGCAGGTGCATCCCTCGCGCTACATCCGGCTCATCGACGGGCTCCGCCTCGTGGGTCTGCGCGATGTTCGCGTGCTCACCGATCAGTCCGAGGCGCTCCGTTTCGTCGCCTTCGTCGATCGCGTGTACGACGCGCAGATCCCGATCGTCGCGACCGGAGTTTCGCTCGACCAGGTGTTCGCCGAGGAGATGCTCGGCGGCGGTTACCGCAAGAAGTACCTGCGCGCCATCTCACGGCTGAATGCACTGACGCATTCCAGCCCCGCGTAACGCGATGGTTACACACCGACGTCGGGTGTAACCGGAGCGAAACACTCCTCGCGTCTCCCCGAAACCGGGCATCGCCACACTGGTGCTCTCAGTTACTCGGATGTGAGGTATTCCATGGATGCTCCCGGCAACATCTCCTGGGCGATCACCGCGACCGCCCTCGTTCTTCTCATGACCCCCGGTGTCGCCTTCTTCTACGGCGGCCTGGTCAAGGCGAAGAGCGTGGTCAGTATGATGATGATGAGCTTCGGCTCCATCGGACTGGTGGCCGTGCTCTGGATCCTGTTCGGCTACTCGATGAGTGCGGTCGACAGCCCGACGCAGTTCGCCGGCAACCCGTTCGCCGACTTCGGTCTTTCGGCACTCTCCGAAGGCCCCGACGCGAACGTCGCCCTGCTCGGTGTCGCGTACGGCGCCACCTTCGCGATCATCACGGTCGCCCTGATCTCCGGCGCCATCGCCGACCGCGCCAAGTTCGGCTCCTGGCTGATCTTCGCCGGCATCTTCGCCACGGTCGGGTACTTCCCGATCGCCGCGTGGGTCTGGGGCGGCGGCTGGATCATGAACCTCGGCACCACGCTCTTCGGTGAGGACAGCGGCATCGCCGTCATCGACTACGCCGGTGGTACCGCGGTGCACATCAACGCGGGTGCTGCAGCTCTCGCCCTCGCTCTCGTCCTCGGCAAGCGCATCGGCTTCCAGAAGGGCATCCTCAAGCCGCACAACGTGCCGCTGACGCTGCTCGGTGCGGCTCTCCTGTGGTTCGGCTGGTTCGGATTCAACGCCGGTGCGGAGTGGCTGTCGGAGGACATGGGCGGTGTCGGACTCATCGGCATCAACACCCTCGGCGCGACGGCCGCGGCCATCATCGGTTGGATCGTCATCGAGAAGATCAAGGACGGAAAGCCCACCTCGGTCGGCGCCGCCTCGGGTGCGGTCGCCGGTCTCGTCGCCATCACGCCCGCCTGCGCCAACCTGACGCCGGGCTGGGCACTGGTCCTCGGTCTCGTCGCCGGTGTCGTCTGCGCTCTGGCCGTCGAGCTCAAGTTCCGCCTCGGCTTCGACGACTCGCTCGACGTCGTCGGCATCCACCTCGTCGGTGGTCTCATCGGTACCCTCTACCTCGGCTTCTTCGCCACCGGTCAGGGAATGTTCACCGGTGGTGACTGGCGTCTGCTGGCCGTCCAGGCGATCGCCGCCGGCGGCGTGCTGATCTACTCGTTCGTCGTCGCCTTCATCATCGGCTTCGCAATCGAGAAGACGATCGGCTTCCGCATCACGAGCGAAGACGAGATCGCCGGTGTCGACTCGGTCGTCCACGGCGAGGAGGGCTACGCGCTCACCAACGCGTGACCGTCCAGCGCGAGCGACGTAGTGTGAGCGTGTGAGTTCATCCAGGAGCATCCTCGTCACGATCGCGCAGGCGCTGCTCGACGCACTGACACCCCGAACGTCCCGGCCCCGCAAGGAGCCGGGACGTTCGGCTGTTCTCACGACGATGAAGACGGATGCCGGGCGCTCCCGCGGGAGCGAGACGATTCGTCTCGATCCCGCGCACCTCGACGACGTCGTGATCTCCTACGCGCCCGATCGCGACGGTGCCCCCGACGCCGGAGAGATCATCTGGACGTGGGTGCCGTACGAGGAGAACGACGGCCGCGGCAAGGACCGTCCGGTGCTCGTGATCGGCCGGGAGTCCGCGGATCGGGTGTTCGCGGTGCGGATGACCAGCCGCTCGCACGACGGCGACCGCGACTACCTGTCGATCGGTGCGGGGGAGTGGGATTCCCAGGGTCGCGAGTCCTGGGTCGACGTCGAACAGCTCTACAGCGTGCACGACGCGGGGATGCGCCGCGAGGCGGCCGTGCTCGCGCGTGGGCGCTTCGACCGGGTCGCCGCGGCGCTCCAGCGGCGCTACGGCTGGCGCATCGCCCGATAGGGGACTCCTCCAATCCGTTTCCGCCGGGGTGCCGAACACCTTGCATGAGCCGCTCCCGCGGTTCCCGCACAAGGAGGCATCATGCGTTTCATCCCCACCAAGGTCCACGGAGTCCTCGACTACCTCGTCGGCATCGCCCTGATCGCCGCGCCCTGGCTGTTCGGGTTCTCCGCCGTCGGCGGCGCAGCGGTCATCATCCCGATCGTTCTCGGCGTCGGCCTCATCGTCTACAGCCTCTTCACGAAGTACGAGTGGGGCCCCTTCGGATTCATCCCGATGCCGGTGCACCTCGTCTTCGACATCGTCGCCAGCCTGTTCCTCGCACTGTCGCCCTGGATCTTCGGCTTCTCCGGTGAGGCCCTGAACGTCTGGCTGCCGCACGTCGTCGTCGGTGTGACGGTCATCATCGTCGTGCTGTTCTCGAAGCCGCAGCCCGAGACCACGCCGCGGGCCGCCCGAGCCTGACGCGCGTACCGGACGGCGCCCCTCCTGTTCTGAGCGGGAGGGGCGCTCCCATGTGCAGTGGCGCCGCCGGACTCAACCGCCCTGGACGAGCAGACCGCCCTCGTAGGCGAGGATCACGAGCTGGGCACGGTCGTGCGCGCCGGCCTTGGTCATGATCCGGTTGACATGGGTCTTCGCGGTGTGCGGCGAGATGAACAGCTCGGCGGCGATCTCCTGATTGGATCGACCGCGACCGACCATGATCAGGACTTCGCGCTCGCGTTCGGTGAGGGAGTCGAGTCGGGAGATTCCCGGAACGGGCTCGCCCCGCGCGGGCGTCGCGACGAAACGATCGATGAGAGCGCGGGTGGCCACGGGCGACAGCAGCGCGTCGCCGGCGTGCACCGAGCGCACGGCCCGTGGGATCTCCTCGGGTTCGGAGCCCTTGCCGATGAAGCCGCCGGCACCCGCGCGGAGCGCCTGGACGAGGTATTCGTCCTCCTCGAAAGTGGTGAGGATGAGCACCCGGACGTTCTCGAGGCCCGGTGTGCGGCAGATCTGCGCGGTCGCTTCGATGCCGTCGAGCACCGGCATCCGAATATCCATGATCACGACGTCCGGCCGGTGCGCGGTGGTGAGATCGACCGCTTCCCGTCCGTTCGCCGCCAGTCCGACGACGTCGATGTCGTCCTGCGCGCCGAGGATGTCCGCGACCGCCTGACGGATGAGCGCCTGGTCGTCGACCACGAGAACACGGATCATGACTGGTCCTTCGATCGGGGCATCCAGGCATGGATCTTCCAACCGCCGCCGTCGGGTCCGGCGTCGACCGTGCCACGCACCGATGCCACTCGCTCGCGGAGACCGACCAGACCGAGGCCGGAGGAATCATCGACATCGCGCGCCGGCGGCATCGCCATCGGATTGGTGACCGAGATCATCAGCTCGTCGTCATCGGCGTGGAGCAGGAGGTGCGCACGATGCTCGGCGCCGTGCTTGTGGGCGTTCGTGAGCGCCTCTTGCACGACGCGGTACGCGACGAAACCAGTCGCGCCGGTGACGCGTTCCACGTCTCCCTCCCGGCGCATCGTGACCTCGAGGCCCGACGCGGCGAACTGCGCGACCAGATCGTCGATCCGGTCCATGCCCGCCAGCGGGACCGACGCCTGCTCGCCGTCATCGGCCGTGCGCAGCATCGACATCAGGTCGCCGATCTCGCCGAGCACGATGCGGGCGGCGCCGCGGATAGTCGCCAATGCCTGCTTCGCTCTGTCCGGGCGATCGTCGATCACCGAGGTCGCCACCCCCGCCTGCAAGCTGATGACGGCGATCTGGTGGGCGACCGCATCGTGCAGGTCGCGGGCGATCCTCAATCGCTCCTCGCTCACCCGCCGCTGCGCTTCGGACTCCCGACTGCGCACGGCGCGCTCCGCGCGCTCGGTGATGGCGGCGATGTAGTCGCGACGCGAACGCGCCGCGTCGCCGAGGGCGGTCGACAGCGCCACGATCAGCCCGAACTGGAATGCCCGGGGGTCGTACACCGAGCCGATCGCCGATAGGAGGGACAGCAGCATCACGGCGACGACGGCGCACGCGGCGAGGACCAACGCTCGTCGGCGGGTCGAGCGCAGCGTCACCTGGTACATCGCGAGACCGATCGCGATGCCGATTCCGGGCGAGAGGATGCCGGTGGCGGCTGCCGCACCGAAGTTCATCAGGAGTGCGACGAGCGTCAGGATCGGCCACCGTCTGCGCCAGGGGAGGATCGCGAGGGGCAGAAGGACGAGGACGAGCGAGAGCGCACTCGTCGGGCGGAAGTCGGGGATCGGGGTCGGCGCCAGGGCGAACACGAGCACGACGATCGAGACGAGGACATCGGGGAGCCACCGGGGCATCCGCGGGCGCGGATCGGCGGGTGCCTCCGGAACGTCCGTGAACTCTGACATCCCCTCAGTCTGCCGTGGAACGGGTGCCGATGCGTCCGTCGCCCGTGGCACCCCGGATACCGCGAACGCGGTAGAACCGAACCGCCGCGGAGGGATGTGCGGGCTCGGTGCCGGGAGGGACGCTGAGAGCCGCCGAACCGATTGGAGTCCTCCGATGGCCTCACCCCTCCTGCAGATCAGGGATGTCCACAAGTCCTACGGGCGCGGCCCGACCCGCTTCGATGCGCTGAAGGGAGTGAGCTTCGATGTCGGGGAAGGAGAGTCGATCGCGATCGTGGGCAAGAGCGGATCCGGCAAGTCGACGCTCATGCACCTGCTCGCCCTGCTCGACGCCCCGGACACCGGGACGATCTCCCTGGAAGGCGCGCCGACGTCGCGGCTGCGTGGTGCGCAGCTCAACCGCACGCGGAACAAGACCTTCGGCTTCGTGTTCCAGCAGTTCTTTCTCACCGGCGGTGACAGCGTCCTGGAAAACGTCGTGCTTCCGCTCAAGATCGCCGGCGTCGGTGCGGGCGAGCGCCGCCGACGCGGGATGGCCGCGCTCGAGCAGCTCGATCTCGCCGACAAGGCACGGAACCGGGCGGTCGATCTCTCCGGGGGCCAGAAGCAGCGCGTGGTGATCGCGCGTGCACTCGTCAACGATCCGCGCATCATCTTCGCCGACGAACCGACGGGGAATCTCGACAGCGCGACGGGGGCGGTGGTCGAGGACATCCTGTTCGGCCTCAATCGCGAGCGCGGCATCACGCTGATCGTCGTCACGCACGATGAGGAGCTCGCGGCGCGGTGCGATCGGCGGATCGTGATCCGCGACGGTCGGATCGTCGACGAGAACGACTCGGCGGTGGCCGCATGAGGGCGGCGGACCTCGTCGGTTCGGCGATCTCGAACACGTTCCGGGCGAAGACCCGGACGATACTCACCATCCTGGCCATCTTCGTCGGCGCCTTCACGCTCGCGCTGACCGGAGGCCTCGGCACCGGCATCAATCGGTACATCGACGACACGGTCTCGGGGGTCGGGGCATCCGATGCGATGAGTGTCACGCGGGCCGCGGACGATTCGGGAGGCCTGCCGGGCGCATCCGGTGGGGCGCCACGGGAATACGAGCCCGATGCCGTGTCGAGCGGCATCCCCGGGCAGACGGTGATCGCGCTCGATTCCGCGGACATCACCGAGCTCGAGGGAATCAACGGCGTCCTGCGCGTGGACCCCACTCGGACGTTCACTCCGGACTTCATCCGGGTGGGGGACGGCACGCCGTTCGTCGCCTCCGTCGGGAGCCTCATCCCGGGGCAGACGACCGTGCTCGCTGCCGGGACGGACCCGGACGACGGGGCTTCGGAGACGGAGGTCGCTCTCCCCGCCGCCTACGTCGCCGCCCTCGGCTTCGCGGACGACGACGATGCGCTCGGGGCCACCGTCACTCTGGGGATCACGGATGCCGCGCGCACCTCGCACACGATCGAGGCGACCGTGGTCGGGATCACCGAGGAGGCTCTTGCGAGTCCGACCGGGTCGAGCATCCTCGTGAACCAGGCGATGAGCGACGCTCTCTTCGAGGCGCAGACGACCGGTCTGCCGGCGGATCAGGTCGACCGCTTCGCGTCGGCGACGGTGTGGTTCGCGCCGGACGCGACGGACGACGAGATCCAGGCGCTGAAGGAGCGCCTGTCCGATGCCGGGTTCACCGGGACGACAGTGGCCGACCAGCTCGGCACCATCACGACCGTCATCGACGGGATCGTGCTCGTCCTCAACGCCTTCGCGATCATCGCCCTCCTGGCGGCCGCCTTCGGCGTCGTGAACACGCTGTACATGTCGGTGCAGGAGCGCACGCGGGAGATCGGGTTGATGAAGGCGATGGGGATGGGGTCGGGTCGCGTGTTCGGGCTGTTCAGCCTCGAAGCGGCCTTCCTCGGTCTGCTCGGCAGCGCGATCGGCGTCGGGATCGCGATGCTCGCCGGTACCGGGATCAGCGCGGTACTGGCCGACGGTCTTCTCGCCGATCTGCCGGGGTTGACCCTTATCGCCTTCGACCCGGTCTCGATCCTGTCGATCATCCTGCTCGTCATGGTGATCGCCTTCCTCGCCGGCACCCTGCCCGCCGCCCGGGCGGCGCGGGCCGATCCCGTCGAGTCCCTGCGTTACGAGTGAGGCGCGGTCGGCGGCTGCGGTCTCGCGCTCACGGCCGGGACCACAGCCGCTCGACCGCGACCTCCCGCCCGAGGATCCGAGTAGCCGCGCGGTGCCCCGACAGGAGGGCGGCGGGCACGGTCGCGGGGTCGTCGGTCCAGGTCGCCTCTCCCGCGATGTGCAGCACGCCGCCGATCGGGGTCGCCAGGTCGTCGTGATCGGCGGTCGTCGCGCCGAGCGTCATGTAGGCGTATGCACCGTGGGTGAACGGGTCGTCCTGCCAGTGGGTGCGAGTCACGGCGACGGGTGCCGGAACGTCGTCGCCGAAGAGTCGTCGCAACTGCGCGAGCACCGACTCCACGACCCGTTCGTCGTCCCATCTCCGTGTCTCCTCGGCCGCCGGACCCGCGGCGAAAGTCAGCAATGTCGGTTCATCGTGCAGGGAGGTGAGGTCGTACCAGGAGTGCCACCAGCGTCCCTCGGGGCCTTGCTGGCGTATCGCGTACACGTCGTCGTCCCAGAATCGCGTGGGGAATCGGAGGAAGACCTTCTCGAATGCATTCATGCGCAGGCGCGACAGGGCCGCGGCGTTCGGCTCGGGCAGCGCGGGGTCGATCACGAGGGCGGAGGACTGCAGCACGCCGACCGGCATCGTGAGCACGGCCGCCGCTGCGCGGAAAACACCGTGGACCGTGGTGACGACGACGCCCTCCACCGACCAATCCACGCGGGAGACGACGTGGTCGAGCCGCACGTCGAGTCCGTCCGCCAGATGCGTCGCCAGATGGTCGTACCCGTCGGGGAACACGACTTCGTCGCCGTCGATCGTGTCGTCGTCGAGGCCGTGAGCGGCGAGATCCTCGATCCAGGCGCCGTACTGCTCCTCGGCGCGGTGCTCGAGATACTCGCGCACGCGCTGCGCGCGATCGATGCTCCATCCCTGGGATGTGAGAGCGGCTTCGGTCACGTCGCGGTAGGACGCGTCGGGCGCGGATGCGGCGATGATGTCGCGCAGCGCGGCATCCACCGCATGGATGTCGGCGACGTACGCACGGGCATCCGCATCGGACAGGCGGATGCCGTCGGGGCCGTAATGCGCGATCGGGCGGCTGTCGGGCTGATAGCCGCCGACGGTGAACTCCTGCGTGCGCATGCCGAACGCGGTGGCCGCCGCCGCGACGGGACTGCCGTCGACGCCGTGGATCCAGGAGGCGCCGAGGTCGGTGACCCGTCCGGCCGAGCGATCCGTCGTGACGCGTCCCCCGATGCGATCCCGCGCCTCGAGCACGACGACGCCGAGGCCCTCCGCTCGGAGGAGTCGGGCGGCGGAGAGGCCGGAGATTCCCGCACCGATCACGATCGCGTCAGAGGTGTGCATGGGGACTCCTTCGCCGGAGGGCATCGCAGGGTGGTGATCCCGACGTTAGTCAGTCCGGCCCCGCGGAGGGAAGGGCATACGGCGACGGCCGGGGCCGATCGTGTCGGGTCCGGCCGCCGCCGTGGGATGGGCGTCAGTTCGACCGGACGAGGATCTTCGCCCCGGCGCCGCCGCGGAGAGCGTGGATCGCGTCGACGACCCCGTCCAGGGGCACGTCCTGCACCCAGCCGGTCGTGTCGTACACGCCCTCGGCCATCGCGGCGATGACCGCGTCGAAGTCCTCGGGGAGGTAGGCCAGCGCACCGGCGATCTCGGTCTCGCCCATCACGAGCTGGGTCGGCAGGAACTCCATCGTGCGCTCGTGGATCGCCACGACGACGACCCGTCCGCCCGGGACGAGGCTCGCCAGCGACGAAGTGACGGCGGGGCCGGCGCCGGCCGCATCGAAGGCCACGTCGACGCCGTCGCCGTCGGTGAGTGTGGCCACGGCCGCGGCGAGATCCTCGGTCACCGGGTCGATGACCGTGGCGCCGAGGGCCGCGAGGATGGCGCGTCGTTCCGCGCTCGGCTCGGACACCAGTACCTTCTCGACGCCGCGGGCCTTGAGGGCGAACCACACGCCGATGCCGATCGGCCCGGCGCCGGCGATGAGTGCGGTACCGCCCGACTTCACCCCGCTGCGCGAGACGGCGTGCCACGCCACCGACATCGGCTCGACCAGCGCGCCGAGGCGCAGGTCGACGCTCTCGGGGAGCACGTGCAGTTTCGACGCGTCGACGGTCGTGAATTCGGCCATGCCACCGCCGTGGGAGCTCAGGCCGTGGAACCCGATCTTCTGGCACACGTTGTACTTGCCGCGGCGGCACGCCGGGCACTCTCCGCAGTAGTAGATGGGCCAGACTGCCACCCGGTCACCGACCGAGAAACCATCGACGTCCGCGCCCAGCTCGACGATCGTGCCCGAGAACTCGTGGCCGAGGATTTGAGGGAGCGTCGATCCCGTGACCGGGTGCGGGTGCTCGAAGTCGAGGCCCGCCGCCTCCGGTGTGTAGTAGACGTGCAGATCGGAGCCGCAGATGCCCGCGAAGGCATTGCGCAGCTTGACCTGGCCGGGACCCGGCGACGGATCGGCGACCTCCTCGATGCGGAGATCCTCCTGTGCGTGGAAAACTGCGGCCTTCATCCTTCTCTCCATTTCCGGCGGCCGTCAGCGCAGCCACCACTCCGGGGACGCCGCGAGGATGAGCCTCACGGCGCGGTCGATGTCGTCGTCGCCGCTGCGCAGCCACTCCTCGATGGATCCGACGGTGCCGGCGGCGGCGTAGGCGATCGCGATCCGCATCGCCGCGGGATCGTCGCGGAAGGCCGACGGCACGATGTCGGGGTGCAGCTGCGCCCAGATCTCGAGACCCGAGCGGATCGAGCGCTCCAGGTTGCTGCGTACGGGAGCGGCGAGCAGGGGGTGCATCGCGCCGCGATAGACGCCCGCGCGGCGCAGGACGTGTTCGAGGAGCGCCCGTTCGGCATCGCCGATCACGTCGGTGCGCGGCAGGATCTCCATCGCTTCGGCGATCTCGGACGAGAGGGCGTCGGCGAGGAGGTCGACGGGACTCTCCGCGTGACGGTAGAACGTGTCGCGGGTCACGCCGGCCTCGGTGCAGATAGCGGAGGCGGTCACATCGGCGATCGGCATCCGTCCGGCGAGAGTGAGGACCGCCGCGCGAAGGTGCTCCCGTGAACGTCGCGCCCGTGCATCCATGTGCTCAGTTTATCCGACATGTGTCAGATAGGGCGTATCGTGGCGATCGAACACGACACCACGAGGGTGCCGGAGAGAGGAAGTCATGTCAGGGTTCGAGAACAGCGTCGCGGTCGTCACCGGCGGAGTGTCGGGGATCGGAGCCGCGATCACACGCCGCCTCGTCGAGCGCGGAGCGAAGGTGTTCGTCGCTGACATCAACGCGGACGCCGTGGCCGCCGCCACAGAGACTTTCGGCGAGAACGTCGCCGGCATCCGCACCGACGTCACCGACGAGCAGTCGATGGAGGCACTCTTCGCCGCTGCCGTCGAGCGCTTCGGCCGCATCGACGCGGTGTACAACGTCGCCGGTGGATCGAAGCCCGCCCGCATCGTCGACATGGATCTCGCGACGTGGGACTTCAACATCAAGCTGAACCTCTACGGTGCCTTCCTCGGCACGAAGCTGGGCGCGAAGCAGTTCCTCGCGCAGGGGACGTCGGGGTCGATCGTGAATATCGCGTCCTTGAACTCCCAGGTGCCGATGCACTTCGGTGCCGGGTACTCGACCGCCAAGGCCGGTGTCGTGATGCTCACGAAGAACGCCGCTCTCGAACTCGCCGAGCAGGGCATCCGCGTGAACGCGGTCTCGCCGGGTCTCGTCGCCACTCCGCTCACGGGTGGGCTGCTGGCCGTTCCGGGGGTCATGGAGACGTACCTCGACCGCATCCCCGCGAAGCGCGCCGCCGACCCCGACGAGATCGCCGGCGTCGCGCTGTTCCTCGCCTCGGCCGATGCCTCGTACGTCAACGGCGAGAACATCGTCGTCGATGGCGCCTGGGCGACGACCGGCTACCCGGACCTGCGCCCGTTCATGGGCTGATCAGCCGGTCACAGCGGCACGACCAGGGGCGTCCCGGCGTGCGGGTCGGGGATCACGGAGCAGGCCAATCCGAAGACCTCCTCGACCCGCTCGGCGGTGACGATGGTGGAAGGATCCCCGGATGCGACGATCTCGCCGTCGCGCATCATGATCATGTGATCGGCGAAGCGTGCGGCCTGATTGAGATCGTGCAGCACCGCGACGACGGTGCGCCCCTCGGCGTGGAGTCCGTGGAACAGCCGCAGCAGGTCGTACTGGTGCGCGATGTCGAGGAACGTCGTCGGCTCGTCCAGCAGCATCGTCGGCGATTCCTGGGCGAGCAGCATCGCCACCCAGACGCGCTGACGCTGGCCTCCGGAGAGCTCGTCGACGAGACGTCCCGCGAGCTCCGTCGTGCCGGTCGCGGCGAGAGCGGCGGCCACGGCCGCCTGGTCGGTGTGCGACCACTGGCGCAGGATCGTCTGATGGGGATGGCGCCCGCGAGCGACGAGGTCGGAGACGCGGATGCCGTCGGGCGCGAGGGACGTCTGGGGGAGGAGCCCGAGTCGCCGTGCGATCTCCTTCGTCGGCAGTTCGGAGATCGAACGGCCATCGAGCAGTACCTGCCCGGTCGTCGGCCGAAGAAGTCGGGCGAGCGCCCGCAGCAGTGTCGACTTGCCGCAGGCGTTCGGACCCACGATGACCGTGAACGATCCGGCCGGGATCTCGACGTCGAGGTGCTCCGACACCACGCGGCCGTCGTAGCCGATCGTCAGGTCGTGGCCCCGCAGGCGGGCGTGGGTGAGGGTCTCGGGCATCGTCATCGTCTTCTCGCTTCTTGGATGAGCAGCCACACCAGGTAGACGCCGCCGAGGCAGACGGTGACGAGGCCGACGGGGATCTGTGTCGGGGCGAACAAGCGCTGTGCGAGGACATCGCTCGCGACGAGGAGCAGGGCGCCGAGCGCGGCGGATGCCGTGAGCGTGACGCTCGCCGACCCGGTGAGACGGCGGGCGATCTGCGGCGCCGCGAGGGAGATGAAGGCGATCGGTCCCGCCATGGCCGTGACGACAGCGGTGACACCGACGCCGAGGATCACCAGCGTCAGGCGCACCCCTCCGGTGCGCACACCGAGGGCGGAGGCCGCGTCGTCACCGAGCTCGAGCATGTGGAGGCGATCGGCGAGCATCGCGACGGCGATCGAGATCGGGATGATGACGCACGCGGCGATGCCGACCTGTTCGGCCGTGATCAGATTGAGCGATCCCGCGCCCCACGCGCTGGCGAGGAGCGCGACGTTCAGGTTCGCGTTCAGGATGATCCACGTGTTCACCGATGCCAGCATCGACGCGATTCCGATGCCGACGATGATGAGTCGGAATCCTGTGAACCCGCGCCGGAAGGCCAACAGGTAGACGATCGATGCGGTCGCCGCGCCGCCGAGCAGGGCAGCGGCCGCGGTTGACGCGACGCTGACGCCGAACGTCGTGATCACGATCAGGGCGCCGGTGTAGGCCCCGGCGTCGAAGCCGATGACATCGGGGCTCCCCAGCGGATTTCGCGTGAGCGATTGGAAGATCGCGCCGCCGATACCGAGGGCAGCGCCGAAGACGAGCGCGCCGAGAACCCGGGGCAGACGCCATTCGATGATGACGAGCTCGGCGCGGGGCTCGCCGAAGCCGAGGAGCGTCGCGATGACCTCGCCGGGGGTGAAGACGGCGTCGCCGAGGGTGAGGGCGAACACTCCGATCGTGATCGCGAGCACCGTGGCGGCGACGGCGACGATCGTCGCGCGCACGCCGATGCGCCGGGAGAAGACGGGCGTGCGCAGGGTGAAGATACGGCGGCCGGCATCGACCGGAGACGCCAGGCGATCGACGCTCACAGTCCACTCACCTTCCGTCGGCGCACGAGGGCGATGAGGACGGGGGCACCGATGATCGCCGTCACGACCGAGACGGGCAGCTCGCCCGTGCGGAGCACGAGCCGTCCCGTCACATCCGCGGTGAGGAGTAGCAGTGGCGCGGCGAAGAGGGTGCCGAGGAGGATCCATCCCTGATGCGGTCCGACGAACCAGCGCACGGCGTGCGGCACCATCAGTCCGACGAAGGCGATCGGACCCGCCGCGGCGGTGGCCGCGCCGCACAGCAGCGTGACGGCCACGATCGAGAGCACGCGCGTGAGAGTGACCCGGGATCCGAGAGCCGTCGCGAGATCGTCGCCGAGCGCGAGGGCGTTGAGCGAGGGTGCGAGGCACAACGCGAGCACGAGGCCGACGAGCACGAAGGGCAGCACGGTGTAGACGTCCGCGGTGAGCGAGGTGAGCGAACCCGCGTTCCAGCTGCGCATCCGATCGAAGACGCTCGGGTTGAGGAGTCCGATCGCCGCCACGACACCGCCCATCACGGCGCCGAGCGCGACTCCGGACAGCGTCATCCGCATCGGGTCGGGGGCGGTGCGGCCGGCCGAACCGATGAGGTAGACGAGGACGGTCGCCGCGATCGCTCCGGCGAACGCGAACCAGATGTATCCGCTGGCCGCGCTCACGCCGAAGAACGCCACCCCGATCACGACGCCCAGGCTCGCGCCCGCGTTGACCCCCAGGATGCCGGGATCGGCGAGCGGATTGCGGGTGAATCCCTGGATCAGGGCGCCCGCGATCCCCAGTGCCGCTCCGACCGCGAGGCCGACGACCGTGCGCGGGATGCGCATGCCCTGCACGATCGCGCCGGCGTCTCCGGTGCCCGAGGTCAGGCCGTGCCAGACCTCGAACGGGGAGATCCGCTGCGAACCGAGCAGCACGCTCGCGACGCACACGAGCGCGAGCGCGCCGGCGAGGAGAGCGATCACCAGGCCGCGGCGTACGACCGAGACATGCGGCACCGTCTCCTCGACGAGCGTCGAGGTCATCCCGCGCACCTCACAGGCCGAGTTTCTCCAGCTCGGCGTCGTAGGCGTCCTCGATCTCCTCCTCGGAGCGGCTGTCATCGTCCCACATGGCCATCAGACGTGCGTGCGTCTTCTCGTCGAGGGATTCGTACCGCTCGCGCCAGGCTTCGGCGTTCTCGGTCCAGTACCCGAGGATCTTGTAGTCACTCGCCGCGAGCTTCAGTTCGTGACGGAGGTGCTTGCGCACGCCACGGGTGGCTTTCGTCTCGCCGGCGACCCACACGTATCCGCGACCGTTCGGGAGGTCGGACGCGCGAAGTATCTCCTCGATGCGCGTGGGGCCGTGGCCGTTGCCACCGTGGACCCAGTGCAGCTCGACCCCGTCCGGGGTCGTGACATCGAGCTCGTCCTCGGCGGTCGCGACCTCGACGACCACACGGGTGCGGACGCCGGACGGCGCGTTCTCGGCGAGGCGGGCGGCCGCGGGCAGGCCCGTGGCGTCGGCGATCAGCAGTTGCCACTCGATGTCGGCCGGCGCCGCGTAGAGCGCCTTCGGAGTGTTGACCCCGAGGACGTCACCGGGCTGGGCGCGCAGTGCCCAGGCCGCAGCGATCCCTCCGTCGTGCACGACGAAGTCGATCGTGAGCTCACGGGCCGCGGCATCCCACTCGCGCACCGTGTACGTGCGCATCGGAGCAGGCTCCACACCCTCCGGGAAATCCCAGTAGCCGTCGTCCGTCGGGAACGGCAGGTTCGGCTCGGTCTGTCCCTCCGTCGGGAAGAAGACGCGGAAGTATTCGTCGCCCACGCCGGTCGTCACGAATCCGTCGAGTCCTTCGCCGCCGAAGACGACCCGCATCATCCCGGGGCTCAGCCGCTCGACGCGCTGCACGACGACGCGGTGCACGAGGTTGACGGTCATCCGAGGAGCGCCTTCTCGACGACGGTGAGGAACGCGTCCATGCCGCTGGGGGAGCCGTAGATCATCTCGTAGTTGTAGGGGTAGTACTCGCCGTCCTGCACGAACGAGAGGTTCTGCCAGATCGCGTTCTGCTTGAGGGCTTCGTCCTCCTCGACCCAGACCGTTCCGTCTTCCTCTGCTCCGGTGAAGACCACGTCGATGCCGTCGAGCTGGCCGAGCTGCTCGGGGCTCAGCTCCGCATACTCGTCGCTCGCGGGCAGGCCGTCCTCCGTCGCGTTCATGAGCGGTGCCATCTCCAGCCCGAGATCGGCGAAGACGAGGCAGGGGACGCCGTAGCAGGAGGTCGTGACCTGACCCTCCCAGTAGCCCATGTCGGCGACGACCGGGTGGATGTCGGCGGCGTCGAGACGCTCGCGGATGTCTGCGATGCGAGCTTCGTACCGGTCGACCCACGCCTGCCACTGCTCTTCGCGGCCCAGGTCGGTCGCGGCCTTCGCGACGACATCGCGCCAGTCGCCTCCGTCGAACGCGTTGTACGTGTAGGTCGGGGCGATCTTCTGGAGCTGCCCGTCGAGGTCCTGCTCGTAGCCGAGGCCGTTGAGGATGAAGTCCGGCTCCGCCTCGAGCACCGCCTCCAGGTTGAACTCGGGGAAGTTGCCGAAGGTCGCCAGGCCGTCCAGTTCTTCCTGCGGGAAGAAATCGGGGAACGCCGTGAAGTCGTCGCGGATCGGCTGCGTGTCGGCGAGGTCGAAACCGAGCGTGATGAGGATGTCGAGGTCGGTCGTGTAGAACCCGAGGGCTGCGGTCGGCTCGGCGGGGATCTCGATGTCGACACCGGTGGGCGTCGTGAGCTCCACGGTCTCGTCCGCGGTCGAAGAGCCGCCGGCGGACGAGGCCGCGCACGAGGTGAGGAGCAGACAGGTCGCCGCGAGCGCGACGAAGGATAGGGGTGTGGAGCGCATGGGGGTCTTCCGGGAGGGGATCGGGGCATCGAGGCTTAGGTAAGGCTCGGCTTACCCAGTATGAACGCGTCGAATGTCGCGCAGATGCCACACCGTGTCGAGGTCACGCCGACTTCGGGGAGTCTTCGTTTCGTCGGGCGGCGTAGTCGCCGGGCGTGCGCCCGAGCTCTCGACGGAACGCCTGGACGAACGCGCTCGGCGTCGCGTAGCCCGAGCGTCGGCTCACGTGCGCGACCGTGTAGTCGGCGGCGAGCCACTCGATCGCGCGCCGCATGCGCGCGCGCGTCCGCCACGTCGAGAAGCTCAAACCGGTTTCGGCGACGAAGAGGCGGGAGAGGTTTCGAGCGCTGGCACCGACGTGGTGTCCCCAATCCTCGATGGAGCGATCGTCCGCGGGGTCGGAGAGGAGTGCTTCGGCGATGGGCCGTGTGCGCGGGTCGAGGGGGAGGGGGAGATCGACGATGGATGCCGTCACCGGCTCGAGCAGGCTTGCGGCGAGTTCTTCGGCGTGCAGGCGCGGTCCGGCGGCGAGATAGGGAGGGGCTTCGAGTCGGTCGAGCACCGCACGCATCACCTCGGGCATGGCGACCGCGGTCACGCGCGACGAGATCGACGCGATACCGCTGTCGACGAAGGTGCAGCGGAAGGATGTGCCGGGGGCGGCTGCGACGCGATGGCCGACGCCGGCCGGGATCCAGAGGCCCTGGGTGGCGGGAATGGCGAAGTGACCGTGATCGGTCTCGGCAGTGAGCACGCCTCGCGCGCCCCACAGCAGTTCGTGACGATCAGGATGGGAGTGGGTGTCCCATGCGGCACCGTCGGCGACGTCGAAATCGTTCGTCCCGATGCGCCAGACGACGGTCTCCTCGGAGCCGGTATCGGTGAGCGACATGAATCTCCGCCTGGTGATCGCGCGAGTAGTTTAGGCGACCCTAAGTTACCACGGCGAAGCATCGCCGCCCCGAGTTTCTCCGGAGATGACCGAAGCCCCGCTCCGTCAGTGCGACGGGCGGGGCTTCATCTGTGGGCGATACCGGACTCGAACCGATGACCTCTTCCGTGTGAAGGAAGCGCGCTACCAACTGCGCCAATCGCCCATGACCCAGGGGGTCGAGAAACGATACTACCGGACGCATGCGGGCTGTGATGACCATCCGGCGAGACACGCGCGAGATTCGCGTTCGGTTTGGACAGTCGTCGATCATCGGCTAATGTTTCATAAGTGCCCGGGACAACCGGGAACAAAATGCGGATGTAGCGCAGTTGGTAGCGCACAACCTTGCCAAGGTTGGGGTCGCGAGTTCGAGTCTCGTCATCCGCTCGAGTGCAGAGGGTCTTCTTCGGAAGACCTTCAGCACGTGGGGTCAATCCACACGGTGGCGTGGCCGAGCGGCTAGGCACCGGCCTGCAAAGCCGTTTACACGGGTTCGAATCCCGTCGCCACCTCACTGAGAACTGAATAGCCTTCATAGGCGCGATTGGCGCAGCGGTAGCGCGCTTCCCTGACACGGAAGAGGTCACTGGTTCGATCCCAGTATCGCGCACATACGAAACCCCCGGTTCTCCCCGGGGGTTTTTGCGTTCTCCGGGAAGTGCCGGGCGCGGAACGGGAGAGCGCTCAGTCGTCGTCGTGGCTCAGGAAGACGAAGACCCACACGCCGCCGCCAACGATCAGAGCGAGTGCGAGCCCGAGCGCCGCAGCGAACCCTCCGCTCCCGTACATCCAGCCCGGAATCAGCGCGCACCCCACGGGGGCATCCGGCTGCCAGGTTCCGGCGAGCCAGCCACTTCTGCAGTGGACTTGGATCGCCGGCGCGATGAACATCGCGATGACGAACCCGCCGATCGCGCCGGTGAACGCCGTCCACACCGCCCCGAACTGCGCGTTGGCGCGCGATTCCGCCTCACCCATCATCGGTACCCTTTCCCCAGTGGTACCCCTCCGAGGACAGCAAAGCACGTCGTCCTCCTCCGCGGAAGAGCGATCGGGTCGAGGGGAAGTGCTCTGTCTCAGTCGTTCGCGCCGCGCAGGGCCGCCGCGATCCGGCGCACCGCTTCCTCGAGAAGCGGCCGCGGCAGGGCGAAGACGAACCTCGTGAACCCGACCGCAGCGACGCCGCAAGCGGCTCCATCCGTCATCGCGACGCCTGCGTGCTCGCGGAACCACGCGCCGAGGTCGCCGGTCAGTCCGGTCTCCCGGAAGTCGAGGAGCGCGATGTAGGTGCCCTCGGGCACTGTCATCCGTACCTCGGGGAGATGCTCGGATACGAGATCCGCCAGGGCCCGGCGGTTGCCGTCGAGGTACGCGACCGTACCGTCGAGCCACTCACCGCCGTCCGCATAGGCGGCGACGTTGGAGACGGCCCCGATTGTCGACGTCCCGTGACCCGCCCAGGCGCCCTCGCGCTCCCACAGCGTGGCATCCGCGTCGTTCGAGACGATCACCTGCGCGCACTTGAGGCCCGCGAGATTCCATGCCTTGGAGGCGGACGTCGCGGTGAGGGTGTGGCCCGCGGCGATCTCGGAGACCGAGGCGTAGGGGATGTGCCGAGCCGGGGCGTAGACGATCGGCGCGTGGATCTCATCGGAGAACACGCGCCCGCGCGCATCGTGCACGGTCACGGCGACCCGCTCGAGCTCCTCGCGCGTCGCGACGGTGCCGAGCGGATTGTGCGGGTTACACAGCACGAGCAGCTCGCCGCCGTCGGCGAAAGCCGCAGTGACGGCGTCGTGATCGAGCACCCACCGACCGTCCTCGACGGTGCTGGGCACCTCGATGACCCGTCGCCCGTGCATCGGGGGAACCAGGAGGAATGGCATGTACGCCGGCGTGGGCACGATCACAGCGGCCCCGGGGGACGTGTACTGCTCGATCGCGTACTCGAACGCGGTGATCACGTCGGGCACCTGCTTCACCTGCGTCGGCGAGATCTCCCATCCGTAGTGGCCTGCGTACCAGGCGGCGGTCGCTGCGGCGAGGTCGTCGGCGAGGTGCTGCGGGAGGTATCCGGTGAGCCCCTGCTCGAGGGCACCGTTCACCGCGTCCTTCACCGCCGGAGCGACACCGAAATCCATCTCGGCGACGAACGCCCCGATCGTGTCGGGGAACGTCGTCCACTTCACGCTCCCCGCCTCGCGCAGGTCGTTCTCGGTGAGGGTGTCGAAACGGGCGACGGTCATGCGGCGGTCCTTCACGGCAGGGGAGCGGGGGCTCCCTCGATCGTACGGGGCGGGAGAACCCCCGGAGCCTGCCGGCGGAATGGCGCCGTGAACGTGGTGACGATGTGCCGACGGTGCACGATGAGGAATCCCGCCGCGATGACGAGCTGGATCGCCGACAGCACGTAGCGACCGGTCGTGTCGGTCACGAAGAACTGCACGAGGAAGATCGCGGCGAGTGAGATCGCCGATCCGAGGTGGAACCGTAACGCGAGCAGGATCGCGACGCCCATCACCGTCTGGGTGCCGGTCAGCACGAACTCCTCGATCTGTCGGGCGTCGAGGGGGAGTGCGCCTCCTCCTCCGCCGAAGAAGTGCGCGATCGGCAGGGATCCGACGAGCAGGCTCCACTGATTCACCTTGGAGGCGATGAGAGTGCCGATCGCGGCGGCGCCCATGCCGCGCAGCGCGAAGAGCACCGCGATGATGAACTCGGGAGCCTCCGACGCGAGCGGTGCGAGCCACTGCACCAGGAAGTAGCTGTCGATACCGAGCGCCGAGCCCGAATCGACCAGCGCAGTCGCGAACGGTTCAGCGCACGCGAGGATGATCGCGGCCGACACGAAGAACATCGCGATGACGGTGCCGCGCCGGAGTCTCGTCGGCAGGTCGGCGATATCGGCGGCGGCGCCGACGAACTCCTCCTCACCGTCGTCCTCGACGCGGCTGGCACGCCAGAGGTAGAACACGAAGGCCGCGATCAGGATCGCGCCGAACCAGATCGGGATGTGGCCGAGGAAAGGGATCGCGAACGCGAGCACCGCGAGGACCGCGAGGAACCCCACGTCCAGCCGCGAGGTCTCCGGCAGCCGGAGGAACGCGGGGCGCCGTTGGCCACGAGCGAGCCCCCGTCGCGCCACGACGAGCGCGACGATCACGACGAGCGGCCATCCGAATCCGAGTAGCAACCGGTTCGATCCGGTCATGTTCGCGGCCGCGTACTGCGCGTATTCGGGATCGAAGCCGGCGCGGAACGCGTAGTACAGATCGACCGCGTACTCGGGGAGCACGGCGATGAGAGCGAGGATCGCGATCGCGAGAGCGCCCGAGATGTCTTTCTGAGCGGCCTCGGCCGCCCACGCGAGCAGGAAGCTCGCGGCGACGACCGCGGCGCCGAAGATCAGGAGCGAGATGACGGGTGCCGGGTGGAAGCCGGTCACGCGGAAGGCGATGGCCGGGGAAGCGATGGCCAGGCAGAGGAGTATGCGACGGATCAGTGCGCGCGGCATGATCGGTCCTTTCGATCGGGCGCGACCGGCAGGAGGGCATGCAGAACTCCGGCCGCGCAGAGGGGCCGAAGGTCTCGCTCATCCAGACGGGACGGGGTACCGGACGATCGTCGTGAACGTCAGCATGTCGATACCGCCTCGGGCCGGGCCCGGAGCTACTCCCCTTCGATGTGACCAGTCTTGCGGGCGCTCTCAGCCGACTCCAAGGCGAAACCGACTTTCGGAGCTTTTCGGATGCCCGAAGTGCCGGAATCCTGCGGATGTGTCCGGCGGGTTCATATGGTTTCGGCCCGGCGAAACGCGATCAGTGGTCATCGATCGCGCGGCGCGCGCTTGACGACGTCGTAGGCGTCGAGCGCCGCCTTCCGCGTCTCGCCGAGATCGACGATCGGGTCAGTGGGCGCATCCGACGCCCATTGCGTGATGTACAGGCGATGCGGGTCGAACTTCTTCGCCTGGAGTTCCGGGTTGAAGATGCGGAAGTAGGGCGCGGCATCCGCCCCGGAACCGGCGACCCACTGCCAGTTGAAGGGATTGTTGGCTCCGTCGGCGTCGACGAGTGTGTCCCAGAACCATTCCTCGCCCCGGTGCCAGTCGATCAGCAGATTCTTCACGAGGAAGGATGCCGTCACCATCCGCACCCGGTTGTGCATGTAGCCGGTGCGCCAGAGCTCCCGCATACCGGCGTCGACGAGGGGGACGCCGGTCTCTCCGCGCTGCCACGCCCGGAGGTGGGACGGTTTCAGGCGCGGCCAGGGGAAGGCGTCGAACTCCGGCCGGAGGTTCTTAGACGCGAGATCCGGGAAGTGGTAGAGCGTGTGCCAGGCGAACTCGCGCCATCCGAGCTCGGAGAGGAACCCTCCCGCCCCCTCGGTGGAGACGGACTCGTGCCAGACCGTGAACGGACTGATCTCTCCCCACCGCAGATGCGGGGAGAGCAGCGACGTGGCTCCGGCCGAGGGCTCGTCGCGTGCACGGTCGTAGGCCGCGAGGTCGTCGTCGAGGAACGTGCGCAGCCGACGCCGCGCGGTCGGTTCGCCGGGCTCCCACGTGTCGCGCAGTCCTTCCGCCCAGTCCGGTTCGGTCGGGAGAAGCGCCCAGTCGTCGAGGTCGTCCGACGCCGGCACGGAGCGGATGCCGTCGATCTCGCGCGGTTCGGGCAGGGGGAGCCGCGGTGCGGGGAGGGAGAGGCAGGCGCGCCAGAACGGAGTGAAGACCGAGAAGTGAGTGCCTGCCCCGGTCGTCACCGTCCACGGCTCGTGCAGCAGGGAACCCGCGAAAGAGGCGACCTCGACGCCGTCCGCGCGCAGGGCGCTCTTCAGGTCGGTATCGATCTGACGCTCGGGTCCGCCGTACCGGCGGTTCCAGAACACGGCACCGGCGTCGGCATCCGTTATCACGCCACTGACCACGCGGGCCGCGGGGCCGCGCCGCAGAACGAGGTCGCCGCCGCGCTCGCGCAGCCGCTCCCTCAGCGATGCGAGCGAATGGTGGAGCCACCACCGCGCCGCGCCCCCGAGAGGGCGGATGCCGTCGGACTCCTCGTCGAGAACGTAGAGAGCGATGATCGGCTCACCGCGATCCATCGCTGCGCGCAGCGCCGGGTTGTCGGCGAGGCGCAGATCGTCACGGAACCACACGAGCGAGGGGGAGACCATCGCCCCATTCTGACGCGCGCCCCGTCAGCGGAGAAATGTCAGCGACGGCCTTGACTTCGGCGTTCCGGGCAGGTCGCCCACAACGCCCAGACGAGCAGCAACGGCTGGAGGAACAGGCGGCCGAATCGTCGGCCATCGGTGTCGAGACCCGGTGTGGATCTCCCGGTGCGCCACTGGTGCACATTGCCGGGGAAGACGGCGGCGAAGAACGCCGCCGTCGCCCAGCCGACCCGTCGCCTCTCCCGGGGGAGCGCGACCAGCGCGGCGGCAAGGCCGATCTCGACCACCCCCGAGGCGACGACGATCGTCTCCTTGTCGAGCCGTGAGACCCGCGTCGCCCAATCCGGCACGACCACGCGGAATCCACGCGTCTGGACGAAATGCAACACTCCGATCGCGGCGAGTCCGGCAGCGAGGATCCAACGGGCGACGGTGCGAGTCATCCGTTCACGCTACCCGGATCACTGCGGAGACGTCATCCGCTCCGACGACCAGGTTCGGAAGTCCTCGGCGATCTCCGTCGCGTGCGTGTGATGGAGGTAGTGGCCTCCCGGAACGGGGATGACGGCGCCGTCCGCGACGCTCTCCGCCTGGGCTTCGTGCAGGGCGACCCAGTCCGGGTTGCTCGCATTGTCCGCTTCCGCGAAGAGCAGCACCGGGAGGTGTTCGGGGAACGTGCGTCCCTCGGCATCCGCGAAGTTCGAGGCGATGTGCGACATCTCGTCGAGATAGGTGGGAGCCATCGACGTGCGGTTCGAGATCATCGCGATCTGCTCCCGATCATGATCGGAGTAGGCGTCCGTTTCGTAACCGACCCCGCCCACGGCGACCACAGCGCGCGCGAGTCCCAGAGCCCGAACGGCTGCCAGGAGGTCCGTGGGGAACTCGGTGTCCATGTGCGGCTGTCCCGGGACGCTGGTGTCGATCCCCACGAACGCCTGGATCTCTTCAGGGTGTCTCGCCGCCATCTCGAGGGCGTAGATGCCGGCGATGGAGTGCCCCATCAGCACGTACCGGTCGATGCCGAGCTGCTCGAGCGCGTCGTGCACCTCGGTCACGATGTTCGCCGTCGTCCGAGCGGATTCCGTGCCGTCGCTCAAGCCGTAGCCGAGGGGCTCGATCACGATCACGCGATGATCGGCCGCCAGATCGTCGACGAGGGGAGAGAAATCGATGACCGGTGATGCGGTGCCGAACCCCGGGAGCAAGACGATGTCGGTCGGCCCGGTACCCGCGATCACGACGTTCATACGACGCCCGTCGACCGTGACGAAACGACCGTACGAATCGATCGCGTCCTTCTCCGACTCCGACGCGACGACGTTCACGACGGTGGTGGTCGCGAGCGCGACGGCGACCGTCGCGGTGACGGCGACAATGCTGACGAGTGCCCTCTTCACGAACTTCTTCATTTCCTGCCTCTCCGGGCGCGCTCCCGCGCCGCCTATCCAGCGTCACGCGACAGTGCGGCGCGCACATCGACCCACCGCGGTCGAAGGCATACCGCATCGGCGGTAGCGGATGCTCGTGCGCAGTCGGGCCCGACTGCCAGACTGGCCGCATGACCGTGTTCCGCATCATCGTTCTCTTCGTGTTGGCAGCCATCGCCGAGATCGGGGGAGCCTGGTTGATCTGGCAGGCCGTGAAAGAGGAGCGCGGATGGATTTTCGCCGTGCTCGGAGTGATGGCGCTCGGCGCGTACGGGTTCATCGCGGCGCTGCAGCCCGACGCCAACTTCGGTCGGGTGCTCGCGGCGTACGGCGGGATCTTCATCGCGGGGTCGCTCGCGTGGGGCATCATCGTCGACGGCTTCAAGCCGACGGTCTGGGACTGGGTCGGGTCGTCGATCGCGCTCGTCGGCGCCGCGATCATCATCCTCGCCCCGGCCGTCGTGCACACGGCATCCGAGCCGGCGTCGTGACGGTCAGCGCGACCCGGCCAGGCGAGTAGCCTAGATCCAGACCCAGATGGAGTGATCAGTGCCTGAAAACGCCCAGCCGAAAGACGGCTTCGCCCTGTTCTCTGACCGATCCGTCGTCGCCATGCGCGTCAACGGCATCCTCAAGGACCTCGCGACCACAGTGACCGACGCCGACGAGGTCGAGGCGGTCACGATCGACAGCCCCGACGGCCTCAGTATCCTGCGCCACTCGACGGCGCACGTGCTCGCGCAGGCCGTGCAGCGGATCAACCCGCAGGCGAACCTCGGCATCGGCCCGCCGATCACGGACGGCTTCTACTACGACTTCGGTGTCGACTCGCCGTTCACGCCGGAGGACCTCAAGGCGATCACCAAGGAGATGCAGCGCATCGTCCGTGAGGGCCAGCGCTTCGTGCGCCGCGTCGTGACCGATGACGAGGCGCGCGCCGAGCTCGCCGACGAGCCGTTCAAGCTCGAGCTCATCGGACTCAAAGGCCCTTCGACAGGCTCAGGAACCCAGGTGGGCAAGGTCGAAGGCGCCTCCGTCGAGGTCGGCGAGGGCGAACTCACGATCTACGACAACACGACCCGTGACGGCGAAGTGGTCTGGAAGGACCTCTGCCGCGGTCCGCACCTGCCCAACACCCGCATGATCGGCAACGGCTGGGATCTCACCCGCATCGCCGCCGCCTACTGGCGCGGCAGCGAGAAGAACCCGCAGCTGCAGCGCATCTACGGCACCGCCTGGCCGTCGAAGGACGAGCTGCGCGCCTACCAGCACCGCCTCGAGGAGGCCGCAAAGCGCGACCACCGCCGCCTCGGCAAGGAGCTCGACCTGTTCTCCTTCCCGGAGGAGATCGGTTCAGGGCTCTCGGTGTGGCACCCGCGCGGCGGCATGATCCGCGGCGAGATGGAGCAGCACGCACGCAAGCGCCACATCGAGGGCGGTTACACCTACGTCTACACCCCGCACATCTCGAAGGAAGACCTCTTCCTCACCTCGAACCACCTCGTCACCTACAAGGACGGGATGTTCCCGCCGATCGTCATGGACGAGGAGCGCGACGACGAGGGCAACATCACCAAGCAGGGCCAGGACTATTACCTGAAGCCGATGAACTGCCCCATGCACATCCTGATCTACAAGGAGCGCGCGCGCAGCTATCGCGATCTGCCCCTGCGATTCGCCGAGAACGGCACGGTCTACCGCAACGAGCTCTCGGGAGCGCTGCACGGTCTCACGCGCGTGCGCGGATTCACCCAGGACGACTCGCACCTCTTCGTCACGCCCGACCAGCTCGAAGGCGAGGTCGCGAAGGTCCTCGACTTCATCCTGTCGATGCTGCGCGACTTCGGCCTCACCGATTTCGAGCTCGAGCTGTCGATGAAGGACGACGAGAAGTCGAAGTGGATCGGTTCGGACGAGTTCTGGGAGTCGTCGACCGACGCGCTGCGTCGCGTCGCCGTCGCCTCTGGCCTCAAGCTCACCGAGGTCCCCGGCGAAGCGGCTTTCTACGGTCCGAAGATCGATCTCAAGACCCGCGACGCGATCGGTCGCACCTGGCAGCTCTCGACCGTGCAGGTCGACCCGAACCTGCCTGAACGCTTCGACCTCGAGTTCATGGACAAGGACGGTCAGAAGAAGCGTCCGATCATGATCCACCGTGCGCTCTTCGGATCGATCGAGCGCTTCTTCGCGATCCTGCTCGAGCACTACGCCGGTGACTTCCCGGTGTGGCTCTCGCCCGTCCAGGTCGTCGGCATCCCCGTGGCTGAGGACTACGCCGACTACCTCGGGGAGGTCATCACGACCCTCCGCGACTCGGGAGTGCGTGCGGAGCTCGACACCTCCGACGACCGGATGCAGAAGAAGATCCGCACCCACACGACCGGCAAGGTTCCGCTGCTGCTCATTGCGGGCGAGCAGGACCGCGCCGCAGGCACGGTCTCGTTCCGCTACCGTGACGGCACCCAGGAGAACGGCGTTCCGATCGCGGATGCCGTCGCCCGCATCCGCACCGCGATCGCCGATCACACGCTCGTGCAGACGGCGGGGGACCTGCCGTGACCCTTCGTCTCGTTGCGCTCGCTCAGGGGCCGGCCGGTGTCTGAGATCGAGGAAGGCGTCGGGACGCTCGCGGGCGTCCCCGACGAGTTCCAGCGGCTCTGGACCCCGCACCGGATGGCGTACATCCAGGCGGGGCCCGAGCCGCTGCGCGAGGAGTGCCCGTTCTGCGAGGCCCCGAAGCATCCGGATGCCGAGCGGCTGATCGTCGCGCGTGGCGAGACCGCCTACGTGCTGCTGAACCTGTTCCCCTACAACTCGGGACACCTGCTCGTCTGCCCGTACCGCCATATCGCGACCTACGATCAGGCCACGCCCGAGGAGGTCGCCGAGATCGGCGCGCTCACGCAGACCGCGATGCGCGTTCTCACCGAGGTGTCGCGGTGCGACGGGTTCAACATCGGGATGAACCAGGGCGCCGTCGCCGGCGCCGGTGTCGACGGACACCTGCATCAGCACGTGGTTCCGCGGTGGCGCTCCGACGCGAACTTCTTCCCGATCATCGCGAAGACGAAAGCGCTCCCGCAGCTCCTCGGCGAGGTGCGGGAGGCCGTCGCCACCGCGTGGCCGAAGTCCTGAGCTCAGCGCACCCGGCGCGCGGTGAACTGCATGCGCGGGTGCGCGTAGAACTCCTGGGCCTCGACGAGCTGCAGCTCGCGTTCCCCGGAGTCGAGCGTGGCCTTCAGCAGGTCGTACACACTCGACGCGGTGCGCTCGAGCGCGGTCTGCGCGCTGCCCGTCTCGACGTAGTGCGCCGTGAAGAGAGCGGCGGTGACGTCTCCCGAACCGTTCGCCTTCATCGGAAGGTGCGGGGTCTGCACGATCCACGCGCCCTCATCGTCGACCGCGAGCATCTCGATCGTCCCCTCTTCGCGATCCGGTCGTTCGACGCTGGTGACCAGCACCGTGCGCGGGCCCATCGCGCGCGCGAGGTCGACCGACGCCAGTGTGGATTCGAGCGTGTCGGGTTCCGTCTCGGTGAGGAATCCGAGCTCGAACTGGTTCGGGGTGATGATGTCGGCCACGGGCACGACCTTCTCCCGGAGCAGCACGGGGATCGCGGGGGCCACGAAGCACCCGGACTTGGCGTTGCCCATCACGGGGTCGCAGGCGTAGACAGCATCCGGATTCTCGGCCTTGACCCGGGCGACGGCGTCGATGATCACGTCGCCGATGCCCTCGCCGCCCTGGTATCCGCTGAGTACCGCGTCGATGCGTCCGAAGACGCCCCGTTCCTGGATGCCGGTGATCACTTCGCGCACCTCGCCGGGATCGATCATCGGACCGCGCCAGGCGCCGTAGCCGGTGTGGTTCGAGAAGTTCACGGTGTAGACCGGGAGGACCTCGACGCCGATGCGCTGCAGCGGGAACACTGCGGCGGAGTTGCCGACGTGACCGTACGCGACGGCGGACTGGATGGAGAGGATCTTCATCTCCCGATCCTTTCATTCAGGGCGGGGGTTTCCCCGCTGCGGGTGGTCATCGGGAGGCCGCGACGAGGTCGGTGACGAAGGCCTCGGCATCCGCGTCGGACAGATCGTGGACGGTGAGGCGCAGATGCCGCGACGGCTCTGCCCTGTCGTCGAGGGCGAACTCTTCACCTGTTCGGGCGAGCCATCCTCGCCGCATGAGCTGCTCGGCGACGGTGCGGGCGGGGCGGGGGAGCTCGACCCAGAGGCTGAGGCCGTCGGAGTCGGGGACGTCGAATCCGCGGGCGCGCAGCCGTGCGGCGAAGGCGGCGTTGCGCTCGGCATAGTGCGCGGCTGCGGCGCCGATCGTCTCGAGCGCCGCCGGATCGGTCAGCTGGGCGTGCGTGAGTCGTTGGAGCAGGTGGCTCACCCAGGTCGTTCCCGGGCTGAGGCGCATCGACAGGCGCTCGGCGGTCTCCGGGTCGGTGGCCGCGAGCGCCAGGCACATGTCGGGGCCGAGGAACTTCGACACCGATCGCACGAGGGCGAACCGCCGGTGGTCCGGTCCGATCAACGTCTCGTAGGGGCGCTGCGAGAGCATCGAGAAGTGGTCGTCCTCGATGATCAGTACGTAGGGGTGGTCGGCCAGCACCGCGCGGAGTTCGGCGGCGCGCGCGGCTGTGAGGCTGGTGCCCGTCGGGTTCTGCGCGCGCGGGGTGCAGATGATCGCGCGGATGCCGGCGTCGAGCGCCGCGCGGAGGCCGTCGACCGTCATACCCTCCGCGTCGACGGGGACGGGGATGGCGCGGTAACCGCCGAGGCGCACCGTGTGGATGCTGGCGAGGAAGCAGGGATCCTCGAGCGCGACCGCGTCATCGCGCATGAGCGCCTGGGCGAGGAGTCGTTCGACCGCGTCGACCGCGCCGCTGGTGACCGTGACGCGGAAATCGGTCTGATCGAGGTCGGCGGTGATCCATTCGCGTGCCCATGCGTCGAGTCCGCGATCGATCACGGGTTCTCCGTACAGCACTGGGCGGCCGGCGACGCGAGCGAGGGCGGGGGACGGGTCGGGGATGAGCCGTGGTTCGGGGTTGCCGGTGCCGACATCGCGGAGGACGGTGTCGGCGGCGTAGCCCTCCTGCGCCACCGCTTCAACACCGGCGATCGTGGTGCCGGCGCGTCCGCGCGAGACGACCAGCCCTGCCTGAGCGAGCTGGCGGTAGGCAGCCACCGCCGTGTTGCGGTTCACGCCCAGCGTGGCGGCAAGTTCTCGGACCGGCGGAAGCGAGTCGCCGGGGCGGAGTTTGCCGCGCTCGCGCAGGGCGCGCACGCTGTCGGCGATGTCCGCTGCGGTCGTTCCGGTGATCTGGGCGCTCATAGGTCCTCGATCTCGATTCTAGAACGTCCGAGACGATGCTACGGTTTGACATAGATCAATAGAGCGATTGGCTCAGCCGAGAGGAATGCGATGAACGACCAGGCAACCACCGGATCCGCGCGCGTCAAGCGGGGTCTCGCCGAGATGCTCAAAGGCGGCGTCATCATGGACGTCGTCACCGCCGAACAGGCGAAGATCGCCGAGGACGCCGGTGCCGTCGCCGTCATGGCGCTCGAGCGCGTTCCCGCCGACATCCGCGCTCAGGGCGGGGTCTCGCGCATGAGCGACCCCGACATGATCGACAGCATCATCGACGCGGTCTCGATCCCCGTGATGGCGAAGGCGCGCATCGGCCACTTCGTCGAGGCGCAGATCCTCCAGGAGCTCGGCGTCGACTACATCGACGAGTCGGAGGTCCTCTCTCCGGCTGACTACGTCAACCACATCGACAAGTTCGGCTTCACCGTGCCGTTCGTGTGCGGGGCGACCAACCTCGGCGAGGCGCTGCGCCGCATCAACGAAGGTGCGGCGATGATCCGCTCGAAGGGCGAGGCCGGCACCGGGGACGTCTCGGAGGCGACGAAGCACATCCGCAAGATCACGAGCGAGATCAACGTGCTGCGATCGATGACCAAGGATGAGCTCTACGTCGCCGCGAAGGAGCTGCAGGCACCGTACGACCTCGTCGTCGAGGTCGCCGAGACGGGCAAGCTCCCGGTCGTGCTCTTCGTCGCCGGAGGTGTGGCGACGCCCGCGGATGCCGCGATGATGATGCAGATGGGCGCCGACGGGGTCTTCGTCGGTTCCGGCATCTTCAAGTCCGGCAACCCCGCCCAGCGCGCGGCCGCGATCGTGAAGGCCACCACGTTCCACGACGACCCGAAGGTGATCGCCGATGTCTCCCGCGGTCTCGGTGAGGCGATGGTGGGCATCAATGTGTCCGACCTCCCCGCGCCGCACCGCCTCTCCGAGCGTGGCTGGTAGTCCGTCCGTCGGTGTGCTCGCGCTGCAGGGCGACGTGCGCGAGCACGCCGCTTTGCTCGCGCACCTCGGCGCGGAGGTCGTGCTGGTTCGGCGCCCCGAGGAACTCGCGGCGGTCGACGGCCTCGTCCTGCCGGGCGGCGAATCGAGCGTGATCGACAAGCTGTCGCGAGTCTTCGGGATGCAGGAACCGATCCGTTCCGCGATCACCGACGGCCTTCCGGTCTACGGCACGTGCGCGGGACTCATCCTGCTCGCGGACGAGATCGCCGACGGCATCGAGGGGCAGGAGTCGTTCGGAGGTATGGACGTCACGGTGCGTCGCAATGCTTTCGGCCGCCAGGTGGAGTCCTTCGAGACGGAGCTGGACGCGCCGGTGCTCGGCGCGCCGATGGTGCGCGCCACGTTCATCCGTGCTCCGATCGTGGAGCGCGTCGGGGCGGGCGTCGAGGTGCTCGCCGCCCTGGAAGACGGACGGATCGTCGCGGTGCGGCAGGGGGCGTTGCTCGGCACGAGCTTCCATCCCGAAGTCGACGGGGATAGCCGCTTCCACGAGCTGCTTCTCGAACGGGTGCGAATCCGCGCGGACGAACGAGGACGCTGACCGCGCGACCCGCCCGGCGTGTGCGTGCGACGACGGAACGACGCGTTCGGGCTACGCTCGATCGGTGACTGGATCCAGGGCCGAGGCCGCCTACGCCCGAGCGGTCGTCGCCTTCAGCACTCCGACGCTCGATCTCCTGCACGGCCGATTCGCTCCGTTCGTCGTCGCTTCGCTGACGCTCCTCTTCACGGCGGATCGCTCGGCGGTGCCGATCGCCGACGCGCACGCCGAGCTCGCCGAGGTGCTGGACGAGTTGCGCGGCGCCGGATACGACGACGAGGACCGCAAGCTGCCCGCCGGGGGCGGGCGCGACGTGTGCCGGAGCTGGGTGCGCCTCGGCTGGCTCGTCCAGCAGATCGACGACGATGTCGAGGTCTACCGGCTGTCGGCGCATGCGGTCGAAGCGCTCGAGATCGCCGGCCGCACCGGCGGCGGTCGTACCCGTGTCTCCAACTCGCGCGTACGTACGCTGCTCGACGCGGTCGAGCACCTGTCCGACATCGCCGAAGCGGACCCCATTCGCCGGCTCGCCCGGTTGCGAGCGGAACGCGGGGTGATCGATGCCGAGATCGCTCGCATCGACGAATCCGGCCGCGCCGATCCGCACGATGACGATGAGCTGTTGGAGGAGGCCGAGAACGTCCTCCACCTCGCGCGCGAGCTGCCGGCGGACTTCACTCGTGTCGCCGAGTCGCTCAAGGCCATGCAGCGCGATGTCGTCGCTCACCTGCGACGCGACGAACGGCCGACCGGTGAGGTGCTCCGCGAGTACCTCCAGCGCGCGCAGGACGTGATGCAGTCGACGTCGGAAGGTCGGGCGTTCGCCGGTGCACTCCGATTGATCGGCGACCCCGATCGCATCGACGCGCTGACCGAGCAACTCCGCGGCCTGCTCGCGCAGCCGTTCGCGCGTGCTCTCGACCGGGATCAGCGCGCGGAGCTCGACGCCATCGGTCGGCGGGTGGAGTTCGGTGTCGAGGAGGTCCTGGCCGCGCAGCGGCGCGCTTCGCACGTGATCACCGGTCAGGTACGGACGCACGATCCACTGCGCGATCGACAGATCGACGACCTCCTCCGGGACGTCATCGCCGGCCTGCACTCGTGGTCGGGACCGGGCAGCGTCGCCGAGCCGGTGCGCAGCATGCCGCTGATCGATCTCGGGCACCTCCGGCAGACGGTGAGTGACATCCGCCCGCCGCGCGCCCCCTCGCCTCTGACCGATCCCGAAGACGTCGACTTCGTGGATCACGACACCCGCGAGTGGGGCGGCCCGCGATACGCGGAACTCGAGGATCTCGTCGCCGGGCTCGGCGATGGATTCGACCTCGCCGCCGCGTTCCAGGACGCACCCGACGCGACGCGGCGTCCGGTCGATCTTCTCGGCCTGCTGGAGATCGCGCACCGCAACGGCATGAGCGACGGCGACGGAGTGTCGGTGGTCGAGGCGCTCCGGCCGGACGGCACCACGCGGAGATTCGCGTTCGGCGCGGTGACCGCGCGCACGACGAAGGAGGAGACAGATGAGTGACGCGGACGTGGCCGTCGCGGCCGAGGGCGAGCCGTTCATCACCCCGACGGCGATGGAGGACGATCTCGAGGAGCACTTCCCCGGTGATCGCGGCACGCTCGACCCGCAGATCAGACGGGTGCTCGTGCACCTTCTGCAACGCCGTTTCATCTCGGCTGAGAAGAGCCGACGGGAGTGGGGGCTGCTCCTCGATCACCAGCAGGTCATCGAGTCGCGATTGAACGACCTCTACGTGCGCCTCGTCATCGACCATGCACGGGGGTTCGCTTACAAGCAGCAGTTGCGGTCCGACGAGATCGACATGCCCGTCCTCCTCAAGGACGCTCCGTATTCGCGGGCCGAGACTCTCGTGCTCGTGCACCTGCGCACCGTCTACCAGCGCGAATCCGGAGCAGGGGAGTCCTCGGTGCGCATCGACATCGAAGACGTCGAGCAGACCGTGCTCAGCTACTTCGCCGACATCGACGGGAGCACCGCCCGGCAGCAGAAGGCGATCCGCAGCGCGATGGAGCGGCTCGATCGCGAGGGCATCGTGCAGGAGGAGACGAGCGGGCGCTATCGGATCAGCGCCCTCGTCGAGGTGGTGCTCAGCGCGGAGACGCTGAGGGAGTTGCGCGAGTGGTTGCGCGGACAGGGAGCGATCGAGCGATGACGATGGTGGATACGCTGTTCGGCCTGATCCCGGCGAGTTCGCGGGGGCAGCAGTGGGTGGCCGAAGAGCTCCAACTGATCAACTGGGGCGGTTACGACGCGGGACCTCACCGAGTGCGGTTCTCCCCGGATGCGACGCTCCTGTGCGGTGGGTCCGGCTCGGGCAAGTCGACGTTGATGGACGGCTACATCGCGCTGATGATGCCCCACACCACGCCCTTCAACGGCGCGTCCAACGGCGGCGTGACCGGACGCCCGCGCGGCGACGAGCAGCGGAACATCCTCTCCTACGGGCGCGGCAAGATCGACGAGTCCCGCACCGATGACGGGACGAAGCTCCGTGTGCTGCGCGGCGACGGCGAGGACACCTGGAGTGCGATCGCCATGACCTGGCGCGATCACGACGGCACTCGATTCACCGCGCTCCGGGCCTGGTACATCCCTGCGGATGCCCGGACCCTCGATGACACCGTCCGACTGCGTGCCACCGTCGACGACGGGTTCGATCTCGGCGAGCTCGAACGCGCTGCGGGTCAGCGCCTGTCGGATGCCGCTGCCCGCAGCGTGGGGCTGGACACACTGGCGACGGATCGCGAGTTCTCGGCACGATTGCACGCCGTCCTCGGAATCGGTGCGGCGGGATCGGGCGCGAAGGCGATCAGCCTGCTCGCGCGAATCCAGGCGGGTCAGCAGATCACGACGGTCGACGATCTCTACAAGAAGCTCGTGCTCGAGGAGCCGGAGACCATGGCCATGGCGGATGCGGTGGTGGCGCATTTCGACGAGCTCGAGAGCACGCGCACCCGCATGCTGGTGGCGAAGCAACAGGTCGCGGCACTCGAACCCATCCGTGAGATCTCCCGGCGCATCTCCGATGCAGCCGAGCGGGTGCGGGTTATCGACGAGGTCGGAGTGTTCTCCGACTCGTCGTCCCGCGCCGCCTTCTGGAGCGCGGAGCGCCGTCTCGATCTGCTCCGGGAGGTCGAGGGCGAGCTCCGCGATCGCACGCACGGTCTGCAACTCGCCACCCGGGAGAAGCGCGCGCTCATCGACGCGGCGGATGACGAACGGGAAGCGGTGCTCGAAATCCTCCGGCAGTCCGGCGGCGACCGGCTCGAGACGGCGCAGCGCGAACTCCGGGTGGTTGAACGCCGTCTCACGGAGGTGCAACGGGAGCGCGAGCGTTTCGACGCGGTGACCGCCGATCTCGGCGCTGAGATCACGACGTTAGCGCAGTTCGAGCAGCTCCTCGGCGACGTCCGCAGGTCCGTTCCGGACGGCGCTCAGCGCGCGGCCCGTGCGACCTTCGCGGATGCCGAGTCCGCTCGCCGCGTGCTCTCCGCGGAGCTGGGCACGGCTCGTGCGGAGAGGGAGAGCGCGCACCGCGTGCGGGGCAGCATCCCGCCGCATCTGGATGAGACCAGAACCCTCCTCGCGGAGGCCGCCGGACTCGCACCCTCCGATCTGCCGTTCGTCGGAGAACTCATCGAGGTGCGCACCGAGTTCGAGCCGTGGCGGGAGGCGTTCAACCTCGCCCTGGGCGGGTTCGCCCGCACGCTGCTGCTCGACGTCGCCCATCTCGCCGCGTTCCGTCGAGCCATCGACTCCGTGCGCACGCCCGAACGCATCACGTACGAAGGCGTTCACACCGGTCTCGCGGAACTCCGCCTGACCGACGACCGCACATTGCCCGCGCGTCTCGACTACCTCTCGACGCCGTTCACCGGGTGGCTCCAGCAGCGCCTGCAGGATCGCTTCGGGTTCGTGTGCGTCGATTCCACGGCGGAACTCGCGTCGCACACCAAAGCGCTCACGATCACCGGCCAGGTCTCGCACGGAAGCCGCGGATCGCACGGCGGTCACGGTCGCACCAACCTCCTGGGTTTCACCAACGACCGACGACTCCAGGAACTCGACGAACGCATCGTCCGGTTGGAGCAGAAGCACGACGCGGCGGCCTCCGCGACTCAGACGGCCGAGGAGGCGCTCGACCTCATCGGCGATCGCGCGAAACTGCACGCGAAGATCGAGGATCTCACCTGGGATCAGATCGACGTCGAATCCGTCAGCGCCGAGCGGGATCGGTGGCTGGCGATCGAGACCGAGGTCACCGACGCGAACCCGCAGATCGCGGAGCTCCGACAGCGGGCGGACGATCTCAAGGCCAGGGCGTCGCGGCTCCGCGATGAACGCTCACGGATCGACGGCGATCTCGCCGCTGCGCAGGATCGCTGGGTCGAGGTGACCGATCAGGTCGACGAGTGCCAGCGGACCATCGACGCGGCGGATGCGGAAGGAACGGCCCTCGAGGAGCGGCACTCCGTCTTCCTCGACGCGCGTTTCCTCGGTCCGGATTCGGCCGTCGACGTCACCGCTTCGCAGCGCCTCGCGCACCTCGTCGCGGGGATGCGCACGGCCGCGATCCGACTGGATGAGGACCGCAGCGCGGCAGCGGAGGCGCATGCCGAGCAGCGAGAGGCGATGCGCCGGCTGATGACCGCGTTCCTGGAACGGTGGGACACCCTCACGATCCTTCCCGACCCCGACGCGTCGGTCACCGAGTTCGAGGGCATTCTCGACGCCCTCCAGACCAACGGTCTGCACGAGCTCGAAGCGGAGTGGCGCGACAGCCTGCTCAAGCTGTCGGGGAACGACCTGACGAGCCTCGATTCGTCGCTCGCTCGCTCGGTGCGCGAGATCAAGGATCGGATCGAGCCGATCAATCGCATCATGGAGGACCTCCCGTTCTACGATGACGACCACCGCCTGCGGATCACCCCACGGGAGAACCAGTCCGAGGCGCGCAAGCGATTCCGCCGAGAGCTGCGGGAGGTGCGCGGGCTCATCGACGCCGCGTCCACCGACGAACAGCGCGACGCCGTCTACCGCCGGATGAGCCGTCTGATCGGCCGCATGCGACGCAGTGCTCCGGACTTCGCCGAACTCATCGACGTGCGCAATCACGTGCGGGTCAGCGCGGAGCGCGTGCGGGCCGACACGGGGGAGCACATCGCGCTCTACGACCACATCGGCGAGAAGTCCGGCGGCGAGTCGCAGGAACTCGTGGCGTTCATCGTCGGCGCAGCACTTCGCTACCAGCTCGGGGATGCCGGCGCGACGCGGCCGCGCTACGCCCCGGTCTTCATGGATGAGGCGCTCATCAAGGCGGACGCGCACTTCACCAAGCGGGCGATCGGTGCGTGGCGAGGGCTCGGATTCCAGCTGGTCATCGGCGCGCCGAACGACAAGTACAGCGCGATCGAGCCGCACGTCGACGTCGAGTACGACATCCTCAAGGACACCCGCGGGCGCTCCTGGGCCCGCCCCAAGGTCGCGCTGCCGGACTCCGCTCGGTAGTTCCCGCCCCGAGCGGCTGGGCGAGAGGATGTGACGCCGGCGGCCGACGGTCGCAGGTGCCGGTGCACGATTCGTTAGACTGGACGATGCCCTGGGCAATGCCCACGGGCGGATACGACGAGTGGAGACTTATGTCCGGGCATTCCAAGTGGGCCACCACGAAGCACAAGAAGGCCGTCATCGACGCACGCCGTGCCAAGTCGTGGGCCAAGCTCATCAAGAACATCGAGGTCGCGGCCAAGCTCGGCGGCGCGGATCTCGCCGGCAACCCGACGCTGTTCGACGCGGTGCAGAAGGCGAAGAAGACCTCCGTCCCGAAGGACAACATCGACCGCGCGGTCAAGCGCGGGGCCGGCATCGGCGGCGAGGCCGTCGAGTACACCTCGATCATGTACGAGGGATACGGCCCGAACGGCGTGGCGCTCATGATCGAGTGTCTGACCGACAACAAGAACCGTGCGGCCGCCGAGGTGCGTACGGCCCTGAGCCGCAACGGGGGAACGCTCGCCGATCCGGGAAGCGTCGCCTACAACTTCTCGCGCAAGGGCGTGATCGTGGTGGGCTCCGAGGGGACCACCGAGGACGACGTCATGATGGCGGCGCTCGAGGCGGGTGCCGAGGAGATCGAGCCGCACGCCGAGGGCTTCGAGATCATCACCGAGGCGACCGATCTCGTGACCGTGCGCAGTGCGTTGCAGGACGCGGGCATCGACTACGAGTCGGCCGACGTCGAGTTCGTGCCGAACCTCAAGGTCGAGATCGACGCCGACACCGCGCGCAAGATCTTCCGTCTCATCGATGCGCTCGAAGACAGCGAAGACGTCCAGAACGTCTTCAGCAACTTCGACCTCTCGTCCGAGGTGCAGGCCGAGCTCGAGAACGACGACAGCTAGGCGCGCCACGCGTCCGACGTCGACGGTGCCGCATAGCCTGGGGGAGTGACCTCCTCCTCGCTGCGCGTGCTCGGGATCGATCCTGGCCTCACCCGATGCGGTGTGGGCATCGTCGACGTCGACGGCTCTCGTCGCGGCACGCTCGTGCACGTCGGGGTGATCCGTTCTGCGCCCGATGCGCCGATCGGTGAGCGTCTCGCGACCGTCGCCGCCGGCATCCGCGAGGTCATCGCCGTGCATTCGCCGCAGGCGGTCGCGGTCGAGCGGGTGTTCGCTCAGCAGAACACGCACACGGTGATGGGCACGGCCCAGGCCAGCGGCGTCGCGCTGCTGCTCGCCGCAGAAGCAGGTCTTCCCGCCGAGACCCACACGCCGAGCGAGGTCAAGGCGGCGGTCACCGGCTACGGCTCGGCCGACAAGCGGCAGGTGCAGGCGATGATCGCCCGCATCCTCCGCCTCGACGCACCTCCGCAGCCGGCGGATGCCGCGGATGCTCTGGC
The DNA here is from genome assembly GCF_042957055.1 of Microbacterium sp. NPDC008134. Lineage (NCBI taxonomy): Bacteria > Bacillati > Actinomycetota > Actinomycetes > Micrococcales > Microbacteriaceae > Microbacterium > Microbacterium sp. NPDC008134. Next base: position 1,799,137 of record NZ_JBIBHO010000001.1, on the reverse strand, counting down.
GATCGCGCTCTGCCATGCGTGGCGCCGAGGCGGTGCCGGGGCAGCCGCAGCCCCGGGTGCACTCACCCCGGCTCAGCGCGCCTGGGCGGATGCGGAGCGTGTCGCTCGAACATACGTACGACGCGGCGCCTAGGCTGGGGGGATGATCTCCTCCCTGCACGGCACCGTGCTGCACTCGACCTCCGATCAGGTCGTCGTCGAGGTGGGCGGCGTCGGGTTCTCCGTCGCCGTGCCGGCCGACGTCGCGCACACCGCGACCATGGGGGAGCAGCTGCGCCTGCACACGAGTCTGATCGTGCGGGAGGACGCGCTCTCGCTGTTCGGATTCGCCGAGCGCGAGGAACTCGAGGTCTTCGGGCTGCTCATCAGCGTGACCGGGGTGGGACCGAAGTCCGCACTCGGGGTCCTCTCGCACCTGACCGTCGACCAGATCGCGGAGGCGGTGAACGACGAGGACGACGCGCCCTTCCGCCGCGTCTCGGGAATCGGCCCGAAGACCGCGAAGCTCATCGTCGTGCAGCTCGCCGGAAAGGTGCAGCCGACGATCGTGGCCGCACCGACGCCGACCGGCGCCGTCGACATCGTCGGTCAGGTGGCTGCCGCTCTGGTCGGACTGGGGTGGTCGGAGAAGGTGGCCGCAGAGGCCGCCGCGCAGACCGCCGCCGAGGCATCCGACGCCGAGCGGGCGGCCGTCGCACCTCTCTTGCGTCGCACTCTCGCCCTGCTGGGACCGGCACGTGGCTGACGAACTCGACGCCTCCGAGCCCGTCGACGAGACCGAACTCGCCATCGAGGGCGCCCTGCGCCCGACGAGCCTCGGGGAGTTCGTCGGGCAGCAGAAAGTGCGGGGACAGCTCCAGCTCCTTCTCGAAGCTGCCCGCATCCAGAGCCGTCCGGCCGATCACATCCTGCTCGCCGGCCCGCCCGGGCTCGGCAAGACGACGCTCGCGATGATCGTCGCCCACGAGAGCGAGCGTCCGCTGCGTCTGTCGAGCGGGCCCGCGATCCAGCACGCCGGCGACCTCGCCGCTCTGCTGTCGAGCCTGGTGCCGGGCGAGGTGCTCTTCATCGACGAGATCCACCGCATGGCGCGCTCCGCGGAGGAGATGCTCTACCTCGCGATGGAGGACTTCCGCATCGACATCATGGTCGGCAAGGGAGCGGGAGCAACCAGCATCCCGCTCGAGCTCGCGCCGTTCACCCTCGTGGGCGCGACGACCCGATCGGGTCTGCTGCCGAATCCGCTGCGCGATCGATTCGGATTCACCGGCCATCTGGAGTTCTACGAAGAGGGCGAACTCGAACGGGTGATCGCGCGATCCGCCGCGGTGCTGGGTGTCGATCTCCCGTCCGACTCGCTCGCCGAGATCGCACGCCGTTCGCGGGGCACGCCCCGCATCGCGAACCGGCTTCTCCGACGTGTGCGCGACTACGCGCTCGTGCACGGCGGGGGAGAAGCGACGATCGCCGATGTCCGTGCTGCACTCGAACTGTACGACGTCGACCCCATCGGCCTCGACCGCCTGGATCGCGCCGTGCTCGACGCGCTCGTGCGACGGTTCCGCGGGGGTCCGGTCGGGCTCAGCACGCTCGCGGTTGCCGTCGGCGAAGAGGCGGAGACCGTCGAGAGCGTGGTCGAGCCGTATCTGGTTCGCATCGGTTTCCTCGGACGCACGCCGCGAGGTCGGGTCGCCATGCCCGAGGCCTACGCCCATCTCGGCATCGCTCACCCCGACGGAGCGCTTCGCTTCGATGACCTATAATCACAGAAGACTTCCCCCGAAACTTCTGTGCGCCCCTTGATGGTGCATGCACCTCAGAAAGGCGCTCCGCCCCATGGAAATCATCCTGTTCGGTCTTCTGGCCGTCCTCCTCGTCTTCATGATCTTCAACACGCGCAAGCGTCAGAAGCAGATGAAGGCCGAGCAGGAGGAGAAGGCGACGAAGACGGTTCCCGGCGTCCGCGTGCTCCTGCAGGGCGGCATCTACGGCACGATCGTGTCGTACGACCCCGAAGACCTCGACCACCCGGCATCCGTCGAGGTCGCTCCCGGTGTCGTGATCGAGGTGCACAGCCAGGCGATCCTCCGGATCGTCGAGCCGAAGGACATCGTCGCGGACGACGCCGAGCTCGCGGACGACGACACCGTCGTCGAGGCGGATGCTCCGGTCGCCGAGACCCCGGAAGAGACGCGCGCGCGCCTCGACCGCGACGCTGACGAAAAGTAAGCTCGCGGCGTTCGTCCGCACCCCGGAATCCGGCCTCTCAGAAAGCTGAACTCACGTGGCTTCATCCTCTCCTGTCCGTCACGCCTGGCGGGTCCTTCTCGGCCTGCTCCTCGTGACGGGGGTTCTCTTCGGCATCAACGCGGCCGGCGTGTACGTCTTCGGAAAGAGCTCCTGGACTCCGGAACTCGCGCTCGACCTCCAGGGCGGCACGCAGATCGTCCTGCAGGCGGAGACCGAGGACGGCGCGGCGCCCTCGTCGGAGCAGCTGAACCAGGCGGCCTCGATCATCCGCCAGCGCGTCGACGCCTCCGGTGTCGCCGAGGCCGACATCACCACCGAGGGCGGCCAGAACATCGTCGTCCAGATCCCGGGTGTCGCCGACGAGCAGACCCGCGAGCGGATCACCAGCAGCGCGCAGCTCGAGTTCCGTGCGGTCCTGGCGACGACGGCGGCGACCACGTCGTTCGTCGGCGAAGACGGCAATGAGACGCCGTACCCCGCCCCGGATGACTCGCTGGAGGCGACCCCCACGGTCGAGCCGACCGACGGCAGCGACCTCAACTGGTTGACGCCCAAGCTTCAGGCCGAGTTCCTCGCCTACGACTGCGCGAACCCTGAGAACCCGACCAACGTCCCGAGCGACCAGCCGATGATCGCCTGCGACGAGTTCGGTCAGGCGAAGTACCTCCTCGGCCCGACCGAGCTCGACGGAACGGCGATCGACGACGCGGCCAGCGGTCGCGACCCGCAGTCGGGCGCCTGGCTCGTGCAGCTGACGATGAACCCCGACGGGGCCGACAAGTTCGGCAAGGTCAGCACGCGCCTCAACCAGAACCGCATCGACAACCTCTCGCCGCGCGATCAGTTCGCCTTCGTCCTCGATGGCGTCGTGATCTCCGCACCGCGGATGAACGGTGTGATCCTCGACGGTCGCCCGAGCATCTCGGGAAGCTTCACCCAGGAATCAGCGACCACCCTCGCCGACCAGCTGAAGTACGGTGCCCTGCCGCTGAGCTTCACCGTGCAGAGCTCCGACACGGTCTCCGCGACGCTCGGAACCCAGCAGTTGCAGATCGGACTGATCGCCGGTCTCATCGGACTCATCCTCGTCGCGATCTATTCGCTCTTCTCCTACCGCGCGCTCGGGACGGTGATCATCGCGTCGATCGCGGTGATGGGTGTACTGACGTACATCGTGATCTGCATCCTGGCGTGGCGTCTCGGCTTCCGTCTCTCGCTCGCCGGCGTCGCGGGTCTGATCGTCTCGATCGGATTCACGGCCGACTCGTTCATCGTCTACTTCGAGAGAATCCGAGATGAGCTGCGCGATGGGAAGTCGATCACCTCGGCGGTCGAAGACGGCTGGGGCCGCGCCAAGCGGACGATCTACATCTCGAAGTCGATCAACGTCCTCGCCGCTCTCGTGCTCTACATCCTCGCCGACTCCACGGTGAAGGGGTTCGCCTTCACGCTCGGACTCACGACGATCATTGACGTGTTCATCTTCGTGATCTTCACGCACCCGGTCATGCAGCTGCTCGCCCGCACCCGCTTCTTCGGTGGCGGACACAAACTCTCGGGTCTCGACCCCGAGGCCCTCGGCGCGGTCTATCGCAACCGCTCGCAGTTCCGCGAGGTCGCGACGGCATCCGCCGGTCGTGGTGCGCGCAACTCGCGCTCGCGCGGTGAAGCGGAGCGTCGACAGACCATCGCCGAGCGCAAGCGCGCGGAGGCTCTCTCGGGTGACAGACCCACCAAGGCCGGAAGTGAGGGAGACGCCTGATGCCTTCCATGAATGAGTTCGGCAACAACCTGTACACGGGCAAGACCTCTTTCCCGTTCGTCGGACGGCGCCGTCTGTGGTTCATCATCGCGATCATCCTGGTCGTGGGCTCCGCTCTGGTGCCGCTGATCCGCCCCATCCAGTTCTCGATCGAGTTCACCGGTGGGTCGCAGTTCACGGTGGCCGCTCCCGACAGCACCGATCAGCAGATCGCCACCGACGCGGTCAAGTCGGTCGTTCCCGAGTCGGCGACCAAGGTCGTCGTCGTGAACGGCTCCGACATCCGCGTGCAGACCGACCAGATGACGGCCGACGAGACGCAGCAGGTCACCGCGGCACTGGCCGACGCATACGGCGTCGATACCGCGGAGGTGACGTCGTCGTTCATCGGTCCCGCCTGGGGCGAGAGCGTCACCCGCCAGTCCCTATGGGGACTCGCGATCTTCCTGGCACTCACCTTCCTGATCCTGGCGATCTACTTCCGCACCTGGAAGATGTCGGCCGCCGCGATCCTCGGCCTGCTCGACGTGCTCGTGATCACCGTCGGCGTCTACGCGCTGGCCGGGTTCGAGATCTCGCCGGCGGCGGTGATCGGATTCCTCACGATCCTGGCGTATTCGCTCTACGATACGACCGTCGTTTTCGACAAGATCCGAGAGAACACGACCGAGGACGGCGAGAAGTCTGCGCGCCTGTTCGGGGAGTCGGTCAACCTCGCGGTCAACCAGACGCTCGTGCGCTCGATCAACACCTCGGTGGTCGCCGCTCTCCCGGTCGGAGCGATCCTCTTCATCGGATCGCTGTGGCTCGGCGCCGAGACGCTCACCGACATCTCGCTGTCGATCTTCGTCGGCATCCTGGTGGCGACGTACTCGACCCTGTTCGTCGCCGCTCCGCTCTACTCGCTCTTCCGCGAGAACGAGCCGCAGATCCGCGAGCGCGACGCCCGGATCCGCGAAGCGCGCCAGCGCGCGACGGTCGAAGCCTGACGTCTCCGTCCGGCGGGATCCGCTCCCGCCGGACGGACGTAGGATTGTCTGATGTTCTGATTCGGAGGTGAGCGGATGGCGGAAGCACAGTCGCCGGCGCAGGGATCGAGCCTGCGGCGTCTGGTTCCCCGCATCTTCTCGCGCGCGTCCAGGGTCAACGACCTCGACAACCTGATCCGCACCGTCCGGGCCAATCACCCCCGTGGCGACTTCTCGGTCATCGAGCGCGCCTACGCCGTGGCCAAGGACAAGCACACCGGCCAGCAGCGTCAGAGCGGCGAGCCGTACATCACGCATCCGCTCGCGGTCGCGCAGATCCTCGCGGAACTCGGTCTCGGACCCCGTGCGATCGCCGCGGCGCTCCTGCACGACACCGTCGAGGACACCGGCTACGCGCTCACCGACCTCACCGCCGAGTTCGGCGACGAGGTGGCGATGCTCGTCGATGGCGTCACGAAACTCGACAAGGTCAAGTACGGCGAGAGCGCCCAGGCCGAAACCGTCCGCAAGATGATCGTGGCGATGTCGAAGGACATCCGCGTCCTCCTGATCAAGCTCGCCGACCGCCTGCACAATGCACGGACCTGGGGGTTCGTCCCACCGGAGAAGGCGGCGAAGAAGGCCAAGGAGACGCTCGAGATCTACGCGCCCCTGGCCAATCGGCTCGGTATCCAGGCGATCAAGTCCGAGCTCGAGGATCTCTCGTTCGCGGTGCTGCACCCCAAGATCTACAACGAGATCCACAGCCTCATCGCGCAGCGCACACCGCAGCGCGAGAAGTACCTGAGCCAGGTCGTGGAGGAGATCGACGAGGATCTCCGCGATCTGCGCATCCGCGGCAAGGTCTCCGGCCGGCCGAAACAGCTCTACTCCGTCTATCAGAAGATGGTCGTGCGCGGACGTGAGTTCGACGACATCTACGATCTGATCGGCATCCGCGTGCTCGTCGCCTCCGTGCGTGACTGCTACGCGGTGCTGGGTGCGATCCACGCCCGCTGGACGCCGCTCCCCGGGCGATTCAAGGACTACATCGCGACGCCCAAGTTCAATCTCTACCAGTCGCTGCACACGACCGTGATCGGTCCGGCGGGACGCACGGTCGAGATCCAGATCCGCACGCACGAGATGCACCAGCAGGCCGAGTACGGCGTCGCGGCGCACTGGATGTACAAGGAGCGGATGAACGGCGGCAAGGCCGAGGTGCGGGCATCCGACACCGATATGGCCTGGCTCGCGCACATCTCCGACTGGCAGGCCGAGACCGCGGATCCGGGGGAGTTCCTCGATTCGCTGCGCTTCGAGATCGGCGCGAAGGAGGTGTACGTCTTCACGCCGAAGGGGCGCGTCGTCGGTCTGCCCGCAGGTGCGTCCCCCGTGGACTTCGCCTACGCGGTGCACACCGAGATCGGCCATCGCACGATGGGCGCGAAGGTGAACGGTCGTCTGGTGCCACTGGAGTCCGAGCTGAAGAGCGGCGACGTCGTCGAGGTCTTCACCTCGAAGAACCCGGATGCCGGCCCCAGCCAGGATTGGCTCGGGTTCGTCAAGAGCACTCGCGCGCGCAACAAGATCCGCGGCTGGTTCACCAAGGAGCGGCGCGAGGAGGCGATCGAGCAGGGCAAGGAGGCGATCGCTCGAGCGATGCGTCGGCAGAACCTGCCGCTGCAGCGTCTGATGAGTCAGGATTCGTTCGCGGAGGTCGCCCAGCAGCTGCGCTACGAGGACGTCTCGGCGCTGTACGCGGCGGTGGGCGAGGGGCACATCTCGACCCAGTCGGTGCTCGAGAAGGTCACGGCCAATGTCGCCGCGAACGACACCACGACCGGTGCCATCGATCTGCCGGGCAGCATTCCCACGCGCGAGCCTCGTGCGGGGGACTCGGGTGTTCTCGTCCGCGGTGCCGCCGACATCCTCGTGAAGCTCGCGAAATGCTGCACCCCGGTGCCGGGTGACCCGATCGTCGGGTTCGTGACGCGCGGGAGCGGCGTCTCGGTGCACCGCAGCGACTGCGTGAACGTCAAGGCGCTGAGCGGGGAGCAGGACCGCTTCGTCGAGGTGTCGTGGGCTCCGACGACCAAGAGCGTGTTCCGCGTGCAGATCCAGGTGGAGGCGCTCGATCGCTCGGGCCTGCTGTCCGACGTCACGCGGGTGCTCAGCGAGCACCACGTCAACATCCTGTCGGCCACGGTCAACACCAATGACGACCGACTGGCGATCAGCCGATTCGTGTTCGAGATGGGCGATGCCGTGCATCTCGACCGTGTGCTGAACGCCGTGCGCCGAATCGACGCGGTGTACGACGTCTACCGCGTCACGTCTTCCTGACCTCGAGCCCCTCGAGCATTTCCGCGGCGCGCCGCGACCCCGGAACGCGCTGGAGCGCGCGGACCCGCTCGCGTGCGATGACGATGAGCCCCGGGTCGTGCGCGGCGAGCATGCGCGCCCACCGATCCAGTTCGGGTTCGCGGTGGCTCCTGAGCGCCAGGTCCACGAGCGTGCGTTGCGGACTCGTGACGGGGATGCCTCCGATGACCAGGACGTCCTCTGACGGCAGGGGGGTGTCGTGGTATCGCACACGCGGGCTCTGCACCGCGCGGATGCGTCTCGTCACGGCGCGTCGGAGATGGTGGGGGTTCGGTGCCTCGTCGCAAGCGCCGTGGACCCAGACGGCGCTCGGACCGCATACTGCGGTGCCGGAGGGAACGATCGCGGCGATCGACGCGGCGCGGACGTCAGCGCCCTCGATCAGATCGGCGGGGATGTACGCGTCGCCGATGTCGACGACGTCGCCGTCCAGGCGGGCGGCAGTGAGTTCGGTCAGCGTCAGCCGGTCGCCGGGGAGATACAGGAAAGCGGGATGCACCAGGCCAGTGTGGCCCAGGGGCATCCCGCTTCCGGAGAGCTCCGGTACGAGCTGTGGAGAACTCGTCAGCCGCCGAGGGCGCTCAGCCAGGCGCGGCGTGCTTCGAGGGCGTCGGATGCTTCCTTGATCGCCTTCTTGTCGCCGGACTTCTCGGCCGTGGCGAGCTCGGACTCGAGCTTCTCGATGGCCTCGAGGAGCTGCGAGCTCATGTCGTTCGCACGCGCTTTGGTCTCGGGGTTGTTCTTCTTCCAGTCGACCTCTTCGCGGGCCTTGAGGGCCTGTTCGATGACGCGGAGCTTGTCGTCGAGCGCACGCTCCTTGTCGCGGGGGAAGATGCGACCGATCTCGTCCCACTGCCGCTGGATGCCGGTGAGCAGGGCGCGGGCGCGCTTGATGTTGGACTCATCGGCGACGGCCTTGGCCTCTTCGAGGAGCGCCTGGCGCGCCTCGATCTTGGGTGCGGACTCGGCCTCTTCGGCGGCGGACTGCTCGGCACGTGCGGCGTAGAGCGCGTCGCCGGCGGCCTTGAACCGAGCCCAGAGGGCGTCGTCGGCCTTGCGCCCGGCGCGTCCGGCGGCCTTCCATTCGTCGAGGAGGGTGCGGTAGGCGGGGATGCCGTCGGTGCCGCGCGGTGCGAGGGCCTCGGCGCGCTCGATCAGACGGGTCTTCGCGTCGCGCGCGACCTTGTGCTGGTCGTCGAGCTCCGAGTAGAACGCGCGGCGGTGCTTGTCGACCGTCGAGCGCGCATCGCGGAATCTCTTCCACAGTTGCTGCGACACGCCCTTCGAGAGGCGAGGTCCGTTCTGCTGCTGAGCCTGCCAGGCGTCGAAGAGCTCGCCGAGCTCGGCGGTGACCTGCTTCCACTGCACCTTCGAGAGGTCGCGGGCGGCGATCGCCTCGGCACGCTCGACGAGCGCCGTGCGCTCGGCGATGGCCTGGTCGAGGAGCTCCTTGGCGCGCTGCTGCTCTTCGGCGGTCGCCTCGGAGAGCGAAGCGGTCAGCGTGTTCAGACGCTCGAGAAGGCCGGCGAGGTCGCCGACGGCCGCGGCATCCGTGGCCTCGTCGACGAGGTGACCCGCCTGCTTGACCAGATCGCCGGCGGTCGCGCCACCGGCCTGGTGGCGCTGCTCGAGGGTCTGGACCTTGAAGGCGATGTCCTCGTACTTGCGCACGAAGTAGGCGAGCGCCTCGTCGGGAGTGCCGTCGGGGTACTGGCCGACGACGCGCCACGTCTCACCCTCGCGGACCTCGACCGTTCCGTCATCGCTGACGCGGCCCCACTTCGCGGCTTCGCTGGAGATGGGGGCTGTCGGGGCGGCCGGGACGGCAGCCGCGGGAGTGGGCAGCTTGCGCGGCAGGGGCTTCGCCGGGGGAGCGGGGACGGGGGGAGTCGGCTTCGAGGACTCGTTGGCAGACACAGTGTTCTCCTTGCGCGGTTGGCCGCGGGAGGCGGAAAGGACGATCCTCAGCCTAGTACGCCGCGACGATGCGATGCGGTGACGTTCCGCTCCGCGTCGGAGCGGGGGCGGATCACTCCGCGGGGTCTTCTTCGGGGGCGGGCGTCTCCGTCGGAGCGGGGGTCTCCACCGGAGCGGTCGGCTCGACGGACGAGGAGGGCGAAGGCGTGGGCTCCGGCGCCGTGACCTGCGCGTGCGCCACCTGGCTCGCGATCGCGGCGAGGACGAGGACCGCTCCACCCACACCGGCGATCACGTTGTCGCGGACGCGCCGACGGATCTTCTCCTGGTGCTGGGCCGTGCGCGCCGCATAGACCCGCGCGCGCTCCGCCTGGGTGCGCTCCTGCGCGCTCTTCGAACCGCGTGCCGCCATGGACGTCTCCTCTCGTCGACGCCGCGGGGCGACGTCGACACAGAGCTTATCGTCGCCGGTGTCGGTGGACCGCATTAGCCTGGAGGGATGACCCCTGCCGCCGCACTGCTCTCGGGGCAGACGCCGCTCGCCGTGCGCATGCGACCCGTCTCGCTCGACGAGGTGGCCGGTCAACGGCACCTGCTCCGCGCGGGTTCGCCGATCGTCGCCCTTGCCGACCCGGAAGCGTCGTCTCCCGGCGCGGTCTCGATCATCCTCTGGGGCCCTCCCGGCACCGGGAAGACGACACTCGCGCAGGCGATCGCGCGCTCGTCCGGTCGTCGGTTCGTCGAGCTCTCCGCGATCACGGCGGGCGTGAAGGACGTACGCGAGGTCATGCAGGAGGCGATCACTCAGCGCGATCTCTACGGTCAGACGACGATCCTCTTCCTCGACGAGATCCACCGCTTCACGAAGGCGCAACAGGACGCGCTCCTGCCGGGCGTCGAGAACGGTTGGGTGATCCTGATCGCCGCGACGACCGAGAACCCGTCGTTCTCGGTGATCTCCCCGTTGCTCTCGCGTTCGCTCCTGCTCACTCTGCAGCCGCTCACCGACGATGACATCGGACTGCTGATCGATCGCGCCGTGACCGACGCGCGCGGTCTGCACGGCGCCGTGACGCTCGGAGACGAGGCGCGTGCCGCACTCATCCGCCTCGCCTCCGGCGATGCGAGACGGGCGCTCACCGGCCTCGAGGCCGGGGCCGCCGTCGCACTCTCGCACGGACGCCCCGGGGACGTGGGCGACGAATCCGAGGGCGACGAATCCGAGGGCGATGACGGAGAGGACGTCGAGAGGACGGATGCCGAGGCATCCGTCGTCCCGGAGATCTCTGCAGACGACATCGCGCAGGCCGTCGATCGCGCGCTGTTGCGATACGACCGTCAGGGCGATGAGCACTACGACGTCATCAGCGCGTTCATCAAGTCGATTCGGGGATCCGATCCCGACGCCGCGCTGCACTACCTCGCACGGATGATCGAGGCGGGCGAGGACCCCCGCTTCATCGCCCGCCGCCTCGTGATATCCGCGTCGGAAGACGTCGGTCTCGCCGATCCTCAGGCGTTGGTGATCGCCGTGGCCGCGGCCGACGCCGTCGCATTCATCGGTATGCCGGAGGGGCGTATCCCGCTCGCCGAGGCGACCGTCTACCTCGCGACGACGGCGAAGTCGAATGCCGCATACGCGGGCATAGACGCCGCCATCGCAGACATCCGCAAGGGCGGGTTCGGCCGTGTGCCGCTGCATCTCCGGGACGCCCACTACCCGGGGGCGAAGCGGCTCGGGCACGGACGAGGGTACGAGTATCCGCACGACAGCGAATTCGGCATCGTCGCGCAGCAGTACCTCCCCGACGAGCTGCAGGGTCGCCGGTACTACGCGCCCAAGACCCTGGGCGCCGAGCGCGACGTGTCGGCACGGCTGGAGCGCATCCGTCGCATCCTCGACGCGCGCTGAGCGATCTCCGACGGTACGCGAGCGGCTCGACCCTCTACAGTGTGCGGGTGACGCGTTCCCCTCTTCGCATTCCGCCCGATCGCGATCTCTCGATCGACTTCGTCCGTGCGATCTGCCTCCCGGTGGTCGTCGTGCTGCACGCGCTCCAGATGGGGATCGAAGGCGATCCGCCCCGCGCTTTCAACGCCCTCGCGGAGTGGACGCCGCTGGCGTGGATCACCTGGGTGGGGATGATCATGCCGACCTTCTTCATCGCCGGGGGATTCGCCGGCATCACGACTTGGCGACGGCTCGAGAAGCGCGGGGAGACGGCGGGGGAGTACATCCGTGTTCGCGCGCTACGGCTCGCACGTCCGGTGTTCCTCGCCATGCTCGGCGTACTCCTCGCTCTCGCCGTGATGGCGCTCTGCGGGGCCGATCCCGAGTTCCTGCGCACCTTCGCGTTCCGGCTCGCCGAGCCGCTCTGGTTCATCGCGGTCTATGCGATCTGCACCTCGTTCGTGCCGCTGATGGCGTGGCTGCACCGTCGTGCGGCCTGGACCACGTACCTCGCCCTGGCCGCCCTGGTGGTGATCGTCGATCTGGTGTCGCGCTTCGGCGGTCCGTCGATCGGTGCTCTCAACTGGCTCTTCGTCTGGCTCTTCGTGCAGCAGCTCGGCTTCGGCGTGCGGGATCAGTGGTACTCCCGCCGGCCGCGGTGGGTGCTCCTGCTTCTCGCCGTCATCGCCTACGGCCTGATGTGCGTCGCCGTCTTCGGACTGGGCTACGACCCCGACATGATCGCCAACCTCAACCCTCCGACCGTGCTCCTGCTGCTGCTCGGGCTCGCTCAGGTGTACCTGTTCACGCTGCTCCAGCCCGCGATCCGCAGACTCATGCGTCTGCGTCCCGCACTCGTGGCCATCGGAGCTCTCGGGATGTACGGCATGGTCATCTACCTGTGGCACACGGTCGCCATGGCGGTCGTGATCGGGGCGCAACAGGCGCTGGGGCTGCCGTTCCCGACGGTGCTCACGCCCACCTGGTGGCTCACGCGCATCCCGTGGATCCTCGCGATCGTGGTGGTGCTCGCCGTGCTCTGCGCGATCGTTCCGCGGATCGAGCGGGTATGGCCGCGGGAGCGGCCGCGATCCATGCCACTGCCCGCGGCGATCGCGGCCACGGTGCTGCTCGTGCTGGCCGTCGGGTGGGTGCTGACCCAGGGGTACCTCACGCCCGGAACCGCCGCTGCGCTGGCGGCCATCGCCCTCTCCATCACCTGGCTCACCGTCGGCGGGCCCGGTCCGAATCGCGCCGCGGAACCGTTGGAAGAGGTCTCCGGAACCGGCGCCCCGCAGGACGCCGGACGCCTCTGATAGACTTGAGCGGCTCGAAACCGAGTTTTCGGGCATCTCCTCGTTCACACCACACCTCGACGGCGCCCCGGCGTGCGCCCCGAGGCAGAACGCGGTGATACGTCCGTGAGTCGCGAGAGACGCGACCACGTCATCGGAAGGACAGCTTCGTGACCACGAAGTCCCAGGACCGCCGCAAGGTCCGTCTGAGCCGTGCCCTCGGCATCCCGCTCACCCCGAAGGCCGCCCGCTACCTCGAGAAGCGTCCCTACGCTCCGGGTGAGCACGGCCGCACCAAGCGCAAGGCAGACAGCGACTACGCCGTCCGTCTGCGTGAGAAGCAGCGTCTGCGCGAGCAGTACGGCATCCGCGAGAAGCAGATGCGCAACACCTTCAACGAGGCCCGCCGCCAGGAGGGTCTGACCGGTGAGAACCTGGTCGAGCTGCTCGAGATGCGTCTCGACGCTCTCGTTCTGCGCGCCGGCTTCGCCCGTACGACGGCGCAGGCCCGCCAGCTCGTCGTGCACCGTCACATCCTCGTCGACGGCCAGCTCGTCGACCGTCCGTCCTTCCGCGTGAAGGCCGGACAGCTCATCCACGTCAAGGCCAAGAGCGAGGGCACCGAGCCCTTCCAGGTGGCAGCGGCCGGCGGACACGCCGAGGTCCTGCCCCCCGTTCCGGGCTACCTCGAGGTCGAGCTCGACAAGCTCCAGGCCCGCCTGGTCCGTCGTCCGAAGCGCGCCGAGGTCCCCGTGACCTGTGAAGTGCAGCTCGTCGTCGAGTACTACGCGGCTCGCTGAGCCCCCTGGGCGCTGATTCCAGCGCTCGAAACGAGAGGCGTCGGGGTGACCCGACGCCTCTCGTCGTTTTTGCATACGATGGAGACACCGCGCCTTCGCGGGTCTAGGCAAGGATGACGACATGAAGAACATGCTGTGGTTCCTGATCGGCGTGATCGGCGGATTCGTCGCTGCGCATTTCATGAACAAGGACCCTCGCGGGCACGACATCCTCGCCGAGGTCGACGCCAGGATCAACGGCTTCACCGCTCTCATCGGCGATGCGTATCGCGCGCAGGAGGCCCGGCTCACCGAGCCGGAAGACCACTGACCCCTCGCGCAACCGCGCGGCACTTCTCACCTCCGAACTAGGACACCCGGGCACCCTTATGAAATCTGCGGAAATCGCGCAGCGCTATCTCGACTTCTTCGAGAAGAACGACCACGTCATCGTCCCCTCCGCCTCGCTCGTCAGCGACGACCCCTCGCTGATGTTCACGGTGGCGGGCATGGTGCCCTTCGTGCCGTACCTCACGGGCGTCGTGCCGTCGCCGCACCCGCGGATCGCCGACCTGCAGAAGTGCATCCGCACGAACGACATCGAGGAAGTCGGCAAGACCGCCCGTCACGGGACGTTCTTCCAGATGCTCGGCAACTGGTCGTTCGGTGATTACTTCAAGGAGGGGGCGATCCGCTACGCGTGGGAGCTCCTCACCAGCAGCGAAGCCGACGGCGGTTTCGCCTTCGACGAGAAGGACCTGTGGGTCACGGTCTACGAGACCGATGACGAGGCCGAGTCGATCTGGCGCGACATCATCGGGCTGAAGCCGGAGCGCATCCAGCGCCTCGGGCGCGCGGACAACTACTGGAACACGGGGCAGCCCGGCCCCGGCGGCCCTGACTCGGAGATCTTCTTCGACCGCGGTCCGGCGTACGGCAAGGACGGCGGTCCCGCCGCCGACGATTCGAGGTTCCTCGAGATCTGGAACCTCGTCTTCATGCAGGACTTCATCGAGAACATCCAAGGCAAGACCGAGTTCGACATCGTGGGTGAGCTCCCGCAGAAGAACATCGACACGGGCATGGGCCTCGAGCGCGTCGCGTTCCTCAAGCAGGGCGTCGAGAACATGTACGAGATCGATCAGGTGCGCCCCGTGCTCGACCGCGCGGTGGAGCTCTCGGGCCGTACCTACGGCAAGGTCCACGAGGACGACGTGCGCTTCCGCGTCATCGCCGACCACGTGCGCTCCTCGCTCATGCTGCTCTCCGACGGCGTCCGCCCGTCCAATGAGGGGCGCGGCTACATCCTGCGTCGCCTCATGCGTCGCACCGTCCGCGCGATGCGCCTGCTCGGTGTCGACGAGCCCGTCTTCCCCGAACTCTTCGCCACCTCGCGCGATGCGATGAAGTCGTCGTACCCCGAGCTGGAGCGCGACTGGTCGACCCTGTCGGCATCGGCGTTCGCGGAAGAGGAGACCTTCCGTCGCACCCTCGCGCAGGGATCGACGATCCTCGATCTGGCGCTCGACGAGACCAAGAAGGAGGGGAAGAAGGCGCTGAGCGGCTCCGAGGCCTTCCTCCTGCACGACACGTACGGCTTCCCGATCGATCTCACGCTCGAGGTCGCCGAGGAAGCGGGACTCGAGGTCGACCGCGGTGCGTTCGACACCCTGATGCGCGAGCAGCGCGATCGCGCGAAGGCGGATGCCCGCAACCGCAAGCGCCAGCTCGCCGACGTGTCCGTCTACCGGGAGCTGCGCGCGCTCGGTGAGACGGGCTTCGACGGCTACACCGAGCTCGAGGTGCAGTCCCGTATCCTGGGCATCCTCGTCGACGGCCAGCCGGTGCGCAGCGCCTCCGAGGGTCAGATCGCCGAGGTGATCCTCGCCGAGACGACTCTCTACGCGGAGTCCGGTGGACAGGTCGCCGACAAGGGCACGATCGTCGGCCCGGGCTTCGAGCTCGAGGTCCTCGACGTGCAGCGTCCGGTACCGGGGCTCATCAGCCACACGGTGCAGGTGAGCACCGGAAGCGTCGCGGTCGACGATGCCGCCACGACGGTGGTCGACGCGGCGAACCGGCGCGCGGCACGCCAGGCGCACTCGGCCACGCACCTCGTGCATGCGGCCCTGCGCGACACGCTCGGCCCGACCGCCACCCAGGCGGGATCGCTGAACCGTGCCGGCTACATGCGCTTCGACTTCGCCTGGTCGCAGGCGCTGTCGAACGACACGCGCACCGAGATCGAGGAGATCACAAACCGAGCCGTCCACGACGCGCTGGAGGTCACCACCCGTATCGTCTCGCTCGACGAGGCGAAGGAAGCGGGGGCCATGGCGCTGTTCGGCGAGAAGTACGGTGACGTCGTGCGCATGGTCGACATCGGCGGTCCGTGGTCGCGCGAGCTGTGCGCCGGAACCCACGTGAGCTCCAGTGCCGAGATCGGTCTCGTGAATCTCGTCGGCGAGTCGTCGGTGGGAGCATCCAACCGTCGTATCGAAGCCCTCGTCGGTGTCGACGCGTTCCGCGAGCTCGCGGCCGAGCGCGCGATCGTCTCGCAGCTCACCAGCTCCCTCAAGACGCCGCGCGATCAGCTCCCGGAACGCATCGCCGACCTCGCCGCGAATCTCAAGGCGGCAGAGAAGCGCATCGCGCAGTTCGAGGCCAAGGAACGCGCAGGACAGGTCCCCGCGATCGCCGACGCCGCGCGCCGGATCGGCGCGTTCCACGTCGCGACGGACTCGCTCGGCGACCTGGCCTCGGCGGATGATCTGCGCGAGCTCGTGCTCGGTGTCCGCGACCGCCTCGGCTCCGACGCCGCGGTCGTCGCTCTCGGCGCCGTCGTGAACGGACGCCCGGTCGTCGTGATCGCCACCAACGACGCGGCACGTAGCGCGGGCGCGAAGGCGGGGGCGCTCGCGAAGCGCGCTGCCGGTGTGCTCGGTGGCGGCGGCGGCGGGCGTGACGATGTCGCCCAGGGCGGCGGAACGGATGCTGCGGCTCTGCCCGCCGCGCTCGACGCCGTCGCCCAGGAGCTGCAGGCAGCGTGACCGGTTTCCGACGCGGGGTGCGCCTCGGCATCGATGTCGGGCGCGCCCGGGTCGGCGTGGCGCGGTGCGATCCCGACGGGATGCTCGCCGTGCCCGTCGAGACCGTTCCGCGATCGGACGCGTCGATCGATCGACTCGTCGAGCTCGCGTCCGAGTACGAGCCGATGGAGTTCGTCGTCGGCCTCCCGGTGAACATGCGGGGATCGGACACCGCGTCGACTGTGGACGCGCGGGACTTCGCCGCTGCTCTTCTCGCCCGCACCGGGGTTCCGGTGCGGCTCGTCGATGAGCGTCTCAGCACGGTCTCCGCGCACGCGGCACTGCGATCTTCAGGTCGAAATCAGAAGAACTCTCGTAGCATTGTGGATCAGGTCGCCGCGGTGGTGTTGCTGCAGCAGGCGATCGACATGGAGAAGAGCACCGGAAACCCGGCCGGTGCCGCTGTCCCGTCCGACGAGGAGCATCCTTGAACATGTCCGAACGCGATGGCGCGTCCTCCGCGCCCGATGCGAACGAGCCCCTCGGCGATTTGTTCGCGAACCTCCCGGAGCCGACGCAGCAGCATCCCACACCCGACTACAGCGCTCCGGCGCCCGGTTCGCGCCGCGCCGCCCGCGAGGCCGCACGTCGCGGTGAGGCTGCGCCGGAGACGACGCCCGTCGTCGTTCCTGATGCCGTGGATCCGATCGGCGCGCCGGTCCCTGCCGCAGAGCCCGCACCGGCGCCGGTGCCGGAACCCGTGGGTCCGTCTGCCGAGGACGTCCGGATCGAGCCGACCCGCATCGAGCCCGCAGCTGTCGCGGCGCCGGCATCCGTGGCGGAACCGGCATCCGTCGCCGCACCGTCCGCGAACCCCGCTCGACCGGAAGCACCGATCGGGGGTGGCCTCGATGCGCTGTTCGTCGCTCCCGACGACGATCGTGCCCTCGCCCGTGCGCCGAAGAAGAAGCGTCGGCGCGGCTGCTTGATCGCACTTCTCATCATCCTGGTGATCATCGGTGGCATCGCCGCCGCGGGCGCCTGGGCGATGAACACCTACGGCGAGCAGATCAACGACATCATGGGCTGGGGTGAGCCGAAGGACTACGAGGACGGGATGGCCTCGGGCGAGGCCTTCGTCACCATCAAGGACGGCGACACCGGGCGACCGGTCTCGACCGCGCTCTTCGAGGCCGGCGTGACGAAGACCGAGGACGTCTTCTACGACTACCTGATCGATGAGAACATCGCAGTGACCTTCTACCCGGGCGTGTACCGCCTGCAGGAGAAGATGACCGCCGCGGCAGCCCTCGAGGCGCTGCGCAACGAAGACAACAAGCTCGAGAACACAGCGTCGGTGTCCGAGGGCGGCACGATCGAGTCGTCTCTTCCGGCGATGGCCGAATCGCTCGGTCTCCCGGTGGAGGACTTCGAGGCCGCAGTCGCCGATCCCTCCGCCTACGGGGTCGACGCTCCCAGCCTCGAGGGCTGGCTGTTCCCGGCCGTGTACACCTTCGACCCCGAGGTCACCGCGACGCAGGTGATCCAGCGCATGGTCGATCGCACGCGGGAGGCGTTGACCGAGGCCGGTGTTCCCGATGCAGACGCCGAGCGCATCCTCACGATCGCGTCGATCATCCAGCGCGAGGGTCGCACCGCCGACTTCGCCAAGGTGAGCCGCGTGATCGAGAACCGTCTCGACATCGACATGAAGCTGCAGATGGACTCGACCGCGCAGTACGGATATGGATCGCTCCACGAGGGTGTCGTGTCGAGCTCGGCGGAGGCGCTGGAAGACGACAACGACTGGAACACCTACGTGCGAACGGGGCTGCCGATCACGCCGATCGCGAGCCCGAGCTTCGCTGCGATCGACGCCGCCATGCACCCGGAGGACGGCAAGTGGCTGTACTTCGTCACGATCGACCTGTCGACGGGCGAGACGCAGTTCTCGGAGACGTACGAGGAGCACCAGGCCGGGATCGAGAAGTGGCGCGAGTGGTGCCGGGCGAATCCGGATGCCGGCTGCTGAGGCCCCCGGACCCCACCGCCTCGCGGTCTGGGGGGATCCGATCGCGCATTCGAAGTCCCCGGCGCTCCACGCCGCGGCCTATCGGGTTCTCGGGCTCGACTGGGAGTACGACCGTCGGCAGGTGAACGCGGATGAGCTGCCGACGTCGCTGGCGGGACTCGACGCGTCCTGGCGTGGGCTCTCACTCACGATGCCGCTCAAGGAGCAGGCTTTCCGAGCGGCAGCGGTCCACGATCGCCACGCCACGCTGACCGGGGCCGTGAACACGCTGCTGCTCGACGGCCGGCCAGCGGGTTTCAACACCGATGTCGGCGGGATCGTCGACGCACTGGCCGACGACGGCATGGCGGCCGCGACGAGTGTGCGGATCCTCGGCTCCGGCGCGACTGCGGCCTCCGCGCTCGTCGCGGCGGCTGAGCTCGGTGCCGAACGGGCAGACGTCCGTGCGCGCCGTCCCGAACGCGGGGCCGCGCTGGTCGACCTCGGAGCGGAGCTCGGCATGACGGTCTCGGTCGGCTCGTTCGACGCGGCCCTCACTCCGGTGGACCTGACGCTCGCGACCCTCCCGTCGGGCACCACGCTTCCCGCCGAGATCGTCGGCGCTCTCGCCGCGGACGGGGGAGTACTGTTCGATGCCGCCTACGCGCCGTGGCCCTCGGCGCTGGCAACGGGCTGGGGGGACGCCCCCGTCGTCTCGGGGCTCGGGATGCTGCTCCACCAGGCGATCCGGCAGATCCGCGTGTTTCTGCACGGCGACCCGGCGCGCGTACTCGACGATGAGGCATCGGTCCTGGCCGCGATGCGCGCCACGCTGTGACGCGACGCTGTTCTGTGACACGAGGCTGAAACGCGGACGGCGGGCGCGGCCGCGCATGGGAGACTAGAGGAATGCTCCGCGTGCTGACGGCCGGCGAATCGCACGGCCCCGAACTCATCGCCATCATGGAGGGCCTTCCCTCCGGTGTCCCGATCTCCTCCGAGGCGATCCAGGCCGACCTCCAGCGTCGCAAACTCGGTTATGGGCGCGGTTCGCGCATGAAGTTCGAGCAGGACGAGCTGAGCATCTCGGGCGGCGTCCGGCACGGGAAGACCCTCGGCAGCCCGATCGCCCTGCGCATCGGCAACACCGAGTGGCCGAAGTGGACCGAGGTCATGAACCCCGAGCCCACCGAACTCACCGACAAGTCGCGCGGGCGCGGCGCGCCGCTCACCCGCCCCCGCCCGGGTCACGCCGATCTCGTCGGTATGCAGAAGTACGACTTCGACGAGGCGCGCCCCATCCTCGAGCGCGCGAGTGCCCGCGAGACCGCGGCCCGCGTGGCCCTGGGTGCCGTGGCCCGCTCGTTCCTCGGCGAACTCGGCATCCGCCTGGTCAGCCACACCCTCTCGATCGGCCCGGTGGCCGTGCCCGCGGGCGCGCCGCTGCCGACGCCCGATGACGTCGACGCGCTCGACGCCGATCCGCTCCGGTGCTTCGACGCCGCGACCTCCGCGCTGATGGTGGCCGAGGTCGACGACGCGAAGAAGGACGGCGATACGCTCGGTGGCATCGTGGAGGTGCTCGCCTACGGTCTCCCGCCGGGACTCGGCTCGCACGTGCACTGGGATCGCCGGCTCGACGCCCGCCTCGCCCAGGCGCTGATGAGCATCCAGGCCATCAAGGGCGTCGAGGTCGGAGACGGCTTCGAGACGACGCGTCGCCGCGGCTCGGCCGCTCATGACGAGCTCTTCGCGACCGATGGCGGCATCACCCGCGGTTCCGACCGCGCGGGCGGAACCGAGGGCGGTATGTCGACCGGCACCGTCCTGCGGGTCCGCGCCGGCATGAAGCCGATCGCCACAGTGCCCCACGCGTTGCGCACGATCGACATCGCGACCGGCGACGACGCGACGGCCCACCACCAGCGTTCCGACGTGTGCGCCGTGCCCGCTGCGGGCGTCGTGGCGGAGGCGATGGTCGCGATCGAACTCGCCCGCGCGGTGCTCGAGAAGTTCGGCGGCGACAGCGTCGGTGAGACGCGTCGCAACCTCGACGGATACCTCGCGGCGATCCCGGAGGAGCTGCGCACGGCGCCGGCATCCGAAGCCGCGCTGCTCGCGCATGACGAACAGCACTGACCCGCTCACGCTGGTGCTCGTCGGCCCCATGGCCGCGGGTAAGACGAGTGTGGGGCGTCGCGTGGCACGCCGACTCGGCGTTCCGTTCATCGACACCGACAAACGAGTCGTCGCCGCACACGGACAGATCCCGGAGATCTTCGCCGAGCACGGTGAAGCCCGCTTCCGCGAGTTGGAGCGGATCGCGGTCGCCGAGGCCCTCGCGGAGGGCGGTGTCGTCTCGCTCGGGGGCGGGGCCGTGACGGATGCCGGGACGCGGGCTCTGTTGGGCGCGCACCCCGTGGTCTTCCTCACGGTGAGCGCCGAGGCCGTCGCGGATCGGATCCGCGGGACCGGGCGTCCGCTGCTCGAGTCGGTCGATCCCCTGGAGCGCTGGATCTCCATCTTCGAGGAGCGCCGGGACTGGTACGAGGAAGTGGCCACCGCGACGTTCGACACGTCGGGCCGGCCGATGCAGAAGATCGCAGACGAGATCGTCACCTGGAGGAGAGAGCAGCGATGACCACCACGACCATCAGCGTCACCGGAGACGATGCCTACGACATCGTGATCGGGCGGGACATCCTCGACCGCGTCTCGGAGGCGCTGGCCCCCACCGTGCGCAAGATCCTGGTGGTGCACCCCCCGACCCTCGCGGCGAGGGCGGCGGAGCTGCGCGACCGGCTTCTCGCCGACACCGAGAACGGGCCGCGCGACGTCCTTCTCGCCGAGATCCCGGATGCCGAACAGGGCAAGCGCGTCGAGGTGGCGGCCTTCTGCTGGCAGGTCATGGGACAGTCCGACTTCACCCGCACGGACGCCGTGATCGGGTACGGCGGGGGCGCAGTCACCGATCTCGCCGGATTCGTCGCCGCGACCTGGTTGCGCGGGATCCAGGTGGTGCAGGTGCCGACCACGGTCCTCGGTCTCGTCGACGCGTCCGTCGGCGGTAAGACGGGGATCAACACCGCCGAGGGCAAGAACCTCGTCGGGGCGTTCTGGGCTCCGCGCGCGGTGATCGGTGATCTCGACGAACTGCGCAGCCTCAGCGCGAACGAGGCCACCGCCGGGTTCGCCGAGGTCGTGAAGGCCGGCTTCATCTGGGCGCCGGAGATCCTCGACATCGTCGAGGCCGACCCCGGGCGGGCGGTCGACCCCGCCTCCGCCGAGTTCCGCCGCGCGGTGGAACTCGCGATCGGCATGAAGGCGACCGTCGTCTCGGAGGACTTCCGCGAGGCCGGGCAGCGCGAGATCCTCAACTACGGTCACACGCTCGGCCACGCGATCGAGCACGCCGAACGATACCGCTGGCGTCACGGTGCCGCGATCTCGGTGGGGATGCTCTTCGCGGCCGAGTTGTCGCGCCTGGCCGGCCGGCTCTCCGACGAGGCCGCTCTGCGTCACCGCACCGTGCTCGAGTCGCTCGGTCTGCCGACGTCGTACCGCGCGGGTGCCTGGGCGCAGCTGCTCGCCACCATGCAGCGCGACAAGAAGAGCCGTGGCGGCATGCTCCGTTTCATCCTGCTCGACGACATCGCCAAGCCGACCGTGCTGCAGGCGCCGGACGAATCGCTGCTCTTCGCGGCGTACCAGGAGGTCGGGGCGTGAGCGCGCGGATCCTGCTGGTCAACGGCCCGAACCTCAATCTGCTCGGCACCCGTGAACCGGAGGTCTACGGCACGGCGACCCTCGATGACGTCGAGCGCCTGACGATCGAGGCTGCCGCGGCTGCGGGGTACGAGGTCCGGGCGATCCAGAGCAACCACGAGGGTGTCCTGATCGATGCGATCCAGGCCGCTCGCGAGGACTGCACCGCGATCGTGATCAACCCCGGTGGACTCACGCACACCTCCGTCGCGCTGCGCGATGCCCTGACCGGGATCGCACTTCCGTTCGCCGAGGTGCACATCTCCGACGTGCACGCCCGGGAGGAATTCCGCCACCACTCCTACCTCGAGGACGTCGCCGCCGTGCGGGTCATCGGGCTCGGAGTGGAGGGGTACGTCGAGGCCGTGCGACGGCTCACCGCCCTCATCCCGTAGAATCTACTGTCGGCCGGGTCCGCGCCTTGCGAGGGCGGCCGCGAAAACCACACAGGAACGGAACTCTCAGCGCATGGCATCTACCGCAGACATCAAGAACGGCGTCGTCCTCAGCATCGACGGGCAGCTCTGGAGCGTCATCGAGTTCCAGCACGTGAAGCCCGGCAAGGGCGGTGCGTTCGTGCGCACCAAGCTCAAGAACGTCGTGTCCGGCAAGGTCGTCGACCGCACGTACAACGCGGGCGCGAAGATCGACATCGAGAACGTCGATCGCCGCGACTTCACCTACCTCTACAACGACGGCGACGGCTTCGTCTTCATGGACGCCACCGACTTCGACCAGCTCACCGTCGGCGCAGCCACGGTCGGCGACGCGAAGAACTTCCTGCTCGAGAACCAGCAGGTCACGATCGCTCTGAACAACGGCAACCCGCTGTACATCGACCTCCCCGCGTCGGTCATCCTCGAGGTGACCTACACCGAGCCCGGTCTGCAGGGCGACCGGTCCTCGGCCGGCACCAAGCCCGCCACGCTCGAGACCGGTTACGAGATGCAGGTTCCGCTGTTCCTCGAGACCGGCACGAAGATCAAGGTCGACACCCGTACGGGTGAGTACCTGGGTCGCGAGAAGTAAGGCGTGAGCGCTCGGACGAAGGCGCGCAAGCGCGCACTCGACATCCTGTTCTCCGCCGACGTGCGCGGCGACGATGTCGCCGTCTCCCTCGCGGCCGAGGCCAAGCGGGCGGCCAACGAGCCTGCTCGCGAGGCATCCTGGCTCTACGCCCGCGAGATCGTCGACGGGATCATCGACCACCGCGACGAGATCGATGAGCAGATCACCACTCACAGTCGTGAGTGGAAGATCGAGCGGATGCCGGCGGTGGACCGCGCACTCCTGCGCATCGCCGTCTGGGAGATCCTCCACAACGACGAGGTGCCGACGGCCGTCGCGATCGATGAAGCGGTGGAGCTCGCGAAGGAGTTCTCGACCGACGACTCGGGCGCGTTCGTGCATGGTGTCCTCGGTCGGGTGTCCCGCGCGGCCTGAACGCTCTGACCGTGTCTCCGGCGAGTGTCGGAGGCACGGGGGAGGATGAGGCTCATGGCGCTCCCGATCGATCCCGCGCGACGAGAACCGTCGCGACCGGACGACGGTTGGCGCGCGTTGCTCGGCTCGAGTGACGAATCCGACGAGGACCTCGCCCCGCTCGCGTTGGGCGTCGAGCTCCGCTATCGCGAGGCTCGTGGGGGAAATCCCTGGGTCGCGCGCCCCCTGCGCGCGGCGACACCGCGCGACGTCGCTCGGCGGTCGGGGGAGATCTTCCTCGGCATCCGCCCCCTGGAGCGCAGCGCTGCCAGCGGGTCCTGGGTGCAGGGCGGCGCGACGTGGGATGCCGTTCGGCGGTCGTCGGCGCGATACGGCCGCGAGCGATCCCGCTGGTTCGCGGATCTGTTGAGCATCGCTCGGGATTCTCTGCTCTCTGGCACCGCGGGCGATTGGCTGCTGGTAGACCACCTCGAGTCCCGCTTGCTGTGGTCCCATCTCCGGGCGGGCGCTCTCCTCGGCATTGCCCTCGTCCCGACGCAGAAGAACGTCGACGTCGTCCTCGCCGACCGAGTGTCGGTGCGCGCGGAGATCACGCGGACCGACGAGGGCGCTCTCGAAGTCTCCGGCGTCGTCGAGCTCGACGATGAGACGGTCGCCGCGGCCGACGTCCGACCGATCGGCCGCAGCGGCGTCTATGCCGTGACCTCGCACGGGCACCGGGTGCGGGTGGCTCTGGCCGAGATCCCCCTCACCGATTCCGTACACGCGTTGCTCGCCGCTCCCCGTGCTCTGGTGGTGCCGCGCGCCGACGAAGAGGCGTTCGTTCGCGAGGCCTACCCGCTGCTCGCGCGGCGAATCGACGTGCGCAGTACACGCGTCGCGCTTCCGCCGCTGCCCCTGCCGACGCTCGTCCTCCGGCTCGCCTTCCATCGGGGCGACACGGTGAGGTTCGCCTTCGAGTGGGGCTACCTCGGGTTCGGTCGGGTGCCCTTCGAGGATTCCGCGCACGGCGTGCGCGATCGGGCGGCAGAGATCGCGCTCCTCGGGCCGGTCGCCGCGGTCTGGCAGCAGACGACGGGGGAGGCGCTCAGCCAGGCGGGTGCGTTCCACGACGTCGAGGCTGCGGAGTTCGTCACGCATCTTGTGCCGCGGCTCGAGATCGAGGGCGTCGCCGTCGAAGTGTCGGGTCGGCGCAAGACCTATCAGGAGCTGACGGGGGAACCCGAGGTGACGGTCTCGACGGTCGAGTCCAGCGACCCCGACTGGTTCGATCTCGGCGTGCTGGTTCGCATCGACGGCCGCCTGATCCCTTTCGAGCCGCTGTTCACCGCTCTCACGAAGGGCCGCAAGAAGCTCCTGCTCGTCGACGGCAGCTACTTCTCGCTGCAGCATCCGGCGCTGGATCGACTGCGGGAGCTGCTCGAGGAGGCGGCCGAACTCGACGAATGGGAGACCGGGCCGCGCATCAGTCGCCACCAGACGGATCTGTGGGAGGAGTTCGAGGATCTCGCCGATCAGGCTCTGCCCGCCGTCAGCTGGCGTGCCACGGCCGAAGGCCTGCGCGCCTCCACCGGCGTGCCTCCCGCGCGGATGCCGCAGGGGATTACGGCAGAACTGCGCGCCTACCAGAAGGAGGGGTTCGACTGGCTCGCCTTCCTCTGGGAACACCGGCTCGGGGGGATCCTCGCCGACGACATGGGGCTGGGCAAGACCCTGCAGGTCCTCACGCTCATCGCGCACGCTCGCGAATCGGGGGAGCGTCGCCCCTTCCTCGTGATCGCACCGACGTCGGTCGCCGGTGCATGGAAGTCCGAGGCTGCTCGATTCGCCCCCGGACTGACCGTGCAGGTGCGCGGTGCGACGCGTTCGTCCGGGCTCGCCGAGCCGTTCGGCACCGATGTGGTCGTCACGACCTACGCGATCGCCCGTCTCGACGCGGATGCCTTCGCCGCGGTCGAGTGGGCGGGGATCGTTCTCGACGAAGCGCAGTTCGTCAAGAACCCCGCGACCAAACTGCACCGCGCGATCTCCGGATTCCGCTCGGACGTCACGATCGCGGTGACGGGAACCCCGCTCGAGAACAGCCTGAGTGAGCTCTGGGCGCTCCTTCGACTGACCGCGCCGGGGCTCTTCCCCTCCGCGCGGAAGTTCCGCGAGCGCTACATCCAGCCGATCGAGCAGGGCAAGGTCCCCGAGAACGAGGAGGGCGGGCCGTACCGCCAGCGCCGCCTGGCGCACCTGCGTCGGCGGATCCGTCCCCTGGTGCTGCGGCGCACCAAGGAATTGGTGGCTTCCGACCTCCCTCCGAAGCAGGAACTGATACTCGAGGTCGAGCTCAGCAGTGCGCACCGAGCGCTGTACGAGGCGGTCTTGCAGCGCGAGCGCCAGAAGGTGCTCGGCCTGCTGCCGGATCTCGATCGCAACCGATTCATCGTGTTCCGCTCCCTTACTCTCCTGCGGATGCTGAGCCTGTCTCCGGCTCTCATCGACGCGAACGATCGCCGGATCGGGTCGCGCAAACTCGATGTCCTGCTCGAGCGCGTCGCCGAATTGCAGGAGGAGGGACACCGGGCGCTCGTGTTCAGCCAGTTCACGTCGTTCCTCGACCTCGCCGCCGAACGGCTCTCCGCGGCCGGCGTCCCGTACGCCCACCTCGACGGCTCCTCACGGAGCAGAGAGGCGATCATCGACGGGTTCCGCGACGGTGTGCAGCCGGTGTTCCTCATCAGTCTCAAGGCCGGGGGCTTCGGCCTGACGCTGACCGAGGCCGACTACGTGTTTCTGCTCGACCCCTGGTGGAATCCGGCGGCCGAGGCGCAGGCCGTCGACCGTACCCACCGGATCGGGCAGTCCGCGCAGGTCTTCGTCTACCGCATGATTTCGGTCGGGACGATCGAGGAGAAAGTGCTCGATCTGCAGCGGCGCAAGGCCCGGCTCTTCTCCGCGGTGATGGATGACGACGCCCTCTTCGCGCAGGCGCTCACGGCCGAGGACATCCGCGGCCTCTTCGACGAGTAGCCCCGCGGCGAGTTATCCACGGCCGGGTCGCCGGAGACGCACAGCACGGCGCGGGTAGAATCGGTGCCGTCCAGGAGGGCGCTCGAACACGGGCGTCCGGGATGCACCAGGAGGAGCGCAATGCGGATCACGGGACTCGGCCATGCCGGGATGTTCATCGAGACGGTCGGCGGGAATATCATCTGCGACCCCGTGCTCGGCCCCTCGTTCTTCGGCTCCTGGTTCCCGTTCCCCGACAACCGCGCCCTCGACTGGGAGCGCTTCGGGCGCGAGGCGGACTTCCTCTACATCTCGCACCGGCACCGCGACCACTTCGATCCGAAGCTGCTGGAGCGGTACATCCGCAAGGACATCGAGGTTCTGCTGCCGGAGTATCCGATCGATGATCTCGAGCAGGACATCCGGGCGCTCGGGTACACGAACATCACCTATGCGCCCGCCGGCGAGATCATCGAGCGCGGCGATCTCAAGATCATGATCACTCCGCTCCGCGCCCCCAGCGACGGGCCGATCGGCGACTCGTCGCTGAGCGTCGACGACGGTACCGGGTCGGTGCTGAACCAGAACGACTCGCATCCCCTCGACCTCGAGAGCCTGCTGCACTTCGGCAAGCCGGACGCGTACTTCACCCAGGTCTCCGGCGCGATCTGGTGGCCGATGGTCTACGACCTTCCGATGGACGCGAAGCAGAGCTTCGCGCAGCTCAAGCGCGAGGCGCAGAACAAGCGCGCGATGTACTACATCGAGAAGGTCGACGCGCCGCACGTCTTCCCGATGGCGGGCCCGCCCATGTTCCTCCGCGACGATCTCTTCGACTTCAACGGAACGGGTCGCAACGGAGAGTCCATCTTCACCGACCAGAAGCAGTTCCTCGCGCACATGAAGGAACTGGCGCCGCAGTACGACGGCCAGCTCTTCGTCCCCGGCACGGTCGTCACGGTCGCCGCCGGTGAGGTCATGACCGAGCAGACCCTGTACACGGCTGCCGAGATCTCCCACATCTTCGATGAGAAGTGGGACTACCTCGAGGAGCAGCGCGCGAGTCGGCAGCAGGAGATCCGCGACGAGGAGGCCTCACGCGCGCCCGCGCTGCCCGCCGAGGAGATACTCGCGGCGATCAAGGAGTGGTGGGAGCCGCTGCTGAAGAAGTCGCGCACCATCCGACTCGGCGTCGGCGGCAACGTCCGCTTCCGCATCGGCGACCTCGACATGGTGGTCGACTTCCCGCGCGCCAAGGTCCGGGAGTACGCGGGGGAGGAGTGCGTCTACTGGTACACGATCCCCGCCGACCTCGTCTCGACGAACATCCGCGATCACGAGATCGACTGGTCGAACTCGATCTTCCTGTCGATGCAGTTCCAGGTGGGCCGCAGCGGCAAGTTCAACGAGTTCCTGACGACGTTCCTCAAGTGCCTCTCGGTCGATCGCATCGAGTACGTCGAGAACTGGTACCAGGAGCAGACCGATCAGACCGAGGACGCCGAGATCGGCGACTGGCTGGTGCAGCGACGCTGCCCGCACCTGCGCGCGGACCTCACTCGCACCGGAACGGTCGACGGAGACGGCATTCTCACCTGCAGCATGCACGACTGGAAGTGGGACCTGAAGACGGGGCGCTGCCTCTCGACGAGCGGTCACCCGATCCGCTCCTCGAAGCTCGAGGAGCCCGCCGGCGACATGCTCGCCGAGGCGAGCTGACCGCGTGACGCTCCCGGAGCATCCCGAGGGACGGGGGCGGGACGCCCGCACGTCGCGACTCCAGTGGAAGGGCTTTCTCCGCGGGGCGCGCTGGGTTGTCACCTCCACCCCGGAACGACTTCTCCGTATCGGCAGCGACTTCCTCGTGGCAGAGGGTTTCGATCCGCGCGACGACGGCTATGCGGCGCTGCTCGACGAGCAGGGATCGGAATGGACCGCGATCGCCCTCGAGATCGGCAACGAGGAGCGTTCGCGTCGCGGGTGGTGGCAGGGTCTCCTGACCGATGACCTTCCGTTCCCGCTCCCGCGCTTCCTCCAACCGAGCATCCCGCCCACGATCGTGGTCGTGGCCGCGCGCCCGGTATCGCGAAGCGTCGCCGAACTCGTCGTGTTCCCGCACACGTCCAGGCGCGGCGATCCGACCTACGCGTCGGCGGCGGCTCCGCGCATCTCCGCAGCGATCGAGCGGATCTCCGCCGCCGCTGGGGCGGAAGGGGCGATGCTCTCGCACGAGACCATGCGCGGCATCCCCGACGACGGCAATCCAGCCTCGCAGCAGATGGTGCGCGACGTGCTCGGATGGCGCTGACACCCCGCTAGACTGGTGACGAAAGCAACCTTTAACACCGTCCTGTGAGGCGGAGAAGGGAGCGGCTGATGAGTGCACGCACCGTCCTGCACGAAGCCG
Organism: Microbacterium sp. NPDC008134; assembly: GCF_042957055.1. NCBI lineage: Bacteria > Bacillati > Actinomycetota > Actinomycetes > Micrococcales > Microbacteriaceae > Microbacterium > Microbacterium sp. NPDC008134. The sequence goes on along the minus strand of NZ_JBIBHO010000001.1, from coordinate 1,770,178 downwards.
ATATCTCGCGGGCTCTGACCCGTATCGCGCATGAGATCCTCGAATCCAATCGAGGGGCCGACGACCTCGTCCTGCTCGGCATCCCGACCCGCGGCGTCACCCTCGCCCACCGCCTCGGCGCCCTGATCAGCGACATCGCCCAGCGCCCCGTTCCCGTGGGCGCGCTCGACGTCACGCTCTTCCGCGATGACCTCGCGAAGCATCCGACGCGTTCGCCGCATCCGACCGAGATCCCCGCCGGCGGTATCGACGGGCGCACCGTCGTGCTCGTCGACGACGTGCTCTTCTCGGGGCGCAGCATCCGCGCCGCGCTCGACGCCATCCAGTCGATCGGACGCCCGTCGGTCGTGCGGCTGGCGATCCTCGTTGACCGCGGTCACCGCGAGCTTCCGATCCGCCCCGATTTCGTCGGCAAGAACATCCCGTCCGCGCGCACCGAACGGGTGAACGTGCGCCTCGTTGAGAACGACGGGGCCGAGGAGGTGACGATCGGCGAATGAGGCACCTCCTGGACACCCGCACCCTCGACCGCGCCACCGCTCTGCGCATCCTCGATGTCGCCGAGGACATGTCCGACACGCAGTCCCGCGAGGTCAAGAAGCTCCCGACCCTTCGCGGCAAGACCGTCGTGAACCTCTTCTTCGAGGACTCGACGCGCACCCGCATCTCGTTCGAGGCGGCCGCGAAACGCCTCTCGGCCGACGTCATCAACTTCGCAGCCAAGGGCTCCAGCGTCTCGAAGGGCGAGAGCCTCAAGGACACGGCGCAGACCCTCGAGGCGATCGGCGCCGACGCCGTCGTCGTCCGCCACCCGGGCTCCGGTGCGCCGCAGACACTGGCGACGAGCGGATGGATCTCCGCCGGTGTCGTCAACGCCGGCGACGGCACGCACGAGCACCCCACACAGGCGCTGCTGGACGCGTTCACCATCCGCAAGCGCCGGTTCGGCGCCGACAGCCGTGGCCGCGATCTCTCCGGAGTACGCGTGGTGATCGTCGGTGACGTGCTGCACTCGCGGGTCGCGCGCTCGAACGTCTGGCTGCTCTCGACGCTCGGCGCCGATGTCACCGTCGTGGCACCGCCGACGCTCGTTCCGCAGAACGTGTCGCTGTGGCCGATCCGCGTGGTCTACGACCTCGACGAGGCCCTTGCGGACGAACCGGACGCCGTCATGATGCTGCGCATCCAGCTCGAACGCATGAACGCCGCGTATTTCCCGACTGAGCGGGAGTATTCGCGGCGGTGGGGACTCGACGCACGGCGTGTGGCGGGTCTTCCGGACGGTAGCATTGTGATGCACCCCGGACCGATGAACCGCGGACTGGAGATCTCCTCCGAAGCGGCCGATTCGCCACGCTCCACGGTGCTGGAGCAGGTCACCAACGGGGTGTCCGTGCGCATGGCGGTGCTGTACCTGCTGCTGGCAGGAGAACGAGACGACGAACGAGGGGGAGACCTGTGAGCGAGACCCTCGTCATCACCGGCGCGAAGCTACTCGGCACGGAGAGTGCCGACATCATCATCGAGAACGGCCTGATCGCCGAGACCGGCAGTGGTCTCAACCGCGCCGGTGCCCGAGTGATCGACGCGGACGGTCTGGTCGCGCTCCCGGGTCTGGTCGACCTGCACACGCACCTCCGCGAGCCGGGCTACGAAGCATCCGAGACCATCCTCACCGGCACGCGGGCCGCGGCATCCGGCGGATTCACCGCCGTGTTCGCGATGCCGAACACCTCGCCGGTCGCCGACACCGCCGGCGTCGTCGAGCAGGAGCTCGCGCTGGGCGAGGCCGCGGGCTACGCCACGGTGCAGCCGATCGGCGCCGTCACCGTCGGTCAGAAGGGTGAGCGTCTCGCCGAACTCGGTGCAATGGCATCCTCCCGTGCCCAGGTGCGCGTCTTCAGCGACGACGGCTTCTGCGTCTTCGACCCGCTCATCATGCGTCGCGCCCTCGAGTACGTGAAGTCGTTCGACGGCGTGATCGCCCAGCACGCTCAGGATCCGCGTCTGACCGAGGGCGCCCAGATGAACGAGGGCACCGTCTCGGCGGAGCTCGGGCTCACCGGGTGGCCGGCCGTGGCGGAGGAGTCGATCATCGCGCGCGACGTGCTGCTCGCCGAGCACGTCGGCTCGCGCCTGCACGTCTGCCACCTCTCGACGGCCGGATCCGTCGACATCATCCGGTGGGCGAAGAAGCGCGGGATCGCGGTCACCGCCGAGGTGACCCCGCACCACCTGCTCCTCACGGACGAGCTGGTGCGCGGATACGACGCCCGCTACAAGGTCAACCCGCCGCTGCGCCGCGAGGAGGACGTGCTCGCCGTGCGCGAGGGGCTTGCCGACGGGACGATCGACATCGTCGCCACCGATCACGCACCTCACCCGAGCGAGGCGAAGGCCTGCGAGTGGCAGGCCGCGGCGAACGGGATGGTGGGGCTTGAGAGCGCTCTGCGCGTCGTGCACCAGTCGATGGTGCAGACCGGACTGCTCGGGTGGGACGACGTCGCCCGCGTCATGAGCGCGACTCCCGCCCGGATCGGTCGCCTCACCGGCCACGGTACACCGCTCGCCGCCGGGCAGCCCGCGCAGCTCGCGCTGTACGACGCGTCGGTCGAGGGAGTCTTCACCGAGACCGACCTGCACGGGCGCAGCACCAACTCGCCCTACCTCGGGCGCGCTCTGCCCGGTCGGGTGGAGTACACGGTGCACGGTGGCCGACTGACGGTCGACGCCGGCTCCCTCGTCGAGGGCCTGAACGCATGAGCGCACGGGACATCGCGATCGCCATCACCATCGCCGTGGCACTGCTCGTGCTGCTGACGATGCTGCTGGCCTGGCGACGACGGCAGCGACGCGACTCCGACATCGTCGCTCCCCTGGGAGTGCCCGAGCACGCCGAGGTCGCGTCGCGTCACGAAGTGCTCTACGTCTCGACGACCAAGCACGACCAGCCGCTCGAGCGCCTCGCGATCTCACCGCTGGCCTACCGCGCACGCGGTGAGCTCGCGATCACGGACCGCGGCGTGGCGCTCTGCCTCGACGGAGCACCGACCGTGTTCCTCGCTTCCTCCCGCCTGGTCGACATCGACCGCGCGACCGTCACGATCGACCGGGTGGTCGAGCCGGGCGGACTCGTGCGGATCGACTGGCGGGCCGACGATGACACCGTCGTCGATTCCTACCTGCGACTCGCCACCGGCGATCCCCAGAACCTCATCTCCGACCTGCGACGGCTCATCCCCGCCGCTCACGACACAGGAGCCACCGAATGACCGCTCTTCCCGAATCCGCCGTCCTCGTCCTGGAGGACGGCACCCGCCACACCGGCCGCGCCTACGGCGCGCGCGGCACCACGCTCGGCGAGGTCGTCTTCTCGACCGGCATGTCCGGCTACCAGGAGACGATCACCGACCCGTCGTACGCGGGCCAGATCGTGCTGCAGACCGCTCCCCACATCGGCAACACCGGGATGAACGACGAGGACCCTGAATCCCGCCGGATCTGGGTCGCCGGCTACATCGTGCGCGACCCCTCGCGCGTCGTCTCTAACTGGCGCGCGAACTCCTCGCTCGACGATGTCCTCGTGCAGGACGGCATCGTGGGCATCAGCGGCATCGACACCCGAGCCATCACTCGCCACATCCGCTCCGCCGGCTCCATGCGCGGCGGCATCTTCTCGGGAGCGGATGCCGCGCTCGACGCCGAGGAGCAACTGCGCATCGTGCGCGAGGCGCCGCAGATGGCCGGCCAGAACCTGTCCGCCGAGGTCTCGGTCGACGCGGTGACGATCACGACCGCGCTGGGGGAGCGGGTCGGTAACCTCGCCGTCCTCGACCTCGGTGTCAAGCAGGCCACGATCGACAACCTCGCCGCCCGCGGCTTCGAGGTGCACGTGATGCCGCAGACCTCGACCATCGAGGACATCCGCGCGATCGACCCCGTCGCCGTCTTCTACTCGAACGGCCCCGGCGACCCCGCGGCATCCGGCGACCACGTCGCGCTACTGCGCTCCGTGCTCGACGAGGGGCTGCCGTTCTTCGGCATCTGCTTCGGCAACCAGCTGCTGGGCCGCGCGCTCGGTCTCGGCACGTACAAGCTCCCGTTCGGTCACCGCGGCATCAATCAGCCGGTGCTCGACAAGTCCACGGGTCGCGTCGAGATCACGGCGCACAATCACGGGTTCGCTGTCGATGCTCCGCTCGACGGGTTCTTCGACAGCCCGAACGGCTACGGCAAGGTCGAGGTCAGCCACATCGGCCTCAACGACAACGTGGTCGAGGGACTCCGCGCCCTCGACATCCCCGCCTTCTCGGTGCAGTACCACCCGGAGGCCGCGGCAGGCCCGCACGACGCCAACTACCTCTTCGACCGGTTCCGCGACCTGGTCATCGCCAGCCAGAAGGACGCCAAGTAATGCCCAAGCGCGACGACATCAACTCCGTCCTCGTCATCGGCTCCGGCCCGATCGTCATCGGCCAGGCCTGCGAGTTCGACTACTCCGGCACCCAGGCGTGCCGCGTGCTCCGCGAGGAGGGCGTCCGCGTCATCCTCGTCAACTCCAACCCCGCGACGATCATGACGGACCCGGACTTCGCCGACGCCACGTACGTCGAGCCGATCACCCCCGAGGTCATCGAGACCATCATCGCCAAGGAGAAGCCGGACGCGATCCTCCCGACCCTGGGCGGCCAGACCGCCCTCAATGCCGCGATGGCGCTAGACGAGCGAGGCATCCTCGCCAAGTACGGCGTGGAGCTCATCGGTGCGAAGGTCGACGCCATCAAGAAGGGCGAGGACCGCCAGATCTTCAAGGAGCTCGTGATCGAAGCGGGCGCCGAGGTCGCGGCATCCGTCATCGCGCACTCGATGGACGAACTGCTGGCCGGCGCCGAGAAGCTCGGATACCCGCTCGTCGTGCGGCCCAGCTTCACCATGGGCGGCCTCGGATCGGGCTTCGCGTTCGACGAGGAAGACCTCCGCCGCATCGGCGGCGCGGGCCTGCATGACTCGCCGACCACCGAGGTGCTCCTCGAGGAGTCGATCCTCGGCTGGAAGGAGTACGAGCTCGAGCTCATGCGCGACACGTCCGACAACACGGTCGTCGTCTGCTCCATCGAGAACGTCGATCCCGTCGGCGTGCACACGGGCGACTCGATCACCGTCGCCCCGGCGCTCACCCTCACCGACCGCGAGTACCAGAAGATGCGCGACATCGGCATCGACATCATCCGCGCCGTCGGCGTCGACACCGGTGGCTGCAACATCCAGTTCGCGGTGAACCCCGACAACGGACGCATCATCGTCATCGAGATGAACCCGCGCGTCTCGCGCTCCAGCGCCCTGGCCTCGAAGGCGACCGGTTTCCCGATCGCCAAGCTCGCGGCGAAGCTCGCCCTCGGCTACCGCCTCGACGAGATCCCGAACGACATCACCGGTGTGACGCCGGCGAGCTTCGAGCCGACACTCGACTACGTCGTGGTGAAGGTGCCCCGTTTCGCGTTCGAGAAGTTCCCGGCCGCCGACGTGACGCTCACGACCACCATGAAGTCGGTGGGCGAGGCGATGGCGATCGGCCGCAACTACGCCACTGCCCTTCAGAAGGCGCTGCGCTCCCTCGAGAAGCGCGGCTCCAGTTTCCACTGGGGACCGGAGGATCGCACGGTCGACGAGCTCCTCGAGATCTCGAAGACGCCGACCGACGGCCGCATCGTGGTGCTCCAGCAGGCGCTGCGCAAGGGCGCGACGGTCGAGCAGGCCTTCGCGGCCACCGCGATCGACCCCTGGTTCCTCGATCAGATCGTGCTCATCAACGAGGTCGCCGAGATCGTGCGCACCGCTCCCGAGCTCGACGCCGCGACCCTGCGCTACGCCAAGGAGCACGGCTTCTCCGACGCGCAGCTCGCGGAGATCCGCGGCGAGAGCGAGAACGAGATCCGCGGCGTGCGGCACGGTCTCGGCATCCGCCCGGTCTACAAGACGGTCGACACGTGCGCCGGGGAGTTCCCCGCCCTCACTCCGTACCACTACTCGAGCTACGACTTCGAGACTGAGGTCGAGCCGTCCGAGCGCACCAAGGTCGTCATCATCGGGTCCGGTCCGAACCGCATCGGGCAGGGCGTCGAGTTCGACTACTCCTGCGTGCACGCGTCGTTCGCGCTGTCGGATGCCGGGTACGAGACCGTCATGGTCAACTGCAACCCCGAGACCGTGTCGACCGACTACGACACCTCCGACCGTCTGTACTTCGAGCCGCTCACGCTCGAGGACGTGCTCGAGGTGCTCGACGCCGAAGCCGCGAGCGGCTCCATCCTGGGTGTCGTCTGCCAGCTCGGCGGGCAGACCCCGCTGGGGCTCGCGAAGGGCATCGAGGCCGCCGGATACACGATCCTCGGCACCAGCCCCGCAGCGATCGACCTCGCCGAGGAGCGCGCGCTGTTCAGCGGCATCCTCGACGACGCCGGCCTCGTGGCGCCCCGCCACGGGACCGCGATCGACGTCGACGGAGCGGTCGCCGTCGCCGAGGACATCGGCTACCCGGTGCTCGTGCGCCCGAGCTTCGTGCTCGGCGGCCGCGGCATGGAGATCGTCTACGACACCGAGAGCCTGCGCGACTACTTCGTGCGTACGGCGGGCGAGGTCGTCATCGAGGAGGGTAAGCCCCTCCTGGTCGACCGGTTCCTCGATGACGCGATCGAGATCGACGTCGACGCCCTGTTCGACGGCACCGAGCTGTACATCGGCGGCGTGATGGAGCACCTCGAGGAGGCCGGCATCCACTCCGGCGACTCGAGCTGCACCCTGCCTCCGGTCTCGCTCGGACGCAGCGACATCGACCGGGTACGCACCGCGACCCTCGCGATCGCCCAGGGCGTCGGCGTGCGCGGCCTGCTGAACGTGCAGTTCGCGATCAGCGCCGGCGTGCTCTACGTGATCGAGGCGAACCCGCGCGCCAGCCGCACGGTGCCGTTCGTCTCGAAGGCTCTCGGCATCCCGCTCGCGAAGGCCGCCAGCCGGGTCATGGCCGGTGCCACGATCGCCGACCTGAAGTCCGAGGGCATGCTGCCCGAGAACGACGGCTCGCGCGTGCCGCTCGGCTCACCCGTCGCGGTGAAGGAAGCGGTCCTGCCGTTTAAGCGCTTCCGCACCAAGGACGGCAAGATCGTCGATTCCGTGCTCGGACCCGAGATGCGCTCGACCGGTGAGGTCATGGGCATCGACAAGGACTTCCCGACGGCGTTCGCGAAGAGCCAGGCCGCGGCCTACGGCGGCATGCCCACCTCGGGCACCGTGTTCATCTCGGTCGCCGATTCCGACAAGCGGGCCGTCATCCTGCCCGCGCACCGGTTGCAGCAGCTCGGTTTCACGATCGTCGCGACCGAGGGCACGGCGGAGATCCTCTCCCGCAACGGCATCGCGGTGCAGGTCGTGGAGAAGTTCAGCGAGACCCAGGAGTCGGGTGCGCAGAACATCGTCGACCTGATCAACGACGGAGCGATCGACATCGTCGTGAACACCCCGTCGGGCGGCACGGCGCGTGCCGACGGTTACGAGATTCGTGCGGCGGCCGTCGCGGCCGACAAGGCCCTGTTCACGACCATCGCCGTGCTCGGCGCTGCCGTGAGCGGCATGGACGCGGCCGACGAGGGCTTCGATGTGAAGAGCCTGCAGGAGTACGCGCTGGACCGTCAGGCCGCGGTGTGAGCGCAGGTTTCGGTGAGCGGGCGCGCGCGGGGATCCTCGCGCGCGGCCCGCTCTGCGTCGGGATCGATCCCCATGCGGCGCTCCTGGCTTCATGGGGTCTGACCGACGACGCCCGTGGTGTGCGCGAGTTCGGTCTGCGGACCGTGGATGCCGTGGCCGACCGCGTCGCCTTCGTGAAGCCGCAGGTCTCGTTCTTCGAGCGCTTCGGGTCCGCCGGTTTCGCGGCGCTCGAGGACGTCCTGTCCGCAGCTCGGCGCGCGGGTCTTCTCGTGATCGCCGATGCGAAGCGCGGAGACATCGGAAGCACCATGGATGCGTACGCGGCCGCCTGGCTCACTCCGGGGTCGCCGCTCGAGGCCGACGCGCTGACGGTGAACCCGTATCTCGGTGTCGGAGCCCTCGACGGTGCTCTCGCCCTGGCGAACTCGCACGACAAGGGACTGTTCGTCCTTGCGGCGACCAGCAACCCCCAGGCGCGGTCCCTGCAGGCATCCGCGGGACTGGACGGCTCGACCGTTTCTGCTCAGGTGATCGCCGAGGTGTCCGCACGCAACGCCGTGGCCGTCTCCGACGGCGAGTGGGGGAGTGCCGGCTTCGTGATCGGCGCGACCGTGGACTGGACGGATGCCGCGATCGCGGCGTTCACCCCACCCGCTCCGATCCTCGCCCCCGGGTTCGGGGTGCAGGGCGCAACCCCCGCGGATCTGCGGGCACGATTCGGTGCGATGGCGTCGTGCGTGATCGCGAGCGAGAGTCGGAGCGTGCTCGAGGCCGGCCCGAACGGAGTGGCCGATGCCGTGACCGCGCGCGTCGCCGAGTACGAGGAGTCCCTGAATGTCTGATGCCCGGGTGGTTCCGGAGGTCGATCGTGCCGCCGCAGCGCGCAAGGCGGTCGAGCGCCGTCGCGCACGGGCGTCGCTCAAGCGCGACCTGACGACGCGTGTGGCGACCCCGCAGGCGGTGCTGCGCCGCGCGACGGAGGACGCGGATTCGGTCGAGGGGTCTCTGCGCATCACCGACTTCCTCCTGGCTCTCCCGGCGATCGGGGCGGGCAAGCGCGATCGGATCCTAGACGAGCTCCGGATCTCGCCGGTGAAGCGTCTCGGCGGCCTCGGCGTCCGTCAGCGCGCGGTGCTGTCGGAGTGGCTCGACGGACGTTTCCCGGTGCCGGAGCCCCGCGGGGCTCGAAGCCGTCTGCTCGTTCTCGCGGGTCCGACGGCGGTCGGCAAGGGCACCGTCGCGGCGCACATCCGCGAGAACCACCCGGAGATCCACCTCTCGGTGTCGGCGACCACACGCGCGCCACGCCCGGGGGAGGTCGACGGGGTTCACTACTACTTCGTCGACGACGCCGAGTTCGATCGGCTCATCGCCGAGGGCGAGCTGCTGGAGTACGCGGTCGTGCACAATCGTTCGCGGTACGGCACCCCGCGGGCGCCCATCGACGCCGCACTGGCCGAGGGGAAGACGGTTCTGCTCGAGATCGACCTCCAGGGTGCACGCCAGGTGCGGACGGCCGAACCCTCGGCGACGCTCATCTTCCTGCTGCCGCCGAGCTGGGACGAACTCGTGCAGCGGCTCGTCGGACGCGGCACCGAGGGCCCCGAGGAACGCGCCCGCAGACTCCGCACCGCGAAGGTCGAGTTGGCCGCCCAGAACGAGTTCGACCACCTCATCGTGAACGAGACGGTCGCCGCCGCGGCCGACGAGGTCGTAGAATTGTCTTCAAGCTCTGCGCGCTGAGTGCTCTCGCGCGCCCATCGCACCGTCTTCGCGACGATCCCGTCGCCTGATCAGGAGGTCTCATCATGGCCGGACACCACACCAAGGGCATCATCGATCCCCCCATCGACAACCTGCTCGACCGCGTCGATTCGAAGTACGAGCTTGTGATCTATGCGTCGAAGCGCGCGCGTCAGATCAACGACTACTACTCCGACCTGCACGAGGGAAACCTCTTCGACAACGTCGGCCCGCTGGTCGACTCCTCGGTCGAGGACAAGCCGCTCACGATCGCGCTGCACGAGATCAACGAGGACAAGCTCCGCCTGCGTCACGCAGAGTGATATTCGTGGCCCGTACACCCGCTCTGTCGGTGGTGCGGGCCACAATGGGTTCATCAGCCCTTCCCCTTCGCGATCTTGTTTCTGGAGCCACCGATGAGCGCCCTGCGTCTGTTCACGTCCGAGTCCGTCACCGAAGGGCACCCGGACAAGATCTGCGATCAGATCTCGGACAGCATCCTCGACGGCCTGCTCTCGAAGGATCAGGGTTCCCGTGTCGCGGTTGAGACGCTCGTCACGACGGGACTCGTCCATGTCGCGGGTGAGATCCGCACCGAGGCGTACGTTGACATCCCCACCATCGTCCGCCAGGTCGTCAACGGCATCGGCTACACGTCCAGTGAGACGGGTTTCGATGGCGACTCCTGCGGCGTGAGCGTCTCGGTCGGCGAGCAATCCACCGACATCGCGCACGGCGTCGACAACGCTCAGGAGCACCGCGACGGTTCCTCCGTCGACCCGCTCGACGGTCTCGGCGCCGGCGACCAGGGCATCATGTTCGGCTTCGCGACGAACGAGACGCCGCAGCTCATGCCCATGGCGGCCTGGACGGCGCATCGCATCGCGGAGCGCCTCACCGAAGTCCGCCGCAGCGGCGAGCTGCCGTTCCTCCGTCCCGACGGCAAGACCCAGGTCACGCTCGGGTACGACGGATTCACACCGAAGACTGTCGACGCGGTCGTCGTCTCGACCCAGCACCACCCCGACATCTCGCAGGACGAGCTCCAGTCGCTGGTGCGCGAGCGCGTGATCGCGCCGGTGCTCGAGACGACGGGACTCGATCTCGACGACGTCACGCACTACATCAACCCCGCGGGCCCGTTCGTCACGGGCGGCCCCAAGGGAGACGCCGGTCTGACCGGACGCAAGATCATCATCGACACCTACGGCGGCGCCGCCCGTCACGGTGGCGGCGCGTTCAGCGGCAAGGACCCGTCGAAGGTCGATCGCTCCGGCGCCTACGCGACCCGCTGGGTCGCGAAGAACGCCGTCGCCGCCGGCCTGGCCGATCGGCTCGAAGTGCAGGTCGCCTACGCGATCGGTGTCGCGCGTCCGGTGGGCCTGTACGTCGAGACCTTCGGCACCGGCAAGGTATCTGACGAGGTGATCACCCGCGCGATCAACGAAGTCTTCGATCTGCGTCCGCAGGCGATCATCGAGCAGCTCGACCTGCTGCGCCCGATCTACGCGCAGACCGCCGCCTACGGACACTTCGGGCGCGAGCTCCCCGATTTCACGTGGGAGCGCACCGATCGGGTCGCCGAACTGCGCCGCGCTGCCGGCCTGTGACGGAACGCCCCCTCCCATGAGCGCCGAGAGCCGGCGCATCGCGCGCGTGCTGCTCGACTCGCCGCTGCCGCAGCTCGACCGTCTCTTCGACTACGCGGTGCCCACCGAGCTCGCCGAGATCCTGCCCGGCGTGCGCGTGAAGGTGCCGCTGCGAACGGCGGGCCGGGTGATCGACGGGTACGTCGTCGAGGTCGGTACCGAAGACGACGCCGACCGGCCGCTCTCCGAGATCGACAGCATCGTCTCCCCGGTGCAGGTGCTGCCGGAGCGGTTGCACCGACTCGCCCGAGCGGTCGCCGATCGTGCGGCGGGTTCGGCATCCGACATCCTCCGTCTCGTCGTCCCGAAGCGGCAGGTGCGCGTCGAGAAGGCGTGGACCGCCGACACAGCACCGTACGACCCCTCGCGCGAGAGCGTCGAATCCGCGGATACGGTCGTCGCGCTGTACGACGGGCTGGGGGAGACCGTGGACGGCAGCGGTCGTGCGGCGGTCGAGGCGATCCCCGGCCTTGATGACGGTCGTCCCGCGTGGGCCGTGATGCTCGCCGCCACCGCGGTGCGAACGCTCGCGGGCGGGCGGTCGTCGATCCTCGTGGTTCCGGATCATCGCGACCTCGATCGAGTGCTCGTCGCCCTGGCCGACCTCGTCCCGCCCGAACAGGTCGTGCGGTATGACTCGCGCCAGACAAATCCGGATCGCTATCGCGCCTTCCTGCGATCACTCGAGGACGCGCCCTGCATCGTCGTCGGCAACCGCTCGGCCGTGTACGCGCCGGTGAGGGCCGGCCTCGTCGCGATCTGGGACGACGGCGACCCGCTGCTCGGCGAGCCTCTCGCCCCCTACGTCAACGCCCGGGATGCGGCCCTCCTCCGCCAGGGTGAGGAGGGCTCTGCGCTCCTGCTCGCCGGGCACACCCGTACGACCGATGTCGAACGCCTCGTCGCTCTCGGATGGCTCCGAGACATCCGCGCGACACGCCGCGTGCTGCCCCGCGTCATCCTGAGTACACCCCAGGAGATGGAGCAGCCCACCGCCCAACGGATGCCGTCGTCGGCCTTCCTCGCCGCGCGCGAGGCGACGGCCGACGGACCGGTGCTCGTGCAGGTGTCCCGACCGGGTTTCGCGCCGTCGCTCGTGTGCGCCGAGTGCCGCGCACCGGCGCGTTGCGCGCACTGCGGCGGTCCGCTGGGCGCACGCCACCGGGGAGCCGTGCCGGTGTGCGGCTGGTGCGGGCGGAGCGCACGGGCGTGGACCTGCCCGACGTGCTCGTCGACGAAGCTGCGTCTCGCCTCCTCAGGGAGCGAGCGCACTGCCGATGAGCTCGGTCGCGCCTTCCCCGGCGTCCGCGTGATCGTGGCGGACGGCGCCCACCCCGTGGAGAAGGTCGATGCGAAGCCTGCTCTCGTCGTGGCGACGCGCGGCGCCGAACCTGCGGCGGAAGGCGGGTATCGGGCGATCGTCCTGCTCGACGGCCCGCGGATGCTGCAATCGCCCGACCTCCGGATCGGCGAGTCGTGCCTGCGGTGGTGGTCGAACGCCGCGGCACTCGCTGCCCCCGGCGCGCCGATCCACCTGGTCGGTGTCAACGGTGCCACCGCGCGCGCTCTGGCGACGTGGAACCAGAGCGGGTACGCCCGTTCGGAGCTCGAGAGCCGCGCACCGCTGCACATGCCCCCGACCACGCGGGTCGCGCTCGTCGAGGGATCGGCCGCCGCCGTCTCCCGTGCGCTGACCGCCGTCGGTGAGTTGGGGCTTCCCTCGGATGCCGTGCTGGGGCCGGTGCCCGTGGAGTCCGACGACGTGCCCGCACGCGTGCGGGCACTGGTCCGATTCGACTACGGCGCAGGAACGCGCGTCGTGACAGCGCTCCGCGCCGCCGTCGTCGCCGAGGCCGTCGCCAGCCGCCGGGGTCGGGGTAAGAATCCTCGGAGCACTCTCACCGTCCGCCTCGATATCCTCGATCCAGAACTCTGATCCTTCCGGAGAACCTTTCATGCGCCTCGTCTTCGCCGGTACACCGGCTGCCGCAGTCCCCACGCTCCGCCGTCTCGCGGCCGAGCACGACGTCGTCGGTGCCGTCACGCGACCGGATGCGCCGCTGGGGCGCAAGCGGGTGCTCACCCCGTCGCCGGTCGCCCAGGCCGCCGTCGAGCTCGGCATCCCCGTGATCGCCGCCGCACGTCTCGATGCCGAGGCGACCGAGCGGATTCTGGCCCTCGAGCCGGAACTCGGCGTGATCGTCGCCTACGGCGGTCTGGTGCGCGAGCCGCTGCTCTCCGGTCCGCGGGAGGGCTGGATCAACCTGCACTTCTCCATCCTGCCGGCTTGGCGCGGAGCGGCACCGGTGCAGCGCGCGCTGATCGCCGGCGATCCGGTCCTGGGCTCCAGCGTGTTCCAGCTGGTCGCTGAACTCGATGCCGGCGACGTGTTCGCGAGCCGTGCGGTCACGCTCCCCGCAGCAGCGACCGCGGATGAAGCACTCGCTGCTCTCGCCGAGGACGGCGCGGAGCTCACGGCGCAGGTGGTCGCCGGGATCGCCGACGGCAGCGCCCGCGCGATTCCCCAAACCGGTGAGCCGACTTTTGCACCCAAACTCGCTCTCGAGGACGGAGCCCTCGACTGGTCGCTCCCGCTGGAGCCCGTCTTCGCCCGGTTCCGCGGCGTCACGCCCGAGCCAGGTGCGCATACGACCGTCGGCGGCATGCGGCTGAAGATCCTCGAAGCGGCTCCGGCAGCCGACGCCGCGCCTCTCGCGCCGGGAGAGATCGGTGCCACGAAGACCAGCGTGCTGATCGGCACCGCCTCGACCCCGCTCGCCGTCACTCGCGTGCAGCCGGCGGGAAAGGGAGCCATGAACGCCGCCGATTGGTGGCGCGGACAGCGCGATGCCGAAGGGATGCGTGCAGGATCATGAGCGACGAGAAACGACGTCGTCAGGGTAAGCCAGGGCCCTCCCGCCGGCGCACCGATGCCACCCAGCGGTCGGCACGCGGTGGCGGCGCACGCGTGCAGACGCGGTCTGTACAGCCCGCGCGACGGGTGGCGTACGGCATCCTGCGGGCCGTGTCGGAGGACGACGCCTACGCCAACCTCGCGCTGCCGCACGCGATCGGCGAGGCCCGCCTCACTCCACAGGATGCGGCACTGGCGACGGAGCTGACGTACGGCACGCTCCGCCGACGCGGCACCTACGACGCGATCATCTCGTCCGCCGCCGACCGGCCGGTCGACACCATCGATCCCGCGGTGCTCGACGCGCTTCGTCTCGCGGTGCACCAGTTGCTATCGACGCGCGTGGCCTCGCACGCGGCCGTCAACGAGTCGGTGAACATCGTCGCCACCGAGGTGAGCCGGGGCGCGTCGAGCTTCGCCAACGCGGTGTTGCGCCGCGTCTCCCGTGAGACGCCGGGCGAGTGGCAGGACAGGATCGAGGCATCCGCGCGCTCCGACGACGAACGCCTGTCTCTGCGCAGCGCGCATCCGGTCTGGGTCATCCGCGCGCTCCGTCGCGCTCTCGACGCCGAGGGCCGGGGCGCGGAGCTGGAGGATCTCCTCGAGGCCGACAACGTCTCCCCGGATGTGACGCTGGTGGCGCTTCCGGGACTCGCCGAGCCGGCAGAACCCCACAGGCCCTACGCGCCGACCGCCTTCGGGTCGCCCGGCGGCGATCCGCACACGATCATCACCGATGCGCACGGAACGGTCCGGGTCCAGGACGAGGGATCCCAGCTCGTTGCGCTCGCCCTCGCGGCGGCGAAGCCGGTCGTCTCGGGCGAGAGATGGCTCGATCTGTGCGCGGGCCCCGGCGGCAAGACCGCCCTGCTCGGCGCGATCGCACACGAGACCGGTGCGACGCTCGAAGCGAACGAGGTCGTGCCGACACGCGCGGGTCTGGTGCGCAACGCGCTCCGCCCTGTTCCCGGTGACGTTCCCGTGCACGAGGAAGACGGCCGTGTGCTCGCCAGGTCGCACCCCGGGCAGTTCGACCGTGTGCTCGTCGATGCGCCCTGCACGGGTCTCGGCGCGCTGCGGCGACGGCCCGAGGCCCGCTGGCGCAAGTCCCCGGCGGATGTCGCCGAACTGGTGCCGCTCCAGGAGGAGTTGCTCTCCGCTGCGATCGACGCGCTCGCACCGGGGGGAATCGTCGCGTACGTCACGTGCTCGCCCCACCTCGCCGAGACGACGGGTGTCGTCCAGGAGGTCCTCCGCGGCCGCGACGACATCGTCGAGCTCGATGCGCGCGCCGTCGTCTCCGAGATCGTCCGCTCGCCGATCGATCTCGCAGCCGACGGCCGCTCCGAATCCGGTTCGGTCCAGCTCTGGCCTCACCGCCACGGCACCGATGCCATGTTCCTCGCGCTCCTGCAGCGCGCACCGAAGGGAGAGTGACCGTGGAGCTTCCCCGCGCGCCGCGCATCAATCCGAGCATCCTCGCCGCCGATTTCGTCAACATGCAGAGGGATCTCGCGAAGATCGCCTCCGCCGACTTCGCGCACGTCGACGTCATGGACAACCACTTCGTCCCGAACCTCACGTTCGGGCCGCAGATGGTGGAGCGGATCCAGGCGACGAGTCCCATCCCGCTCGACGTGCATCTGATGATCTCGGATCCCGACCGCTGGGCTCCCGGGTACGCCGAGCTCGGGGCCGCGAGCGTGACCTTCCACCTCGAGGCCGCCGCCGATCCGGTGGCGCTCGCTCGCCGTCTGCGCGACATCGGTACGCGCGCCGGCGTCGCGATCAAGCCGGGCACGGCGGGGGAGAGCCTGTACGAGATCCTCGACGAGTTCGATCAGATCCTGGTGATGACGGTGGAGCCCGGTTTCGGGGGACAGGGATTCATGCCCGAGACGATGCCGAAGCTGCGCGGGCTCGCCGACGAGGCGAAGCGCCGCGGCTCCGACGTCTGGCTGCAGGTCGACGGCGGGATCTCCGATCGCACGATCGAGATCGCCGCAGCCGCGGGAGCCGACACCTTCGTCGCAGGCTCCGCGGTGTACGGGGCCGACGACGTCGAGGCGGCCGTCACGCGGCTCAGGGGCCTCGCCGAAGCCGGTAGCCTGGAAGCGTGAAGACTTTCGACGAGCTGTTCGCCGAGCTCAGCGTCAAGGCCGAGACCCGACCCGAGGGCTCGGGGACGGTCGCCGAACTCGACGGCGGCGTGCACACCATCGGCAAGAAGATCGTCGAAGAGGCCGCCGAGGTGTGGATGGCCTCCGAGTACGAGTCCGACGAGGCAGCCGCCGAGGAGATCTCGCAGTTGCTGTACCACGTGCAGGTGATGATGCTCGCGAAGGGGCTCTCGCTGCAGGACGTCTATCGACATCTGTGATGCGCTCCGCCCATCCCGATTCGATCTGAAAGTCAGACATGCTGCGCATCGCCGTTCCCAACAAGGGCTCTCTCTCCGAGACCGCCGCCGAGATGCTCGCGGAGGCCGGATACGCCGGCCGCCGCGACCCCAAGACCCTGCACGTGATCGACGCCGAGAACGACGTCGAGTTCTTCTTCCTCCGCCCGCGTGACATCGCGACGTATGTCGCATCCGGCGCGCTCGACGTGGGGATCACGGGCCGTGACCTCCTGCTCGACGTGCAGCAGCCCGCGCGCGAGATCGAGCAGCTCGGCTTCGGCGGCTCGACCTTCCGTTTCGCGGGCCCTCCCGGCCGGTTCTCGTCGCTCCAGGACCTCGAGGGCGTCCGCGTCGCGTCCGCCTATCCGGGTCTCGTCGGCGCATTCCTGCGCGAGCACGGTGTCACCGCCGAGCTCGTGCAACTCGACGGCGCCGTCGAGTCCGCCGTGCGTCTGGGCGTGGCGGATGCCGTGGCCGATGTCGTCTCCACCGGCACGACGCTCCGGCAGGCCGGCCTCGAGATCTTCGGACCGGTGATCCTCGAGTCCGAGGCCGTGCTGATCAGCCGCGACGGTGACGCCGACGGCACCGATACTCTTCTGCGCCGACTGCGCGGCGTCATGGTCGCCCGTCGCTACGTGCTCGTCGACTACGACCTCCCGGCCGACCTCGTCGATCAGGCCGTCGCGATCGCCCCGGGTCGAGAGTCTCCGACGATCTCACCGCTACGCGATCCCGCCTGGGTCGCCGTGCGCGTGATGATCCCGCGCAAGCGCGTGAACCAGGTGATGGACGACCTCTACGCGCTCGGAGCTCGGGCGATCCTCGTCACCGCCATCCACGCCGCGAGGCTCTGATGGCTCTCGCGCGACGGGTGATCCCGTGCCTCGACGTGGCCGACGGCCGTGTCGTGAAGGGCGTGAACTTCGAGAATCTCCGTGACATGGGAGATCCCGTCGAGCTCGCGCGGCACTACGCCGCACAGGGCGCCGATGAGATCACCTTCCTCGACGTGACTGCCACCGTCGACGCGCGCGCGACGACGTACGACGTCGTGCAGCGCACGGCCGAGCAGGTCTTCGTTCCGCTGACCGTCGGCGGGGGAGTGCGCACCGTCGACGACGTCGCTCGGCTGCTCGCCGTGGGCGCGGACAAGGTCGGCGTGAACTCCGCGGCGATCGCACGCCCCGACCTGGTGGGCGAGATCGCCGACCGGTTCGGCGCTCAGGTGCTCGTGCTCTCACTCGACGTCAAGCGCGCGGAGGGGACCGCCTCTGGCTTCGTCGTCACCACGCACGGCGGGCGCACGCAGACGACGCTCGACGCACTGGAGTGGGCGCGTGAGGCTGCGGAACGCGGAGCAGGCGAGCTCCTCGTGAACTCGATCGACGCCGACGGCACGCGAGACGGGTTCGACCTCGAACTCGTGAGTATGATGCGCGAGGTCGCGACCGTCCCGGTGATCGCTTCGGGCGGAGCCGGTGCCGTGGAGCACTTCGCACCGGCGATCCACGCGGGCGCCGACGCCGTGCTCGCGGCCAGCGTGTTCCACACCGGCGCGCTGACCGTCGGCGACGTCAAGGACGCGCTGCGCGCGGAAGGAGTGCTGGTTCGATGACCGAACTCGATGCCCGGATCGCCCAGGTGGCCTGGAACGCCGACGGACTCGCCCCGGTGATCGTTCAGCAGTACGACTCGCACGAGGTGCTGATGATGGCGTGGGTCGACGAGGAGGCGCTGCGGCGCACGCTCACGTCCGGCCGCGCGACCTACTGGTCGCGCTCCCGTCAGGAGTACTGGCGCAAGGGCGACACCTCGGGGAACATCCAGGTGGTGCACGGCGCCCGACTGGACTGCGACGGCGACGCGATCCTGCTCACGGTCGACCAGACCGGGCCCGCCTGCCACACGGGAACGCGCACGTGCTTCGACACGACCGATCTGGAGGCCGCGGTCGGGAGCGCGTCCGAATGAACGTGGCGCGACGCGGGCGTTCGATCACCCTGCTCGGATTCCTCCTCGCCGGCGCGATCGGGATCATCTCCTCGACGCAGACCTGGCTGACGGTGCAACGCGCGGATGCCGGGGCCGAGATCCTGGTGCCCGGAGCATCCGCCCTCGTGCTGCTCGCTCCGCTGAGTCTCGCCGTGCTCGCCTTGGGCGCCGCGCTCTCGATCGCCGGCCCGGTTCTGCGCCTGATCTTCGCGATCCTCGCCGCCGGGGCCGCCGTGTTCCTGGGCTGGTCGACGCTCCAACTGCTCATCGCGGTGCCGCTGTCGTCCGTCGCGCCGACGGTCACCGAGGCCACCGGACTCGCGGGCGACGCCGCCGTCGAGACGGTGGTCGCATCGATCACCCCGTCGGCCTGGCCGGTGATCGCACTCGTCGGGTGGGTCCTCCTGCTCGCCGTCGCGATCTTCGCCCTGTTCACCTGGCGACGCTGGAAGAGCGGCGGCCGCCGGTACCGTACCGGTGGCGACGTTCCGGCCCACACCGACGGCCCCGTCGACGCGATCGATTCCTGGGACGACCTGTCCCGCGGAACCGATCCGACCCGATGACCCCGATAGACTGAATCCGATCCCGCTGTCGTTCCCCGGAGGAGACCATGACCAACCCGATCGCTGACCCCGGCCACGGACACTCGCCTGCGGCCTGGACCGCCGTCGTGATCATGCTCATCGGCTTCACCGCCGCCACGGTCGCGTTCTGCTTCGAGCAGCCGACCCTCGTCTGGATCACCGCCGCGTTGATCCCGATCGGCGCTCTGGTCGGTTGGATCCTCGCCAAGGCCGGTTACGGCGTGAAGGGCCCCAAGTACTCGCCGAAGGCGCACTAGTGGTCCTCGCCGACCTGACGGCCGGCGCTGTCGCAGACGCCGAGCGTCGCGCCCTCTCGCGTCCCCTGGCGCAGGTCGAGCGAGAAGCCCTCGCCCGGCCAGCCGCGAAGGATGCGCTGTCGTTCCTCGCCCCCGCGACGCGGGTGAAGATCATCGCGGAGGTCAAGCGCGCGAGTCCCTCTCGCGGCGCTCTCGCCGAGATCCCCGACCCCGCGCTCCAGGCCTCGCTCTACGAGACCGGCGGCGCGTCGGCGATCAGCGTGCTGACCGAGGAACGCCGATTCGGCGGCAGCCTCGCCGACCTCGAGGCGGTCACCGCAAAAGTGTCGCTCCCGGTGCTGCGCAAGGACTTCATCGCCACCCGCTACCAGGTGCTCGAAGCCCGCGCCGCGGGTGCTGACCTGGTGCTCTTGATCGTCGCCGGTCTGGAGCCCGCCGTGCTGCAGGACCTGTTCGGGTTCATCGGCGAGCTCGGCATGACGCCGCTCGTGGAGACGCACTCCGCGGATGAACTCGAGGCGGCCATCGACCTCGGCGCACCGCTCATCGGCGTCAACGCGCGCGACCTGAAGACCCTCGAGCTCGATCGCGATCTCTTCGGCCGGCTGGCCGACCGCATCCCTGATTCCGCGATCAAGATCGCCGAGTCCGCCGTGCTCACCCCTGCGGACGTCGCTCACTACCGCGGTGCGGGAGCCGATGTCGTCCTCATCGGCGAGGCCCTCGTGACCGGCGACCCCGTCACGACGCTCACCACTTTCCTGGAGGCCGGCGAATGAGCCTGCGCGAACAGCACGGACCGTACTTCGGCACGTTCGGCGGCCGGTACATGCCGGAATCCCTCATCGCTGCGATCGACGAACTGACCGTGGCCTACGAGGCCGCCGTCGCCGACCCCGAGTTCCGAGCGGAGCTCGCCGGGCTCCTGACGTCCTACGCCGGTCGTCCCTCGATCCTCACCGAGGTCCCGCGCTTCGCGGAGCACGCCGGGGGAGCGCGGGTCTTCCTCAAGCGGGAAGATCTGAACCACACCGGATCGCACAAGATCAACAACGTGCTGGGCCAGGCGCTCCTGACGAAGCGTCTGGGCAAGACCCGCGTGATCGCCGAGACCGGTGCCGGGCAGCACGGCGTGGCCACCGCGACGGCCGCCGCGCTCTTCGGTCTCGACTGCACGATCTACATGGGCGAGGTCGACACCGAGCGTCAGGCGCTGAACGTCGCGCGCATGCGGCTGCTCGGGGCCGAGGTCGTCGCGGTGACCTCGGGATCGCGCACCCTCAAGGACGCGATCAACGACGCGTACCGCGATTGGGTCGCTTCGGTCGAGACGACCAACTACATCTTCGGCACCGCCGCCGGTCCCCACCCGTTCCCGGCGATGGTCCGCGACTTCCAGAAGATCATCGGCGAGGAGGCGCGCGAGCAGCTCCTCGCCGAGGTCGGGCGCCTCCCGGATGCCGTGGTCGCCTGCGTGGGCGGTGGATCCAACGCGATCGGCATGTTCGACGCCTTCCTTGACGACGAGGGGGTGCGTCTGTACGGCGTGGAGGCGGCGGGTGACGGCGTCGACACGCCTCGGCACGCCGCGTCGATCGAACGCGGTCGTCCGGGCGTGCTGCACGGTTCGCGCACGTACGTGCTGCAGGACGAGGACGGCCAAACGGTCGAGTCGCACTCCATCTCCGCCGGGCTCGACTACCCGGGTGTCGGTCCGGAGCACTCGTGGCTCGCTGACATCGGTCGCGCCGCGTACATCCCCGCCACGGATGACGAGGCGATGCAGGCGCTGCGCTTTCTGAGCCGTACCGAGGGCATCATCCCGGCGATCGAGTCGGCTCACGCCCTCGCCGGTGCACTGCGCATCGGAAGCGAGCTCGGGCCGGATGCCGTCATCGCGGTGTGCCTGTCGGGGCGCGGCGACAAGGACATGGCCACGGCCGCGTCCTACTTCGACCTGTACGACGCGTCGACCACCGACGGAGGAGACCAGTGAGCCGCATCGAGCGCGCTTTCGACAAGGCGGAGGCCGACGGGCGCAAGGTCTTCGTCGGCTACCTCCCGGTCGGCTACCCCGACCTCGAGACGAGCATCCAGGCGGCGATCACCCTCGCCCGCAACGGCGTCGACATCATCGAGCTCGGGCCTCCTTACAGCGACCCGGTCATGGACGGCGCCGTCATCCAGGAGGCGACGACGGCCGCGCTGGCCGCCGGATTCCGGACGGCCGATCTCTTCACGGCGCTCCGCGCCATCACTGCGGCCACCGATGTTCCGGTCCTCGTCATGACGTACTGGAACCCGGTCGTCCAGTACGGCGTCGATCGATACGCCGATGATCTGCTCGCCTCCGGCGGAGCGGGACTCATCACCCCCGACATCACGCCCGAGGTGGCCGACGAGTGGATCGCCGCGAGCGAGCGCACCGGTCTCGACCGAGTGTTCCTCGCCGCCCCGACGTCGTCTGACGAGCGCCTCGCCCTGGTGGCGCGTTCCTCGACCGGATTCGTCTACACCGTCTCGACGATGGGGATCACGGGGGAGCGGGCCGAACTGGACCGCGCCGCCCGCACGCTCGTCAGCCGCCTGCGCGCACAGGGCGCCGAGCGCGCCTGCGTCGGCATCGGCATCTCCACGGCCGAACAGATCGCCGCGGTGTCGGAGTACGCCGACGGCGCGATCGTCGGAACCGCGCTCGTCCGCGCGCTCCGCGACGGAGGACTCGACGCCCTCGCCGACGTCACCCGAACCCTGGCCGCCGGCACTTCGTCGTCGAGCCCCCTCATCGAGAAGTAGGATCGCACTCATGTCCCTCGCGCTCCACAGCACCCTCAGCGGCGTGCTCACCAGCATCCCGAGTCCGCCCGAGTCGTCGTTCACGCTCGGCCCGCTCACGATCCACTACTACGCGCTGTGCATCATCGCGGGGATCATCGTCGCCACGCTGCTGACCAATCACCGCCTCACCAAGCGCGGGGCGGAGCCGTGGGTCGTCATCGACATCTCGATCCTCGCCGTGCCGCTCGCGATCATCGGTGCGCGCATCTTCCACGTCGCGACGCACCCGAACGACTACTTCGGTGAGGGTATCAACACCTGGAACCCGTTCGAGCCCGGCTCCGTGTGGGCGATCTGGGAGGGCGGCATCGCGATCTTCGGTGCCCTCATCGGCGGCGCTATCGGCGCCTACCTCGGCTGCAAGTGGACCGGCATCCGCTTCTGGAGCTTCGCCGACGCGCTCGCGCCGGGCCTGCTCCTCGCCCAGGCGATGGGCCGCTTCGGAAACTGGTTCAACCACGAGCTGTTCGGTCTTCCCACCGATCTGCCGTGGGGACTCGAGATCGAGTCGACCAACAGCGCCTTCCCGCCCGGGCTGCCGGAGGGCACGCTCTTCCACCCGACCTTCCTCTACGAGGTCATCTGGAACGGTCTGGGCGTCATCGTGCTGCTGTGGCTCGGTCGCAAGCTGTTCTTCCAGTGGGGCCGCCTCTTCGCGATCTACCTCATCTGGTACAGCGCGGGCCGCGTCGTCTGGGAGTCGATCCGCATCGACCCGAGCGAGATCATCCTCGGCCTGCGCAGCAACGTCGCGGCCGCGATCCTCGGCATCCTCATCGGGCTCGCCATCCTCATCGTGCAGACCCGCCGCCACCCCGGACTCGAGCCGTCGCCGTACATGCCCGGCCGGTCGCGGAAGGACCTCGACGACGCTGATGTACAATCGCAGGACAATCCCTCTGACTTCGTCGACGTGAGCGAGCCTCCGGCTGACGAGGTCACCGCAGGAGCTACCGCCACAAGCACCGCTCCCACGAGCGAGAACGGCTCCCGATAGCCGCCACCTCGTGGCGCGAGAGAACCATTGCACTGAACGAGCGGGCCAACGTCGTCCCCGGTGTCACTTGAATATCTGAGGACGGTAACTGGTGTACTTCCAGCCCCCTTACGGCGCCTCCGGCGCTTACCCCCCGAAGCAGGGCATGTACAACCCGGCGTTCGAGAAGGACGCCTGCGGCCTGGCCATGGTCGCGACCCTGCGCGGCTACGCCGGGCACGACATCATCGCGTTGGCGCTCGAGGCGCTGCGCAACCTGGAGCACCGCGGTGCGATCGGCTCGGATGCCGGCACCGGAGACGGAGCGGGCATTCTCACGCAGATGCCGGACGCCTTCCTCCGCGCGGTGACCGACTTCGACCTTCCCCCGGTGGGGGAGTACGCCGCAGGACTCGCGTTCCTGCCTCGCGATTCCAGTGATCGCCGCCAGCAGAAGGCCGGCATCGAGAAGATCGCCCGTGCCGAGGGTCTGCGCGTTCTCGGGTGGCGCGAGGTTCCCACCGTCAACGAGCACCTCGGCAAGCTGGCCGACGAGGCCCGTCCCGCCTTCGAGCAGCTCTTCGTGAGCGCCGGCGGCACGACGCACGCCCACGCCCCCCTCACCGACATCGCGCTCGACCGCGTCGCCTACCGCCTGCGCAAGCGCGCGGGGCATGAGCTCGGCGCCTACTTCGTCTCTCTCTCGAGCCGCACCCTCGGCTACAAGGGCATGGTGACAACGCTCCAGCTCGAGCCGTTCTACCCGGACCTGCAGGACGAGCGCTTCGCCTCCGAGCTCGCGGTCGTGCACTCCCGCTACTCGACCAACACCTTCCCCTCGTGGCCGCTCGCGCAGCCGCTGCGGATGCTCGCGCACAACGGCGAGATCAACACCGTCGGCGGCAACCGCAACTGGATGCGCGCCCGCCAGTCGCAGCTCGAGTCCGAGCTGCTGGGCGATGTGCGCCCGCTGCTCCCGATCTGCACCGACGGCGCCAGCGACTCGGCCTCCTTCGATGAGGTTCTCGAGCTGCTGACGCTCACCGGCCGTAGCCTGCCGCACGCCATCATGATGATGGTTCCCGAGGCCTACGAGAAGCAGACCGACATCACGCCGGAGCTGCGCGCGTTCTACGAGTACCACTCGAATCAGATGGAGCCGTGGGACGGCCCCGCGGCGCTCATCTTCACCGACGGCACGCTCGTCGGCGCGACGCTCGACCGCAACGGACTGCGCCCAGGCCGTTGGACCGAGACCACCGACGGCCTGATCGTGATCGGGTCCGAGACCGGCGTGCTCACGTTCGAGCCGGAGCGCATCAAGCGCCGCGGTCGTCTGCGCCCGGGAAAGATGTTCCTCGTCGACACCGCGCAGCGCCGGATCGTCGAGGACGAGGAGATCAAGCGCGATCTCTCGACCCTGCAGCCATGGCAGGAGTGGCTCGACGCGGGCGCCGTGCGCCTGGCCGAGCTGCCCGAGCGCGAGCACATCGTGCACCCGCCGGCATCCATCACGCGCCGCCAGCGCACCTTCGGCTACACCGAGGAGGAGGTCCGCATCCTCCTGACCCCGATGGGGCAGAACGGCGCCGAGCCGCTCGGTGCCATGGGATCCGACACGCCCATCGCCGTGCTCAGCCAGCGTCCCCGCCTGCTGTTCGACTACTTCACGCAGCAGTTCGCGCAGGTGACGAACCCGCCGCTGGACTCGATCCGCGAAGAGGTCGTCACGAGCCTCAAGCTCGGGCTCGGCCCGGAGAGCAACCTGTTGTCGTGGGGTCCGGAGCACACCCGCACCGTCTCCCTCGACTTCCCGGTCATCGACAACGACGAGCTCGCGAAGATCCGTCACATCGACAAGGCCCTTCCCGACCGTTCGAGCGCCACGATCCGCGGTCTCTACCACTTCGACGCGGGCTCCGATTCGCTCGCCGAGCGGCTCGAGGAGATGTGCGCCGAGGCCGACGCGGCCATCGAGGCCGGAGCCGAGTTCCTCATCCTCTCCGACCGCGACTCGAACAAGGACCTCGTCCCGATCCCGTCGCTCCTGATGGTCGCGGCGGTGCATCACCACCTGATCCGTCGTGAGAACCGCATGAAGGTCGGTCTCATCGTCGAGGCGGGCGATGTGCGCGAGGTCCACCACGTGGCGACGCTCATCGGTTACGGGGCCTCGGCCATCAACCCGTACCTGGCGATGGAGACGGTCGAGCACCTCGTGCGCACCGGCTACATCACCGGCATCTCCCCGGAGAAGGCCGTCCGCAACCTGATCTACGCGCTCGGCAAGGGCGTGCTCAAGATCATGTCGAAGATGGGCATCTCGACGGTGTCGTCGTACGCCGGCGCACAGGTGTTCGAGGCCGTCGGCCTCAGCCAGGAGTTCATCGACGCCTACTTCACGCGCACCGAGTCCAAGCTCGGCGGCATCGGCATCGAAGAGGTGTTCGCCGAGAACCAGGCACGTCACGACTACGCGTACCCCGAGGATGCCGCGGCGCGGGCGCACGAGCGCCTGTGGACCGGCGGCGAGTACCAGTGGCGTCGCGACGGCTCGCCGCACCTCTTCAGCCCGGAGACCGTCTTCAAGCTGCAGCACTCGACGCGCACCCGCCGCTACGACATCTTCCGCGAGTACACGAAGCTCGTCGACGACCAGGCGGCGGAGCTCAAGACCCTGCGTGGCCTCTTCTCGCTGCGCACCGGCACGCGCAAGCCCGTGCCGCTCGACGAGGTCGAGCCCGTCTCGGCGATCGTCAAGCGCTTCTCGACCGGAGCGATGAGCTACGGCTCGATCTCGCGTGAGGCGCACGAAACGCTCGCGATCGCGATGAACCGCATCGGTGGCAAGTCGAACACCGGCGAGGGCGGCGAGGACTCCGAGCGCCTGATGGACCCGGAACGCCGCAGCGCGATCAAGCAGGTCGCCTCGGGACGCTTCGGGGTCACGAGCCAGTACCTCACCGAGTCGGACGACATCCAGATCAAGCTCGCACAGGGTGCGAAGCCCGGCGAGGGCGGTCAGCTGCCGCCGCAGAAGGTGTACCCGTGGGTCGCCCGCACCCGCGGCGGAACTCCCGGCGTCGGCCTCATCTCGCCGCCGCCGCACCACGACATCTACTCGATCGAGGACCTCAAGCAGCTCATCTTCGACCTGAAGAGGGCCAACCCCGAGGCGCGCATCCACACGAAGCTGGTCAGCCAGTCGGGCATCGGTGCGGTCTCGGCGGGCGTGGCGAAGGCGCTCAGCGACGTGATCCTCGTCTCCGGTCACGACGGGGGAACGGGCGCCAGCCCGCTCAACTCGCTCAAGCACGCGGGAACGCCGTGGGAGCTGGGTCTCGCCGAGACGCAGCAGACCCTCATGCTCAACGGCATGCGCGACCGCGTGGTCGTGCAGGTCGACGGACAGCTGAAGACCGGCCGCGATGTCATCATCGGCGCGCTGCTCGGTGCCGAGGAGTTCGGTTTCGCGACCGCGCCCCTCGTCGTCAGCGGTTGCATCATGATGCGCGTCTGCCACCTCGACACCTGCCCGGTCGGCGTCGCGACCCAGAACCCGGCGCTGCGCGAGCGGTTCACGGGCAAGCCCGAGTTCGTCGTGAACTTCATGGAGTTCATCGCCGAGGAGGTGCGCGAGCTGCTCGCGGAGCTCGGCTTCCGCTCGATCGACGAGATCGTCGGACGCGCCGAACTGCTCGAGACCAACGCGGCCATCGCGCACTGGAAGACCGACGGTCTCGATCTGACCCCCGTGCTCGAAGGGCCGGTCTTCCCGGCTGGCGAGCCGCGTCGCAGCGGCCGGACGCAGGATCATGAGCTCGAGAAGCACTTCGACGTGCAGCTCATCGACATCGCCAAGAACGCCCTCCTCAACGGAGAGCCCGTGGTCGTCGAGCTTCCGATCGCCAACACCGAGCGTGCCGTCGGAACGATGCTGGGGCACCAGGTCACCGCGCGTCACGGCGCGGCCGGACTTCCGCGGGAGACGATCGACGTCACGCTGCACGGAACCGCCGGGCAGTCGCTCGGAGCGTTCATGCCGCAGGGCATCGTGCTGCGACTCGAGGGCGACGCCAACGACTACGTCGGCAAGGGTCTCTCGGGAGGCGACATCACGATCCGTCCGCCCCGCGGCTCGCAGATCGCCCCCCACGAGAACGTCATCGCCGGAAACGTGATCGGCTACGGCGCGACGGCGGGGACCATGTTCCTCTCCGGCGTCGTCGGCGAGCGGTTCCTCGTCCGGAACTCCGGTGCGACCGCCGTGGTCGAGGGCGTGGGAGACCACGCGCTCGAGTACATGACCGGTGGTCTGGCCGTCATCCTCGGATCGACGGGCCGCAACTTCGGCGCCGGTATGTCCGGGGGAGTGGCGTACGTCCACGCGCTCGACACCGCGAAGATCAACGCCCAGTCGCTCGGGAGCGGTGAACTGCTCCTCGAGCCGCTCGACCGCGCCGACCTCGAAGTCCTGCGCAGTCTTCTCGTCGAGCACGTCGAACGCACCGCGTCGCCTCTCGGCAGCGAGATGCTCGACCGCTTCGCCGAGGTCTCGGCGGAGTTCGTCAAGGTCCTCCCGCGTGACTTCGCCGCCGTGCGGAGCATGCGCGAGGAAGCACTGGCCGAGGGGATCGACCCCGACGGCGACATCGTCTGGAACCGCATCCTGGAGGTGACCGGTGGCTGATCCCAAAGGCTTTCTGAAGGTAACCGAGCGCGAGCTCCCCGCTCGCCGTCCGGTGCCCGTCCGCATCATGGACTGGAAAGAGGTCTACGAGCCGGGCGACAAGGCCGTGCTCCGCCGCCAGGCGAGCCGGTGCATGGACTGCGGTGTGCCGTTCTGCCATTCGGGATGCCCGCTGGGCAACCTGATCCCCGAGTGGAACGACCTCACGTGGCGGGGCGAAGGCCGCGCTGCGATCGATCGCCTGCACGCGACGAACAACTTCCCGGAGTTCACCGGACGGCTGTGCCCCGCACCCTGCGAGAGCTCGTGCGTGCTGGGGATCAACCAGCCCGCCGTGACCATCAAGCAGATCGAGGTCTCGATCATCGACGAGGCCTTCTCCCAGGGCTGGGTCGAGGCTCAGCCCCCGGAGCGCCTGACCGGAAAGACGGTCGCGGTCGTCGGTTCCGGGCCCGCCGGGCTCGCCGCCGCGCAGCAGCTCACGCGCGCCGGTCACACCGTCGCCGTCTTCGAGCGGGATGACCGCATCGGCGGATTGCTCCGCTACGGCATCCCGGACTTCAAGATGGAGAAGGGCCAGCTCGAGGCGCGTCTTCGTCAGATGCAGGAGGAGGGCACCCGTTTCCGGGCCGGTGTCGAGATCGGCAAGGACATCACCTGGGCCGATCTGCGCGCCCGGTACGACGCGGTGGTCATCGCCACCGGATCGACGGTTCCCCGCGATCTGTCGATCCCCGGTCGTGACCTCGACGGCGTGCACTTCGCGATGGAGTACCTCGTCGAGTCGAACCACGCCGTCGCCGGCGACACGGTCACCGATCAGATCTCCGCCGAGGGCAAGCACGTCATCGTCATCGGTGGTGGCGACACGGGCGCGGACTGCATCGGCACCGCGCACCGCCAGGGCGCGCTGAGCGTGACCAACCTCGCGATCGGCAAGCAACCGGGAGACACGCGTCCCGACCACCAGCCGTGGCCGATGATGCCGACCGTGTTCGAGGTCTCCTCCGCTCACGAGGAGGGTGGGGAGCGCGTCTTCCTGGCCTCGACCGTCGAGTTCCTCTCGAACGAGGTCGGAGAGGTGCGCGCGCTGCGTGTCGCCGAGACCGAGTACATCGACGGCCGTCGCGTGCCCAAGAGCGGCACGGAGCGCGAGATCCCGGCCGATCTCGTGCTGATCGCGATGGGCTTCACCGGTCCCGAGACCGACGGCTTCACCGAGGACACCCGTCCGCAGCTCACCGACCGCGGTGCGTTCCGTCGCGACGCGACCTACGAGTCGACGGTGCCCGGCGTGTTCGTCGCTGGCGACGCGGGACGCGGACAGTCGCTCATCGTGTGGGCGATCGCCGAGGGTCGCGCCGCGGCCGCGAGCGTCGACCTGTACCTCATGGGCAGCACCGTTCTGCCGTCTCCCGTTCAGCCTCACGATGTCGCGATCGGCCTGCAGCCCGCGTAGGCTGAGGCCGGCAGTGTCGCCCGAGTTCTATCCCTTTATCCCCTGGAGAATCTGTTGAGACGCGCGAAAATCGTCGCCACCCTGGGCCCCGCAACTTCCACCTATGAGACCGTGCGCGCGCTGATCGACGCCGGTGTGGATGTCGCTCGCCTGAACCTCAGCCACGGTGACTACTCCGTGCACGAGAACAACTACGCGAACGTTCGCCGCGCCGCTGAGGACTCGGGCCGCGCGGTCGCGATCCTCGTCGACCTGCAGGGGCCGAAGATCCGCCTCGGCAAGTTCGAGGGCGGACCGTACGAGCTCGCCCAGGGCGACATCTTCAAGATCACGACCGAAGACATCATCGGTAACAAGGACATCTCCGGCACGACCTTCAAGGGTCTGCCGCAGGACGTCAAGCCGGGTGACTTCCTCCTGATCGACGACGGCAAGGTGCGCGTCGAGGTCGTCGAGACCGACGGCGTCACGGTGACCACCAAGGTCGTCGTCGCCGGTGCGGTGTCGAACAACAAGGGCATCAACCTGCCCGGAGTCGCGGTCAACGTTCCGGCGCTGAGCGAGAAGGACGAGGAGGACCTCCGCTGGGGTCTCCGGATCGGTGCCGACCTCATCGCCCTCTCGTTCGTCCGCAACGCGGACGACGTGACCCGCGTGCACGAGATCATGGCCGAGGAGGGCGTGCGCGTCCCCGTCATCGCCAAGGTCGAGAAGCCGCAGGCCGTGGATGCCCTCGAAGGCATCGTCGACGCGTTCGACGCCATCATGGTCGCCCGTGGCGACCTCGGTGTCGAGCTGCCGCTCGAGGCGGTGCCGATCGTGCAGAAGCGCGCCGTCGAGCTCGCTCGCCGCAACGCGAAGCCCGTCATCGTCGCGACGCAGATGCTCGAGTCGATGATCAGCAGCCCGGTGCCCACGCGCGCCGAGACCTCCGACGTCGCGAACGCGGTGCTCGACGGTGCGGATGCCGTCATGCTCTCGGGCGAGACCAGCGTCGGCGACTATCCGGTCGTCACGGTCGAGACCATGGCCCGCATCGTCGAGTCGACGGAGGAGCACGGCCTGGAGCGCATCGCGCCGCTCACGAGCAAGCCGCGCACCCAGGGCGGGGCGATCACGCTCGCGGCGCTCGAGGTCGCGGAGTTCGTTGAGGCGAAGTTCCTGTGCGTGTTCACGCAGTCCGGTGACAGCGCGCGTCGCCTGTCGCGCCTGCGCTCGCGCATCCCCATGCTCGCCTTCACGCCGGAGCCCGACATCCGTCGTCGCATGGCCCTGACCTGGGGCATCCAGTCGACGCTCGTCGAGATGGTGCAGCACACCGACCTCATGTACCTGCAGGTCGACGACTACCTGCTCTCGAACGGCCTCGCCGTCGAGGGCGACAAGGTCGTCGTGATCTCCGGTTCCCCTCCCGGGATCGCCGGTTCGACCAACGACATCCGCGTCCACAAGGTCGGAGACGCCGTCAACGGCGCCGCTCCGATCTACAAGGACGGCGTCTGACCCGAGCGGTCAGGGGAGGGGCGGGGCTTCGGCTCCGCCCCTCCGGCGTACCCGGCGATGACGGATGCCGACAGAAAAGGGTCCTGCACATATGTGCAGGACCCTTTTTCGCTGGTGCCGGCGGTGGGACTCGAACCCACACGCCCTCTCGGACAAAGCATTTTGAGTGCTCCGCGTCTGCCATTCCGCCACGCCGGCCCGTGTATCGCGACTACGACTGTAGCGCAGAAGAGGACTTCCCGACGCCGAGCCGACGCGCACGGCCGAGCTTGAGACGCACTCCAGTAGGATGGATGCGTGACCGAGCAAGAACTGGCCGAGCAGCCCACGTCATCCGCACCCCGACGCGTCGTCGTCGCCGAGGACGAATCGCTGATCCGTCTCGACATCGTCGAGATCCTCCGCGACAACGGCTTCGATGTGGTGGGAGAGGCCGGCGACGGCGAGACCGCTGTCGCGCTCGCGACCGAGCTGCGCCCCGACCTCGTCATCATGGACGTCAAGATGCCCCAGCTCGACGGCATCAGCGCCGCCGAGAAGCTGCACAAGGGCAACATCGCACCCGTCGTGCTCCTCACGGCCTTCAGTCAGAAGGAGCTCGTCGAGCGGGCGAGCGAGGCCGGCGCCCTGGCGTACGTCGTCAAGCCGTTCACGCCCAACGATCTGCTCCCGGCGATCGAGATCGCGCTCGCTCGTCACGAGCAGATCATCACGCTCGAGGCCGAGGTCGCCGACATGGTCGAGCGCTTCGAGACCCGCAAGCTCGTCGATCGCGCGAAGGGCCTGCTGAACGAGAAGATGGGCCTCAGCGAGCCGGAGGCGTTCCGTTGGATCCAGAAGGCGTCCATGGACCGCCGTCTCACGATGCAGGACGTCGCCAAGGCGATCATCGAGCAGCTCGCACCCAAGAAGTAGTGTTCCGGCTCGATCCCGAGCACACACTCCGTCCGGTCCGTTCGGGCGACGGCGCGGCACTGGCCCGCGCCTATTCCGACAATCGCGCGCACCTCGCCCCGTGGGAACCCGCTCGTTCCGAGGAGTTCTTCACGGCGGAATGGCAGGAGCGCGATGTGCGCCGTACCGTCGAAGAGGCGCAGTCCGGCCGCAGCATGCGTTTCGTCATCACGACACGAGACGGTCGCATCCGCGGCAGGATGAACCTCAACGGCATCGTGCGCGGAGCGTTCCAGAACGGCGACCTGGGCTACTGGGTCGCCGCGGACGCGACGAAACACGGGTTGGCGACGCGTGCGGTGGATGCGGTTCTCCGCCACGCCCGTGATTCCCTGGGTCTGCGCCGCGTGCAGGCGGCCACGCTGCTGCACAACGTCGCGTCGCAGCGCGTCCTCGCCGCGAACGGCTTCACCCGGATCGGCGTGGCCCCGCGCTATCTGGAGATCGCGGGGGAGTGGCAGGACCACGTCCTCTTCCAGCGCCTGCTGGAGAAGTCGGTCACGGAGCCTTCGGCGCGTCCTTGATCATGTTCGTGATCCGGATGGTCGAGCAGCGGCGACCCTGATCATCGGTCACCACGATCTCGTGCACCGCGATGCTGCGCCCCAGATGGATCGGCGTGCACACTCCGGTCACGATTCCCGAGGTCGCGGAGCGCGTGTGCGTGGCATTGATGTCGACACCGACCGCCAGACGACCGGGGCCCGCGTGCAGGTTGGCCGACATCGACCCCAGCGACTCACCGAGCACGACGTACGCACCGCCGTGCAGCAGGCCGACCGGTTGGGTGTTCCCCTCGACGGGCATGGTGCCGACCGAGCGTTCGATACTGAACTCGGTGAACTCGATGCCCATCTTCTCGGCCAGGGCCCCCATCCCACGGGCGGTCGCCCACTCGAGGCCTTCGCTCGTCGCGACGTCGCTCATTCATCCTCCTCAGCGCATGTCCGTGGTCCTCGTTAGGCTGACAGGGTGACGGACTCCGCAAAGCCTACCCTCATGGTCGTCGACGGCCATTCGCTCGCCTACCGCGCCTTCTTCGCGCTGCCGGTCGAGAATTTCACGACCAAGGACAACCAGCACACGAACGCGATCTACGGGTTCCTGTCGATGCTGGTGAACCTCATCAAGGCCGAGCAGCCGACGCACATGGCGATCGCGTTCGACACCTCGCGGCACTCCTTCCGCACCGACGAGTACCCCGAGTACAAGGCGACGCGGTCCGAGACCCCCCAGGAGTTCCGCGGTCAGATCCCGCTGTTGCAGGACTGCCTCGCGGCGATGTCCATCCCCGTGCTCACCAAGGAGGGCATCGAGGCCGACGACATCCTCGCCACGCTGTCGTCACAGGGTGCCGAGCAGGGGTACCAGGTGCTCGTCGTGTCCGGCGACCGCGACACGATCCAGCTCGTGAACGACGATGTCACGCTGCTGTACCCGTCGGTGCAGGGCGTGTCGCAGCTCAAGCGATACGATCCCACGACGGTGCAGGAGCGCTACGGCGTGCGCCCTGAGCAGTATCCCGACATCGCCGCCCTCGTCGGCGAGACGAGCGACAACCTCCCCGGCGTTCCCAAGGTCGGCGAGAAGACCGCGGTGAAGTGGCTGACCCAGTTCGGGTCGCTCGACGATCTCCTCGCCAGGGCCGAAGAGATCAAGGGCGTGGTGGGCGGCAACCTGCGCGACCACATCGACGACGTGCGCCGCAACCGCAAGCTCAACCGCCTCCTCACCGACGTGGAGCTCCCGGTGGCGCCGGACGACCTGGCCGTCACACCGATCGATGCGCAGGCCGTCCGCGACATCTTCGCGCGCCTCGAATTCCGCACTCTCCTCCCGCGCGTGTTCGAGGCCGTCGGTGCCGGCGAGGTCGCCGATGACCCGGCCACGGTGGTCGAGCTCCCGGTTCCGCAGCAAGTGACCGCAGCCGACCTCGCGGCGTGGGCCGAGGCAGCGCAGGGCGAACTCGCACTCCGCGTGATCACCCAGGGCGGCCTTCCGGCGCGTCTGGGCGTCGCGTCCGAGACCGAATTGCGCGAGACGGATTGGACGGATGCCGCGGCCAACGTGCTGCGTTCCTGGCTCGAATCCGATCGCGCCAAGGTGCTCCACGACGCCAAGGGCCAGGTGAAGGGTCTGGGCCGTGCGGGCATCCGCCTCGGCGGCCTCGCGTACGACACGAGCCTCGCGGGCTGGCTCCTTCGCCCGAGCTTCCCCGACAAAACTCTTGGCGACCTGGTCGAGCGCTACCTCGGCGAGAAGCTCCCCGAGGCCGACCCGTCGCAGCTGGTTCCCGAGACCGAGGGAGCGACTCCCTCGCAGGAGGCGTGGTTCGCCCTCCGAGTGGCGACGGCGTTGCGCGAGGACATCCCCGAGTCGGTGGCGACGGTCCTGACCGACATCGAACTGCCCACACTGCTCGCGCTGGCCGATATGGAGCTCGCCGGTGTGGCGGTCTCCCACGAGGTGCTCTCCACGTTCTCCGGTGAACTCGCGACCCGGGCCGAGGGCATCGCCCAGGATGCTTTCGGCATCGTCGGCCGCGAGTTCAACCTCGGCTCGCCCAAGCAGCTGCAGGAGGTTCTCTTCGAAGACCTCCAGCTGCCCAAGACGCGCAAGACCAAGACGGGTTACTCGACGGATGCCGCCGTGCTCGCCGACCTGCAGGAGTCGAACCCGCACCCGTTCCTCACCCTGTTGCTGCAGCACCGCGAGGCCACGAAGCTGCGGCAGATCATCGAGTCTCTCGACACGGCGATCGGCGACGACGCGCGCATCCACACCACGTACGTGCAGACCGGCAGCCAGACCGGTCGGCTCTCGAGCACCGACCCCAACCTTCAGAACATCCCGGTGCGCACCGAGGAGTCGCGGCGCATCCGCAGCGCGTTCCAGGTCGGCGACGGCTACGAGGCCCTACTCACGGCCGATTACTCGCAGATCGAGATGCGGATCATGGCGCACCTCTCGGGCGACGAAGGTCTGATCGAGGCGTTCAACAGCGGGGAGGACCTCCACCGGTTCGTCGGGGCGCGGGTCTTCGGGGTCGATCCGAGCGACGTCACCGCCGCGATGCGTACGAAGGTCAAGGCGATGTCGTACGGCCTCGTCTACGGCCTCTCGGCCTTCGGTCTTTCGAAGCAGCTGCGCATCGAGCAGTCCGAGGCGAAGCAACTCATGGTCGAGTATTTCGCACGTTTCGGTGCGGTCCGCGATTATCTGCGTGCGTCCGTCCTCGCCGCGAAGGAGGTCGGGTACACCGAGACGATCTTCGGACGCCGGCGCCCGTTCCCCGACCTCGCGAGCCCCAACCGGGTGCTGCGCGAGAACGCCGAGCGTGCGGCGCTCAACGCCCCGATCCAGGGCAGCGCTGCCGACATCATGAAGATCGCGCTCTTCCACATCCATGACGACATCCGCCGTGAGGGTCTCCGGTCGCGCGTCCTGCTCCAGATCCACGACGAGCTCGTGCTCGAAGTGGCGTCGGGGGAGTGGGATGCCGCCGAGCGCATCGTGCGCACGCGCATGGGCGACGCCGCTGATCTGTCGGTGCCGCTCGACGTGCAGGTGGGGCGCGGTCACGACTGGAACGAGGCCGCGCACTGACCGCAGCTGACGGCATCCGAGGATTAGTGTGGATCGCATGACTTCCACCCCGCGCACTCCCACCGCCATCGACAAGGTCGCCGAGGACTGGGTCGACACGCTGGTCGACCTCGCTCCGACGCTCGGGACCTACATCGGGCGCGACGAGGTCAACGACCGTTTCGGAGACCTCAGCCCGGCCGGCCATGACGCGATCGCGGCGGCCACACGCCACACGCTCGACGCCCTGACCGCTCTCGAGCCCGTCGACACGATCGACGAGGTCACGAAGGCCGATCTCAGTGCCGAGCTGCGCCTCGAGCTCGAACTTCACGAGGCGAACTGGCACCTGCGCGACCTCAACGTGATCGCGTCGGCGGCGCAGGACGTGCGTTCGGCGTTCGACCTCATGCCCACGGCATCCGCCGAGGACTGGTCGGTGATCGCCACCCGCCTCGCCGCGGTCCCCGACGCCCTCCGCGGATACACCGAGACGCTGCGCGAGGGCATCGCGCGCGGTGTGACGCCGGCCCGCCGACAGGTCGTCGAGGTGGCGACGCAGATCGACCGATACACCGCCGACGACGGATTCTTCGCGGCGTTCGTGGCGGATGCAGTGCCCGAGAGCGGACAGCTGCCGGCGTCCCTCGCGCGCACCCTGGCCGACAACTCGGCCGCGGCGCGCGTCGCTTACCACGAGCTGCGACGCTTCCTCGCCGAGGAGCTCGTGCCCGCAGCGGGCGAGGTCGACGCCGTCGGCCGCGAGCTCTACGCGCTGAACTCCCGCCGGTTCCTCGGCGCCACGGTCGATCTCGACGAGACCTATGAGTGGGGACGCGAAGAGCTCGCCCGGATGGTCGCCGAGCAGACGGCGATCGCGAACGAGATCCTCCCCGGCTCCACCGTCGAGGAGGCCGTCGCGCACCTCGAGTCCGACCCCGCCCGCAAGCTCGTCGGCACCGAGGCGCTGCAGCGGTGGATGCAGGAGACGAGCGACCGGGCCGTCGCCGAACTCGCCGCCTCGCACTTCGACATCCCCGAAGCGATCCGCACGATCGAGTGCATGATCGCGCCGACGCAGGAGGGCGGGATCTACTACACGGGTCCCACCGACGACTTCTCGCGCCCCGGGCGCATGTGGTGGTCCGTGCCGGAGGGCGTGACGGAGTTCGACACCTGGCGCGAGCTCACCACCGTGTACCACGAGGGTGTGCCGGGCCATCACCTGCAGATCGCCCAGGCGGTCTACAACCGCTCCGAGCTCAACTCGTGGCGTCGTCTGCTCGCCGGCACCTCGGGTCATGCCGAGGGCTGGGCGCTGTACGCCGAGCGCCTGATGGAGCAGCTCGGATACCTCGATGACCCGGCCGACCGGCTCGGAATGCTCGACGGCCAGCGCATGCGCGCGGCGCGCGTCGTGCTCGACATCGGCGTCCACCTCGGCAAGCCGCGTCTCGACGGGACCGGCGTCTGGGACGCCGACTACGCGCTCGAGTTCCTGCGCCAGAACGTCAACATGTCCGATCAGTTCGTGCAGTTCGAGGTCAACAGGTATCTGGGATGGCCGGGCCAGGCTCCGTCGTACAAGGTCGGGCAGCGCATCTGGGAGCAGGTGCGCGACGCCGTCCAGCAGCAGGAGGGTGAGGACTTCTCGTTCAAGGCCTTCCACAAGCGCGCCCTCGACATCGGTGGCGTCGGACTCGACACGCTGCGAGGCGTGCTCCTTCCGGGATGACGGGAATGCCGCCGGCATCCGCGATGTTCATTCAGGTGAATAGGAAGGGATGACATGAGCATCGAATTCGGACTGGACACGTTCGGCGACATCACCCGCGACGCCGAGGGCGAACTCCTCAGCGGCGCGCAGACCATCCGCAACATCATCGCGCAAGCGGAGATGGCGGATGCCGTCGGTGTCGACTTCTTCGGTGTGGGGGAGCACCACCGCAAGGAGTTCGCCGTCTCGGCACCCGAGATGGTGCTCTCGGCGATCGCCGCGCGCACCGAGAACATCCGCCTCGGCACGGCAGTCACGGTCCTCTCGTCCGACGACCCCGTGCGCGTGTTCGAGCGTTTCTCGACCCTCGATGCCGTGTCGAACGGACGCGCGGAGGTGGTGCTCGGTCGCGGATCGTTCATCGAGTCCTTCCCGCTCTTCGGGTTCGACCTCCGTGACTACGACGCCTTGTTCGAGCAGAAGCTCGAACTCTTCGTCGAGCTGTTGAAGGAGCAGCCGGTGACCTGGACGGGATCGATGCGCGCCCCGCTCGAGAACGCGGACGTCTTCCCCAAGACGGAGAACGGCCTGCGCACCTGGGTCGGCGTCGGAGGGAGCCCGGAATCCGTCGTGCGCGTCGCCCGGCACGGGTTGGGACTCATGCTCGCCATCATCGGGGGACCTGCCGCACGGTTCCGGCCGTTCGTGGATCTCTACCACCGCTCGGTCGACTCCTTCGGCACGACGAAGCATCCGATCGCCGTGCACTCTCCCGGCCACATCGCCGACACGGACGCAGAGGCGTGGGATGCCGCGTACTCGGGCTTCGAAGCGATGAACAACACCATCGGGAAGGAACGTGGGTGGCCCGCCTACAGCCGAGCCCGCTTCCAGAACGACATCGGTCCGGAGGGTGCGATCTACGCCGGTTCTCCCGATCGGGTGGCGGCGAAGATCGCCGACACGATCACGACCCTCGGGCTCGGGCGTTTCGACCTCAAGTACGCCACGGGAACGCTCTCGCACGAGGCGATGATGCGTAGCATCGAGCTCTACGGCAGCGAAGTCATCCCGCGCGTGCGTGCGCTTCTCGACAAGCGTTCCTGACTCGCCTGCGGGACCAGTGCTGCACCTGGTCCCGCAGGAATAGGCTTGTCCGATGGCAGATGTGCGTTTCGTGTCGATCGGCGACTCCTTCACCGAAGGAGTGGGCGACGTGCTCCCGGACGGCCGGGAGCGCGGGTGGGCGGACATCGCCGCGCAGGGGTGGGCCGACGCCGCCGGCCATCCCATCCAGTACGCGAATCTCGCGATCCGCGGCAAGCTGGCGTGGCCGATCGTCGAGCAACAGTTGGAGCCCGCCCTGGCGCTGCGTCCGACGCATCTGTCGTTCAACGGCGGGGGCAACGACATGCTCCGCCCGCGCGCCGATCTCGAGCACATCGCCGATGCCTTCAGCCGCGTGCTGCGCCGATGCGACGACGAGGGGGTCACGATGATGCTCCTCTCCGGTGCGAACCCCAGCGGCCAGCTTCCGATGGGGTCGTTGATCCAGCGCCGCGGAGATCAGCTCTCCGAAGCCGTCCTGCGCCGCGTCCGCGACCGTCCCGACGTGGTGCGCGCTCTGAACTGGCCGGACCGGGAGCTCGCCGCGAGTGCGTACTGGTCGGAGGATCGTCTGCACATGAACGCCGCGGGCCACCACCGCGTTGCCGCACGCGTGCTGCACGCGCTGGGGTACGAACCGCCAGCGAGCTGGTGGGCGCCGAGCGAGCGCGGGGGAGCGGGGCCGAGCGGTCTCGCCTACTACCGTCAGCACGTCGGGCCATGGGTCAGACGCCGGATCACTCGCACGTCGTCGGGAGACGGTCGCGCCGCGAAGTACCCGGTGTGGACCGAGCGGATGCCGTCCTGATGGACGACATCGAGCTGCGCCGCATTCCCGGCGGCACGATCGTGCTGCAGGATGCCCGGACCAAGACGCAGCGGACGGTCGACCTGGAGTCCTTCGAGATCGGCGTCTACCCGGTGACGCAGGAGCAGTTGTCCGAGGTGCTCGACTCTCCGGCGCCGCATCCGCGTCGTCCGGCGACCGACATCAGCTGGTTGCGGGCGGTGCATTTCTGCAACGCGCTCTCGGAGTGGGAGGGGCTCGAGCACGCGTACCTCTTCGACGGCGAGGACGTCACCTGGGACGTGTCCTCCGACGGATTCCGCCTGCCGACGGAGGCCGAGTGGGAGTTCGCGTGCCGCGCGGATTCGACGGGTCCGCACTACGCACCGCTCACCGACGCCGCCTGGACGAGTGCGGACGGTGTGACGACCCCGCAAGCGGTCGGCGGTAAGCTTCCGAATCTCTTCGGCCTGTTCGA
This sequence comes from Microbacterium sp. NPDC008134, assembly GCF_042957055.1. Lineage (NCBI taxonomy): Bacteria > Bacillati > Actinomycetota > Actinomycetes > Micrococcales > Microbacteriaceae > Microbacterium > Microbacterium sp. NPDC008134. The sequence continues at coordinate 1,730,837 of NZ_JBIBHO010000001.1, read as the reverse complement.
CATGCTCGGCAACGCCTGGGAGTGGTGCTGGGACCTGCTCGATCCCGCACGCTACGACGAATACCGCACGTTCCGCGGCGGCGGGTTCGCCGACGACGCCTGGAGCGTGCGTGCCTCGGTCCGCCGAGGCGGCGCCCCGCGCATGCACCATCCCGACGTCGGAATGCGGGTCGCGCGCGGAGGCTTCGACACCGACGGCGCCGTACAAGGATGGTCCGACGCGGTCGACCGGGAGCGCGCGTTGCAGGACGGATCCTCACCGGTGGGGTGGACGCCGAGACGGCGATGAACGCCCGTTTTGGCAGGTGTCCGCGCCGCGTGGGAGAGTGGGAGGATGCCTGCTGCGTTCTCTCTCATCGTGTCCCAGGGCCGAGTGGCCGACCGCACGGACGGGGCGCTCGTGGGCGCGCGACGCGTCGGGGAGGCGCTGTCGTCGCTGCTCGACACGCCTGTGACGACGATCGGTTCACCGACTCCGGCGCGCACGGACGACTGGCGCACGGCGCTTCCGGAGGCGGCCGCGACGCTGCACGGCCTGCGTGACGCCGTCTCCGGCGCGATCGATGCCGGTACCACCCCGCTGCTCGCGACCAACACCTGCGCCGCGAGTCTCGGCACGCTCCCGACCGTCGCCGAGCGGCACCCGGACGCCGTGATCCTCTGGATCGATGCGCACGGAGACTTCAACACGCCCGACACGACCGACTCCGGCTATCTCGGTGGCATGGTGCTCGCCGCCGCCTGCGGCCTCTGGGACAGCGGGCACGGAGCGGGCATCGACCCGACGCAGGTGATCGTCGTCGGCGGACGCGACATCGACCCGGCAGAGGGCGATCTTCTCGCCGACGCCGGCGTGCGCGTTCTCGCCCCCGCGGACAGCACCCCCGAGCGAGTGGTCGAGCTGATCGACGGACGGCCCGTCTGGATCCACGTCGACTGGGACGTGCTCGAGCCCGGGTACATCCCCGCCGCCTACCGTGTGGGAGAGGGAATGCTGCCGCACCAGATCGCGGCGATCTTCTCCGCGCTCCCGGCAGGATCCGTGCGCGGGATCGAACTCGCGGAGTTCGAGGCGGGCGACGCCGAGGTGCCCGAGCGCGTGAGTGTCGAACTCATCCTCGAGACCTTCCTTCCGCTGCTGCGCGCCGTCTGAACCCGCCACGCGACGCACGTCCCGTCTACCGCCGATGGCGCTCCGGGTCGAGGCCCATCCGCACGCGTGTGCGCTTCCGCTCGATCACGATGAAGGTGCATCCGATGATCCAGAGCGGGATGGGCGCGAGGAAGGCGATGCGGAAGGCGTCGAGCGAATAGGTCTCCGGGGTGCCAGCGCCCTGGATGTCGAGCAGGAATCCGATCAGGAAGATCGCGATGAGCGCCGCGATGAATCCGCCCGCGTTGGTGACCCCGGTGGCGGTACTCAGTCGGTGCGACGGGTTGTGCGTTCGGGCGTGGTCGAACGCGATCATCGACGCCGGCCCGCCGGTCGCGAGGGCGACCGCGAGAACGTAGAGCAGCCAGATCGGCGCGGCTTCGGGCAGCGCGATGACAGCGCTCCACGCGATCAGCTGCACCCCGACCGCGGGGAGCACGAGAGCGAGCGACCGGTGATTCGGGAGTCGGCGCGAAAGGTCGCCGATGATCGGTCCGAAGATCATGCCCGCAACGACATATACAGATATGAGTCCAGCGGCATGTGCCGCCGAGAGGCCCTGGGCCGCGGTGAGGAAGGGCATTCCCCAGAGGAGGATGAACGCCGTGCCGGCGAACGGAGTCGTGAAATGCGACCAGAACGCGAGCCGGGTTCCCGGGTGCGCCCAGGCCGCACGGATGCCGACACCGGTGTCGATGGCCGACGTCACCACGCGGACCACCCCGGTGTCGGTGTTCACGGTGACGTCGCTGGCCTGTTCCGCCGGGCGATTGCGAATGACGAGGGCGACGAGGATCGTGAAGAGCACACCGAGCCCGGCGATGCTCCCGAACGTGACCGTCCAGCTCGTGGCATGCAGGAGAGCAGCCAGCGGGACGAGCGCGACGAGCTGTCCCGCCTGGCCGATGATGCCGGTGAACTGCACCATGACGGGACCGCGCTGCGCGGGGAACCACACGGCGACCAGGCGCAGCACGGCAGGGAAGACGGCGGCGTCGCCCGCGCCCAGCAGCACACGGGCCAGGATCGCGATGCCGATACTGGGGGAGAAGGCCATCACCAATTGCCCAGCGGCCATGAGGAACATCCCGATCGTGATGATCGGACGCGACCCGAAGCGATCGAGAAGGACACCGACCGGGATCTGCATGCCGCCGTAGACGGCGAGCTGCACGACCGCGAAGAGCGCGAGGGTCGAGGCATCCGCCTGGAAACGGTCAGCGGCGTCGACACCAACCGCCCCCAGCGACGTGCGGTTCGTGATGGCGAGGACGTAGGCCGCGACGCCGACCGACCAGATCAGCCAGGCTCGCCACCCGGGATTCGAGACGGGGGAGAGGGGAGCGTGCGTCACCCCTCCACGGTACTCGCGTCGACGAGCGCTCGATGCACGCGAAGGGCCCGGTGAGCAATCGCTCACCGGGCCCCGCGGGAAGAACTGACGCTCAGCCCGCGCAGAGCGTCATGAACGCCTGCGTCGACTCCTGGATGTCGGTGGAGAGCGTGGATGCCTCGGCGGCTGCCGAGGTGTCCTGGTCGATGAGAACCTTCGAGAGAAGGTCGCGCAGCGAGACGAAGTCCTCGTGGACCGCGGTGACGGCTTCCTTGACCTCGGCGTTGTCGACCGAGTCCGCAGCGGCGCCGATGGCATCGACCGTCTCGGTGAAGGTGGCGACCGTACCCTCGGGGTCGGCCATGGCGGCGCTCATGTCGAGGCTAGAGAGCTCGGTGGCGACACCGGAGATCTCGCTGCTCACCGCGGAGCACGCTTCGGCGACCGACTGCTCGGTGTTCTGCTCGGCGGGAGCGGAGCTCTCGCTCGACGTCGAGGTGTCACTGTCGCTCTCGGCGCTCGGGGTGCTCGAGCATCCGGCGATTCCGAGAACCGCGACGACGGCGATGGTCCAGGCTGCGATCTGACGTTTCATTTCTTCCCCCATGGAGTGAGCCGATGTATCGGCATGCGATTGTGAACCGCGTGCCAGTCAACCACAGACGAGTGACGCCCGCGGCGCCGAGCGCAGGGGAGAAGTACCCATCGTGACCAGCGGCCGCAGAGTTGCGGGAGCGGCTCCCGCCGACTTTCTTTCAATCTGACATAATGTGCATTATCGGTTTAGTCGGAATCCGCTTGACTAGGCTGAAGCCATGAACGGCGAACACGTGGAGATCGACTGGGCCGCCGCGCGCGACGCCAATCGCGAGAACTGGGACGATCGTGTTCCGCTGCACGCTGTGTCGTACGCACGCGAGTCATTCGACGACCCCGGGCACCTCAGTGACGTGATTCGCCATGACGTACCGGTGCTCGAGCGATTCCTTCCCACACGAAGCATCGTCGGGCTCGACGTGTGTCACCTGCAGTGTCACATCGGCACCGACACGGTCTCGCTGGCGCGCGCGGGTGCCCGTGTGACGGGAGTCGATTTCTCGGCACCGGCACTGGAGACCGCGCGGGCTTTCGCTCAGGAGCACGGCGTCGACGCACAATGGGTCGAAACCGACGTGCTCGACGCCGGATCAGCCGTGTCGGGTGACTTCGACGTGGTCTATACGAGTATCGGCACGATCTGCTGGCTCCCGGATCTCGATCGTTGGGCGCGGCAGATCCACGCGCTGTTGCGCTCCGGCGGCACCTTCTTCATCCGCGACGGGCATCCCGCGCTGTACGCGCTCGACGAGGAGGCGCCGGCGCTCACCGCGCGCTATCGGTATTTCTTCGGCGACGGAACCGCACAGGTATGGGACGACGCGAGCACGTACGCGGGTGGCGGCACGGTTTCGCATACGCGCACGTACGAGTGGCCGCATTCGCTCGCCGAGATCTTCGGAGCGCTCCTCGGCGCCGGCCTGCGGATCGTCCACGTCGATGAGGGTCGCACCCTCCCCTGGCGATTCAGTCCGCGAATGGTGGAGGTGCCCGGAGGATACGCGTGGCCCGAAGACCAGCGCGACCTCCTCCCCTGCACCTACACGATCATCGCTCGACGCGACTGATATATCGTTTCTGCGGGTCGCAATCAGGCCCCGACGTAGGCCGCGAGATGCTCGCCCGTGAGTGTCGACCGGTCCGCGACGAGATCTGCAGGCGTGCCTTCGAAGACCACCCGACCACCGTCATGCCCGGCGCCGGGGCCGATGTCGAGGATCCAGTCCGCGTGCGCCATCACCGCCTGGTGGTGCTCGATCACGATCACGGTCTTTCCGGAATCGACGAGTCGGTCGAGGAGGCCGAGGATCTTCTGCACATCCGCGAGGTGGAGACCGGTCGTCGGCTCGTCGAGCACGTACACGTCGCCCTTCTCCCCCATCTGGATCGCCAGCTTGATCCTCTGACGCTCGCCACCCGACAGCGTCGACAGCGGCTGTCCGAGCGAGAGATATCCGAGACCGACGTCATCGAGGCGCCCGAGGATCGCCGTCACCGCCGGGATCTTGGACTCCCCCTCGGAGAAGAACACGCGCGCCTCGGACACGGGCAGGTCCAGCACCTCCGTGATGTCCTTGCCCGCGAGCTTGTACTCGAGCACCGCGGCTTGGAAGCGCTTTCCTCCGCAGTCCTCGCAGGGCGTCTCGATCGTGTCCATGAACCCGAGTTCGGTGATGATGACACCGGCGCCCTTGCACGTCGGGCACGCCCCCTCCGAGTTCGCGCTGAAGAGCGCGGGCTTGACCCCGTTGGCCTTCGCGAACGCCTTGCGGATCGGCTCGAGCAGCCCGGTGTACGTGGCGGGGTTGCTCCGGCGCGAGCCCTTGATCGCGCCCTGGTCGATCGCCACGACGCCGTCGAGCTTCGAGACGGAACCGTGGATCAGCGAGCTCTTGCCCGAGCCCGCCACACCGGTGACCACCGTCAGGATGCCGGTCGGGATGTCGACATCGACATCCCGCAGGTTGTTCGCGCTCGCACCGCGCACCTCGATCGCCCCGTCCGCCGCACGCACCGCATCCTTGAGGACCGCGCGGTCATCCAGGTGCTCGCCCGTGCGCGTGCCACTGCTCTTGAGTCCCTCGACCGTGCCCTCGAAGCAGATCTCCCCGCCGGCGCCGCCGGCACCCGGGCCGAGATCGACGACGTGATCGGCGATCACGATCGTCTCGGGCTTGTGCTCGACCACGAGCACGGTGTTGCCCTTGTCGCGCAGCTTGAGGAGCAAGCCGTTCATCCTCTGGATGTCGTGCGGGTGGAGTCCGATCGTCGGCTCGTCGAACACGTAGGTCACATCGGTGAGAGACGACCCGAGGTGGCGGAGCATCTTGATGCGCTGCGCCTCTCCCCCGGACAGCGTGCCGGATGGACGCTCCAGACTCAGGTACCCGAGTCCGAGGGTGACGAAGGCATCGAGATTCGCGCTCAGCGCTTCGAGCAGCGGGCCCGCGCCGTGGAGGTCCAGACCGCGCACCCACGCGGCGAGATCCGTCACCTGCATCCGGCAGGCATCCGCGATGCTGATGCCGTCGATCTTCGACGAGCGCGCGCCCTCGGTGAGTCGTGTGCCGTCGCACTCCGGGCACACCGCGAAGGTCGCGACGCGCTCGACGAACGCCCGGATGTGGGGCTGAAGAGCGTCGAGATCCTTCGACAGCATCGATTTCGTGATCTTCGGGATCAGGCCTTCATAGGTCATGTTGATCCCGGCGATCTTGACCTTCGTCACCTCGCCGTAGAGGAACAACTGACGCTGCTTCTCGGAGAACTGGGAGATGGGCTTGTCTCCGGGATAGAAACCGGACTGCGAGAAGCCCTTCACCATCCACCCGTCGGCCGTGTACCCCGGGACCATGATGGCGCCCTCGTCGAGCGACTTCGACTCGTCGACGATCTGCGTGAGATCGAGGTCGGACACCGCTCCCCTGCCCTCGCAGCGCGGGCACATACCGCCGAGGTAGATCGCGTCCTTCACGATCTTCTTCTCGCCGCCGGGGCCGGTCATCACCCCGCTCGCACGCTGCGTGGGGATGTTGAAGGAGAAAGCGGTCGGCCCGCCGATGTACGGCGTCCCGAGCTTGCTGAAGAGGATGCGGAGCATCGCGTTCGCATCCGTCACCGTACCGACGGTCGAGCGCGGGTTCGCCCCGAGACGCTCCTGGTCGACGATGATCGCCGTCGTCAAGCCCTCGAGCACGTCGACGTCCGGACGCGGAACCGACGGCATGAACCCCTGCACGAACGCGCTGTACGTCTCGTCGATCATGCGTCGGGACTCCGCGGCGATCGTGTCGAAGACGAGGGAACTCTTCCCCGAACCCGAGACGCCGGTGAAGACGCTTAGGCGTCTCTTCGGGATATCGACGCTGACGTCCTTGAGGTTGTTCTCACGTGCGCCCTGGACGCGGATGAGGTCGTGATTGTCAGCGGGGTGGTCGACGGTGGTCATCGGCATCCTTCGGAGACGAGGCTGATCGGTTAGCCGGCTTGGTTGATACGGAGCAGGTTGCCCGACGGATCGCGGAACGCGCAGTCGCGCACGCCGTACGGCTGATCCATCGGTTCCTGCACGACATCCGCGCCCCGCTCGACCAGTCGCTCGAAGAGCGCGTCGAGGTCGTCGCTCGCGAGAGTGAGGGCACCGTAGCTCCCCTTGGCGATGAGTGCGAGCACGGTGCGACGCTCGTCATCGGTGAGGCCCGGGTCCGTTGCCGGCGGGTGCAGCACGATCGAGGTCTCGGGCTGGTTCTCGGGGCCCACGGTGAGCCAGCGCATGCCGTCGTAACCGACGTCGTTGCGCACCTCGAAGCCGAGGGCGTCGCGATAGAAACCGAGCGCCGCGTCGGCGTCGGTGTGCGGGAGGAAGGCGTAGTGGATGCTGATCTTCATGGTGTTCACGCTAGGTGCGCCTCGGTGCGCGGCGCTTCTCGATTCCTGATCGGTCGGGTGACCTGCTTGGCCTGGAAGACGGGGATTCCCTCGACGTGGGCGGCGCGTTCGCGGTACACGCTGGGTGGGACACCCACCAGCTCCGTGAAACGGCTGCTGAACGTGCCGAGAGACGAGCACCCGACTTCGAAGCACACCTCGGTCACCGAACGGTCTCCGCGCCGGAGCAGCGCCATCGCCCGCTCGATGCGCCGCGTCATCAGGTAGGCGTACGGAGACTCGCCGTAGGTCTCGCGGAAGCGCCGGCTGAGATGCCCAGCCGAGATGTGCACCCCGGAGGCCAGAGCCTCCACGTCGAGAGGTTTCGCGTAGTCGCGGTCTATGCGGTCGCGCACCTTGCGCATCGACACCAGCTCTCGCAGGCGCGCATCCTCGTCGGGAGTCACGTCATGATCTTGCCATGACGCCCGGCATCGGCGCATGACCTCCTGCGACGCTCCGCGGCGGATCACCCCCACGGCGCTCGTGCTCAGCGCTACCCTGAGGGAATCCACACAGGATTCTCTCAGAAAGGGTCCCCATGTCCGCACCACTCTCCGAAGCGAAATCGCTGTTCACGTCGATCCGCATCACCCTCGCCATCTCGGGCGTCGTCGCGCTCCTCGCCGGCATCGTGCTGCTCGTGTGGCCGGTGAAGTCCGCCGTCGTCGTCACCGCGATCTTCGCCGCCTATCTCGTCGTCGCGGGCCTCGTCTACATCGGCCTCGGCATCTTCTCCGGCGCACGCGGCGGATGGTCGCGCGTCGGGCACATCCTCCTCGGCCTCCTCTACATCGTCGCCGGCGTCATCGCATTCGCGAACCTCGGTGCCGCGGCGGCGGCTCTCGCCTTCGTCGTCGTCATCTTCATCGGCATCAGCTGGATCGTCGACGGCGTCGTGGCGCTGAGCCTCCTCGGTCAGGATGGATCGCGCGTGTGGACCCTCCTCTACGCGCTCCTCAGCATCGTGGCCGGAATCGTCGTACTGTTCTCGCCTCTGGTCGCCGGCTTCGCGTTCTGGCTGATCCTGGGCATCTCTCTCGTCGTCCTCGGTATCATCCAAATCGTCCGCGCGATCACTCTCGGAAAGGACGCGAAGGAGTTCACCTCGACCGTCCAGGAGGACGCCGCGCACTGACCTCCGCAACGCGGATCGGCCCCGTGCTCCACAGAGGAGCACGGGGCCGATCCGTGTTCTCGGGCCCTACCCGGCGACGAACGCGCTGACGTCGCCGACGAGGCGTGTGTTGTCGGCCGGCACGGGATCGATGGCCGCCTGTGCGACCTCGGCCGCGAACTCCGACACGTTGTAGAGCTTTCCGGCGGATTCACGACGCTCCGCGATCGCACCCGGGTTCGCGCGCTCGAGCAGCGTCGCGGTGATCGTGCCCTCGATCATGTCGCCGGAGACGACCGTGAACCCGATGCCCTTCTCGGCGAGACCGGGGATGAGCTCGCGCAGCGCATCCTCCCCGGCCCGCTTCGAGAGAGCGACCGGCTCGTACTCGGGCATGGTCGGGGTGGTGCGGATGAAGTGCGCCTGGTGGCTGGTCACGAACACGACGCGTGCGCCCTCGCCCAGAAGCGGCTCGGCGGCGCGAAGAACGTTCAGCTGCGCATCGCGGTTCAGGGTGAGCGCGTAGTCCTCGGCCATGCCGGACTCCATGCCGCCGGATGCGTTCAGCACGAGCACGTCGAGACGACCGTACTCGTTGGTGACGGCGTCGAACATCGCCGCGACAGACTCAGGGTCGGTCAGATCGGCGCCGACGACGAGCGCACGGCGTCCCAGCTCGCGCAGCTCACCGGCGAGCTTCTCGGCGCGCGGGGCCTTGTTGCGGAAGTTGATGACGACATCGGCCCCGGCCTCCGCCAGGTAGCGCACGGTGTCGGCGCCGATCCCCCGCGACGAGCCGGTGACAAGGGCGACCTTGCCGTCGAGAGATCCTGCGGGCAGAACAGCGGTCACGGTGACTCCTCATGGTGCGTGAAACGCCGCGATGACGCGGCAACTCAGACTATCAAGACCACCCCGCGCTGCCCGATACGGCGCCGGACACCGTGATAGGTTGACCGCGAAGGAGGCCGCATGGACACCGTCTCGACTTTCGTACAGTTCATCGACCAATGGGCCTGGATCGGCTGGCTGGTCCTGATCGCCGCGTTCCTCGTGATCGAGATGCTCACGCTCGATTTCACGTTCCTGATGCTCAGCTTCGGCAGCGCCATCGGATTGCTCACCGATCTGGTCGGCATCCCGGTCTGGGCGCAGGTGATCGTCGCCGCGGCGGCCGCAGCGCTGTTCATCCTCTTCCTCCGCCCGCCGCTGCTCCGGCGGCTGCGGCGGGGCGAGGACCCGACGAAGTCGAATGTCGACGCGCTCCTCGATCTCCGCGGAACCGCACTCCACGACATCACGCAGATCTCCGGACAGGTCAAGCTCAGCAACGGCGACACCTGGACCGCTCGCTCCGCCTCATCCGTACCGATTCCGCAGGGATCGCCGATCGCCGTCACGGCGATCAACGGCGCCACCGCCATCGTCCGACCCGTCAACGACTAGGAGACTCCGTGAACGACGCCTCGTTCATCCCCACCGCGATCCTCTGGATCCTCGCGATCGCGGTCATCATCTTCGTGGTGGTGACCGTCGCACGATCCATCCGCATCATCCCGCAGGCCACGGCCGGGGTCGTCGAGCGGCTCGGCCGCTATCACAAGACCCTCACCCCGGGACTGAACATCCTGGTTCCGTTCATCGATCGCCTCCGTCCGCTCATCGACATGCGCGAGCAGGTCGTCTCGTTCCCGCCGCAGCCCGTGATCACCGAGGACAACCTGGTCGTCTCCATCGACACGGTCGTCTACTTCCAGGTGACGGATGCCCGTGCCGCGACCTACGAGATCGCGAACTACCTCGGCGCCGTCGAGCAGCTCACGACCACGACGCTCCGTAACGTCGTCGGTGGCCTCAACCTCGAAGAGGCGCTCACGAGCCGCGACAACATCAACGGTCAGCTCCGTGTCGTCCTCGACGAGGCGACGGGCAAGTGGGGCATCCGCGTCGGCCGCGTCGAGCTGAAGGCGATCGATCCGCCCATCTCGATCCAGGACTCGATGGAGAAGCAGATGCGCGCTGAGCGTGACCGTCGCGCCGCGATCCTCACCGCCGAGGGAACGAAGCAGTCCGCAATTCTGGAGGCCGAGGGTTCCCGTCAGGCGGAGATCCTCCGCGCCGAGGGTGACAAGCAGGCAGCGGTGCTGCGTGCACAGGGTGAGGCCGAGGCCATTCAGAACGTCTTCACCGCGATCCACCAGGGCGCTCCTGACGACAAACTGCTCGCCTACCAGTACCTGCAGATGCTGCCGAAGATCAGTGAGGGGCAGTCCAACAAGCTGTGGATCATCCCGAGCGAGCTCACCGAGGCGCTGAAGGGCATCGGCAGTGCGTTCACTCCGAAGCCTGGACAGGCGCCGACTCCCCCGCCGGGCGTGTGACGCACCCCTACTTCGCGAAGGCACGGCACCCCCGAGTCCTCGCCCACCGCGGTCTCGTGACCTCGGCGGGCGAGGACTCCGGCGTGTGGGAGAACACCGCCGCCGCCTTCGCCGCCGCCCACGCCGCCGGTGCGGAGTACGTCGAGACCGACTGCCAGGTCACCGCCGACGGCGACGTGGTGCTCTTCCACGATGCGACACTCGAACGCCTGACCGGCGACCCGCGACTCGTCCGCGACGTACGTACCCGTGATCTCGTCCGGGTCTTCGCCGATCATGGCGGCCTGCTCACCGTCGCCGATGCTCTCGATCTGTTCCCCACGGTGCGCTTCAACATCGACGTGAAGACCGCCGCCGCCGCGGAACCGCTCGGCCCTCTCCTCGCCGAGCACACGCACCGGACGCTCGTGACGAGCTTCACGGACGCCCACCGGCGCGCCACGGTCGCCGCCGTGCTCGGCGCGGGAGCGTCTCTGCGCCCCGCCACCTCGGGCGGGAGCCGCACCATCGCCGCCGCGCGCGCTCTCTCCGCTCTCCACCTCTCCCCCGCTCGTGCTCTCCGCGACATCGACGCCCTGCAGATCCCCGAACGACAGGGACCGGTGAGGGTCCTCACCCCCGCACTGCTGCATGCGGCCCACGCACACGGCGTCGAGGTGCACGTGTGGACCGTGAACGAGCCAAAGGAGATGCGCCGGCTCGTCGCCCTCGGCGTCGACGGGATCGTCTCGGACCGTGCCGATCTCGCGCTCGACGCGCTTCCGCCCTCATAACCCTCGGCGCTGGGATTCCGCTGTGAATAAGGCCGAGAATCCGGGCGCGTGGATGAAGCGCACAGGCTGGAGCGTTATACCTGACAGCGACGAGAGGACCACACAATGGCAGATCGCAGCCTGCGCGGCATCCGACTCGGCGCCCAGAGCCTACAGAGCGAAGAAGGCGTCGTTTTCATGGAGCGCCGAGAGACCACCTACACCTGTGACGCATGCGGCCATGTCACGAACCTGATGTTCGCGGCCGATGCAGAGCCGCCCCAGACCTGGGAATGCCGCTCCTGCGGAGCCGACGCCCGGCTCAACGTCGACGGCCAGGCCGTCACGCTCGAAGCGACCGACGAGAAGGCCGCCCGTACCCACTGGGACATGCTGCTGGAGCGCCGCACGCGTGCCGAGCTCGAAGAGCTCCTCGAAGAGCGTCTCGCCTTCATCCGCGCCCGTCGTGGCGCCGGTGAAGACCCGACGCGGGAGAAGATCGGGGCCTAAGCCCTGCGGGCGCGCCACCACCCGAGAACGAGCGCGACCAGTCCGCCCCAGAGCAGGATCTGCTGCACCCAGGGGCCCAGCACCACACCAGCCGTGAGGCCGGAGCGGAGTTCGACATCCTCGAGCATCGCTCCGGCCTCATCTGCGTCCAGGCTCGTGACCGTCGACCCGTCGGGACGGATGATCTGGCTCGTTCCCACCGTCGACACGTTCACGACGCTGCGCCCCGTCTCGATCGCGCGCATCCGCGCGAACGCCAGCTGCTGCAGGTTCTCGTCGGTCCCGCGGAAGTCCGCGTTGTTGGTCTGGAAGACGAGCACCTCCGCGCCGCCGGCGACGCTCTCGTGGATCACGTCGTCGTAGATGACGTCGAAGCAGATCGCGAGGCCGACGAGCGTGCCGTCGACGTCCATCAGCGGCGGGTTGATACCGGGGGTGTACTCGCGCCCGATCAGACCGATCAGGTCGGGTGCCAGCGCGTTGTAGAACGCGCGGTCGGGAACGTACTCGCCGAAGGGTACCGGGTGACGTTTGTCGTGGAGCTGCTCCGCTCCCCCGGCATCCGTCCAGAGCATCGACGTGTTCCAGTACAGCTCATTGCGCGCGGTCGCGGCGTTCGCGAGAACCGGCGCGTCGATCCGGGTCGAGACGAGGGTGAGCTGACGCGCGAGCGTCTCGTTCTGGAAGGGATCGGCGTCGAGGCCGCCCTCCGGCCAGACGAGGAGGTCGACGTCCTCGCCGTAGAGCGGCTGGGTGGCATCGATCTGCGCGCGGACCACGGCGAACGGCGTGCGCTCGTCGAAGTACCCGGTCGGGCCGTTGCCCTGCACGGCGGCGATGCGCATCTCTCCCGCAGAAGCGGTCGGGAACTGCGGCGTCACGAGCAACACGATCGCGATGGCCGCGGGCACGACAAGGGGTAGCGGATGCCTCCACAGCCGCAATCGCACGGCCTCGATCAGCATCGCCACGACGAGCACCATCAGGAAGCCGAGGCCCCCGACGCCGAGCCAGGACGACACCGGCGCAAGCGGACTCTCCGCCTGGCTCATCCCGATGCGCGCCCACGGGAACCCGCCGTAGGGCCAGGAGCCGACGAACACCTCGCGGCCAACCCACAACGCCGCGACGACGAGCGGGAGCACCAGCATCCGCCCCCAGGTGCCGGGGAGGGCCCGAGGGATCCACCGGTACGCGAGAGCGATCGGAATGAGGGCGAGGGCCGTGAGACCGCCCTCGACGACGCTCAGGGCCGCCCACGGAATCGGGCCGAGATAGCGCGAGGTCCAGGAGACGAGGAGGGCGAAGAACAGGATGCCGTAGACGAGGCCGACCAGCAGAGCACCACCGGCTCGACGTCCGATCATCGACAGCAGCAGGAGCGCGGACGCGGGGAATGCGAGTACCCAGATCGCCGCGGCCGGGTAGGCGAGGTACATGAGCAGCGCCGCGGCGGCAGCCGCGATCGACGCCGCCCAGAGCGGCAGGAGCGGGCGCGGTCGAGTCGTGCGTTCAGACATGGCGACTCTGATCACATCGAGGAATAGGCGACGATACCGCGGCGCACTCCGTCGAGCGCCGTGCGAGCAGTCCGGGCGAGTGTCCCGTCTTCGGCGACGATCGACAGCTGATCGAGGAGATCGATGGTCTGCTTCGCCCAGCGGACGAAGTCGCCGGCGGCCATATCGGCATCCACGAGGACGCGGTCGAGCATCCCCCCGCGGGCCCACGAGTGCATCGCCCCGGCGAGACCCGCGGCGAGCGGCTCGGAGCCGGGAAGGTGGTGGTCCTGCTCGAGGTCGTCGAGAACCGCCCACAGGGCCGTCGTCTTCTCGTACGCGGCACGGAATGCACCGCGCGGCAGTCCGCGCTCGCCCGAGTTCGCCTCGTCGCGCCGGGGCTCGTAGACGAGGCAGCACGCCATCGCCGCGAGCGAGGGCGCATCGAGACCCGACCACAGGCCCTGGCGCAGCGACTCGGCGACGAGCAGGTCCCGCTCGCCGTAGATGCGCCGCATCGTGCGTCCGGCCTCTGTGAGGGTCATCTCGTCGCCGTCGGAGCGCAGATAGTCGAGCGTCTCGAGAACCTCGACGACACGGTCGAAGACGCGAGCCACGGTACCCGTGCGCGTCTCGATCTGACGACGGGTGCGGTCGGTCTGGCGCTTCAGCTTCCAGTACCGCTCCGCCCAGCGGGCGTGCGCCTCACGATCGGGGCACGCGTGACAGGGATGCCGCTGCATCCGCGTGCGCAACTGCTGGATGCGCTTCACCCGCTTGTCGCGGGCGGAGCGCGGTGCACCCGAGTCCTGCCGGTTCTTCTTCTCGAGATCGCTGAGCTCGCGGCGAATGGTGGAGTACTCGACGAAGTCGCCGTGCTCGCACGACATCGACTTCTCGTAGCCGGCGAGCGACGCCTCGGCCTCGCGCACCTGGCGCGCGAGGCCGACGACCGCGCGGTCGGCCTGGAACTGCGCGAACGACGACTCGAGGATCTGTCGGGCGCGCGGCTTTCCGAACAGATCGATCAGATTCACGGCCATGTTGTAGGTGGGCCGGAAGCTCGAGTTCAGGGGGTAGGTGCGTCGCGATGCGAGGGCGGCCACGGCCTGCGGATCCATGCCCTCGGTCCACTGCACCACCGCGTGGCCCTCGACATCGATTCCGCGGCGGCCGGCGCGGCCGGTGAGCTGGGTGTACTCCCCCGAGGTGATCGCCACTCGGGCCTCACCGTTGAACTTCTCCATCTTCTCGAGAACGACGGTGCGCGCCGGCATGTTGATGCCGAGCGCGAGCGTCTCGGTAGCGAACACGACCTTCACGAGCTTGCGCTGGTAGAGCTCTTCGACGACCTCCTTGAAGGCCGGCAGCAGTCCCGCGTGATGCGAGGCCACACCGCGCTCGAGGTTGTCGAGCCACTCCCAGTATCCGAGGACGCCGAGGTCCTCTTCCTGCAGGGTGCGGGTGCGCTCCTCGACGATCGCCCGGATCTCGGCGCGCTCCTCCTGCGAGGTCAGTCGCATCCCTGAACGACGCACCTGCGAGACGGCCGCGTCGCATCCGACCCGGCTGAAGATGAAGAAGATCGCGGGGAGAAGGTTCGCGCGCTCGAGGAGGTGAATGACCTCCGGGCGATCGATCCGCTCGATGCGGCGCGCATTCGACGGCCGCACCGGACGCTGGCCGCCGCGCGGGGGGCGTTTCGCCTGTCGGCCGGCGTGCCGGTTACTGGCGTAGGACTGCGCCCGTCGGTTGTTCTCGTAGTTCGAACCGGTGAACGAGCGGATACGCATCAGTTCCTGGTTCACCTGCGCCGTCGCGACGCCGGCCCGATCATCGAACAGCGGCAGCAGGTCGTCGCGCACGAGCACGTGCTGCTCCAACGGGACGGGTCGGACCTCCGAGACGATGACCTCGGTGTCACCACGCACCGTGTCGAGCCAGTCGCCGAACTCCTCGGCGTTCGACACCGTCGCGCTCAGGGAGACGAGCCGCACCTGCGACGGCAGGTGGATGATGACCTCTTCCCACACCGCCCCGCGGAATCGGTCGGCGAGGTAGTGCACCTCGTCCATCACGACGTAGCGGAGGTCGCGCAGCGCCGCGGAATCGGCGTAGATCATGTTGCGCAGCACTTCGGTGGTCATCACCACGATGCGCGCGTTGCCGTTGATGTTGGTGTCGCCGGTGAGGAGGCCGACCTCATCCGCGCCGTAGACATCGACGAGCTCGCGGAACTTCTGGTTCGAGAGTGCCTTCATCGGCGTCGTGTAGAACGCCTTGTCGCGGGGCGTCTGCATCGCGAGATGAATCGCGAACTCCCCCACGATCGTCTTTCCCGCCCCGGTAGGTGCGGCGACGAGCACGCTGTTCCCGCGCTCGAGCGCATGACAGCCCTCGATCTGGAACGGGTCGAGATCGAAACGCTGGTGGGCCGCGAACGCGGACGTCTCGGGATGCTCCGATGCCTGCCGGGCGGCGGCGTAACGCTCCGCCGGCGAACTCATGCGGCGTCCGGCAGGAGGCCGGCGGCCGCATCCTGCTTGCGCTTGCGCCGGTCGAAGAGCAGCGACAGACCGGCGGCCGCGAAGTACAGGACGATCAGGATGCCCGCGAGCATCAGCATGCTCACCACGTCGGCGGCCGGCGTCGCGAGGGCGGCGAACACGGTGGCGATGATGATCGCGACGCGCCATCCCTTGAGGATCGCCCGTCCCGACATGATGCCGGCGAAGTTCAGCGCCACGAGGAAGACCGGCAGCACGAAGGAGACGCCGATCACGAGCATCAGTTTGAAGATGAAATCGTAGTAGTCCTGAGCGGCGTAGAAGTTGGTGCCGCCCTCCGGCGTGAAGCTCCACATCAGCTCGATGATGTGCGGCATGATCATGACGCCGAGGTAGCACCCGCCGAGGAACAGCGGGACAGCGGCGGCGACGAAGCCGACCGTGTAGCGCACTTCCTTGCGTGTCAGGCCGGGCATGATGAACGCCCAGATCTGCCAGAGCCAGACCGGTGCCGAGGCGAAGAGGCCGATCGACAGGGCGATGCGCATGCGCATGTCGAACGCGGAGGTCACGGTCGAGAAGTTGAGGGCGCTGAAGTCGTCACCGCGCTTCTCGGTGATGAGACGGATCGGCTCGGTGATGAAGTGGATGATCGGATCCGCGACGATGAACGCCAGCACCATGCCGACGACCAGCGCGATGGCGGCGATCATCAGACGGCGACGCAGCTCCACGAGGTGCGCACCGAGCGACATCCGCCGGTCGCGGTCCGGCTTCGCCTTCGCGGCCGGGTCCATCACTGCCACGAGCGGTCAGGCGCGCGGCGGAGTCTCAGGTTCTGAGCCCGAGTTCTTCACCGTGGTCGGGTCCACCGCTGCGTTCTCGGCAGCAGCGGGACCGTCTTCTTCCTTCATCGCCTTCATCTCCCCCTTGAAGACGCGGGCCGACTGGCCGACGCTCTTCGCGAGGGCGGGCAGCTTTGCCGCGCCGAAAAGGAGGAGGATCACGGCGAGCACGATCAGGAGGTGCCACCCCTGCAGTCCAGCAAACATCTCTAGTTCCCGTCGTCGGTGGGCGATTCTGCCAGTCTACCCGGCTGTTCTGTGGATGGGCGGTGGTAGAGCGCGAGTCCCGCAGAAGCCCACTCACGGGTCGCCGCGCGGGCGATTCCGGGCTCGAGGACCTCGAGAGCGCCGCCGAACCGCGCGGCGATGCGCTTGATGCCGCGGGGATCGGCGAGGTGCAGACGCGCCGTGACCACGCCGTCGATGCTCTCGACCTCATCGGCCGACAGCAGGCCGCCGAGGAGAGGTGCGAGCCGCTCGGGAAGGCGGACGGTCACCTCTCGGTCGTCGGCGACCTCGGCGAACGCCTCGGGGACGTGCTCGCCGGCGTGAGTGATGGGGATGTCGGTCAGCTGCGGATCGCTCACCCGATCGAGATGGAACGTCCGCATCGCCTGACGCAGATGGCACCATCCCTGCAGGTACCACTGGCCGTTGGTGATCAGGATCTGCACCGGATCGACCGTGCGCGTGGTCGGCTGCGCGTCGGGTGCCTGGTACGTGAAGGAGATCGCACGGCCTTCCTGCACACCCCGGGACACCGCCTCGCGCACCTCGTCGACCGCCGTGGGGGCGATCACCACCTCGGCCGGAGCATCCGCTGCGCCGCGCGAGAGCTTCGAGATGAGACCTGCGACGAGTCCGGAGTCCGAGACCGCGGGAACCGCGGCGACCATCTGCAGCCCGGCGAGCAGCGCCGCGGCTTCGCGCGCCGTGAACCGCGGCACACGGCGCAGCGCGACATCGTTCGTGATCTCGATGACGTCTTCCTGGTCGAGCAGGTCCCAGTTGATGTCGAACAGTTCCTGCGGCTGCTGCCAGAAGCCGGACTCCCCGGGGAGGCCGATGACGGTCAGCTTCTCGACCATCGCGCGCATCTCGCGCAGGGTCACGCCGAACTCCGCGGAAGCTTCGGCCAGCGAGACCTGACCGTGCTCGAGGAGGTACGGCACGAGCGTCAGGTACACCCGCACACGATCGCCGGCGAGCAACGGCTTCTTCGTACTCATCGCCCCTCCTCCCGTTCGGCGTGCGCTTCGGCGACCGCGTGGAGCCGCGAGACCACGGCGTCGCGGAGCGCGTCCGGCTCGACCACCCGAACCTCGGGCCCGTACGACGCGAGCTCATCGGCGAGGATGTGCACGTCGACGAAAGGAACACGGATGCCCTGAACAGCCGGCACGGCACGCCGTCCCAGGCGGAGCGATGCCTCGGTGCCCGGCGTGATCTCGAGCAGGGCGGAATTCTGCGACGCCACCGTTTCGAGTCCGGCGAGAGCACGATCGCCCGCGCCCTCCCTCAGCGCCGTGTCGAAGCCCTGCGCGGTCACCGTCACGTCCCCGACGATCCGGCTGAGCAGGAAGGTGCGGTCGCCGGCGGCGTCGATGTCGATGCCGAACACGTGCCAGCGCGCCTCGTAGTCCACGAGCGCGAGCGGTTGCACCCGGCGGCGGCGGGGCGCGTCCTCCCCCGGCTTGAGGTAGTCGAAAGCGACGACCCGGCTCTTCTCGATCGCTTCTTGGAGCGGCCCGAAGGCGGCATCCCGTGCCGTGATGCGGGGCGCGAACCCGATGATCGGCTCGTCACCGTCGATACCGAGAGCGCGGATCTTCCGCACACCGGCCTGCGCGTCGCCCGACGCGGATTCCGCGCTCCACACGCTTCCGGCGAGGCGCAGCACGGCGAGCTCGGCGGGCGTGAAGTCGATATCGCTGGGCAGGTCGTACTCCGCCTGCGGAATCCGATAGCGAGCCTCGCGCAGATCGTTCGGATCTGCGGGGTCGCCGATGGTCTCCACCGGGACACCGAGCGAGCGGAGTTCGTCCTTGTCGCGCTCGAACATCTTCTCGAGGGCATCCGACCGCGTTCCGGCATCCGCGCGCTGGCGGTACCCGGAGACGTTGTCGAGGATCTGCTGCTTCGTGAGCCCGATCTCCGTCGCCATCAGGGCCACGACGAGATTCGTCAGGCGCTCCTCAGCGGGAATACGGGCGGCCATCAGGAGGTGGGGACCGTGATCGCGCCCAGGATGTCGACGACGTAGACGACGGCGGGTGCCGACTCGGATGCCGGCGTGACCACCAGCACCTGGGAACCGACGGGCTCGCCGACCAGCTCCTGCGCCACGGCGGGTGCCACCTGCTGCAGATCGGTGGAGACGGCGTTGCCCCAGGTCTGCGTCATGACCTTCCTGTCGCCCCAACCGAGGGACGTGTACTGGACGATCGGAACCTGATCGGCCCCGACCTCATCGCCCTCACCGCGGATGAGCGTCTGCGTGACGAGCTCGGAGGGCGCCGCAGACGCGGGGATGATGACGCCAGGGGTGCCGTCGGGCGCGCGGACGACCGTCGGCATGCCGCGGGCGTCGTTGAACTGCAGAGCCCCTTCGGCCTTCGGCAGGAGGACATCGATGGTGTCGACGACGAAGACCATCGTGTCGTCGGCGTCGAGGCCGAAGGCCTGCAGCGCCTCGGCCCCGGCGTCGTCTGCGGTCACGGCGACCACCGTGCGCGACCCTTGGGTCACGCACTTCAGCGCTTCTGCGAGAGCGGGGAAACGCGCGCCCTGGACGTCGAGGGTCGTCAAGGGCCCCTGGGTCGGGTCGTACGGAGTTCCGTCGATCTCTTCGCCCGTCTCTCCGCTGAAGAGCGTGAGCTCGTAGACGAAGGGCTGCTGGCCGTTCTGCACGGCACGGCCGTCTCCGACGACCACATCCGCCGCCGCGGAGGTCTCGACGTGCAACGGTGTGTAGATGCTCACGTCCGGCTTCGTGCCGAGGTCGCCCTCGACGGTCACCGCATCGGTGAGACCGGTCGAACCGCTGGAGCGGTCGCACGCGGCGCCATCGAAAGTCGGAGCAGCCGTGCACCCCGTCAGAGCGAGGACGGCGAGGCTGAGAGTGGCCAGAACGGCGGACGTTTTACGCACGCCCTCCAGTCTATTCGGTCGGGTGCTCCGATTCGCGCGATGCGGTCGCGATGCGCGCGCCCTCGGCGGCCCGAGCGGCCTCGCGCGCCCGCTTGCGCAAGTTCTTGTCAGTGATCTCACGATCTCCGACGGCACCAGGCGTCCACTGCTCCACGTCGTCGTCGCCGTAACTGGACTTCGACGCGCGGCGCTTGACCTGCGGAGCGATGGTTCCCGGCGCCAGGCGGCGCGCCGTGAGCAGGAAGCCGGTGTGCGCGACCATCCGGTGATCGGGACGCACCGCGAGGCCCTCGACGTGCCAGCCGCGCACCATGGTCTCCGAGGCATCCGGATCGGTGAACAGGCCGGTGTTGCGGATGTACTCCGCGACGCGCGAGAGCTGCGTGGCGGTCGCGATGTAGCAGAGCACCACTCCCCCGGGTGTGAGCGCGTCGGCGACGACGTCGATGCACTCCCACGGGGCCAGCATGTCGAGGACGACGCGATCGACGGACCCGGCGGGCAGTGCGGAGGGCAGCTGCTCGACGAGATCGCCGACGACGACGTCCCAGGTGTCGGGCTGCTCTCCGAAGAAGGTCGCGACGTTGCCGCGCGCCACCTCGGCGAAGTCCTCACGGCGCTCGAACGACACGAGCTTTCCCGCGGGACCCACGGCCCGGAGCAGCGAGAGCGACAGCGCCCCCGACCCCACTCCGGCCTCGACCACGGTCGCACCGGGGAAGACATCGGCCTGCATGACGATCTGCGCGGCGTCCTTCGGATACACGATCGCCGCCCCGCGGGGCATCGACATCGCGAAGTCCTTCAGCAGAGGGCGCAGCGCGAGGTACTCATGACCCGAGCTGTTCGCGGCCACCGAGCCGTCGGGAAGGCCGATGAGGTCGCGGTGGCGCAGCACGCCGTGGTGAGTGTGCAGCTCGCCGTCCTCGCGGAGGGTGACGGTGTGCAACCGGCCCTTGGGACCCGTGAGCTGAACCCGATCCCCCTCGCGGAACGGGCCGCTCGGACGGTGTGCCCCGGAGGCGGTCATCGGGTGGCTCCCGTCGTGGCGGAGTGTCGGTCGAGGAGTTCGACCAGGTCAGCGGCGGTGCGTCCGTCGAGCGTCGGCCAGAGCTCGTGGGCGCCGAGGTCGTCGAGCGGGACGATGTGCGGAACCCCGAGAGTCACGGCTCCCGAGGCGATCCCGGCACGGACGCCGGTCGGCGAGTCCTCGATCACGATCGCCTCGGCGATGTCGATGTCGAGCAGGGCCGCGGCCTGCAGGTACGGCTCGGGGTGCGGCTTCGGGTTGTCGACGTCGTCGCCGGCGACCACCAGATCGAACGCCGGGAAGTCGATCAGGTCGACGACGCTCAGCGCCATCCGGCGCAGCGACATCGTCACCAGTGCGGTCGTGACGCCCGCCTTCTTCAGGTCGAGGAGGAGTTCGCGCGCTCCCGGGCGGAAAGGCACGCCCTCGGTGCGCAGCAGGTTCTGCACCTCGTCGGTCAGGTGCGCGACGATCGCCTCCGCCTCCATGCGCACGCCCGCATTCTGCAGGATGATCGCGCTGTCGATCAGGCCGCTGCCGACCAGCTGCAGCGCGTCCTCGTGGGTCCACGTCCCACCGAAGGACTCGACGAGCCGGGTCTCGGCCGCCATCCAGTACGGCTCGGTGTCGACGACTGTTCCATCCATGTCCCAGAGGACCGCGCGGGGCTGTGTGCTCACCGAGCCATGTTATCCGGCGTGGGACCCGTCTTCCGCCGAGCGCGACTAGCCTGGGGAGACGGCATCGTCACTCGATCGAAAGGGGATCACGATGGATGTTCTCGGTTCACGCATCGTGATCGTCGCCTTCGACGGCTGGAACGACGCAGGCGAGGCGGCAAGTGGGGCCCTCGCCGCTCTGCGTGCGACGAGCGAGTACAACCTCGTGCACACCGTCGACCCCGAGCTCTACTTCGACTACCAGTACACGCGCCCGTCGACCCGGATGGACACCGAGGGCCGTCGCAGCCTGAAATGGCCCGAGGCGACCCTGTGGCGCCCCCGAGACGTCGGCGACGGGCCCGAGTTCTGGCTGCTCACCGGCGTCGAACCCGCCCGCACCTGGCAGTCGTTCGCCGCCGAGTTCATCGACGTCGCACTCCGCGACGACGTGAGCGGATTCATCCTGCTCGGCGCGATGCTCGCCGACGTGCCGCACTCCCGGCCGATCTCGATCTTCGCCGCCAGCCAGAACGAGCAGGTCCGCGAGGAGCTCGGACTCGAGAAATCGCTCTACGAAGGTCCCGTCGGGATCCTCAGCGTGATCGAGCACTATGCCGAGTCGGCCGGCATTCCGACCGCGACGCTCTGGGCGAGTGTGCCGCACTACGTCGCGAACGCGACCCCGTCGCCGAAGGTGACCCTTGCCCTGCTCGACCGCCTCGACGAACTCACCGGGGTGTCGGTGCCGCGCGACGCGCTGCGCACGGAAGCCGCCGCTTGGGAAGCCTCGATCGACGCGGCAGCGGCGGACGACGACGAGATGACCGAGTACATCCACCAGCTCGAGCGCACCCGCGACACGTGGGACTCGCCGGAGGCGTCCGGCGACGCGATCGCGCAGGAGTTCGAGAAGTACCTGCGGCGCCGCGGTGACGGCCCCGGCGACCACAAGCGCTGACCGGGCCGCGCGTCGGCCTCAGGCGGCGATGACTCCGGTGCCCAGGAGCACGAGGATCACCGAACCGAGCAGGATGCGGTAGATCACGAACGGCAGGAAGCTGCGCTTCGAGATCCAGCTCATGAAGAACGCGATCACGCCCAGAGCGACGACGAACGCGATGCCGGTGGCCGCCAGTGTGTCACCCAGCGAGAAGAACGCCGGCTCGTTCCAGCTCTTCGCGAGCTGGTAGAACCCGCTGCCGAAGACGGCGGGGATCGCCAGCAGGAACGCGTAGCGCGCCGCGGCCGCCCGCTCGTAGCCGAGGAAGAGTCCCATCGTGATCGTGCCGCCGGAGCGTGAGACACCGGGCACGAGAGCGAGGGCCTGGGCGACCCCGTAGGCGACGCCGTGCGGGTACGTGAGCTGGTTCAGCGTGCGCTTCTTCGCGCCGACGTGGTCGGCGATCCCCAGCAGGATGCCGAAGACGATGAGCATGATCGCGACCACCCAGAGCGAGCGGAACACGCTCTCGATCTGATCCTGGAAGAACAACCCCAGGATCACGATCGGGATGCTGCCGATGATGATCATCCAGCCCATCCGGGCGTCGGGATCCGTGCGCGGGGCCTTGCCGACCAACGACCGGAACCACTGCGTGATGATCCGGACGATGTCGCGCCAGAAGAACACCACGACGGCCGCCTCGGTTCCGATCTGCGTGATCGCCGTGAACGCCGCGCCGGGGTCCTCCCCCGAGGGCAGGAACGATCCGACGATGCGGAGGTGGGCGCTGGAGGAGATCGGCAGGAACTCGGTGAGCCCCTGGACGATGCCGAGGATGAGCGCTTCGAAGAGATGCATGGAGGGCCTTCAGGTCGACGACGGCACGGAGCCGGCGGGAGCGCTCAGTACGTGCGCAGCAGATCGGCCAGCACCCGCTGACCGAAGACAAGCGAGTCTACGGGCACACGCTCATCGACTCCGTGGAACATGCCTGTGAAATCGAGATCGGCGGGCAGGCGCAGCGGCGCGAAACCGTAGCCGGTGATCCCGAGTGTGGACAGCGCCTTGTTGTCTGTTCCGGCCCCGAGCAGGTACGGGATGACGGGAACACCGGGATCGTGCCGTCCGATGCTCGCGACCATCGCTTCGACGAGCTCGCCCTCGAACGGTGTCTCCATGCCGATGTCGCGAACGACGGTCTCGATCACGATGTCGTCGCCGACGATCTGCTGGAGCTCGGCCAGCACCTCGTCCTCGGTGCCGGGGATCACCCGCACGTCGATCAGCGCCTGGGCATGTTCGGGGATCACGTTGTGCTTGTATCCGGCGGTGAGGCCAGTGGGATTCGTCGTCGTGCGGAACGACGACCGCAGGAACGCCTCGGCGGGGCCGGCGGCGGATGCCAGCGCGTCCGGGTCCTCGGCGCTGCGCCCGGTGAGTGCCGCCAGCCCCTCGAGGAGCGCCGTGGTGGTGGGCGTGAGACGGATCGGCCAGCGCGTGCGACCGATCGCCGCCACGGCCTCGGCCAGCTTCGTGATCGCGTTGTCGTCGTGCAGGCGGCTGCCGTGACCGGCGCGCCCCTTCGCGACCAGACGGATCCAGATCAGCGCCTTCTCCCCCACCTGCAAGAGGTACGCGCGACGGTCGTCGACCGTGATCGAGTATCCGCCGACCTCACTGATCGCGGTTGCGGCGCCGGAGAACCATGCGGGGCGATCACGTACCACGAGTGCGGATCCCTCGACCCCACCGTTCTCCTCGTCGGCGAAGAATGCGAGCACGAGGTCACGAGCCGGCGTCTCACCCGCCCGCAGGATGTCGGCCACCGCCGTGAGGATCATCGCGTTCATGTTCTTCATGTCCACGGCACCGCGGCCCCACAGCATCCCGTCCTGCACGATTCCCGCGAAGGGATCGACCGTCCAGTCCTCCGCCATCGCCGGGACGACGTCGAGGTGTCCATGCACGACGAGAGCGGGCAGCGATCGGTCCCGACCCGGCACTCGCGCCATCACGTTGGTGCGACGCGGGATGGGCTCGTAGTACTCGACCTCGAGCCCGAGGTCGGTCAGGTACGCCCCCACGTACTCCGCCGCCTCGCGCTCCCCCTTCGCGTTGCCGCCGCCGAAGTTCGAGGTGTCGAAACGGATCAGCTCGCTCGCGATGCGCGCGACCTCGGGAAGAGAGGGTTCGGTCATGCGAACCAGGCTATCGAAGCCGCGTGCCACGCCCGGGCGTCGCGTTCGATTCGAGGCCGACCCCAGAAGGTGGTAATGTCATTTCTCGGTCGGCAACGATCATCCAAAACCTGCGCGGGTGGCGGAATGGTAGACGCGCTACGTTGAGGTCGTAGTGCCCGTAAGGGCGTGGGGGTTCAAGTCCCCCTCCGCGCACAGATGGCCCCGGTGGATCTCCAAGATCCACCGGGGCTTTTCGCTGCCCCTTCCGACCGCGCCGCCCGCGCGCGAACACGAACCCGCGCTGCGCCGTGAAGCCTGCGACGTACACGCCCGCGTCGACCAGGATCTTGGCCATGAGCACGGGGACGCCTGCACCGACGAGAAGCGCGACGCCGAGGTATCCGATCCCGAGCAGGACGAGGGCGAGCCCGGCGTACCGCACCAGCTGACGCCCGAGCGCGCCTCGTTCGGCAGCACGGAACACGACTGCTCGATTGAGCACGAAATTCACTGCGGCGCTCAACAGGCGTGCACCGATCATCGACGGCAGCAGCATCCCCGATGCGGCATACAGCAGCTGCAGCGCGACGACGTCGAGCACGAACGATCCGAACGAGACGAGGACGTACCGCAGGAGCGGTCGCAGGACCGCCAGCGAATCCCGGATCGGACGGAAGTGCGACGAGGAGTTGCCGTCGAGATAGACGGTCGCGATCTCGACCTCGCGGATCGGCACGCGCCGCCGCGCGAAGTCGATCAGCACGTTCATCTCCCAGGCGAACCGCTCGCCCGCGACCGCGAGAACTTCCGGGATGCGGGCGGCCGGGATGCCGCGCAGGCCCGTCTGGGTGTCGTGCACGCGCACTCCCCCGACCGCGCGGAAGAGCGCCCGGGAGACGGCGTTCCCGAACCGGCTGCGGAGAGGCACGTCGCCGGAGAACCGCCGACCGCCCAGAACCAGACCGTCGCTCTGCGCGAGCGTCACCGCGACCACCCCGATGTCGTCGGGCCGATGCTGCCCGTCACTGTCGGCGGTGACGACGTCCTCGCCCGGCCAGTGCCCGGCGATGTGCGCGAGTCCGCGCCGCAGTGCGCTCGCCTTGCCGGCGTTCTCCGGCCCGTACAGCACCTCGACACCGCGATCCTCGACGCGTCGGAACAACGGGGCGAAGGTCGGCCCACTCCCGTCGTCCACCACCAGCATCCGGTGGTGCGCGGCATCGAGGGCATCGACCAGCTCGACCATCCGCTCGTCCGGCTCGTACGCCGGGATCAGGACGATCACGAGCCGTTCCCCGCGATGTAGAGGATGTCGCTCGTGCCGCGCTCGCCGCCGTTGGAGGGCCGGTTCACGACCTCCCCGTCGAAGTACAGGGTGGACGATCCGCCGCCGTCGAGGTTGTATGCCGTCGTCGCCCCGAGCGACACCATGATGTCGGCGAGTTCGGTCATGGTGACCCCGCGGCTATACCCCTCGTCACGGCCGTCGACGACGACGAAGACGAGATGGTTGTCATCGATCACCCCCACGGCCGTGCGGGGCTGCTCGCCCTGGATCGAGTGGTTCCCGAAGTTCGTGTCGACCTCGACGTCCTCGATGCCGTCGACGACCGACCCGTCCGCCACGAGGGCCGGGCCGAAGGACAGGGTGTTCCACACGCCGTCGGCGACGAGCTCCTCGGCGGTCGTCGCGGTCTCGTCGTAGACCTCGACGCGCCCGTCCGCGTAGAACGCCAGCCCGTCGCGCGCGCCCTCGTCGCGGTAGACGACGCCGTTGCGGATGACGATGCCGGTGTCGCGGAACCCGTAGTAGTCGCCGTTGATCGCGAAGATCGCGTCGCTGGCCGCAGCGATGTCACTCGTCGTCTCGGTGATGTTCGTGCCATATGCGTCGCCGGCGAACGCGGAGCGCAGGGCCGTCGCATCCGTCAGCGTGACATCGGCGACGTAGTACGTGACGGTGTCGCTGCCGGTTCCGGCGGTGACGGTCGACAGCGCGATGTCGGCCTGATCGGAGGTGTACGAGGTGTCGGTCGTCTCGCCGTTCGTCGTCGTGGTGATCGCGTCGTCGGTCGTGCTCTGCGCCGCCTCGTACGAGGAGACATCGCTGATCGCGACGTGCTCGACGAGATAGCGGTCGGCGGCCCACACGCCTCCGCCGCCGAGCGCGAGAGAGGCGACGACGGCGGAGGCGATGAGCAGGCGCCGACGACGACGCGGGCGGGAAAAGGTGTCGTGTGCGGTGTCCATGCTCCAGGAGTACGGCGCGCCCTTATCGGGATGCTTTCCGGATGCTCGGCGATTCCGGTCCCCCGCCTATGGGTCTTCGATGCGCGCGGACATTCCTCATCTCCGCATAGGCGCGACATAGGAACCGCATAGCCCGACACGGCTAAATGATCGGACACGTTCCCCCACCGACCCCAGGAGTCCTCCATGGCCAGCCTCGTCATGATCGCCGCAGACCTCGTCGCCATCGCGATCCTCGCCCTCGGCATCTACTTCACCCGCCATCGCCGTCGCGACCTCCTCGTCGCTTTCGTCGGTGTCAACGTGGGCGTGCTCGCGGTGGCCGTCGTTCTCTCGGGAGCGACCGTCGCGTTGGGCCTCGGGCTGGGGCTGTTCGGCGTTCTGTCGATCATCCGGCTGCGCTCCTCCGAGATCTCGCAGCGCGAGGTCGCCTACTACTTCGCCTCACTCGCCCTCGGATTGATCGCGGGCCTCTCCACCGACGTCTCCCCGACGGCGCTCGGACTGATGGCGCTCATCATCGTCGCGCTGTACGTCGCCGACCACCCGCGGATCCTCGCGCGATCGCGCAACCTCACGGTCTCCGTGGACCGCGCATACACCGACGAGCGGGCGCTCACCGCGCACCTCGAGCGCGTTCTCGACGGTCCCGTGACGCAGCTGTCGGTGCTGCAGATCGATCTCGTCAACGACACGACCCTGGTCGATGTGCGCTACCGCGCGTCCGTCTCCGCCGAGGTCGGTACCGCACTGAGCGCGAGCCGGCGATGACTCCCCCGACGCTCGAGCCCATCGGGCTGGACGAGCTCATGGCCGAAGCCGCCCTGCTCACCCGCGTCGATCGGAAGTACGTGCTCTCCCGGGGCGAGGCCGAGAGCGTGCTGGCGGCGCTCCAGCCCCGAACCCGGGTGCTGACGATCGACGGCCGCACGGCGTTCGCGTACGAGTCGCACTATTTCGACACCCCCGAGCTGCTCAGCTATCGGATGGCCGCGCTCGGTCGTCGACGCCGTTTCAAGCTCCGCACTCGCAGTTACGTCGACTCCACCGACGCCTTCCTCGAGTTGAAGACGCGGGGAGCCCGGAGCACCACGGTCAAGGAGCGAATCGAGTACGACTTCGACGCCCGCGATGCGCTGACGCCCGAAGGCCTCGAGTACGCCTCCGACGGCCTCCGCCCGCTCGGGCTCCCCCGAGCATCCGAACTCGGGCTGCAGGCGACCCTCGCAACCCGTTATCGACGCACGACGCTTCTGGCGCCCGACGGCGGCGGTCGCGCGACCGTGGACACCGGGCTCGCCTGGGAGCTGGCCGACGGAACACGCCTGCGCACTCCCGGTCTCGTGATCATCGAGACGAAGTCCGGGTTGCGCACCGGTGACCTCGACCGGCTCCTCTGGCGCCACGGCATCCGCCCGTCGAGCATCAGCAAGTACGGCACCGGACTCGCTGCGATGCGCCCCGACCTCCCCTCGAACAAGTGGACGCGCGTGCTCCGGCGCAGCGTCCTTCCCACGGCGACCGCCGCCTGACCCGCGAAAGAGAGTGACCACCATGAACACGAAGAACCGAATCCTGCTCGCCGCAGCTCCCTTCGCCCTCGCCGGCGTCGTGCTCGCGGGCTGCTCCGCGACGACCGCCACCTCGGGCTCGTCAGCGACCACCGAGACCGCAGCGGCCGTCCAGGACGTCGATGCGACGTTGACGGCGGAGCAGGTTTTCGCCGACAACGAGGACGCGACGACGGTAGATGCCGAGGAGGCCAGCGGCTCAGCGGCGTCCGTCACGCTGAGCGGCGATACGGCGACGGTCGACGGCGACGGCGTCACCGTCGACGGCTCGACGGTCACGATCACCGCCGGTGGCACCTACACCCTCACCGGAACGCTCGAGGGTTCGGTCGTCGTCGACGCCCCCGAGGATGCGGTCGTGGCGATCACGCTCGACGACGTGGCGATCTCGAACACCGCGGGCTCGGCGCTCTCGGTGTTCAGCGCCGACGATGTCGCGATCGTGCTGGCCGACGGCAGCACCAACAGCCTGTCGGACGCCGCGTCGTACGCCGACGATGCGGAGGCGAACGCCGCCCTCTACAGCGACGCGGACCTCACGATCAGCGGCGGCGGATCGCTGGCGGTCACGGGCAACGGAAACGACGGAATCACCAGCAAGGACGACCTCAAGATCCTCGGCGGCACCCTCACGGTCACGGCTGCGGACGACGGACTGCGTGGGAAGGACTCGCTCACGATCGAGGGCGGCACGATCAGCGTGACGGCCGGCGGCGACGGGCTCACGAGCGATCAGACCGACGACGAGGCCCAGGGCTACCTCTGGGTGTCCGGCGGCGAGATCGAGGTGACGAGTACGGGAGACGGGCTCTCGGCGGCCACCGATGTCGTGGTCACCGGCGGAGAGATCGCCGTGTCGAGCGGCGGCGGATCCACCCGCACGCCGAGCGAGGACGTCTCCTCGAAAGCGCTCAAGGGCGGCGTGTACGTCGTCATCGAAGGAGGAACGATCGACGCGGATGCCGCGGACGATGCCGTGCACTCGAACGGGGCGGTGCACGTCAACGCGGGAACCCTCACGCTCGCCACGGGTGACGACGGCATCCACGCCGACGTCGCGCTGTACATCGACGGCGGCGAGACCGACGTCACGCGCTCCTACGAGGGGCTCGAGAGCGCGCAGATCACGATCGACGCGGGAACGGTCTTCGTGACGGCCTCCGACGATGGGCTCAACGCATCGTCCGGGAGCGGCGAGAGCATGCAGGACAGCGGCGAGATGATCACGATCAACGGCGGTGACGTCACGGTCGACGCCGAGGGAGACGGGTTCGACTCGAACGGCTCCGCGACGATGACGGGTGGCACCCTTACGATCTGGGGCCCGACCGGGAACGGGAACGGCGCGATCGACGTGAACGGCACCTTCGACATCTCCGACGGCACGCTTCTCGCCGCCGGCAGTGCCGGTATGGCCATGGCTCCGACCACGGACTCCGCCCAGGGGTGGGTCTTCGCCTCGGTCTCGGGCACGGCGGGTTCGACCGTGCAGATCGTCTCGGACGGAACCGTCGTGGCCGAATACACCGCAGACAAAGCCTTCGCGACGGTCGTCTACTCGGGCAACGGAATCGTGAGCGGCGACGAGTACGACGTGGTCGTCGACGGCGTCACGACCACGGTGACGGCCGGAGAGGGCGGCACGAGCGGGATGGGCGGTCAGCCCGGAGGTGGCCAAGGCGGCGGGATGCCCGGTGGCAGCGCTCCCGCCCGCGACGGTCAGGGCGAGGGCGACGCGTCCTGACCGTACCGACGCGGAGGCGTCCTAGACCGCGCCGACGCCGAACAGGAGCCCGAGGAGGTACGTGATCGCCGCGGCACCGAAACCGATCGCCAACTGGCGGAGGGCGCGGCGCAGCGGCGGTCCTCCCGAGAGGATGCCGACCATGGCACCGGTGCTCAGGAGCGCGATCCCGACCAGGACGAGTGCGACGATCACGGCGGCGGCACCCTGGAGGCCGAAGATCCACGGGAGCACCGGGATGATCGCGCCGGAGGCGAACAGGAGGAAGCTCGAGATCGCGGCCGTCCAGTCGCTGCCCACGACCTCGTTCACGTCACCGTGGGTGCGGATCGGCCCGGTCGCGGTGCGTCGCACTCCGGCCTGTGCCGCGGCGACGATGCGTCGCGCCTTCTCGAGTGCCTCCTCGGGTTCTGCACCCCGGGCGCGGTACACGAGGGCGAGCTCGTTCTCGTCGATGTCGAGATCATGGGCGGATGCCGCGGCGTCCTCGTTCGCCTCGGTCGCTGCGAGGAGCTCGCGCTGGGAGCGGACGGATACGAACTCCCCCGCTCCCATCGACAACGCGCCGGCGAGGAGGCCGGCGATGCCGCTGAAGAGCACGAATCCCGAGCTGACTCCCGTCGCTCCGATGCCCAGAACGAGGGCGAGGTTGCTGACGAGTCCATCATTCGCCCCGAACACCGCCGCACGGAACGAACCGGACAGGCGGCGCCGGCCGCGCGCAGCGAGACCGCGCACAACCTCATAGTGCACCTTCTCGTCGGCGCGCATGGCGGGGGTCGCGTACTGCTCGGCGTCAT
Organism: Microbacterium sp. NPDC008134; assembly: GCF_042957055.1. Taxonomy (NCBI): domain Bacteria; kingdom Bacillati; phylum Actinomycetota; class Actinomycetes; order Micrococcales; family Microbacteriaceae; genus Microbacterium; species Microbacterium sp. NPDC008134. Next base: position 1,699,886 of record NZ_JBIBHO010000001.1, on the reverse strand, counting down.
AGGGAGACCGCGCCTCGGCGCTCTGCGCGAGGGCGAGGACGAAGATCGATCCGAAGCGTCCGGCCATCCATCCCAGAAGCCGGGAGCGGACGCCGGCACGGGGCAGTCGGGCGGGTTCCTCGCCGAGCAGATCCAACCAGTGCTGCTTATGACGGCGCTCGGCATCGGCGAGACGGAGCAGGATGTCGCGCTCCTCGCCCGTCCGGCGCGCCGCGAGACGCTGGTAGACCGTTCCCTCGGCACGCTCCTCGACGAGATAGCGCGCCCAGCGGCGACGGTCGGCGGCCGTGGGCTCGGGGGCGAGCGGGGCGGTCATGTCTGACTCCTCGGATGCGTGGACAACCGTTCCACGGTATCCGCGACGAAGCCCCGACAAGCAGTGGACGCCGGGATTGCCAGCATTTCGGGGATCCGAAGCGCTCAGGAACGCACGCGCTTGCGGAGGATCTCGATCCGGGACTGGAGCTGCGTCACCGTGGCCTGCGCGACGGCCGGCCCGCCGCAGATCCGACGCAGTTCGGCGTGCACGGCTCCGTGCGGCTCGCCCTTCTGCCGCGCGTAGAGACCGACCAGGCTGTTGAGCAGCTGGCGCTGCTCCTTGAGGGTGCGGTGCAGGGGCGGCGGGAGGGTCGTCGTCTCGGTCGGCCCCGCCGAGGCCTCGCGCGCCTCACGGAGGCGCGACTGCCGGGACTGCCGCTGCATCAGCAGCTCGTGCACGTGCTCGGGCTCGAGGAGGCCGGGGAATCCGATGAACTCCTCCTCCTCCGGGGTTCCCGGCTCCGCCAGTTGTCCGAACTCCTGACCTTCGAACACGACCCGGTCGAAGTGGGCGACCGAGGACAGCGCCTGGTAGCTGAACTCCTGAGTGAGGGCGTCGGAAGTCTCCTCCTCGCGGTTCGCACTCTCGAGCAGGGAGTCCTCGAGACCGTCGTCCTCCTTCGACTGCCGGTCGAGCGCATGGTCGCGCTGTTTGTCCATCTCGTTCGCCAGCCCCATGAGGACGGGCACCTGCGGGAGGAAGACGCTGGCCGCCTCACCGCGGCGACGCGCACGCACGAATCGGCCGATCGCCTGGGCGAAGAAAAGCGGCGTCGACGACGAGGTCGCATAGACGCCGACCGCGAGGCGGGGCACGTCGACCCCCTCCGACACCATGCGCACGGCCACCATCCAGCGTTGCTCGCCGGCGCTGAACTTCTCGATGCGCTCGGAGGCGGTGGCGTCGTCGGAGAGCACGATCGTCGCCTGCTGGCCGGTGATGCTGTGCAGGATCTTGGCGTACGCGCGGGCGACCGTCTGATCGGTCGCGAGCACCAGACCGCCCGCATCGGGCACGTGATGGCGGATCTCGGTGAGCCGACGGTCTGCGGCGGAGAGCACCGCCGGCATCCACTCCCCTTCGGGGTCGAGCGCGGTGCGCCAGGCCTGCGAGGTGACGTCCTTCGTGTTGTCCTGCCCGAGGTGCGTCTCGAGCTCGTCGCCCGAGGTGGTGCGCCAACGCATCTTGCCCGCATACATGTGGAACAGTACGGGACGAACGACGCCGTCGGCGAGGGCCCGGCCGTAGCCGTAGTTGTAGTCGGTGCGCGAGATGCGCGCCCCCGATTCGTCGGGGTGGTACTCGACGAACGGAATCGGAGCGGTATCGCTGCGGAACGGGGTTCCGGAGAGCAGGAGGCGTCGTTTCGCCGGACCGTAGGCGTCGCGGATCGCGTCGCCCCAGCTGAGCGCGTCGCCGCCGTGGTGCACCTCGTCGAGGATCACGAGCGTCTTCGCGTCTTCGGTCAGGTGCCGGTGCACGGAGGACTTCGCCGCCACCTGCGCATAGGTCACGACGGCTCCGTGATAGTGCCGAGCTGGCGCCCAATCGCTGTTGCGGAAGCGCGGGTCGAGACGGATGTGCACGCGCGCCGCGGCATCCGCCCACTGGGTCTTGAGGTGCTCGGTGGGAGCGACCACGATGATGCGGTTGACCTCGCCCATGCGCATGAGTTCGACCGCGAGCGTGAGGGCGAATGTCGTCTTTCCTGCGCCCGGCGTCGCCGCGACGAGGAAGTCCCTCTGGTCGGCCGCGAAGTACTGTTCGAGGGCCTCCTGCTGCCACGCGCGCAGCTTGTTGGCGGTTCCCCAGGGGGCGCGCTGTGGGAAGGACGGAGAGAGCATCGGGTCAACGATAATCGCTCCATCGGACATCGGCGCGCGCCCCTCCCCGACCCGCCCGGCGGAGTAGGCTCTGACACTGCGCAGCCGTGACCGTCGTGCCGCGCATGTTCGCGAAGGAGAGCTGGATGACCGACCAGGATTCGACCCGGACCCCCTACGTTCCCAACGAATCCGCCCACCCGTGGCGTCGTTTCGTGGCCATCGGGGATTCCTTCACCGAAGGCATCGGCGATCCCGACCCCGCCGCCCCCGGAGGCCACCGCGGTTGGGCCGACCGGGTCGCAGAGGTCCTCGCCGCACAGGTCGACGACTTCGCCTACGCGAACCTCGCGGTGCGCGGCAAGCTGATCTCCCAGATCGTGCAGGATCAGATCGAGCCGGCGGTCGCACTGCACCCCGACCTCGTATCGATCTGCGCCGGCGGTAACGACGTCATCCGCCCCGGCACCGACCCCGACCTGATCGCCGCCCAGCTCGAGGATGCCGTCACGCGGCTCGCCTCCACGGGGGCGGCCGTGGTGCTCTTCACCGGCATCGACACCGCCTTCACCCCCGTGTTCCGCGCGTTCCGCGGCAAGGTCGCGATCTACAACGAGAACGTCCGCGCGATCGCCGAGCGGCACGACTGCATCGTGGCCGATCAGTGGGCGCTGAAGGTCGTCCAGGACATGCGGTTCTTCGACGACGACCGTCTGCACTACAACTCGCTCGGCCACCACGAGGTGGCGCGGATGGTGCTGCGCGCATTGAACGTCCCGAACGATCTCGAGTCCATGCAGCCGGAGCCGCTCCCGATCCGCACGTGGCGCGAAGCCCGGGGCGAAGACCTCGGTTGGGCACGCGAGCACCTCGTCCCCTGGGTCCTGCGACGGTTGCGGCACCAGTCGTCGGGCGACCACATCGCGGCCAAGCGTCCGGAGCCGTCGCCGATCGTCTTCCCCGACACGCACTGACGCCGGTGCGCATCGTCGTCTCCGGCGCGCACGCGAGCGGCAAGAGCACCCTCATCGCTGATGTACGCGGTCGGCATCCGGAGCTCGATCATCTCCCCGACCCGTTCGAGATGCTCGGGGACGGGCGGGATGCTCCCGGGCCGGCATCCTTCCTCGCCCAGTCGGCGATCAGCGCACGACGGCTGGCGACGCTCCGCCCGGAGGAACGCGTGATCGCCGAACGCGGCCCTCTCGACTTCCTCGCCTATCTGCGGGCGTGGGAGGACCCCGGCCGCGGAAGAGTGCCGTCCGAGGTCTGGGGGCGCGCCGAGGCGATGACCGCAGAAGCACTGCGGAACGTGGACCTGCTCGTGATCCTGCCGCTGAACGCGCACGATCGAATCTGGGTGCAGGACGAGGAGGATCTCGCCCTGCGCTCCGCGATGGACATCGCGCTGCTCGAGCTCTGCGACGACGCCGACCTCACCGGCGAGCACGCGACGGTCATCGAGATCACCGGGGATCGGGAGGCGCGGCTCCGCGCACTCGAGGCCGCGATCGGGAATCTCGGCGACGCCTCGGGTCACGTCTAGCGCGTCGCGTAGAACGCGACCGCCGATGCCGCCGCGACGTTGAGCGAGTCCACTCCGCCCATCATCGGGATCGTCACGCGCCGGTCGAGGATCGCATCGGTGGCGGGCGTGATGCCGTGCCCCTCGGTACCGAACACCAGTGCGAGCCGGTCGTGGTCCTCGGCGACGAGCTCATCGAGGGCGATGGCGCCCTCCCCCAGCGTCATGCCCGCGACGACGTAGCCGGCGTCCTGCAGCTCGTGGATACCCGCGGGCCACTCCGGAATCCGCGTCCACGGCACCTGGAACACGGTGCCCATCGACACGCGCACTGCCCGGCGGTAGAGCGGATCCGAGCAGTCGGGCGAGATGAGGATGGCGTCGACGCCGAGCGCCGCGGCCGACCGGAACAGAGCCCCGATGTTGGTGTGGTCGGCGAGACCCTCGAGGATCGCGATGCGCGAGCGGGTTCCCGTCCGCCCTCCCAGCGTCTCGGCGACGGACGGCAGGGGCGGACGGTGCATCGACGCGATCGCGCCGCGATGCACGGCGAATCCGGTGACCGCTTCGGCGACGTCATCCGGCACCACGTACACGGGGACGTCGAACGCGGCGACGAGATCACGGATGCCGTCGAGCCGTCGCTCCTGCACCAGCACCGACCGCGGCGAATGCCCGGCACCGATCGCGCGCTCGATCACCTTCGACGACTCAGCGATGTAGAGTCCGCCGGCCGGCTCTCGAATACTCCGCAGCGCCGTGTCGGTGAGTGACCGGTACTCGTCGAGGCGCGGGTCCGTCGACGAGTCGATGTGCACGATGTCCATAGACTCCCACCTTCCCACGCGACGCCGCTCGAGGAAGCCGGGCAGCGGCTCGCCCCGTAGAATCACTCGGGGAGGATCAGTGACCACGATCGCAGACGGCGAGCTCCGGCTCCGCATCGAGAAGGCCGCCGACCTCCTGCAGGGGCGACGGATCGCCCTCCTCACCGGCGCGGGCGTGTCGACCGATTCGGGGATCCCCGCTTACCGCGGCGAGGGTGCGACGCCGCGGAGCAACCCGATGACGATCCAGACCTACCTCGGCGACGAGGCCGCTCGTCGCCGCTACTGGGTCGGCGGCCATCTCGGGTGGCGTGCGTTCGCCCGAGCCGAGCCGAATCCCGGGCACCGCGCTCTCGCCGAGATGGAATCAGCCGGCGCCGTCAGCGGCGTGATCACCCAGAACGTGGACGGCCTGCACCTGCGAGCCGGCAGCTCGCACGTGATCGAAGTGCACGGCACGATGCGCCGCGTGCTCTGCCTGCACTGCGGACAGGTCTTCGACCGCCGCGACGTCGCCGGGCAGATCGAAGAACTCAACCCGTGGATCACCGTGCCGGAGAACGTGCCGCTCGCGCCGGACGGCGATGTGCTCCCCGAGAGCGTCGAGGGTTTCGTCATCCCCCGCTGCACGGTGTGCGACGGCATGCTCAAGCCCGACGTCGTCTTCTTCGGCGAGTACGTGCCGCAGGACCGCTTCAAGGCGGCGGAATCACTGCTGCGCTCGAGCTCGGCGATGATCGTCGCCGGATCCTCGCTCGTCGTCAACTCGGGCGTGCGACTCGTCGAGCGCGCTCGCCGCCGCAGCATCCCTCTGATCATCGTCAACCGCGAGCCGACCCGCGCGGATGCCTGGGCCGATGTCACCATCGCCGCCAGCACCAGCGACGTGCTCCCCGCCCTCCAGGAGCTTCTCTCGTGACACTGCTCACCCTCGTCCGACACGGCCAGACCGACTGGAACCTGGCCCGCCGCATCCAGGGATCGACCGACATCCCCCTGAACGAGACCGGACGGGCCGACGCCCGCTGGGCCGCCGGGCAGCTGGCCGGCGGCGTGCACCACACGATCTACGCGAGCCCGCTCGCTCGCGCACGCGAGACGGCGGAGATCATCGCGGACGAACTCGGATTGGCCGCTCCCACGCTCGACGCCGACCTGCGCGAGCGGGAATTCGGGGAGGGCGAGGGCATGCTCGTCGCCGACTACCTCGAGACCTACGGCGACTGGATCGCCGAGGTCCCCGGTGCGGAGACGCTCGGCGGCGTGGCCGCACGGTCGCTGCGGGCGCTCGATCGCATCGCCCTCGAAGCCCGACGCCGTTCGGCTCCCCTCGCCGAGTCCGTCATCGTGGTCGCGCACGGCGGGGTCATCCGCTCCCTGATCGACCACGTGTCGGGAGGCACACTCCCCCGCGTCGGCGACATCATCCGAAACGGCTCGGTGACCCGGTTCGAGGCATCGCCCGGCTCTCTGCGCCTGCTCGAGGAGACCGTGCTGCTCTGACGGCCGAGCTGCCCTGAGAGGAGCATCTCCTCACGAGCGCGGGCGACTCAGCTCGCCCGCGCGATGATCGAGCGGGCGTGGCGCAGCACCGGTTCGTCGACCATTCGTCCCTCGTAGCGGAAGACCCCCCGCTCCTCCTCCGCGACGACGAGCACGCCGCGCGCCCACTCGATGCTCGCCGGATCGGGCCGATAGGCCGCGCGGATCACCGACACCTGCGACGGATGGATGCACGCCGTCGCCCGGAAGCCGGAGGCGACGGCATCCGATGCCTCGTCCTCCAGCCCGTCGACGTCGTCGATGTCGACGTGCACGGCGTCGATGGCCCCCTTGCCGTGGGCGCCGGCGGACAGCAGGATGCGCGTGCGGGCGTAGCGGGCGACGTCGCGGTAAGCCCCATCGGGCCGACGGCTCGCCGTGCCGCCGAGCGAGGCGACCAGGTCCTCCGCGCCCCACATGAGGGCGACCACCCGATCGTGCTCCGCGATGCGCTCGGCCGCCTGCACACCCCGAGCGGTCTCGCACAGTGCGATCACGGCGTACTCCGCGTCGAAGACGTCGAGCGTCGACGGGTCCTCGGTCTTCGCGACCATCACCGTCCGGAACGGCGATGACGCGACGGCCGCGAGATCGGCGGTGAACTCCGCGCTGCCCGGCGCGTTGACGCGGACGATGACGCGCGCCGGATCGAGATCGGACGCCCGCACGTTGTCGCGCGCGGATGCTTTCGCCGCGGGGAGCACGGCGTCTTCGAGGTCGAGGATGACGGCATCCGCTCGCTCCGCCGCTTTCGCGAAACGCTCCGGACGATCCGCCGGGCAGAACAGGAGCGCGGGTCCCAGATCGAAGGTCACGGGGTCTCCTCGGGTCGGCGGTGCACGAGCACCGAACGGGTGGCGGTCGCGACGATCGTGCCGTCCTGATTCCGGCCCGTGTGCGTGATCTCCACGATCCCTTGGGTCGGGCGCGACGACGACGGCCGCATCCCGGTCACGACGCTCTCGGTGTAGAGGGTGTCGCCCGCGAAGAGCGGGTGCGGGAACCGGATGTCACCGAGTCCGAGCTGCGCGACGAGCGTGCCCTGCGTCAGCTGGGCGACGGATGCCCCGACCATCGTCGAGAGCGTCCACATCGAGTTCATGACCCGGGCGTGGAACGGCTCCTGCGAGTCGGCGAACGCGGCATCCAGATGCAGGGCCTGCGTGTTCATCGTGAGCGTCGTGAACAGCACGTTGTCGGCTTCGGTCGCCGTGCGCCCCGGGCGATGGAGATAGCGGGTCTCGAGCTCGAACTCCTCGAAGTAAAGACCCCTCTGGATGACGTCCTGCACGCTCATGCCCCCACGCTACCCGGCGAGCCCGAGCCCCCGCGCGATCACGAGCAGTTGCACCTCGGTGGTGCCCTCGCCGATCTCGAGGATCTTGGAGTCGCGGTAGTGCCGTGCCACGGGGAACTCGTTCATGAACCCGTTCCCGCCGAAGATCTGCGTCGCATCGCGCGCGTTGTCCATCGCTGCTTCCCCGGCGACGAGCTTCGCTATCGCCGCCTGCTCCGCGAACGGACGGCCCGAGTCGCGCAGGCGGGCGGCATGGTGCCACGCGAGACGCGCCGTGTGCACCCGCGCCCGCATGCGCGCGAGCGTGAACTGCGCGTTCTGGCGCGTGCTCAGGGCACTGCCGAACACCGTTCGACTCTTCGCGTAGGCGACCGCTTCCTCGAGACATCCCTCGGCGGCGCCCGTCGCGAGCGCCGCGATCGCGATGCGCCCCTCGTCGAGGATGCTGAGGAAGTTGCGGAACCCGGTCCCCCGCTCCCCGAGCAGGTTCGCCGCCGGTACGCGCACCCCGTCGAGGGTCAGCGGATGCGTGTCCGAGGCGTTCCAGCCGACCTTGTCGTAGGGCGCCTCGACCGTGAACCCCGGAGTACCGTTCGGCACGATGATCGTGGAGATCTCCTTGCGACCGTCGACCGACCCGGTCACCGCCGTCACCGTGACGAACCGGGTGATCGGCGTACCGGAGTTCGTGATGAACTGCTTCGTGCCGTCGATCACCCACTCCGCGTCCTCCAGCCGTGCGGTCGTGCGGGTCGCACCGGCATCGCTCCCCGCCTCGGGCTCCGTGAGACCGAAACCGGCCAGCGCGCGTCCGGCGAGCAGGTCGGGGAGCAACTCGTGCTTCTGCTCGTCCGTCCCGAAACGGAAGATCGGCATGGCACCGAGGCTCACCCCCGCTTCCAGCGTGATCGCGATCGACTGGTCGACGCGGGCGAGCGCCTCGATCGCGATGCCGAGCGCAAGGTAGTCGCCGCCCTGGCCGTCGTGCTCCTCCGGGAAGGGAAGGCCGAAGAGGCCCAGCTCTCCCATCTGAGCGACCACGTCCATCGGCAGGGTGTGCGTGCGATCCGCCTCGTACGAGCGCGGCGCCACCACGGTCTCGGCGAACTCGCGCACCATCGCCGCGAGCTCGTGCTGCTCCGGGGTCAGGTCGTCCATGTGTCCCTCTCCTCCGTCGTCGTCTCCGTCGTCACGCGCACGACGGGATCGCCCCGCCGCACCTGATCTCCCACCGCCACCAGCACTCGGACGACGCCGTCGTGCGGTGCGAGCACCGGATGCTCCATCTTCATCGCCTCGATCGACACGAGCGCCGCCCCCGCCGCCACGCGCTCGCCGTCCTGCACGTGCAACGCGACCACGCTCCCGGGCATCGGCGCGCGACCCTCCGGTTCGGTGGCGGATGTCACCTCGGCGTGGGCGGCGAGGCGACGATCGAGCGCGGCTCGGCGATCGAGGGGCCGCAGACGTAAGCTGCGTCCCGCGTCGGACACCCAGATCGCGCCGTCCGCATCCATACGGGCGGTCGCGTGGCTCCGTACGCCGCCCGCAGGCGCGGCTTCCACGACGGAGTCCTCGTCGGTGAGGAAGACCCGCCGAGGCGGGCGCGCGGGAACGCCGCCGAGGCGCCACCCCGAGAGGTCGTTCCACGGCGCGAGGGCATCGGCATCCGCACGGTCGGAGGCCATGACCGAAGACGCTGCTGTCAGCATCGCGGGCGACGGCGGCGCCGCCGCGATGGGCAGCAGGGTGTCGATGAGTCCGGTGTCGAGGTCGCCGGCCCGCACGCGATCGTCGCGGCAGAGCGTGCGCAGGAACGCGATGTTCGTCTCGACGCCCAGCACGACGGTGCGGGACAGAGCGGCGTCGAGACGCCGGAGCGCGGTCTCGCGATCGTCAGCGACGGCGATGATCTTCGCGATCATCGGGTCGTAGAACCCGGTCACCTGTGAACCGGTCTCGACGGCGGAGTCGACGCGCACCCCGGGAGGAGGCGCGAAGAGCACGACTGTCCCCGTCGAGGGCACGAATCCCCGCTCCGGTGCCTCGGCGTACACACGTGCCTCGACGGCATGTCCGTGCACGCGGGGCGCGACATCGAGGGCGAGACCTGCTGCGACCCGGAGCTGCAGCGCCACGAGGTCGAGGCCCGTCACTTCCTCGGTCACCGGATGCTCGACCTGCAGACGGGTGTTCATCTCGATGAAGAACACCGCGGTCGGATCGTCGGCATCGATGAGGAACTCGACAGTGCCCGCACCGACGTACGACACGCTCTCGGCCGCGCGCACCGCCGCGCGAAGGAGTTCGTCTCGGGTGACGGCGGGGATCCCTGCCGACGGCGCCTCCTCGATGACCTTCTGATGCCGGCGCTGGAGCGTGCACTCGCGCTCACCGAGAGCGATGACCGTTCCCTGCGTGTCTCCGAACACCTGCACCTCGATGTGGCGCGGGCGCCGGAGCAGACGTTCGAGCACCAACGCGTCGTCCCCGAAGGCCGCCGCCGCGACACGGCGGGCAGATGCCAGCGCGCCCGGCAGATCGGATGCCGTCGCGACGACCTCCATGCCCTTCCCCCCGCCGCCGGCACTCGGTTTGACCAGCAACGGATAGCCGACGGCGTCCGCTTCCCGCGCGATCCGGTCACCATCGAGGCCCGCCGCGTCGAAGCCCGGCACGACCGGTACGCCGTGGCGTGCGACGTGCGCGCGGGCGCGTGCCTTGTCGCCCATGATCTGGAGTGCCTCGACACCCGGCCCGATGAACACGATGCCGTTCGCGTCGCAGGCTTCGGCGAGGCCGACGCTCTCGGAGAGGAAACCGTAACCGGGGTGGATCGCCTGAGCGCCCGAGTCGAGAGCCGCGGCGATGATCGCTTCGATGTCGAGGTACGAGGCGCTCGCCGGGGCGGGGCCGATCCGCACCGCGGCATCGGCCTCCCGCACGTGCGGGGCATCCGCGTCCGCATCGCTGTACACCGCGACGCTGCGGATGCCGAGTCCGGTCAGCGTGCGGATCACGCGCCGTGCGATCTCACCGCGGTTCGCGACGAGGACGGTGCCGAAGATGTACTCGCTCATCCCACTCACATCCGGAAGACGCCGAAGCGCGTTTCGGGCAGCGGCGCGCGCGAGACGACGTCGAGCGCGAGCCCGAGGACGTGCCGCGTCTGCTGCGGATCGATGATCCCGTCGTCCCAGAGACGTGCGGTCGCGTAGTACGGCTCTCCCTGCTCTTCGTACTGGGCGCGGATCGGTTCCTCGAAGTCGGCGCGCTCCTCCGGCGTCCAGGCCTCACCACGACCGGTGAGTTGATCCTCCTTGACCGTGGCCAGGACGGAGGCCGCTTGGTTGCCGCCCATCACCGAGATCCGGCTCGCGGGCCAGGTCCACAGGAAGCGCGGAGAGTACGCGCGACCGCACATCGAGTAGTTGCCGGCGCCGAAGGAGCCGCCGATGATCACGGTCAGCTTCGGCACCCGGCAGGTCGCCACGGCGGTGACCATCTTCGCCCCGTCCTTCGCGATACCGCCGGCCTCGGCATCGGAGCCGACCATGAATCCGGTGATGTTCTGCAGGAAGAGCAGGGGGATGCCACGTTGATCGCACAGTTCGATGAAGTGCGCTCCCTTCAACGCCGACTCGCTGAACAGCACCCCGTTGTTCGCGACGATCCCGACAGGATGTCCGTGGATGCGGGCGAAGGCGGTCACGAGCGTGGTGCCGTACTCGGTCTTGAACTCGCGGATACTGCCGCCGTCGACGAGGCGGTCGATCACCTCGTGCACGTCGTACGCGGCGTTGACGTCGACGGGCACCACGTCGTACAGCGACGACTGCTCCGCGGGTTCGCGGGACGGGAGCACCTCCCACGCCGGCCGTTGCGGCGCCGGGAGCGTGCGGACGATGTCGCGCAGGATCTCGAGAGCGTGCTCGTCGTCCTCGGCCAGGTGATCCACGACGCCGCTGCGGCGCGCGTGCATCTCTCCCCCGCCGAGCTCCTCCGCCGTCACGACCTCGCCGATCGCCGCCTTCACGAGCGGCGGCCCGCCGAGGAAGATCGTGCCCTGCCCGCGGACGATCACCGTCTCGTCGCTCATCGCCGGAACGTACGCACCGCCCGCCGTGCACGACCCGAGCACCGCCGCGAGCTGCGGGATGCCCTCGGCCGACATCCGCGCCTGGTGGAAGAAGATCCGCCCGAAGTGATCGCGGTCGGGGAAGACCTCGTCCTGCCTGGGCAGGAATGCCCCGCCCGAATCGACGAGATACAGGCACGGCAGGCGGTTCTCGCGCGCGATCTCCTGGGCGCGCAGATGCTTCTTGACCGTCATCGGCAGATAGGTACCGCCCTTGACGGTCGCGTCGTTGCACACGACCATGACGTGCCGTCCGTGCACGAGTCCGATACCGGCGATCACCCCGGCGCCCGGCGCCTCGCCGTCGTAGAGGCCGTCCGCGGCGAGCGGTGCCACTTCGAGGAACGGGCTCCCCTCGTCAAGCAGCCGGTCCACGCGTTCGCGCGGCAGAAGCTTGCCCCGGGAGACATGGCGCGCACGTGAGGCCTCCGATCCGCCGAGCGCCGCCGTGGCGAGCCGCTCGCGCAATCGCGCGGCGAGGGCCTCCTGGGTTGCGGGCATCGCTGTGTCCTCCTCGACACGCTCCTGCGCAGCCACGATGCTGGCGCTGCAGACGAACCTTCGGTTAGTGTGCACTAACCCGATGATTCAGGTTAGCGAGGATTAACTGAGATGACAACCCCCGTCACCGCTCGTGATCGCGCCAAAGCGGAGCGCTCCGACGCGATCCGCCACGAGGCCGCTCTCCTCTTCGCCGCTCGCGGGTACACCGGCGTCAGCCTCGAAGACATCGGCGCCGCCGTGGGGGTCTCCGGCCCGGCCGTCTACCGACACTTCGCGGGAAAGCAGGCGCTGCTCGGATCCGTGCTCGTGAAGGTCAGCGACGATCTGCTCACCGGCGGCTCCGAGGTCGCGGCCGCGCACGCGGATGGCGAGGAACGGATGCACGCGCTGATCCGCTTCCACGTCGACTTCGCCCTGCGGAACGCCGCGGTCATCCAGGTGCAGGACCGGGATGTCGTGCATCTCGCGGATGACGACCGCGCCGATGTCCGTCGCCTGCAGCGCGACTACATCGAACTCTGGATCGACACGCTCACCCCCCTGCACCCGGCCGACCGCGATGAGCTGCGGCTGCGCGTGCAGGCCTGCTTCGGCCTCATCAACTCCACCCCGCACAGCACCCGCGCCGCGGCGCGCCGCCATGCCGCCACCGGCGACGTGCTGGTGCGCATGGCCGCGGCGGCGCTGCGCGGTTAGCCGAAGAGCATCGCCCGCCCCGGCTCCTGCAGCACGTCGGCGACATCGCACAGGAACCGCGCCCCCTCCGCACCGTCCACCAGCCGGTGATCGAACGAGAGGCTGAGCGTCATCATGTCGCGCAGCGCGATCTCGCCGCGATGCTCCGAAGGCTGGCGCCGGATCGCTCCGACCGCGAGGATCCCCGACTGCCCGGGCGGAAGGATCGGCGTGCCCGCGTCGATGCCGAACACACCGATGTTCGAGATCGAGAACGTCCCGCCCTGGAGCTCGGCCGGTGAGGTCTTCCCCGCCCGCGCCGTCGCCGCGAGATCGCGGATCGCGTCGGCCATCCCTCCCAGGCCGAGCCGCTCGGCATCGCGGATGTTCGGCACGATGAGCCCGCGGTCCGTGGCGGCGGCGATGCCGAGGTCGACGTAGCGATACTGGACGATCTCCCCTGACGCCTCGTCCCAGTGCGCGTTCAGCCCGGGCGTCCGGCCGAGCGCCAGGCACACGGCCTTCGCCACGACCGCGAGCGGACCGATGCGGTGCATGCTCAACCCGCGATCGGCACGGAAGGAGTCGAGCAGCTCGACCGTGGCCGTGACATCCGCCGTGTGGAACACGGTGACGTGCGGCGCGGTGAAGGCGCTCTCGACCATCGCGGCGGCCGTGTGCTTGCGCACGCCCCGGATGGGGATGCGCACCTCGCGCGTCCCCTCGTCCGGCGCGCCGAACGCCGGACGAGACTCCCGTCGCTTCTCCGCCTCGGCCTGCCCGGCAGCATCCGCGCCTCGCGCCGCGAAGGCGTCGATGTCGGAGCGGGTGATCACGCGGTCACCGACGACGGCCGCCACCAGCGCGAGATCGACCCCCGCTCGTTTGGCGTACGCGCGTACGGGCGGCGTTGATCGCGGGCGCTCCACGCCCGGCTGGTCGGGCACGACCGAGGGCGACGCATCGTGCGGTGCGGCCTCGATCACCGCGGTATCCGACACCGAGGCGCTCGCGCTCGCGCGTCGTGCGCGCCGCACCGGACGCCCCGAGGCCGACGGCGCCGCGCCATACCCGACGAGATTCGGCTGGGCACCCTCCGCCCCGACCGTCGGGGTCGCGGCGTCCGACTCTTCACCGGCGACCTCGAAGGCGATCAGGGGCGAGCCGACCGCGACAGTCTGTCCGGCATCCGCGTGCAGCTCCGCCACGGTGCCCTCGTAGGGCGACGGGAGCTCGACGACCGCCTTGGCGGTCTCGACCTCGGCGAGTGTCTGGTTGAGCGCGACCTGCTCCCCCGGTGCCACGAGCCACTGCACGACCTCCGCCTCGGTGAGTCCCTCGCCGAGATCGGGCAGGCGGAACTCGGCGATCATGCGTCCACCCCCGCCCGGGCGTCGCGGTCCAGCACGCGATCGACCGCGGCCATCAGCCGATCGAGATCGGGCAGGTGGTACTTCTCGAGCTTCGCCGGCGGATACGGCACGTCGTGGCCCGTGACCCGGAGGGGTGCCGACTCGAGGTACTCGAAGCAGAACTCCGTGAGGCTCGCGATCACCTCCGCGGCGACGCCGGCCTCGCGCGACGCCTCGTGGGCGACGACGACACGACCGGTCTTGCGCACGGAGGCGGTCAACGTGTCGTAATCAACCGGCGAGAGGGAACGGAGATCAAGGACCTCGATGGAGATCCCTTCGTCCTCGGCGGCCTCCGCCGCCTGGAGCGCGGTGGAGAGCATCGCGCCGTAGGTGATGAGCGTCACGTCCGACCCCACGCGGACCACCTGGGCGAGACCCATCGGCGCGGCGTCCGCCAGCGGAGCCTCCAGATCGACGTCGCCCTTGTGGTGGTAGAGGCGCTTCGGCTCGAAGAAGATCACCGGGTCGTCGGAGGCGATCGCCTGGCGCAGACTGCGGTAGGCGTCCTCGGGGTTCGAGACCGCGATCACTCGCAGACCCGCCGTGTGCACGAAGTACGCCTCGGGAGACTCCGAGTGGTGCTCGGCGGCACCGATGCCCCCGGCCCACGGGATACGGATCGTGATCGGCATCCGCACGCGCCCCTGCGTGCGGTAGTGCAGCTTCGCTACCTGGGCCACGATCTGATCGAAGGCCGGGTACACGAATCCGTCGAACTGGATCTCGACCACCGGACGATAGCCGCGGAACGCGAGCCCGACCGCCGTGCCGACGATGCCGGACTCCGCCAGCGGCGTGTCGATCACCCGGCCGGCCCCGAACTCGTCGAGGAGTCCGTCGGTGATGCGGAAGACGCCGCCGAGCTTGCCGATGTCTTCGCCGAGGAGCACGACCCGGTCGTCATCCTGCATCGCCCTGCGCAGTCCCGCGCCGAGCGCCTTGCCCAGGGTCAGCTCCGTCATGCCGTCATCTCCTCGAAGCCCGCGAGGTACTCGGCGTACTCCGCGCGCTGCCGGTCGAGCCCCGTGTGCGGTTCGGCATAGACGCCGTCGAAGACCGCGAGCGGTGGACGGGTCACCATCCCGAGGCATTGCGCCCGCATCTCCGCGGCGGTCACATCCGCCGTCTCCTGCGTCTGCGCGACGAACTCCTCCGGGAGTTCGCCCGCGGC
The DNA here is from genome assembly GCF_042957055.1 of Microbacterium sp. NPDC008134. NCBI lineage: Bacteria > Bacillati > Actinomycetota > Actinomycetes > Micrococcales > Microbacteriaceae > Microbacterium > Microbacterium sp. NPDC008134. The sequence goes on along the minus strand of NZ_JBIBHO010000001.1, from coordinate 1,684,650 downwards.
ACGCAGGTGCGCTTCGAGACGACTGATCGGGTCGCGGCGACGCCACGCATCGAGCTCACCCTCCGGTCGGTAGCGGGTGGGGTCGTCCGCAGTGGTGTGCGGGCCCATTCGATAGGTGACCGCCTCGATGTAAGCGGGGCCCTTCCCCGAACGGGCGTGATCGAGGGCCCAGCGCATCGCGGCGAGGCAGGCGAGGACATCATTGCCGTCGACCCGGAGACTCGGGATGCCGAACCCCGGGGCGCGCCCGGCGATCGGGTATTGCGACTGCACCGCGACCGGTTCGGAGATGGCCCAGTGGTTGTTCTGGCAGACGAAGACGACCGGCGCACGATACGACGCCGCGAAGATCATCGCCTCGTTCACGTCTCCCTGGCTGGTGGCGCCGTCGCCGAAGTAGGTCACCGCGACCTCGTCGGCTCCCTCATGACGGATGCCGAGCGCGTAGCCGACGGCATGCAGCGTCTGCGCGCCGATGATGATCTGCAGGGGTGCGACCCGCAAGGCGGCCGGATCGTATGCCGATCCCTCCTCACCTCGCCACATGCGCACGTAGTCCCCCGGTTGCGCGCCGCGCGCGTAGATCACGCCGGTCTCGCGGTAGCTCGGGAAGACGAAGTCGCGATCCTCAAGCGCCCGCGCGGTGCCGATCTGCGTCGCCTCCTGCCCCTGGCACGGTGCCCAGAGACCGAGCTGACCCTGTCGCTGCAGGGCGACGCCCTCGGCGTCGATCCGCCGCAGCACGACCATGTCGCGCAGCAGTCCACGCAGCACGTCGTGGTCGACGTCGGCGACGAACGGGTCGAGTTGCGGATGCCGCACACGGGTGCCGTCGGGAGCGAGGAGGCGCTCGACGAGCTCCAGATCCTGCTCGGTGTCGGCGATGGGAGTGATCTGCGGTGACATCATCGTCCTCCTCGTTCTCAGCAGCCCTCGTGAGGCTCTCGCGCTGGCGCCGGCGGCGATGCCGGCATGCCCCGAGCGTACGTCGGGTGAACACGTCGCTCAAGCATTCGAGAGGGGCCTGAGCATGTTGCCAAGCATCCGAGGAATCGGCCCTGCTATCGTTTGGCACTATGCCAGGACTGGACCGCACCGATCTCGAGATCCTCGCCGCTCTCGCCGACGATCCGCGCGTCACGATCGTCGCCCTCGCCGAGACGCTTCGCCTGTCGCGCAACACCATCCAGGCCCGTATGACCCGGCTCGAGCAGACCGGGATCTTCCTCTCCTACGAGCGCGCCTTCTCCCCCGACGTGCTGGGGTTCCCCCTGCAGGCCTTCGTCAGCATCGGCGTCCGGCAGACGGAGCTCCCCCGCATCATCAACGAGCTCGCGCGCATCCCGGAGGTCGTGCAGGCTCACGGGCTCAGCGGATCGATCGATCTGCTCGCACGCGTCGCCTGCCGTGACGCACGTCACCTCTTCGACACCGACGCGCGGATCCTGTCGATCGAAGGCGTGGAGCGCACCGAGACCTCGCTCGCCATGGGCGAGGTCATCCCGTTCCGGGTCGCCGGACTCATCGGCCTCGCGCGACGGGAATCCGGAGGAAGCGCCTGATCGCACCCGCCGCCTCGGACGGCGTCTCGTAGTGGATCAGGTGACCGACGTCGGCGATCTCCACGAGCGACGCGTCGTCGAAGAGCGTTGCGAGTGTACGCTCGGCCTCGATCGGCGTGATGTCGTCGCGCTGGGCGGCCACCAGCAGCGTCGGAACATCGATGGCGGGAGCGAACGCCCGCACATCGTTCGAGACGCTCGCGACGAAGGCGTCGCGGAGGACATCGCGATCCGAGAAGCGCGAGAAGTACGAGTCGTGCTGATCGTGGATGAACCGGCGCAGCGCGGGGTCGGAGGTCTTGGCCATCGTGATGCTCATGACGCGCACGATGAGGCGGTTGCGCAGCAGGGCGGTGCCGAGCCGTTCGGGCAGACGCGCACCGAGGGCGTAGTAAAGCACGGCGAGCCGGGTCATCACGCCCTTCGGCCCTTCGAGAGCGGGTGCTCCGATCGGGTTGATGAGGATCAGGCGCGGCGTCGCCAGACCCCGCGCGACGGCGGCGGAGGCGACGATCGATCCGAAGGAATGGCCGAGGACGATGGCTCCGGGGGCGACCTCTTCCACAAAATCGCCGAGCCACGCCGCGTACTCGTCGATATCGTGCGTGCGGCCGGGAAGAGGTGCGGTCTCACCGAAACCCGGCAGGTCGGGTGCGATGACACGCGCTTCCGGAAGGAACGCGAGGACGGACTCCAGACCGTGATGCTCCCCGCGGAAACCGTGCACGGCGACGATCGTGGTCTCGGCATCCTCTGCTCCGTAGACCCAGTACGCCGTCGTACCTCCACGCACCTCCGCCTCCCGTCGCTCGACGGGGAGTCGAGAGAGGCGGTCGGCGTAGGGAGAGGGCACGGTCATGCGTCGAGTCTACGGATTGCCGAGCGCCTCTCCCTGAATGTCCGACGCCGGCTCTACGGTGGGGCCATGGCCGACGACCACCCGCTCCCACCCTGGCTGAGCCGTATCGGCGTCTTCGACCTCGAGACGACGGGGATCGATGTCGCGGCCGATCGCATCGTCACCGCGCATGTCGGCGTCCTCGACGCCGACGGACAGCAGATCGTCGCCCGCACATGGCTCGCCGACCCAGGCATCGAGATCCCGGAGGGCGCGACTGCGGTGCACGGCATCACGACCGAACGGGCGCGGGAGGAAGGGCGCCCGGCGCGCGAGGTGGTCGCCCAGGTGCTGATCGCCCTGCGCTCGCTCCTCGACCAGGGAGTTCCCGTCGTCGCCTACAACGCGTCCTACGACCTCTCCCTGCTCGCGCACGAGGCCGTCCGGCACGGCCTCGCCCCGCTGTCCGATCCCGCACCGATCATCGATCCCTTCGTGATCGACAAGGCTTTCGACCGTTACCGGCGCGGCAAGCGCACGCTGAGCATCGTCGCCGAGCACTATGCCGTCGCGCTGAGCGACGCTCACGAGGCCTCCGCCGACGCGATCGCCGCCGGCCGTGTCGCGCAGGCGATCGGCCGCCAGTTCCCGCTGCCGGGCACCGTCCATGATCTGCACACCAGACAGATCGGATGGGCGCGAGCTCAGGCGGAGAGCCTGACCGAGTACTTCATCAGCGTCGGGCGTCTCGAGCCCGACGACGCCGTCGACGGCACCTGGCCGGTGCGTCCCCATTCCCCGGTCGAGAGCACCCGCCTCGTCTGACCCGTCGATGCGGCGACGATCATGGATGATCGCGCAGACGCCTGGCCTCGGCGAGCTCGGAGCTGCGCCGAGCCTGCTTTCGGACGATGCGCGAGCGGTCGCGCACCGGGAGCCTCGGGCGAGCCTCCGCCGGTTCCCCCTCCTGGAGCTCCCGTGCGCGCTCGAGCGTCGCATCGAACTCGACCCCGAGGACGAGCGCGAGGTTCGCGATCCACAACCAGAGCAGGAGCACGATGACCCCGGCGAGTGGGCCGTAGACGCGCTCGTAGTCGGCGATGCCCGACACCCAGAGTCCGAACGCCAGCGAAGCGAGGGCGAGAACGGCGATCGCCAATGACGCACCCCAGCTCAACCAACGGAATCGTGGGTGACGGATGTTCGGCGCCCGGTCGTACAGGAAGGCGACGGTCGCGATCACGATGGCCACCAGGATGGGCCAGCGGATGATCCGCCACGCCGTGAGTCCCGCCTCGCCGACACCGAGTTCGGCGCCGATCGCCGCGGCCACGGAGGCGCTGGCCGCCGCCACGGCGACGGATGCGGCAGAGGCGAGGATGACGACGATGGCGACGCCGATCTGCATCGACTTGAGTGCCCACGGGGATCGCCCTTCCTCCACCTCGTACACCCGGTTCATCCCTCGACCGAGCACGGCGATGTAGCGCGCGATCGCCCAGATCGTCAGCCCGGCGGCGAGGACGAGAACCGGGCCACCCAGCGCGGATTCGGCCAAGGAGTCGACTGCCCGGCCGATCGTGGCAGCCGTGTCCTCCGGCGCCACGGCACGGACGATCTCGAGAGCGAACGCCACCGCGGTCGAGTCGGTGCCCAGCAGACTGATCACGGAGACCCCGACGAGGAGCGAGGGAACGAGGGCGAGGATCGCGTGGAACGTCAGAGCCGCGGCGATATCACCTCCACCGTCGTCGGCAAACTTGCGCACCGTCGCACGTGCGACGAATCCCCATGCCCGGGCACCGATGTTCTGCGGCCCCGGTAAGCCGGATCGTCTGTTCGTCATCACCCTCACTCACGTCAGCGGCGAACCTGTCATGGCCTGTCAGAACGGACAAGGGGGTTGACGCTGCGCGCGGCCAGCCGCTATTTCTGGAAGAACCGGGGGAATCACCGTTCGACGCCGACCCGAGGCAGTCGACGCGGGCGCTCCTCTGCGCGATAGGGGGAACGCAGTGCGGTTCAGATCGAACGAGATCGAACGAGTGGAGGAGACCTGGCGGCAGTATGTGCCGTCTGCATCCTTGCAACGAGTGGATCCGCAGCGTTTCCACTTCGATTGGTCATCGACCGGGCTCGGAAGCCTCACGCTCGTGCGTTACGACCTCGCCGCCGAAGTGCATTCCCTGGCCGAGCCGGAGCATGAGTTGCTCGTCTGCCGCGTCGATGCGTCGTCGGCGGAGGTCGGCTCGGGCCGCGAGGCGATGGACGCGTCACAGCCGTGGTTGACGGATGGCGCGCGCGTGGAGGCCCGCTGGCTCCAGACGGCCCGCGTCCGTGCTCTCGTCATCGACCGGGGGGCCGCACAGGCCCGCGTGCGTCAGATCACGGGCGATGACAGCCTCGTCCTGCGTTCCACCGGGCTCATGCCCCGCGACGCAGCATCCGGGCGCCACTGGGAGCGCACCGTGGAGTACCTCGAGGACGCTGTAGCGGATCTTCCCCCGGACGGCATCCTGCGCGCCGAACTCGAACGCCACGCTCTCGCCGTCACGCTCTCGTCCTTTCCGACGACGGTCCACGAGTCGATGTCCCGCACCGCCCAGCGCGGGGCCGCACCCGCGGCCGTACGCCGCGCTCTCGCTTTCATCGACGAGAACGCGCATCGCGCGATCACGATCGACGACGTCGCCGTCGCCGCCTTCATCTCGACGCGCGGACTGCAGTACGCCTTCCGCCGCGCGCTGGATGCGACTCCTGCGGAGTACCTTCGCCGCGCACGACTCGCCGGTGCTCATCGAGAACTGGTGGATGGGACCACAGATTCGATCGCCGTCGTCGCACGACGGTGGGGCTTCAGCCATCCGTCACGGTTCGCCGCCTCCTATCGTCGCGAGTTCGGCCAAGCGCCCTCCGCGACCGCGGCTGAGCGCCGGAGATGACGTCTCACGCAGGTTTCGTTCGCTTGCGCGGCGCGTCCTTCCGAGCGGAGGCGTGAGCGATCAGAGCGCCCGTAGAGTCCGAGTGTGGGCAGCCTCTACTACGGCGAAAGCACCGATCCGATCCATGTCGAAGACCGTGCCCTCGCGCACCTGAAAGTGGTCATCTCGACCAAGCTCCGCCGAAACGAGAGCTTCACGCTCTCGTGGAAGCACGCGGATCCCGACCCGTCGGGGAGATCGACGATCTGGCTGCATCCGTCCATCCCCCTGCGATTCGTGTTCGACGCGCCCGAGGCTCCGGAGCTGAGCCGGGAGTGGATCGAGGCGCTCGCGCATTCCGCGAGTTCGAGCGGAGGCATCTCCCTCGTCGAAGAGCAGGTCGCGATCTCGTAGCACCGGTGCGGGGCCCCTTCGACGGGCTCAGCGACCCAAGCGTGCGTGCGCCCGAGACGCTGGGTCGCTGAGCTTGTCGAAGCGCCCCGCCCACGGGCGCTGCCACGGCGAACTCGCGTTCAGCGCACCTGCAGCGGCGTGCCGAGGGGCAGGAGCTGCGCGAGCGCCGTGATGTCGGCATTCGCCATGCGCACGCAACCGTGCGACGCGTCGGAGCCGATACTGCCCTCGTCGTCGGTGCCGTGGAGGCCGATCTGACCGGGACCACCACCGTACGAGTTCAGCACGTCGGAGAAGGCCGTCGTGCCGTACGCGTACGGACCGTAGCCGCTGTTCGTCGGCGCGAGCAGCTCGGTGATCGCGAACTGCCCTTTCGGGGTCGGTGTCCCACCCGTTCCGGTCGCGGCCGGATAGCTCTGCCGCAGCTCCCCTCCCTCGTAGAGGTCGAGAGTGTTCGTTGAGGTGGTCACGACCAGCGCGTACGAGGTCGTCGAGAGCTGGACGGCATCCGCTCGCACCCATCCCAGGCTCCCGTTGGGGCGCTGGGCGAGTTGCACCTGCAACCACTCTCCGTCCTGCGCGGTGACCAGGAGGACGAGAGGTGCTCCGGACAACTGCGGATTCGGCAACGATTGCGTCGCGGCACCGCCCAGTTCGGCGCTCACCGCGACCTCGCTGCCGATCACGGCGGCGACCGTCGACTCCGCCGGCGCGTGGACGTCGGCGACGGGCTCCTCGGTCGGCGTCGCCGTCGGCGTGGGCTCGGGCGTGACGACCGGAGTCGAGGAACTGGTCGGCGCGGGCTCGGCGACCGCCGGTCCACGACCGAAGATCACCACGCAGGTGACGACGATCGCGGCGCACACGACGACCGCGGCGGCCACGATGAGAATCGTGCGCCGCCGCGGGACGTTGATGCTGTCGGGCACCGAGTGTCAGCCGGTGTACGTGGCCTCGCCCGGCACCGGGACGGCGACCGGAGCCGCACCGGTGATCGCGAGAGCGCTCGACGCCACCTGGCCGGAGGACTCCCCGAACAGGAGGATCGAGTAGTCGCCAGCGGCACCCTGCGCCGCGGTGAGGACGATCGTTCCGCTGACGTTTCCATCGGCGTCGGCGACGAACGTGTTCGGGAGGCTATCCCCCGTCTGGCCGGACGAGATTCCCGAGGAGACCGTCTCACCCGGCGCGAAGCCGCTACCGGTCACGGTGAAGCCCGTCGTGGTGGCCTGCGTGACTGTGACCGAGGTGCTGCTCAGTGCCAGAGCCGCGACCGGCTGCGGGGTGAAGTACGTGGTGAGGCCGCCGACGCGGAAGCTCGCAATGCCTGCCTCGTCTGGAACGGCCGCGGCGCGCAGTGCGACGCCTGCGCCCTGAGCGGCGAGAAGCTCGTCGAACGTGGGGGCGTCAGCGAGGGGCGACGACCGGCGAAGAAGCTCGGGCTGCGGCTCAGCCGGCGGGGAGGTCACGACCGGGGCATCGCCCGGGAAGATCACGAAGTAGCCGATCACGGCGAACTCGCCCGCGGAGAGTTCCGCTGCGAACTCCTCGTTCGAGAAGCCGTCCACATCCCAGAACGTGGCGTCGCCGTGGAAGCCCGTGAGCGTGGGGACCGTCGTCACGAGCGGGAAGTCGCTGTCGGTGCTCGAGATGAACACGCCCGTAAGCACCTCGCCGCCGACGTTGGTGGAGGAGTCCGCCATGAACGAGGCGAAATCCTCACCCGTCACCGGCGAAGGAACGCCGTGCACGAGCCCGAGGGGGGCCGAAGCGTTGGAGGTGAAGCCGTTCACTCCGAAGGTGCCGAAATCAGAGAGAGAGAGAGAGGTACCTTCACCGCCGCCGAGCGTGGTCCACTGCCACTCATTTGGAAGAGCGAACTCGCCGGGTTCGGTGATCGGCGCGAACGACGCGAACTCATCCGCAGAGTCTGCCCAGATGACCTCTGCGGATGCCGCAGGGGTTTCGGTGATGGGCTCCGCGATGGAGACGGTGGGAACGAGGACGGCGGCGAGGCCGAGCGCGGCGGCGCTGAGCGAAGCCACGGCGAGGCGCGAGCGAGTCACAGAGGATTCCTTCGTTGGGTGGAGCCGTTCGGGCGGCGTCTGCCGAGAGGCAGCGACCTCGATCTAGGGGAATGGAACGGTTCAGCGCCACCGGAATACTGATATCGGACTCAATTCCTTCGCATACAGTCATCCGTTCACAGCGAGTCGAGGTCTTCGCGGGCCCGCCCGAGGGCATCGGATGCGATCTGGACGGCGACCGATGCCCGGACCATCCGCGCGCGCGCCTCGGCGGCATCCCGTCGAGCATCGTCGACCTCCACTCGAGTGCGCGCCAACTCGCGCTCGAGCTCAGCGACTCGGGCGACGGCGGAGTCGACACGACGGTCGGCATCTCGTTGCGCGCTCTCGCCCGCTGCCCTCTCCCGCTCGGCGGACGCGACGGCATTCTCCGCATCGCGCACGGCACGCTCGGCCTCACGCTTCCGACGCCGCTGGGCGAGCTCATCGACGCCCTGCTGCGGGTCGGAAGCCGCCGATCTCACCGCACCACCGGCGACGACCTCATCGAGCACCACGTCCTCGGACGCCTCGAGTTCATGGATGAGTCGCCCAGATGCCACCGCGACCGAGGCGGTCTCGTCGAAGAACGCGGCGCTGATGGTCCGGTGGACGGCATCGAGGGTGCCCGAGGTGACCTTCTCACCGCGGGCAATCACCAGGTCGCGCGCCTGCTCCGACAGTCGACGGGTCAACGCACGGCGCTCACGTCCCAGACGCGCGAGCGCCGGCGCATCAAGATCGTCCTGGGCCTCTCGCAGCTCCCGTGCCAGCCGAAGCGCCTCGCCCAGTTCTTCGGACCGCTCCTGCGCGAAGACGTTCACGACCCAGGCCGCGATCGACGGTTTGCGCAGCCCGGAGATCTCGGCGGCCAGACCGCGGTCGGAGACACTCTTCACGTGCGATGCGCGGGCGCTCACGAACTCGCCGAGCGGCGCCGCGTAGAGCGCGGTCGCGATCCTCACGAGGTCGGTGTCGGCGGCCATCCTCCGAACGCTACCTCATGCGTCGTCCCGGACGTACCGGCGCGCTCGGCCCTGAACACCGGCGAAGTGGAACGGCACCGGCGAGATCGCCTCGATCGTCCGGTCGACCTCGCTCGACGCCGAGTGCGCGGCGTGCAGCGCACGGTACGCGTCGACGTCGAGTGGTGCGCGCGAATCGAGGACGCGCTTCGTCGCCTCGGTGCGGAGCGCGTCACGATACCCGGGCCGAACCCGCAGGGAGAAGAACTCGCCGATACTGCCCGAGCCGTAACTGTACATGCCCACCCGACGATCCGTCAGGTCGTCCTCCGCGTCGAGCAACGCAGCGAGTCCGAAGTAGAGCGAGGCGGTGTACGAATTGCCCAGCAGCCGGTTGTATCGGGTGGTCGGCTCCATCTGCGCCGGCGTCAGCGAGGCACCGGTGTGCACGGCGAGACGCTGATGAGCCTTGACCGCCATGCGAGTGAACGGCTGGTGGTGACAGAAGTAGTCGATCGACTCGATGTCCGCGCCCCCGCGCGCCCGGTAGTCGTCCCAGGCGCCGACGAAGGCGTCGAGATAGGCGTCGATGGACAGCTTGCCGTTCACGACGGCCGTGTCGCTGTCGTTGGGACGCCAGAAGTCGTCGACATCGGCCGTGTGGATGCCCGTCGCCGGTTCGACCTCGGCGATCGCGGGGTCCTGCGTGACCAGCATCGCGACGGCACCGGCACCCTGCGTGGGCTCGGCGGCGGTGTCGACGGCGTACCGCGCGACGTCCGAGGCGATCACGAGCACCGCTTCCTCGGGTTGACGCGCCACGATCCCCAGCGCGAACTGTAGCGCGGCCGTGGCGGAGTAGCAGGCCTGCTTGAGCTCGACGACGCGCGTCGCCGGATCCAGCCCGAGCAGCTCGTGCACGAACACCGCTGCCGACTTCGACTGGTCGACTCCCGACTCGGTCGCGAAGAGCACGGTACGGATGCCGGTGGCACCGTGCCGCTCGACGATGGGCAGCGCGGCCGCGGCCGCCATCGTGACGATGTCCTCATCGGGGGCGGGGACACTCATCCGCTCCTGACCGAGGCCGATGCGGTACTTGTCGGGATCGATCCCGGCCCGCTCCGCGAGGAGGGCGAGATCGAGCACGCGGCTCGCGGTCGCGATGGACAGGTCGTGGATGCCGACGACGGTCACTTCGCACCTCCCTGACGGCGCTCCAGCAACAGATGCGAGGCCATGAGTTCTCCCTGGTTGGTCTGCGCCGCGAGCAAAGACAGTTCGCCGCAGAGCACGGTGGCCGCGATGAGCGAGGCGAGACGGCGGGCATTGCCGCCGGGCGCACGCTCCTCACGGCAGCCGAGACGGGTGAGCGCATCCTCGACGGCCGGGAGGTCCTTGCCGTTCCCGACGGTGCCGACGATGAGATTCGGCAGCGTGCACGAGAAGAGCAGGTCGCCGTCTCCGCGCTCCTCTGCGTATGTGATGCCCTGCGAGCCCTCGACGATGTTCGCCGCGTCCTGCCCCGTCGCGAGGTAGAACGCCAGCAGCATGTTCGCGTAGTGAGCGTTCGCGGAGCGCAGCGCCCCCGCGATCGTCGAACCCACGAGGTTCTTGCGCACGTTGAGTTCGACGATGCGTCGAGCAGTCGACCGCAACTGCTGCTCGACGATGTCGGCGGGGATGAGGATCTCGGCGATCACGCTGCGCCCCCGACCGAGGATCCCGTTGACCGCGGTGGCCTTCTTGTCGGAGCAGTAGTTGCCCGAGATCGAGCCGTACTCCAACTCGGGGTGCCAGGCGAGCACCCGCTCCATGAGTCCTTCGGCGGCCAGGGTCACCATGTTGTGACCGGAGGCGTCGCCGGTCGTCAGCGCGAAACGCACGAAGAGGAGGTGTCCGACGATCTCGGTGTCGAGATCGATCAGGCGTGCGTGGCGGCTGCGTTCCGAGACCACCTCTCCGAGTTCGTCGCGGCGTGCCTCGATGCTCCGAGCCGCGGCGACCGCCTCGGCGGCGGACGGGGCGACGAACAGCGAGGATCGCGTCATCCGCTCGTCCACCACCGTGGTGCGGATGCCACCCTCGACGAGTCGGGACACCCGGGCACCCCGCCCCACGGACGGCCACAGCGGCGACTCGTACGTCGCGAGCGGAACGGACTGCTCGCCCTCGACCTCGCCGCTGAGCAGCAGCGGACCGACCCAGCGCGTGGGGATGAGGGTGAACAGGGCGTCGGACATGGGGAGCCTTTCAGTCATCGGGCGTCGGAGCGCCGCGAGAGGGCAGCGAGGTCGATACCCCGCGCGCGGCAGAAGTCTGCGGTCTCGCCGGTGACGACGAGGTCGGTGCGCACCAGATCCGGCGGGGTGGCGGCGCCGAGGAGCGCGGACAGCGCAGTGAGGTGCGTGGTCCACTCCTCGAGACGCGAGGCTAGCGCCTCCGGTCCACCGTCGAGCACCGTCTTCAGGAACGGTCCGGAGACACCCACCGCCCGCGCCCCGAGCGCCAGGGCTCGCACGGCGTCGAGCGGAGTGCGTACGCCACCGGAAGCGAGGAGCGTCGGGGCGGATGCCGGTGCGTCGATCAGGCATTCGACGGCCGACTGGCCCCATCCGGCCAGGTAGGAGTAGCCCTCACCCCCGCGCCGGGCGTTCTCGACACGGACGAAGTCGGTTCCGCCCCGCCCCGACACGTCCGCGGCCGCGACGCCGAGGTCGGCGAGGAAGGCGAGAGTCCGCGAGCTCAGCCCGAATCCGACCTCCTTCACGACGACCGGCACGTCGACCGCCGTCACCAGGGACTCGAGCGAGTGCTGCCACGACGAGAACGCGCGGCGCCCCTCGGGCATCACGGTCTCCTGCACGCTGTTCACGTGCACCTGCAATGCGTTCGCCTCGATCAGATCGACCGCGCGACGGGCGTCGTCCGGGGTGCGCTCGACGCCCAGGTTGGCGAACAGGAAGCCGGCGGGATGCTCCTGCCGGAGCACACGGAACGTGGACGCGAGATCGGGATGCTCGAGCGCGACGCTCATCGACCCGGAAGCCAGCGGCACCCCGGCCTCCCGCGCGGCGATCGCGAGGTCGCGGTTGATGCGCCCGGTACTCGCGCTCCCGCCCGTCATCGCGTTCACGTAGAGCGGTACGCCCCACCGAGCGCCCAGCAGATCACCCGCGATGTCCACCCGCTCGGCGTCGATCCCTGCGAGGGCGTGATGCACGAATGCGACGTCGTCGAATCCGTTCGAGCCGATGCGCGGCCCCTCCTGCTGAGCGGCGGCGAGCCGCACGTGGTCGTCCTTGCGCTCAGAGGACATCGAGCACACCCTCGGGCGGGTGCACGCCGATCGTCAGGTGCCGCACGTCGTGATGCTCCCACTCGCGGAAGATGTCGGAGAGGTCGGTGTGCGCGGGGGCGAGCACGATCCCGCAGTCGCCGCCACCCGCTCCCGAGGGCTTCGCGGCCGCTCCCGCGGCCTCGGCGATGTCGCACAGCACCGCGAGCTGGGCCGTTTCGATCGGCAGCCCGGCCTGGGTCCCCAGCCGCTGCAGCAGTCGTCGCGCCTCGCGGATCGCGTCGAGCGTCGCCGCATCGTCTCCGTGCGACAGGGACTCCCAGAGGGCGGACACACATGCGCGCGAGTCGAGCAGGAAGGCGGAGTGGTCGACCACTCCCTCGACCGTGCGTCGTCCGAGCTCGTCGACCAGCCGCGCGGTCGAGGCCGGCTCACCGGTCCACCCCACGACGAACCGCAGCTGCTCCGGCGGATGGAGGCGCACGATCTGCAGTCCCGTCCAGAGCTCCTCATCTGCGAGCAGCGGTGCGATGGGCCCGCTCTCGGACCGCTCTCCGAGAGCCACGCGATCGGGGGCGCGGTAGCCGATCCACCCGCCGAACGCACTCGCCGCGAGGTCGCCTCCCGAGGCGCTGGGATTGACCCGGATGGTCGCGAGCATCGACAGCTTGAAAGCGGCGAGGCGATCGAGACCGAGCCCGTAGAACTCGTCGAGTGCACGGACGGTCGCCACCGTGACCGCAGCCGACGACCCCAGACCGAACTTCCGTCCGCTCACGTCGTCGAGACCGCTCTCGATCCGCAGATCGAAGAACCGCGGGGCGATGCGCAGGTCGGCCCGGAGCCGCTCGACGACGGTGATGGCCGCCAGCACGTAGTCGTAGGGGTGGTGTTCGGGGTCGATGCGCAGACCGTCCGCGCTGCGGGTCCAGAGCAGCGGCGAGCGTCCGTACTCGGGAGAGTGGATGCTGCCGGCGCCGATGCTCTCCGACACTGAAACGCTCACGTAGCGGTCGACGGCGACGAGAACGGATGGCTCCCCCGGCGAGACGACCGCGTACTCCCCCGCGATGAACAGTTTTCCGGGCGCGCGGACCGTGATGCCGGCGCTCATGCGAGCACCTTCACGCCGGGCCCCGGGCGAGCGATCACGGTGTCCGCGAGCGCGCCGGCGGCGGCGGCCACGGCATCCGCGTCCTCCGGACGGCACAGGAAGACGACGTTGGGTCCCGCGTCGGCGGTGGCGTAGACCGGGAGACCCTCGGCACGGAGCGACTCCGCGAGGTCGAAGAGGGCGACGCTCACCGGCGACAGGTACCGCACCGGCGGATCGCACGCCTGGATGACGGCGTGCATGCGGAGGGCATTCGTCTCGGTGATCCGCCCGAGGCGCTCGACGTCGCCGTCACCGCTCGCCTGCACCGCCGCCGTCAGCGTCTCCGCCGTCGAGGTGACCCACGCGGGGTAGAACGGCGAGGTCAGCGCCGTCCGCTTCATGGCGTCGCGGCTGGAGACGGCCTTCTCCTCGGCGTTCACGATCGCGATGACCATCGCGAGATCGGGCGCGTCGAGCGGCTCGGCGAAGGACTCCTCGTCGTTCCCCGCGTACCAGACCGCGAACCCGGAGATCACCGAACGCGCTGCCGAACCCGACCCGCGGCGGGCGAGGCGGCTGAGCGCGCGGCGGTCGAGCTCGAGGCCGTACGCGCGCGAGGCTGCGGCGGCGAGAGCGGCGAAACCCGATGCGGACGAGGCGAGCCCGGCGGCAGACGGAACCGTGTTCACCGTGTCGACGACGGCCGCGGTCCGCGACCCGGCCATCTCGCGCACGATGTCGAGGAAGCGGACCACGCGATCGCGGACCACCCCCTCACGAGCCGTCCCGTTGAGCACGACCGCATCCTGTTCGGCATCCGGCGCGAGAGTCACTGTCGTCGTGGTCGGGAACACGTCCAGCGTCATCGACAGGCTGCCCGTGGCAGGCAGGTTGAGCGCGGTGTCCGCCTTGCCCCAGTACTTGACGAGGGCGATGTTCGGGTGGGCGCGGGCCGTGACGGCGGTCATCGCGTACCTCTCAGTTCTGTGGTCCAGGTGGCGGCGGCTCCTCGGCCGCGAAGCTCGCGTGCGAGCTCCTCCGCATGGTCGGGATCACGGGCGAGCACGAGCACGCATCCTCCCCGCCCGCCTCCGGTGAGCTTGGCGCCGAGCGCACCGTGCGCACGAGCGGCATGGGCGAGCCCGTCGAGCGACCGGTCCCCGACCCCCAGCTCACCGAGCAGCGCATGCGCCTCGTCCATGCCGTCTCCGATCGATTCGGGAGTCGTGGACGACAATGCGGCTCGCCCCTCCCGGGAAAGAGCTCCCAATCGATCGAGTCTTCTCTCCACGGCGACCGGATCCGAGTCGCGCAACGAGCGGACAGCGGCCACGGCCTCGCGCGTGCGCCCCCGCACGCCGGAGTCGGCGATCACGAACGAGAGCGGCCCTGCGACATCGAGGTCGTGCGCGCTGCCGTCCTGGAACCACACGGGTCGATCCGCGACGACCGTGCGCGCGTCGAGCCCACTGGGTGACGTGTGCGCGGCGCGTTCGGCGATCTGGATCAGATGATGGCGCTCGGCCGGATCGAGCTCGCGACCGAAAGCCGCGGCGACGGCCTGGACGATCGCCGCTGACACCGCGGCGCTCGACCCGACGCCGCGTTCCGCGGGCAGGTCGCTCTCGACGCGCACCCTCACCCCGGACCCGTCGGCTCCGACCGCGTTCATCGTCGCTTCGACCGCACGAGCGGTGGAGGCCAGCCGGTCGGGAATCCGATCGATCGAGCCGGTGTAGAGCGCGCTGTGCAGGAGTCGACGCTCCGGCAGGGGCTCCGCCTCGGCCCTGACTCGAAGATCGCGTAGCGGGAGGGCGATCGCCGGATGCCCGTAGACGACGGCGTGCTCCCCGAAGAGGATCGCTTTCCCGGACGCGGTGCCGACGCCGATCACCGGGTCGCTGTCGTGCGCGCCCCTCTGCGGAGCGGCGAAGGATTCGCCCGGTGTTCTGCTGTTCTCGGAAGCCGTGATTCTCATCTTTACTAAGGCAAGCCTAATCCACTGTCACGGCACGGTAGGGCGGGTGGGACTTGAACCCACGATCGTCGGGTTATGAGCCCGCTGCCTTGACCAGCTTGGCCACCGCCCCGTGTGCACCCAGCCTAGCGGTGCCCGGGACTCACGCCTTCGTGGCGCCTGCGTGGACCTGCTGATGGGCGAGATAGATGTCGGCGTTCGCGAGCAGCCCTGCACGCTCGTCGTCGCTCAATGCGCGGCGAACCTTCGCCGGAACACCGGCGACGAGTGACCCGTCCGGCACCTCGGTTCCTCCCAGTACGACGGCGCCGCCCGCGACCAGGCATCCGCTCCCGATGACCGCTCCGCTGAGGACGACGGCCCCCATCCCGATCAGCGAGCCGTCGCCGATCGAGCATCCGTGCACGACGGCGTTGTGCCCGATCGACACCCGGCGCCCGATGGTCACCGGATGCCCGGCGTCCACGTGGACCGAGACGTTGTCCTGCACGTTGCTCCCCTCCCCGACCACGATCGGGGCCGAATCGGCACGGAGCACGGCGTTGTACCAGACACTCGCCGAGGCCTCGAGAGTGACGTCACCGACGATGCGGGCACCCTCGGCGACGAACGCTGTGGGGTCGATCGACGGCTCCCGGCCCGGAAGGGCGAGAACGGATGCTCCGGATGCGATGCTCATGAGGCGAGACTACCCTCACTTCCGCGTGATTCCGCGGAAATCCGGGGCGGTTAGCGGAGCCTCAGCTTGCTTGCGGAATGTTCCAGGCTGAGTAGCGTTGTCTTCATCAGGTACGAAAAAGGCACCTCGGAGGAGCACACAATGAGCAAGGTACAGACCGTTTCCACCACCGCCAGCGACCCCACCGTGGCTGCTGCCGCCGCACAGTTCCTCTCGCCCGTCGTCCTGGGCCTGCAGGCACTCACGATCAACGGCAAGCAGGCGCACTGGCACGTCCGCGGCGCCAACTTCGTCGGCGTCCACGAACTCCTCGACACGATCGTCGCCCACGCCGGTGACTTCGCCGACACCGCCGCAGAGCGCATCGTCGCTCTCGGCCTCCCGATCGACGCCCGTGTGAGCGCGGTCGCCGCGAAGGCCGGAGAGACCGGCGTCCCTGCCGGGTTCACGCAGTCGGACGAGCTCGTCCGCGCCGTGATCGCCGACATCGACGCGATCCTCGTCGACACCAAGGCCGCGATCGACGGTCTCGACGAGGTCGACCTCACGAGCCAGGACGTCGCGATCGAGATCATGCGCGGCCTCGAGAAGGACCGCTGGTTCCTCGTGTCGCACATCGCCGCGTAGTCTGCGCGACCACGAACGACCGAAGGGCCCCGGGATGCTTCCCGGGGCCCTTCGTCATGCTCAGGCGCGGTGCGTCACACGACCGGCGAGGAGCGTCGCGACGACGGGCATCTCACGCAGGCCCACGCCCGCCCGACGTGGATCGGCCGCGCAGAGCACCAGATCCGCAACGGCACCGGGCACGGTCGCCGAGCGCACGCTCGCCTGCAGCGCCTGATCGAACGTCACCGCTTCCTCGGCGTGCCAGGCCGCGCGATCGTCGGCGGTGCGCGTCACGGCCGCGGCCATCGCCTGCCAGGGATCGAGCGGGGCGACCGGAGCATCCGAGCCGAAGCGCACCTCCGCCCCTGTGGCGAACAGCGAGGCGAGCGGGTATCCGAGCGAGTCCTGCGTCTCCCAGAGCCGATCGGCGAGATCGCGGTCGTCGACCGCGTGCTGCGGCTGCACACTCGCGGTGACACCGAGACGCGCGAAACGCGCGAGATCGGCGTGCCGCACGAGTTGGGCGTGCTCGATCGACCCGACCGCGCCCGTCATCGCGAAGGCATCCAGAGCCGTCGAGGCCGCGCGGTCTCCGATCGCGTGCACAGCGACGGCGAGCCCTGCCCCCGTCGCCGTCGTGAGCAGGTCGATCAGCTCTTCCCGGGGCACCGTCATCACGCCGAAGTTGTAGGGATCCCCCGGGTAGGCGTGCGTGCACGCCGCCGTCCGCGTTCCCAGCGAGCCGTCGCTGATGATCTTCAGCGGTCCGACGCGCACGAGTCCGCGGCCCGCACGAGGAAGATCGGCCTCATCGAGAAGCTCCCCCGTGCGCTGCCCTTCCTTCATCGCTCGGGCCAGGTCGAACGGGTACACAGCGAACTCGACACGCTGAGCGGCGAAGCCGGCGGCGACGCGACGCGGCCAGGCATCCGCATTCCAGGCCATGTCGAAGTCGACGATGCCGGTGACCCCGCGCGTGGCGGCCCGCTCCCCCGCCGCCCGCACCGCACGGTCGGCATGGTCGGGGTCGACGGCGTTCAGGCGACGCGAGATCTCGAACGCACCCTCCTCACGCAGCACACCGTCGGTGGTCGAGAATCCCTCACGCCGTAGTGCCGCGGAGTTGAGCCACACGCTGTGCACATCGGCGTTGATCAGGTACGTCGGCACATCACCGGTCGCTGCATCCAGCAACGCGAGCGCCGGTCGGTCATCCCACAGCGCGTCCCGGTACCCCGTGCCGATGCGCCGTCCGTCCGACAGCGGCTCGACCGTCCCCATGCGCAGAGCCGCCTCCGATGCCGAGCGCGTATCGTCCAGTGACGCGCGCTCGGCCGCCAATGCCCACTGCACCGTGTGCACATGGTTGTCCCACAGCCCCGGCACGGCCCACGCACCATCGGCGTCGATGACCCGACCCTGCGGACGCAGCGCCCCGGTCGGCGCGATATCGGCGATCCGCCCGCCGCTGAGCACGATGTCGACCGGCTCCTCGTCGATCAGGTACTCGCGCCCGGGTCCGGCGATGCGGACGCTGCGGACCATCCCCACTTCGTCTTCGGTGCCGCTCACAGCTTTGGCCCCTTTCGTGCGTCCTGCGCGCGTCGCATCTCCGCCGCGAGGGCCGGCTGCGCGAAGGGGCCGTCGCCGTTCAACTCGCGGATCACCTGTTCGATCGTCTCGACCGGCTTGTTCTGGCTGAGCTTGCGCTTCGCGACCACGCGCGTCGGAGTGAGCCGGAATCCGACGGTGCCGGCGGCGAGACGCTCGATGAACGGCGCATCGTTGGGGCGCTCCCACATCCGCCGCGGATCCGGCAGCTGCCCTTCGAAGTGATCGACGAGGCGGTCCAGAACTGCGAGGTTCTCCTCCGGGCTCAGAATCTCGGGGATCCCGGCGAGGTGCACCACCGTGTAGTTCCAGGTGGGCACCGCCGCGACATCGCCGTACCACCCGGGCGAGATGTACCCGTGCGGCCCCTGGAACGCGACAAGGATCTCGCGTTCCCCCAGCCCGTGGATGAGGTCGTCGGGCCGACCGACGTGACCGACGATCGTGAGATCCTCACGCGCATCGTCGAGCAGCACGGCGTAGTGCGAGGCGACGAGCCCCTCCGGGGAGTCACTCGTGATCGTCGCCCACGGATTCGCCGCGATCACGCGACGGATCTCGGCCTGATCGGCGAGGGCGAAACTGGGGTTCTGACGCATCCTCCCAGCCTAGAACGCGCGTCGCTCGCGCTGGCTCACGCCTGGCAGCGCGGGCACCAGTACAGCTTGCGCGCGCCGATCTCCTCGAGGGCGATCTCGGTACCGCACACCCGGCACGGGAGGCCCGCGCGGTGGTAGACCCAGTGCCGATCGTCGCGACTCGCCATGGCGGCGCGGTATCGCTCGGGCGACAGGTCGTCCATCGTCATCATCTGACCGGTCTCGACGCCGATCGCCAGCAGCCGCACCCAGTCGTGCCAGAGGGCACGCACCACGTCTTCGGGCACATCGCGCCCCGGAGTGTGCGGATTGAGCCGCTGACGGTAGAGCATCTCGGCGCGGTAGACGTTGCCGATCCCGCTCACGACCGACTGATCCATCAGCAGAAGCGCGATCACCGTCTGCTTCTTGCGCACCGCGCGCACGAAGCGCTCCTCGTTCTCGACCGGGTCGCCGACGAGGGGGTCCGGTCCGAGTTTCGCGATGGTCGCGAGCATCTCGTCGGGCGTCTGCAGGACGCAGGCCGTGGGGCCGCGGAGGTCGGCGGCGGTGATATCGGTCATCAGCCGCAGGCGCACCTGTCCGACCACGGGCGGCGGCCATTCCGCCCCCTCATCGGCGAGTCCTTTGGTCTGCTCCGACATGCGCACGTGCACGCGGGTGCGCCGCGGGGCGCCGATCGATGCGAGAGAGTTCTCGCCCGCATCGTCGAGGATCTCCTCGTCGACGATCGTGCCGCGCTGGTTGGTCTGCCCCATGCGGCCGTTCGCAGAGGCGATCGTCGGGTCGACGAGGATCTCACCGGCGAAGTCCCACGCGCCGTAGAGACCGAGGTGCACCCGCAACCACACGTCTCCCTCGGTCTCGAGGAACATCTGCTTGCCGACGGCCTGAACGCTCACGGCGGATCGACCGTCGAGGACCGCAGCTCCCTCGGCGAACCGGCCCTGTGGGCTGGAGGCGAGGAGTTGTTTGCCGATGAAGTTGCGGTCGAACTGTCGCGCGATCCGGTGGACGGAGTGGCCCTCGGGCATCTCAGGCCCGCGGGTCCGGGAGCAGCGAGCCGTCGCGCTCGAAGTCGGCGATCTGTCCGATCCGGCGCACGTGCCGTTCCTCCTCCGAGAACGGCGTGGCCAGGAAGAGATCGATGAACGAGGTGACTTCGTCGTAGGTGTGCTGACGCGCACCGATCGAGATCACGTTCGCGTCGTTGTGCTGGCGGGCGAGTTCGGCCGTGGACAGGTTCCAGACGAGCGCGGCCCGAATGCCCTGCACTTTGTTCGCGGCGATCTGCTCGCCGTTGCCCGACCCGCCGAAGACGATTCCGGCTGCCTCGATTCCCGCGGCCTGGTCGGCGACGACGGCCTGGGCCGCGCGGATGCAGAAGGCCGGGTAGTCGTCGAGCGCGTCGTAGGTGATCGGCCCGTGATCGGTGACATCGTGACCGGCTGCACGCAGGTACTCCTGCAACTGGGTGGAGAACTCGAGACCGGCGTGATCGGTGGCGATGTGGATGCGCATGGCCTTCATTCTATTGACGCCACCGACACGCGTCGGGCTACGGCGCGATGCCGGCGGCGGCCGGCTTGAACCCGGCGCGCACGTTCTCGCAGCATCCGGGTCGGCAGACGTCGAACCCGCCCGGAAGATCCGTGAGGTGCTTGCGTTCGCTCCGCGGGCGCCCCTCGAGGCGCTCCTGGATCAGGTCGACGATCCCGGCGACGAACGTCGGCGACACGCCCGGGGTGGGAGTCCGGGTGAACGCGAGCCCCGCTTCCTCGGCCGCTTCCTTCGCCTCGGTGTCGAGATCCCAGAGCACCTCCATGTGGTCGCTCATGAAGCCCAGCGGCACGACGGCGACGGCGCGGCGTCCGCGTTCCGGCAGCTCGGCGATGACGTCGCACACGTCTGGGTCGAGCCACGGCTGCGAGGGGGGACCCGAGCGCGACTGGTAGACCAGCTCCCACGACACGCCCGCACCGGACGGGAGCGTCTTCAGCACACGATCCATCACCCAGGCGGCGACGGCCTCGTGCTGCGCCGCGTACGCACCGCCCTCTCCCCAGTCGATGTCGCGCGCGCCGGAGCGCAGCGCGTCCTCGGTGGGGATGCTGTGCGTCGAGAACAGGATCTGGATGTCGGATGCCGCGATCCCGTCGGCGAGGAAGCCTTCGATCGCCTCCCGCACACCGGTCTCGAAGGCGTCGACGAATCCGGGGTGGTCGTAGAACGGACGGATCTTGTCGATCGTGACGGTGTCGCCGAGGCCGGTCTCCTGCAGAACACCCGCGAAGTCCTCGCGGTACTGCCGGCAGCTCGAGAACGAGCTGTAGGCGCTCGTCGCGAAGGCGAGCAACGTCGAATGGCCGTTGTCTGACGCCGCCGTCACGGCGTCTGCGAGATACGGTGTCCAGTTGCGGTTGCCCCAGTAGACGGGGAGGTCGACGCCGCGTGCGGCCAGCTCGGCCTCGAGCGCCGCCTTCAGCGCGCGGTTCTGGCCGTTGATCGGGCTCACGCCACCGAAATGCCGATAGTGATGCGCGACCTCTTCGAGACGCTCGTCGGGGATTCCGCGGCCGCGCGTCACGTTGCGCAGGAACGGGATCACGTCTTCCTGCCCCTCCGGTCCTCCGAAGCCGGCGAGGAGGATGCCGTCGTACGCGACGGGGGTCGTGACGATGGCTGCACCTCCCGCCGCGGCAGCAGAAGCGAAGGGGACGACTACGGGTTCGATCGCACTCACCCTCCCATCCTTTCACCTCGACGGAGTGGCGGGGGTCGCGCGCTGGCGTAGTCTGTCATGGTTGCCGTCGGCGCCAACTGCGCCATTCCCCGGCGACGACCCCTCACCCCTGGGAGTAAAGCTGTGCCTGGAGAGAACCTCACCCGTATCGAAGCGCAGGAGCGTCGCGACGTCATCGGCACCGAGTCGTACGACATCGCACTGGACCTGACGAAGGGCGCCGAGATCTTCGGTTCCCGTAGCGTCGTCCGCTTCACGGCGGCGCCCGACAGCTTCACCTTCATCGACCTGATCGCCCGCGACGTGCGCGAGATCTCGCTCAACGGCGAGCAGCTCGACCCGAACGAGGTATTCGCGGACTCGCGCATCACCCTCACGGGCCTGCAGGCCGAGAACGTGCTGGTCGTCGACGCCGACTGCCTCTACACGAACACGGGCGAGGGCCTGCACCGCTTCGTCGACCCCGTCGACGGCGAGGTCTACCTCTACTCGCAGTTCGAGGTGCCCGACTCGCGCCGTGTCTTCGCGGTCTTCGAGCAGCCCGACCTCAAGGCGACCTTCCAGTTCACGATCACGGCGCCCGCCGCGTGGAAGGTGATCTCGAACTCCCCCACGCCCGAGCCCATCGTGCACGACGACCATGTCACCGCGACCTGGGGCTTCGAGCCGACCCCGCGCATCTCCTCGTACATCACGGCGCTGATCGCCGGCCCGTACGAGTCGACCTTCTCCGAGCTCACGAGCGCGTCGGGACGCGTCATCCCGCTCGGTGTCTACGGTCGTAAGAGCCTGTGGCAGCACCTCGACGCCGACTACATCTTCGACAAGACCCGGGAGGGCTTCGCCTACTACGAGTCCAAGTTCGGTGTTCCCTACCCGTTCGCCAAGTACGACCAGCTCTTCGTCCCCGAGTTCAACGCCGGGGCCATGGAGAACGCCGGCGCCGTGACCTTCACCGAGACCTACGTCTTCCGCAGCAAGGTGACGGATGCTGTGAAGGAGCGTCGCGTCGTCACGATCCTGCACGAGCTCGCGCACATGTGGTTCGGCGACCTGGTCACGATGAAGTGGTGGAACGACCTCTGGTTGAACGAGTCGTTCGCCGAGTGGGCGTCCACCATCGCCACAGCCGAGGCCACCGAGTGGACCGAGGCCTGGACCACCTTCAACGCGATGGAGAAGACCTGGGCCTACCGCCAGGACCAGCTCCCTTCGACGCACCCCATCGTCGCCGAGATCAACGATCTCGAAGATGTGCAGGTCAACTTCGACGGCATCACCTACGCCAAGGGCGGATCCGTCCTCAAGCAGCTCGCCGCGTGGGTGGGGATCGAGGAGTTCTTCGCCGGCGTGTCGCAGTACTTCCAGAAGCACTCCTTCGGCAACACCGAGCTGGGCGATCTGCTCGTCGAGCTCGAGGCGACCAGCGGCCGCGACCTGAGCACCTGGTCGAAGAAGTGGCTCGAGACCGCCGGGGTCAACACCCTCGAGCCGGTGATCACCGAGGACGGCAACGGCACGATCTCGCGCTTCGCCGTGACGCAGACCGCTCCCGCGGACTACCCGACGATCCGCCCGCACCGCCTCGGCATCGGTTTCTACACCCTCGCCGACGGCGCGCTGACCCGCACGCACTACGTCGAGGTCGACGTCGACGGAGACCGCACCGAGGTCCCCGAGCTGCAGGGCATCGCTCAGCCCGACCTCGTACTGCTCAACGACAACGACCTCGCCTACGCGAAGATCCGCCTCGACGAGCGTTCGCTCGCGACGGCGATCGCGCATCTCGCCGACATCCACGACCCGCTCGCACGCTCGCTCGTCTGGGGCGCGGCGTGGGATCAGACACGCGACGCCGAGAGCGCGGCATCCGACTACATCGATCTCGTGCTCGGCAACATCGGCCGCGAGAGCGAGTCCACGACGGTGCGCACGACGCTCGCGCAGCTGCGCACCGCGGCGAATCTCTACGTCGCTCCCGCGGAGCGCGCCGCGGCGCGTCTCAAGGTCGCGGACGGCCTGTGGGCGCTCGCGGAGTCGGCCGAGTCCGGCAGCGACAGTCAGCTGCAGTTCGTCACCGCCTTCGCCACGTCTCTCGTGACGCCGGAGCACGCCGGAATCGTCGGGCGTCTGCGTTCGGGCGAGGAGACGCTCCCCGGTCTCGAGATCGACGCCGACCTGAACTGGCAGCTCCTGGTGGGTCTCGCGACGATCGGCGCGACGGATGCGGCGACGATCGATGCGGCCCTCACCGCGGACAACACGTCCAAGGGCGGCGAGTTCGCGGCACAGGCCCGCGCGGCGCTCCCGGACCTGGCGTCGAAGAAGGCGGCCTGGGCGTCTCTGATCGAGCGTGACGATGCCCCCAACACGATCGTCCGGTCGGCGGCACTCGGTTTCGTGCACCCCGCCGGCGCCGAGTCGCTCCGCGAGTTCGTCGCTCCGTACTTCGAGATGCTCCTCCCCGTCTGGGAGTCGCGCACCTACCAGATCGCGCAGTACCTCATCACGGGGCTGTTCCCGACGGCGCTGGCAGACGTCGCGCTCCGCGACGCGACCCGCGCATGGCTGTCCGAGCACCAGGATGCCGCGCCGGCGCTGCGCCGTCTCGTGCTCGAGAACCTCGCCGACGTCGAGCGCGCACTCACCGCGCAGTCCCGCGACAGCGACGACTGATCACCCGCACCTAGGGGTCGGGGCGCGTCGGAGGACGTCGACCACGGCCCCTTCGCGTACCCAGGCCGCACAGAACCCCGCTCGCTAGAATCGGTGGCGATGATCATTCCGTCCGAGAACACCGATCCCGTCGAGCCGACCGACGTCCCGGCCATCTGGCAGGACGTCATGAGCGTTCTCGGCACCGTCGGTCTCAAGGCCCTCGCCGTCGCGATCATCATCGTCAGCTGCGTGCTCATCGCGCTCGTGCTGCGGCTGGTGATCCGGCGCGTCGTGCACCGCATCGTCGACAGTGCGAAGAACAAGGCGTCGGTCGACGACACACAGGCGCTGGAGCGTTCGCCGCTCGCCGACATGCGACTCGTGCAGCGCACGCGCACCCTGGGATCGATCCTCCAGAACATCGTCAACGTGATGCTGGTGATCATCGCGCTCGTCCTGATCGTCAACGCGATCGACAACAGTCTGCTCGGCTCCCTGACGCTGCTCACCGCCGCAGTCGGCGCCGGCCTCGGTTTCGGCGCCCAGAACATCGTGAAGGACGTGCTGAACGGCATCTTCCTCGTCGCCGAGGACCAGATCGGCATCGGCGACGTCGTCGACCTCGGCCTCGCCACCGGCGTGGTCGAGTACGTGAGCGTTCGCATCACCCAGGTGCGCGACGTCAACGGCACGCTTTGGTACGTGCGCAACGGCGAGGTCCTGCGCATCGGCAACATGTCGCAGGGCTGGGCGCGGGCGATCATCGACATCGGCGTTCCCGTCGACTCCGATCTCGACGTCGTCGAGCAGACGATGCTCGACACGGCCCTCGCCCTCGCGAAGGACCCGAAGTGGCGCACCCGGATCGTCGAGAAGCCAGAGCTCTGGGGCTTGGAGTCGATCGAGGGCGATGCCCTCGTCGTCCGCATCGTGATCAAGGCCCGCGCGAACGCGAAGGACGATGTGGCGCAGGAACTGCGCAAGCGTCTCCGCTCGGCGCTGGCCGAGAAGGAGATCACGATCCCCCGGATGCAGGCCGTGGTCCCCACCGGACTCGATGGCGCACGCCGCGTCCGTGGCGCGAATCCCCCCAAGACCCGCCCGAACGCCGTGACCGGGGTCCCCGTGGTCCCGGACCGGGGGATCTGGCGACGCAAGAAGCCCACGACCGGCGACGGGAGCACCGAGAAGTGACGTTCTACGACGAGGTCGGTGGCCGCGAGACGTTCGCGAAGATCGTCTCGGTCTTCTACCGCGAGGTCGCGATCGATCCGGTGCTGAAGCCGATGTACCCCGAAGAGGACCTCGGCCCGGCCGAGGAACGCCTGCTGCTGTTCCTCGAGCAGTACTGGGGCGGCCCCACCACCTACGGTGAGACCCGCGGGCACCCGCGGTTGCGCATGCGCCACATGCCGTTCCACGTCGACCCGGATGCCCGTGATCGTTGGCTCCGCTGCATGCGCACCGCCGTCGACGAGGCCGAGTTGTCGCCTCTGCACGAATCCACGCTGTGGGACTACCTCGAACGCGCCGCGTATGCCATGGTGAACACATTCGAGCCGTCGGGAATCGGCACCGGCGCAGACGGCCGCCCCACGCTCGAGACCCGCTCACGTCAGGATTCAACGGAGACACCATGACGAAACCGCCCCTGTCCACGGATGTCCTGGTGATCGGATGGGGGTTGGCGGGACTCGTCGCGGCTGCGGAAGCACTCGACGCGGGTCGCCGCGTCGTGCTCATCGATCAGGAGCCGCGCACGAACCTCGGTGGACAGGCGTGGTGGTCGTTCGGCGGGCTGTTCTTCATCGACTCGCCGGAGCAGCGACGCCTCGGCATCCGTGACTCCCTCGAGCTCGCGACGCAGGACTGGTTCGGTTCCGCCGGTTTCGATCGTCCGGAGGACGAGTGGCCACGTCGATGGGCGGAGGCGTATCTGCAGTTCGCCGCCGGCGAGAAGCGGGCCTGGCTGCGCGAACGCAGGGTCGGATTCTTCCCCGTCGTGGGGTGGGCAGAGCGCGGAGGGTACGGGGCGATCGGCCCGGGGAACTCCGTCCCGCGGTTCCACATCACCTGGGGCACCGGACCGGGTGTGGTCGCACCGTTCGCCGCACGCGTCGAACAGGGCGAGCGCGAGGGACGGCTCACCGTCCTGCCCCGTCATCGCGTCACGGCCCTCCTCACGACCGAGGGAGCGGTCGCCGGTGCACGTGGCGATGTCTTCGCCGCGACCGGTGAGGAACGCGGCGTCGCGTCATCGCGCGAAGTGGTGGGCGACTTCGAGATCACGGCCGGTTCGACGATCGTCGCCTCGGGCGGGATCGGCGGCAATCACGACCTGGTGCGTGCGGCCTGGCCCGAGCGGCTCGGCACTCCGCCGACGCACATGCTCACCGGCGTGCCGGCCTACGTCGACGGCTCGATGCAGGCCGTGTCCGCCGGGGCCGGTGCGCGGTTGATCAACGGCGACCGGATGTGGCACTACGTCGAGGGCATCACGAACTGGGCTCCGGTGTGGCCGATGCACGGCATCCGAATCCTTCCCGGACCGTCGTCGCTCTGGCTCGATGCGACCGGATCACGGCTGCCCGTGCCGCTGTACCCGGGGTTCGACACGCTCGGTACGCTCGCGCACCTGCGTACGACGGGGCACGATCATTCGTGGTTCGTCACCTCCCGCCAGATCATCGAGAAAGAGTTCGCTCTCTCCGGGAGCGAGCAGAATCCGGATCTCACCGGCAAGGACGTCGGGCTGCTGCTGAAGTCGCGACTCGCCAAAGGACCGACGGGTCCCGTCCAATCCTTCCTCGACGAGGGAGCCGACTTCATCGTCGAGAACGATCTCGAGGCCCTGCTCGAACAGATGCGGGCGCACCCGGGCGGCGAACTTCTCGACATCGACAACGTGAGGCGCGAGGTGCAGGCGCGCGACCGCGAGATCGAGAACGACTTCACGAAGGATGCGCAGATCGGCATGCTCCGTTCGATGCGCAGCTACCGCGGCGACAAGCTCATCCGCACGGCGTCACCGCATCGGCTGCAGGATCCCTCCGCCGGCCCGATGGTCGCGGTGAAGCTCCACGTGCTCACCCGCAAGTCGCTCGGCGGTATCCAGACGGACCTCGACGGGCGTGCGCTCGACAGCGACGGCTCGCCCGTTCCCGGCCTCTTCGCCGCCGGCGAGGCGAGCGGTTTCGGCGGCGGCGGCGTACACGGCTACCGCGCGCTCGAGGGGACGTTCCTGGGCGGATGCCTGTTCTCAGGTCGACAGGCTGGACGCGCCGCCGCGCGTTGAGCCGGAGCGGCTTCTGATCGTCAGTGGGAACCGAGGACGCCCGTGCCGCGAACAGCCGTGAGGCCGCTCGCGACGGGACCGCGGGCGAGCACATGCCCGCGGCGGAATGCGAGGCGCGACCACCGTCCTGAACGCGTGACCGGAACCTGTTCCTCGCCGGATATGAACCCGAGCGCATCCGCGGCGAAGGCGACACCGCGGGGCAGTCCCGCGAGTTCCTCGTCCGGTTCGCCCCAGATGGCGGCGCGCAGCGCGCGGACGGCCTCCTCACCGGACCCCGGGGTCGCGCCACGCGCGACGGCGGAGATCCCCCACTGGGCGCGGTTCGCGATGGCGGATGCCGGAAGGGCGGCGATCTTCTCCCACCCGCTGCGGGGCGGGGCGACGCCCGCCCATGCCGGTGAGAGTCCCGTGTCCGGGAGGGCGAGCCGCGCATCGTCATCGCCCGCCGTCAGCCGGTCAACCACGATGTCGCACTGCAACTCCGGATCGGCGTGGACGATCCGCATCGCGAGCACCGTGGGGGTCTGATCGAACAGCCCCTGGGGTGCCAGCGCCGCGGTCGTGAGGGCGAGAACCCCGTTCGCCGCCTGCAGACGCACACCTTCGTCGGTGATCCGTACCGCCCGTCCGAGGAAGGTGAGGACGTCTTTCGCGGTCTCGCGATCGGCGAGGAGGAGGTCGTGAGGCACGGGTTCTAAACTATCAACCGAGCGGTGGTCCGGCCGCGGAGAGGGAGACATGAGCGCCGAGAGCCACGCAGTCCGCACCGTCGAGCAACTGCTCGATGTGCTCGATCTCGATTCGACGCAGGCGCGCACCACCGAGGACATCTTCACGGGTGCATCGCACCCGATGCCGACCGGACGGATCTACGGCGGCCAGGTGCTCGCGCAGAGCCTCATCGCCGCCGAGCGCACGCTGCCCGAGGACCGACCGGTGCACTCGATGCACGGATACTTCCTGCGCCCGGGCGACTCGGCGCAGGGCATCACGATCGCGGTCGATCGCATCCACGACGGCCGATCCTTCTCGACCCGCCGGTCGCAGGCCTATCAGAACGGCGTGCCGATCTTCTCGATGATCGCGTCCTTCCAGGACGAAGACCCCGGCGTCGAGCACGCCGAGCCGCTCCCGGAAGGGGTTCCCGACCCCGAGACGCTCCAGCCTGACGAGGACACCCTCGACGGCCTTCCCGGCGGGGCGATGAGGATGCTGACCGATCGCGCAGCCGACATCCGCCATGTCGGGCGCCCGCTCTACCTGCCCGGCGATGGTGAACG
Source organism: Microbacterium sp. NPDC008134 (assembly GCF_042957055.1). NCBI lineage: Bacteria > Bacillati > Actinomycetota > Actinomycetes > Micrococcales > Microbacteriaceae > Microbacterium > Microbacterium sp. NPDC008134. The sequence goes on along the minus strand of NZ_JBIBHO010000001.1, from coordinate 1,656,035 downwards.
GGTCCCCCGGCAGGCCGTATGGATGCGCATGCGCGCTCCACTGCCCGACGATCCGCGTCTGCACCGGGCGGCACTGGCGTATCTCAGCGACATGACGATCCAGGAGTCGATCCTGCGCGCGCACGGTGTCTTCTGGGCACTGCCCGGATTGAAGGTGGCGAGTCTCGACCATGCGATGTGGTGGCACCGGCCCGCGCGCGTGGACGAGTGGTTGCTCTACGTGCAGGAGTCTCCGAACGCTCGTGGCGGCCGTGGATTGGCGACGGGACGCATCTACACCCGCGAGGGCGCACTGATCGCCAGCGTCGCGCAGGAGATCATGATCCGTGTGCCGGAGAGCGCCTGATCGCGGGTCCAGCGGCCGAGCGCCTGATCGAGGGGCGGGCCGGCGATCCGCTCAGCGGTGGGCGTACTGGATCGACTCGCCGATGTACGGCTCCCACGCCTCGCGCATCTCGCCGGTGAGGCGGGTCGGTCGCCCGGTCCGGGCGTCGACCAGCACGATGATCGCGGTCGAGCGGGCGTAGATGACCCGGGGTTCGGAGGCGGGGTCGTTGTGGACCTCGTAGCAGACCTCGACGCTCGATCCGCCGAGCTTGCCGAACCACATCTGCACCTCGAGCGGCCGGCGCTGGTACGGCACGGGCGCGAGGTACTCGATCTCCTGACGCGCGATGAGGGTGAGCACCCCCTCGTCGATCCCCGAATCGAGCACGGCGGTCGAGGGAGCCTCCTCCCCCGGTCCCGCACGCCAGAACGCCCGCACACGCGCCTCTTCGAGGAGCTTGAGCATGGAGGTGTTGTTGACGTGGTTGAACGCGTCCAGGTCGCCCCAGCGCAAGTGGATGGGGATATGCAGACGCGGTCCTGCCGCGGTGCTCGATTCGGACATCGGCACTCAGTCGCGCGTGAGCTTGCGGTGCGTCGAGCGGTGCGGCTTCGCCGCGTCCGGCCCGAGGCGCTCGATCTTGTTCTCCTCGTACGCCTCGAAGTTGCCCTCGAACCAGTACCACTGGTCGGGCTTCTCGTCGGTTCCCTCGTAGGCCAGGATGTGCGTGGCGATGCGGTCGAGGAACCACCGGTCGTGCGTGATGACCACGGCGCAACCGGGGAACTCGAGCAGGGCATTCTCGAGCGAGCTCAGGGTCTCGACGTCGAGGTCGTTCGTGGGCTCGTCGAGGAGGAGGAGGTTTCCGCCCTCCTTGAGGGTGAGGGCGAGGTTCAGGCGGTTGCGCTCACCACCGGAGAGCACACCGGCCTTCTTCTGCTGGTCGGGCCCCTTGAATCCGAACTTCGACACGTAGGCGCGCGACGGGATCTCCGTCTTGCCAACGGTGATGAAGTCGAGGCCGTCGGAGACGACCTCCCACAGCGTCTTGTCGGGGTCGATGCTCGCGCGGGACTGGTCGACGTAGCTGATCTTGACCGTCTCACCGATCTTCAGGCTGCCGCCGTCGAGCGGCTCCAGCCCCACGATGGTCTTGAAAAGCGTGGTCTTTCCGACACCGTTCGGTCCGATCACACCGACGATTCCGTTCGGCGGGAGGCTGAAGCTGAGACCGTCGATGAGGGAGCGTCCGTCGAACCCCTTCTGGAGGTTCTTCGCGTCGATGACGATGCTTCCGAGACGCGGACCCGCGGGGATCTGGATCTCTTCGAAGTCCAACTTCCGGGTGCGCTCGGCCTCGGCTGCCATCTCCTCGTAGCGGGCGAGGCGGGCCTTCGACTTCGTCTGACGCCCCTTCGCGCTGGAGCGGACCCACTCGAGTTCCTCTTTGAGGCGCTTGGCGAGCTTCGCGTCCTTCTTGCCCTGGATCTCGAGTCGCTCGCCCTTCTTCTCGAGGTACGTCGAGTAGTTGCCCTCGTAGCCGATCAGGCGGCCGCGGTCGACCTCGGCAATCCACTCGGCGACGTGGTCCAGGAAGTAGCGGTCGTGGGTGATCGCGATCACCGCACCCTTGTAGGCCTGGAGGTGCTGCTCTAGCCACAGGACGCTCTCGGCGTCGAGGTGGTTGGTGGGCTCGTCGAGCAGCAGAAGGTCGGGCTTCTGCAGCAGTAGCTTGGCGAGTGCCACACGGCGCTTCTCACCGCCCGAGAGAGGAGCGATCGCCGCGTCGGCGGGCGGCGTGCGGAGCGCGTCCATCGCCTGCTCGAGCTGCGAGTCGAGATCCCAGCCGTCGGCCGCGTCGATCTCCTCCTGCAGCGTTCCCATCTCGGCCAGAAGCGCGTCGAAGTCGGCGTCGGGGTCGGCCATCAGCGCGGAGATCTCGTTGAAGCGGTCGAGCTTCGCCTTGATCGCGATGCCGTCCTGGATGTTCTCGATCACGGTCTTCGACTCGTCGAGCTCCGGCTCCTGCATGAGAATGCCGACGCTGAACCCCGGAGACAGCTTCGCCTCGCCGTTCGACGGCGTGTCGAGACCGGCCATGATCTTGAGGATCGTCGACTTACCGGCACCGTTCGGGCCGACCATGCCGATCTTCGCTCCGGGAAGGAAGGCCATCGTGACGTCATCGAGGATGAGCTTCTCGCCCACCGCCTTGCGCGCACGGACCATCGAGTAGATGTACTCTGCCACCGGAAATCGCTCCTTCTGTCGGCGTCTGATCGACACTCCAGCCTACCGGCTGGAGTGCGGGTCACCAGTCGATCGCGCGCGTGGCGCCGATGAGGCATCGCCCCTCGGCGAGTTGCGGCATCACCTGGGTCACTAGCTGGCCGGTCGACGGCCCCACCTGTCCGATGAGGCATTCGCTGTCGCCCCAGCGGACCGAGAACATCAGGCTCTCGGCCGCGTTCCCCACCGTCGACTGATCGTTCGTGACCTGCATCGCCGCTTTGTCGAACCCGACGGCGACCAGGGCATCGACGTACGCGCGGCCCTCGCCGCGCTGCTCCGACTCCCATACGCCCTTGGCGGTCTGCGCGAAGATCGGCAGGTTGTCGTCCGCGGAACCATCCGGCAGGAAGACAACTTCGGCCGGTGCGTCCGTCACGGTCGGCGAAGGCGAGCCGGAGGTGGGCGACGGCTCTGGATCGCCGACGCAGCCGGCGAGCACGAGAGCGGCGGCGACGGCGGATGCACCGACGACCGCGCGCGTGACGGGGATAACCGATCGTCGAAGCACGCCCCGAGTCTACGGGGCGCCGACGACGACCCCCGTCACGCGACACGGCCTCTGTCTCGGTCCTGCGTCTCTCACGAGAGCACGGCCGCCTTCTCGTCCTCGAGTTCGTCATCATCGACCACGGCCCACGACGTGTCGAGAGCCAGGGGCTCGTCCTCATCTTCACCATGGGAGGCGCCTTCCCCACGGGAGGCGTCGGCATCCGCACCGCTTCGCGCAACCGGCGCGTCGCCGGCCGCTGACGCGCGGCTCGCGCGCAGATACGCCGACGTGCCCCATCGAAGATCGTGCCCGATCGCATCCGCATCGATGTCGACACTCGTGCCGTTCTTCCCGTTGCTCTCCCAGGTGCGGATGCGCAGGCGACCGGTGACGATCACGCTGTCGCCGGAGCGCAGCGACGCCTTGGCGTGCTCGCCGAGTTGCCGATAGGCCGCTACGGAGTACCAATTGGTGCCCGCGTCCACCCACGCCTGCGTCGATTGATCGAAGCGACGATGGGTACTCGCGAGGCGGAAGTTCGTCACCGCCACCCCTCCCCCGGTCTGCGCTCGATTGGGGTCGGTCGCCACCTTGCCGATGATCGTCACCGTGTCCGACATCTCGTTCTCCTTCACTGCCTCATCGTTATCCGAGCCTTTCGCCCGACGCGCTCCAGACTGCGCCACGCGGAGGACGCGGAGAGGGGACGATCACAGCGATCGTGGACAGACGGGAATCCCCGGTCAGCGTGCAGGAAGAGTCCGTCGCCAACGCCGATCCGAATGTCGGTGGTCGGTCATATGTTCGAAGCGGAAGGAGAACTCATGAACGACACACTGATCGCCCCCGCCACGGCACAGCCGTGGATCACGCCCCGCATCGCCTCGACGCGCGAACACCTGATTCGCGCCGCCGATCAGTTGTGGCGCGTGCAAGACAACGGTTCCGGTCGAGTCCTCGGCCATCTCCGCGTCGCCACCGACCCGCTCGGTCTGCGCTATCGCGCCGAACGTCTGCACCTCGAGTCCGGGGTCTTCCGCCTAGTCGGAGAGTTCTGGCGGGTCGACGACGCGATCTCGGCGTTGCGATACTCATGACGCCATCGCCAGGAGCGAATCGATGACGCAGTCGTGCCCCCGGCAGGATTCGAACCTGCGACCGGCGGATTAGAAGGCCGCTGCTCTTCCGCTGAGCTACGGAGGCGAATAGCACTACCGTACCGTGCCCGAGCCCCGATGTCGGAGCCGTCGATAGGATGACGACATGGTATCTGCGTCGGAGAACGATCGTCTCGTATGGATCGACTGTGAGATGACGGGACTCGATCTCTCGATCGACGAACTCGTCGAGATCGCGGTCGTGATCACGGATTTCGAGCTCCAACCCGTCGATCCGGGGTTCCAGATCGTGATTCGCCCGAGCCAGGCCTCGCTCGAGAACATGAACGACTTCGTCACGAAGATGCACGAGAAGTCGGGCCTGATCGAAGAGATCCCCCTCGGTGTGACGCTCGAAGAGGCCGAAGCGCAGACTCTCGCGTACATCCGCCGCTTCGTGCCGGTCGAGCGCAAGGCTCCCCTCGCCGGGAACACGATCGGCACCGACCGCATGTTCCTCGCGAAGTACATGCCGCAGATCGATCAGTGGCTGCACTACCGCAACGTCGACGTTTCCAGCATCAAGGAACTCTCCCGGAGGTGGTACCCGCGGGTGTTCTTCCAGGCCCCGACGAAGGACGGCGGCCACCGCGCGCTCGCCGACATCCTCGAGTCCATCCGTGAGCTCCGCTACTACCGGGAAGCGGTGTTCGTCGACGAGCCCGGACCCTCCAGCGACGACGCGAAGACCATCGCCCAGCGCACCGTGTCAGAGTTCACCCCAAACATGTAATAGACTCGTCTGGTTGCCTGCTTCGGCAGGCACATGGTGGGTATAGCTCAGCTGGTAGAGCGCTGGCTTGTGGTGCCGGATGTCGCGGGTTCGAGTCCCGTTACTCACCCCACACGAAAGGCCCGAGTCCCCGGACTCGGGCCTTTCGCTTTGCCGTTTCACTCCCCGCGTCGCGCCCTAGACTGACGAGGTGTCACTTGCGGTCTGGTTCTCGCTTCTGACGGCATCCGTGGTGATCAGCTTCACGCCGGGCGCCGGCGCCATCAACACGATGTCGAATGCCCTCTCCCAGGGGTGGCGGCGATCGATCTGGGGAATCATCGGGCAGCAGCTCGCGCTCGTCGTCCACGTCGTGATCGTCGCCGCCGGTGTGGGGCTTCTCGTCTCCCGATCCGAGATCCTGTTCAACGGCATCCGATATGCGGGTGCCGCCTACCTCGTGTACCTCGGCCTGCGGCTCATTCTGGCGAAGCCCCAGGCTCCCGCGGTCGACGACAGCCTCGAGCTCGTCGACGTACGCGAGGGCCACTGGTCCATGATCCGTCGCGGGTTCTGGGTCAACCTGCTCAACCCCAAGGCGATCGTCTTCTTCCTCGCCTTCATCCCGCAGTTCATCCGCCTCGACGAACCCCCGTTACCGCAGTACCTGATCCTCCTGGCCACCGTCATCGTCGTCGACGTCCTCGTGATGTGGGGGTTCTTCGCCGCAGCCGCGCGCCCGTTCCGACGCTTCACACGCACCGCGAAGGGCCAGCGCGCCCTCAACTCCGTCTTCGGCATCCTCTTCATCGCGGTCGCCGGACTCCTCGTCTTCCTGCACTGATCTTGCGCGGCCCCTAGGCTGTGGACGATGGAAATGGATGCCGCGACCTTCGAAACCCTCGTCGTCGACGAGCTCGATCTGCTGCCCGATGACATGGTCGACGGACTCGACAACGTCGTCTTCGTCGTCGAGGATCGCCCGGAGGACGGCAGTCTCGACCTCCTCGGCCTGTACGACGGTCTGGCCCTCACCGAACGCACCCAGTACGGAATGGGCGAACTGCCCGATCGGATCGTCGTCTATCGCGAACCTCACCTCGCCGTGTGCGACGACGAGGGCGAGCTCCGCGACGAGATCCACACCACACTCGTGCACGAGATCGCCCACTTCTACGGGCTCGATGACGACCGGCTCCACGAACTGGGGTGGGCATGAGCACGCCGACCGCGACCCCGGACATCGCAGAGGACATCGACCTCCGTGCCGCGCCGCTCGAACCCTGGCAGGTCGTCGTGTGGAACGACCCGGTGAATCTCATGAGCTACGTCGTTCGGGTGTTCCGGACGTACTTCGGCTACTCGGTCGATCACGCGACCTCCCTGATGCTCGCCGTGCACCACGACGGGCACGCGATCGTCGCCAGCGGACCGCGGGAGACCATGGAGGTCCACGCACAGGCGATGCACGAGTTCGGGCTCTGGGCGACTGTGCGGCGGGCTCCGCAATGACCGCCGAGTCCGTCGAGATCACCCTCGTCACGCTCGAGGGCGTGCGGCTGGGAGAGGTGATCGACGAATTCAGCACCCTGCTCTCGTCGAGGGCCGACGACGATGCGGCGCTCGAACGTCTCGCGCCGAATCCGTACCCCGATGATGAACAGGCATCGCAGGAGTTCGTCGCGGCCATGCGGGACGACCTCCTCGACCGCCGCCTCGCCGATGCCGATACGGTGCGCCGCGCGCTCGCGTCGTTCGACGCCTTCCGCGCAACGATGACCGACGATGACGCGCTCCACGCGCACACCCTCAAGATCCCGCGCAGCGAGGTCGACGCGTGGTTGCGGACCTTGAACGCCGTCCGACTGGTCCTCGCCACCCGCCTCGGGATCCTCGAGGACGACGACCACGACCCGGAGGATCCGCGGTTCGGGATCTACGACTGGATCGGGTACCGCCTCGAGCTCCTCATCGATGCGGAACTGGACGCCTGACCCGCTCCCCGGCTCACGGGATATCGACGATCCGAGTCGCCAATGAGCGCGGGTCGTCCCGAGCGATGTGCCGGCGCTCCTGCGCCGCCCAGCGCTCCCAATGCGGACGATAGGTCTCTCCATCGCGCGTCAGCGCCCGGTTCTTACGCACAGGCTCCGGGGCCTCGAGCCACACGCGCACATCGCCGAGCGCCGCCGTGGCGGGGGTCAGCAGGCCGCTCCCCTCGATGACCACACCGAGAGCGGGGTCGACAGCGTGCGTCTCCGCTTCGGTACCGTCTCCCCAGTCCCAGCGCCGCCACGCGCCGTGCTTTCCGCGACCGTGCGGACGGAGCACGCCGTCCAACGCTCGCTCCACGCCCCCATCGAGGCCGTCCCACCCGGGGTAGAGCGAATCGAGGGCGATGACCTGCACGCGACCGGCGAGCGGCCAGTGCCTCGCGACGCGGGCCGCCAGGGAGGATTTCCCCGCCCCGCTGCAGCCGTCGATGAGGACGACCGGGTTCGACGCGGCCAGCGCGCGGACATCGTCGCGGATCAGATCCGCCGCGCGAGCGAGTGCCGCAGCGACGGGATCGTCACTTCTTGAGTGCACGGATGATGCGCGACAGGGCTCGCCCGGCGACCCAGACGAACGGCACCGCCACGACCAGCAGGGTCACGATGTTCGGCTCGAACCGGAGCCCCTCTTCACGACGCACGTAGACGCCGACCGGAACGGAGACTCCCCCGCCGCCACCGCCTTCCGCGCCATCGCCACTCCCGCCGCCGAAGCCCGAGTAGGTGAAGGCGACCGGAGTGATGCTGACGCCGTCGACGTCCTGCGGCTCTCCGTATGCGCTCTTGACCCCGAAGGACGCGGCCTGCTTTCCGAGTTCCAGTGCAATGTTCGGCATGTGACCACGCTAGTCGACAGCGCCGGGTCGTGGAGCGTCAATCCACGCCGTGAGCCCGTGGGTGCTGGGCAGCGCCTCGCCCCTCGCCGCGCCCGATGTGGCGCGCGCGGGTGATGGTCGCGTTCCCGAACCGCGCAACGGCATCGTCGACCGCTCCTTCGACGCGCCGCCAGTCCTCGTCGTCGTCCCAGAGTCCCATCGCGCCGCCGCCCGCCGGCTGGAGCTTCTCGGCCCGCACTCCGACGAGTCGAACCGGATCTCGACGGTCGATCTGCTCGAACAGGACCTGCGCAGCCTCGCCGATGCGCTGCCCGACCGCGGTGGGCTCGGGAAGCGTCTGAGAACGGTTCACCGTGCGGAAGTCATCGAAGCGGATCTTGATCGAAACCGTGGCCGCCTCCCACTGCGCGCGGCGGAGGCGGGCGGCGACCCGGTCGGCGAGCCGCAGCAGTTCCGCACGCAGGAACGGACGGTCGAGGATGTCGTGCTCGAACGTCTCCTCGTGCCCGATGCTCTTCTCCACGCGTTCGGTGTCGACGGCTCGGGCATCCTCTCCCCGCGCGAGCTGCGCGAGACGCGCGCTCAACGCCGAGCCGACGGCGCGGTCGAGCATCTCGGGAGAGGATTCCCGGATGTCTCCGATCGTGCGGATGCCGCGCGCCTCGAGCGCTTCCGCCGCCTTCGGTCCGACGCCCCACATGGCGCGGACGGGTCTCGGTGAGAGGAACTCGAGCGTACGCGCGGCGGGGACGACCAGCATCCCGTCGGGCTTCGCGATGGTCGACGCCATCTTCGCGACGTGCTTCGTCGCGGCGACGCCGACGCTGCACGTGATGCCGACCTCGTCCGCCACGCGCTCGCGCACGAGTCGAGCGATCTCTCCCGGGCTGCCCCACAGGCGCCGCACACCCTGCACGTCGAGGAAGGCCTCGTCGACGGACAGCGGTTCGACCAGAGGCGTGAACGACTCGAAGATCGCCATGACCTGCCGCGACACCTCTTGGTACCGGCGGAAGTGCGGCATCACGATCCGCGCCGACGGGCACAGCCTGATCGCCTGCGACACCGGCATCGCCGAGCGCACGCCGTACCGACGGGCCTCGTACGACGCGCTGGAGACCACCGAACGACCGTCGGGGGCTCCGATGATGATCGGGAGTCCGCGAAGGCTCGGGTCGTCGAGAATCTCCACCGCCGCGTAGAACGCGTCCATGTCGACATGCAGAATGCGCGTTCCGGTGTCGTCGGCTCCCGCCGGCGACACCATGCGCCCTCTGCCGTCTCCGTGCCCCATGTGAACATTCTCCCTCGGACCACCGACACCGGCCCGAGGGAGAACGAGGTTCTACTGCGCGGCGCGCTCGAGGATCAGCTCGCGCACGCGCGCGGCGTCCGCCTGGCCCTTCATGGCCTTCATGACCGCGCCGATCACGGCGCCGGCGGCCTGCACCTTGCCGTCCTTGATCTTCGCGAGGACGTCCGGCTGCGCGGCGAACGCGTCGTCGATCGCCGCGATCAGCGCGCCGTCGTCCGACACGACCGCGAGTCCGCGGGCATCGACGACCTCCTGCGGCGTTCCCTCGCCGGCGATGACGCCTTCGAGCACCTGACGGGCGAGCTTGTCGGTGAGCGTTCCCGCATCGACCAGCTTCTGGAGAGCCGCGACGTTCTGCGGGCTGACCAGTGCAGCGGCTTCCTTCTCCTGCGCATTGGCGAGACGGGCGATCTCGCCGGTCCACCATTTACGGGCGGCCGCGGGCGCGGCTCCGGCGGCGATCGTCGCCTCGACCTCGTCGAGGATGCCGCCGTTGCGCACGTCCTGGAACTCGAGATCGGTGAAGCCCCACTCGGTCATGAGGCGACGGCGGCGTGCGACCGGCTGCTCGGGCAATGCCGCCCGGAGCTCCTCGATCAGCTCGGCCGCCGGCTCGACCGGAAGGAGGTCCGGCTCCGGGAAGTAGCGGTAGTCGTCGGCATCCGACTTCGGACGACCCGGCGACGTCGTGCCGGTGTCCTCGTGCCAGTGACGCGTCTCCTGCGTGATCGAGCCGCCGTCGGCGAGGATCTGCGCCTGGCGCTGGATCTCGTACCGAACCGCGCGCTCGACGGAGCGCATCGAGTTGACGTTCTTCGTCTCGGTGCGGGTTCCGAGCTTCTCCTCACCGCGGCGGCGCAGCGACACGTTCGCGTCGCAGCGCAGGTTGCCGCGCTCGAGGCGGGCCTCCGAGATGCCCAGACCGCGCACGATGTCGCGGATCGCTGCCACGTATGCCTTCGCCACCTCCGGTGCACGGTGCTCCGTGCCCATGATCACCTTGGTCACGATCTCGACCAGAGGCACACCCGCTCGGTTGTAGTCGACGAGCGAGTACTCCGCGCCCTGGATGCGACCGGTCGCGCCTCCCATGTGGGTCAGCTTGCCGGCGTCCTCCTCCATGTGCGCGCGTTCGATCGGGATGGTGATGAGCGTGCCGTCCTCCAGTTCGACCTCGACCGATCCCTCGTAGGCGATCGGCTCGTCGTACTGCGAGATCTGGTAGTTCTTGCCGAGGTCCGGGTAGAAGTAGTTCTTGCGGGCGAAACGGCTCGACTCGGCGATCGAGCAACCGAGCGCGAGTCCGAGGCTGATCGACGAGCGGATAGCCGTCTCGTTCACGACCGGAAGCGAACCGGGGAGACCGAGGTCGACCGGCGCGATGAGGGTGTTCGGCTCGGCGGCGTGGTACGCCTCGTTCGCCGGGTTCGGCGCGTCCGAGAACATCTTCGTGTTCGTGTTGAGCTCGACGTGGACCTCGAACCCGAGCACGGGCTCGAAGAGTTCCAGAGCCTTGTCGAAGTCCATGAGCTTGGCAGCGGCCATCAGCGGTTCCCTCCTGCGAGCTGGGGTGCGCGGGAGAGCAGCGGGGCTCCCCACGAATCGACGAGGAGCGTCTCGAGCGCGGCGCCCACCCGATAGAGACGAGCGTCCTCACGCGCCGGAGCGATGAACTGGATGCCGACGGGAAGACCGTCGTCGTCGGACAGGCCGCTCGGAATCGAGATCCCCGGCACGCCCGCGAGGTTCGCCGGGATCGTCGTGAAGTCGTTCAGGTACATCTGCAGCGGGTCGTCGATCTTCTCGCCGAGCTTGAACGCGGTGGTGGGCGCCGACGGCGTCGCGATCACGTCGACCTCCGAAAAGGCCGCCGCGAAGTCCTGCTGGATGAGCGTGCGCACCTTCTGCGCGCTGCCGTAGTACGCGTCGTAGTAACCCGCCGACAGCGCATAGGTGCCGAGGATGATGCGGCGCTTGACCTCGTCGCCGAAACCGGCGTCGCGCGTCGCGGACATGACGTCCTCGACCGTCGGGTTCCCGTCGGGCGTGACCCGCAGACCGAAGCGCACGGAGTCGAACTTCGCGAGGTTGCTGGACGCCTCCGCAGGAAGGATCAGGTAGTACGCCGCGACTCCGTACTCGAAGTGAGGGGCACCGATCTCGACGATCTCGGCTCCCTGGGCCTCCATGAGCGCGAGCGAGGCGCGGAAGGACGCCGCGACGCCGGGCTGGAAACCGCTGTCGGGAAGCTCGCGGATCACGCCGACCTTGAGACCCTTGAGCACGTCGCCGCGCGCACCCTCGCGGGCGGCCTCGGCGAACGACGGCCATGCGTCCGCCAGGGACGTCGAGTCCTTCGGGTCGTGACCGGCGATGACGTCGTGCAGAAGCCCGGAGTCGAGCACGGTGCGCGACACGGGGCCGACCTGGTCGAGGCTGGACGCCAGGGCGATCGCGCCGTATCGGCTGACGCCGCCGTAGGTCGGCTTCACGCCGACGGTTCCCGTCACGTGGGCGGGCTGGCGGATCGATCCGCCGGTGTCGGAGCCGAGAGCGACCGGGGCCTCGAAGGCGGCGACGGCCGCGGCCGAGCCGCCGCCGGATCCGCCGGGGATGCGCTCGAGATCCCACGGGTTGCGCGTGGAACCGTATGCCGAGTGCTCGGTCGACGAGCCCATCGCGAACTCGTCCATGTTGGTCTTGCCGAGCGGCACCAGACCCGCCGCACGCGACCGGGCGACGACCGTCGCGTCGTACGGCGAACGGTACCCCTCGAGGATCCGCGAGCCGCTGGTCGTGGGCTGGTCGGTGGTGACCAGCACGTCCTTGATCGCCAGCGGCACTCCCGCGAGCGGCCCCAGGTCCTCGCCCGCGGCACGGCGCGCATCGATCGCTGCTGCTGCGTCGAGCGCCCCGGCGTTCACGTGGAGGAACGCATGGACATCGCCGTCGACGGCCGCGATGCGGTCGAGGTGGGCCTGCGTGGCTTCGACGCTCGACACCTCTCCTGCGGCGAGCTTCGCCGCGAGGTCGGACGCGTCCAGGCGGATGATGTCGCTCACTGCTCTTCTCCCAGGATCGCGGTGACGCGGAAACGGCCGTCCGCGGCATCCGGGGCGTTCTGCAGCACCTGCTCGTGCGTCAACGTCTGCCCGACGACATCGGGACGGAAGACGTTGCTCAGCGGAATCGGATGGCTCGTCGCGACGACATCGGCCGTCGCGACCTCCGAGACCTTCGCGATGTTGTCGACGATCGCGTCGAGCTGGCCCGTGAGCCGCGACACCTCGTCGTCGTTCAGCTGGATGCGTGCGAGCACACCGAGATGGCGCACGAGTTCAGGGGTGATTTCAGACACGCCTCCAAGTCTAGTCAGCGCCTTCCTCCACAGCCGCCCACGCGCGTTCGATCCCTCCGCCTATGCTGGGGCGCGTGAGTACGTTCCTGCCTCCTCGCCCGTGGGTCGCCAGCTACGCAGACGGCGTCCCGGAAGACCTCGCCCCCGTGACGGGATCCCTGATCGACATCGTCGCCGAATCGGTGCGCGACTACCCCGACGCACCGGCGCTGCAGTTCTTCGGCCGCGAGACCACCTACGCCGAGTTGCAGGACGCGATCGACCGCGTCGCCGGCGGACTCCGCGACCTCGGTGTGCGGGCCGGTGACCCCGTGGCGATCGTGCTGCCGAACTGCCCGCAGCACATCGTCGCGTTCTACGCCGTGCTGCGCCTCGGCGCCGTGGTCGTCGAGCACAACCCGCTCTACACACCGCGCGAGCTGCGCAAGCAGTTCGAGGACCACGGGGCGAAGCATGCGATCATCTGGAACAAGGTCGTGTCGACCGTTCAGGAGTTCCCGGCAGACCTCGCGGTGTCGACGCTCGTCTCGGTCGATGTGACGACCGCCATGCCGTTCCTGACCCGCGTGGCGCTCCGTCTGCCCGTCGCGAAGGCTCGCGAATCCCGCGCGGCCCTCACCACCCGCGTGCGAGGCACCGTGACCTGGGAGTCGCTGCTCGTGCACGCCCCGATCCCGGCGTCGCACCCGCGCCCGTCGACGGACGACCTCGCCATCATCCAGTACACCTCGGGCACGACCGGCACACCCAAGGGCGCGTCGCTCACCCATCGGAACCTCCTGGCAAACGCCGCCCAGGCGAAGGCATGGGTGCCGTCGATCCAGCGCGGCAAGGGCTGCGTCGTATACGCCGTCCTCCCGATGTTCCATGCCTACGGCCTCACGCTGTGCCTCACGTTCGCGATGTCGATGGGGGCCCGCCTCGTGCTCTTCCCCAAGTTCGACCCCGATCTCGTGCTCGACGCGATGAAGAAGCATCCGGCCACGTTCCTGCCGCTCGTGCCGCCGATCGCCGATCGCCTGCTCGCGGCCGCGAACCAGAAGGGCGTCTCGCTCGACGGCATCGAGGTCGCGATCTCCGGGGCCATGGCGCTGCCGCACGAACTCGTCGTTCCCTTCGAAGCGGCGACGCACGGTTTCCTCGTCGAGGGCTACGGGCTCAGCGAATGCTCGCCGGTGCTCATGGCCAACCCGGTCGCCGACAACCGCGTTCCCGGTACCGTCGGGCTTCCGCTCCCGGGCACCGAGTGCCGCGTCGTCGATCCGGAGAACCCGACCGTCGATGTCCCGGCCGGATCCGCCGGCGAACTCGTCGTGCGCGGCCCCCAGGTGTTCTCCGGCTACTACGGCAAGCCGGACGAGACGGATGCCGTCTTCGTCGACGGCTGGTACCGCACCGGAGATATCGTCACGATCGACGAGGCGGGCTTCGTGCGGATCGTCGATCGGATCAAGGAGCTCATCATCACCGGCGGGTTCAACGTCGCCCCGACAGAGGTCGAGAACGCGCTGCGCCAGCATCCGCAGATCACCGACGCCGCGGTCGTCGGTCTACCCAGCGCGCACTCCGGCGAGGAGGTCGCCGCCGCGATCGTCGTCGACGGTGGGGCCGATGTCGACATCGAGGCGATCCGGGAGTTCGTCCGGGGCATTCTCACGCCGTACAAGGTTCCACGCCGACTCTTCGTCGTGGACGAACTGCCGAAGTCCCTCATCGGCAAGGTACTCCGACGCCAGGTCAAGGAGCGTCTGCTCGCGCTCACGTCCGGCTCCTGAGGTCGCCCTCACAGGCGCGCGGAGGCCTCGGGGCGCTACCCTTGGGAAGTGACCCCTGAAGATGCAGTGCTGACCGACGCCCCCGCGACCCCCGGATTCGAGGATCTCGGCATCACCGGGTCCGTCCTCAAGGCCATCCGCGATCTCGGCTACGAGACCCCGTCGCCGATCCAGGCGGCCACGATCCCGACCCTTCTTTCGGGCCGTGACGTCGTCGGTATGGCGCAGACCGGAACGGGAAAGACGGCGGCCTTCGCGCTTCCCGTTCTCGAGCGCCTCGACGTGTCGCAGAAGACGCCGCAGGCCCTCGTGCTCGCGCCGACCCGCGAGCTCGCGCTCCAGGTCTGCGAGGCGTTCGAGTCGTACGCCTCGAAGATGAAGGGTGTGCACGTGCTGCCGGTCTACGGGGGCCAGGGTTACGGCGTCCAGCTGTCCGCGCTCCGCCGCGGCGTCCACGTCGTGGTCGGTACCCCCGGCCGCATCATGGACCACCTCGCGAAGGGGACCCTCGACCTCTCCGAGCTCCATTACCTCGTGCTCGACGAGGCCGACGAGATGCTCAAGATGGGCTTCGCGGAGGACGTCGAGCAGATCCTCGCGCAGACGCCCGAAGAGAAGCAGGTCGCCCTCTTCTCCGCGACGATGCCGCCGCAGATCCGTCGTCTCGCCCAGAAGTACCTGCGCGAGCCCGAAGAGATCACGATCAAGTCGAAGACCGCGACGAACACGAACATCACGCAGCGGTACCTGATCGTCTCGTACGCGCAGAAGGTCGATGCGCTGACACGCATCCTCGAGGTCGAGAACTTCGACGGCATGATCGTGTTCGTCCGCACCAAGAACGAGACCGAGACCCTCGCCGAGAAACTGCGCGCACGCGGCTACTCGGCCGCCGCGATCAACGGCGATGTGCCCCAGGTGCAGCGCGAGCGCAGCGTCAACCAGCTCAAGGACGGCAAGCTCGACATCCTCGTCGCCACCGATGTCGCCGCCCGCGGCCTCGACGTCGAGCGCATCAGCCACGTCGTCAACTTCGACATCCCGACCGACACGGAGTCGTACGTGCACCGCATCGGTCGTACCGGTCGCGCCGGGCGCACCGGCGATGCGATCAGCTTCATCACGCCGCGCGAGCGCTACCTGCTCAAGCACATCGAGAAGGCCACGCGTCAGGAGCCGACGCAGATGCAGCTCCCGACGACCGAGGACGTGAACTCGACGCGCCTGACGCGCTTCGACGACGCGATCACGGCTGCTCTCGGCGACTCCTCGCGGATCGAGACCTTCCGCGACGTGATCGCGCACTACGTGCGCAACCACGACGTCCCCGAAGCCGACGTCGCCGCCGCCCTCGCGATCGTCGCTCAGGGGGACACTCCCCTGCTTCTCGACCCGGCCGACGACCCCCTCGCGAAGGCCGTGGCCGCGGACAACCGACCGCCGCGCGAACGCAACACGCGGGAGCCGCGCGAACCCCGCACGGAACGTCGCGGACGCGGAGACTACGCCCCGTACCGGATCGAGGTCGGCCGGCGTCACCGCGTCGAGCCGCGACAGATCGTCGGTGCGCTCGCGAACGAGGGCGGCCTGGGACGCGACGACTTCGGCGCGATCAACATCCGTCCCGACTTCTCGATCGTCGAGCTCCCCGCGAACCTCGACCCGGCGGTCCTCGACAAGCTGAGCGGAACGCGCATCTCGGGCCAGCTCATCCAGATCAAGCCGGATCGCGGCCCGGGTGCGCGACGCGGTGGCCCGCGCGATGGCGGCGCTCGCTACGACCGACGTGATCGGGACGACCGTCCGCGCCGCAACGACGACAGTCGTGCGCCGCGTGGCGACCGCGACGAGAAGCCTTTCCGCAAGCCGCGCCACAAGAACTGACGGTACGCGGCGGAGTCAGCCGGCCCTGTGCCGGGCGAGCTTCGCCGCGAGGTCGACGAGCACTTCGGGTCGCGCCAGCAGACGGCGTTGCTCGGGGTGCGCGATGAACTGGTCGAGCAGCCGCTGCGCACCGACGACGGTCGGTCGCCAGTACCCTCCGACGTGATGACGCCCGAGATCGAGGCGCTGCGACTCGCCGTTGACGATGATCTCGACGGATCCGTCGTCCGGCCCGATGCCGACGTCCTCCTGCGCGGCCGCAGCGAGAAGCCCCAGGCCGATCGTGCTCGCCAGTCCCGGATAGCGGAAACCTGTCGTCGGAACGTCCAATCGCACCGACGAGAGGTGCTCCCAGGCGAACACCACACCGGCGCCGGCGCCGTGCCGGTGAACGACGGCATCCTCCCGGAGACGGAGGTGACCGCGCCCCGGATCGCCCACGACGAGAACGCCGTCGGCGACGATGAGCGGACCGTAGCGCTTCATTCCGCGGACGGAGCCTCGCCGAGCGCGTCGGGGCCCTCGGTCACCAGCAGATGGAACTGCGCGGCGTCGAGAATACGGATGCCGAGTTCCTCGGCCTTGCCGAGCTTCGATCCTGCTCCCGGTCCCGCGGCGACGAAGTCGGTCTTCTTCGAGACGCTCGATGCCGCTTTGCCACCGGCCTGGATGATCGCTTCCTGGGCACCCTCGCGGGTGTAGCCGTCGAGAGAGCCCGTCGCCACGATCGTGAGTCCCTCGAGCACGCCGCCGGCCGACACGGCCGCCCCGGGACCGGGGTGACCGGGTGTCGCCCACTGCACTCCTGCCGCTGCCCACTGCTCGACGATCGCCACGTGCCAATCGACCTCGAACCAGGCGAGGAGCGAGTCGGCGATGATTCCACCCACTCCTTCGACCGCCGCGAGTTCGTCGCGCGATGCCGCACGGATCGCGTCGAGAGAGCCGAACCACTGGGCGAGAGCGCGCGCTGCGACCGGTCCGACGTGACGGATGTTGAGGGACACCAGCAGCCGCCAGAGCTCCTTGGTCTTCGCCTTCCCCAGCTCGGCCAGAAGAGTCACCGCCTGCGATGACGGCTGAGGGCCCTCGATGCCGGACTTCTTCTCAGCCGCGGTCGGATTGCGACGGAACGGCGCACGGGTCTTCACGACGCCGTCGTCGTCCTGCTTCGGCAGACCGGTCTCGGCATCGCGGACGAACAACTCGATCGGGACGAGCTGCTGCAGCGACAGATCGAACAGGCCCGCTTCGGTCACCAGCGGCGGTACGGTCGGTGATGTCGGCTGCGTGAGCGCAGCTGCCGTGACCTCGCCGAGCGCCTCTATGTCGAGCGCACCGCGCGAACCGATGTGCTCGACGCGTCCGCGCACCTGAGCAGGGCACGAGCGGGCGTTCGGGCACCGAAGGTCGATGTCCCCCTCTTTCATCGGGCGCAGCGTCGTACCGCACTCCGGGCACGCCTCCGGCATCACGAACTCTCGCTCCGAGCCGTCGCGACGCTCGACCACCGGACCCAGCACTTCGGGGATCACATCGCCGGCTTTGCGGAGCACGACCGTGTCGCCGATCAGTACGCCCTTCGCCTTGACCACGTCTTTGTTGTGCAGCGTCGCCTGCCGCACGACGGACCCCGCCACCTGCGCGGGAGCCATCACCGCGAAGGGCGTGGCGCGCCCGGTGCGCCCGACCGAGACGACGATGTCGAGCAGCTTCGTCTGCACCTCTTCGGGCGGGTACTTGTAGGCGATCGCCCAGCGGGGCGCGCGGCTCGTCGCGCCGAGCTCGTCGTGGAGTTCGAGCTCGTCGACCTTGACCACGATCCCGTCGAGTTCGTGCTCGATGTCGTGTCGATGTTCGCCGAAGTACTCCACGAAGTCCGAGACCTCGTCGATACTCGCGCAGACCTTCGTGTGCGGACTCGTCGGGAGGCCCCAGGTCGAAAGGAGGTCGTAGACCTCGCTCTGCGCGGAGACCGGTGGACTCTGCCAGGCGCCGATGCCGTGCACGTAGAGGGCGAGGGACTCGATGCGCAGCAGACCCGCCTCGAGTTCGAGCCCGTCCTTCTTGTCGATCTGCTGGCGCAGCCCCCCGCTCGCGGCGTTGCGGGGATTCGCGAACGAGGGGAAACGACGAGCAGCCGCCGTGCGCGCCTTCTCCTCGTCGAAGGGCCGCTTCGCGCCGGTGCGGGCTTCCCAACGCGAGAGCGCATCGGCATATGCGCGCTCCCGGAACGACGCCTGAGCCGCGTTGAGTCGCTCGAACGCGGCGACCGGGATGAAGACCTCGCCGCGCACCTCGACGATCGGAGGGTGGCCCTCCCCGTCGAGGCGCTCTGGGATCTCCGGCAGCCGCAGCGCGTTCTCGGTCACGATCTCACCGACCCGTCCGTCACCGCGCGTGGCAGCGGACGTGAGGACGCCGTCCTCGTATCGAAGATTGATCGCGAGCCCGTCGATCTTCAGCTCGGTCAGCCACGCGACCTCGCGACCGGCGGATGCCCGCGTCTTCGCAGCCCACTCGCGAAGCTCGTCGAGGGAGAACACGTTGTCGAGGCTCAGCATCCGCTCGGCGTGCTCGATCGTCGCAAGGCCGGTCGTCTCCGCCGCACCGACCATCTGGGTGGGCGAATCCTGCCCCTGGAGCTCGGGATGCAGTCGCTCGAGTTCCTCGAGCCGGTGCATCCATCCGTCGTACGTCGCGTCGTCCACCAGCGAGGTATCGCGACCGTAATAGACATCCTTCGCCTCGAGGATGCGGGTGGTCAGCTCCTCGGCCTCGGTACGGGCGTCTTCGAGCGAGATGATGTCGGGCACCCGGCAAGTCTACGAGCGGACACCGACATTACGGGGCGCCGCTCAGGCGTCGACGGGAACCGCCGAAACCGTGCGATCGATGGTGAACTGCCCGAGCACACGCGTACCCACGTAGAGCACCGCCGTCTGACCTGGGGCGACTCCGTCGAGCGGCACGACCGGAACCACGCGCACGCCCTCGGCGTCGACCGATGCGGAGGCTTCGACGGGCTCGGCGTGGGCTCGGATCTGCACGTGACACTCGAACTCGGGCACCGTCGGCGCCGCTCCCGCCCAGCTGAACCTCTCACCCGAGATCTCACGGATCGCGAGTGCTTCCTTGGGCCCGACGACGACAGTGTTCGACACGGGACGCACCTCGAGCACGAAACGCGGCTTGCCATCGGCCGCCGGGACACCGAGCTTCAGTCCGCGGCGCTGTCCGACCGTGTAGCCGTGGGCTCCCTCGTGCGAGCCGACGACGGCGCCGCTGCGGTCGACGATCTCGCCGGTCGCGGTACCGACCTTCTCCGCCAGCCAGCCGCGTGTGTCACCGTCGGGGATGAAGCAGATGTCGTGGCTGTCCGGCTTCTGCGCGACGCTCAGACCGCGCTCTGCCGCCTCCGCACGGACGATCGCCTTCGACGGCGTCGTCCCCAGCGGGAAGTATGTGTGGGCGAGCTGCTCGGCCGTGAGCACCCCGAGCACGTACGACTGGTCCTTCGCATTGTCGGACGCCCGGTGCAGCTCGAGGCCGCCCTCTCCGTCGATCAGCGTGGCGTAGTGGCCCGTGCAGACCGCGTCGAAGCCCAGCTCGATCGCCCGCTCGAGCAGAGCCGCGAACTTGATCTTCTCGTTGCAGCGCATGCACGGGTTCGGAGTACGTCCGGCCTGGTACTCGGAGATGAAGTCGTCGATCACGTCGTCGCGGAAACGCTCCGAGAAGTCCCAGACGTAGAACGGGATGCCGAGCTTGTCCGCTGCGCGACGGGCATCCATGGCGTCCTCGATCGTGCAGCATCCGCGGCTGCCCGTGCGGAGCGTTCCACCCGCACGAGAAAGGGCGAGGTGCACACCGACGACCTCGTGACCGGCCTCGACCGCGCGCGCCGCGGCAACGGCGGAGTCCACTCCACCGCTCATCGCCGCCAGGATTCGCATGGGTCCAGTCTACGAGCGCCCGGCTGTGCCGGAGCCGGATGCGCGGAGATACGCGTCCCCGATCGCCTCGATGACGGCGGTGACGTCGTCGTCCGTCGATGTGCGTCCCAGGCTGAATCTCAGGACGCTGCGCGCATCCTGCTCGCTCCGCCCCATCGCCCGCACCACGTGCGAGGGCTCCGCGACGCCGGCCTGGCACGCCGAGCCCGTCGAGGCCGCGATTCCCGCCGTGTCGAGGAGGAACAGCAGGCTCTCCCCCACCGCCCCGGGGAAGAGGACGTGCGCGTTTCCCGGGAGCCGATCGATCGCATCGCCGAGCAGGACCGCCTCGGGAACCCGCGCTCGGATGCCGTCGACCAGCCTGTCCCGCAGAGCGGCGAGTCGGATCGCCTCGAGCGGACGCTCGCGCTCGGCGAGTTCGAGCGCCGTGGCGAACGCGGCGGCGCCGGGGACGTCCTGGGTCCCGGCCCGGAGACCGCGCTGCTGTGCCCCGCCCCGGAGCAGCGGGGCCAGGCGAGCCGTCCGGGCGACGATCAGTGCGCCGACTCCGACCGGCGCGCCGATCTTGTGCCCGGCGAGACTGAGAGCCACGAGTCCGACCCCCGTCCTCGCATCGCCGCGGAGCCCTCGGAACGACAGCGGCAGATGGCCGAGCGCGGCGACGGCATCCAGATGCAGGGGCACGCCGGCATCCGCTGCCGCGGCGGCCAGCGCTGGGGCGGGGTTCACGGTGCCCGCCTCATTGTTCGCCACCAGCGCTGTCGCCAGAGCCGCTCCGGGCAGTGCTGCCGCGAAGCGATCCGGGTCGATGTGCGCCGTGGATGTCAGCGCGACCGGGCGCACGACCGCACCCACGCTCTGAAGCGCCTCCACGGTGTCCATCGTCGCGTGGTGCTCTCCATCGGGCAGGACGATCGCATCGCGCCCCTGTGCGCGAGCGTGCCAGCTCCCCTGGAGCGCGAGATTGATCGACTCCGTGCCTCCCGAGGTGAAGACGATCTCGATCGGGTCGGCGTCGAGCACCGCGGCGACCCGCTCCCGCGACTCCTCGAGCAGCCTGCGGGCATCCTGACCGGCGCCGTGGGTCGACGACGCGTTGCCGATCGTCTCGGTCGCGGCCAGCCAGGCGTCGCGCGCCTCCGGCCGCAGCGGAGTCGTGGCGGCGTGGTCGAGATAGTGCATCTCTCCACTCTCCCCCATTCCGACGCGGATCGGCGCACGGAACCCGGTGCACATGGGGCTGACACCCGGGCGCAGCACTCTAGGGTGTATTCATGCCCGAGACCCGAGACTTCGCCGCGCCCGGCGGCAACACCCTCGATGATCTGGGCGTGCGCCTGCACGACGGGGTCGGCACGCTCCGCGTCTGGTCCCAGAACGCGTCCTCCGTCGAGCTCGTGGTGTTCGACGCGACCGATCTCGACTGGGCGACCGATCAGATCGCTCTCGAACGGCTTCCCGGCGGGGTCTGGGAGGTCACGACACCGCTGCTGCAGCCCGGCACACGCTACGCGATCCGTGTCGGCGGCCCGCACGGACCCGGGAACACCTTCAATCCGGAGACACTGCTCCTCGACCCGTACTCCCGCGGCCTCGCCCAGGGCGACGGCTACGAGGAGTGGCGGTCGGTCGTGATCGTCGACGGCTTCGACTGGGGCGATTCCCGGAAACCGCGGATCCCCCTCGACCGCACGATCATCTACGAGGGCCATCTCAAGGGGCTCACGAAGCGGCAGCCCGATGTGCCGCCCGCGCTGCACGGCACCTATGCCGGCCTCGCCCACCCGGCGATGATCGAGTACTTCCACACCCTCGGGATCACCTCGATCGAGCTCCTCCCCGTCCACGCGTTCGTCCCGGAGCCGCGCCTGCTGGAGCGCGGGCTGACGAACTACTGGGGGTACAACACCCTGAACTTCTTCACACCGCACACCGCCTACGCCTCGGAGGACGCGCGCAAGGAGGGTCCGGAGGCGGTGCTCGCCGAGTTCAAGGGGATGGTGCGACTGCTCCACGAGGCCGGTCTCGAAGTCATCCTCGACGTCGTCTACAACCACACGTCCGAAGAGGGCATCGGCGGACCGCGTTCCAGCCTGCGCGGGCTCGACAACGCGAGCTACTACCGGCAGGACGCGAGCGGCGTGTACATCGACACGACCGGCTGCGGCAACACCCTCAACACCTCGACGGATGCCGGTGCGCGCCTCGTGCTCGACTCCCTGCGCTACTGGGCGCAGGAGATGCAGATCGACGGGTTCCGCTTCGACCTCGCGACGTCCATCGCGCGGGACGCGGGGCACACCTACTCCCCCGAGCATCCGCTTCTGACCGCGATCGCGAACGATCCGGTACTGCGCGACACGAAGCTGATCGCCGAGCCCTGGGACGTCGGACTCGGCGGATGGCAGACGGGTAATTTCCCGGCCGGATGGCACGAGTGGAACGACCGCTACCGCGACCGGGTGCGCAACTTCTGGCTCAGCGACATCGACTACGCGCGTCGGGCGTCGGCGCCCGTCGGCATCGGCGGATTCGCGACGCGACTCGCCGGGTCGTCGAACACCTTCGACGAGAAGCGCGGGCCGCTCGCGAGCGTCAACTTCGTCACCGCTCACGACGGCTTCACCCTGCACGACCTCGTCTCCTACGACGTCAAGCACAACGAGGCGAACGGCGAGCACAACCGCGACGGCGCCGACACGAACCGCGCATTCAACCACGGCGTCGAGGGGCCGACCGACGATGTCGCGATCCTCACCGCCCGCCGCAAGGCGATGCGCAACCTCCTCGGCACGCTCCTGCTCTCGGCCGGCATCCCGATGCTCACCGCGGGCGACGAGGTCGGGCGCACCCAGCGGGGCAACAACAACGCCTACGCGCAGGACTCCGCGCTCACCTGGCTCGCGTGGGACTACGAGCCGTGGCAGCTCGATCTCCAGGCGCACGTCGCACGCCTCATCGAGCTGCGGTCGCAGAACCCCGCGCTCCGACCGAGCAGGTACGCGCGCCTCGGTGAGCACATCCCGAACGCCTCGGTCATGGACTGGTTCGACCAGAACGGCGAGACGATGGAGAGCGACCAGTGGACGGACCCGGGCAACCGGACGCTCCAGTACGTCGCGGCGTCCACTCCGGATGCCGAGGACGCGAACCGCATCCTGCTGATCGTGCACGGGACCGAGTCGCCGATCGACGTGCGACTGCCCGAGGAGCTCGAGGGCGCCACACGCTTCGTGTCGCTCTGGTCCAGCGCGGATGAGCGTCCGTCGGACGACCACGAGGTGTTCGGGCCCGGTGATGTCCTGCCGATCCCCGGGACGTCGATGCGCCTCTTCCTGGTCGAATGATGTCGGGTCGCGACGCGCTTGTCCACCCGGTATCGGAGGTCTGACCGGAGCGGTACATTCGGGGTGTGGCTGCACGCGTCGGAAGTTCTCCCTCGGCTCTTCGGAGCCCCGCCCGGATCCCCCTGCGCCCTCTCGGCGACGAAGCGCTCGGCGAGGGGCTGATCACCGGCCGGCTCCCGCTCACGCACCCGCAGCCCTCCGCACCGGGCGGATTCCCGGCCAAGGCGTTCGCGGGCGAAGTCGTGCCGTTCAGTGTGGTCTCATTCCGCGAGGGACACGACATCATCGGTGTCCATCTCCGGCTCACCGCGCCGGACGGCACCGAAAGCCTGCACCGACTCACCCCTCGCCGGGACGGCACAGACACCTGGGCCGCGGAGATCGCCCTCGACGCGCAGGGATCGTGGACGTACCGCTTCGAAGCGTTCTCCGACGACTTCGCGACCTGGGCGCATGCCGCAGAGCTCAAGGTGGCCGCAGGAGTCGACGTGCCGGTGATGGCCGCGCTCGGCGCCGAGATCCTCCAGCGCGCCGCAGCGGAGCGCGACCGACCGGCCGCAGAGCGCAAGCGGCTGACGGCAGCGGCGGCCTCGCTCGCCTCTGCGGATGCCGAGACCACGTCGGCGCTGGCGACGGATGCCGATCTCGCCCGCATCCTCTCCGATCGCCCCGCCACCAGCCTGCGTTCCGCCACGCAGGCCCATCGGCTCGTCGTCGACCGGACCATCGCCGGTGTCGCGTCCTGGTACGAGTTCTTCCCGCGTTCCGAGGGTGCGAAGCGGCTGAAGGACGGGACGGTCAAGAGCGGCACCTTCCGCAGCGCGACCAGACGTCTGCCCGGTGTGGCGGCGATGGGCTTCGACGTCCTCTACCTCGTGCCGATCCATCCCATCGGCACGACGAATCGCAAGGGGCGCAACAACACCCTCACCACCGAGCCCGGAGATCCGGGGTCGCCCTACGCGATCGGCGCGGCCGACGGCGGACACGACGCGATCCACCCCGACCTCGGCAACGCCGCCGACTTCCGCGCGTTCGTCCGCGCCGCCCGGAAGGAGGGGCTCGAGGTCGCCCTCGATCTCGCTCTCCAGGCATCGCCAGACCACCCGTGGGTCGCCGAGCATCCCGAGTGGTTCACCACGCTCCCCGACGGCACGATCGCATACGCCGAGAACCCGCCGAAGAAGTACCAGGACATCTACCCCCTGAACTTCGACAACGATCCGGCCGGTATCTACGCCGAGATGCTCCGGATCGTGCAGCACTGGGTCACGCAGGGCGTGAAGATCTTCCGCGTCGACAACCCGCACACCAAGCCGCTGCAGTTCTGGGAGTGGCTCATCGCAACCGTGAACGCGCAGGACCCCGATGTGATCTTCCTGGCCGAAGCCTTCACGCGGCCCGCCGTGATGCGGGCGCTCGCCGCCGTCGGATTCCAGCAGAGCTACAGCTACTTCACGTGGCGCAACACCAAGGCCGAGCTCGAAGAGTTCCTGACCTCGGTGTCGCACGAGACCAGCGACTACATGCGTCCGAACCTCTTCGTCAACACCCACGACATCCTCACCGAGTACCTGCAGTTCGGTGGGCGCGCGGCGTATCGCGTACGCGCGTGCATCGCCGCGACCGCTGCGCCACTGTGGGGCGTGTACGCCGGTTACGAGCTCCTCGAGAACGTCGCCCGCCCCGGTTCCGAAGAGAACATCGACAACGAGAAGTACGAGTACAAGTTCCGCGACTGGGACGGCGCCGAGGCGCGAGGCGAGTCGCTGGCTCCCCTCCTTCGCCGTCTGAACGAGATCCGCCGACAGCATCCGGCACTCCGTCAACTGCGCAACTTCGATGTGCACTGGAGCGACGACGACCACGTGCTCGTGTACAGCAAGCACCTCGACGCTGCTTTCACCGGCACCGGCTCCCCGGACACGCTGATCGTGGTCGCCAATATCGATCCGCACTCCGTCCGCGAGACCACCGTTCACCTCGACACGTCCCGCTGGGGCATCCCCCTCGGCGCGCAGTTCGAGGTCGAGGATCTGCTCACGGGAGCGGTCTGGACCTGGTCGGACCACAACTACGTACGCCTCGACGCCTTCGCCGAGCCCGTGCACATCCTGAAGGTGAGGCACCGCTCATGACCTCCATCGATGACCTGACGGCATCCGCCGAGTGGGGGGCCGTGTCCTCCGGAACGCACCACGACCCGCACGCCGTCCTCGGCGCGCACCCGCGCAAGGACGGTGCCGACCGCACCGTCACGGTGATCCGCGCACGCCGGCCGCTCGCGTCATCAGTCGCCGCCGTCTTCGGCAACGGCCAGCGTCTCGACCTCGCCCACATCGCGCACGGAATCTGGGAGGCGCAGCACGACGGCCCGCCCGTCCCGTACCGTCTCGCGACGGCGTACGGGGACGATGAGGAGGCCGTCTCCGGCGACCCGTATCGCCATTCCCCCACCCTCGGCGAGCTCGACATCCACCTGATCGCCGAAGGACGACACGAGCGTCTCTGGCACGTGCTCGGCGCGCATGCCCGAGAGGTCGACGGCGAGAACGGCGTCGCCTTCGCCGTCTGGGCGCCGAATGCCACCGCCGTCCGCGTCGTCGGCGACCACAACGGCTGGAGCGGTGAGTCCCACGCCATGCGCTCCATGGGCGCCAGCGGTATCTGGGAGCTGTTCGTGCCGGATCTCGCCATCGGCACCCGCTACAAGTATCAGATCCGGACGCGCTCCGGCGAGTGGATCCTCAAGGCCGACCCGATGGCGCAGTGGGCCGAGGTTCCGCCGAGCACCGCCTCGGTGGTCACGGCGTCCTCCTATCGATGGGCCGACGGCGCGTGGATGACCAGGCGCGCCGCCACGCACGCGGTCGCGCAGCCCCTCTCGGTCTACGAGGTGCACATCGGATCGTGGCGAGGCGGACTCGGGTACCGCGATCTCGCCGAGCCGCTGATCGAGCACGTGACGGCGACCGGGTTCACCCACGTCGAGTTCATGCCGGTGGCCGAGCATCCGTTCGGCGGATCCTGGGGCTACCAGGTGAGCGGGTACTACGCGCCCACGAGCCGATTCGGGACGCCCGACGACCTCCGGTACCTCATCGATCGCCTGCACCAGGCGGGCATCGGCGTGATCATGGACTGGGTTCCCGGCCACTTCCCGAAGGACGCCTTCGCGCTCGCCCGCTTCGACGGCCAGCCCCTCTACGAGCACCCGGACCCGCGGCGCGGTGAGCACCAGGACTGGGGCACGCTCATCTTCGACTACGGGCGACCCGAGGTGCGGGGGTTCCTCGTCGCCAACGCCCTGTACTGGCTCGAGGAGTTCCACGTCGACGGTCTCCGCGTCGACGCGGTGGCATCGATGCTCTACCTCGACTATTCGCGCAACGAGGGCGAGTGGGAACCGAACATCCACGGCGGTCGCGAGAATCTCGAGGCGATCCGGTTCCTCCAGGAAGTCAACGCGACGGCATACCGCCTCCACCCCGGGATCATGATGATCGCCGAGGAATCGACGAGCTTCCCCGGGGTCACCGCACCCACCGATCATGCCGGCCTCGGATTCGGCTTCAAGTGGAACATGGGCTGGATGAACGACTCGCTCCAGTACATCGCCCGCGACCCGATGTACCGTGCGCATCACGAGGGCGAGATGACGTTCTCGTTCGTCTACGCGTTCGGGGAGAACTACCTGCTGCCGATCAGTCACGACGAGGTCGTGCACGGCAAGGGCAGCCTCGTGGCGAAGATGCCGGGCGATCACTGGCACAAGCTCGCCAACGTGCGCGCCTACCTCGGCTACATGTGGGGTCACCCCGGCAAGAACCTGCTGTTCATGGGCCAGGAGTTCGGGCAGCTCGCCGAGTGGTCGGAGTCACGCGAGCTGGACTGGTGGTTGCTCGATCAGCCGTCGCATGCGCAGCTCCGGGACTTCGTCGCCGCTCTCAACACCGCGTATCGCGTGCAGGCACCGCTCTGGGCTCGCGACAGCGATGCCTCGTCGTTCTCTCGTCTGGGCGCGCCCACCTGGGACCCGAACGTGATCGCCTTCGAGCGCCGTGACGGTCATGGCGGACGGATCGTCGTGGTCAGCAACTTCTCCGGGATCGAACACGTCGGCTACCGGCTCGAGCTCCCCCGCGAGGGGGTCTGGGAGGAGATCCTCAACACGGATGCCTCGGCGTTCGGCGGTCGTGGATCCGGCAACCTCGGGGTCGTCGTCGCCCACTCCGAGGACGGTGGTCCGGCGACGGCGACGATCACTCTCCCGGCGCTGTCGACGCTGTGGCTCCGCTATCAGACCGACCCGCATGTGCCGAGCGTCACCCGCGGCTAGGTCGGAGACCCCGGGGCGGGGCCTCCGAGAAGCAGCTCAGAAGAGCAGCGACGTCAGGCGATTCCGCGCCGAGACGACGCGCGGGTCGCTGGCCCCGATGAGTCCGAACAGCTCGACGAGACGCTCGCGCACGGGTGTGCGCTCGTGCGTCGGGAGCTGTGCGAAGAGGTCGAGGAGACGGCCGAACGCATCGTCGACGTGGCCGCCCGCGAGATCGAGGTCGGCGACGTCGAACTGCGCGGCGACATCGAGCGGCGCTGCCGCCGCGGCGGCACGAGCGGCCTGCAGGTCGAGCGACTGAACGCGATCGAGGAGGCGCACCTGTCCGAGTCCGGCGATCGCGTCCTCGTCGCGGGGGTTCTCCGCGAGCGCCTTCTCGTAGGCGACGATCGCGGCGGCGTAGTCGCCCTCTTCGATCGCGGCGAACGCCTCGGCGTGAAGCGGCGGAAGCGCGGGCTCCTCGGCGGGTGCGTCCTCCGCGGCCGCCGCACCGTCGATCGCCAGCGAACCGGTCACACCGTTCTGCGCGGCCAGCTGCAGGAGCTGGGCGAAGACCGCCCGCACCTGCTCCTCGGGAACGGCGCCGTTGAACATCGGCACCGGCTGCCCGGCGATGACCGCGACGACCATCGGGATCGACTGCGCGCGGAAGCTCTGCGCCAGTTGAGGGTTCGCATCGACGTCGACCTTGGCCAGCAGGACGCGCCCGCCCAGCTCGCGGGTGACCTTCTCGATGATGGGGCTGAGCTGCTTGCACGGCCCGCACCACTCCGCCCAGAGGTCGACGACGACCGGCACGGTTCGCGAGAGCTCGAGAACCTGCCCGAAGGTCTCGTCCGTCGCATCGATCACGAGATCGGCGAACGGCGCACCCGGGGCGGGAGCGGCCGGAGCACCGGGGGCGGGAGCGGCCGGAGCGCCGGGGGCGGGAGCGGCCGGCCGGTTGCGCAGGCTCGACAGATCGACGGCACCACGCAGCGCCGCAGGAGACAACTCGGTCACTTGATCACCTCTACGGAAACGAGATCCTGACGCGACGCCAGGAGTTTGATCTGCTCGGTGGATCCCTGCGCGGGAACCGAGAAGAAGAGCTGGAACTCGTACGTCGTCACGACGCCCTTTGCGGACTCCGAGACGCCGGTGAGGGCATTGGCCTTCGCGTTGTCGCCGAATCGGATGACCGCATCGGCGGAGGTCGGCTTGACCGTCTCGGCATCCGTCAGCGTGATGCCGACGATCGCGCCGCTGTCGAGCGTCGTCATGGAGACGGCGGGATCGTCGGCCGGCGACATGTCGAAACTGACCTCGGATGTCTCTGCCGCACCGTTGTCGATGAGGTTCTGCACGACGGTCTGGCGGCTGTCGCGGATCGACGTCGCGAGCTTCTGCGAGAGATCATCGAAGAGGCCGTTGGAGGCGCTCTTCTCGCCGGTGTCGACGACGTCCGCGAAGGCGGCGGCGAGTTCACCGGGCGCGATGCTGAGGAATGCGGAGTCGTCGGGGACCAGCGCGGTGCCGAGCCACGCCGCGGCGACGTCGGGGAACACGGCGTCCGCGGACATCTCGGCGATGTTCGTGACCTTGTAGTTCGACCACGGATCCTGCTGGGTCATCGTGAGCAGCACCGGCGGGACGGTCTCGTCATCCGCACTCCTGGAGAGCAGGAGCGTCGTGCGGGGCCAGCGGTCGGTCGCCTCGGGGAGAACGACCTCGACATCGTCGGTGGGAATCGCAGCGGGAACGGGAGAATCGGCGATCGCGGTGCGAAGTGCGTAGTCCGTGGTTCGAGCCGTGAGCGCCGGGCCGTCGAGCCTGGTCTTGGCGAGATCGAGATCGCGGTTCGTGTCCGCCTCAGCCAGCGTGGCGGAGATCTCCCCGAGGATGCGCTCCGCCTGGGCCTCGGTCACCGCCGGCGGCTTCTGATTCTCCGGGGCGATCACTGTCGGAGTGGGCGACGGCGTCGCTTCGGGGGCGCCCAGTTGCGGCCAGGAATCGGAGGAGCATCCGGCGGCGAGCACGGCGGTGAGTCCCAGAATCGGCACGACCAGGAGACGGCGACGACGGCGAGCGGGGTCTGCGGACTTCATCTTCGACTGCCCTTCGGTCTTCCCATCGTCCGCACCGCCCTCGGCGGTGGACGGTTCGTCGACGATCTCCGCATCCTGGATGCCATCCGCGGTCTGCGCCTTCGGGCCGGCCGCCCCGCTCTCGATCGCTGCACGATCGCTTGCGGGGAGCGAGGCGAGGTCGATGGGCTCGGTCACGGGCAACGGGCCCGGCCCCTTGCGACGCGGACCACGGCCGCGACGCTGATGACGGATGCCGAGCGCATAGAGGATCAGCCCTACGAGAAGGAGCACGCCACCGGCGACCATGAGCGGTCCGGCGGCCGGCGTGGAGGTGTCCAGCGGCCAGGACGCCACGATGTCGTCGGGTGCGTTCTCGGTGCCGTCGTAGGCGACGAGCACGCTGACGCCCTCGGGAAGGCGGAGGTTGTCGAGCGACAGCGAATCGGTGTCGCTGAACGAGTTCAGCCAGAGATCGGAACCGGCGGGGTCGCGCCCCGTCACGGCGGCCGGGTCGTCCTCGGTGGTCGGTTCCTCGGTCGCCGTGTCTCCGGAATCGACGGCGTCGTCTTCCGCCTCGGGAGCGACGACGTGCTCGACCTGGAAAGAGCCGTCGTCGTCGACGGTCACCTGGTTGTAGTCGGAGTCGGCGAGCCACGCCTCCATGTCAGGTGTGCGGCCGTACGCGGAGAAGATCTCACCGTCGCCGCGGATCAGCAGCGTCTGCGCACCGGGGTGCGCTCGCAGCACGTCACCGTCGATCAGGATGAACGGAGCCGGCTCGTCGATCTGCACCGTCTCCTGCACCGAATCCGGCCCCATGAAGATGGTGCGCTGAGCGATGCCGGCACCGATCAGGGCCGCGGCCAGGACGAAGGCCACGACGGCCCATACGAAACGCACGAATAGTCTCCTCACGCATCCCGCACGATGACCCGGGACGCAACACTCGACATTTCAGACTAGCGAAACCACCTGTGTGTTGCCCACAAGGGCGATTCCCGCGGTGCGCGACGGCACGTCGCGCGAGCTGCGCATGGCACGATCGATAGCCTGGCAGCACCCGTCCTGAGGAGTCGAGATGAAGATCCACAACCCCTTCCGCACCGCCCTGGTGGCGACGCTCGGAGTGGGCCTCGGCATCCTGTTGATCGGAAGCCTGCAGAACCTCTCGACCGTCCTGCTCTACGTCGGCACCGCGCTGTTCCTCAGCCTCGGCCTCGATCCGGTGGTCGCGTTCCTCGAACGCCGCAAGCTCCCCCGCTGGCTCGCCGTACTCGTCACGATCCTCGGTGTGCTGGGCGTCTTCGCCGGCATCGTCCTGATGGTGCTGCCGATCCTGATCGATCAGATCAGTCAACTCGTGCGGCGAATCACCCTGTTCCTCCAGAGCACCTACATCGGCGATGTGAAGGACTGGATCACCGACGTCTTCCCCGGGCTGCAGCCCTCGTTCATCGACGACACGTTCACGCGCGCGACCGACTGGCTGCTCGAGAATTGGGGATCGATCACCGAGAGCGTGATCGTCGTGGGCACCTCGATCGTCACCGGTCTCTTCGGCGCATTCATCGTCCTGATCCTCACCGTCTATCTCACGGCGTCCACCCCCTCGCTCAAGCGCGCCGTCTATCAGCTCGCGCCCGCATCCAAGCGAGAGCGCTTCATCGACCTTGCCGACCAGATCACCGACTCGGTCGGCTACTACGTCATGGGCCAGGTCTCGCTCGGTGTGATCAACGGCGTCCTGAGTGCGATCTACCTATCGATCATCCAGGCGCCCTTCCCCGCCGTCCTGGCGGTCATCGCCTTCTTCTTCTCTCTCATCCCGCTCGTCGGGACGCTGACGGGGTCCACGCTCATCGTGCTCATCTGCCTGATCCCGGGCCTCGGCTCCCCCGCGACCGCGATCGCCGCGGGCGTCTACTACCTGATCTACATGCAGATCGAGGCGTACGTGATCTCCCCGCGAATCATGAGCCGTGCGGTGTCGGTGCCCGGCGCAGTCGTGGTGGTCGCCGCACTCGCCGGCGGCAGTCTGCTCGGACTCCTCGGCGCGCTCATCGCGATCCCCGTGGCTGCGAGCATCCTGATCATCTACCGCCAGGTGCTCATCCCGCGCATGAACGAACTCTGACGCCGCTCAGGTCAGAGCGAGACCGGCCACTCGGTCGGCAGCGGAAGGGCTGCGGGGTTCACGGCGGCCACGATCTCGGTGAGCACGCGCCGCGTCTGCGACTCCCCCACCCAGAGGTGCTTTCCTCCCTCGACGGCGATGAGCGTCGCGTGCGGAATCGACGCGAAGCGCTCGCGTGCCTCCGTGGGGCGGAGATAGTCGTCGAACTCCGGAACGAGGATCACGACCGGCCGATCGAACTGAGCCCACGCCGCGACCTCGGCGTCCGTCGCGCGATGCAGCGGCGGCGAGAGCAGGATGACGCCCTCGATGTCATGGTCCCGCCCGTACTTGAGGGCCAGCTCCGTGCCGAACGACCATCCGAGGAGCCAGGGGCGCGGCAGGCCGCGGTCATGCACGAACTCCATCGCGGCGGCGACATCGAACTGCTCCGCGCCACCGCCATCGAACGCCCCCTCGCTGGTGCCGCGGGGCGATGTGGTTCCGCGCGTGTTGAACCGCAGCACCGCCAGATCGGCGAGGGCAGGAAGCCGCGCTGCGGCCTTGCGCAGGATGTGCGAGTCCATGAACCCGCCCGCGGTGGGGAGCGGGTGCAACGTGACCAGCGTCGCGGCAGGCTCCGCGACCTCGGGGAGGGCGAGTTCGCCGACGAGAGCGAGGCCGTCTGCGGTGCGCAGTTCGATGTCCTCCCGTCGAGCCGGCAGCTCGAGCGGCCCGCGGATCTCGATGGTCACGATTGCCTCCAACAGTGTGTGTGCCAGTGTCTGCGTGCCGCGAGGTCGGCGGCGTCTCCGAGAACCCCGTCGGCCCGCCACGCGACGACGTGGGCGGTGCCCGGTTCGATCATGCGGGAGCACCCCGGACACACGTAGGACTTCTGCGCTTGTATCGCGGAAACCGGCTGCACGGTCCATTCCGAACCTCGGCGCGTCTCGGTGCGCTTCCACCCCGCGAGGAGGCGTTCGAAGGACTCGTCGGCCTCAGATCGCGAAGGAGGCCGCCTGCGGGAGCGGGGCATCGTGCCTGCTCACCACCAGTGGTTGTTGATCCAGAAGTTGTAGGCGCCGGCCCAGCTGCCGTAGCGCCCCGTGGCGTAGCCGTTCGCCCAACGCAGGTTGTCGACCGGGTCGTATCCGTTGCCGGGCACCTTGCTGCAGGGCAGAGCCTGCACCAGGCCGCACGCGCCCGAACTGCTGTTCGTGGCGTTCGGGTTCCAGCCGCTCTCGCGCGACACGACGTAGTCGACGTAGCCCCAGTCGCCTTCGGCTATCCCTGCGGCCGCCATCCAGTCCGCCGGGGCGCCACCGCCGGTGTAGAAGAGCGGGGCTGCGGGCGCGGAGGAACCGGTATTCGAGGCCGGCGTCGGAGTCGGCGTCGGGGTCGGCTTCGGCGTCACATAGACCTCGAAGGACCCGCGCTCGACGGGTGCGATCTCGGCGCCCTCGACGGTGACCGTCAGATTCTGGGTGTCTTCGAGCGCGACGGAATAGGCGCTCTCCGGCGTCTCCTGCTCGGGCGGATCCGCGAGGGCGACAGCGGTCGGGGCGACCATCGCTGCCGCGAATCCCACGACCGCGAGCGACGCGAACGCGGCGACCACTCCACGACGTCGTGACCATCGACGAGTACCGCGATGCACCGAATTCGCCGTCGCCACAGGGACCGGCGAGGCGTCACGTCGTGCAGGTGTCATGTCGTTTCGGGAGTTCACGATGATCGACAGTCTACGCAAGACTGCCTGGGACGGCCATGAGAAGGTCAGCGGACGGCGAGGATCACGTCGATCGCCGCGTCGAGCAGAGCGTCGACCTGCTCCTCGCGATACCCGCCGCGCTGCATGCGGAAGGCCGCCGAGCGCAACTGCTCCGCGCTCAACGCATCGCCGTCGCGAAGGTAGCGAACGATGCGGGTCGCCACGTGGTCTACTTCATCGACGCGGTAGCCGAAAGTGAGCGCGCCCGTGCGAGCGAACCGGTGGCGACGCGGGCGCGCGAGATGATCGAGGATCACCTGGGCTTCGTCGCGGGCCTGCTCAACCCAGACGCCCGCGCCTTCGGAGCGAACAGCGTGGTCGCGCTCACGCGCCGCGAAGGCGTCCTCGACGCGACTCAGCGCAGCATCGACGTCACCGACCACGTAGCCGCCCTTGACGAGAGGGAACGAAGCGGTACGGACGTCGGCCGCACCCAAATCTCCCCCGTGCTCGAACGCCGCGCGCGCCGAGGCGAGGAACGTGTCGACGGCTGCGGGGTGATAGCCCTTTGTCCGCCCCGTCGCGACGGCGAAAGCCGCTCGCACAGGCTGCTGCTCTTCGGTCTTCTGGTCGTTCATGACAGCACCACCCAGGGAGAGAGGAGGAAGTAGAGGCAGAGAGCGGGGACCGTCGACGGCAGGATGCTGTCGAGGCGGTCGAGCAGGCCGCCGTGTCCGGGGAGCCAGGAGCTCATGTCCTTGATCCCGAGATCGCGCTTCAGCATCGACTCGCCGAGATCACCCAGGGTCGCCGACAGGAGAATCGCCGCGCCGAAGACGAGACCGCCCCACCAGGGAAGCTCCAGCAGATAGATCGCGAGCAGTACACCGGCGGTCAGCGAGGCGACGACCGCGCCGGCGAACCCCTCCCACGTCTTCTTGGGGCTGATCCGGGGAGCCATCGGATGCCGCCCGAAGGCGAGGCCCGCCGCATAGGCACCGGTGTCGGCTGCCACCGCGATGGCGATGAAACCGAGCACCCACCACTGGCCGCCCTCCTGCCCGAGCAGGATCAGCGCGATCGCCGCGAGGAACGGGACGTAGACCTGCACGAAGCCGCCGATGACGGCATCCGCCAGCACATCACCGTAGGTCCGGCCGTCCTGCGCGAACATTTGCGCGATGAGACGCCAGACGATCACGAACGCCACGGCGAGGAACAGGACGATCCAGCACAGCCAGATGTCCGCGAAGTAGCCGGAGAGCACGAGGGCCGTGGCCGCCACCAGCTGCGGCACGACGTCGATGCGTCGACCCGAAGTACGGAGAGCGCGAGCGAACTCGTAGACGCCCAACAACGCCGCAGCGAGGGCGAACGGAACGAACAGCACCTTGATGAACAGGAGCGAGCCCAGAAGGGCCGCCCCGAACGCGAGACCGATGAGGATCGCGAGCACGAGGTCGCGCCCCGTCCGCTGCTTGATCCGCTCGTTCGCCTGATCGATCTGGTCGCGCGCGTGCGAGACGTGGCTGCCGAACTCGTCGCGCTTCGCACGCCACTGCTCGCGGATCGCATTGTGGTCCGCGGTGTCGATCGTGTCGGGGATCACGACGGCCGGCTCTTCGGGGAGCGGCGGCCGCGGCGGGATGAGCGAGGCGTCGAAGGCGGGGAACGCCTCGTCCGCCAACGGGATGCCCGAGTCCGGCGTCGTCGCGTCCCGCGCCTCGCGGCGGGTCAGCGGCACGCCGTCCTCGGAATCTCGCGTGTCAGACATCCGCCCTCACACCTCGAGGAGTTCTGCCTCTTTGCGCTTGAGCGCGTCATCGATGAGGTCGACGTGCTGGCGGGTGAGAGCATCCAGCTCCTTCTCGCCCCGTGCGATCTCGTCTTCTCCGACCTCGCTCTTGAGCGCGTCGAGGTCGTCCTTCGCCTTGCGACGGATGCCGCGGACGTGGACCTTGGCGTCCTCACCCTTCGACTTGACGAGCTTGACGTACTCCTTGCGGCGTTCGGCCGTGAGTTCCGGCATCGTCACGCGGACGAGGTTGCCGTCGTTCGTCGGGTTCGCCCCGAGGTTCGGCATGTCGCGGATGGCCTGCTCGATCGCCTTGAGCGCCGACTTGTCGTACGGCGTGATCACGAGGGTGCGAGCCTCCTGGTTGGCCATCGACGCGAGCTGGCCGATCGGGGTCGGCGTTCCGTAGTAGTCGACGAGGACCTTCTGGAACAGCTGGGGGTTCGCGCGACCGGTGCGCACCGTGGAGAAGTCCTCCTTGGCAGCTTCGACCGCCCGGTCCATGCGGGTGGTGGTTTCAGCGAGGACGTCCGCGATCACGGTGACTCCTATCGTCGGGGTGTTCTGCAAATTCTATCGGGCGAAGCCTTCTCCGCCGCGTCACACACTCAGGTGGTGACCAGGGTGCCGATCGGCTCGCCGAGGAGGGCGCGCGTCACATTGCCCGCGGGCTCCATGCCGAAGACGCGCATGTTCATGTTGTTGTCCATGCAGAGGCTGAAGGCGGTCGAGTCGACGACCTTCAGTCCGCGCTGCAGCGCATCGCTGTAGGTGACCTGCTCGATGCGCTCGGCATCCGCGTGCTTGTTGGGGTCGGCGGTGTAGATGGCGTCGACGCCGTTCTTGGCGACGAGGACCTCCTCCGCACCGATCTCGAGGGCGCGCTGAGCGGCGACCGTGTCGGTGGAGAAGTACGGGAGACCCGCGCCCGCGCCGAAGATCACGACACGGCCCTTCTCGAGGTGACGCTCCGCCCGGCGCGGAATGTAGGGCTCGGCGACCTGTGTCATCGAGATCGCCGACTGCACACGCGTCGCCGCGCCGGCCTGCTCGAGGAAGTCCTGCAGCGCGAGCGCGTTCATCACGGTTCCGAGCATGCCCATGTAGTCGGCACGTCCACGGTCCATGCCGCGCTGGCTCAGCTCGGCGCCGCGGAAGAAGTTGCCCCCGCCGACGACGATGGCGACCTCGACGCGGTCGACCGCCGCGGCGATGTCCCGCGCGATCTGGCCGACGACATCCGGGTTGACGCCCAGCTGACCGGCGCCGAATGCCTCTCCGGAGAGCTTGAGAAGGACGCGGCGGCGTCCGGTGCGTTCGGTCATGGGTGTTGTCCTCTCGTCCCGATTCAAGATAGTGCCTTCTGGGCATGAAGAAGGGGTTCGGATCTCATGGATCCGAACCCCTTCGACTCTGCTACGCGCCGACCTTGAAGCGCGCGAAGTCCGTCACGGTGATACCGGCGTCCTTCGCCACCTGGGCGACAGAGAGCTTGTTGTCCTTGGCGTAGTCCTGCTCGAGCAGGGCGACCTGCTTGATGAACGCGGAGACGCGGCCTTCGACGATCTTGGGGAGAGCCGCTTCGGGCTTTCCCTCGTTGCGCGAGATCTCGGTGACGATCTCGCGCTCCTTCTCGACGGCCTCGGCCGGAACGTCCTCGCGGGAGAGGTACGACGGGTTGGCGAACGAGATGTGCTGAGCGATGCTGCGCGCCGTCTCGGCGTCGTCACCCGAGTAGGCGACGACGACACCGATCTGCGGCGGCAGGTCCTTGCTCGTGCGGTGCAGGTAGACCTCGACGTTGTCACCGGCGACCGTGCGCACGCGACGCAGTTCGACCTTCTCGCCGATGATGGCTGCCTCTTCCGAGATCAGCTGCTCGACGGACTGACCCGCGGCGTCGGCGGCCAGGGCTGCCTCGACCGAGTCGGCCTTGACTGCCGCAGCGGCGTCGGCGACCTTGTCGGCCAGCGCGATGAAGCGGTCGTTCTTCGCGACGAAGTCGGTCTCGCAGGCGAGCTCGATCAGCGTCACGGCGCCGGCCTGCTCGCGAGCGACGACGAGTCCCTCGCTGGTCGAGCGGTCAGCGCGCTTCGCGTTGCCCTTCGCACCCTTGAGACGCAGGATCTCGGTGGCCTTCTCGACGTCTCCGTCGGCCTCCTCGAGCGCCTTCTTGGTGTCGACCATTCCCGTACCGAGCTGCTCACGCAGCGCCTTGAGGTCAGCGATGGTGAAGTTGGCCATGTGTGGTGGCTCCTTGCTTCGTGATGTGTGTGGTGGTCGCGGGATTACTTGGCGTCGGCCTCGGCTGCCTCAGCAGCGGGAGCCTCGACGACCTCGGCCTCAGCGGCCGGCGCCTCGGCGGCCTCAGCGGCGGGAGCCTCTTCGGCCGGAGCCTCGAGCAGCTCGCGCTCCCAGTCGGCGAGCGGCTCGGCGTCGCCCGTCTCGGGGTTGTGCTTCTGCTGCAGGCCCTCGGCGGCGGCGTCGGCGATGATGCGCGTCAGCAGCGAGACCGAGCGGATCGCGTCGTCGTTACCGGGGATCGGGTACTGGAAGTCGTCCGGGTCGGCGTTCGTGTCGAGGATGCCGATCACGGGGATGCCGAGCTTCTTGGCCTCATCGATGGCGAGGTGCTCGCGCTTGGCGTCGACGACCCAGATGGCCGACGGCGTCTTGGTGAGGTTGCGGATTCCGCCGAGCGACTTGTGCAGCTTGTCGAGCTCGCGCTTCTTGAGCAGGAGCTCCTTCTTCGTGAAGCCGCTGTTCGCCGGGGTCTCGTAGTCGAGCTCCTCGAGCTCCTTCATGCGCGCGAGACGCTTGGAGATCGTCTGGAAGTTGGTGAGGAGTCCACCGAGCCAGCGCTGGTTGACGAAGGGCTGGCCGACGCGGGTGGCCTGCTCCGCGAGGATCTCCTGAGCCTGCTTCTTGGTGCCGACGAAGAGGATCGTGCCACCGTGGGCGACGGTCTCCTTGACGAAGTCGTAGGCCTTGTCGATGTAGCCGAGCGACTGCTGCAGGTCGATGATGTGGATGCCGCTGCGCTCGGTGAGGATGAAGCGCTTCACCTTCGGGTTCCACCGACGGGTCTGGTGTCCGAAGTGCACGCCGCTGTCGAGCAGCTGGCGGATGGTGACCACAGCCATGGTCGTCTCCTGGTTCTGGCGCGGGGCGCCGTTGAGGTTATCGCCGATCGTTCGATCGGACTTCCTGGTGCCCGGCGCACACCCGCCTTCCGGGGAAGGACCTGTGGGAGTGGATGCCACGACCGGAGTCGCTCTGGGCACGCGTAGTCACCCCGTTTTCGAGGTGCCCCTCCAGCATACAGGAGAACGGACGGCTGTCCTGCTCTCCACAGGCGGCGTCGTCGCGCGCTTCTCCCCCGCATGCGGGTACAGTCCGACAGGGCACCCTACGGGCCCCCTGTCGACCGGGAGACTCTCCGAATGACCCCGCCTCGACGCATCCGCCTGGTCGCCGCCGCCCTCATCGTGCTCACGCTCGGACCCGCACTCGGAGCACGGGGCCCTGCTTCCGCTGCCGAGCCGCTCGGCCTCTCGGCCCTTCGCGCAGCAGATGCGAGCGACGGCAAGTGGCGCTGGCCTCTCGACGGCCCGCGATCCGTCGCAGCGCCGTACCGGGCCCCCGCTCACGAGTACGGTGCGGGTCACCGCGGTATCGACATCGCGGCCGCCCCCGGGCAGCAGCTCCATGCACCCGCGGAAGGCGTCGTCGCGTTCCGAGGCACCGTCGTCGATCGCCCGCTGCTCACCCTCGATCACGGCGCAGGCTACGTCTCGACCTATGAACCTCTGGATTCCCCCCTGAGCCCCGGAGACATCGTCGCTGCGGGCGACGTCATCGGCGTCGTCGCGCAGGGCGGGCACAGTGCGCACGGGACCGTCCACGTGGGAGTGCGTCTCGACGGCGTGTACATCGATCCGCTCCTGCTTTTCGGCTCCCCGCCCAGAGCGGTCCTGCTGCCATGCTGCGCCTAGGCTCGTCCCCTCAGGCGCGCGGATGGGCGAGGCGATAGGTGGCGGTCAGTCGCTCGGCCGAGACGTGGGTGTAGATCTGTGTGGTCCCGAGGCTCGCATGGCCGAGGATCTCCTGCACCGCACGCAGGTCGGCACCACCGTCGAGGAGATGCGTCGCCGCGGTGTGCCGGAGCGCATGGGGTCCGACCGTCTCCGACCCCACGAGCGGACCGAGCACGTCCGCCACCAGTGAGTAGACCGCCCGCGGGCCGATGCGACCACCACGGCTGCCGAGGAAGACCGCCCCGCCGGCACGATCACCGCGGGCGGCGAGCACCGGTCGCGCGCGACGCAAGTACGCGTTCAGCGCCTCCCTCGCCGGCAACCCGAAGGGGACGACCCGCTCTTTGGCCCCCTTGCCGAGGACGCGCGCGGTCCGGCGATCGATGTCGAGGTCGTCGATGTCCAAGCCGCACAGCTCGGAGACACGGATGCCCGAGCCGTACAGCGTCTCGAGGATCGCGTGGTCGCGAAGCTCGCGCGGGTCCCCTCCGGCGGTCGCGCGGGTGCGGTGATGTTCGAGAAGTGCGCTCATGGCATCCTTCGATGCGACGACCGGCAGAGCGCGACCGCGTTTGGGAGCGATCAGGCGAAGGCTCGGATCATGGGCGATGATCTCGTGCTCGGTCGCCCAGCCGAAGAACGATCGCGCCGCCGCAGCGCGCCGCGCCAGCGTCGACCGCGCGTCGCCGCGCTGGGTCGCCTTCCACAGCCAGTCGCGGAGCACTTCGAGATCGACATCGCCGATCGTGATGTCCCCCGCCGAGACCGACAGGTCCCGCAGGTCGGATCGATACGCGCGCACCGTCGCCGCCGACAGCCGGCGTACCCGTTCGAGGTACTCGGTGAAGGCCTGCGCGGCGGCGGCGAGCTGCATTGCTCCAGCATGCACCGGATGAGGATGTGACGGATCGCACCTCGCCGTCGCCGCCCGATCACGGAGTGGCCGCGCGCACCCATCCTTGGTCGGAGGGCGTGAGCATCCCCTCCAGGTCGAGCAGGCCGAGCAACGCTCGCACCCGGTCGGGGGCCAGTCCACTTCGCCGACAGATCTCCTCGACGTCGAGAGGCTTCCTCGTTCCGAGGGCATCGAGCAAGCGGATGCGGTCGGGATCCGCCGGTCGGGTGAACGACGCCTCCTGCACCTCGTCTCCCCAGAGTTCGCGGACTTCCGCCGCGCAGGTCACGCAACGCGCGTCGTACTCGCGCAGAAGACGATGACACCCTGCGGATGCCGCGGACGTCACGGGGCCAGGAACGGCGCCGAGTGGTCTCCCGAGCGCCGCCGCATGGCCTGCCGTGTTGAGCGATCCGCTCCGCCACCCTGCCTCCACGACCACGGTCGCCTGGCCGAGCGCCGCGATCAGGCGGTTACGCGCGAGGAATCGCCACTTCGTGGGTGCCGCACCGCACGGCAGCTCGCTGACGACGGCGCCGTGCGCGGCGATGCGTGTGAAGAGTTCCTGATGCCCGGACGGGTAAGCGCGATCGACGCCCCCGGCGAGGAACGCGACGGTCGGTCCGCGAACTCCGAGCGCCGCACGATGCGCGACCCCGTCGATGCCGTACGCCCCACCCGAGACGACCGTGACTCCGGTTGCGGCGAGATCCCCCGCGATCTCGGCGGCGATGTGCTCGCCGTACCCTGTAGCGGCCCGGGCACCGACGATGGCCGCACGCGGACTCGCCGTCAGAAGGCGGGTATCGCCACGGACCCACAGCGCCGGCGGGGCGTGCTCCCCCAGATCTCCGAGCGAATCCGGCCACTCCGGATCACCGGGGATCACCAGTCGCGCACCGACGTGGCCCGCTCCGCGCAGCGCGTCGATCACCGCGCGCGCGTGCGCACGCGGCCGCCATCGCGCTCGCCCCTCGGCCAACGCACGCTGGGCCGTCGCGGTGCTACCCGAACCCACCTTCGACTCCCCGAGTGCGACCTCCAGCGCATCGACACCGCCGAGTTCACGAATGAGCGCTCCGGCGACACCATCGCCCGGCTCCGCGAGAACCGACCAGGCCGCACGCGCGATCGACTCCGGCGATGGCTCTCCCCCATCCGTCCGCACAGCAACCGCCGCCTGACCGATCTCGCGATCACCGATCAGCTCGAGCGTCACGGGGTCATCCCCCGCTTGAGATGGAGCGCTCGACCGAGCTCGTTCTGTCCCGGACGTTCGAGTCCGGCGAGATCCGCCATCGTCCAGGCCAGACGCAGAACGCGGTCGTATCCGCGGAGCGTCAGCGCTCCCCTCTCGAGGGCGCGATCGAGCGGGGCTCGATCCCCGGTGCCCAACCGATACTCCCCCTGGCGGAGCCATGTCCCCGGGATGTCGGCGTTCCGCGACCAGGGCGTCCCCGCCCACCTCTCCGCTGCGCGACCCCGCGCATCGGCCACCCGCTGTCGCGCCGTCGCCGTGTCGAGCTCCGCCCGACCACCGGAGGTCGCTCGTGACGCGGCCACTCGCGAGACACGCAGCTCGATGTCGACACGGTCGCGGAGCGGCCCGGAAAGCCGCGTCGCGTATCTTCTGATCGCCTGCGAGGGGCAGGTGCACTCCGCTCCCCGCACGCCGTAGTTGCCGCACGGACACGGATTCATCGCGAGCAGGAGTTGAAACCGTGCGGGGAACCGCGCGGTGAACCCCGCGCGGGTGACCTCGATCGCTCCGGACTCGAGCGGTTGACGCAGCGCATCCAGCGCCACGCGGGAGAACTCGGCTGCTTCGTCGAGGAAGAGAACACCTCGGTGCGCGCGAACGATCGCGCCGGGACGTGCCGCGCGAGAACCGCCCCCGACCAGAGCGGCGACGGACGCGCTGTGATGCGGTGCCTCGATCGGCGGAGTCCGGTCGAGCGACACCACCCGCTCCCCCATCAGCGAGCGGATCGATGCAACCTCGAGGGCTTCCTCATCGGTCAGCGGTGGAAGGATTCCCGGCAGACGACGCGCCAGCATCGTCTTCCCGGCGCCCGGCGGACCACTGAGGAGCATGTGGTGCCCGCCCGCCGCAGCGACCACGAGCGCCTCCACCGCCTCCTCCTGCCCCACGACGTCCGCGAGGTCGAGCGGCTCGCTCGTCTCCTCGTCCGCGACGGAAGTCTCATCGGCAGCCGTCTCGGGGATCTCGACCTCCGCCCCGTGCCATACGGCCACCTCCGCGAGCGAGCCCGCACCGCGCACTTCGATCCCGGTCACCAGCTGCGCTTCGGCGACGTTCGCCTGGGGCACGATCACCCGATCGAAACCCGCTCGCGCCGCGGCGAACACCGCGGGAAGCACGCCCGCCACCGGGCGTACACGACCGTCGAGGCCGAGTTCGCCGATGTGCACGGTGCTGCGGATCGACCGCGCCGAGATCGCATCCCCGGCGGCGAGCGTCGCGACGGCGACGGCGAGGTCGAAGCCGGATCCGTGCTTCGGCAGGCTCGCCGGTGACAGATTCACCGTCATCCGTCGCCTCGGGAGGTCCAATCCGGCGTTCTTGCAGGCGTTGTGCACGCGTTGCACCGCCTCGCCGAGGGACTTGTCGGGCAACCCGATGATCTTGAACTCGGGCGTCTGGTTCGAGAGATCCGCCTCGACCTCGACCATGCGCCCATCCACCCCGGTGATGGCGACCGCCCAGGTGCGCGTGGTGCTCATACGAGATCCGCCACGTGCTCGAGCGAGCCGGTCGACGGGTCCTGGCCCACGATTCCCACGACATCGAGCCTGATCCGACGCCCCCGCGCGTGATCGGGATGCGCGATGGCCCATGCATGGGCGAGCCCCCACATCCGCCGCTTCTTGCGGGAGTCGATCGCCTCGAACGGATGACCGTACGCGATCGTGCGTCTCGTCTTCACCTCGACAAAGACGAGCTCCTCGCCCTG
The DNA here is from genome assembly GCF_042957055.1 of Microbacterium sp. NPDC008134. Lineage (NCBI taxonomy): Bacteria > Bacillati > Actinomycetota > Actinomycetes > Micrococcales > Microbacteriaceae > Microbacterium > Microbacterium sp. NPDC008134. Next base: position 1,612,594 of record NZ_JBIBHO010000001.1, on the reverse strand, counting down.
AAGGGCCACGATGTCGATCTCGCCCTGCGCGCACCGCCAGTTGCGCTCGATGAGTGTGTACCCGGCGCTGACGAGATGCCGCGCCGCCCGTTCTTCCCCGGCCCTGCCGATGTCATCCTTCGCTGCCATTCCGACAGCATGGCGATCGGCTCAGCCGTGCGCCGGGGCCGTTTCCCGGCATCCACCGCCGAGCGGAGAATCGGGTGTCAGACGTCAGCCGTGCAGGAGAAGTGAGCGTCCCCGCTCACTCACCGTCGAGCGACAGTTCCTGGGGAAGCTCGAACTCGCGACGCTGGAGCTCCTCGACGTTGACGTCCTTGAACGTCAACACGCGCACGGCCTTCACGAATCGATCTGCGCGGTAGATGTCCCACACCCACACATCGCTCATCGAGATCTCGAAGTAGAAATCGTGCTCGGTGTCGCGCCGCACGACGTTGACCTCGTTCGCCAGGTAGAACCGGCGCTCGGTCTCGACCACGTACTGGAACTGCGAGACCACGTCTCGGTACTCGCGGAACAGCGCGAGTTCGAGTTCGCGGTCGTAGTCGTCGAAGGCTTCCTCATCCATGGTGGTTCCATCCTAGGGTCGCGAACGCCCGGGTGCGGCACTGCCCGAGCGCGGCAACGTCCGGACGTTCAGAACAGGGCGGGCGCATCGGCGATCGCCCACGACGCGCGATGCAACGGGGAGAGCCCGAGAGTGCGGATCGCCTCCCGATGCTCGGTGCTGGCGTATCCCTTGTTGCGATCCCACTGGTACTGGGGGTAGTCGGCGTGAAGATCCGCCATGTGCGCATCGCGCGCGACCTTCGCGATCACGGACGCTGCCGAGACGGAGGCGCAGTCCCGATCGCCCTTGATCACCGGACGCACGTCGAGCACCGAGTGGTGCACGGCCGAGAGGTAGTCGTGGTTCCCGTCGAGCAGGACGACCGCTCCTGCCGTCGACGTCCCTTGGGCGACCACGGCGTCGACCGCGCGCGAGGCGGCGAGGCCCAATGCGCGGATGATGCCGACCTCGTCGACCTCCGCGGCGCTTGCCCATCCGACCGAAGAGGCTCGCACCCATGCGGTCGCACGCTCCGCGACATCGGGGCGCCGGCGCTCCGTGACGAGCTTGGAGTCCCGAAGCCCTTCGGGCACACGGCGCCGCGCGCCCGCGGCATCCATCACCGCCGCGCCGACCGCCACCGGTCCCGCCAGGGCTCCACGACCGACCTCGTCGAGGGAGATGATCACCTCTCTGTCGGCGAGGATCCGCCGCTCGAGCGCCAGGGTCGGGGCGATCGGAGTCATTCCTCGTCCGGAACGCTGTCGAAGGCCTGGTGGTGCCCGTCGATCGCCCCGATCCGACCGAACGGCCACGTCGTCAGGAACGCCTTGCCGACGACGTTCGAGACGGGCACGAATCCGCCGCTGGGAAGCTCCTGGTGCGCTCGCGAGTCCCGCGAACGCGTGCGGTTGTCGCCGAGGAGCCAGAGCGAATCGTCGGGGACGACGACATCGAAGGGCTCGTTCGACGCAGCCGTGTTGCCCTCGGGGAGGTTCAGGTAGTCGAGCTCGTCGATCGGGGCGCCGTTGATCGTGATCTGTCCGAGCGCGTTGCAGCACACCACGTGATCGCCGGGGAGCCCGATGATGCGCTTGACGAGGTGGTCCTGCGAATCGGAGGCGGAGATTCCGATGAACGTCAGGATGCCGTCGATCGCCTGCACGAGCGGAGGCGATGCCGGTGGCTGCGGCTGGTCGCCGAGCCATCCTCCCGGGTCCTGGAACACCACCACGTCTCCGCGTTCGTACCCCGCCCACCGCGGCGTGAGCTCGTCGACGAGGATGCGGTCGTTGACCATGAGCGTACGCTCCATGGATGCCGACGGGATGTAGAACGATCGCACGATGAAGGTCTTGACCACGAAGGAGACGAGCGCGGCGATCAGGATGATGATCAGCACATCGCGCAGGAAGACCAGCAGTCCGCGGCGCCGCCTCGTGCCCGTGGCGGGCGCGGCGGAGGGTTCAGAGGTCATCGGCATCCTTCGTCAGTCGTGCGTGCCATCGAGCGGCAGTATCAAGGTTCGCATACCGGGCAGAAAACACAGCACCCCAGGACGTCGTGTCCCGGGGTGCTGTGGAGATGCGTCGACTCAGCGGTCGCGCTTCTCCTTGATCTTCGCCTTCTTGCCACGCAGCTGACGCAGGTAGTAGAGCTTCGCGCGACGCACGTCACCTCGGGTGACGACCTCGATGTGGTCGATCACCGGGGAGTGCACCGGGAACTTACGCTCGACGCCCACCTGGAAGCTGATCTTGCGGACCGTGAAGGTCTCGCGCACGCCGTCGCCCGAGCGGCCGATGACGACGCCCTGGAAGACCTGGATACGCGAGCGGTTGCCCTCGGTGATGTTGACGTGCACCTTGACGGTGTCACCGGGGAAGAAGTCCGGGATGTCCGAACGGAGGGAAGCCGCATCTACGGCGTCGAGGATCTGCATGATCGTCTCTCTCTGCACTCGCCTCAGGTCGCATGCATGGTGGAAGGAACAAGAATGGGTGTGCACCGTACGGGGCCGAAGCATCCGCGGGTTCCCCTGAGGCAGAACCGGTCACGGCACAAGCATCCATTCTGCCATGGATGCCTGCCGCAGCCAAAACACGCCGTCAGGCGAGCGGGTCCTTCTCCTGCACGATGATGACGTCGCGCGGACGCGGCTCGGCCACGGAGTCGTCGGAAGCCGGGAACGAGGACCACGCGATCGTCTCGCGGAATCGTGTCCCGCTCACCTTCGCCTCGCGCCAGAGCTGCCATCCCTGCAGCCAGACGAGCGCGATCCCGACGACCACTGCGCCGGTCAGCACCCACGGGAAGGCGCCCGGGATGAAGCATCCGACGGCGATCGTGAGTCCGTGCCAGAGGGTGAACCCCGCCACATCCCACCAGGACACGGCGCGGTCGGCGCGCACCGATGGACGCGAGCGGGTGAGAAGAGTGAGGAGGAGCTGTCCGAGGAACACCGAGGGGATCGCGATGAACAGCACCCAGAGGATGGCCCATCCGCCCTGGAACACGCCCCACCCGACGAGGAGCCACAGGGGCAACAGGAAGGCCGCCGGCAGAAGCCAGCGGAAGAACGCCTGACGCAACCACATGCTCCGATGGTATGCCGGTGGGAGACGTCTCGCACGGCTGTTCGCTCTGAGCGCGGCGACGACGGGTCCGCTCGGATCGGGGAGAATGGACGAGGACGAGAGGACTCCCCCGAATGATCGAACTGCGCACCCCTGCCGAGATCGACGAGATGCGTGCCGCCGGCCGCTTCGTCGCGGAAACGCTGGCTACGTTGCGCGCCGACACGAAGGTCGGGACCAACCTCCTCACCATCGATCGTCGTGCCCACGACCTGATCCGTCAGCGCGGTGCCGAGTCCTGCTACATCGACTACCACCCGTCCTTCGGCGCCAGCCCGTTCGGGAAGGTCATCTGCACATCGGTGAACGACGCCGTGCTGCATGGACTCCCCCACGACTACACGCTGCGCGACGGCGACCTCGTCTCACTCGACTTCGCGGTCTCCGTCGACGGATGGGTGGCGGACTCGGCCGTGTCATTCGTCGTCGGAACGCCGCGTGACGAGGACCTCCGGCTGATCGCAACGACGGAGCGTGCGCTCGACGCCGCGATCGCCGCCGCGACCGTCGGCAACCGCATCGGCGACATCTCGGCATCCGTCGCGACCGTCGCCCACGGCGAGGGCTACTCGATCAACACCGACTTCGGCGGCCACGGCGTGGGCCGCACCATGCACGGCGACCCCCACGTGGCGAACGACGGACGCGCCGGACGCGGATTCCCGCTCCGCGACGGCCTCGTACTCGCGCTCGAGCCATGGTTCCTCGCGACGACCGATGAGCTGGTCACCGACCCCGACGGGTGGACTCTGCGCAGTGCCGACGGCTCCCGCGGCGCGCACTCCGAGCACACCGTCGCGATCACCGCGGAAGGACCGATCGTCCTGACCGATCGGTCGTTCCTCGGCGTCGACTGATCGGTCGCGGCAGGCCTGCTCAGTCGGCGTCGTCGGGGAGCAGGTCCGGCCGACGGGCACGCGTGCGCTCGAACTGCTGCTCACGGCGCCATTGCGCGATGCGCGCGTGGTTGCCGCTGAGGAGCACATCGGGCACCTCGCGCTCGCGCCAGATCGCCGGCTTCGTGTACGAGGGGTACTCCAGAAGGCCGTCCTCGTGCGATTCCTCGACCAGGCTCTCCGGATTGCCGACGACCCCCGGGACCAAGCGCCCGATGGCTTCGATCATGGCCATCGTGGCCACCTCGCCGCCATTGAGGACGTAGTCGCCGAGGCTGATCAGGCGTACTTCGCCGAGCGCCGCGGCGTACTCGAAGACCCGTTCGTCGATGCCCTCGTAGCGGCCGCAGCCGAAAACGATGTGCTTCCGCGTCGCGAGGTCGCGTGCGGTCGCCTGCGTGAAGACCTCACCGGCCGGCGACGGGAAGATGATGGTCGGGCGCTCGGATGCCCCGGCGACCTCATCGAGAGCGAGGCCCCACGGCTCCGGCTTCATGACCATGCCGGCACCACCGCCGTACGGGGTGTCGTCGACGGTCCGGTGACGATCGGAGGTCCAGTCCCGGAGGTCGTGGAGGTTGAGGTCGAGGAGGCCGGCGTCACGCGCCTTGCCCAGCAGGGAGAGCGTGAGCCCGTCGAAGTACGACGGGAAGATGGAGAGGACGTCGATGCGCACGGGAGTGACCTCTCAGCCGCTACTCGGCCGCCGGGGAATCCTCGGCAGGACCCGACTCCTCGGGCACGGACGATTCGTCATCGGCATCCGGAAGCTCTTCGAAGAGCCCGGCCGGCGGCGTGACGATCACCCGACCCGCAGTGACGTCGACCGTCGGCACGATCGCCGACACGAACGGCACCATGACCTCTTTGTCGCCGGCCTTGACGATGAGAAGGTCCTGCGCGGGGAAGTGCTCGACGCGCTGGACGCGTCCGATCACCAGATCGTCGCGGACGACGTCGAGGCCGACGAGCTGGTGGTCGAACCACGCGTCGTCCTCGGTCTCGTCGACGTCCTGATCGATCCAGAGGATGGCGCGCACGAGGCCTTCGGCGGCGGTGCGGTCGTCGACGTCCTCGAAGAAGGCGACGGGGTTGCCGTTCATCACCCGGTACTCGCGCACGGTGATGGTCTTGCCGTGCCACGGAGATGCCTCGGGCACCTGCAACGTGAACTCGGCACCCGTGACGAAACGACGCTCCGGGTTGTCGGTGTACAGCTCGAGTTTGAGTCCGCCCTTGAGGCCGTGGGCCTTCACGAGGCGCCCCACCCGGAGCTGGTTCTTGCCCTGCTGCGTGTCCTGCGGCACCACGTCAGTCGTCCGCGACATCGACGCGCACGCGACGGCCGTCGGCGAGGGCGGCGACGAGCGTACGGAGTGCCTTGGCCGTGCGGCCGCCGCGCCCGATCACGCGTCCACGGTCATCGGGGTGCACGCGCACCTCGAGGAGATCGCCTCGCGGCGAGGTGGAAGCGGTGATGTGCACATCCTCCGGGTGATCGACGATCCCCTTGACGATGTGTTCGAGCGCGGCGGCGAGCACGACGGATTACTCTGCGTCGGCGGCGGGAGCCTCAGCGGCCTCCGCGTCGGCGTCGGCGGCGGGAGCCTCCTCAGCGGGAGCCTCCACCTTCTTCTCCGCCTTGGGCTTGACGACGGACTTCTTCGAGGAGTCGGCCTCGAAGGCGGCCTTCGGCTCGGCGACCTTGAGGGTCGACTTCGCGTCGGCGTCGCCCTTGAACTTGCCCCAGTCACCGGTGATCTTGAGGATCGCGGCGACCTGCTCGGTCGGCTGCGCGCCGACGGAGAGCCAGTACTGCGCACGCTCGGAGTCGACCTCGATGAACGAGGGCTCTTCGGTGGGGTGGTACTTGCCGATCTCCTCGATCACGCGACCATCGCGCTTGGTGCGCGAGTCGGCGACGACGATGCGGTAGTACGGCGCACGGATCTTGCCCAGGCGCTTGAGACGAATCTTGACAGCCACGATTCTCCTGAATTGTGTGGAAGGAAACGAACTGATCGCCTGGAGAGTGGGGTGCACATCCGGCGGAAGCTCAAAGGGAGGACGGATGCTGGATAGAGGGTCGAGCATGCCGTCCGACCCTCTATTCTGCCAGATGCCGAGCCCGGGCGCGAAACGTGAGGACTCGCGCTTTGTCGTGTCGTACCGGCCGCGTGCCAGAATGTGCACGTGACGCTCGAGTTCGCCCCGTCAGCCCGCTCCACCGTCGGCCTGGAGTGGGAGATCATGCTCGCCGATCCGGCATCCGGGGATCTGACGGGACGGGCGCCCGAACTCCTCGATGTGCTCGAAGAGCAGAGCGCGAGCGAGCGCCACACCGTCACCGGCGAGCTGCTGACCAACACGATCGAGGTGACGAGCGGCGTCGGCCGATCCGTCGCTCATGCCGTGGATGACATCGCCCGCGCGATCTCCGCCGTGCGTGAAGCCACCGAGCCCATCGGGATCGAGTTGCTGTCGGCCGGCAGCCACCCCTTCGCACAGTGGTACGACCAACAGGTCACCGACAAGACGAGGTACCACACGCTCATCGAGCGCACGCAGTGGTGGGGACGCAACATGATGATCTGGGGCATCCACGTGCACGTCGGTGTCGACGATCACCGCAAGGTCTTCCCGATCATCAACGCGCTCACCGCCTACCTTCCTCATCTGCAGGCGCTGGCGGCATCGAGTCCGTTCTGGGCCGGGGAGCGCACGGGATACGCGTCCAATCGTGCACTCGTGTTCCAGCAGTTGCCGACCGCCGGACTCCCCTGGCCCCTGCACGACTGGGCGCAGTTCGAGTCCTATCTCGAAGACATGGTGCGCACCGGCGTGATGAAGGATGCCTCCGAGGTGCGATGGGACATCCGCCCCGCACCCCGCTGGGGCACGATCGAGGTGCGCGCGTGCGACGGCATGTCGACACTGCCGGAGCTCGCGGCGGTCGCGTCGCTCGTGCAGGTGCTCGTCGAGCACTTCTCGCGAGAGCTCGACGAGGGGCGCCCCCTTCCGACCCTGCCCTCGTGGTTCCACCGCGAGAACAAGTGGCGTGCGGCACGCTACGGACTCGACGCGCGGGTGATCGTCGACGATTCCGGAACGCAGCGCGACGTGAGGGATCACCTCGCCGAGACCCTCGATGAACTCGCCCCGGTCGCGCGATCGCTCTCCTGCGAGAGGGAGTTCGCCAGCGTCGCCACGATCCTGCGCGACGGGGCGAGCTACGCCCGGCAGGTGGCGGTCGCGGATGCCGCCGACGGCGACCTCGGCGAGGTCGTGCAGCACCTCATCCGGGAATTCCGCTCCGGCCCGGAGGCATCGACGAACGAGGCCTGATCTCTTCAGTCCTCCGCCAGGCGGCGGGCCAGCCCCTCGTCGAGCACGACGTCGGTGATCAGATCCGCGGCGATCGCGGCGCGGACACTGGCGAGCTTCGGGACGCCGGACACGACGCAGACCCTCCGGGGAACGCGGCGCAGCCGATCGAGCGTCGGACCGGTCGCCCGGGCGTTGAGTCGAATGTCCTTCCAGGATCCGTCGGCGCGGAAGAAGACGGTCGCCACGTCGCCGATCGCGTGATCCTCCCGCAGACTCCGATAGTCCTCGCGGCCCAGATAGCCCCCGACGTAGACACGACTGGGCACTTCGGCTGCCGGCGATCCGAGACTGAAGACCGCGATGTCCATCTTCGATTGCAGGTCGAGGACGCGTCGCGTACTCCGCTCCCGCCACATCGCCTCCCGCGTAGCCGGGTCGTCGAAGAATGCGGGCACGGGGAACTGCTGCACCTGTGCGCCGAAGGCGCTGCCGAACCGTTGCAGGATGTCGCTGGAGTAGTCGAGCCCGCTGGTCTGGGTGTTGCCCGCGCCGTTCAACTGCACGAATGTCGTGTTGTGCGTCTCCTTCTGGGTGAGGCCACGGCTGACCGCACTGATGGTCGACCCCCACGCCACGCCGACCACCATGTTGGACTCGACGAACTGCGACAGCAGCCGCCCCGCGGTCAACGCAACCCGCTCCAGACGTTCCACCTCGCTCACGATCTCCGGCATCGGCACGACGTGCGCGACGATCCGGTGACGATCGCGGATCCGCTGCTCGAGCATCCCCAGTCGCTCGAGCGGCGAATTGATGCGGATGTCGACCAGACCGCTCTCCCGCGCGTAGCTCAGCAGACGCGAGACGGACGAACGAGAGGTTCCCAGTTCGCGGGCGATGACCTCCATCGTCTTGTCCTGCATGTAGTACAGCTGCGCAGCGGTGAGCGCGGCGACCAGCTTTCCGTCCCGCGGATGTGCACTGTGATCTGCCACGGCGGCCTCCTCGCCCTCGATCCTTGCACATATGTGCACTGGGCTTGCGCACAGCGGACGAGAGGTCGATGCTGGGGGCAAGCAAGGAAGCGAGCTCGAGAATGATCGAATCGACACACTCATCTGCAGAGCGCGACGACGTACGCGCGCTCCGTGAATCCGGACGTACGACGGTGCTGCTCATCGGCGGCGGCATCAACGGAATATCGACATTCCGTGACCTCGCCCTCCAGGGCGTGGACGTCGTCCTCGTCGAACGCGGCGACTTCGCCTCGGGCGCCTCGGCGGCGTCGAGCCACATGATCCACGGCGGCATCCGCTATCTCGAGAACGGCGAGTTCCGTCTCGTACGCGAGTCGGTCGAAGAGCGCAACGGTCTGCTGCGCATCGCGCCGCATTACGTCAAGCCCCTCCAGACGACGATCCCGATCTACTCCACGTTCTCGGGCATCCTGTCCGCGCCGTTGCGTTTCCTCACGCACAAGAGCGGCAAGCCCCAGGAGCGCGGCGCGTTCCTCATCAAGATCGGTCTGACGATCTACGACACCTTCTCCCGCGACGGCGGCAGCGTCCCGCGCCACCGCTTCCTCGGGCGCAAGCGCTCGCTCGCCGAGCTTCCGGCCCTCGACCCGAACATCAAGTACACGGCCACGTACTACGACGCGTCGATGCACGATCCCGAGCGCCTCGCGCTCGACGTCCTGCAGGACGGCCGGTCCGCGCACCCCGGTGCGCACGCCCTCAACTACGTCGAGGCGATCGCCCGCGACGGCGAGAACATCGTTCTCCGCGACCGCGAGAGCGGCACGGAGTTCACGGTGAAGGCCGACGTCGTCGTCAACACCTCCGGCCCGTGGACCGATCTCACGAACGACGCTCTGGGAACCGACACGCGTTTCATGGGCGGCACCAAGGGATCGCACATCGTGCTCGACCACCCGGAACTGCTCGCAGCCACGCGTGGGCGCGAGATCTTCTTCGAGCACTCCGACGGCCGCATCGTGCTGATCTACCCGCTCAAGGGCAAGGTCCTCGTCGGAACGACCGACATCGACGCTGATCCGCGCGAGGTCGCCGTGTGCACCGAGGAAGAGGTCGACTACTTCTTCGACCTGATCCACCACGTGTTCCCGCAGATCGCGGTCGACCGCGAGCAGATCGTGTACCGGTTCTCCGGCATCCGCCCGCTCCCCCGCCACGAGGACACCGCACCCGGCTTCGTCTCGCGCGATTACCGCATCGAGGTCGACCGGAAGGGCGCCGTTCCACTCGTGAGCCTGGTCGGCGGCAAGTGGACCACCTTCCGTGCACTCGGCGAGTCGCTGTCGGACGTGGTCCTGGGTCTGCTGAACCGGACCCGCACGGTGTCGACAGCCGGCCGTGCGATCGGCGGCGGCCGCGACTTCCCGCGCACCGAGAAGGCGAAGCGCATCTGGATCCAGGAGAACCTCGCCGGCGCCGGAGACCGCGCCGAGAAGCTCCTCGCGCGCTACGGCACCCGCGCCGCCCAGGTCTGGGAGTACGTCGAGCAGGGCCCGGACGCACCGCTCGCCGGCGGCGACCTCTCCACTCGCGAGCTCGAATGGATGGTGCAGAACGAGCTCGTCGCCCGTCTCCAGGACGTGATCCTGCGTCGGACGAGCATCGCGTTCACCGGCCATGCCGACGCCGAGGTGCTCGATGAGATCGCCGACGCGCTCGCGCCGCTACTGGACTGGGACCGCGCGAGGCACGATGCTGAACTCGAACAGACCCGCCAGCTGCTGAACGAGCGGCACGGCCTCGACATCTCGTCCCGCACCCGCGGCTGACGAGAAGGAACCGTCGCCTCCCCGCGACGTAACCCAAGAAGTGTCACGGCAGGGATGACGTGACACGTAAGAAAGGTCAAAGAAGACATGCCTGATGTCAATCTCGGTCTCTATTTCCTGTCGGAGTTCGTCGGTACGGCGATGCTGGTCCTCCTCGGATGCGGTGTCGTCGCCAACGTCGCCCTCGCCAAGAACAAGGGCTTCGGCGGCGGCTTCCTGATGGTCAACTGGGGATGGGGCCTCGCGGTGTTCGCGGGTGTCATCGTCTCGGCGTACTCGGGTGCGATCCTGAACCCGGCCGTGGGTATCGGCCTGGCGATCGCCGGCAAGATCACCTTCACGATGTTCCTCGTCGCCACCGCAGCTGAACTGCTCGGTGCGATCCTCGGTGCGATCGTCGTCTGGCTCGCTTACAAGCAGCACTTCGACGAGGAGCCGGAGGCCGCCAACAAGCTCGGCGTCTTCTCGACCGGCCCCGCGATCCGCTCCTACGGCTGGAACCTCGTCACGGAGATCATCGGAACGTTCGTCCTCGTGTTCGTGATCTTCGGATTCGCCGACTACGGCGACATCGAGGTCGGCGTGCCCGGAGGCCTCGGACCGCTCACCGCACTCCCCGTCGCGCTGCTCGTCGTCGCCATCGGCGCCTCGCTCGGTGGACCGACCGGCTACGCGATCAACCCGGCCCGTGACCTCGGCCCCCGCATCGCGCACGCGATCCTCCCGATCAAGGGCAAGGGCTCGAGCGACTGGAGCTACTCCTGGGTGCCGGTCGTCGGACCGCTCATCGGTGGTGCGATCGCGGCCTTCGCCGCTCCCGCACTTCTCGGCCTCGCCGCCTGACGCCACCCGAATCCCACTTCAAAGGAGAACACACAATGGCTGACTACATCCTCGCCATCGATCAGGGAACCACTTCCAGCCGCGCGATCATCTTCGACAAGAAGGGCAGCATCATCGCGACGGGCCAGAAGGAGCACGAGCAGATCCTGCCGAAGGCCGGCTGGGTGGAGCACGATGCCTCCGAGATCTGGCGCAACGTGCAGGAGGTCATCGGCCTCGCACTGAGCCGCGCAGACCTCACCCGTCACGACATCGCGGCGGTGGGCATCACCAACCAGCGCGAGACGGCCGTCGTCTGGGACAAGACCACCGGCACGCCCGCCTACAACGCGATCGTCTGGCAGGACACGCGTACGCAGGACATCGTCGACCGCCTCGCGGCGGACGGCGGCGTCGAGCGATTCAAGCCGATCGTCGGTCTTCCCCTCGCGACGTACTTCTCGGGCACCAAGATCGCCTGGATCCTCGAGAACGTCGAGGGCGCGCGCGAGAAGGCGGAGGCCGGGGATCTCATCTTCGGCACCACCGACAGCTGGGTGCTCTGGAACCTCACGGGCGGCGTCGACGGCGGTGTGCATGTGACCGACGTCACGAACGCCTCGCGCACGATGTTCATGGACCTCGAGACGCTCGAGTGGCGCGACGACATCCTCGAGGCGTTCGGTGTGCCGCGCTCGATGATGCCGGAGATCCGCTCCTCGTCCGAGGTCTACGGTGCGGCAGAGGACTCCTCGCTGCTTCGCGAGACCCCGATCGCGGGCATCCTCGGCGACCAGCAGGCCGCGACCTTCGGACAGGCCGCGTTCCAGACGGGTGAGAGCAAGAACACCTACGGAACGGGATGCTTCCTCATTTTCAACACAGGCGAGGAGATCGTCCACTCGAAGAACGGTCTGCTCACCACCGTCGGCTACAAGCTCGGCGACGCTCCGACGCACTACGCGCTCGAGGGCTCCATCGCCGTCACCGGATCGCTGATCCAGTGGTTGCGCGACCAGCTCGGCATCATCTCCTCCGCCCCCGAGGTCGAGGAGCTGGCCGACAAGGTCGAGGACAACGGCGGCGTGTACATCGTCCCCGCGTTCTCCGGACTGTTCGCCCCGTACTGGCGACCGGATGCCCGCGGAGCCATCGTGGGTCTCACCCGCTACGCGAACAAGAACCACATCGCGCGCGCCGCGCTGGAGGCCGTGGCCTTCCAGACCCGCGACGTGCTCGACGCGGTCAACGCGGATGCGGGCGTGGATCTCACGGAGCTCAAGGTCGACGGCGGCATGGTCGCCAACGACGCGCTGATGCAGTTCCAGGCGGACGTCCTGGGCGTGCCGGTCGTCCGACCGGTCGTCGCGGAGACGACCGCTCTCGGCGCCGCGTACGCCGCCGGTCTCGCCGTCGGTTTCTGGAGCGGTCTCGACGACCTGTCCGCCAACTGGCAGGAAGACCGCCGCTGGGAGCCCACGATGGAGGGCGACGAGCGCGACCGCCAGCTGCGCCTGTGGCGCAAGGCCGTCACCAAGTCGATGGACTGGGTCGACGAGGACGTCAAGTAACGCAGCATCACCACGTGAGGGCGGGTTCGGAGATTATCTCCGGGCCCGCCCTTTCGCCGTTCCCGCACCCGATCAGTCGTCGGATGCCGAGTGCGCGGCTGCTTCTCGCTCGAACACCGCCAGCAGTGCTCGTGCGACCCGACGCGGCGATTCGCGATCCCACGCCACGTACTCCGTGCGGCGCGGACCGTCGACGACGTCGATGGCGCACACACCCGCGAGCCCTTCGGGGATCACTCCGGGGGTGAGAAGCGCGATCGCGAGGCCGCCGGCGACGAGCCCCAGCATGATGCCGGCCGTGTCGACCTCGAATGCGACGTCGCGGTGGACGCCCGCATCGCTGAACGCCACGTCGGTCTGCGCCCGCCCCGAGGTCCCTGCAGGAAAGTCCACGAACGTCTCTCCGGCGAGATCCTTCAGGCGCAGCTTCTCGCTCGTCGCGAGGCGGTGTGCTGCGGGAACCACCACGCGATGGTGCTCGGACGCGATCTCCCGGTACCCGACCCCCTGCGGAACCGACCCGACGCGCAAACCGAGCAGCGCCACGTCGAGATCACCGCGTCGCACCTTCGCGGCGAGGGCGTCGCTGTTGCCCATCTCCAGTTCCACGCGTACCGCCGGGTGCGCCGCACGGAACGCCGAGAGGAGGGCGGGAACACCCACGGCGGCGACGGTCGGGATGATGCCGATGCGCACGGTGCCCGCGAGCATCTCGGGATCTGCGGCCACCGCGTCGCGGGCGCGCTCCGCGGAGTCGAGCGCGCTGCGAGCATGCGGGAGGAGTGCTTCGCCCACCTCTGTCAACCGGACGTCGCGACTCGAGCGCACGAAGAGCCGCTGCCCCAGCTCCCGTTCCAGAGCTGCGATCTGGTGACTCAGCGCGGATTGCGTGACGAAACATCGCTCGGCCGCTCGGGTGAAGCTCAGCGTGGCGGCCACCTCGACGACGTAACGCATCTGCTGCAGTTCCACCCGACCATGATCGCATGTCATGCAAATCATGAGATGGATGCGTTGGACTCATCTGAGTAAGGCGATCAGGCTGAGGTGATGCCTCGATTCCGCCTCCTCCTCCTCACCGCTCTCGCACCCATGGCGTGGGGGACGACGTACCTCGTCTCGACGGAGATGCTGCCGCCAGGGCATCCGCTCTTCGCTGGACTGTTGCGCTCGCTCCCCGCCGGACTGATCGCGATCGTCTTCGCGCGCTCCCTCCCGCGCGGCGCGTGGTGGGGTAGGGCCCTGGTGCTCGGGGTCCTCAACATCGGCGCGTTCTTCCCCCTGCTCTTCCTCGCCGCCGAACGTCTCCCCGGCGGAGTGGCCGCGGCCGTCGCCGGCGCGCAGCCGCTGATCGTGCTCGCGCTTGGGGCACTGGTCGTGCGGGAGCGCATCCGCCCTCTCTCGGCGATCGCCGCGTTGGCGGGTACGGCGGGGGTGGCTTTCATCGTGCTCGGCCCGGCGTCCGAGCTCGACTATTGGGGAGTCCTCGCGGCCCTCGGCGGAGTGACGGCGACCGGCGCCGGAATGGTGCTCACCAAGCGCTGGGGCCGACCCGAGGGCGTGGGCCCGGTCGGATACGCCGGATGGCAGCTCTCCGCCGGCGGACTGGTGCTGCTGCCTCTCACGCTTCTGCTCGAGGGCGTACCGCCGACCATCGATGCGACGGCCGCGCTCGGTTATCTCTGGCTCGCGACCGTCGGCGGCCTGTTCGCCTACACGCTGTGGTTCCGCGGCATCCAGCAGCTCCCGGTGATCGCGCCCGGACTCCTCGCGCTGCTGTCGCCGGTCGTGGCGACGGTTCTCGGTGTCGTCGTGTCCGGCGAGACCTTCACGGCGGCCCAGGGCATCGGGATCGCCGTGGTACTCACCGCGTTGATCGGTGGCCAGGTGGCGAATCGACCCGGGCGAGCCGTCAGCTCTTGCCGAACAGCTTCTGGATCTCGGCGAGATCGGCCTCGGTCGGCGCTTTCGCACCGCCGCCCAGGCCGAAGCCCGAACCGGTCGGCTGTGCGGTAGCGACCGCTCCGGAGTTCTCGGCAGCACGCTTGGCCGGGTTGCCCGAGCGGGATCCGCCCGAGGACTTGCCCTTCTTGCCGCGCTTGGACGATGCCCCGGGACGCCCCATCCCGGGAACCGGCCCCATACCGGGGATGTTCGGGGTGCCGCCGCGCGCGACGGTCTTCATCATCTTCGCGGCCTGGTCGAACCGGGCGACGAGCTGGTTCACGTCGGTCACCGTCATGCCCGAACCCCGCGCGATGCGCAGGCGGCGCGAGCCGTTGAGGAGCTTCGGGTTGCGGCGCTCCCCCGGCGTCATCGAGCGGATGATCGCCTCGGTGCGGTCGATCTCGCGCTCGTCGAAATCGTCGAGCTGCTGCTTCATCTGGCCCATGCCGGGAAGCATGCCCAGCATCTTCTTCATCGAGCCCATCTTCTTCATCTGCTGAAGCTGCTCGAGGAAGTCTTCGAGGGTGAACTGCTCGGTCGCGAGCTTCTCGGCGACCTTCATCGCCTCTTCCTCGTCGAACGCCTGCTGCGCCTGCTCGATCAGGGTGAGGATGTCACCGAGATCGAGGATGCGGCTGGCCATCCGATCCGGGTGGAAGGGCTCGAGATCCTCGAGGCGCTCACCGGTCGAGGCGAAGATGATCGGACGGCCGGTGATCGATGCGACCGAGAGCGCGGCACCACCGCGCGCATCGCCATCGAGCTTCGAGAGCACGACACCGGTGAAGTCGACACCCTCCTGGAACGCCTTCGCCGTGTTGACGGCGTCCTGACCGATCATCGCGTCGATCACGAACAGGACCTCGTCGGGCTGCACCGCGGCGCGGATGTCCGCCGCCTGCTTCATGAGCTCGGCGTCGACGCCGAGACGTCCGGCGGTGTCGATGATCACGACGTCGTGCTGCTGTCGACGCGCGTGCTCGACGCCGTCGCGCGATACCTTGACCGGATCCCCGACGCCATTGCCCGGCTCGGGGGCGTAGACGGTGGCTCCGGCCTGCTCGGCCACGACCTGCAACTGGTTGACGGCATTCGGACGCTGGAGGTCGGCGGCCACGAGGAGAGGCGTGTGCCCCTCGCCCTCGAGCTGCTTGGCGAGCTTGCCGGCGAACGTGGTCTTTCCGGACCCCTGGAGTCCGGCGAGCATGATGACCGTCGGAGCCGTCTTGGCGAACTGCAGCCGGCGCTGTTCGCCGCCGAGGATCTGCACGAGCTCCTCGTTGACGATCTGGACGACCTGCTGGGCAGGGTTCAGAGCCTTGTTGACCTCGTCACCGAGCGCGCGCTCGCGCACCTTCGCCGTGAAGTCCTTGACGACCGCGAGCGCGACGTCGGCATCGAGCAGCGCGCGGCGGATCTCGCGCACGGTGCCGTCGACATCGCTCGCGGTGAGTTTTCCCTTCGTGCGCAGATTGCGGAAGGTCTCGGTGAGCCGATCGGAAAGCGTGCCAAACGTAGCCATGGTGCTCCGATTCTACGCGAGTCGGTCGCGACGGATCGTCGGCTCGACCCGGCTGTTCGGATCAGCGCGACCAGCGGAGATCGCCGATGACGTCGAGCGCCTCTCGCAGCACGCTCTCGGGAGCGGCGCGCCCCGCCCCCTGCTCCGCCCAGACGCGCAACGACGAGAGTACCGCGGCGGCATACGCTGCTCCGAGGATATCGGCGCGCACCTCGCCGATCCCCGAGGTCCGCGCCGCCCGCGCGATCGCCGCAGCCAATCGCGCCTGGCGCACGCCCACATCGCGCGGGAGCTCGTCGTCGAGACCCATCGCAGCGACGTTGCGCAGCGCGAGGGCCAGCGGGTCGGGGGCGAATTCCCGCACCGCGTCGAGCAGGATCCCGCGAACGTCCGCGTCGCTCGCGCCTCGGCCGAGAGCATCGAGAGCCTCGGATGCCTCGTCGATGCGAGCGTCGAGGCCCGACCACAGCACGTCGCCCTTCGAGGTGAAGTAGTTGAAGAAGCTCGACCTGCTCACGCCCGCCCGTCGGGTGATCTCGGCGATCGACGTCGACTCGTATCCCTGTTCGAGGAAGAGCTCGCACGCGGCCTCGGCGAGCGTCTCCCGGGACGACGCCTTCGGGCGTCCGGCACGACCGGTGGACTTCATGCCCTCACGCTACCGCGCCGCGCCGGTGCGTCGTCGCTTCCCTCTCAGGGCGTATTGTTGGACGCGTTCCAAAAATACGCCGACGGGAGATCGGATGCTCGACATCGTGACGGCCGGACTCGCTCCGGATCTCGTTCCCTACGCCCACGGCTGGGACCTCCAACGACGGATCCACACCGACGTCGTCGACGGCACTCGCCCCGACACGCTGATCCTGCTCGAGCACGAAGCCGTGTACACCGCCGGCAAACGCACCGAACCGCACGAGCGTCCCGCCGACGGAACGCCCGTGATCGACGTCGACCGCGGGGGAAAGATCACCTGGCACGGCCCGGGGCAACTCGTCGGGTACCCCATCGTCCGACTCGAGGAGCCGCTCGACGTCGTCGCCCATGTACGACGCCTGGAGCAGCTGCTGATCGACATCCTCCGACCCCTCGGTGTCGACGGCTACCAGGTCTCCGGCCGCAGCGGTGTCTGGGTGCGGCGCCCGCTATCCGAGGACAAGGTGGCGGCGATCGGCGTCCGTGTGCAGCAGGGCGTGACGATGCACGGGTTCGCGCTCAACTGCGACAACTCGCTCGCGGGCTTCCGCGACATCATCCCGTGCGGGATCACCGACGCGGGCGTCACCACGATCAGCGAGATCGTGGGGGCGGACGTCTCCCCCGCCGATGTCCTCTCCTCCGTGATCCGCACCTTCGCCACCGAGTACACAGGAGTCACCGCATGACCGCTGTTCCCGAGGGGCGCAAGCTCCTCCGCCTCGAAGTACGCAACGCCGAGACGCCGATCGAGCGCAAGCCCGAATGGATCCGCACCAAGGCGAAGATGGGCCCGGAGTACACCGCCCTGCAGTCGCTCGTGAAGAGCGAGGATCTGCACACGGTGTGCCAGGAGGCCGGGTGCCCCAACATCTTCGAGTGCTGGGAGGACCGCGAGGCAACGTTCCTCATCGGGGGCTCGCAGTGCACGCGCCGTTGCGATTTCTGCCAGATCGACACCGGCAAGCCCGCCGACTACGACACCGACGAGCCGCGTCGGGTCGCCGAGAGCGTGGTCCGGATGAACCTCCGCTACGCGACGGTGACGAGCGTCGCACGCGACGATCTGCCCGATACCGGAGCCTGGCTCAACGCCGAGACGGTGCGCAAGATCCACGAGCTCAACCCGAACACCGGTGTCGAGCTGCTGGCCAACGAGCACAACGCCGACCCGGCCTTCCTCGGCCAGATCTTCGACGCCCGCCCCGAGGTGTTCGCCCACAACGTCGAGACCGTCCCGCGCATCTTCAAGCGCATCCGTCCGGCGTTCCGCTACGAGCGCTCACTCGATGTCATCACGCAGGCGCGGAACGCCGGCCTCATCACCAAGTCGAACCTCATCCTGGGCATGGGCGAAGAGCCGGAGGAGGTCGTCCAAGCGCTGCAGGACCTGCACGAGGCCGGGTGCGACATCATCACCATCACGCAGTACCTGCGCCCGTCACCGCGCCATCTCCCGGTGGCACGGTGGGTGAAGCCTGCGGAGTTCGTGGAGTTCAAGGACGAGGCCGAGCGCATCGGATTCCTCGGCGTGCTGGCCGGCCCGCTCGTGCGTTCCTCCTACCGCGCGGGGCGCCTGTGGGCGCAGTCGATGGCGTCGAAGGGACGCGAGATCCCGGCGCACCTCGCCCACATCGCCGACAGTGCCGACCTCGGGTTCGCCCAGGCGGTCTGAGCGGCAGTCGCCCTCGCAGACCTCGTCGCGTCAGTCCGCGCTCATCACCGACTGCACACTGCCGTCGGATCCGAGATTCACCAGGAGGACGTCGTCGGTCGTGCCCGCGTCGAGCGCGTACTCGAGCACGGCGAAAGGCTCGGATCCTCCGTGCTCGTCGGCGAGGATCGTCATGCTCATCAGGCGGAGGGAGCGGATGATGTCGACGGCGGCGTCGCCCGAAACATCGACGAGGACATCGGGCAGGTCATCACCGTAGGCCTCCTGCTGCTGCAGGATGTACTCGGTCACCTCGCTCGTCCTGTCGTCGACCTCGGACAGCATCCCGCGGCGTGCCGTGCCGTCGACGTTCTCGAGTCCGGCGATCAGCGAGGCGGCGATGTCGAGCGCCTCGGAGGACACGTCGTCCTGATCGGGCGCGGTGAGGTCGACGGTGACACTCTGGTCACCGAGTTCGACCGTCTCCGACCAGAAGATCGATCCGTCCGGCCCTGAGGAGAGGAGCCCGAAGTAGTCGTGTTCGATCGCCATACCGCTATGAAACCAGCCTCATGCTCGCGACGGTAGTCCCGTCGTCATCCGACGAGTGATTGCACGAACACGTGCGGGGTGAATCCGGTCAGATCATCGATACCCTCGCCCTGACCGAGGAGCTTCACGGGGATGCCGGTGCGTTCCTGAACCGCGAGGACGAAACCGCCCTTGGCGGAGCCGTCGAGCTTCGTGAGGACGAGTCCGGTGACGCCCGCATGCTGCAGGAACGACTCCGCCTGCATCACACCGTTCTGACCGGTCGTGGCGTCGAGCACGAGCAACACCTCGCTGATCGGCGCCTGCTTCTCGACCACTCGGCGGATCTTGCCGAGCTCGTCCATCAGACCGCCCTTGGTGTGCAGACGCCCGGCGGTGTCGATGATAGCGATCTCGATCCCCTCGCGCTGCGCGTACTCGATGGTCTGGAACGCGACCGACGCGGGATCCTGCCCTCCCTGCTGCGGCCGCACGATGGCGGCGCCGCCGCGCTGGGCCCAGGTGGCCAGCTGGTCGACGGCCGCCGCGCGGAAGGTGTCGGCCGCGCCCACGACGACACTGCGCTGGAACCCGCGCAGGAACTTCGTGAACTTGCCGATCGTGGTCGTCTTCCCGACACCGTTCACACCCACCACGAGCACCACGGCAGGGCGCTCCGTGAGCTTCAGGGTCGTGTCGAACTTCGCGAAATGCTCCTCGAGCGTCTCTCGCAGCATGCGCTGGAGATCCTTCGGATCGGTCGTACGGTATCGCTCGACCTTCTCCCGGAGCTCATCGACGATCCGCTCGCTGATGTCCGGACCGAAGTCCGCCGTGATCAGCGCGGTCTCGAGATCGTCCCAGGTCGTCTCATCGATCGTGGGCTTGACGAACATGCCGCGCAGCGCGCGACCGAGGGACCAGGACTTCTCCGCCATCCCCCCAGCCTACGGGGCCGGACGCCTGGCCGAGTCCGCCGCCGTCGCCCGGCGATTCGCCGGTCGGTGTCAGCTCGCCGCCGCCGCGCGATCACCCACGCGCTGCCCGACCACCGCGGAGACGCCGTCCTGGCGCATCGATACGCCGTACAGCGCATCGGCGATCTCCATCGTGCGCTTCTGGTGCGTGATCACGAGCAACTGCGAGGTCTCTCGCAACTGCTCGAAGACCGTGAGGAGTCGCCCCAGGTTCGCGTCGTCGAGTGCGGCCTCGACCTCGTCGAGGATGTAGAACGGGCTCGGACGCGCCTTGAAGATCGCCACGAGCAGAGCAACGGCCGCCAGCGACCGCTCTCCGCCCGACAGCAGGGAGAGCCGCTCGATCTTCTTCCCGACCGGGCGCACGGCGACCTCGATCCCGGTCGTGAGCATGTTCTCCGGATCGGTGAGCGAGATGCTCCCCGACCCGCCGGGGAACAGCAGCGGGAAGACCTCGCCGAACGCCTCCTGAGTGTCGGCGAACGCACTCGCGAAGATGGTCTGCATCCGCTCGTCGAGGTCGGCGATGATCGTCATCAGGTCCTGACGCGTCTGCGTGAGGTCCGCGAGCTGCTCGGTGAGGAACGCATGCCGCTGCTCGAGTGCGGCGAACTCCTCGAGCGCGAGCGGGTTCACCCGCCCGAGCTGTGCGAGTTTGCGCTCGGCGTCGGCCAAACGGCGCTGCTGGATGCGCCGATCGAACGGAATGGTCATCTCGGCCTCGATCTCGTGATCGTCCGAGACCTCGGCGACGTCGCGCGGGACGGGCTGATCGGGACCGTACTCGGCGACGAGGATGTCCTCGTCGAGCGCGAGCTCGGACGCGACGCGCTCGAGCAGTCCGGTCAGATGGAGCTTCTTCTCGTGGATCTGCAGCTCGAGGCCGTGCACGCTCTCGGTGAGACCGGCCAGACGTTCGCGCAACGAGGACTCCTGAGCGCGCAGACCGGTGAGCTCCTGGCTCTGAGCGGCTCGAGCCGTCTCGGCCTCGGCCAGCGCCACTCGCGCCTCGGTGACCGATCGGTCGAGCGAGTCGAGCACGCGCGGAAGCTCCTCCGCGACGCCGGCCGCCGCCTCGCGCTGCGCGCGGCGGATCACGGCACGACGCGCGGCTTCGGCCGCGGCATCCCGCTCCTGCTCGCGCTGACGCTCGAGCGCGGTCACCCGCGACTGCGCCGCACGCACGCGCTCGCGAAGCGTCTCGATCTCGAGTCGGGCGCGGACCTCGCCCTCGCGCGCCGCCTCCAGCGCTTCGAGCAGCCCGTCACGCGCCGAGGCATCGAGCACAGGGCGCGGCGCGGAGACGGCACCCTCGAGTGCGTTCTTCGCGGCTTCCGCCTTCGCCTCGGCATCCGCCACCGCCGACTGCGCCTGGGCGAGGCCGGTCTCGAGGCGCTCGCACTCCGCGACCGCGGCCTCGTGACGCACGGTGATGCGGTTCACCTGCTCTGCATGGGTGGCCAGTGCCGCATCCAGTTCGCGCAAGGCGCGCAGGGCGTCCTTCGACTGACGCCGCGTCGTCTCAACGGCATCGTCGGAGTCCTGCCGCGCTTCGCGGAGCGAGTCGACGATCACCTGCACCTCAGCGAGCCGCTCCGTGGCGGCGTCGCGCTCGGCGGCGAGTTCGAGGCGTGAACGCTCTCCTCCCGACCCCGTGCGCAGACTGTGCGCGGTGACGACGTCTCCGCCGACGGTGACGATGGTCGTCGACTCGTCGTCGAGCGCGTCGAGCGCCGCGCGCGCCGTCCGCGCCGCAGCCAGATCGTCGGCGATGACGACGTGCGCGAGGATGCCGAGCACTCCCTGAGGCGCCTCGACCGCCTCCACAGCGGGAGTCACTCCGGCGAGCTGTGGGAGTTCGACCGCGCGTCGAGCCGTCTCGGCCGCCACGAAGTCCACGACTCCGCGGCGCTGGTCGGCCGCCTCGGATGCCAGGGCAAAGGCATCCATCGTCGTGTCCACGAGCACACCCTCTGCCAATGGCCCGAGTACCGCGGCGACCGCCGCTTCGAACCCTGAGCGCACCTGCACCGCGTCGCCGACAAGCCCCCGAATACCCGGACCGCCGGCCTTCACGATCTCGGCAGAACCTCCCGACAGCGCCAGCGCGCTCCCGAGAGCGGCCGCCTTCGCGGTCAGCGAGTCGACCTCGCGCTCGGCGGCATGCAGCCGTTCGCGCAGGGTCTCCCTCTCCGTCTCGGCAGCCGTCGCCGCGCGCTGCGCGCTCTCGTACGCGGCGGAGTACTCCGCCGCCGAACCTTCCGGGGCCTCGGCATCCTCGACCGCCTCGAGCGCCTCGGCGGCTTCACGACGCCGATCGTTCGCGGCCTCGAGCGCATTCTCCTGGCGGAGAACTGCACCGCGCACAGCGGCGAGGGCGGACGCCGCGGCGTCCGCCGTTCCGCGCAACTCCGACAGGCGCATGTCGTACTCCGACACGAGCGCACTCTGCTCGGCGATGTCGACGTCGAGGGTGTCGAGCTCGGCCCGAGCATTCACGACCTCGCGACTCGCCGAGACCGCCGCATCCTGGGCGTCGCCGAGACCGGCCGAGATCTCGGTGATGTCGTCCGTGGCCTCGTCGATCGTCGCCTGCGTCACGGTGACCGCGGTCACGGCGGCATCGTCGTCCTCGGAACCGAGGAGGGCGAGCCGCTGATTCGCGAGCGTGTAGAGACCCCGCATGCGCTCCTGCACCTGCTCGAGCCCGAACGCCACGCCACGCGCCTGATCGACCGCGACGGAGTTCTGATCCTGCTCGAGCCGATGGATGCTCGCTCGCACGGTCTCCGCCTGGTCCGAGAGCACGAGGCGCTCGGTGTGCCGCTCCTTCTCGGTGCGCGTATGGTCGGCCAGCGCCGTGCGCAGAGCGACGACGTCGTCGGCGAAAATGCGCGCTTTCGCGTCGCGCACGACGGCCGCGATCGATTGCGCCTCACGCGCGATCTCGGCCTGACGACCGAGCGGTTTGAGCTGGCGCCGGATCTCGCCGGCGAGATCGCTGAGACGCGTGAGATTCGTCTCCATCGCGTCGAGCTTGCGCACCGTCTTCTCCTTGCGACGACGGTGCTTGAGGATGCCCGCGGCTTCTTCGATGAATCCGCGCCGGTCCTCGGGCGACGCCTGCAGAACCGTGTCGAGACGGCCCTGACCGACGATCACGTGCATCTCACGACCGAGGCCGGAATCGCTGAGCAGTTCCTGCACATCGAGCAGTCGGCAGCTGTCGCCGTTGATCGCATACTCGCTCGATCCGTTGCGGAAGAGCGTGCGGCTGATCGTCACCTCGGCGTACTCGATCGGGAGTGCGCCGTCGCTGTTGTCGATCGTGAGCTGGACCTCTGCACGACCGAGCGGGCCGCGCGTCGAGGTACCGGCGAAGATGACGTCTTCCATCTTGCCGCCGCGGAGGGTCTTCGCCCCCTGCTCCCCCATGACCCAGGCGAGGGCGTCGACCACATTCGACTTACCCGAGCCGTTCGGCCCGACGATGCACGTGACGCCGGGCTCGAAGACGAAACTGGTCGGTTGCGCGAACGACTTGAAGCCCTTGAGGGTCAGGCTCTTCAGATGCATCGGGGCACCGATCGTTCGGGGAGAATCACGCCCATACGTTACCGGAAACCCGCGGTTCGGCCGGGAGACCGCGCGGAGGAACGGGGAGCCCGACACGCGCGACACGCCGTGAAACTGGGAAATTGCTTGACTCTGTGGGCCGACGTTCGCTAACTTGGGCGTCCGACGCCTCAAGAAAGGAGGTTACCGATGATGAACATCCAGCTCACCGCACAGGCCACCGGCCTTGTCGCGCGCGCTTCCGCGCTGCGCCTCGCGCACTCGGTAACCGATCTCGGCGTCTTCGGCACCGCTGTCTCCTAGTACAGCACCTGCCCTTCGCTGATCCCCGTCGAGGGGATCGCTCCGCGTCGATCGCCCCGTGCGCCGCCGCTGATCGTCACCGGTCCTCGGCTCCGTCATCCGGCATCCGCCCTCCGCGCCATCCGCGCTCGTCCGTCCGCTCCTTGCAGACGTCGACGTCGCGCTTCCGCACCTCTGCACACCCCTTTCGAAGGAAACAATCGTGAACATCACGCTGTCCCGCAACATCACCCACCCACCGGATACTCAGGACCGCACGGTCCTGCACATCCCCGAACACGACGAGCTTCGCGCGCTGTCGCTCGGCGATCGCCTGTCTCTGCGGGTCGGCCTCTGGCTGCTCCGCCGGGCGCAGCGTCCCCGCCGACCGAAGCGCAAGTTCGCTCCGGCCGCACCGCTGTTCCTTCACGAGCAGCACCGCAGCCCCCAGGAGACCGCGACGATCCTCGCGTACCACCTCCAGCGCCAGATGCACTGAGAAGGAGGATCAGATGAGCATCCCCCTCAGCGCAGGCGCGACCCTGCATCCGCTCGCGGTCCCGGCCCGAGCGGATGCAGCGGACGCGGGCGAGTTCCGTGAACTCGCCCGCGTCCGCAACCTCGTGTACCGCGAACTCACCGGACGAGACGAGCAGGACCTGTCCCCGAGCGAGCTGCTTCCCCGATTGCGGTCACGGGAGGAGCAGAAGACTCTCGTATGGGCCGTTCGCCTCTCTGACGAGATGATCGGGCGCGCGATGGTCGATCTCCCCCTCGAAGAGGGATCGCGAGTGGCGACCGCGACGATTGAGCTGCGCCCGCATGCATGGGGCCGTGGAATCGGACGAGCGATCCTTCCGCACATCGAGGATGCCGCGCGATCCCATGGTCGCAGCGTCATCCAGAACTCGACGGAACAGCCCGCCACCGACGGCGTGCAGCTCCCGTCGCCTACCGGTTACGGCAGCGTCCCGGACGACCACGTCGCCCGCTTCCTCACCCGGAGCGGCTTCTCGCTCGAACAGGTGTATCGGATCAGCCTGCTCGAGCTCGACGCCCCGGCGCGGGCGAGGCGCGTGGACCTCTCCGCCGAAGCGCAGGCGGCCTCGAGCGACTACCGGATCGTGACGTGGACGCTGCCGACCCCGGACGCGCACGTCGACGGATACGCCTGGTTGAAGTCGCGGATGTCGACGGACGCACCGTCGGCCGACCTCGACACCGATGAGGAGGCTTGGGATGCGGCGCGCGTGCGCCGCATGGAGCAGCGCCAGGCCGAGGCGGGACACACCCTGCAGGTGACCGCCGCCCTGCACATCCGCACCGGCGAACTCGCGGCGTTCACCGAACTCGGCACCGGCACGGGCGGATCGACCACGACGATCCAGCACGACACGCTCGTGCTGCGCGAGCACCGCGGGCATCGGCTCGGACTACGGGTGAAATGCGCCGCCCTCGCGGCGTGGAACGACGTCGCTCCGTCGTCGACGCGGGTGATCACCTACAACGCCGAAGAGAATCGGCCCATGCTCGACATCAACGAAGCGATGGGCTTCACTGCGTGCGCCTACGAGGGCGTGTGGAAGAAGGAACTGACATGACCGCTCCGATCACGATCGTCCCCCTCGTGGCTCCCGCCGCGCTCGACGGCGACGATGCTGCGGGCTTCCTCGCGTCCGGCGAACTCGGACACCGAGTTTGCGACGAGATGGTCGGCCTGCCCGACCTCGCGCCGACGGCCGCGCAGATGCTCCCCGCGTGGCACGACGCGACCGATACTCTGCATACCGGCTTCCTCGCCCGACGCGGCGATCTCATCGTCGGCGCGGTCACCATCGACTACGCGCAGGATGCCGGGGCGCGGGCGGCGGAGTTCGACCTGCTCGTGCCGGAGGAATACTGGGGTGCGGGCGTGGAAACGGCGCTGCTCGATCGGGCGGAGGACGAGGCGCGCACCCGCGGACGCGACGTCCTGCAGATCTGGAGTCTGCACCGCCCGGTCGAGCACGATCGGATGCTGGTACCGAAGACAGGATGGGGACGGGTGCCGGCGATCGGGCTCACCGACCTCCTCGAGGTGCAGGGGTACCTTCTCGAGCAGGTCGAGCGCAACAGCGAACTAGACCTCACCGCCGACCCGACGCCGCTGCGCGAGTCGCTGGCGCGCGCGGTGGAGCGGGCGCGGGCCGACTACCGCCTGGTCGAATGGAACCTGCCGACCCCGCCGGAGCTGCGCGACGGGTACGCCGATGTGCTGGCGCGCCTGGTGACCGATGCTCCCAGTGGCGACATGGAGTTCGACGCGGAAGTGTGGGATGCCGCGCGCGTCGTGCGCCGTGATGCGCGTCTCATGGGCGCGGGTCAGATGGTCTCGGTCGCTGCAGTGGAACACGTGCCGAGCGGCGCGATCGTCGCGTACAACGAACTGCTGATCGGGGAAGACCGGTCGGGAGTGACGCACCAGTTCGGCACCCTCGTCGCTCGAGAGCACCGAGGTCATCGCCTCGGCACCATCGTGAAGTGCGCGAACCTGCTGCGGTGGCGCGGTCTCGCTCCCGCCTCCACGCGGGTCTCGACCTTCAACGCCGAGGAGAACCGGCCGATGCTCGACATCAACGAGGCGATCGGCTTCGTGCCGGTATCGTATGCCGGCGCGTGGCAGAAGAAGCTCTGAGGAGGGCACCGATCAGCGGCGGCGCTGGCAGCGCGGGCAGTAGTGCGACGAGCGGTTCATGAAGGCCTCCCGCCGGATCGGGCCGCCGCACCGCGGGCACGCCTTGCCGTGCCGCCCATAGGCGTTCAACGAGTGGGCGAAGTAGCCGGCCTGACCGTTGACGTTGACGTACTGCGCGTCGAAACTCGTCCCGCCCTCGGCAAGGGCCTTGGCGAGCACGGAGCGCACCTCCCCGAGAAGCCGACGCACGGCCTGTGTCGACAGCCGCTCGGCCGGAGTCTCGGGGTGGATGCGTGCGGCCCACAGCGCCTCATCGGCGTAGATGTTGCCGATGCCGCTGACGACCGTCTGATCGAGGAGCACTCGCTTGATCGCGCTGCCGCGTTTCGCCAACGCGGTTCGGAAGATCACGTCGTCGAAGAACGGATCGATCGGGTCGCGAGCGATGTGCAGCACCTGCGAGGGCACCATGCTCGGTCCGTCCGCGACGAGCGGGTCGACGGCGAGCGATCCGAACGTGCGCTGGTCGGCGAACACCACGGCCAACTCGCCGTGCGTCGGATGCTGGATGTGCAGCCGGATTCGCTCGTGACGCTCCGCCGACGCATCGGGGGCACGCAGCAGCATCTGTCCGCTCATCCCGAGGTGCGCGATGAGCGCCGCGCCGTCGGACTCGAGCGGCAACCAGAGGAACTTGCCGCGTCGCGAGGCCGTGACGACTCGGCGTCCTTCCAGGCGCTGGACGAAGTCCGCGGAGCCGGTCGGATGCCGTGTCAGGGCGCGCTCGTCGAACACGCTGACACCCGCGATCGTGGCGCCGGTCATGGCGGGGGCGAGCCCCGCTCGGACGACCTCGACCTCGGGAAGCTCAGGCACGTTCGCTGAGGAAGCGCCAGGCGCTGAGCGCCGCGGCCATCTCGGCCGTCTTCTTACTGCTGCCGAGACCGTTCATGCGCACGTCTCCGACGACGACCGTCGCCGTGAAACGTCGGTCGTGATCCGGACCGCTCGCGACCACTCCGTAGACGGGCGGCGTGGCACCGATGCGCGCGGCGAGCTCCTGCAGGCTGGTCTTCGGGTCCATCGCCGCACCGTAACGCTCGGGGTCATCGAGCAGCGGTCGGGTCAGGCGCAGCACCAGTTCGGTCGCGGCATCCGGTCCCGCCGAAAGGAAGGTCGCACCGATGACGGCTTCCATGGTGTCGGCGAGGATCGAGTCCTTGTCGCGTCCACCGGTCTGCTCTTCACCACGCCCCAGCAGCAGATGGCTGCCGAGGTCGATGCCTCGCGCCACTTCGGCCAAGGCGACCGTCGACACGACGCTCGCCCGGCGCTTCGCCAGCTGCCCCTCATCGAGTTCGGGGTGCGTCGTGAACAGCATCACCGTCACCGCTTGCCCGAGCACCGAGTCGCCGAGGAACTCGAGACGCTCGTTGTGCGGGATGCCGCCGTGCTCGTAGGCGTAGGAACGATGGGTGAGGGCCAACTCCAGAAGCTCCGCGTCGATATCGACGCGGAGCTTCTCGGGGAGAGGTCGCTTCGCCTCAGGGACCTCCGTCACGATGACTCGCGACTCAGACGTCGGCGACCTTGCGGCCCTTGTACTCGAGGAACAGCTCGGTGCCCTGCGAGTCGGTGACGACCTTCGCCTGGTGCGGACGGCTGTAGACGACCTTGCCGTTCTCGATGGTCTTGACGAGCGCGACGGGCGCCGCCTTCCACTGCGCGCGGCGCGAGCGGGTGTTCGAACGGGAAACCTTGCGCTTCGGGGGGTTACCAGCCATGACTAGCTCTCTTCTTTCTCGGCGGCGCGGCTCTGTGCCGTTCCGTCTTGGTCTGTGATCTGCTGGAGCGCACTCCATCGAGGATCGATGGGAGCGGCCTGCTCCGTTCCGGTGCTCGCGGTCAGCCTTTCGCCCGTTTCCGGGTCGAGACCCAGGCAATCCGGCTGACACACCGGCTGAAATGGAAGCGCCAAAACGGTCGCATCCCTGACGAGAGTTTCAAGATCCACGTGGTCGTCTTGAACCTCGAAGTCAGTTTCTTCCTCACCAGGATACGCGAAAAGCTCCTGGAACTCGACTTCGACGGGCCGAGCGATGTCGATCAGGCACCGCCCGCACACCCCGACGTACTCGGCATCGGCGGCGCCGGAGACCAGAATCCCCTCGTGCACCGACTCGAGACGCACGTCGAGATCGAGGTCCGATCCCTTCTCGAAGGCGACGATACCTTCGCCCCACTGCTCGGGAAGCGCCACCGTGAAGGTATGCTCGCGCATCTCCCCCGGCCGCCGGACGATGTCGCGGACGGGCAGGATGAAGGGGCCGTTCAGTCGGGATCGCACCCGACAATGCTACCGGCCCTCATGGAGACAGGGCTGGACGAACGCTCCGTCTCAGATACCCCGGGCACCCGTATCGAGGAACTCCGCTACCGCCGGCGGCACGAACGGCGAGATGTCGCCGCCGAGGGAGGCCACCTGGCGGACGAGGGAACTCGACACCAGGGCGTGCGCGGGATCGGGCAGGAGGAACACGGTCTCGATGTCCGCGAGGTGGCGGTTCACGATCGCCATCGGCGACTCGTAGGCCACGTCGATCTGCGAACGGATGCCTTTGACCAGCACTCCCGCGTTCACGTCGCGCGCGTAGTCGACGAGCAGGCCCATGCTCCACGAGCCGATGACGATGTTGCCGGGCATCCCGTCGTCGGCGATCGACCGTTCCAGCAACGACATGCGCTGCGCAATCGGAAGCATCGCCTCCTTGCCCGGGTTGTGCACGACGAGCACGTGAAGCTCGTCGAACAGGGTCGCGGCCCGCCGGATCACGTCGAGGTGTCCGAGCGTGGGCGGATCGAAGGAACCGGGGACGACGGCGATCCTGCTGCTCATGCCCACCAGCCTAGGGCACCTCGTCGATGCGCTCTCCGAGAGCCGATCCTCGGTCTTAGTTCTTCGCGAGCGCCGCTCTGTCTTCGTCGCTCACGCGTCGAAGGATCGCGTCGCGCAGACCCGCGTGTCGCTCGAGGTCGAGGTCGGACGCGAGAATCTCCTCCCCCAGCTCGCGCGCGCGGACGATGAGGCCCGCATCCTTCACGACCCGGAGAAGCTTCAGTGACGAACGAACTCCCGCCTGGGCGGCACCGAGCACGTCGCCCTCGCCGCGCAGCTCGAGATCGACCTCCGCCAGCGCGAAGCCGTCGAGCGTGGCCGCGACGGCATCGACGCGCTCGCGGGCGACGGAGCCGGCCTCGGCCTCCGTCACCAGGAGGCAGAGACCCGGCACGCCACCGCGGCCGACTCGTCCGCGCAGTTGATGCAATTGAGACACGCCGAAGCGATCCGCGTCGAGGACGATCATGGTGGACGCGTTCGGCACGTCGACACCGACCTCGATCACGGTCGTCGCGAGCAGCAGGTCGATCTCGCCTCGCGCGAACGCCTGCATGATCGTGTCCTTCTCGTCGGACGGCATACGTCCGTGAAGGACCGCGCGTCGCAACCCGCCGAGAGTCGGATGGGTCGCGAGAGCCTCGTCGAGTTGCACGACGCCCCAGCGCGGCCCGCCTGCCCCCTCCGGCGCGAGCGCCGGCTGCTCCCCCGCCTCGCCGGTCTTCTTGGTCGTGTCGATGGCCGCGCACACCGCGAAGACCTGACGTCCCTGGGCGATCTCCTCCGCCGCGCGTTCCCACACCCGGTTGAACCACCCGGGATGCTCCGCGAGCGGAGCGACGAACGACTCGATACCCGCGCGTCCCGCGGGCATCGTCCGAATGACCGACGTGTCGAGATCGCCGAACACCGTCATGGCCACCGTGCGCGGGATCGGCGTCGCGGTGAGCACGAGCGCGTGCGGGCTGGATCCCTTCGCGCGCAATGCCTCGCGCTGCTCGACCCCGAAGCGGTGCTGTTCATCGACCACAACGAGCCCGAGATCGGCGAACGTGGTCTTCTCGCCCAGCAGCGCATGCGTGCCGACGACGATCATCGCCTGTCCCGAGGCGACCCGGAGCGCGGCTTTGCGTCGCTCGGCAGCGGGCATCTGTCCGGTGAGGAGTGTCGGCATCACGAGCGGCGCCAGCTCGCGGCCGAGCATCTTGGTGATCGAGCGCAGATGCTGCCCCGCGAGAACCTCGGTCGGAGCGATGAGCGCGGCCTGACCGCCGCTCTCCGCGACCTGGAGCATCGCCCGCAGGGCGACGAGAGTCTTTCCCGAGCCGACCTCGCCCTGCACCAGGCGGTTCATCGGCCATTCGCCGATCAGATCCGCGGCGACCTGAGCCCCGACCGTCTGCTGATCGGAGGTGAGGGTGTACGGCAGCGCCGCGTCGAAGCGCTCGAGCAGACCTCCCGGTGAGGCGGCACGCGGCGTCGCCGAAAGTGCGCGCACCGCGTCTCGCTGTTGGAGCAGAGCCGTCTGCAGCGTCAGCGCCTCGTGCATCCGCAACGTGCGCACCGCAGGATCGATGTCGTTCTTGGTGCGCGGGCGATGGACGAGTTCGATCGCCTCGCGTGCGGTGAGGAGCTCCTCACGTACCCGCACGGACTCCGGCAGCGGATCGGGCACGTCGACGAGCGCATCGATCACCCGGCCGACGAATCGAGCGATCTGCCAGGTCTGGACCGTCGACGTCGCCGGGTAGATCGGGATCGGCACCGAGGCGCGGGCGTCCGCGCGACGACGCGCCGAATCCTCGTCGTCGAAGAGCTCGTACTCCGGGTGCGCGAACTGCGTCACGCCGTTGAACTCGCCGACTTTGCCGGAGAAGACACCCCGTCGCCCCACGGCGAGATCGTTGGATCGCCACTCCGCTTGCCCGATGTTCTTCGCGAAGAACGTCAGCGACATCCGCCCGATGCCGTCGCCGATCACGACATCCACCATCGCTCCGTTGCGGTTGCGCATTCGGCGGAAGCTCGATGACAGCACCTCGGCCACGATCGTCACCGTCTCGCCGAGCGGGAGTTCGCGGATCGGGGTCAGCTCCCCCGGATCCGCGTAACGGCGCGGATAGTGCGAGAGCAGGTCGCCGACGGTGCGCATCGAGAATGCTCGATCGAGCGTCTTCGCGGTCGTCGTACCCAACGCGTCGTCGAGCGACGAATCCAGGGTGAGCGACATGCATCGAGTCTAGGGAACGCCACCGACACCCGCGTCACCCGCCCTGTCGTATCGTGAACGGGTGACGAGGATCATCGCCGGTACGGCCGGAGGAACGCGCCTGGAGGTGCCGGATGCGGGCACCCGCCCCACGAGCGATCGGGTGCGCGAATCGCTCTTCGGAGCGCTCGAATCGTTCGGCGCGATCGACGACGCGCGGGTTCTCGATCTCTACGCCGGCTCCGGCGCCCTGGGCCTGGAGTCGCTGAGCCGCGGAGCTCGCAGCGCCGATCTGGTCGAACGGGCACGCTCCGCCGCGGCGATCGTGCGGAAGAACTCCGCCGCGGTCGCGCGAGCAGGCGGCGTCGCGATGGCCCGCGTACACGAGAGCGCCGTGCATCCGTTCCTGGTTCGTTCGCAGGGCCCGTTCGACCTCGTGTTCACCGACCCTCCCTACGACCTCGACGACGAGGCGATGACCGCGGATCTCGTCGCCCTCTCCCCACTGCTCTCCCCCGATGCCCTGGTCGTCGTCGAGCGGGCACGCCGATCGACGCCCCCGGATCTCGAAGCCGCGGGGCTCGAACTCGTGCGCGAGAAGACCTACGGCGACACCACCGTCTGGTGGGCTCAGCCGCTCCCGCACATGGAGGGCGATCAGCCCGCAGCCGAGTCCCAGTCGCGATAGGGGTCCCATCCCGCGACGTCGACGGGTTCGCCGTCGCAGAGCACTCCGTCGCCGCCTCTCTCGACCACGCGTCCGATCAGGCGGAAGCCCGGCGCGAGCATCCCCTCGGGGAAAGTGGCGAGCAGAGCATGGTCCTCGCCCCCGGCCAGGGCACGACGCGCATCGGAACCGAGCGCATGCCCGTGCAGGGCGAGGGTGACACCCGAGGCATCCGCCAGACGCCCCGCATCGAGCGCCAGCCCGTCGGACACGTCCATCATCGCGGTCGCGCCCGCCACCGCGGCCATCGGGCCCAGCCCGATCGGCGGGGACGGCCGCAGCTGGGCGGCGACTGCGGACGCCTCCCCCTCTCCGAGCTTCGAGGGGTCGACCGGCACGGGCGTATCGCCGTCGCGGAAGCGACCGAAGAGCACCGCCAGCCCGTGGGCCGCGAGTCCGAGCTCGCCGGCGATGGCAACGGAATCCCCCGGTCGCGCTCCCGCGCGGGTCACGCCCGGGCGCCCCTCGAGATCTCCGAGTGCGGTGACCGCGACGGTCAGCACATCCGAGACCGTGAGGTCGCCGCCGACGACGGCGCAACCCGGTGCGAGTGCCGCGCAGGCCTCGCGGAAGCCATCGGCCAGCCGCTCCACGAACGACAGCCGGAGATCACGCGGCACGGCCAGCGCCACCAGCAGGGCCGTCGGACGAGCACCCATCGCGGCCACATCGGCGAGGTTGACCGCGGCAGCCTTCCACCCGAGGTCGTACCCCGAGGTCCAGGCGAGACGGAAGTCGGGCCCGTGCACGAGGGTGTCGGTCGTCGCGACCACCGAGCCCGACGGTGCGGCGATCACTGCCGCGTCGTCTCCGGGCCCGAGGATCGTGTGCGCACCGGGCGCCGTGCGCGAGAGGATGGCGCGCAGGACCTCGCCCTCCGACAGTTCGCCGAGCAGCGGGTCGTGGTTCTCGGGTCGGGAGGGCATGAACTCAAAGGTAGCCTGGAAGCATGCCCCTCTTCCGCCGCCTCGCTGCTGCCGTTGCGGTCGCCGGAGCCGCAGCGATCACGCTCGCCGGATGCTCCACGACGATCCACCTCGAGCCCGCCGACGACGCGAACAACCCCGCCTGCGCGAACGTGTCGGTGCTGCTGCCCGAGAACGTCGCCGGCTTCGATCGGGTGTGGACGGATGCCCAGGCCACCGGTGCGTGGGGCGAGCCGACGATCGTGCTCCGCTGCGGCGTGGCCCCGCCCGCGCCGTCGGATCTCGTCTGCACCACGATCGGCAGCGTCGACTGGCTCGTGCTCGATCAGGAGGAGGAGCGTCAGCGCCTGGTGACCTACGGGCGCGACCCCGCCGTCGAGGTCATCATCCGGCGCGGCGCCGAGATCGACTTCCGCACCGTCGTCGAGAAGCTCTCGTCCAGCATCCAGCCGGGCCTCGAGCGGGCGACGGCGAGATGCACCGACCGCGTCGAGGCTCCCGAGAGCTGATCGAGGCCGATCAGCGGCGCAGGCCGGCCTCGATGAGCTCGGAAATCAGGTCGCCGTACGTGAGCCCGGAAGCCACCCAGCACTTCGGGAACATCGAGATCGGAGTGAACCCCGGCATCGTGTTCAACTCGTTGACGACCAGCTCCCCCTCGGGCGTGAGGAACATGTCGACACGAGCGAGACCGCGACCGTCGACGGCCTCGAACGCGCGCACACCCGCACTCTGGATCGCCGCGATCTCGGCATCCGTCAGCACGGCCGGGCACACGACGTCGACACCGTCTCCGCCGAGGTACTTGCCTTCGAAGTCGTAGAACCCCCGCGACGTCAGGACGATCTCGCCGGGCAGGGATGCCCGCACGCCGTCGGCGCCCTCGAGCACCGCGACCTCGATCTCTCGTCCGGTGACACCGGTCTCGATCAGGACCTTGTCGTCCTCGGCGAAGGCGATCGCCAGCGCCGCATCGAGTTCGTCCGGCGCCTCGACCTTCGACACTCCGACGCTCGACCCCGCGCGCGCCGGCTTCACGAACAGCGGGAGACCCAGCTTTGCCGCTTCGGCTCGCACCGTCTCGGCATCCTGCTCCCACGCCCGGCGACGAACCGTCACCCAGGGCGCGACGACGATGC
Source organism: Microbacterium sp. NPDC008134 (assembly GCF_042957055.1). NCBI lineage: Bacteria > Bacillati > Actinomycetota > Actinomycetes > Micrococcales > Microbacteriaceae > Microbacterium > Microbacterium sp. NPDC008134. The sequence goes on along the minus strand of NZ_JBIBHO010000001.1, from coordinate 1,578,230 downwards.
CCGCCGCCTGAAGCGCGATCTTCATGAAGTGCTTGTCCATGCACAGCGCGGAATCGAGCACGCCGCCGCCGGCGTACGGCACCTCGAGGGTGTCGAAGTACCCCTGGATCGTGCCGTCCTCGCCGTGCGGACCGTGCAGGATCGGCAGCACGACGTCGATCTCGCCGAAGCCCTCGACGGTTCCGTCGACGCGGACGACCCGCAGCGTGCGGTCTCCCCCGGGCTCGGGCCACAGCACGCGCGTCCCGTTGTCGACGACCTCGGGCAGGTGCGCCGCGTCGAGGGGGAACTTGGCGGGGTCGTCCTCTTCGAGCACGAACGCACCCTCTCGCGTGATCCCGACCGGGATCACGTCGTAGCGGCTGCGATCAATCGCGCCCAGCACTCCGCCCGCCGTTGCGGAACTGATCGAGTGCTCGCTGGAGCGCCCTCCGAACAGCACCACCACCGTCTGCTTGTCCATGGTTGGTCCTCTCCCCCTGGGGGGTGTCGTCGTCCGTCGTCAGGTGGGGTGCGATGTCGCGCGGGCTCATCTTGCCGTCGAGCACCATCTTCACCTGTTCGACGATGGGCATGTGCACTTCGGATTCGCGGGCGAGCTGCAGGATCGGCGCGACGGACGCGAGTCCCTCGGCCGTCTGCTGCATCTGCTTGACGACGTCCTGAAAGCTGTACCCCTGGCCGAGCAGGCGCCCGGCCGTGTTGTTGCGGCTCAGTGGCGACTGGCAGGTGGCGATAAGATCGCCCAGACCCGCCAGGCCCTGGAGGGTCTCCGGATGCGCGCCGTTCGCGACCGCGAAATCGGTCATCTCGACCAGTCCGCGGGTGATGATCGACGCCTTCGTGTTCTCTCCGTAACCCACGCCGTCGACGATTCCGATCGCGACGGCGATGAGGTTCTTGAGCACGCCGCCGAACTCCGTGCCGATCACGTCGGTGTTCACGAAGGTGCGGAAGTAGTCGTTGCGCGCAGCACGGGCGACTGTCTCTGCGGTCTCCTGACTGCGCGACGAGATCACGGCTGCGGTCGGTTGCTCGCGAGCGATCTCGAGAGCGAGGTTCGGGCCGGATGCCACGGCGACCCGATCCGGGTCGCAACGGAGCTCCTGCTGGATCACCTGGCTCATCCGCAGCCCGGTGCCGCGCTCGACGCCCTTCATGAGGCTGACGATCTTGGCGTCCGATCCGGCGAGCAGCGGCCGCAGTGCTTTCAGATTCTCGCGCAGCGACTGACTGGGGACCGAGAGATAGACCTGATCGGCACCGTCCAGCGCGGTCGCCAGTTCATGCGTCGCCGCCATCGACCGCGGAAGGTTGATGCCGGGAAGGTATCGCGAATTGCGCTTCGCCTCGTTGATCTCCTGGGCGAGCTCGGCGCGGCGCGCCCACATCGTGACGTGGGCACCGCCGTCGGCCAGGATCTTGCCGAAGGTCGTGCCCCAGCTGCCGGCGCCGATCACGGCGACCCGAGGGCCCTGGTGCGGCGTTCGCTTAGGAGTCAAGGCGACCCGTCTCCCTCTGGCCGTGCGTCGAGGGGTTCCACCGCTCGGCGGGGGCCTTCTCGTCGCGCAGTTCCTCGAGCAGAGCCGTGATCGCGTTCATCAGCCGTGTCGTCGCCTCGTTCAGCGCGGTCTGATCGCCGCCGCGCCCCTGCAGGTCGGAGACGTCGACGGGGTCGCCGACGATCACGTTCACGGGCTTCCGGAGCGGCCAGAGGCTCAGCCCCTTCTGGTAGCGCCCCATGATCTCCTGGGTGCCCCACTGGGCCATCGGGATCAGCGGGATGCCGTCGGTGAGAGCCAGTCGCACCGCACCGGACTTGCCGCGCATCGGCCACAGGTCGGGATCACGCGTGAGCGTGCCCTCGGGGTAGACGATGACGCCGCGACCGTGCTCGACGATCTCCTTCGACTGCAGCATCGTCTGCTTGGCCGCGGTGGCCGACGACGCACGCGCCACGGGGATCATCCCCGTCTTGCGCAGGATCCACCCGAGCACAGGGACGCGGAAGAGACTCTCCTTCGCCATGAACCTCGGGGCACGGCCGATCCGCCAGACGGCGACCGCCACGATCAGCGGATCGAACTCCGAGTAGTGGTTCGGCGCGAGCACGAACGCGCCGTCCCGCGGGAGCTTCTCGGGGTTGCGCACCCGGATCTTCGCGATCAGGGAGACGAGCGGGAGCACGATCGCCGCGACCGGCCAGAAGATGCTCGGCCGCGTTGTCTCCGGCGACCTCTTGCGCATCGGCGTCACCGGAGGACGTCGAAGTCGGCGCCGAGCGCGTCGAGCTTCGCGAGGAACTTCTCGTAGCCGCGGCTGAGGATGTCGACGCCCGAGACCTTGGACTCGCCGGAGGCGGTGAGCGCCGCGATCACATGGCTGTAGCCTCCGCGGAGGTCGGGCACGACGATGTCGGCTCCGTGCAGCGGGGTCGGTCCCGTGATGACGGCGGCCTGCTCCAGGTCACGGCGGGGCACGCGACGCGGACCGGCCTGCAGTCCGCGCGGGTGCACGACGATGTCGGCGCCCATCTTCACGAGGGCCTCGGTGAAGCCCATGCGGTTCTCGTAGACGGTCTCGTGCACGACCGAGCGGCCGTTGGCCTGGGTGAGCGCGACCACGAGAGGCTGCTGCCAATCGGTCATGAAGCCGGGGTGGACGTCGGTCTCGACGACGACGGGGCGCAGTTCGCCCTCGCGACGGAAGAGGATGCCGTCCTCCTGGATGTCGAACCATCCGCCCGCCTTGCGGAAGACGTTGAGGAAGGTGAGCATCTCCTGCTGCTTCGCGCCGCCCACGAAGATCTCGCCGTCCGTCGCCAGAGCGGCGGAGGCCCACGAGGCCGCCTCGTTGCGGTCGAAGATCGACCGGTGGTCGTAGCCGCGGAGCTTCTCGACACCCTCGATCAGGATGACCCGGTTGGGCTCGTAGGAGATGATCGCGCCCATCTTCTGCAGGACGGCGATGAGATCCATGATCTCGGGCTCGATCGCGGCGTTGCGCAGCTCCGTCACGCCTTCGGCGCGGACAGCGGTCAGGAGGACCTGCTCGGTCGCGCCGACACTCGGGTACGGCAGGTGGATGTTGGCGCCGTGCAGACGGCCGTTCGGCGTCGACAGACGGATGCCGCTGGGGAGCTTCTCGACGACGGCGCCGAACTTGCGGAGCGCATCGAGGTGGAAGTCGATGGGGCGGTCGCCGATGCGGCATCCGCCGAGGTCGGGGATGAACGCCTGACCGAGGCGGTGCAGGAGCGGACCGCAGAAGAGGATCGGGATTCGGGACGCGCCGGCGTGGGCGTCGATCTCCTCGAAGTGGGCGGACTCGACGTCGCTCGGGTCGAAGACGAGGGCACCGGGTTCGTCGCCCTCGGTCACGCGCACGCCGTGCACCTCGAGCAGCGACCGCACGACGGCGACATCGCTGATCGCCGGGACGTCGCGGAGGACGCTGACCGTCTCGCCGAGGAGGGACGCGACCATCGCCTTGGTGGCGAGGTTCTTCGCGCCCTTGACGTCGACGCGGCCACGCAGGGGGCGTCCGCCTCGAATCGCGAGGACGTCTCCGGTGAGTGCGGGGACTCCGTCCGGAAGAGCGTCGCGCACGGGTGTCGTCATTCGGAGCCTCACTTCAGTTCACTGTGTTCGGGGCGGGTGCCCCTCAGCCACCCGCCCCCACCGCGTTACTGAACGGGAAGGGTCCGGGGCCGCCACGACTCGCGACGGGCCTCGAACTGCGCGATCTTGTCTTCGTTGCGCAGCGTGAGCCCGATGTCATCGAGCCCTTCGAGGAGCCGCCATCTAGTGTAATCGTCGATACCGATCTCGGCCTGGATGTCGCCGATCGAGGCGGTGCGCGCCTCCAGGTCGACGGTCATCCGAACCCCGGGATTCCGCTCGACCTCGGCCCAGAAACGCTCGAGATCCTCTTCGGAGATCGTCGCTGCCAGCAGGCCCTGCTTGCCCGAGTTTCCGCGGAAGATGTCGGCGAAGCGGGGGCTGAGCACGACCTTGAAGCCGAAGTCGCGCAGCGCCCAGACGGCGTGCTCGCGGCTCGAACCGGTTCCGAAGTCGGGGCCGGCGAGCAGCACCGACGCACCCTGGTACGGCTCCTGATTCAGCACGAACTCAGGGTCCTGCCGCCACCCGTGGAACAGCGCGTCGTCGAAGCCGGTCTTGGTGACCCGCTTGAGGAAAACGGCCGGGATGATCTGGTCGGTGTCGACGTTCGACCGCTTCAGAGGAGCGGCGATGCCGGTGTGGGTGGTGAACTTCTCCATGATCAGACCTCCAGATCGCTCGGGCTCGACAGGGTTCCGCGGATGGCCGTGGCCGCCGCGACGAGCGGGGACACGAGGTGCGTGCGCCCACCCTTGCCCTGCCGGCCCTCGAAGTTACGGTTCGAGGTCGACGCGCAGCGCTCCCCCGGTGCCAGCTGATCGGGATTCATCCCCAGACACATCGAGCACCCGGCGAAGCGCCATTCGGCGCCGAAGTCCTTGATGATCCGATCGAGGCCCTCGGCCTCGGCCTCGATGCGCACACGGGCCGATCCGGGGACGACCATCACTCTCACGCCGTCGGCCTTCTTCTTGCCCTCGATGATCGACGCGAAGGCACGCAGATCCTCGATCCGGCTGTTGGTGCACGACCCCATGAAGACGGCATCCACCGGCACCTCCTTGAGGGGCGTCCCCGGCGCGAGGTCCATGTACTCGAGGGCGCGTTCCGCTGCGGCCCGCTCGTTCGGATCGGTGATCGCGGCGGGATCCGGCACAGCAGCCGAGAGGGAGCTGCCCTGACCGGGGTTGGTGCCCCAGGTGACGAACGGCTCGAGATCGTCGGCGTCGATGACCACCTCGGCATCGAAGGTCGCGCCGTCGTCCGACGGCAGCGTGCGCCAGTAGGCGACGGCATCCTCCCAGTCCTGGCCCTTCGGAGCGTGCGGACGCCCCTCGAGGTAGTCGAAGGTGATCTGGTCGGGCGCGACCATCCCGGCGCGGGCGCCGGCCTCGATCGACATGTTGCAGATCGTCATGCGCCCCTCCATCGAGAGGGCGCGGATCGCACTGCCGCGGTACTCGAGCACGTAGCCCTGCCCGCCACCCGTGCCGATCTTCGCGATCACGGCGAGGATGATGTCCTTGGCCGTGACACCGGGACGCAGCGTTCCCTCGACGTTGATCGCCATCGTCTTGAACGGCTTGAGCGGAAGCGTCTGGGTCGCCATGACGTGCTCGACCTCGCTCGTGCCGATGCCGAAGGCCATCGCTCCGAACGCACCGTGCGTCGAGGTGTGCGAATCGCCGCACACGACCGTGATCCCCGGCATGGTGAGGCCGAGCTGCGGGCCGACCACGTGGACGATCCCCTGCTCGGAGTCGCCCAGCGAGTGCAGACGCACCCCGAACTCGGCCGCGTTGCGACGCAGCGTCTCGATCTGCGTGCGACTGGTGAGGTCGGCGATCGGCTTGTCGATCTCCCACGTCGGCGTGTTGTGGTCCTCGGTGGCGATGGTCAAGTCGAGGCGACGCAACGGTCGCCCCTCCGAACGCAGACCGTCGAAGGCCTGCGGGCTGGTGACCTCGTGCACGAGGTGCAGGTCGATGTAGATGAGATCCGGCTCACCGTTCTCGCCCTTGACGACCAGGTGATCGTCCCAGACCTTCTCGGCCAGGGTTCTCGGGCGTGAGGAATCGACGTCGACTGCGGGGGTGTTCATGGCTCTTCTCCTGAAGCTGGCGGTTCGGCCCACGATGGACTCCGCGACGAGGAGGGGCTCAGAACGAGTTCTCGTCGCGGCCGCTAAGAAGGAGCACGATCCGCATGACGTCAGGTTACCACCGCTTCGGCGCGTCATGACGCGCCGTGACACCCTACTGTTCACCCCGAATCATCGAGAGGCATCGCATGACCGCCGACACCGCCCGCTTCGCGACCCGTGCCGTCCACGCCGCGAGGACGCGAGACGTCGCAGCCGCGCGCGCGACGCCGATCTACCTCACCGCGGGTTTCGAGTTCGACGACTTCGATCACGCCGCCGATCACTTCGGCACCGGGGCGGGCTTCGGCTACACCCGCACGGGGAACCCGACGATCAGGGCCGTGGAACGGCAGATCGCCGCGCTCGAGTCCGGGGCCGACGCCCTCCTCGTCGCGAGTGGCCAGGCGGCGGTGGTGACCGCCCTGCTCACGGTCGCGGGCGCCGGTGATCACATCGTCTCGTCGACGCACATCTACGAGGGCAGCCGGGGCCTCTTCCTCGACAACCTCTCCCGCCTGGGGATCGAGACGACCTTCATCGACGACATCGCCGATCCGGCTGCATGGCGCGCCGCCATCCGCCCCAACACCCGGGCTCTGTTCGCCGAGTCGATCGCGAACGCCCGCAACGACATCCTCGACATCGCCGCGGTCAGCGCCGTCGCCGACGAATCAGCGATCCCGCTCATCGTCGACAACACCCTCGCGACGCCGTTCCTCGTGCGTCCGCTCGAGCACGGGGCGGCGATCGTCGTGCACTCCGCGTCGAAGTTTCTTGCCGGGCACGGCTCGGTCCTCGGGGGTGTGATCGTGGACGACGGTCGGTTCGACGCGGCGACCTCCGGCCACAACGCACCCCACCTCGTGCTCCCCGGTCGCAACGGTGAGCCGAGCGTCGCCGCGCGCCACGGCGGGAACGCGCGGATCGCGTACGCCCGGGAAACCGTCGCTCCTCGGTTCGGCGCGTCGCCATCCCCTCTCAACGCCTTCCTCATCGGGCAGGGCGTCGAGACGCTCGGGCTGCGGGTCGAGCGCCAATCGCGCAACGCCCAGGCCATCGCGGCGTTCCTCGCGGCGCACCCTGCGATCGCGGGCGTGGATTACGCAGGTCTCCCGACACATCCGGATCACGCCACCGCGCGACGCTACCTCGATGGCGGCTTCGGCTCGATCTTCACCGTCACCCTCCGCGGTGGCCTTCCCGCCGCACGCGACTTCGTCGAGAGCGTCGGGGTCTTCGTCCACATGACGCACATCGGCGACGTCCGCTCCCTGGTGCTCCACCCGGGCACCACCAGCCACTCCCACCGCACCGAGGAGGAGCGTCTCGCCCTCGGAGTGCACCCCGGCACCGTGCGCCTGTCGATCGGCATCGAGGACGTGGACGACCTCATCGGCGATCTCTCACGCGTGCTCGCGACCGTCCACGAGGACGTTCGGCGCGACGACGTCCGGGAGGCGGTGGCATGAGCCGTCCGCAGCATTTCGGCTGGTTCCTCGCCCGCGGCTTCGGTCCGCAGGGGTGGGGCTATCCGTCGCTCGACTGGGACTACGACTGGACGCGACCCGAGATCTACCAGGAGGCGGCGCGCACCCTCGAGCAGGCCGGATTCGATCTGCTGATCATCGAGGACAGTCCCTCCCTCGGCTCGCCCTCGACCATCGACTCGCGCGTGCGTCACGCCTTCGGCGGCCCCAAGCACGATCCTCTGCTGCTCGCCCCGTACCTTTTCCAGGCGACGCGGCACCTCGGCGTCGTCCCCACGGTGAACCCCGCGGCCTCGCTGCCCTTCACCTCGGCGCGCCAGTTCGCGACCCTCCAGCATCTGAGCGGTCATCGCCTCGGCCTCAACGTGGTCACCGATACGGGCAGCGCCCGTCATTTCTCGGGTGACGCGCAGCTCGGCCACGACGAGGCCTACGACCGCGCAGAGGAATGGCTCGACGGCATCCGCTCCCTCTGGCGCAGCTGGGACGATGACGCCCTCGTGCTCGACCGCGACACCGACGTGTACGCCGACGGGTCGAAGCTGCGCGCCGTGCAGCACCGCGGCGAGTACTACTCGTTCGACGGACCGCTCAATGCGATTCCGTTCACCGACGGGGAGCCCGCCATCGTGTCGCCTGGAGGATCCGGTCGCGGCCTCGGATTCGCCGGCGCGAACTCCGACGTGCAGCTCGCGCTCGCACCCCTGAACGAGCAGTCGGTTCGGGGGTACCGGAAGAAGATCCACGACGCGGCCATCGAGCGCGGACGCCGCCCGGACGACATCAAGATCCTGTTCGCCATCCAGCCCGTCATCGTCTCGTCGCCGGAGGAGGCCGATCGGATCGTCGCCGCCTCGGCTCACCCCGATGACGCGGCGCTCGCGCAGATCGCGCGCAAGCAGTCGAGCGACCTGGAGACGGATCTCACCGCACTCGATCTCGATCGCCCGCTCGACCTCTCGATCTTCGGTGCGCACGTGTCGCGCGGAAGCATCCAGCGGCTGGTCGGCGACCGCGGTGAGGACGCGCCCCTGCGCGCGCACCTGACGGCCCTCGTCCGCGCCGGACGCATCAACGATCGCAGCGGCTTCGTGGGCACGGCGGAGGAGTTCGCCGACCTGATCGAGGAGCTCGGCGAATGGGGCAACGACGGCGTGCTGCTCTGGGGCGACTTCCACCCGGTGACCCTGCATCGCACGCTCGACGAGCTGGTCCCGATCCTCCGTCGCCGCGGCATCCTGCGGCGCGAGTACGCGGACGGCGGCCTGCAGGCGAATCTGCGGGCGTTCTGAGCGTCGCGGGTGCGGCTACCAGCCCATCGAACCCGGGATCCCCTTGAAGGGTCTGACGACGGATGACGTGATCCAGCCCCCGTAGAAGCCTCCGGGTTGCGGCAGGACGATCTCTCCCCCGACCGTGCATTCGTCCATGGGTCCGGCGTAGACGGCGACGCGATCGACGAGCATCTCGAAACCCGGTGCCGGTTCCGGGTAGTTCCATGCCACGCCCGTACGCACGACCTCGCCACCGTGGACGTCGAGGTAGCGCGCCGCACCCTTGAAATCGCAGAACGACGATCCGTGAGCGTCGGTGAGCGCGCCCGGAACGAAGTCGGCGATCGGAACGTAATAGACCGGCGGATGACTCGTCTCGAGCACTCGCACCGCCCGGTGCGTATCCGCGATCAGCTCGCCGCCGAGGCGGATCGTGACGCGCTGCGCCACCTGTTCCACGCGAGGCGGGCGGGGATAGTCCCAGACGGATTCCTGACCCGGTGCCGGGGTGACGGGGAGCGGTCTGCGCATCCGTTCACACTACGTCGCTGGCCTCGGCGAGGCACGCGGTGTTGACTTATCCCATGAACGCGACGCCGATGTTCCCGCTCGGTTCGGTGCTGTTCCCCTGCACCCCGCTCCCGCTGAGGGTGTTCGAGCCCCGCTACCTCACGATGGTCGGACGACTCCTCGACGAGGAGGACCCGGAGTTCGGCGTCGTCCTGATCGAGCGCGGATCCGAGGCGGGCGGCGGTGATCAGCGCAGTCGCGTGGGAACGCTGGCGCGACTCGTCAGCGTGTCGGCGGAGACAGAGATGCTGCGCGCCCTCGCGGTCGGCACGGAACGCTTCCTCGTCGAGCAGTGGCTCGACGACGACCCGCACCCCCGCGCCGAGCTGACGCCGCTTCCGCCGCTGGAGTGGCACGACGGGCTGGCTCCCCTGCTCGCCGAGGGCGAGCAGATCGTTCGACGGGTACTCGCGCGTGCTCCCGAAGCCCGCTGGGAAGCGAACACCGAGCTCTCCGACGATCCCCTCGCCGCGTCCTGGCAGCTCGCCGCGATCGCCCCGCTCGGCGAGTACGACCGGTACTCGCTCCTGCAGTCCGAGTCGGCGGGGGCGCTGCTCCGCCAGACGATCGACGCCACGCTCGATGCCGAAGTCCTCTGGTCCGTGGAGTGATTAGCGCCTCTCCCCGGCATCACTCCGCGGGCGGAGCCACCTTCTGGGCGCGCTTCTCCCGCGACGCCGCGATCAGGCTCGCGACGGTGGCCACGGTCATCGAGACCAGGATGACGCCGAGCGAGACCATGTTGTCGATGTCGGGCACCCATTCCACGTGCTGCCCGCCATTGATGAACGGCAGCTCGTTGACGTGGAGGGCGTGCAGGATCAGCTTGATGCCGATGAAGCCGAGGATGACCGCGATGCCGTAGTGCAGGTAGCGCAGACGATCGAGAAGGTCGCCGAGCAGGAAGTAGAGCTGGCGCAGACCCATCAGCGCGAAGATGTTGGCGGCGAAGACGAGGAAGCCGTTCGTGGTGATCTCGAAGATCGCGGGGATGGAATCGATCGCGAAGATGAGGTCCGTCACGCCGATCGTGATGAACACGATGACCATCGGCGTCCACATGCGCTTGCCGTCGACCGTGGTGCGGATCTTCGACCCGTCGTACGTCTCACTGATGTCGATGCGGCGACGCAGCAGACGCACGATGAAGTTCTCTCGACGGACGTCGTCCTCGTGTTCACCCTCGGGAAGTGCCTGCTTGATCGCCGTGCAGACGAGGAAGGCACCGAAGACATAGAAGATCGGCGAGAAGTTCTCGATGATCGTGACACCCACGAGGATGAAGGCGCCGCGCAGCAGCAGCGCGATGATGATGCCCACCATGAGGACCTGCTGCTGCAGACGTCGGGGAACGGCGAACTGGGCCATGATCAGCACGAACACGAAGAGGTTGTCGACCGAGAGGCTGTACTCGAGCGCCCACCCCGTGATGAAGTCGCCGGCGTTCCGCCACCCTCCGACATTGCCGAGCAGGAGCGCGAAGAGCAGGGCGAGTCCGACGTAGAAGACGACCCACAGGGTCGACTCCTTCGTGGACGGGATGTGCGGCCGGAGACGGATGAGCAGCAGGTCGCCGATCAGGATGATCGTGAGCACGATCATCGAGGTGATCTCGAACCAGAGAGGGATTTCCACGGGGAACGACAGCTTTCGCGAAGGGTCTAGAAGTATCGAGAGTCTCTCCCCCGCACATGGTGCGTCGCGCGCCCGGAGCAGCGGCTGTGATGCTCGTGATGACGTTACGCGCGTTTCCGGGATACTCCCCCTCGCAGACGCAATGCTAGCCCAGCGTCTCGGACATGGTGGAATAGGCGCGTGACTTCGACTTCGCACCCCGAGAACGCTCCCTCCGGCGTCGCCCCGCTCGAGACCGCACCGCGCAATCCCTGGGCCCGGTCGATCGGCTCCCTCATCTTCGTGAGCCGCTGGCTCCAGGCCCCTCTCTACATCGGACTGATCGTCGCGCAGCTCGTCTACGTCGTCGTCTTCATGATCGAGCTGTGGCACCTGATCACCGAGGTCGTGGCGCATCCGACCGAGATCAACGAAGCCGTCATCATGCTCGCGGTGCTCGGACTCATCGACGTCGTCATGATCGCGAATCTGCTGATCATGGTGATCATCGGCGGCTACGAGACCTTCGTCTCGCGCATCAACACCGAGGGTCACCCCGATCAGCCCGAGTGGCTCTCGCACGTCAACGCGAACGTGCTCAAGGTCAAGCTGGCGATGGCCATCATCGGCATCTCCTCGATCCACCTGCTGAAGACCTTCATCGCCGTGGGCGGGCTCACCACCGGAGGAACGGACTTCGAGGGAACCACGTACACCCCGACCGGTGTGCTGTGGCAGGTCGTCATCCACTGCGTCTTCATCCTTTCGGCCCTCGCCCTCGCGTGGATCGACAAGATGTCGCAGAGCACGGCGAAGGCAGCCCCCGCCGCCGCCTCCTGATTCTGAGACGATGGGGCATCCCTCGACACTCTCCGGGTGAGAGACACCGAACGGAATCAGGATGCCTACGCAGACGAGTGATCAGAGATGGGCGGCCCAGGCCGCGGCGGGCGACGAGAGCGCCTTCCGCGAGCTGTACCGCGCGCACGTCCGGCCCGTGTACTGGATCGCCTACGGCATCCTCGCTTCCCCCGCGGATGCCGAGGACGTCGCTCAGGAGACCTTTCTGGTCGCCTGGCGCAAACTGCCGGCGCTCGACCTCCAGGGCGAGTCGATCCTGCCGTGGCTGGCGACGATCTGCCGCTTCCAGGCGGCGAATCGGCTGCGGCAACGACGGCGGGATCAGGCGCACACCTCGGACGCGCTCGACGACTCCCTCCCCGACACGGTGAACGTCGAGGAGCAGGTCATCACGTCCGCGCTCGCCGCGCGCATCGCCGACGAGGTGGGGAACCTCAGCGAGATCGATCGCGAGATCTTCCGCCTCTGCGCGACCGAGGGGTACGCCTATCAGGCGGCCGCGGAGGAGCTGGGCGTGAGCCATGCCGTCGTTCGGAACCGTCTCTCCCGAGTGCGCACCCAGTTGCGGGGCGCCGTCCAGGAAGTGAGAGACGCATGAACGAACAGAGCACCCCGGAAGAGCTGCCCGAGCTGTCGGATGAGGCGGTCGCGCGCATCGAGAACGCCGTGTTCGCCCAGATCGCCGAGGAGCGCTCTCCAGGGCCCGCCCCGCAGGCGGCACCGGCGCGCGTAGGTGTGCGCCGCCGCCGATGGCTGACCGGAGTCGGCGTCGCCGCGGCCTTCGCGGTCGGCGTCCTGGTGACGCCTCCGATCCTCAGCGTCGTCGGTTCGGGCGGCGCGGCGAGCACGGCCGACGGCGTCAGCTCCCCTGCCGTCGGCGCCCCGATCCCGGGTGTCGCGATGCCCGAGCAGGGAGTCGACGACCGCAGCGCGAGTCTCGACAGCAGCGCGGAATCGAGCCCCCTCGTAGGCGGCGACGTCGCGACGGCCGATCGCGAGATCATCGCGAACGCGAACGCCACGCTCGAAGTGGACGACATCGCGGATGCCGCAGACGCCATCGCCGCCCTCGCGGAGGAGCACGGCGGATACGTCGAGAGCACCGAGGTCGGCAAGGCTCTGGCCGTCGACGGCACGACCGAGCCCGCGCCCGCCGACTCGGGGTACGGCTGGATCAGCATCCGCGTCCCCTCGGCGGACCTCTCGACGGTCATCGCCGAGCTCGACGACTCCGGAGAGGTGCTCTCGTCGTCGATCTCCCGTCAGGACGTCACCGACGTCGCCGTGGATCTCCGGGCGCGCGTCGACGCGACGAAGGCGTCGGTGCAGCGGCTGACCGAGCTCATGGCTCAGTCGGGGTCGGTATCGGAGCTCATCGAGGCGGAGGTCGCACTGACCGACCGTCAGGCGCAACTCGAGTCCTACGAACAGCAACTCGCCACGCTCGAGGACCAGGTCGCCATGTCGAGCCTCCAGGTGCAGCTGACCCGCACGGCCACGACGACCGCGGCCGACCCCGCGGGGTTCGGTGACGGCCTCTGGGCGGGGTGGAACGGGCTCATCGTGTCGCTCAACGCGCTCGTGATCGCCGTCGGTTTCCTTCTCCCCTGGGCAGCGATCGCCGGGGCCGTGGTGCTCGCGATCTGGCTCATCCGCCGGGCGCGCCGCACCCGGCGCGAGGCGGTCGGCGCCGCGGCATCCGACGTCGACGCCTGACCCGCTTGACGACCGGAGGGGTGCCCGCGAACGCGCCGGGCATCCCTTTCCGGGCGTCTTTCCACAGGAGACGCCACGGTCGCTCGTACGACGGTCTCGCAGCGCTAGAGTCTTCGGCATGACCCGCGCCGCCGCCGACACGACGACCCGCACCGTCCCCGCAGGACGCGATCTCACACTCGACCTCGCGCGCGTCGCGTGCGTGCTCCTCGTGGTCTTCGTCCACATCCTGTTCACCGGCGTCGGCCGGGGTACTGACGGGTCTCTCGTCATCGAGAAGACCGTCGAGTTGCAGCCGTGGTTCGTCGCCGGGACGTGGGTCGTCAACATCATGCCGCTGTTCTTCGTCGTGGGCGGATACGCAGCGCGCGCGGGGTGGCGCTCCGCAGTATCCCGCGGCGACAGCGCGGACGAGTTCGTCCGCGTGCGACTCGCACGACTCGCGCGCCCCGCACTCCCCGTGTTCGTGTTCTTCACGCTCGCCCTGGGTATCACACGGGTGATCGACCTCGACCCCGCCTTCGTGGATTCGATCGCGATCGGGGTCGGATCACCGCTGTGGTTCCTCGCCGCCTATCTGATCACCCAGGCTTGCGCACCCTTCATGATGCGTCTGCACGAGCGGTACGGCGCACGCGTGCTCGTCGTGCTGCTGCTCGCCGGTTTCGCGGTCGACACCTTCCGGTTCCTGGTTGTCGGCGGGCTGCTCGGCATCGACCGGGTCCCGCCGACGGGGTACGGATTCGGGCAGGAGATCTTCGGAATCCCGAACATCGTGTTCATCTGGCTGTTCGCCCAGCAGGTCGGGTTCTTCCTGTATGACCGGTGGTTCGCGCGACGCGCGTGGTGGCAGCTCGTCGCACTCTTCGCGGGAGGCTATGCGGCGCTCTGGGCACTCGTCGCTCTGGCGGGGTACCCCGCAAGCATGCTGACGAACCAATGGCCGCCGACTGCACCGATGGCGCTGCTGGCGATCGTGCAGGCTGCGGGGCTGACACTCCTCCATCGACCCCTGACGGCGCTCATGCGCACGCGGCCGGCGCAGGGCGTGGTCTTCGTGATCGGCTCGCGACTGATGACCATCTATCTCTGGCACTTCCCGGTGATCCTCGTGCTCATCGGGATCGAACTGGTGCTCCCCCTGCCGATGCCGGCGCCGGGAAGCGCGGCGTGGTGGTGGACGCGTCCGCTGTTCTTCGTGATCGTCCTCGCTGCCGTCTGGGCGGCGTCGCTGTGGTTGGTGCGCTTCGAGAAGGCTCCGCGGCAGACTCCCGCGCGATTCCCGTCGGCCACTGCGACGGTCTCCGCGGTGCTCGTCTTCGTGGGCCCGGTGGTCGGCATCACGATGTACGGGCTCGACTTCCCGCTCGCCGCCGCAGCCCTGGCCACGACGACGACCGCCCTGTGGCTCACCGGCGCGAAGCGCGCAACCTGAGCCTCGGCATCCGCGCACGAAGAAGGCCCCCGGAGAACCGGGGGCCTTCTCTTGTTGTGTGACCCCAGCGGGATTCGAACCCGCGTTACCGCCGTGAGAGGGCGGCGTACTAGGCCGCTATACGATGGGGCCGTCTGCGTTTCGTTTCCGTCGCGCGACAACTGTTCAAGTATGCCATGACGATTCTCACGACGCCAAATCGAGGCACCGACAGCGCGACGCCCGGGCGTGGCGTGCGCGAAGTCAAGGGTTTGCGCGCCGCCGAGCGAAGGAGTTGACTCGACCCATGCGCGTGACCAAGTTCGAACATGCCAGCCTCCGCATCGATCAGAACGGGGAGACGCTGCTCATCGATCCCGGTTCTTTCACCACTCCGCTGACCGACCTCGGCGACGTCGTGGCCGTGGTGCTCACTCACGAGCACCCCGATCACTGGACACCCGAACACCTCGACCGCATCCTGCGCGTGGTGCCGGGCATCCCGATCTTCGCGCCCGCCGGGGTCGCCCGCGCCGCCGACGGCTACGAGATCACGGTCGTCTCCCCCGGCGAGACCCGCACGGTCGGCGAGTTCACCTTGCGCTTCTTCGGCGGCACGCACGAGATCATCCACTCCTCGATCCCGGTGATCGACAACGTCGGCGTCCTGGTGAACGACGAGCTGTACTACCCGGGCGACTCCTACGCCGTACCCGAGGGTGTCGAGGTCGGCACACTCGCCGCTCCCCTCGGTGCCCCCTGGCTGAAGATCGGCGACGCGATCGACTACGTGCTCGCGGTGAAGCCTCGCCGCGCGTTCGGCACGCACGACATGACGCTCTCGGTGGCGGGGAAGACCATGCACCGCCAGCGCCTGGAGTGGGCGACCCAGCAGGGCGGCGGCGAGTTCCTCGTGCTCGAACCCGGCGAGTC
The DNA here is from genome assembly GCF_042957055.1 of Microbacterium sp. NPDC008134. NCBI lineage: Bacteria > Bacillati > Actinomycetota > Actinomycetes > Micrococcales > Microbacteriaceae > Microbacterium > Microbacterium sp. NPDC008134. Next base: position 1,562,595 of record NZ_JBIBHO010000001.1, on the reverse strand, counting down.
GCTCGACGTCTGATGGCTCTGCCACCCCGGCTCCTCCCCGACCCGACCCCGCGCCTGCGATTCCGCGAGATGGTCGGAGCCGATCTCGATCGGATCGCTGCGATGCTCGGCGACCCCGACATCATGGCCTTCTACCCGGCGCCGAAGACGCGGGCCGAGAGCGCCGAGTGGATCGAGAGGATGCGCACGCGCTACACCGAAGACGGCCACGGCCTGTGGATCATCGAGACGCATGACGGCGACTTCGTCGGGGACTGCGGACTCACCTGGCAGTCGGTCAACGAGGAGCGCGTGCTCGAGGTCGGCTATCACGTGCGCCCCGCGATGCAACGCCGCGGCTACGCGACCGAGGCCGCTCGCGCGTGCGTCGAGCTCGCCCGCCGACGCTACGCGCCGATCGTCCTCACGGCGATCATCCACCCGGAGAATCGCGCCTCACGCGGGGTCGCCGAGCATCTCGGTATGATTCGGATCGACGAGGACCGCGCGCATCCGTGGATCGTGCGCACCGTGATGGGGATGCCGCTCGAGCCACGAACCCCCTAGCCCTGAGCCGCGCGCACGCGGATCTCGCGGGCGAGGTGGTCGCGCTGCTCGATAACGAGTCGTCGGAGCGCTGCAGGCGCCTCCGCGTTCTCCGCCAGCCAGGCGTCTGCCGCCTCGGTGGTGTCGGTGGCCGGGAAGAGCCCGAGCACGAGGCGCCGTGCGAGCTCGATGCTCCGAGTGCGCCAGGCGTCGACGATGCGGCGGAAGTACTCCGCGTCGAAGTCCGCGACCAGATCGCGACGACCTCCGGCGCGGAATCCGCCGATCTCGGCGTCGAGGTGGTCGTTGCTGAGCGAGAGATCGTTCCAGGCCGCATCCCAGGCCGCCTGACGGACCACGAGATCCGGTCGAGAGGCCAGGGCGCGGCGGGCGGCTGTCCGCCCGCTCCCGGTGTCATCACGCTCGAGCTCCGCATTGATCTCCTCCGCGTCGGCGTGCCCACAGGTCGCGAGTGCGGTCAGCAGCTGCCAACGGAGATCGGGATCGACCGTGAGCCCCTCCGGGACGTGCCCGCCGAGCAACTCCCGCACCTGCGCGGCGTGGTGGTCGTCGTAGGCGGATGCTCCGGCGAAGGCGCGAGCCCACGACAACTGCGCATCGCTGCCGGCATCCGCGTCCCACAACGCGATGAGCGATGCGGCGAGCCAGGAGCGCTGCTCGGCATCCCGATGCGCGTCCGCGACGAAGTGACGGATGGCGAAGGCCGCGTTGGCGAGGACACCGGTCAGGAGTCCGCTGTTGGATTCGAGCGGTGCGTGTGCGCGCACGATGCTGAGATATCGCCGAGGGTCGAGGTCGCCGTCGCGGGTGGCGTTCCACAGCGAGGACCAGACGAGTCCACGCGCGAGCGGGTCGTCGATCGCCGAGAGCGACTCTTCGACGGTGGCGAGCGAGCGCTCGTCCACGCGCGCCTTGGCGTACGTGAGGTCGTCGTCGTTCACCAGCACGAGGTCGGCCTCGGGAACGACGATCGGCGTCCGCTCCTCGACGATGTCGACAGCGATCTGGTCGCGGCGCACGAGCCGCTCCCCCTCACGCTCGTACAGCCCGATGCGCAACCGGTGCGGACGAGGGTCGGTCTGCACGAGCACGCGGGCACCGGCATCCGCCTCGTCGGTCTCCTCCAGCCACAGCGTCGACATCCCGGTCGTCTGGAGCCACGCCCGGGACCACTCCCCCATGTCACGGCCCGAGACCGTGCTCAGCTGCACGAGCAGATCATCCAACGTCGTGTTGCCGAACGCGTGCGCGGCGAAGTACCGGCGAGCCCCCTCGAAGAACGCGTCCTCCCCCACGAAGGCCACGAGCTGCTTCAGAACTGACGCGCCCTTGGCGTACGTGATGCCGTCGAAATTGAGCTTCGCCGCCTCGAGGTCGGTGATGTCGGCGACGATCGGATGCGTCGTCGGCAGTTGATCCTGCTGGTACGCCCAGGCCTTGCGCCGGGCCGCGAACGTCACCCACGCGTCCGAGTACCGGGTCGCGGCGGCCGAGGCGTGCGATCCCATGTAGTCGGCGAAGGACTCCTTGAGCCACAGGTCGTCCCACCAGCGCATCGTCACGAGGTCGCCGAACCACATGTGCGCCATCTCGTGGAGGATCGTGTTCGCGCGCGCGGCGCGCTGGGCCTCGGTCGCCGCGCCGCGGGAGAGGTACGACTCCGTGAAGGTGACCAGTCCGGGATTCTCCATCGCACCGAGGTTGTACTCGGGCACGAAGATCTGGTCGTACTTGCCCCACGGGTACGGGTACGCGAAGGCCTCGGCGAAGAAGTCCAGCCCCTGACGGGTGACCTCGAGGATCTCATCCGCTTCCAGGTACTCGGCGAGCGACCGGCGGGCGAACACTCCGAGCGCGATGCGCTGGTCGTCGCGCTCCCACTCCCCGTCGACACGGGCGTACGGTCCCGCCGCGACCGAGGTGATGTAGCTCGAGAGCGGCAACGTCGGCGCGAACTCGACGCGCTGGATACCGACGCCCGCTTCCGTGCGCGCGGCGGACTGGTTGGAGAGGACTTCCCAACCGGCGGGGGCATCGATCACGAAGGTGTACGACGCTTTGATGTCGGGCTGCTCGAAGCAGGCCATCACACGTCGCGAGTCCGCCGGCTCGTACTGCGTGTAGAGGTAGGTCTCGCCATCGGCGGGATCGTGGAACCGGTGCAGCCCCTCGCCCGACCGGCTGTAGGCACCGACGGCGTCGACGACGACCGTGTTGGTGGCGGCAAGACCGCGCAGAGAGATGCGGGCGCCGTCGTATTCGACGTCCACCTCCTCACCGTTGATCACCACGCGCTCAACCGACTCCCCGATGAAGTCGAGCCAGGTTTCGGTCGCGGTGGCGTCGAACTCGAGAGTCGTCACGGTGCGGAAGCCCGTGCGAGCGCGCTCGGGGGCTCCCGCGAGATCGAGCTCGACACGGATCCGGTGCACGGTGATCACGGCGGATCGCGCCGCGGTCTCGTCACGGGTGAGGTTGGCGGTGTCCATCCCTCCATCCTCCCATCCGCCCAGACGTGGCGCAGGCCGTCGACGAGTTGCGTTGCGGAATGCAACTGACGGGCGTAGCGTTGCATCAGGCAACAGGAGGACCAGATGGACACCGAGAGGCACGATCACAGCAGCCGCGTGCTCCGCTCCCTCGTCGCGATCACCCGCCGCGGTCTCGCCGATGCGCGCGACGACGACACGCCCCTGTCGATGACCGAGCAGTCGATCATGATGGCGATCGCCGAACAGCCCGGCATCCGCTCCACCGACATCGCGCGCATGTTCCGCCTCAACCGCTCGACGGTGTCCCGCCAGCTCGCGGCGCTGCTGCGTCTCGGTTTCGTTCGGGAGACGCCGAGCGACACCGGGCGCGGGCGGCCGCTCGAGCTGACCGAGGCCGGCACCTCCGCGTTCCACCGCACGCTCGCATCGCTCCAGCGGATCGTCGAAGCGCACCTCGCCTCCTGGTCCGACGACGAGGTCGCTCGCTTCGCGCACGATCTCGAGCGATTCGACCGCACCGCCGACGCGTCCTGACCCGGGCGCATCCGGCACGACACCGGCCCACGAGGCCGCAGAAGAAGGAAGAGAAATGAAGAACATCACCGTCCTGGGCACCGGCGTCCTCGGATCACAGATCGCGTTCCAGACCGCGTTCCACGGATTCGAGGTCACCGCCTACGACATCGACGATGCCGCGCTGGAGCGGGCCGCCGAGCGGTTCCGCGGCCTCGCCGGCCGATACGTCACCGATGCGGTCGACGGTGCGGCCGACGGCGGCGCGGACGCAGCGATCGCCCGTATCCGGCCGACCACCTCGCTGGAGGATGCCGTCGCCACGGCCGATCTCGTGATCGAGGCGGTGCCGGAGAACCTCGAGCTCAAGCAGGGCATCTACCGGCGCATGGCCGATGCGGCGCCGTCGACGACGATCTTCGCCACGAACTCGTCGACCCTCCTCCCCAGCGCCCTCGCCGACGCGACGGGCCGACCGGACCGCTTCCTCGCGCTGCACTTCGCGAACGAGATCTGGTCGCACAACACGGCCGAGGTGATGGGCACTCCGGCCACCGACCCCGCGGTCTATGCCGAGGTCGTCGAGTTCGCGCGGCGGATCGGCATGGTGCCGATCGAGATCAAGAAGGAGAAGGCGGGCTACCTCCTCAACTCCCTCCTGGTGCCGTTCCTGCAGGCAGCCGGTGAGCTGCTCGTCGACGGAATCGCGGAACCGGAGGCGATCGACGCCACCTGGCGCATCGGCACCGGGGCGCCCGCCGGACCGTTCGAGATCTACGACATCGTCGGACTCACCACCGCCTACAACATCTCCCGCATGGGCGATGCGAAGCAGCAGGCTTTCGCCGACCTGATCAAGGAGCGCTACATCGACCAGGGCAAGCTGGGCGTCGTCACCGGCGAGGGCTTCTACACCTACCCGCGCCAGAGCTGATCAGCCCTCGCGGGCGGGCTCGCGAGCGCACCGGTGGCCGAGCTCGCGGTAGAGGTCTCGGGAGGCAGCCGAAAGGAGTGCCGCGGTACCGACGTCGCCTCGAGCGGCGGCGGCCGCGCCGAGGATCCCATCGCTACGGGCGACCTCTGCACGGTCGCCCGTAGCCTCCGCGATCCCGCGAGCCTCTCGCGCGCGACGTTCGGCGAGGAGCACGCTCTCCGCGTCGCCGCTCTCGTCAGCGACGCGCAGGAGGATCTCGGCCAGCGAGTTCCCCGCTTCCGTGGCGATCAGGGGCGACCCCGCTGCTACCGCCGCCTGCAGTACGCTCTCCGCCGTCTCCCGCGCCGCCGCGGATCGTCCGTCCCGCGAGTCGATCCGCGCGGCGAGGAGGGCGGCGTCCGCTTCGGTCCCGTATTCGCCGTCGGGCCGAAGCGCTCTCTCCAGCCAGACCCGGGCACCGGCGTCATCGCCTCGCGCCTCCGCGATGAGCGCTCGGGTGCGCAGCGCGAAAGGCGGGGTGGGCTCGGCCGACGCCGCGTCCAGGACGTCGAGGAATCGTTCCGCCTCGTCCAGACGCCCCACCGCCAGCAGGTGCAGCGCACGGTTGCCCCGCACGATGGCCATGTTGAGCGCGTCGTCCTCCGCGATCGCCATCGCGAGCGCACGGTCGTATCCGGCATCCGCCTCGGCATAACGGGCGAGGATCCGCAGTGTGTCCGCGTGGTTCCCCTGGGCCCGCCCCTCGACGACGCGGTCACCGGCGTCGCGGGCATGCGCGATCGCGGTCGCGTACGACTCCAGGGCCTCCTCGTGGTGACTCATCCAGCGCTGCACGTTGCCGATCTGATTCCAGGTGCGGGCGAGCGCGATACCGGCCGCCGTCCTCCGCACGCGGTGCAGGGTGATCAGCGCCTCGTCGTACCGGCCGAGCTTCTCGGCGCACTGCGCGATGCCGAGTGCGAGTGCGGGGGCCGGGTCGAGACCGGCACCGACGGAGGCCACCTCGTGGAGGCGGAGCGACTCCGCCCAGAGCGACCAACGCACGAGCGTGGGATGAGCCCTGGTCGCGAGATCCACCGCCTCCGCGTCCAACCCGTGCTCGCGGGCGGCATCCGCCACCGCCAGCAGCGTGCCCACCTCACGCGCCGCATACTCGGGATCGGTCGCCATCGATTCGAGGACCGCCTGCGTGGCACGCGCGACGAACGCGCGGCGTCTCGACACCGGACGCAGCGCGCGCGAGCGCTCCGCGGCGAAGGCGAACACGGTCGCGTGCACCTGGATGCGCCCGTCGACGCGCTCGAGCAGGTGACGCGAACGGAGGCTCTCCAGTCCGCGCGCGACGCGCTGACCGCCGGTCGCGAGGAGCACGCGTTCGTCGAACTCGCGGTCGATGAGGGCGAGGTCGGCGAGGAGATCGGCATCCGGTGCGATCAGCGAGCGCGTGGCCGCTTCGAGTACCGGACGCATCCGGGCGTCGCGCGGCTCGGTCTCGAATCGAGAGGCGAGATCGTCGAACGTCCAGCCCGCGTGCTCGGCGACCACACCCGCGAGCATCGCGAGATCCAGTGGGAGACCTCCGCTCACCGCGACGATGCGGTCGAGCGCACGACCGTCGAGTCCTCGGTCGGATCGGCCCGGCGACTCCGCGGCATCCGCCAGCAGACGTGCGAGCAGACGACGCGATCCGGCGTCGTCGAGCGGACGGACCGGGACATGCGCCGCGCTGATCCCCTCGCTCCGCAGTCGGGACGCGAAGGCCCCGAGGTCGACGCGCGAGGTGACGACGTAGCGCACCCCGGGGACGATCAGGGGCATGAGCTGCTCACCGGACCCCGCGTCCTCGAGAACGATGGCCCGTCCGGCGGCTTCGCCCCGCACGCGTTCGCGCAAGCGCGCGATGTCGTAGGGGACGGATCGGTTGCCCATCGCTCCGAGCATGCGCCGCAGCACGTCGACGGGATCCGCGGACGGACGATCGGGGTCGGAGGCGCGAAGGTCGACCGTCAGCGCGGGCACCCCGCCGAGGACGGCGGTCGCGAGCGTGCTCTTCCCGACCCCCGGGAGCCCGGTGAGCAGCAGGACATCCACGTGCGGCAGTGCGGCCAGTACGTCCTCCCGACCGACCTCCGCACCGTCGGTCGCGCGGGAGCCGGCAGCGACCTCGATGCGCACTCCCGAACGGATGCCGTTGAGCGATCGCGCCGCGTCCGTCCAGCGCACGGCCTCCGATTCGTCGCCGTGGAGCACACGGACGATGTCACCGACGAGATGCTCGTCGATGCGTCGGCGTCCCGGACGGAAGCAGTCGTACACCGTGACCTTCGCCGGCTCCACGCCACCCCGGAGGCCCCCGATCCGGCGGGCGATCTCGGCGAACGACGTGCCGCCATCGGCCGCCCGAAGCTCGTTCAGCCGGGCGCAGAGCTCGTCGAAGGTGCGGGGCTCGGGCATGCTCCGAGCCTAGGACAGTCAGGCCCCGCACGGACGGGCGCCGTTCGGGATCGTTCGGACTCCGACGCGCCCGATCGAACGCCTCCTAGGCTCGCCGATCAGCAGGCGACCCGCGCCTGCCCGCACCGGGAGACACACCATGACGACACGCGCAGAGCTCACCGCGAAGCTCGACGACTTCGCCTTCCAGAAGGTCAACTTCGGCGGATTCCTGATGAACAAGCGCGCGAAGAACTCGCACGCCCTCTGGACCCGCAACAGCGACAAGGGCGTGACCGAGCTCGCTATCCTCACCACCCGCGACTACGGCGACGGGAACATCTACGACGTCGCCGCCTTCACGCTCGACGGAACAGTACCCTCCGATGTCCAGCGCGAGCTCGCGTCCGAGGCGGAGGCACTCGCCGACCGCATCAACCTGCGCGAGCACGGCTACGTCTACAACCAGCTCGAGCCGTGGGACGGGGGAGGCACGATCTGGATCTCGAAGAAGCCGGAGTTCCGTGCGCTCAGCCGCCCCGACACCGGCATCTTCGTCATCCCGATCCAGCGCCTGTACAGCGAGCCGCGCTGGCTCGCCTGGGTGCGCGAGAACGGCCAGCTGCACACCGCCATCGTCTACAAGCCCTGACGGATGCTCCGCCTGACGCATCTCCTGAGCGGTCGCGGCGGCCTGCGGCTCGTGCTGCTGTCGGTCGCCTATGCCGCGATCGCCGCGCCCATCGCACTGTACCTGTTGCCGGCGGCTTTCGGACTGGAGGGGGTGCCGCTGCTGGCCGCTCAGATCGCCGTGTTCGTGGGGGGCGCGGCGGCGGTGGCGTACGTGGCGGTCATGCTCCGCCGCGACGAGAGGCGTCGGGCCGGACTCCGTGCACTCGCCGCCGGGATGGGGTGGAGCTATCGCGAGGACGTGAGCGATCGCGTCTGGGGCGGATCCGTCGACGAGCAGATCGAGCGGTCGAGTCGCTCTTCCCGCGATCTCATCGACGCGCGGGAGGCGGAGATCCCGTTCGACTCGATCGAGCGCACCTTGGTGGTCGGAGATCGGGAGGGAGCGACGGTGCACCGGATCCGCGCGGTGCGCATCCCGCTCGCCGCCGAGGCACCGCGCATCGCTCTGCGGTCGCGGCGGGGCGGCGGAGCGCTGAGTCTGCTCCCCCGCCGGCCCCGCGGACGGGGGGAACTCACGCTCGAGGGCAACTTCAGCGACGTCTTCGAGGTCTCCGTGCCGGCCGGCTACGAGGCCGATGCGCTGTACGTGCTCACGCCCGACCTCATGGCGATCCTGCTCGATGCCTCTTCCGATCTCGACCTCGAGATCGTCGATCGCACACTGCACGTCTACTTCCCGGCGATCGACCTGACCGACCCGCGGGAGGCGAGGCGCTTCCTCACGGTCATCGCGGCCCTTCACGAACGCTTCGCTCGACGCACGGCGCTCTACCGGGACGAACGCGCCGCTCCCCTCGACCCGTCCACCTATCGACGGGACGGCGACACGCTCGCCGCACAGGCACGCACCCTCGACACCCGCACACGTGTCTGGCCGATCGTGCTCGCCGTTCTGACGCCGCTGGTTCCGCTGCTCATCGCAGCCGTCTGGCTGCAGTTCCTCGGCTGATCAGCGCCGCCGCTTCTCATCGAGCAGCAGACGCCGGATCGCGCTCTCCGGCGACACGGAGAGATCGAGCATCCTCCCCCGTCCGTAGAGCGTGAAGACGCGCGGATCGATGTAGCTGTCGCGCGCGACCGCGACCGTGTTGCCCAGCGCGGAGGCGGTCGCCTGCACCGCCAGGCGCTCGGCCTTCGCGCGATCCCGCCGCTTGTCGAGCGGGCCGATCCGGGCGAGGGCGTCGGCCGCGAGGATCGTGCCGTGGAGGGTGCGGAAGTCCTTGGCCGTGAACGCGGCGCCGGTGACATCGCGCAGGAAGCCGTTGACCTGCGCGGGCGTGATCTTGACCCGCCGCCGACCTCGGCGGTAGGCCAGGAGCGGTGCGCGATCCGGGCCGGCCGAGAGGTCGTCGAGAACCGCGGCGAGCACATCGTCGGTGATCTCGATCGCCGCCGTCTGCCCACTCTTCGCGGGGAAGGAGAGCGAGACGGAGCTGCCGTCGACACGCACGTCGCGACGGCGCAGAGTGGTGAGCCCGCGGCTCCCGTGCCGCGCGAGATAGCGTTCCGATCCGATCCGCAGCGCCCCGTCGTCCAGCAGCCGGAAAGCCGTCGCGAGGACCTTGCGCTTCGAGAGCGTCTCCTCCTGCAGCGCGCGAGTGACGCGTCCCCGCGCGTGCGGGAGCGCCTCCGCGAGGGCCAGGGCGCGCCCGAACTTCTTCCGGTCGCGCTTGACGCGCCACAGCGGGTGGTAGAGATACTGTTTGCGTCCGGCGCCATCGACGCCGACCGCCTGGATGTGCGCGAGCGGATCGACGGCGATCCAGACGTCCGACCAGGCCGGCGGAATGACGAGATCCTGGATGCGCTCGCGATCAGCCTCCGGCACCGGATGCCCGTCCTGATCCACGTACCGGAAGCCCTTTCCGGATCGCTTCCTCCGGAAGCCGAGGTCTTCACCGGGGATCACACGCACGAGAGCTGCCATGCAAGCACTCTCCCGGCCGCGGTGCCGAGCCGGAAGGGGCTGGCCCTGCTCCGGCGCGCTCTGCTAGGCGTCGCGTGATGGGGAGGAATGCCCATCGGATTGTCGCGCGCCACGGGTTTCTGCCATCATCGCCAGCATGGGCCTGTCACTCGATGAATTCCGTTCGTACCTCCTGAACCCGCAGGCGCGCCAGTCGTTGGGTATTCAGCTCTCGGATGCCGAGGCCCAGCAGGTCGTCGCCGACCCGCAGGCGAGCCAGAGCTGGTACGGCTACTGGCAGTCGATCAGCCAGCCCGCCCCGCCGGCGCCCGCGCCAGCGCCTTCTCCCACGCCCGACGGGTATATCGGCGCACCGGCAGGCGGCTTCGCCGCGGCACCCCCGCCCGCTGCTGTCCCCGCTCCGCAGCAGCCGGCGCCCGATGCTTCGGCATCCGACACCCCCACGGCCGCCCACGGCGCCGCACCCGCTGCCGTCGCGGCCCCGGCCGCATTCGCCCCGACCGCACCGTACGAGGGAGCGAACGGCGCACCCTACGCCGGCCCCGGGGATGCGTATGCCGCGACGGCGCCGTACGGCATGCCGGGAAGCGACGCCCCCGCCAAGAAGAAGCGCACGGGCCTCTGGGTCACTCTCTCGATCGTCGGAGCGCTGCTGATCGCCGCGATCATCGTCGTCGTCATCGCTTTCACGACCGCGCGCCACTGGACCAAAACCGACGTCGCCGAGAAGCCCGAGACGTTCCACACCGAAGAGTACGAGACCGGACTGTACAACGTCGCGGACGACGGCGTCAGCCCCTGCACGGTCAACCAGGACTGGACCGACTGCATCGGCCTCATGGAGGCGGAGTACGCCGGTGCGTGCGCCGACGTCGAGCTGACCGGTTCCGCCACGCTGCTGTGCACGCAGCACCGCACCGAGATCGACCGCATGCGCGACCTCGACCAGGAGGGCATGTACGTCTCGTCGCTCGGGTCGTTCGGCCATCTGACGAAGACCGCCGAGACCGCGACCCGCGAGGTGTCGAACGAGGACTACGAGCCCGCCGTGACGCACGAGGCCGTCTGCTACCTCGAGTTCATCGGAGAGTGCGAGTAGGCCCTTCGGGGCACTCGCCCCTCGGGAAAAGCAAGAGGCCCGGGTTCCGCATCTCGCGGAATACCGGGCCTCTTCGTCTTGCTGGGGTACCTGGACTCGAACCAAGAACAACGGAACCAGAAACCGCCGTGTTGCCAATTACACCATACCCCAAGGGCGAAACCTGAGCCTCGCACCGAGAGTCAAGCCTACCCGACGGATCGGGATGCGCCAAATGGAGCGGCTCCCGCCGCGCGTGTCGCGCTCCGTCACGAGAGCCCCGAAGGCAGAGAGGAGGACCACCGCGAACGGGCTCCTCCTCTCTGCGCATCGGCAGCCTGCTCAGCTCGCGAGCGTCTCCGACAGCAGACGAAGACGACGCAGCGTCTCGTCCTTGCCGATCAGCTCCATCGACTCGAACAGCGGCGGTGATACCCGGCGACCCGTGATCGCCACGCGCGGCGGGCCGTAGGCGACGCGGGGCTTGAGCTCGAGGTTCTCGACGAGCGCCGTCGCCAGAGCATCCTGGATCTTCTCCGGGGTGAACTCGGCGACCGGCTCGAGGGCGGCGACGCAGGCATCCAGCACCTCGCCGGCGTTCGCCGGGAGCCCCTTGAGCGCATCCGCCTCATAGGCGATGTCGTCGGTGAAGAGGAAGCCGAGCATGCCAGGCACCTCTCCCAGCAGCTGGACGCGCTCCTGCACGAGCGGTGCGGCGCGGAACGCGAGCACGAGCTGCTCATGGGTCGGCTCGTCGAAGAGCCCGGCCGCCGCGAGGTACGGGATCGTGCGCTCGGCGAAGTCCTTCACGTCGAGCATGCGGATGTGGTCGCCGTTGATCGACTCGGCCTTCTTCTGGTCGAAGCGGGCCGGGTTCGGGTTGACGTTCTCGATGTCGAACGCGGCGATGAACTCGTCGAGCGAGAACACGTCGCGGTCATGACCGATCGACCAGCCGAGCAGAGCGAGGTAGTTGAGGAGGCCCTCGTGGATGAAGCCGCGCTCACGATGCAGGAAGAGATCGGCCTGCGGGTCGCGCTTGGAGAGCTTCTTGTTGCCGGTCTCCCCCAGCACGAGCGGCATGTGCGCGAAGCGCGGCACGAAGGTCGTGACGCCCGCGTCGATGAGCGCGGCGTACAGCGCGAGCTGGCGAGCGGTCGAGGGCATGAGGTCCTCGCCGCGCAGCACGTGCGTGATGCCCATGAGCGCATCGTCGACCGGGTTCACGAAGGTGTACAGCGGGATGCCGTTCGGGCGCACGACCACGAAGTCGGGGAACGACCCCGCGGGGAAGGTGACCTCGCCGCGGATGAGGTCGACGTAGGTGAGGTCCTCATCCGGCACCCGGAGGCGCAGTGCGGGCTGGCGCCCCTCGGAGCGGAAGGCTGCCTTCTGCTCCTCGGTCAGGGTGCGGTCGTGGTTGTCGTAGCCGAGCTGCTTCGCGCGGCCGTTGGCCTCGTTACGCGCGTCGATCTCCTCGGCGTTCGAGTAGCTCTCGTACAGCGCGCCCGTGGCGACGAGCTTGTCGATCACACCGCGGTAGATGTCGTGGCGCTGCGACTGGCGGTACGGCTCGTGCGGCCCGCCGACCTCGACGCCCTCGTCCCAGTCGATCTTCAGCCACGTGAGCGCATCGACGAGCTGACGGAAGCTCTCCTCGCTGTCGCGCGCCGCATCGGTGTCTTCGATGCGGAACACGAGCTTGCCGCCGTTGTGGCGGGCGTACGCCCAGTTGTAGAGAGCGGTGCGGACCATGCCGACGTGCGGCAGGCCGGTGGGCGACGGGCAGAAGCGGACGCGGACGTCGGCACCGCTGGCGGTCGTGGTGAGGGGATGAGGAGTAGCCATAGCCCTTCGATTCTAGAGCGCGCGCCCCACCGCCACCGCCGCGCTGTGGAGCAGCGGAATCACCTCGCCCCGCGCGTGGGCGGCGCACGCCGCATCGAAGCCCGATCTGAACCGCGCCCGCTCCGTGCGATCGAGGGCGCGGTAGAACTGACCCGCCGAGGCGACACCGCCCTCGGCAGAACTCCACAGCGCCTCCGGCGATGCCTCCCACGTCCAGGTGCGCTCGCTCGTCGAGAGATCCCGCCACCCGGCATCCGTGAGCATCGCCGCGAATCCGGCGACGGTCCGGTCGAAGTCCTTCTCAGCCGGCAGCCGCTCCCCCGCTGCGGGAGTGATCCCGGCGCGCTCGCACACCTCGACCCAGAACCACGACGGGGACGACGTCCAAGTCGTCGCGGCGAGCATCCCACCCTGCGCGGCTGCGCGGCGCATCTCCCGGGCGGATGCGCGCGGATCATCGACGTGGTTGAGGACGAAGTTCGCGGTCACCGCATCGAAGGACGCGGTCGAAACCGGGAGCGCCGGCAGCGCCCCGGCGATGAACGGGAGACCCGGATGGGTACGTTCGGCGACTCGTCGCATCGTCGGCTCGGGTTCGCAGCCGGTCGCCGTCCACCCGGCTGCCGTCGCGCGGGCGACGAGCTCTCCCGTTCCCGCACCCGCATCGAGCAATGAGCGGCCGTCGGCCGTCCCGAGCGCGTCGAGCAGCACGTCGATCGTCCCGGCGCAGAGCGAGGCGTACGAGTTCCCGTAGGCCTCGCCGACCCCCGCCCAGGACTTCATGCGCGTCGCCGCCCGAGGGGCGACAGCACGACGATCGCCAGCACCAGGACGGATGCCGCGATGCCGAGTCCCGCGTACTGGAAGTTCGACAGCACGACTCCGGCCAGCACGGCACCGGCGGCCGCCGACAGGCTCATGAGCGAGTCGCTGCGACCCTGGCGACGCGTGCGCAGCTCGGGCGCACTCGCTTCCGTGAGGAGCGCGGCTCCGGCCACCGTCGCGGCGCTCCAGCCGAGCCCGAGGAGGATGAGCGCGACCATGACGCCCCACGCCTGGTCGTTGGCGAAGATCGCGAAGACCAGCGATCCGCCCAGCAGAACCTGCCCGAACAGCACGACCTGCAAGCGCCCCCAGCGATCGGCGAGGATGCCGAACACCGGGGAGAGCGCATACATGCCGGCCACGTGCAGCGCGATCGTGATCCCGACGAGCTGGGAGACATCCGCCGCGGCCGCTGCGGCGTCGTGGTGCGCATGCATACTATGCGCCATGTGCGAGAGATGGATCGGTGTCATCGCCATCACCGACGCCATCACCACGTGGGATCCGGCGATCGCGAACATCGCGTACCGCGCGACCGTCGGGCGGTCGGTGATGGCGACGGTCTCCGTCTTCGCCGCCGAGACGGCCAATCTCTGCGCGGTCAACAACGGGTCGGGACGAAGTGCGACGAGGTAGAGCACCAGGGCGGCCGATTGCGCGACGAACGAGAAGACGTACGACCCGGTCTGCGGCGGCATCCCGATCGCGGCGCCGACGATCTCTCCCGGCCCGAGCAGCAGCGGACCGGCGACACCCCCGATCGTCGTCGCCCACACCACGATCGACAGGTCGCGTCCGCGATGGGCCGGGGCGGCGAGATCCGTCGCGGCGAAGCGCGACTGCAGGTTGCCTGCGTTTCCGGCGCCGATCATCAGGATGCCGACGAGGAGCAGCGGGAAGACGCGCAACGATGCCGCCAGGATGACGACCGCGATTCCGACGAGCGCGAAGAGGTTGCCGAGCGTCAGCGCCCGGCGGCGTCCGACCCGCGCGGCAAGCCGGGCGAGCGGGATCGCACACAGCGCCGCACCGAGCGTGACCGATGCGGTGGCGAGTCCCGACAAGGCGTCGTCGCCCGAGATGTCGGCGGCGAGAAGCGCTCCCAGCGACACCGTCGCCCCGAAGGCGATGCCGCCGAGCACCTGGCCGAGCGAGAGGACGAGGACCGTGCGGCGCTGCACCGCCGACTGCTGGGCGGCGGTGAGGGCCTGCGCGCTCATGCCGCGGGAACGGCGTCGCGCACGGCGCTGCGCAGAATACCGAGACCGGTGATCTCGACCTCGACGGTGTCGCCGGCCACGAAGGTGCCGACACCCGCAGGCGTCCCGGTGAGGATCACATCGCCCGGCAGCAGGGTGAAGACGGCCGACGCGTAGGCGATGATCTCCTCGACCGAGTGGATCATGTCGGTCAGGGGCGCCTTCTGCCGAACCTCACCGTTGACGCGCGTCTCGATCGTCGCCGCGGACGGGTCGAAGTCGGTGTTGATCGTCGGGCCGAGCGGGCAGAACGTGTCGAACCCCTTCGCCCGCGTCCACTGGCCGTCCGCGCGCTGCAGGTCGCGCGCGGTCACATCGTTGGCGATCGTGTATCCGAGCACGTAGTCCAGCGCATCCTGCGCGGCGACGTTCTTCGCGACCTTCCCGATCACCACGGCGAGCTCGCCCTCGTACTCGGTCTGCTGCGAGATCGCGGGGCGCACGATCGTGTCGCCCGGGCCGATCACGGCCGTGTTCGGCTTGAGGAAGAGCAGCGGCTCCGCGGGCGCCTCTCCCCCCATCTCGGCGGCGTGGTCGTGGTAGTTCTTTCCGACGCAGACGATCTTCGAGCGCGGGATGACCGGCGCGAGGATCACGGCATCGGCGATCGGCACACGATCACCCGTCGGCTCGTAGCCGGCGAAGAGAGGGTCGCCCGAGAGGACGACGAGATCTTTCTCATCGACGATCCCGAAGAGGATGGCGTCGTCATGGCTGAATCGGGCGATCTTCATGCATCCAGCCTATCCAGCGGGCCGGACGACGAGACCCCGCTTTGCCGGTTCTGCAAAGCGGGGTCCCAGAGAGTCGGCGCGGTCAGGCGTCGAGACGCAGCAGCCAGCCGTGGCGGTCCTCGCGCCGGCCGTACTGGATGTCGGTGAGCTCTTCGCGCAACGACAGCGCGAGCTCGCCGATCGGCTGGGGCTCGTCGAAGCCCTCACCCACGAGTGCGCCGATCGGGGTGACGACGGCGGCGGTACCGCACGCGAACACCTCGGTGATGTCACCCGAGGCGACGCCCGCGCGCCACTCGTCGATAGAGATCGCACGCCGCTCGACCGTGTACCCGCGGTCCTCGGCGAGCTGCAGCAGCGAGTCGCGCGTGATGCCGTCGAGGATGCTGTCGGACTCGGGCGTCACGATGCGCCCGTCCTTGAAGACGAAGACGACGTTCATGCCGCCGAGCTCCTCGACGTCGTTCTTCTCGTTGAGGAAGACGACCTGGTCGCAACCCTTCGCGCTCGCCAGCGCCTGGGGCAGCAGGCTCGACGCGTAGTTGCCGCCGGTCTTCGCCTTGCCCGTGCCTCCGCGACCGGCGCGGGAGTGGTCCTCGGAGAGCCAGATGCGCACGGGCTTCACGCCACCGGTGAAGTACGCCCCTGCCGGGCTCGCGATCACGTAGTACGCGACCTTCTGCGCGGCGCGGACGCCGAGGAAGGCCTCCTTGGCGAACATGAACGGGCGCAGGTAGAGGCTCTGGTCGGCGCCGGACGGCACCCAGCGACCGTCGACGGCGATGAGCTGACGCAGCGACTCGATGAAGTACTCGGTCGGGAGCTCCGGGAGCGCGAGACGGCGCGCACTGGCCTGCAGGCGCGCGGCATTGCGATCGGGACGGAAGGTGTGGATCGACCCGTCCGCGTGACGGTAGGCCTTGATGCCCTCGAAGATCTCCTGGCCGTAGTGCAGCACGGATGCCGCGGGGTCGAGCGGGATCGGGCCGTACGGCTGCACGCGCGGTCGGTGCCAGCCGCCCTTGACCGACCAACAGATGTCGACCATGTGGTCGGTGAAGACGACGCCGAAGCCGGGATTCTCCAACACTTCGGCTACTCGCGCGGCCGAGGCCGCGGCGAGGTTCTTGGTCACAGCGAAATCGAGCGGAGCCACTGCTGCCTGTGCGTCGATGGTCGTCATGGTGATGTTCCGTTCTGAGGGGTGTACGCGTCCTCGCGCGGTTCCAGCCTACGCCTGCGGATCAGAGGCGTGCGGCGATCGCGGAGCCGATCTCGGCGGTCGTGCGCGCGCCGTCACGGCTCGCGATGTCGGCCTCGACCGCTGCGCTGACGCGTGCGGATTCGGCCGTGAGGCCGAGGTGGTCGAGCAGCAGCGCGATCGAGAGGATCGCAGCGGTCGGATCGGCCTTCTGCTGCCCCGCGATGTCGGGCGCCGAACCGTGCACCGGCTCGAACATCGACGGGAAGGCGCCCGAGGGATTGATGTTCCCCGAGGCGGCGAGTCCGATGCCGCCGGTGACGGCACCGGCGAGATCGGTGAGAATGTCACCGAAGAGGTTGTCGGTGACGATGACGTCGAAACGTGCGGGGTCGGTCACGAGGAAGATCGTGGCGGCATCGACGTGGAGGTAGTCGACCGCCACATCGGGATGCTCGGACGCGACCTCGTTGACGATCCGCTGCCAGATGGCACCGGCGTGCACGAGCACGTTGGTCTTGTGAACGAGCGTCAGCTTGCGGCGACGACGCTCGGCGAGTTCGAACGCGTAGCGGACCACGCGCTCGACACCGAAAGCGGTGTTCACCGAGGTCTCGTTGGCGATCTCGTGCGGCGTGCCCTGACGGATCGCTCCCCCGTTGCCGACGTACGGACCCTCGGTGCCCTCGCGCACGACGACGAAATCGATGTCGCCGCGGTTCGCGAGCGGGCCGGTCGCTCCGGTGAACAGCTTCGAGGGGCGCAGGTTCACATAGTGGTCGAGAGTGAAGCGGAGCTTGAGCAGCAGTCCGCGCTCGATGTTGGCGTCCTTCAGACGCGGGTCGCCCGGCGTTCCGCCGACGGCGCCGAGCAGGATCGCGTCGTTCGACGAGATCGCGGCGAGATCGTCGTCGGTGAGCGTGTCGCCGGTCTCGAGGTACCGCGCGGCACCGAGCGAGAAGCGGGTCTTGTCGAATGTCACGTCGGTGTCGGCGGTGACCGCGTCGAGCACCTTCTCCGCTTCGGCGACGACCTCGGGACCGATGCCGTCACCCGGGATGACGGCCAGCTTCACGACACGCGACATGACACTCCTTGCTTCGGGAACCGAGCCGCGATCAGTCGTCGACGGCTCGGTTCCCCCAGCGTACTGGTCACCGCGGGGTGCGCGTGCGCAGTGTGACGGCGGCGATCACAGCCGCGACTATGACGAGCCCCGCACCGATGAGCGAGGTGATGAAGACGCCCGAGCCGAAGGCATCCGCCGCCGCCTGCCACAGCTCGTCACCCAATGCACCCGAGACCTCGTTGGACGCGGTGTACGCCCCGGCGAGCGTCTCGCGGGCGGCATCCGCCGTTCCCGCGGGCAGTCCCGCGGGAAGCACGATCGCCGCGCGGTAGAACGCGGTGATGATGCCGCCCAGAACCGCGGTGCCCAGCACCGCACCGAGTTCGTAGGCGGTCTCCGAGACCGCGCTGGCCGCGCCGGC
The DNA here is from genome assembly GCF_042957055.1 of Microbacterium sp. NPDC008134. Taxonomy (NCBI): domain Bacteria; kingdom Bacillati; phylum Actinomycetota; class Actinomycetes; order Micrococcales; family Microbacteriaceae; genus Microbacterium; species Microbacterium sp. NPDC008134. The sequence goes on along the minus strand of NZ_JBIBHO010000001.1, from coordinate 1,544,622 downwards.
CTTCTCGGCCGGCGCGCTCGAGAGGATGAGCTCGTTCGAGATCGTCTCCGCGGCGCCGATACCGATGCCGAGCACCACGAACGCGAGGATCAGCGGAGCGACCCCGTGCTCGTGTGTCGTGAACGCCACGATCAGGTACCCCGCCACCGAGAACGCCAGACCGATCGGCACGACGAGGTGAGGGGCGACCCGCCGCGAGATCGGCACGACGCCGAGCCCCGCGACGATCATCACCGCCATGCCGGGCACGAGGGCGAGACCGGCCATCATCGGCGACAGCCCGAGCACGAGCTGCAGGTGCTGCGAGACGAAGTAGAGGAAGCCCACGAGTGCGACGACGCTGAGCAGGTTCACGAGGATCGCACCCGAGAACGTCCCCCGCCGGAAGAGCGCCATGTCGAGCATCGGGATCTCCGCGCGGAGCTGGCGGCGCACGAACAGCACGCCCATCACGATGCCGAGGAGCGCCCAGGCGCCGGCGACGACCGTGGGGCCGTCGACGGCGAGCGACTTGATGGCGTAGACGACGGGGATCATGGCCGCCATCGACAGCGCGATGCTGACGACGTCGATGCGCCCGGGGTTGGGGTCGCGGCTCTCGGGTACCAGAATGGGCGCCGCGATGAGCAACGGGATCAGGACGGGCACGGCGATCAGGAACACCGAGCCCCAGCTGAAGTGCTCGAGCAGGAACCCTCCGACGATCGGGCCGAGCGCCGACCCGGCGGAGAATGCGGATGCCCAGACCGCGATCGCGAGACGACGCTGGTCGCGGTTCACGAAGATCGACCGCAGCAGAGAGAGCGTCGACGGCATCAGCATGGCGCCGAAGAAGCCCAGGAGCGCACGCGCGGCGATGAGCAGACCGGCGGTCGGCGCGAAGGCGGCGAGCACCGATACGGCGGCGAATCCGCTCGCGCCGATCAGCAGCATCCGTCGCCGGCCGAAACGGTCGCCCAGCGTCCCCATCGTCACGAGGAGTCCCGCGAGAACGAGCGGATAGACATCGATGATCCACAGCTGCTCGGCGCCGGAGGGCGCGAGAGCGATGGAGATCTCGGGCAGCGCGAAGCTCAGCACCGTGTTGTCGACCGACACCAGCAGCACCGGCAGCATCAGCACGATGAGCGCGGCCCATCCGCGGGCTCCGACGCGGGGGGCATCCGTTCCTGCCGTCGGAATCGACGCGGTCCGGGTCATGTCACACCTCTCACTTTCTGCGGTGGTATTACTAAACCGTCCGGCTGGTATAGTAACAGAATCCGCCCCGATCATTGACTGTGCAGAGGACCCGATGCCCCGACCACCCCTTGCCCGAGAGCGCGTGCTCGACGCCTTCGAAGAGCTCGTCCTCACCGAGGGCGAGCGCGCCGCGACCATCGAGGCGACCGCCAAGGCCGCCGGGGTGTCGAAGGGCGGTCTGCTCTACCATTTCGGCTCGCGCGACGAGCTCGTCGCCGGGCTTCTCGATCGCCTCGAGACGCTCACGACGCGAGACCTCGAACGCATCATCGCCGCCGAAGAGGGACCCGTCGCGTATTACATCCGCACCTCGGTGATGGAAGACGACGCGCTCGACCGCGCCCTCGTCACCGCCTCACGCCTCGCCCAGGGCGGATCGGCCGAGGCCGGCGACGCCCTGCGCCACGCGCGGCACCGGTGGGAGGATGCGATCCGCCCGCACGTCCGTGATCAGACCAGCCTCGATCTGGTGATGCTGGTCAGTGACGGCCTCTACTTCAACAACTCCCTCGACGTGAACGGTTCCGAGCACGTCGTCCCCCAGAACGCACAGCTCGCCGCGCTCATCGACCTCGTCCTGAGCACGACCGCGCCCTGACGACGACGAAGGGCGAGGCGCTCGCGCGCCCCGCCCTCGACTTCCGATCGTGATCAGATCTCGGTGATCTCGATCTGACGGAACAGGTCGGCGTCGATCGCGCTGCGCACATCGTCGAGCAGTTCGTCGGAGACCGGCGAGTCCAGCGTGAGGACGCTCAGCGCCTGGGCGCCGGCGGCCTCGCGGGCGATCTGCATGCCGGCGATGTTGATGCCCGCCTCGCCGAACTTCTGCCCGTACACGGCCACGATTCCGGGGCGGTCGGTGTAGAGCATCACGACGTGGTGCTTCTCGATCGGGAGCTCGAGCGCGTGGTCGTTGATGCCGACCAGCTTCTCGGCCTGCTTCGGGCCGGTGAGCGTGCCCGAGACCGAGAGTTGCGAGCCGTCGGAGAGAGCACCCGTGAGCGTGATGACGTTGCGGTATTCGGCGCTGACGTCGTCCTTCAGCAGACGCACCGCGATCCCACGCTGCTCGGCGAGCAGCGGAGCGTTCACGTACGACACCGTCTCGCTGACGATGTTCGTGAAGACGCCTTTGAGAGCGGCGAGCTTCAGCACACTCACGTCGTAGTCGTTCAGCTCGCCGTGCACCTCGACATCGAGGCTCGTGAGCGGCGACGTCGCGAGGGCGGCGAAGATCTGACCGAGCTTCTCCACGAGCGAGATTCCGGGGCGCACGTACGGGTCGATGACACCACCGGCGACGTTGACCGCGTCGGGGACGAGGTCGCCGCCGAGGGCGAGGCGCACGGAACGGGCGACCGAGACGCCGGCCTTCTCCTGCGCCTCTTCGGTGCTGGCGCCGAGGTGGGGGGTGACGACGACGTTCGGGAGGTCGAGGAGTGCGTGAGCGCTGCCGCCCTCGACCGGCGGCTCGGAGGTGAAGACGTCGAGACCGGCACCGGCGATCTCGCCGGCGACCAGCGCCTCGCGCAGAGCCTCTTCGTCGATGAGGCCGCCGCGAGCGACGTTGACGACGAACGCGCTCGGCTTCATGGCCGCGAACTGCTCCGCGCCGATCATTCCCGTGGTCTCGGGGGTCTTCGGCATGTGGATCGTGAGGAAGTCAGACTCCGCGACGAGCTCGTCGAGGGAGAGGAGCTGCACGCCCAGCTGCTGCGCACGTGCCGAGGTGACGTAGGGGTCGTAGGCCACGACGCGCATGTCGAACGCGGCGAGACGCGCGGCGACCAGCGCGCCGATGCGGCCGAGACCGACGATGCCGACGGTCTTCTCGAAGAGCTCGGCGCCGGTGAACGAGCTGCGCTTCCAGGCTCCCGCGGAGAGCGAGGCGTGGGCGGCCGGGATGCGGCGCGCGAGGCTGAGGATGTGACCGACGGTGAGTTCGGCGGCCGAGACGATGTTGGAGGTCGGCGCGTTGACGACCATGACGCCGGCCGCGGTGGCGGCCTTGATGTCGACGTTGTCGAGTCCGACGCCGGCACGGGCGACGACCTTCAGCTTCGGCGCGTGAGAGAGGGCCTCTTCATCGATCTGCGTAGCCGAGCGCACGAGCACGGCATCCGCCTCCGACAGCGCCGAGAACAGCGCCTCGCGGTCGGTGCCGTCGACATTGCGGACATCGAAGTCCGGGCCCAGGGCCTCGATCGTGGCGGGAGAGAGAACTTCGGCGATGAGCACAACGGGCTTCGGCACAGTGGATCCTTCGGGGCAACACAATAGGGGCCGATGCGCCGCACTCCATGGGGGCGCGATCGGTTCCACTGTACCCGAGGGGATCGCTCGGTCTGACCGTGTGACGCCTAGGACGAGGCGATGAGTCCGAGGCTCAACGAGAGCACGCAGAGCCAGAACACCGCCACGATCCCGAGACCGGCGAGCAGCACCAGTGCCAGTTCACCCGCTCGACGGCGGCGGCCGATCGCGAAGGCGAACACGAAGACGAGGGCGGGGAACACCACGCCGAACAGCAGGGTGATCCACCCTCCACCCGTCAGTCCGCCCTGCGCCATCTGGATCAGGTGCGCGACGGCGTTCCACACCGCGTACGCGTAGAACAGCCCGGCCAGCCCGAGAACGAGGCCGATGACCCAGCGCGGCGAGGTCCGCGTGCTGTCGCTGCTCCGCTCGGTGATCATGCTCCGATCACCCCCACGGTCACGAACGGCCACGGCACGAGGAGCACGACTCCGAGTAGGAGGAGGGATGCCCTCACCCACGACGCCCGCCCGCGAGTGAGCACCCACGTGGCCAGGAACCACAGCGCCGGTGCGGCGACGGCGAGCACGAACCACGGGAGGAACATCTCGTCGGCGACGAAGAAGTTCGCGAGCGGCTTGAGACGCAGACCTCCGACGACCCAGCCGATCGAGTACAGGAGGTACACACCACCGACGACACCGGTGATGAGCAGCATCGCCGTGCTCAGCGGAGCGCTCTCCTCCCCTTCCTCGGAGTCGGGATCCGGAGCCTCACCGACAGAATCCTCGACCGGCGAGGCGACGCGATCCGCGACGACGGGGGGCGCCGTATCGACCGCCTTCTTCTCGCGCTTCACCGGAGTCGGACGCGCTCGGGACGCGTCGTCATCACCGTCCCAGCTCAGGGCGTCATCGGAATCGGAGATCATGTATCCAGCGTAGGACACCGCGCCCACTAGGCTCGGCCTCACACCGAGGAGGGGCCATCGTGACCGAGCAGAGCACACCGAGCGCCGAGGGCGTCGAACCACCCGCGAACTGGAAGCCGACGCCCGAGGCGAAGGCGAAGGCCACTCGCTTCCGCTGGATCGCCGGAGTCCTCTGGCTCCTCGCGATCATCGGCGAGGCGGTCGGCATCTTCTGGCTGCTCCGTCAGCGCGTGTTCGTCGGCGAGGACGGCACCCTCGTGCGTGACGCCGACACCGGCCTGCTCGAGGAGCAGGGCGTCACGGCCCAGTTCCCGCAGTGGGCCTTCATCGCACTGCTCGTGCTCCTCGCGGTCATAGCCGCCCTCTCGATCACCGGTTCGGTGCTCTGGAAGAAGGCCAATCGCCTCGATCCCGCCCGCAAGTCCGACACCGTGCGCTTCTTCGTGCAGAACCAGCTCGGCGCGATCATCGCCGTCGTGGCGTTCCTCCCCCTGATCATCCTGGTCTTCCTCAACAAGGACATGGACAAGGGGCAGAAGACGACGGCCGGCATCGTCGGCATCGCGCTCGCGGCGATCGCGGTGTTCATCGGCATCGACTTCGACCCGCCCTCCGTCGAGCAGTACACGGCCGACCAGTCCGCGGTGATCCAGCTCCTCGGCAAGGACGAGGTCGTGTGGGTGGACGGCGGCGCTGTCTACCACGTGTGCGACGAGGTCCCCGCGATCCAGACCGGCAGCGAGATCCGCACCGGCACCACCGCCGAGGCGGTGGAAGCGGGCAAGATCCGCCTGACTCTTCAGTTCGGCTCCGAGCTGCGCGCCTGCGGCCTCGCCGTCCCCGAGAACGACGACGAGATCACCGACGCGCTTCGTGCCATCCAGGCCGGGCAGGTCGACACGGTGCTACCCGCGCCGGTGTGGGCAGACCCGTCCGAGGCCCCGATCGTGGTCGAGGACGCCCCGGCGAACTGATCGCCGTCGTCGTCGCTCAGTCGGTGCCGAGCGCGTCGACGAGACGCTCCTGCGCCGACGAGAGGTGGATGCCGAGCACCGCGGTGGCCCGTTCGGCTTCACCGGCGGCCAGCGCGTCGAGGATCTCGGCGTGCTGGGCGGCGATGACTCCGGCGTCGAGCAGACGGCGCCCCTGCACCTGCGCCATGCACATCCGCGCCTCGTCGAGCACGCTGCGGTACATCCGGCCGGTGCGCGTGCTGCCGAGGGCGTCGATGAGCGCGGTGTGGAAGCGCAGATCGGGATCGACGGTGGCCGGGTCCGGCCCTGCCGGCATCGCCTGGATCTCGGCGTTGGCCGCGACGGCCGCGGCCGGGACGGTTCGCGTGCCGGCGAGTTCGCGCAGCGCCGCGCTCTCGAGTCGCGCTCGCGTGCGGTAGACGTCCCGCACGGTCTCCGGATCGATCGCCACGACGCGGGCGCTGCGATGCGCGGTGCGCTCGAGGAGCCCCGAGGCGACGAGTTGCTCGATCGCGGCCTTCGCACTCGGACGCGCGACCGCGTACTCCTCCGATACGAACGCTTCGGTCAGCGCGGATCCCGAGCGCAGATCACCGCTGAGGATCCGATCGCGCAGCCGGGAGGTCACGGCGTCGACGACCCCGACGACGGCGATCGGGGCATCCGTGGAGCTGTTCACCCGTACAGACTAGCGAGATCGACGACTTCGGTACACTTGTCAGACAATCTTCCATCAGTGCCGAGGAGCCCCCGTGTCGATCACTCTCGCCGAACCACTCGATCCGACGATCCTCGGCCCGTCGACCGAGGTGCACGCACGCTCGATCGATCGGTTCGCCCGTGCGCACGACGCCTCCCACTATCTGCTCGTGCCGGATGCCGTCCTCTCCCCCAGCGACGCCGACGGGGTCGCCCGGGTGTTCGACGCCGTCCGTGCGGCGGGGCGCACACTCACCTTCCGTTCCGGCGGCACGAGCCTCTCGGGGCAGGGAGTGAGTGGCGACATCCTCGTCGATACGCGCAGCGGGTTCCGCGACATCCGCATCGAGGACGACGGCGCGTCGGTTCGGGTGGGCCCCGGCGCCACCGTGCGCCAGGTGAACACGCGCCTCGTGCGCCACGGCCGCAAGCTCGGCCCCGACCCCGCCAGCGAGATCGCCTGCACGATCGGCGGCGTCGTGGCGAACAACTCCAGCGGCATGGCGTGCGGGATCATCGAGAACTCCTATCGGACGGTGGAGTCGCTCCTCCTCGTCCTCCCGAGCGGCACGATCCTCGACACCGCGCTCCCCGACGCCGAGGAACGACTGCTCGCGTCCGATCCCGACCTCGCCGCGGGCCTCCTGGCCCTCCGCGAACAGCTGCTCTCCTCCCCCGAGAACGTCGAGTTCGTGCGCCGTCAGTTCTCGATGAAGAACACGATGGGCTACGGGATCAACGCCCTCCTCGACTTCGACACCGCGGTGGGCATCCTCGAGCACCTCGTGATCGGGTCGGAGGGCACACTCGCCTTCGTCGCCGAGGCACGCTTCCGCACCATCCCGATCCGTCCGGCGATCGCCACCGGTCTGCTCGTGTTCACCACGTTGTCCGACGCGATGGCCGCCCTTCCCGACCTCGCCGATCTCGGCCTCGCGACGATCGAGCTCCTCGACGCGGCATCGCTCCGCGTCGCGCAGGGACTCGCCGACGTGCCCGCCGCGATCGCCGACATCGCGGTCGACCAGCACGCGGCGCTCCTCGTCGAGGTGCATGCCGGCAGCAGCGAGGAGTTGGCGGCCGAGAGCACGACGGCGCTCGCGCACTTCGCGACCCTCCCCCTCGCGATCGCGGCGTCGCTGACGACCGACGGCGCCGAGCGCGCCGCGCTGTGGCATGTTCGCAAGGGCCTCTACACGGCTGTCGCGGGAGCACGGCCCTCCGGCACCACCGCGTTGCTCGAAGACATCGTCGTGCCGGTCGACCGTCTCCTCGCGACCTGCGAGCGCCTGATCGAACTCTTCGCCGCCCACGACTACGAGGGGTCGGTGATCTTCGGTCACGCCAAGGACGGAAACGTGCACTTCCTCCTCAACGAGCGCTTCGACGACCCCGACAGCGTCGCGCGCTACCGGCGCTTCACCGACGACCTCGTCGACCTCGTGCTCGGCCAGGGCGGATCGCTGAAGGCGGAGCACGGCACGGGGCGCATCATGGCACCGTTCGTCCGTCGACAGTACGGCGACGAGCTCACCGACATGATGTGGTCCATCAAGCGCCTGTTCGATCCCGCGGGAATCCTCAATCCCGGCGTCGTGCTCTCCGACGACCCCGACTCGTACCTGCACGACCTCAAGCGCGTGCCGACCGTCGAGAACGAGGTCGATCGCTGCGTGGAGTGCGGCTATTGCGAGCCGACCTGTCCGAGCAAGAGCATCACCCTCACTCCGCGGCAGCGCATCGTGCTGCGGCGCGACATGGCCTGGGCCGAAGAGCAGGGCGACACCGCGCTGCTCGAGGATCTGCGCGCCGACTACGACTACGACGGGGTGCAGACGTGCGCGGTCGACGGGATGTGCGGGGTCGCATGCCCCGTCGACATCAACACCGGCGACCTCGTCCGACGACTCAGGGCCGAGGAGTCGTCGAAGGTCGAGGACGGCCTGTGGGATGCCGCGGCGAAGGGCTGGGGTGCGGTGACCCGCGTCGGCGGCGCGGCGCTGACCATCGCCTCCGCCGTTCCCGCGCCACTCGTGACCGGCGCGACCCGTGTCGGCCGCGCGCTCCTCGGCGCCGACACCGTTCCGCTGTACGACGGCGGACTCCCGCGCGGCGGGACCAAGGCCCCGGCTCCCCAGAACCCCGCGGACGCTCGTGCGGTCTTCTTCGGAGCGTGCATCGGCACGATGTTCGGCGCAGAGGGACACGGCGAGGGATCGCGGGACGCGGTGCGCGCTCTTCTCGATCGAGCCGGGATCGCCGTGGTCATCCCGGAGGACGCCGGGGGAATGTGCTGCGGCACGCCCTGGAAGTCGAAGGGCCACCTCGCCGGCTACGACCGCATGACGAAGCGCGTGCTCTCCTCGCTGTGGGAGGCGAGCCGGTTCGGGGAGCTTCCGATCGTCTGCGACGCGGCATCCTGCACCGAGGGCCTCCACACGATGCTCGCGAAGTCCGTCGCCGAGTACCCGGAGTACGCCGGCCTCGTGATCGAGGACGCGACCACCTACATCGCCCGCGAGGTTCTCCCCCGCGTCACGGTGTCGTCGAAGCTCGACAGCGTGGCGGTGCATCCGACCTGCTCCACCACCGCGCTGGGCGCAACGGGCGCGCTGACCGAGATCGCCGCGGCTGTCGCATCCGATGTGTTCGTGCCCGATGGCTGGGGATGCTGCGCCTTCGCCGGAGACCGCGGGATGCTGCATCCCGAGCTCACCGCCAGCGCGACGGAGGTCGAGTCCGCCGAGGTGCGTGCGGCCGACGCCGATCGGGGCGGCTTCGACGCCTTCGTCTCGGCGAACCGCACCTGTGAGATCGGGATGACGCGCGCCACGGGCCAGCCCTACCGGCATGTCGTCGAGGTGCTCGAGGAACTCACGCGCCCCTGAGACCCCGAGAACGAGAAGAGCGGACGCTCCCCCGGAGGGAGCGCCCGCTCTGTCTTTCAGCGGATCGGACGATCAGCGCGCAGCGCTGCCGTCGATGTAGTCCTCGTCCTGCTGCTTCCAGGCGAAGAGCGAGCGCAGCTCCTTGCCGGTGACCTCGATCGGGTGCTGCTCCTCCTTGGCGCGCAGCGCCAGGAACTCCTCGGCACCGTTGTCCTGGTCGTCGATGAAGCGCTTCGCGAACGCACCCGACTGGATGTCGGCGAGCACGCCCTTCATGCTCTCCTTGACACGCTCGTCGATGACGCGCGGGCCCGAGACGTAGTCGCCGAACTCGGCGGTGTCGGAGATCGACCAACGCTGCTTGGCGATGCCGCCCTCCCACATGAGGTCGACGATGAGCTTGAGCTCGTGCAGCACCTCGAAGTACGCGATCTGCGGCTGGTAGCCCGCCTCGGTCAGCGTCTCGAAGCCGGCCTGCACCAGGTGGCTGACGCCACCGCAGAGCACGGCCTGCTCACCGAACAGGTCGGTCTCGGTCTCTTCCGTGAAGGTCGTCTTGATGACGCCGGCACGGGTGCCGCCGATGGCCTTCGCGTACGAGAGCGCCAGATCCCAGGCCTTGCCCGAGGCGTCGCGCTCGACCGCGATGATGTCGGGGATGCCGCGACCGGCGACGAACTCGCGGCGGACGGTGTGACCCGGCGCCTTCGGGGCGACGAGGATCACGTCGACGCCCTCGGGAGCGTCGATGTAGCCGAAGCGGATGTTGAAGCCGTGTGCGAACGCGAGGGTCTTGCCCGCGGTCAGGTTGGGGGCGATCGACTCGCTGTAGATCGTGCGCTGGTGCTGGTCCGGCGCGAGGATCATGATGACGTCGGCCCAGGCGGTGGCGTCCGCGACGGTCTTGACCGCGAAGCCGGCCTCTTCGGCCTTCGGAGCCGACTTGGAGCCCTCCTTGAGGGCGATCGCGACCTCGACGCCCGAGTCGCGCAGGTTCTGCGCGTGGGCGTGGCCCTGCGAGCCGTATCCGACGATCGCGACCTTCTTGCCCTGGATGAGGGACAGGTCGGCGTCGGCGTCGTAGAAGATCTCGGTGCTCACTGTGTGTTTCTCCTTGTTCGTGGCGGTTCTTCTCGCTCCGTGCCGGATGGCGGTGGAGCGGATGGATGGAGTGGTCGGGGTCAGCCGCGCAGCACGCGTTCGGTGATGCTCTTGCCACCGCGGCCGATGGCGAGGAGACCCGACTGCGCGATCTCCTTGATGCCGAAGGGCTCGAGTGCACGGAGCATGGCGTCGACCTTGCCCTTGTCGCCCGTGACCTCGATCACGAGTGCATCGGCGGCGTAGTCGACGACGGCGGCGCGGAAGAGGTTCACGACCTCGATCACGTTCGAGCGGGTGGCGTTGTCGGTGCGCACCTTCACGAGCATGTGCTCACGCTGCACCGAGGTGGCGAAGTCGAGCTCGACGATCTTGATCACGTTGATCAACTTGTTCAGCTGCTTGGTGACCTGCTCGAGCGGCAGCTCGTCGACGTCGACGACGACGGTGATGCGCGAGATGCCCGGCACCTCGGTCACGCCGACGGCGAGCGAGTGGATGTTGAATCCGCGTCGGGCGAAGAGCCCGGCGACGCGGGTGAGCAGACCGGGGGTGTCCTCGACCAGGAGGCTCAGCACGTGGGTCGACATGGTCAGTCCTCCTCGTCGAATGCGGGCGCGTGCTCGCGGGCGTACTGGACGTAGCTGTTGCTGACGCCCTGGGGCACCATCGGCCAGACCATGGAATCGGCACTGACGACGAAGTCGATCACGACGGGGCGGTCGTTCGTCTCGAGCGCGAGCTGGATCGCCGCATCGACCTCGTCCTCCTTCTCGACGCGGATGGCGAGGCATCCGTACGCTTCGGCGAGCTTGACGAAGTCGGGGATGCGGATCGTGCCGTGCCCCGTGTTCAGGTCGGTGTTGGAGTGGCGACCGTCGTAGAACAGCGTCTGCCACTGGCGCACCATGCCGAGCGAGGAGTTGTTGATGATCGCGACCTTGATCGGGATGTTGTTGATCGCGCAGGTCGCGAGCTCCTGATTGGTCATCTGGAAGCATCCGTCGCCGTCGATCGCCCACACCACGCGGTCGGGTTCGGCGACCTTGGCACCCATCGCGGCGGGAACGGAGTACCCCATGGTCCCGGCACCGCCGGAGTTGAGCCACGCGTTGGGGCGCTCGTATTTGATGAACTGCGCGGCCCACATCTGGTGCTGCCCGACGCCGGCGGCGTAGATGCCCTCGGGGCCGGTCAGCTCACCGATGCGCTGGATCACGTGCTGCGGAGCGAGCAGGCCGTCGGTCGGCGGCGTGTATCCGAGCGGGAACTCGTTGCGGAGTCCGTCGAGGTACGACCACCACTCCTCGGTGTCTGGCTTCGCGCTCCCGATCGCGCCGCGGTACGCGGACTCGAGGTCGACGAGCACGTCACGCACGTCACCGACGATCGGCACGTCCGCGATGCGGATCTTCGAGATCTCGGCGGGGTCGATGTCGACGTGCACGACCTTCGCGTTGGGCGCGAAGAGCGCAGCCTTGCCGGTCACGCGGTCGTCGAAGCGGGCGCCCAGCGAGATCAGCAGATCGGCCTCCTGCAGCGCGAGCACGGCCGGGACCGTGCCGTGCATGCCGGGCATGCCCAGGTGCTGCGGGTGCGAGTCCGGGAAGGCGCCGCGGGCCATCAGCGTGGTCACGACAGGCGCACCGGTCGACTCGGCGAGTTCGAGCAGTTCGGCGGATGCACGTCCGCGGATCACTCCGCCACCGACGTACAGGACCGGCTTCTTGGCTTCGGCAAGCAGGGCGGCCGCAGCCTGGATCTGCTTGCCGTGCGCCTTGGTGACGGGGCGGTAGCCGGGCAGGTCGACCTTGGGCGGCCAGACGAACGGCGCGACGGCCTGCTGTGCGTCCTTGGTGATGTCCACCAGGACCGGACCGGGACGGCCCGTCGAGGCGATCTCGTAGGCGGCGGCGATGGCACCGGGGATGTCCGCGGCATCCTTCACGAGGAAGGAGTGCTTGGTGATCGGCATCGTGATGCCGACGATGTCGGCCTCCTGGAAGGCATCCGTTCCCATGAGGGTCGAGAAGACCTGCCCGGTGATCGCGAGCAGCGGCACCGAGTCCATGTAGGCGTCGGCGATCGCGGTGACGAGGTTCGTGGCTCCGGGACCCGAGGTCGCGATGCACACTCCCACCTTGCCGGAGGCGGATGCGTAGCCCTCGGCCGCGTGGCCGGCGCCCTGCTCGTGACGCACGAGGATGTGACGCAGCTCGGACGCGTCCATGAGCGGGTCGTACACGGGCAGGATCGCACCGCCGGGAAGACCGAAGACGTCGGTGATCCCGAGGAGCTCGAGCGAGCGGACGACGGCTTCGGCGCCGGTGATCTCGGGGGCATTGGATTGACGGGCGGGCGGCCTCGGCACAGCCGAGACGGAGTCAGCAGTCATGACTTTCCTTCTGGTGATCTGTAAGGCATCGGATGCCGGAGACGACGGTGCTGCGTGCCGAACGAGTCGGGATCAGCCGGTCGTCGCGCCCTCGGCGGCGGACCGCACGAGGCGTGAGTACTTGGCAAGAACGCCACGGGTATAGCGCGGGGGAAGCGGCTCCCAGCCAGAGCGGCGGGAGGCGAGCTCCGCCTCGTCGACGAGTAGGTCGAGAGAGCGAGCTGCGATATCGACCCGTATCAGATCACCATCGCGCACGAAGGCGATAGGACCTGCGTCCACCGCTTCGGGTGCTATGTGGCCGATGCACAGGCCGGTTGTGCCGCCTGAGAATCGTCCGTCCGTCAAGAGTAGTACATCTTTTCCGAGTCCCGCGCCCTTGATGGCCGCGGTGATCGCGAGCATCTCCCGCATACCGGGACCACCCTTGGGCCCCTCGTAGCGGATGACCACGACGTCGCCGGCGTTGATCTCACCGTTCGCCAGCGCGTCCATCGCTCCGCGCTCGCGCTCGAACACGCGCGCCGGGCCCTCGAACACGTCGGCGTCGAAGCCGGCGGACTTCACGACGGCACCCTCCGGGGCGAACGAACCGTGCAGGATCGTGATGCCGCCCGAGGCGTGGATGGGGTTGTCGAACGTGTGGATGACCTCGCCGTCGACGGGGTCGGGGTTCAGGTCGCGCAGGTTCTCGGCGACCGTCTTGCCGGTGACCGTGAGCGCGTCGCCGTGGATGAGACCCTCGTCGAGCATCGCCTTCATGATCACGGGGATACCGCCGTGACGGTCGACGTCGTTCATCACGTACTTGCCGAAGGGCTTCATGTCGGCGACGTGCGGCGTCTTGCTGCCGATGCGGTTGAAGTCGTGCAGGCTCAGGTCGATCTCGGCCTCGCGGGCGATCGCCAGCAGGTGCAGCACGACGTTCGTCGAACCGCCGAGCGCCATCGCGAGGGCGATCGCGTTCTCGAAGGACTCCTTCGTGAGGATGTCCTTGGTGGTGATGCCCTGGCGCAGAAGGTTGACGACGGCCTCGCCGGAACGATGGGCGAAGTAGTCGCGACGACGGTCCGCCGAAGGCGGCGCCGCGGAGCCGGGCAGGCTGAGTCCCAGCGCCTCGGCCACCGAGGCCATCGTGTTGGCGGTGTACATGCCGCCGCACGCACCCTCGCCCGGAGCGAAGGCGCACTCGATGCGCTTCAGGTCCTCTTCCGTCATCCGCCCCGCACGGCAGGCGCCGACGCCCTCGAACGAGTCGATGATCGTGATGTCCTTCTCGGTGCCGTCGGAGAGCTTCACCCAACCAGGGGCGATGGATCCGGCGTAGAGGAACACGCTCGACAGGCCCAGGCGCGCACTCGCCATGAGCATGCCGGGGATCGACTTGTCGCACCCCGCGAGCAGCACGGTGCCGTCGAGGCGCTCGGCCATGATGACCGTCTCGACGGAGTCGGCGATGACCTCGCGCGAGACCAGCGAGAAGTGCATGCCCTCGTGGCCCATCGAGATGCCGTCCGAGACGGAGATCGTGCCGAACTGCAGCGGGTATCCGCCGCCCGAGTGCACGCCCTCCTTCGCGCCCTGCGCGAGCCGGTCGAGGCTCAGGTTGCAGGGGGTGATCTCGTTCCAGCTGGAGGCGATTCCGATCTGGGGCTTGTCCCAGTCCTCATCCCCCATTCCGACGGCACGCAGCATGCCGCGCGAGGTGGTGGCTTCGATGCCATCGGTGACGACACGGCTGCGGGGCTTGATGTCGATGGACGCGCTGTCAGGATCGTGCGGAGACATGCAGGCAGTCTATTCCCGCCCGGCGGCCCGCTCGTCCGCCAGCACGCCGAGAAGACGCGCGACGTCGACGGGTCCGTCCACGCGCAAGACGGCGGCGCTCTCCCCCGGGCCGACGCGCACGCCGAGATCTCCGGGCTGCAGCACCCGCATCGCGTCCTCGTCGGTGACGTCGTCGCCGGCGAAGAGGATGCCGGTCGCTGCGAACCGCTCACGGAGCACGCCGATCGCGGCGTCCTTGCCCTCGGTGCGCGACGAGAACTCGAGCACCCGGTGACCCGAGCGGCGGCGCCAGTGCGGGAACCGCTCGGCCACGAGCGCATCGATCTCGGCGAAGACCTTCTCCTCGGTCTCGCGATCCGCCCGACGCGTGTGCACCCCCATACCGAAGGTCTTCGGCTCGAACTCGGCCCCCTCGTAGCGGTCGATGATCGGCCGAGCGGCCGCCCACAGCTCCTCGCGCGCGCCCTCCTCCGTCGGGTCGCCCGTCGGCGCAGCCTCGCCCTCACCGGGAAACCAGTACTGGGCGCCGTGCGATCCCGCGAGAGCGACGGGCGAGTCGTCCTCGTGCTCGGTGATGATGCGCAGATCGTGCAGGCTGCGTCCGGAGACGAAGGAGACGATCGTGTCGGGCAAGGCGGTCAGGCGGCGGATCTGCTCCACGGTCTCCGGCAGCGCGCGTGCCGCCATGGGGTCGGGCACGAGCGGCGAGGCGACGCCGTCGAAATCGAGCGCGACGACGAGGCGTTCGGTGCGGGCGATGGCGCTGATCTCGGCGGAAGGGGTGCCGGGGGTCCAGGGGCGCGTCATGGGGAGGTCTCCAGGGTCGGATCTGCGGGTGGTGAGTGAGGACGTCGAGGAGGTCAGCGACTGCGGGCGTCGTCGAGCGCGGACAGGAACGACGACGACCACGCGTCGACGTCGTTCTCGAGCACTCGGCGCCGCAGCGAACGCATGCGCTTGCTCTGTTCGGCCGGAGTCATCTCGATGGCCGTCATGATCGCGTCCTTCAGACCGTCGATGTCGTGCGGGTTGACCCGCACGGCCTGACGGAGCTCGTCGGCGGCACCGGTGAACTCGCTGAGCACGAGCACCCCGCGGTCGTCTGCGCGAGTCGCGACATACTCCTTTGCGACGAGGTTCATGCCGTCGCGCAGCGCGGTCACGAGCATGACGTCGGCCGCCAGGTAAAGGGCGACCATCTCCTCGCGGGGGAATCCCTGGTGCAGGTAGCGGATGGCGCTGTGCCCGACAGTGTCGTGATCGCCGTTGATGCGGGCGACCAGGAGTTCGATCTCGTCGCGCAGGTGCACGTAGGCATCGACCCGCTCGCGGCTCGGACTCGCGACCTGGATGAGGGTCACGTCGTCGATGTCGATGCGGCCGTCCTGCAACAGCTCTCCGTATGCCTTGATGCGGTGGCGGATGCCCTTGGTATAGTCCAGGCGATCGACGCCGAGCAGGATGTGCTTCGGATTGCCGAGGCTCGCTCGGATCTCCGCGGCACGCGCCTGGACGTCCCCCCGCGCGGCGAGCGCGAGATACGGCTCGGTGTCGATCGAGATCGGGAAGGCCCGCGCAACCGCGGTCCGCGTGGAGCCGGACTCGTCGTCGAGCGGGACGGCGATGCTCGGGCCCTTCACCTCGTAGCGGAGGCGGCGACGCACGGCGGTGAGGAAGTACGTGGCATCCTGCGCCCGCTGGAATCCGATGACGTCGGCGCCGAGGAGCCCCTGCAGAACCTGATCGCGCCAGGGAAGCTGCGCGTACAGCCCGTGGGCGGGGAACGGGATGTGGTGGAAGTAGCCGATGGTCACATCGGGGCGGAGTTCGCGCACCATCTGCGGAACGAGCTGCAGCTGGTAATCGTGCACCCAGACCGTGCCATCCTCGGCGACCGCGGCGGCCGCGGCCTCGGCGAATCGCCGGTTGACGCGGACGTACGCGTCCCACCACTCGCGGTGGAACTGCGGCGGCGCGATCACGTCGTGGTAGAGCGGCCAGATCGTGTCGTTGGCGAAGCCCTCGTAGTAGTCGGCGATCTCCTGGGCGCTCAGGGCGATCGGCACGAGGTCGATGCCGTCCGCCTCGAAGGGCTCGAGTTCGACGTCCGGTTGGCCTGCCCAGCCGACCCACGCCCCGTTGGTGCGGCGCATCATCGGTTCGAGTGCGGCGACGAGCCCGCCCGGCGAGGTGCGCCAGGTCTCTTCGCCGTCGGGGCCCACCACCCGGTCGACGGGCAGACGGTTGGCGACGACGACGAACTCTGCTGCGGCCATGACGGCTCCTCACACCTGGGGGGGCCTCCAGGCTATCGAGGTTGGCGGGGTCGCCTCACCGCGTCACGCCGCGACGATGACGTTCTGCGCACGCGGGCGGCTCAGCACCCAGTTGACGAGCCCGGCCGAGAACGCCACGCCTGCGGCGATGATGGGGAGCACGAGAGCCGCAGATGTCCCGACGTTCTCGGCGAGCTCGCCCGCGACCGCCGCACCGATCGATTGCCCGACGACGATCCCCGATCCGAGCATCGTCATCACCGTGGCGGAGCGGCCGAGCGGGCTGCGCGCGGCACCGAAACTGTACTGCGTCACGAGCGTCGGGCCGATGCCGACGCCCATGATGCCGAGGGCGAGCATCATCATGGCCGGCGAGTCCACGATCCCGAGCAGGAGCGTGCCTGCGAAGAGGATGCCCGAGAAGACGAGCCAGCGGGCGCGCAGCGAGAATCGGGCCGGAAGCCACGCGACGCCGAGGGCCAGTACCGCCGAACCGACCCCCATCACGCCGTAGAGGAGCCCCGCCTGCTCGGAGGCGCCGCGGTCGGCCATGAACGAGGTGAGAGAGGTGAGCATGGTCCCGAAGAACATGCCGACTCCGAGGATGCCGATCACGACGATCACAAGCTGCGGACGGAAGAGTTCGGAGACCGACGACGGAGCGGCGCCGTCGGCACCGCGCACGGCGGCGACGTGTCGACCACTCGGGTGCAGGGCGAACGCTCCGACGAAGACGATCGTCAGCAGCGCCGCACCCACGAGGGGCGCCCACGGCGCGATCAGCGATGCGAGGATGCCGACGATGAACGGACCGAAGACGAACACCGTCTCGTCGGCGGCGGACTCGTAGGCCATGGTGCCCGAGACGGTCCGCGCACGGCGGGACTCCGGCATCCGCTCGCTGATCATCGTCACCAGACGCGCGCGCGAGAGCGGCGCGACTTGCGGCGCCGTGGCTCCGATCCCGACCGCGGCCAGGAGTACGAGCGCGTCGGCGGACTCGCCGTAGACGACGAGCGTGAACACGACCATCATCGTGCCGTTCGCGATCGCGAGCAGCAGCAGCACGGTCCGCTGGCCGTAGCGGTCCGCTGCGGCTCCGAGCAGTGGGCCGAAGCAGGCCGTGCCGAGGCCGACCGCGGCGGAGGTGAGGCCGCCGAGCGACAGCGATCCGCGCGCCGAGACGACGACGGTCAGCACGCCGACGACCATCATCGCGAAGGGCAGTCTCGCGATGAAGGCGATGAGGAAGTAGGGGAAGCCGGCGAGGCGGAAGAGGCTCGGCTCGGCGTGGGTGTGTGTCTGGGTCATGGCTCTCGCGCGCCCGCGGACGCGGTGATCGGGTGCCGCCGCTGTCCGTCGGAGTGCCGACGGCCGGTAGATACACGGTTCTACGGTCGCGGACGAGCCGCGACAGACCCATGATAGCCAGTGCCGATCCGAGAGGGCTGTATGCCCGGCATCCGCCGTGCGTGTCAATCCCCCGCCCCGATCCGATGCCGGACGGTAGCGTAGGGGCATGCGCTATCTGTTCGGCACTGGCCTGTTCGGAGCGATCACCACGGGTGTCTCGCTCCTCCGCGGCACCCGCGAGTCCCCCGTTACCTGGCGCGCCGTGCTCGCCTGGGTCAGCTGGGCCATCACCTTCGCGCTCGCGGTCGGCGCCGTGCGCGACACCCGCCGCTTCGATCGCGGCCTGGAGGTCGCGCTGGATTCGCCCCTGGCCCCGGCGCAGGCGAAGCGGGCGAACCGCGACGAGAAGCAGGCGCAGAAGGCGGCGGCGCAGAAGCGCACGCGCCGCCGCTCCTCCTGAGCGCGCCCGTCAGCGGGTGAGGATCAGCGCCTCGCCCTGACCACCGCCACCGCACAGACCGATGGCAGCGGTGCCCGCACCGCGCCGCGACAGCTCGTGCGCGAGATGCACGACCAGGCGATTTCCGGATGCGCCGATCGGATGCCCGATCGCGATGCCACCCCCGTGGATGTTCACGATCGCCGGGTCGAGGCCGAGCTCGGTCTGAGACCGCGCGACGACCGCGCCGAACGCCTCGTTGATCTCGACCAGGTCCAGATCCGCCGGCGAGATCCCCTGCTTCTCGCACGCCCGCTCGATTGCGCGCGCCGGCTGCGCCTGGAGCGAGTTGTCCGGCCCGGCCGTCTGCCCGCTCGCGCCGACCGCGACGAGAACCGGCCACCCCTTCTCCGCGGCGAGCGCGCGCGTCGTCATGATCACGGCCGATGCGCCGTCGGAGATCTGCGAGGAGTTCCCCGCGGTGATGGTGCCGCCCTCGGCGAACGCAGCACGCAGCCCGGCGAGCGAGTCGACCGTGGTGTCGGGGCGCACGCCCTCGTCCGCGGTGACGAGCACGGGTTCGCCCCGACGCTGGGGCACGGTCACGGTGACGATCTCGTCGTCGAACACGCCGGCCGCCTGTGCGGCGGCGGCACGCTGATGAGAGAGTGCGGCGACCGCGTCCTGCGCCTCGCGGGTGAGTTCGTAGCGGGCGTTGTGCCGCTCGGTGGAGGCACCCATGCTCTCGCGGTCGTACGCGTCGGTCAGTCCGTCGTAGGCCATGTGGTCGAGAACCTCGACGCTGCCGTAGGTCCATCCGTCGCGTGAGCCCATCAGCAGGTGGGGGGCGCGGGTCATCGATTCCATTCCCGCTGCGACGACCACGTGGGCGTCACCCGTGCGGATCATCCGGGCGGCGTCGATGATGGCGGTGAGGCCCGAGAGGCACACCTTGTTGACCGTGTGCGCGGGCACGTCCCATCCGATGCCCGCGCCGATCGCCGCCTGGCGTGCGGCGTTCTGTCCGGATCCGGCCGAGAGCACCTGTCCGACGATGACCGCGCCGATGTCCCCCGGGTCGATGGATGCCTGCTCGAGCGCACCGCGAATCGCGAAGGCACCGAGCTGGGGCGCGGTGAATGCCGAGAGCTGACCTTTGAGCCGGCCCTGCGGTGTGCGAGCGGCGGAGACGATGACGATATCGGTGTCGTGCATGTCCTTCAGCCTCTCAGACCGGTGAGCGCGGGCGACAGCGTGAGCGGAGGCTCGGTGGCGGCGACGACCTCGTCGACGGAGACCCCGGGTGCGGTCTCGACGAGCACGAGGCCGGCGTCGGTCACGTCGATCACCGCCAGGTCGGTGATGATGCGGTCGACGACTCCCCGACCGGTGAGCGGCAGCGAGCAGTGGTCGACGATCTTCGCGGATCCGTCCTTCGCGACGTGCTCCATGAGCACGATCACGCGGGCGGCTCCGTGGACGAGGTCCATCGCGCCGCCGGGGCCCTTGACCATCTTCCCGGGGATCATCCAGTTGGCGAGGTCTCCAGCGGCCGACACCTGCATGGCGCCGAGGATGGCGGCATCGATCTTGCCGCCGCGGATCATGCCGAAGCTCGTCGCCGAGTCGAAGAACGCCGACCCGGCGAGCACGGTGACGGTCTCCTTGCCCGCGTTGATGAGATCCGGGTCGACGGCGTCCTCCGTCGGGTAGGGGCCGACCCCGAGGATGCCGTTCTCGGACTGCAGCACGACGGTGACGCCCGACGGGACGAAGTTCGGCACGAGGGTGGGCAATCCGATGCCGAGATTCACGTAGGAGCCGTCTTCGAGTTCGGCGGCTGCGCGGGCGGCCATCTGGTCTCGGGTGAGCGCCATGTCAGGCTCCTTCCGTGGCGACGGTGCGTCGCTCGATGCGCTTGGGGATGTCGGTGCCGACCTCGACGATGCGGTGCACGTAGACGCCGGGCAGATGCACGCTGTCGGGATCGATCTCGCCGGGTTCGACGAGGCGCTCGACCTGGGCGATGCAGATGCGGCCGGCCATGGCGGCGAGCGGATTGAAGTTGCGGGCGGCCTTGGTGAAGACGAGATTGCCGTGGCGGTCCCCGACTGCGGCGTGCACCAGGGCGAAGTCGGTGGTAATCGCCTCCTCCAGCACGTACTCGCGGGCATCCTCCCCCTCACCGAATGTGCGCACGTCCTTGGCGGGCGAAGCGACCGCGATCGTGCCGTCCGGTGCGTACTTGCGGGGCAGTCCGCCCTCGGACACCTGCGTGCCGACGCCCGTCTGCGTGAAGAACGCGGCGATCCCCGATCCCCCGGCGCGCAGCTTCTCGGCGAGTGTTCCCTGCGGGGTGAGTTCGAGCTCGAGCTCACCGGTGAGGAACTGACGCTCGAACTCCTTGTTCTCCCCCACGTACGACGACGTCATCTTGCGGATGCGGTGCGCTCCGAGAAGGATGCCGAGACCCCAGTCGTCGACGCCGCAGTTGTTGCTGACGACGCTCAGATCCGTCGTGCCCTGGGCGAGCAAGGCTTCGATGAGGGCGATGGGGTTCCCCGAGAGTCCGAATCCTCCGACGGCGAGGGATGCCCCGTCGGAAATGTCGGCGACCGCCTCCGCGGCGGATGGCCAGTGCTTGTCGATCACGCGTACTCCTTCGAACGGGCGTTGCTTCCAGCTTGGTCGCCTCCGCGGCGGAGCGACAGCGGATGCTTGCGATGTGGACGTTTCGCCGGGTAGCGTCCACATTATGGAACGCCCGATCGCCAGCATCCCCGGGACACAGGCCATCGCCCGGGCCGCCGGCCTCCTGCGCCTCGTCTCGGGTGGGCGCGCCGACGGGATGGCGCTCCAGGAGCTCGCCGAGGTCACGGGCCTGTCGAGGTCGACGACGCACCGGCTGCTCAGCGCCCTCCGCACCGAGGGACTCGTCGATCGCGACGACACGACCGCCCGATGGATGCCGGGCCCGGAACTTTATCTCATGGGAACCCCCGCGGCCGCGCGCTACGACGTCACCGCACTCGCCCGCGACATCGTGCGCTCGCTCGCCGTCAAGACGGAGGAGAGCGCGTTCTTCTCGGTGCGGCGAGCGGATGAGACGGTGTGCCTGCTCCGCGAGGAAGGTTCCTTCCCGATCCGATCATTCGTACTCAGCGAGGGCGTTCGCTTCCCCCTAGGCGTGGCGAGCGCCGGCCTCGCGATCCTGGCGTTCCTCCCCGACCACAATGTGGATGCGTATCTCGGTCGCCACCCGGAGCTCTCGTCGACCTGGGGCCGCACGCACGCACCATCACCCCTGCGTACGCGCCTCGCCGAGACCAAAGAGCGCGGCTTCGCCGTCAATCCCGGCCTCATCGTGGAGGGCAGCTGGGGAATCGGCGCCGCCGTGTTCGATCGCCACGGCCGCCCGGAGTGGGCCCTGAGCTTGACGGGTGTCGAGTTCCGCTTCGGCCCGGATCGACTCGCCCACCTCGGGCGCACCCTGCTCGCCCACGCCCACGAGCTCTCGGCGCGGATCGCAGGGGCTCGCCACTGAGATCACAGTGCATACCATCGGGTATATACTTTTTGGTATGCAACGTTCGGATGTGATCCCCTCCATCGTGCTCTCGGCGTACGCGCTCGGCCGCATCGCGGCGCAGGACGCGGGTAACGAAGCACCCGCCGCCCAGTGGCGGGTGCTCAGCCTGCTCGGCCGGCAGGGCGCCACGAGGGTCGGCGAACTCGCCGCCGCGGCACGCGCCACACAACCGGGAATGACCCGCCTGATCGGCGCCCTCGAGCGCGACGGACTCGTGCGCCGCTCGCCCGATCCGGCCGACTCCCGCGCGGTCGTCGTCGAGACCACCGAGGCCGGGGCTCAGGCCCTCGCCAGCTGGCGCGATGAGTTCCGCGACACGCTCGCGCCGCGATTCCACGCACTCGACGATGCGGACTGGGCAGCACTCGCCCGCGCAGCCGAGATCCTCACCGCACACACCGACCCCACAGGCTCCACCGACCGAAAGGACTCCGCGCAGTGAACGCGACCGCCACCCCCTCCGTCTGGAAGCAACCCGCGCAGGTGTGGGCCGTCGCCTTCGCCTGCGTCGTCGCCTTCATGGGCATCGGATTGGTCGACCCGATCCTCCCGGCCATCGCCGAGTCCCTCCAGGCCTCACCGGTCGAGACCGAGCTCCTCTTCACGAGCTATCTGCTCGTCACCGGGCTCGCCATGCTCGTCACGAGCTGGATCTCGAGCCGCATCGGCGCGAAGGCCACACTCCTGATCGGACTCGCGCTGATCGTCGCCTTCGCCCTGCTGTGCGCGGTCAGCGGCAGCGTCGACGCCGTCATCGGCTTCCGCGCCGGGTGGGGTCTCGGCAACGCCCTGTTCATCTCCACCGCTCTCGCGACGATCGTCGGCGCGGCATCCGGCGGGAGCGGCGCCGCGATCATCCTCTACGAAGCAGCGCTCGGCCTCGGCATTGCGATCGGACCGCTGCTGGGCGGCCTCCTCGGCGAGATGAGCTGGCGCGGCCCCTTCTTCGGCGTCGTCGCCCTCATGGCGATCGCATTCGTCGCGGTGCTCATACTGCTGCGCGGTCCCGCCGAGAAGCGCACGCCCGTACCGTTCTCCGCCCCCTTCACCGCTCTCCGCCGTCCGGCGCTCGCGATCCTCGCCATCGCCGCCCTGTTCTACAACATCGGCTTCTTCGTGCTCCTCGCCTTCTCGCCGTTCCCCCTCGGGTTCGGCGCACTCGGCATCGGGTTCACCTTCTTCGGCTGGGGCGTCGCCCTCGCGATCACGAGCGTGTGGGTCGCTCCGCTCCTCATGCGCCGGATGCCGCGCACGCGCATCATCGTGACCGTGCTGCCGCTGCTCGCCGTCGACCTCGTCGCAGCGGGTTTCCTCGCCGGCAGCCCCGCTGCCCTCGTGGTGTGCATCATCATCGGCGGCCTTCTGCTCGGCATCATGAACACCGTGCTCACCGAGGCGGTCATGGAGGCCACCGACCTCCCCCGCTCGGTCGCCTCCTCGTCGTACTCGGCGGTGCGGTTCCTCGGCGGCGCCATGGCCCCTCCGCTCGCGGCGCTGCTGTGGCACTCGTTCAACGTGACGGTCCCGTACCTGTTCGCCGCGGCATCCGTCCTGATCGCCGCTCTTACGGTGTTCCTGGGACGTCGCGCACTGGCCCACATCGACTCCCACGGCGCGGTTCCCGCCACCGAAGACGCCCAGGCGATTCTCGTCGGCGACGCCGCCTGACCGGCCTTCCGGGAGTGTCGCGCCGGGTCGATCGGTGCGACACTCCCGGGGATGCAGGCTCGATTTCGCACCGCGTCAATCCCCTGGTAATGTAATTCCTCGGTCGGGGTCATCCCGGGCCACGCACCTCTAGCTCAATCGGCAGAGCAACTGACTCTTAATCAGTGGGTTCTGGGTTCAAGTCCCAGGGGGTGCACGGATAAGCCTCGAAGACTCTCGCCAGTCTCCGGGGCTTTTCTGCTTCTCCGACACACCCTCCGCCGTGTCACCGAAGGTCACGTGCCGACGGGGACGCTCAGGTCGGGCGGCTACGCTGGTGGCGTGACCGCCATCCCCCGCGCATCCGACTTCCGCAGCGATCTCGAACTCGCCCTGCGCCTGGCCGACGCGGCCGATGCGCAGTCGCTCCCCCGTTTCGACGCCGCCGATCTGAAGGTCTCGACCAAGGCCGACAACTCGCACGTCACCGACGCCGACCTCGCGACCGAACGGGCGATCCGCGACCTGCTCGCCGTCGTGCGTCCGGACGACGGCATCTTCGGCGAGGAGTTCGGCGCCGAAGGCGACACCCACCGTCAGTGGATCATCGATCCGATCGACGGCACCGCCAACTTCCTCCGAGGCGTGCCGCTCTGGGGCACGATGATCGCCCTCGCGGTCGACGGTGTGCCGCAGGTCGGAGTCGTCAGCATGCCCGCCCTGGGCCGGCGCTGGTGGGCCTCCGCCGGCGCGGGCGCCTGGACGGCGACGGAGAACGAACCTCGCCGCCTGCAGGTCTCGTCCGTCGCGTCGCTCGATGACGCCAGCGTCAGTTTTCAGAGCATCGCGCAGTGGGCGGATGCCGGACGACTCGACACCCTCATCGCTCTCGCCGATCGCGTGTGGCGGGACCGTGCGTATGGCGACGTGTTCTCGTACATGCTCCTGGCCGAGGGCCGCCTCGACATGGTGGCGGAGTTCGACGTCAAGGAGTACGACATCGCCGCCGCGGTCCCGATCGTCCGCGAGGCCGGCGGCACGATGACGGACTACGCGGGTGCCGAGACGATCTCGACGCGCTCGACACTCGCCACCAACGGCATCCTGCACGATGCGTTCCTGACCTTCCTGCACCCCTGATCTCCCGAGGTTCGCGATGACTCCTCCCCGCATCGTCTCCGCCACCGCCGGAGCAGTCCTCCTCCTCGCCGCGCTGACGGCCTGCTCGGCGCCCGGCGAGAGCACCCCCACACCGACCCCCGACGCGGCCACTCCGGCCCCGCAGACGAGCGTCGAACCCGCCGCCACGCCGGAGCCCGAACCGTCCTCCGCAGCGCTCACCTGCGAGTCGATGATCTCCCCCGGCACCGTCAGCGCGCTGACCGAAGCGGGGTGGACGGCCGAGACCAAGGACTTCGTCATCGGTGACACCACCATCCCGGCGGACCAGGGACTGCTGTGCTTCTGGGGCGACTACGCCGTCGCATCCGATCACGGTCAGCTGTACGGCTGGGCCGAGATGAGCGCGAGCGCCTCGAGCGATGCGCAGACGTCGCTCCTCGCCGCCGGGTGGCACCGCGAGGACGGCCCCGAGGGCGTCTACATCACCGAAGACCCGCAGTACGCGATGGGCACGGATGACGAGGGATACGGCATGACGTACCTCTTCGGCGACGGATGGGTGAAGCTGGCCGACACGAAGCAGGGCCTGATCCTCATCGAAGGCGCAGCCTGACCGACCGCTCCCCCGGACGGCGCTCCATTGCGGATGCAGGTCGGCCCGGGAGACAATCGGCCCATGAGCGAACCCCACGACGAAGTGAACACCACCGAAGTGAACACCGCCGAAGTGAACACCGCCGAAGCGCACACCGCCGCGATGCTCGACCGGATCGCCACCCGATTCCCCGACGTACCCCGAGAGAGCATCGAGCACATCGCGCACGAGGAGCACGAACGCCTCAGCGGCGGTCGTATCCAGGATTACGTGCCGGTGCTCGTCGAGAAGGAGACGGTCGAACGCCTGCGCACGGGAGCCATCCCGGTGCAGACGCCGCTCCCCGAGGATTCCTGACCAACGCGCTGCGACTGCCGTTCTCACCACATCGACGGGGAAATCGCAAGGGTCGCGACATCTCCCGGTCGTCGTGGTGCGCTGGAAATCAGCGACGCCAGCGCGTCGCGGAAGGAGCAGACATGTCCGATCCGTTCTCCACTCCCCTTGCACCGGGTGAACAGCCCACGCGCCCGGAGCCCCTCGACCCGACACCGGGTGAGCCCACGGCTCCGACGCCGGACGAACCTCTCGTACCGCACCCGGACGAGCCGCTCGCCCCGAACCCGCAGGAACCCACGATCCCGATCTAGTGGCACGCCGCCATCCACCGCCCCGATAGACGAGGAGAGATCATGACCGCAGACAGCGACCGCAACGACATCAGCACCGAGCCGTCCCCCGGGCCGGAGGAGAACGACAACCTCGGAGCCCAGGACGGCAAGGGCGACCCTGCGACGGTGCCGCCCGGCGAAGGCGACGCCGATTCCGTCGACGCGGAGGATCCGACCGAAAGTTGACACGCCACCCGCACGCAAGAGGCCCGGCCCCGTGTTCACGGGGCCGGGCCTCTTGTTCGCGACAGCGACCTGGTGGAGCTGGGGGGAATCGAACCCCCGTCCAACGCTGAGTCTCCACGCCTTCTCCGGGCGCAGTCTGTGAAGACGTTCTGCTCGGCTCCGACCTTTGTCACAGACACCTAAGTCGACGAGCCCAGCCTGGCAAGAGTCCCATGCGACGTCCAGACGCCGTCGCACAGCAAGATTCCTAGATGACGCCAGGATCCGTATCGGAATCACATACGGCCTGACGGACTATCGGGCTCGCTTAGGCAGCGAGGGCGAAGTCGTTGCGCTTGGATTCGGCAACTATTGTTTTGCAGAGGGCGTTTACGAGATAACTCTGCATCCTCGGCCCGCTTCTCGTGGATTCACAGGCGCTGTCGAAACCGATCAGCCCCGTGGTCCTTCTCTCGAAGGAGCCGCTGTCGCTCTGTGGAATTTTCATCCGGATGCCGTGGCATCCAGCTACTCAGAGTACAACGGATCCTGCTCGCCTGCCATTCCCCGGAAGCGGAGGCATGCGTTCGGGCGAGCGTCGGATGCCTGGCGTAGAGTCGGCCGCATGAGCGATGTCACCGTCACCGTCCGCGGCGAGCACGAGGCGCGCGTCGCGCCGGAGCGCGCCACCATCCGCGTCACCGTCCGGGCCGAAGGTCCCGAACGCGCATCGGTCGTCGATACCGTGATGCGTCTCGCTGAGCCGCTGCGCGTGAGCATCACCGAACGCAGTGATGCCGGGACCGTCGTCGATTGGTCGAGCAAGCGCCTCTCGGTGCGCGCCGAACGGCCGTGGAACAACGAGGGCAAGCGCCTCGCCCCGGTGTACTACGCGAGCATCGACTTCACGGCGACGTTCACCGAGGCATCCGACCTGTCGATCTGGGTGTCCGATATCTCCGCCTGGGACGGCGTCGAGGTCGGCTGGGTCAACTGGCACCTCACCCCCGAGACGCGCGCCCGCGTCGAACGCGAGGTCGCCGCTGCGGCCGTGGGCGTCGCCGTCACCCGCGCCGAGGCCTACGCCGGTGCGCTCGGGCGGGAGTCGGTCACACCTGTCGAGATCGCCGATGTCGGACTCATCTCGAACCGCGAGGCGCAGCCCGCGGCGCCCATGCTGAAGGCGCGCGGCGCGGCCTTCGCGATGGCCGATGCCTCCCCGGGAATGGAGTACGAGCCGGAGGAGATCATCGTCTCCGCAACGGTCGAGGGGCGCTTCATCGCCTCCTGACCGCTGCGACGGCGCCTTTCAGGTCGCGTAGGGCGCGAGATCCGCGGCGAGACGCTCCGACACCCGAGCATGCACGGCCGTGCCGTCCTCGCGATGATCGACGGCGAGCAGCATCCCGGTCTCGTGGATCGCGGCGACGAGGTCACCCCGGTCGTACGGGACCACCGCGTGCACCTCGACGGCCGGTTTCGGCAGAGCGTCCTCGATCGCCGCCCGGAGTTCGGCGATGCCCTCCCCCGAACGCGACGAGACGAAGTGCGCCTTCGGCTCGAGGCCGCGCAGCACGAGCCGCTCGTCATCGTCGATCAGGTCGGCCTTGTTGAAGACGACGAGCTCGGGCATGTCGCGCACGCCGACGTCACCCATCACATCGCGCACCGTCTGCAGCTGACCGGCGGGGTCGGGGTGAGAACCGTCGACGACGTGGAGCACGACGTCGGCGTCGCCGACCTCCTCCAGGGTCGATCGGAACGCCTCGACGAGCTGGTGCGGCAGGTTGCGGACGAAACCGACCGTGTCGGTGAGAGTGAACACGCGCCCGTCGGAGGTCTCGGAGCGACGGACCGTCGCATCCAGCGTCGCGAACAGCGCGTTCTCGACGAGCACACCGGCACTCGTCAGCGCGTTGAGCAGACTCGACTTGCCGGCGTTCGTGTAGCCGGCGATCGCCACGGAAGGAATCGTGTTGCGCTTGCGCTCCGCACGCTTCGCCTCACGAGCCGGACCGAAGTCGCGGATCTGACGACGCAGTAGCGCCATCTTCGTGCGGATGCGGCGACGGTCGAGTTCGATCTTGGTCTCACCCGGACCGCGCGAGCCCATTCCGGCGCCACCGGCACCGACCTGTCCACCCGCCTGACGACTCATCGAGTCACCCCACCCGCGAAGTCGCGGCAGCAGGTACTCGAGCTGGGCGAGTTCGACCTGGGCCTTGCCCTCGCGGCTCTTGGCGTGCTGGCTGAAGATGTCGAGGATCACGGTCGTCCGGTCGATGACCTTGACCTTGACGACATCCTCGAGCGCACGGCGCTGGCTGGGGGCCAGTTCCGTATCGGCGATGACCGTATCCGCACCGACGGCGGCGACGATGTCCTTGAGTTCCTGCGCCTTTCCCCGCCCGAGGTACGTGGCCGCATCGGGGTGGGGCCGACGCTGGAGCACTCCGTCGAGCACGACGGCACCGGCGGTCTCGGCGAGGGCCGCGAGTTCGCGGAGGGAGTTCTCCGCGTCGATCTGAGCGCCCTGCGGGTAAACGCCGACGAGAACGACGTTCTCGAGCCGGAGCTGTCGGTACTCGACCTCCGTGACGTCTTCGAGCTCGGTCGAGAGACCACCGACGCGACGGAGCGCGTGGCGGTCTTCCAGGTCCCACTGGTCACCGTCCGATGCGGCATGCGCCGCGGTCGACCGGTCCTGCAGCGCCTGTGCTGCTCCGAACACGCGGACTTCCGAGCGACTCTCGGCATTCGCGAGCACACGATCGAGTGCATCGCCGTCTTCGTGCTGTGTGGTGGTTTCCGTCATCCGTCCCTGATCTCTTGCTTTCGTTTCGAGCCTTAACCTTAGCCCGCGCTCTCCGGTACGCTCACCGTATGGGGTCCGATCACTACTTCACTGCGGCCCCGGCCAGTCCTGAGAACCTGCGAACGATCCGTGTGACGCTCGCAGGCCGCGAGCTCGAACTCACCACCGCCGGCGGTGTATTCAGCCCGGACCGCCTGGACGCCGGAACGTCAGTGCTTCTCGCCAACATGCCGCCCGTCCCACCCGGAGGCAATCTTCTCGACCTCGGTAGCGGGTGGGGTCCCATCACGCTGTCGATGGCGCTTGCCTCGCCCCACGCGAGGGTCTGGGCGGTCGATGTCAATGAGCGTGCCCTCGATCTCGTGCGTCGCAACGCCGCGTCTCTCGGGCTCACCAATGTCAACGCATCGCTGCCCGAGGATGTTCCCGCCGACGTCACCTTCCGGACGATCCGTTCGAACCCCCCGATCCGCGTCGGCAAGAACGTTCTGCACGACCTGCTCGAGAAGTGGGTGCCGCGACTCGACGAACGCAGCGACGCGTGGCTGGTGGTTCAGCGCAATCTCGGTGCCGATTCCCTCCAGCGCTGGATCGGCGCGACGTTCCACCCCGGTTTCAGCGTCTACCGCACTGCGACCAGCAAGGGCTACCGCGTGCTCAAGGTGCGCAAGCACGGCACGCCCCCGACCGAACCGATCACGATCGCCTGAGTCGTCGCCGGCGGTTCACCGGAGCGCTGTTCCTCAGGCGAGTTCGATCTCGCCGTGGAAGGCAAGCTGTGCGGGTCCCGCGAGAGCGACGTGCTCTCCGTCCTCCGCGGCGAACATCCGCACGCCGAGAGTTCCGCCCGGAACCTCGACGCGCCAGTTGTCGGGCGCCTTCTCCCCCGCCCAGTGACGGACCGCGAGAGCCGTGGCAGCGACGCCCGTGCCGCAGCTGAGGGTCTCGCCCACGCCTCGCTCGAACACGCGCATGCGCACGTGCCCGATGCCGTCGCGCACGAGCGGCTCCTCGGGCACGACGAACTCCACATTGGCGCCCGCGGGCGGCAGCGGGTCGAGCAACGGCGGGCGGTGCAGGTCGAGGGAGGCCAACTCCGCGTCGCTCGCGACGGCCACGACGACATGCGGATTCCCCACGTCGATACCGAGTCCCGGTCGCGTCACGGCGAGCCCGCTGGCCGTGACCAGCGGGTCATCTCCGTCGAGACGCCATCGGCCGAGGTCGACCTGGTAGCCGTTCTCACTGCGGGTGACATCACGCACCCCGGCTCGGGTTCCGATCGGGAGAGTCGATCCTGCATCGATGACGGCGAGACCGGCCCAGAGGAGGTAGTGCGCGAACACACGGATGCCGTTGCCGCACATCTCGGCAATCGAGCCGTCCGCGTTGCGATAGTCCATGAACCACTCGGCATCCGGTTCTTCGGCCAGCGAGGCGGCTCCGTCGGCGATCGCGGCGGAGCGGACGACGCGAAGGACGCCGTCGGCGCCGATGCCGAAGTTCCGGTCGCAGAGCGCCGCGACCTGATCGGCGGTGAGGTCGAGAGCTCCATCGGGGTCGGCGATGATGACGAAGTCGTTGCCCGTGCCGTGACCCTTGGTGAATGCGACCATGCCTCCAGTCTAGGGATTCCGGCTATGCGTCGGTGATGAGCCGCTTACCGGTGTTCGACACCGCGAATCGCTCGTATCCGAGCGCATCGTAGAAACCCAGAACACCCTCATTGCCCTCGCGGACCATGAGCTGCACCTTCGGGCACCCGAGCTCCCGCAACAGCCTCTCCGCCTCAGCGACCAGACCACGGGCGACCCCCTCGCCTCGATGAGACGCCGCTGTGGCGAGGTAGTAGATCCACCCGCGATGCCCGTCGTATCCGGCCATGACCGAACCGACGACCGTTTGCCCCTCGGTATCGGTCGCGACGAGGAAGAGCTCCGGCTGCACACGGAGTTTGCGGTCGATGTCGAGACGAGGATCGTTCCATGGCCGGGTGAGTCCGGCCTCGATCCACAGCTCGATGACCGCGTCGGTGTCGGCCCGTTCGAACGCCCGTACGCTCCAGCCCATGGCACTCCTCTTCCTCGACGTCTCCCAGATCACGTCGGAGAACGAGCCTATCCGGGGCCCTATCGGATCACGCGGTAGTGCCCACATAGGAATCCGCGATTCCGGGCGACATCGAGCAGTTCGAACTCCAGCGCGCGGGGGAACAGCGGCGCTCCCGCTCCGAGCGTCACCGGCGCGAACTGGATCCACACCTCGTCGAGCAGCCCGGCATCGGCGAATTGTCCGGCGAGATCACCTCCACCGACGATCCAGATGTCATCGTCGCCCGCTGCGAGCAGCATCGCTGCGTGTGCCTCGCCGACCCCGCCTTGGACGAAACGGACGTCGGCTCCGGCGGGAACCGGGAGTTCGCGGTGCGTGAACACCCAGGTGGGCTGCACATACGGCCAGGGCTCGCCTCCCTGCGCATTCAACAGCCACTCATACGTCGACGCGCCCATGGCGAGCGCGCCGATACCGTCGACGAAGGCCGGGTAGGCCATCGGACCCTCCTGGTCGAATTCCTGACTCAG
Source organism: Microbacterium sp. NPDC008134 (assembly GCF_042957055.1). Taxonomy (NCBI): domain Bacteria; kingdom Bacillati; phylum Actinomycetota; class Actinomycetes; order Micrococcales; family Microbacteriaceae; genus Microbacterium; species Microbacterium sp. NPDC008134. Next base: position 1,513,091 of record NZ_JBIBHO010000001.1, on the reverse strand, counting down.
CAGCCACTCGAGCGAGTGATCCGCCGTCGCGATGAAACCGTCGAGGCTCGAAGCCGTGTAGAAATGGGTCGCCATGGCTTCAGGGTCTCATCGACCACCGACATCGGTCAGCCGGCGATCAGCGCCGAGACATCGATCGGATGCTCCACCCATTCGATCGAGGGATACCGCTTGAACCACGAGACCTGTCGACGCGCATACCGGCGCGTGAGCGCCTGCGTCTCAGCGATCGCTTCCGCCTCGCTGAGTCGGCCGTCGAGTTGCCCCAGCGCCTGCGCATAGCCGATCGCTCGGCTCGCCGTGACACCCCTCTCGAGGCCATGGGAGCGAAGCCGCTCGACCTCTGCGAGAAGACCGTCGGCCCACATGCGCTCCACCCGGGCGTCGAGTCGCTCGACGAGAGCTGCACGGTCGACGTGCACACCGATCACCCGGGTGTTCTGCTGCCACAGCGTCGGGGTGGCGGGCAGAGCGGCGCCGTGAGCGGTGGCTCCCTGCTCGAGCACTTCCAACGCGCGCACGATGCGGCGGGAGTTCTTGGGATCGATCCGGGCCGCGGTCGCCGGGTCCGCCTTCTGCAGCCGGGCGAGAAGCGTGCCCGCTCCGTGTTCGGCGAGTTCGGATTCGAGGCGTTCGCGGACTGCCTCGTCTCGGGGCGGGAATCGGAAGTCGAAGACGACGCTGGAGACGTAAAGCCCCGATCCGCCGACGAGGATCGCATCGCCGCCGCGTCGCTGCACGTCGCGGACGGCTGCTCGCGCCTCGGGCTGGTACCAGGCGACCGCGGCCTCCTGGTCGACCTCACGGACGTCGAAGAGGTGATGCGGGATGCCGCGCCGCTCCTGCGGGGGGAGCTTGGCCGTGCCGATGTCCATGCCGCGATAGAGCTGCATGGCATCGACGTTGACGATCTCTGCGGGATTCCCGCGCGACCGCAAAGACTCCGCGAGGTTCAGTGCGAGTTCGCTCTTCCCCGTGCCGGTGGCTCCGACCACGGCCCAGAGGCGTGACGCTCCCTCGGACTCCGAGCGGGAGGAGTCGTTCACACTCCGACGCGCAGTGTGGGGAGCCCGAGGGACACCGCGCGTGTGCCTCCGTCGCCTGAGGGCGCCGGCACGGCGCACGACTCGGACTGCGCGCGGTCCCACGCGTCGCCGCCCCGCGTGCGGCGGATCTGCAGCGGAGCGCCGGTCGGGTCATCCGCGAGCAGGTGGAACGGCGCGGCATGCGTGATCGTCACGGTGACGACGTCTCCCGGTCGCGGCAGATCGGAGCCCTCCGTCACCTCGAAGTGCACGAGGCGGTTGTCCTGGGCACGTCCGGTGAGTCGGTGGGTCTCCGCATCCTTCTTGCCCTCCCCCGTCGAAACGAGCACCTCGACCGACCGGCCGACCTGCTTCTGGTTCTCTTCGAGTGAGATCCGCTCCTGCAGGGCGAGCAAGCGGTCGTAGCGCTCTTGCACGACGGCCTTGGGAACCTGATCCTCCATCGTCGCGGCGGGGGTACCCTCGCGGATCGAGTACTGGAACGTGAAGGCGCTCGAGAAACGGGACTGTTCGACGACCCGCATGGTGTCCTCGAAATCCTCGTCGGTCTCACCGGGGAACCCGACGATGATGTCGGTCGTGATCGCCGCGTCCGGCATCCGCTCCCGCACACGGTCGAGGATGCCGAGGAATCTCTCGCTGCGGTAGGAACGGCGCATGGCCTTGAGGATGCGGTCGCTTCCGGACTGCAGCGGCATGTGCAACTGCGGCATGACGTTGGGCGTCTCCGCCATCGCGTCGATCACGTCGTCGGTGAACGCGGCGGGATGCGGGCTGGTGAAGCGGATGCGCTCGAGTCCCTCGATCTCGCCCGCGGCGCGCAGCAGCTTGCTGAACGCCTGGCGATCGCCGAACTCGACCCCGTAGGAGTTGACGTTCTGACCGAGAAGAGTGACCTCGATAGCTCCGTCCTCGACGAGGAGCCGGATCTCGTTGAGGATGTCGCCGGGACGCCGGTCCTTCTCCTTGCCGCGCAGACTCGGCACGATGCAGAACGTGCAGGTGTTGTTGCAGCCCACCGAGATCGACACCCAGCCACTGTGAGCCGCGTCGCGCTTGGTCGGGAGAGTGGAGGGGAACACCTCGAGGGACTCGAGGATCTCGAGCTCGGCATCGCCGTTGTGGCGCGCACGCTCGAGGAGACGCGGCAGTGACCCCATGTTGTGCGTGCCGAACACGACGTCGACCCACGGTGCCTTGTCGAGCACGGTCTGCTTGTCCATCTGAGCGAGACAGCCACCGACGGCGATCTGCATGCCGTCCTTGCGACGCTTCACTCCGGCGAGCTGCCCGAGGGTGCCGTACAGCTTTCCGGCCGCGTTGTCGCGCACCGCACAGGTGTTGATGATGACGATGTCGGCTTCGTCGCCCGCGGCGGCACGCACATACCCGGCGCTCTCGAGCGAGCCGGAGAGACGCTCGGAATCATGCACGTTCATCTGGCATCCGAACGTGCGCACTTCGTAGGATCTCTGCCGACCGTCGGCGTCGACGGCTGCCGACGACGAGGTGATGATCGTCGGTTCACTGCGCGGAGTAGTCATGATCCCTCCATTGTACGAGCGGGAGTCGGCTGCTCCGGGCTGAGACGTCAGTCCGATTCGACGAAGCGCACACCCGAAGTCTTCGACCCGAACGATGCCTCGTTCAACGCCGTCTTCGCTGCGGTCGTGGCGACAGAGCCGCCGTACCCGCGACGCGCGAGCTGTCCGAGTAGTCGTCGCAGCGCAGTGTCGTGGTCGAGGCGGCTGAGCGAGCGCGCCTTGGTGCGGGCGAACTCCAGCGCACGCTCCGCGTCGTCGTCCGGCAGTTCGTCGAGCGCCGCGGCGATCACCTCACGCGGGATCCCCCGTTGCGAAAGCGACCGGGAGATGGCGACCCTCCCCTGCCCTTTGCGATCGACCCCGGCGGAGACGAGCATCTGCGCGAGCTCCTGATCATCGAGGTATCGGCGCCGGAGGAAGTCGTCGATCACGTCGTCGACCTGCTCGGCGTCGAGTCCGTGCGTTCGGAGGACCTGCCGGGCCTCCGACACCGACAACGAGCGGGTACGGAGCTTACGCACCAGGCTATCCTCGGCTGCTTTGCGAGCCTCGGCGGGATCGGGTGCATCGGCGCTGTCGTCCTGGTCAGCCACGAACGAGACTGTGCGGGACGCGGAAGCGGATACCGATGTTCGCCGTGCTTCTCCGGAGGGGCCCATCGTCGCCGCGTCGGTCGCTTTCGCGATCGACGCGGGCTGCTCGGCGCTCCGCGGACCGAAGAGAGGGATGACGGGGGCGACCCGCCCGATGTCCTGACGCGGGCCACCCCCGTTCTCACCGTTCATGTTCAGGCCGGGCGGCGCTCGGCGAGCTCGTCTGCCGGCGCAACAGGAGCAGCTGCGCTGCCGATGCCGAGCTTCTGCAGGATCTGCGTTTCGATGGCGAGTGCCACATCGGTGTTGTTCAGCAGGAACGTGCGGGCGTTCTCCTTGCCCTGGCCCAGCTGATCCCCGTCGTAGGTGTACCACGAGCCGGACTTCTTGACGATCCCGTGCTCGACACCGAAGTCGATCAGGCTGCCTTCACGAGAGATGCCCACGCCGTAGAGGATGTCGAACTCGGCCTGCTTGAAGGGCGGAGCCATCTTGTTCTTGACGATCTTCACGCGGGTACGGTTACCCACCGCGTCGGTGCCGTCCTTCAGCGTTTCGATACGACGGATGTCGAGGCGCACCGACGCGTAGAACTTGAGAGCCTTACCACCGGCGGTCGTCTCGGGGGAGCCGAAGAACACGCCGATCTTCTCGCGCAGCTGGTTGATGAAGATCATCGTGGTGTTGGTCTGGTTCAGACCACCGGTGAGCTTGCGGAGTGCCTGCGACATCAGTCGTGCCTGCAGGCCCACGTGCGAGTCGCCCATCTCACCCTCGATCTCCGCGCGGGGCACGAGCGCCGCGACGGAGTCGATGACGATCAGGTCGATGGCACCGGAGCGCACGAGCATGTCGGCGATCTCGAGCGCCTGCTCACCCGTGTCGGGCTGCGAGACGAGCAGAGCATCGATGTCGACGCCGAGCTTGGCGGCGTAGTCGGGATCGAGCGCATGCTCGGCGTCGATGAACGCGGCGATGCCGCCAGCACGCTGAGCGTTGGCGATCGCGTGCAGTGTCAGCGTCGTCTTACCCGAGGACTCCGGGCCGTAGATCTCGACGATGCGGCCACGCGGGAGGCCGCCGACGCCGAGAGCGACGTCGAGAGCGATGGAACCGGTGGGGATGACCGCGACGGGGGCGCGCTCGTCGCTGCCCAGCCGCATGACCGAGCCCTTTCCGAACTGACGGTCGATCTGAGCGAGTGCGGTCTCGAGGGACTTCTCGCGGTCGGCGGGAGATGGCATGTCGTGCTCCTTCTGCTTCGCGTGGTGCCGCCTGTAGGCTGTCGCGGCGCTTCCGGCTGGGAGCAACTCTCCGACAAGGCGTATGGCTCGGTGGCCATGTATTCACCGTAGGAGGAGCCTCCGACATTGCGTCGTTGGCTTCCGTGAACGGTGGAGAACACGATCGTCCGAACCACTGTGCAGAAGACTACGCCCGTTTCGAACGGATATTCGACGACACGCCGAATCTCGGCATCCGATCATGACCTCGATCGAACGCATGGGCGAACTCAGTGCCGCCGCGGCTCCAGCCGTCCGGCACCGTGGCGTCGATTCTCGGGCATTTCCATCTCGTCGCACAACGCGAACCAGATCTCGCGCGGCGGAGTCCCCGCGGCCAGCGCCTCTCGCGCCGTACGACCGGCCAGGGGGCTGAGCACCAGATCGTTCAGGACAGAAGACGTGCGCCCGGGGAACTCGTCCTCGACGGCACGCAGGAACTCACTTCGACGCATCGCGCGATGACGGGGTACGTCGGGTCAGCGGAGCGAGAGCTCGGGCTCGATCGAGGCGACCAGATCGTCGGGAACGACGTCGGGGAACACCTGGATGCCCTCGAGCACGGAGATTCGATCTCCGACCTCGCGCATGATGGTCGAGATGGGAACGTCGAGCGCATCGGCGACCGAAGCGAGGATCTCACTCGACGCTTCCTTCTGACCGCGCTCCACCTCACTCAGATAGCCGAGCGCCACGGAAGCCTTGCTCGCGACCTGCCGAAGGGTGCGCCCCTTCTGCAGACGGAAGTCCCTCAGCACATCGCCGATTTCCTGTCGTACAAGAATCATCGGAACCTCCTCCCCAATCGGTTGCTCGGAGTCTCCCCCGAAGTGATGGCCAGTATAACCTCGCCGACCTTCATAAAATCTACAACTGCACTCTGTGGTTTGAGTGTGAGCACGAAATCAACAACCTCGTCATCGCGGAGACTATTCCCGCGAAAGCTCCCGCAACATCTCGAAAGCGGCTCGGACGGATGCCGAGCGGATCTCAGAGCGGTCCCCCGGGAAGAGGAAGGACCGCGCTTCGAGACTCTCGGGCGTGGCGACGGCGATGTGCACGGTCCCGACCGGCTGGCCGTCGGGCGAGACCGGGCCGGCGATACCCGTCGTCGAGACACCGACGGACGCGTCGATGCCGTCGACCCTCACGGCACGTCGCACGCCTTGCGCCATCTGCCGGGCGACCTCCGGGTGGACGGGCCCCTCACGATCGAGGAGGGCTTCGTCCACGCCGAGCAACGTGTGTTTGACCGGCGTCGCATACGCCACCACTCCCCCGACGATCACGGAAGAGGCACCGGGCACGCTCACGAGTTCGGAGATCACCGCACCGCCCGTGAGCGACTCCGCCACTCCCAGCGTCCATCCGCGACGCTCGAGTGCCTCGATCACAGCGGCGGCGAGGTCGGTCATCGGCTCCGACGCGCTCCGCGCACCTGGGCGAGGACGTAATCGATCCCACTCCAGATGGTCAGCACCAGCACCACGAGCATCAGGACGAACGTGATGAGCGTCCAGGCGGGCAGACCGATCAGCACGTGCAGCGGCATCAGCGCCCAGGCGAGGGCAACTCCCTGCACAGCAGTCTTCACCTTGCCCATCCACGCGGCGGCGACGACGTGCTCGTTGACGATCATGAGTCGGTGGATCGTGATCCCCCACTCGCGCACGAGGATGATGGCGACGATCCACCACGACACCTCGCCCAGGATCGCGAGACCGATGAAGCCCGCACCCGTCAAGAGCTTGTCGGCGATCGGATCCCACAGCTTGCCGAAATCGCTGACGATCTCGTACCGGCGGGCGAGGTAGCCGTCGACCCAGTCCGTCGAGATCGCGAAGATGAAGAGAATCGCCGCGGTCCACCGCAGACCGAGGTCGGGGACGCCATAGGTACCCCCGAGCAATACCAGGACGAAGAACACCACCGCGAGCGGGATGCGCGCGACCGTGATCGCGTTGGGCAGCTGCCGGGGAATCGCCATCAGTCGCGCCCCGTCAGGCCCCAGGCGTCTTCATCGCCCTCGGCTTCGACGACGGGGAGACCCTCGAACTGGGCCTCGAGCGGATCGGAGGCCGTCGCCGCAGCCGGAGCAGCCGGAACCGCCGGGGTCGCGGACGCCGCGGGAACGTCCTCACCGCGCAGCTTCGCCATCACGCCGCCGAGCTGCTCGGCCGTGACGAGGACGTCACGCGCCTTGGATCCCTCGGACGGACCGACGATCTCCCGCGACTCGAGCAGATCCATCAATCGCCCGGCCTTGGCGAATCCGACGCGGAGCTTGCGCTGCAGCATCGACGTCGACCCGAACTGCGACGACACCACGAGTTCGGCGGCGGCGAGCAGCAGCTCGAGATCGTCGCCGATGTCCTCGTCGACCTCCTTCTTGCGCGGCTCGAGCGCCTCCTGCACGTCGTTGCGGTACTCGGGTCGCGCCTGACGCGTCACGTGCTTGACGACCGCGTCGATCTCCTTCTCGTCGACCCACGCGCCCTGCAGACGGAACGGCTTCGACGACCCCATCGGCGAGAACAGCGCGTCACCCTGACCGATGAGCTTGTCGGCACCGGGGCTGTCGAGGATGACGCGGCTGTCGGTGACGCTCGTCACGGCGAAGGCGAGGCGCGACGGCACGTTGGCCTTGATCAGACCGGTGACGACGTCGACGCTCGGGCGTTGGGTCGCGAGCACCAGGTGGATACCGGATGCACGGGCGAGCTGGGTGATGCGCACGATCGAATCCTCGACGTCGCGCGGGGCGACCATCATGAGGTCGGCGAGCTCGTCGACCACCACGAGGAGATACGGATACGGCTTGAGCACCCGCTCGCTACCGACGGGCACCTCGACCTCCCCGGCGCGCACCGCGCGGTTGAAGTCGTCGATGTGGCGGAATCCGAACGACGCGAGGTCGTCGTACCGCATGTCCATCTCCTTGACGACCCACTGCAGCGCCTCGGCCGCCTTCTTCGGGTTCGTGATGATCGGGGTGATCAAGTGCGGGACTCCGGCATAGCTCGTGAGCTCGACGCGCTTGGGGTCGATCAGCACCATTCGCACATCCGACGGGCGCGCACGCATGAGCAGACTCGTGATCATCGAGTTGACGAAACTAGACTTACCGGATCCGGTGGAACCGGCGACCAGGAGGTGGGGCATCTTCGCGAGGTTCGCGATGACGATGTTGCCACCGACGTCCTTGCCCACACCGATGGTCATCGGGTGCGTGCTCTTCTGCGCGGCCGGAGAACGCAGCACATCGCCGAGCGCGACCATCTCCTTGTCGGCGTTCGGGATCTCGATACCGATCGCACTCTTGCCGGGGATGGGCGAGAGGATCCGAACATCGTTCGAGGCCACGGCATAGGCGAAGTTGTTGCTCAGCTGGGTGATCTTCTCGACCTTGACGCCGTGGCCGACCTCGACCTCGTACTGCGTCACCGTCGGGCCGCGCGAGAAACCGGTGACCTTCGCGTCGACCTTGAACTGGGTGAGCACGCTCGTGATCTGCTCGATCACCCGGTCGGTTGCCTCCGAGCGCATGACCGGGGGCGGACCCTCGACCAGCAGACCCGGCGACGGGAGGATGTAGGGCGCGACGGGCGCCTGCGGGCCGCGATCGCCCGGCCCCTCGGTCCCGAAGCCGTCGAGGCCCGGGAGTTCGGGGATCTCTCCCGTGTCGGAGTCGTCGTCCAGCAGCGCCGTCGTCTGCTGTTCGGCGAGCGAATCTGCGACCGAACGCACGTCCGACAGGACTTCGGTCGCTGCGTCATAGGCGTTCTCGACGACCACGGCCTGGTCGTAAGCCGGGGTCGACTCCGCGGTCGAGAGAAGCGCGGTGATGTCGTCGGATCCGAGGGTGCCCTCATCGGGATCCTCTTCGCGACCGCTCTTGTTGCGCCGCCACCAGGGCAGGACGTTCTCGTCGTCGGTCTTGTCGGCGTCGTCGATCTCGGGCGCCGCGGCCGCCTGCTGCGGCCGTTCGGCGTCGAACATCCAAGCGTAGAGATCGCCGAGGCGGCGGCCGATCCGATTGGGCGGGGTCTTGGTGAGAATCAGGATGCTGAGCGCGATCACGAGACCGAGAACCACGTACGCGAGAACCGGAGAGACCAGCGCGAGCGGCTCGCCAACGAGCCACCCAAAGACGCCTCCCGCCTCACTGATGGCCGCCATACCCATGTTCGGGTGCGCACGCTCGGCATCGACCCCCGTCGGCGCTCCGGCCGCGACGTGGCTGATCCCCGCCAGCGCCAGGACGAACAGGCCGAAGCCGATGCCGATGCGCCCGTTGTCATGGACCGAGGACGGATGACGGAACAACCATCCTGCGAGGAGTAGCAGCAGGACCGGCATGACGAACGCGATGCGTCCGACGAGCCCGCCGACCGAGAAGGCACTGATGTTCGCGGCGACCTCGTTGCCGATGAAGAACCACTCGTTCACCGCCCCCAGGACCGCCAGAAGGACCAGGAGGAACGGGAAACCGTCACGACGGTCGTCCTTCTCCAGCGTCTCCGGGCCGAAGGCGCGGAAGAGTCCGCCGACACCGTGCGCGAGCCCCGTCCAGGCTCGGACCGCCACCGGCGGCTTGTCGAGTTCGTCGATGTACTTCTTGGGGACGGGCTTCTTCGGCGCAGGCGAGGCCTTGGGAGCCGTCTGCCGCTTCGGGCGTGACGGCGTGCTCCCGGACGCGCGCTCGGACTTGGTCATACTCCTGGCCATGACCTCACGTTACGACCAGCGGCCGACATTCCCGCGTATCGACGCGGCTTTCAGTCGATCCCGCTGATCACGCCTCGATCACGAGCGGCACGATCATCGGGCGTCGACGCAGACGCTGGTTGACCCAGCGACCGATCGTTCGCCGGACGACCTGGGAGAGCGCGTGGGTGTCGCGCACGCCGTTGCCAGAGGCTTCCTTGAGCGCGGCGACGATCTTCGGGGTCACGTCGTCGAACACCGAATCGTCCTCGGCGACACCGCGCGCGTGGATCTCCGGACCGGAGATGATCCGCCCGGTCGCGGCATCCACCACGACGATGACCGAGATGAAACCCTCCTCGCCCAGGATCCGGCGGTCCTTGAGATCGGCATCCGTGATCTCTCCGACCGTCGATCCGTCGACGTACACGAACCCGAGATCGAGCTGTCCGGCGACGCGCGCATCGCCGTCCCGGAGATCGATGACCGTACCGTTGGAGGCGATGATCGTGCGCTCCTCGGCGATGCCCGTGTCCTGCGCCAGCTTGGCGTTCGCGATGAGGTGGCGGTACTCACCGTGCACCGGCAGCACGTTCTTGGGCTTGAGGATGTTGTAGCAGTACAGCAGCTCTCCCGCCGCGGCATGCCCCGAGACATGCACGCGGGCGTTCGCCTTGTGCACCACGTTCGCGCCGAGCTTGGTGAGACCGTCGATCACGCGGTAGACGGCGTTCTCGTTCCCCGGGATGAGGCTGGACGCGAGGATGACGGTGTCGCCCTCGCTGACCTCGATCGCGTGGTCCATGTTCGCCATCCGGCTGAGCACGGCCATCGGCTCACCCTGCGAACCGGTCGACATGTAGACGATCTGCTCGTCAGGGAGGTCACGCGCCTTCTTGAAGTCGATGAGGACGCCGGCCGGTACCTTCAGGTAGCCCAGCTGCTCGGCGATCGTCATGTTGCGCACCATGCTGCGGCCGAGGAACGCCACGCGGCGACCGTGGGCGTGAGCCGCGTCGATGACCTGCTGCACGCGGTGGACATGGCTCGAGAAGCTCGCGACGATCACACGGCGCGGCGCCTTGCCGATCACCTGGTCGAGGACCGGGCCGATCGAGCGCTCGGTGGGGGTGAACCCGGGAACGTCCGCATTCGTCGAATCGACGAGGAAGAGGTCGACTCCCTCCTCCCCCAGGCGTGAGAACGCGCGAAGGTCGGTGATGCGGCCGTCGAGCGGCAGCTGGTCCATCTTGAAGTCGCCGGTCGCGAGCACCATGCCCGCGGGCGTACGGATGGCGACGGCCAGCGCGTCGGGAATGGAGTGGTTCACGGCCACGAACTCGAGATCGAAGGGCCCGACCTTCTCCTGCTGCCCCTCGGTGACGGTCATCGTGAACGCCTTGATGCGGTGCTCCTTGAGCTTCGCCTCGACGAGCGCCAGGGTCAGTCCCGAACCGATCAGAGGGATGTCGCTCTTCAGACGCAGCAGGTAGGGGACGGCACCGATGTGGTCCTCATGACCGTGCGTGAGCACGACACCGACGATGTCGTCGAGGCGGTCGCGGATCGTCTCGAAGTCCGGGAGGATCAGGTCGACACCGGGCTGGTGCTCCTCGGGGAAGAGCACGCCGCAATCGACGATCAGGATCTTGCCGTCGTACTCGAACACGGTCATGTTCCGGCCGATCTCGCCCAGACCGCCGATCGGGATGACCCGCAGCGTCCCTTCGTCGAGAGCGGACGGTTCGGCCAGGGGAATGGACATGCTGTCTCCTCAGTCGGACACTCGGCGCGTCCGTTCGTTCATGGCGACGCGGCTCAGCGCGTCGTGCCGTGCACCTTGGGCAGGGCACCACCTGCGGCCGCATTGCGGTCGGGGCGGAAGTTCGAGAAATCGGCGCCCGGAACGCCGGAGACGAGATCGAGCTCGTCTTCGATGAGTGCGGCCTCCCACTCCTCCGGCCCCACGAGCGGAAGACGCACGCGCGGGCTGGAGATACGGCCGAGGCCGTGGAGGATGTACTTGGCGGCGACCGTGCCGGGAACGTGCGTCATGACGGCGCGGACCAGCGGCTCGAGGCGCTTGTGCTCGGCGGTCGCTGCGGCGAGGTCTCCCCGGTTCACGGCGTCGACGATCGTGCGGTACGGCGCCGCAGCGACGTTCGCGGTGACGCCGATCATTCCCGTCGCACCGATCGCGAGATGCGGGAGCACGTTCGCGTCGTCGCCCGAGAAGTACATGAGGTCGGTCTGGTTGAGCACGCGGCTGACCTCGGAGAAGTCGCCCTTGGCGTCCTTGACCGCGAGGATGTTCGGGTGCTTCGCGAGGCGAAGGATCGTCTCGTACTTGATCGGCACCCCGGTGCGGCCGGGGATGTCGTAGAGGATGACCGGCAGATCAGTGGCGTCGGCCACCAGACGGAAGTGCGTGAGGATGCCGGCCTGCGTCGGCTTGTTGTAGTACGGCGTGACGATCATGATGCCGTCGGCGCCGGCCTTCTCGCTCGCCTTGTAGAGCTCGATCGCGTGGGCGGTCTCGTTCGACCCGCCACCCGTGATGATCTTGGCGCGACCCGCGGAGACGGACTTGCCGATCTCGACGAGCTTGAGCTTCTCGGGGTCCGTCAGGGTCGAGGTCTCGCCGGTCGTGCCCGTCACGACGACACCGTCAGCACCCGCGGTGATGACGTCATCGATGTGCTTCTCGACGGCGGGCCAATCGACTTCACCGTCGGCCGTCATCGGAGTGACGAGCGCGACGAGAACCTGTCCGAAAGGGTTGCCCGAGTGCGTCATGCAACCAGAGTATCGTCTCGGCCCGACCTCACGCGGACGCGGTCGTCCGGATGACGTCGCCGCGCGCGACGTCGAGACGATCCCGAAAGAGGATGCCGACCGTCGAACCGACGCCCGCCTCGTTCGCCTTCTTGCGGAACATCTCGATCGCCGCGATCTCCGCGGGCATCGGCGGCATGCCGTCACGCAGGACCACGACGCGGTCGCCGACGCGCACTATGCCCGCCGTCACCCGCCCCGTCGCGACCGTGCCGCGCCCGGTGATCGTGAACACGTCCTCGACCGTGAGCTCACCGCCACCCGCCCCGCTCACAATGGGCACGGGGCCCACCCCCGCTCTCGCGTTCCCCGCCATCGCGCCCAGCCGCGCCGCTTGCTCGTCGTTGTAACGGCGCAGCATCTCGTCCGCGCTCTCCGGAGCCTTCTTCCGACCGAACAGCCATCCCATGCACCGATCCTAGGCAGCGACTGCGCCGTAGGCTCGTGGCATGGCATGGGTCACGCACGAGTCCGACATCGTCTACGCCAACCGCTGGATCGAGGTACGGGAGGACAGGGTCACCGGCCCCGGCGGCGTCGACGGCATCTACGGGGTCGTGCGGATGCAGCATCCCGCCGTGTTCGTGGTCGCCCTCGACGACGACGAACGCGTCTGCCTCGTGACCCTCGAGCGCTACACGACCGGAACGTCCATCGAGATCCCCGCCGGGGGAAGCGACGGCGAGGACCCTCTCGTCGCCGCGCGGCGCGAACTCCTCGAGGAGACCGGGTTCGCGGCATCCGAGTGGCACGCGCTCGGCACCGTGAACGCCCTCAACGGCGTCGCGGATGCCCCGGAGCACGTGTTCCTCGCCCGCGGCCTCGCGATCTCGGACCCCGCAACCGCCGCGGAGGGTCAGCGAGAGGAGGGGATCGACCAGGTCTCGTGGGTGCCGTTCTCCGAGGCGCTGGCGATGATCGCCGATGGCCGGATCAGGGACGGCGAGACGATCGCGGCTCTCGCTCTCGCCGGCATCCATCTGGGCCGATTCCGGTGAGGCTGGCGTTCAGACGCGGCCGCGCCGCGCGATCCCCGCGGTGATCGACCGCGGCAGCAGACCGGTCACCGCCACGATCGCCTTGTAGCGCAGCGACGGGATCGACACGGACTTCCCCCGAGCCGCATCCCGCAGCCCCTCCCGGACCACATCGCGGGCGTCGAGCCACATGAGCGCGGGAACGCCCTCCTGGCCGGGGGCGAGCCCCATCCGCTCGTGGAAGCTGGTGTGCGTGAACCCGGGGCACAGCGCCGTCACGCTCACCCCGTCCCGCGCGTACTCGGCGTTGGCCCACCGGCTGAACTGGATGAGCCACGCCTTGCAGGCCGAATACGTCGAGCGCGAGATGAACCCGGCGACCGAGGCGACGTTGACGATGCGCCCGCCGCGACCGCGCATGGTCTGCAACGCAGCGTGCATGAGGCGCATGGATGCTTCGACGTGCACCCGCAGGTGACGCACTTCGTCGGCGACGTCGTTGTCGGCGAACCGCAGCGGCAGGCCGAACCCGGCGTTGTTGACCAGCAGGTCGATGGGGTCGCTCGCGTCCTCGAGCCGCTGCTCGACCCGCTCGACGCCCTCTTCGATCGCGAGATCGGCCGGAAGCACCTCGACGGCGACCCCGAACTCGCTCCGCAACTCGGCGGCGAAGGCGGTCAGCGCCTCCTCCGAACGCGCGACCAGGACGAGATCCGCGCGTCGCCGCGCGAGCTGACGCGCGAACTCGGCTCCGAGGCCGGCACTCGCTCCGGTGATCAGCGCGGTGGGCATCAGCGCTCGTATCCGAGGAAGCGGTAGCGCACACCCGTACGAGAAGTGAGCCACTCCCCCTCCTCGACCAGTCGCCATCCGGTCTTCGCGGGAGCGAACGCGTCGCCGTCGACTTCGAGGTCCAGCTCGGTGACCTCCAACCGATCGGCATCACCGATCACCTGTCGGAAGATCTCTGCTCCTCCGATGATCCAGACCCGGTCCTGACCCCGCACCGCCTCGGCGACGGTCGCCGCACGGCGTGCGCCCTCGGCGGTCCAATCCTGCTGGCGGGTGATGACGACGTTCTCCCGGCCCGCCAACGGTCGGAACCGCTCGGGGAGAGAGTCCCACGTCTTGCGGCCCATCACGACGGGCGTACCCAGTGTGACCTCCTTGAAGTGGGCCAGATCCTCGGGAACGTGCCACGGCATGCCGCCCTCGGCGCCGATCACGCCGCCGGAGGCCTCCGCCCAGATCAGACCCACCCAGGTCATACCGCGACCGCCGCGCGGATCGGAGCGTGGTGCTGGTAGTCCTCGACGACGAAGTCCTCGTAGGTGTAGTCGAGGATCGACGCGGGCGTGCGCGCGAGGCGCAGCGTCGGGTACGGGTAAGGATCGCGCGTGAGCTGCTCCGTCACCTGCTCGATGTGGTTGTCGTAGATGTGGCAGTCACCACCGGTCCACACGAAGTCGCCGGGCTCGAGACCGACCTGCTGCGCGATCATCAGGGTGAGCAGCGCGTAGGAGGCGATGTTGAACGGCACGCCGAGGAACATGTCGGCGCTGCGCTGGTAGAGCTGGCACGACAGCTTGCCGTCGGCGACGTAGAACTGGAAGAGCGCGTGGCACGGGGCGAGCGCCATGTCGGGGATGTCCGCGGGGTTCCACGCCGACACGATCAAGCGGCGCGAGTCCGGCGAACGGCGGATCTGCTCGATGACCTCGGCGAGCTGGTCGATGCTCTCCCCCGCAGGCGTCGGCCAGGAACGCCACTGCACGCCGTAGACGGGGCCGAGTTCTCCGGCATCATCCGCCCACTCGTCCCAGATCGTCACGCCGTTCTCCTGCAACCACCGCACGTTCGACTCACCGCGCAGGAACCACAGCAGCTCGTACGCGATCGACTTGAAGTGCACGCGCTTGGTGGTGATCAACGGGAAGCCCTGAGACAGGTCGAAGCGGATCTGCCGACCGAACACGCTCGTCGTCCCGGTTCCGGTGCGATCGGACTTGTGCGTTCCGTTCTCGAGGACGTCGCGGAGGAGGTCTTCGTACGGCGTCGGGACGGCTGCGCTCATGAGAGCCAGGATACCTTCCCGCGTCACGGCACGGGCGGAGGAGCATCGCGCCGCGTCGCGTCATCATCGGACACAACGGCCCCTCCCCCTGCGGCTGCGCCTTACCCTCGATGCATGTCTCCCGCCGTCGCTCTCGCGATCCTCGTCGCCCTCGTGGCGCTCGCCGTCGCGATCGGTGCGGTGGCGAAACGGCGCGACGGACTGCGCCGGGCAGGGGGAACTCTGCGGTTCGACGCATGGGATGCCTATCCCGCCGAACTCGGATCACGCGCCACCCTCGTGCAGTTCAGCACCGAGATGTGCGCACGCTGCCCACAGGTCCGGCGGATGCTGCACTCGTACGCCGAGGAGAGCGACGGACTGCGCCACGTCGAGGTCGATCTCACGCATCGCCCCGACCTCTCGTCGCGCTATCGGGTCCTCCAGACCCCGACCACCTTCGTCGTGGACGAGTCCGGCGCCGTTCGTTCCAGATTCCACGGCGTGCCGCAGCGACACGCCCTCACCGAAGCCCTCGCCTCCCTCTGAGACGACGTCAGGAGCATCCATGGTCTCTCCCGCAGGCATCGATCCCCGCGGCCCGCGTTTCGCCGCGACCGTCACGGCCGTCCTGCTGCTGCTCGCGACGTTCCTCGGACTCACCGGGATCGCGACGGCGCGCGGCGCGGCGACGTTCGGATGGTTCGCCTATCAGCCCCTCGCCGATGCGACCTTCGTGCCGGGAGGCGCGTGGTTGATCACCCAGGCGTCTCTCGCCGAGCGCGCGCTCGATCCGGCGTTCCTGGTCACGGTGATCATCGCGCTGCTCTTCCTCTGGAGCATCCTGTCCCCCGCGACCGCCCCCTGGGGAGTGATCTTCCGTCGCGCGATCCGTCCGCGTCTCGCGCCCCCGACAGAGCTCGAGGACCCGCGACCCCCGCGATTCGCGCAGGGCGTCGGACTCTTCGTCGTGACCGTCGGCCTCGTGCTCCAGCTCGCCGGTGTGCCCTGGGCCCTCCCCCTCGCCACCGCCGCCGCGTTCATCGCCGCATTCCTGAACGCCGCCATCGGCCTCTGCCTCGGCTGCCAGCTCTACCTCCTGCTGCAGCGCGCAGGACTCCTCGGCCACACCCGAGCGGCCTGACGCCGTTCCCTCCGAGAACACCGCTCGCTAGGCTGGCGCGGACGAGACACTGCGCCCCCGCAGTGCGAGAACCGGAGGAATCATGCCCGTCACCAGCGAAGCGACCACCACCTGGACCGGATCTTTGGCGGAGGGCTCCGGCACCGTCGCGTTCTCGTCGTCGAAGCTCGGCACCTTCCCCATCGACTGGAAGGCGCGCAGCGAAGGCAGTGATACCACCACCACGCCGGAGGAGCTCATCGCAGCCGCGCACGCATCCTGCTTCAGCATGGCTCTCGCCCATGCACTGAGCGAGAACGGCACCCCGCCGGAGCGCGTGAACGCGAGCGCATCCGTGACCTTCAAGCCGGGAGTCGGCATCACCGGAAGCCACCTCAACGTCAATGCCGTCGTGCCCGGTCTCTCCGCCGACGAGTTCCAGGAGATCGCCGAAGGCGCGAAGTCCGGATGCCCGGTCTCCCAGGCGCTCGCGGGCATCGAGATCACGCTCGAAGCCACTCTGGCCTGAGGCCCCCAGACCGGTCAGCCGCGGGAGAGCCTGATCGCCTCGCGGATGCTCGCGCGGGCGTCCTTGCGCCGCCCCGCGGCATCCTGCACGACCCCCAGACGGAAGCGCGCGCGCCACTCCTCCGGTGCTGCCTCGGCCTCCGCCCGGTAACGCTGGATCAGCGGGTCGGCATCCGCACGAGCGATGCGCCCGCTCGGGGTGAGCTCGGTCTCCGCCTCCGGCATCCCGCCCTCGGCATCGAGCGTGCGCCCGAGACGATCCGCGGCGAAGCCGAACTGCATCTCGCGGATCAGCGCCCAGGCGCCGATCAGCGGCATGACCAGCAGCGCGATGCCGATGGCGATCGCGATCGGCTCGCCGGTGCCGAGCATCAGCACCGCGCGGTATCCGACGACCACGATGTACAGCGCGAGGCACAGGGCCATCACGCCGACCCCGATGCGCGAGATCATGAGCGGATGCCGATGTCGATCATGTTCTCGAGGCCGACCACGATCCCCGTCGCATCCCGCGTGAACGGAACGGCGAGGCGGATGCCCGGGGCGTAGGCGAGCGCGGGCTCGACGGTGTCGTGCGTGAACGTCAGCGACTCGCCGGGGCCCGCGAGCACGACCTCCTGCTTCGCGATGACACCGGGGCGGCGGAGCGAGTGGATCGGGACACTGCCGACCTGCTGACCGCGTGCGCGCTGATCCGCGTGCGGTGCGCTCACCGGCCCCTGCTCGGAACGGGCGGCCGCGATGAGTTCCGCCGTGCGCACGGCGGTGCCGCTGGGCGAATCGATCTTCGTCTCACGGTGAGCCTCGACGATCTCGGCGGAGTCGAAGAACGGCGCCGCGGCAGCGGCGAGGGCCGATCCGAGCACCGAGCCCAGCGAGAAGTTGGGGATGAACACGGCGGCCGTGCCGGCGGCCTCGACCAGTGGTCGCACGAGCGCGATGCGCTCCGCCGACCACCCGGATGTGGCGACGAGCACGTTCTGCCCGTGCTCCACCGCGGATCGCACGACATCGATGCTCACCTGCGGCGTCGACGCGTCGATCACCAGGTCGGCTCCCGCGAGGTCCGACAGATCGCTCGAGGACGACAGGACGCGACTCACCTCGAAGCCCTCGAGATCGTCGATGACGGCGTGGATGATCGCCCCGAGCTTGCCGGTCCCGCCGACGAGTGCTACCTGCGTGGTCATGGCTCCAGTCTATTTCGGGCATCCGGCGTCTCACCCCGGGGCGCGCGGCAGTCCCGGGACTCAGACCGGGATCGCGTCGGGCATACCCGTGCGGAGTTCCATGGGAAGATGCCCGGTGTCGTTGTGGTTCAGCAACGTCCACGGACGGCCCTGCTTCTGCGCGATGACGGTGAGTCCGCAGTGAGCCTGATTCAGCGTCATCCACCGCCACTCCGGCGCTCCGAGCACTTCGCGCACGAACCACGAGATCACGAAGTTGTGGGTGATGAGAACCTCGTGCACCTCGCCCGTCTTGCGCACGAGGAACTCGTTGACGGCGTCGGACATCTGCGCGCCGCCGGCCTCGATCTCCGCATCGGTGATCGATCCGAAGAACGGCTCGAAGGCGGCGGGAGTCTCCTCGGTCATGCCGGTCGGAACACAGTCGAACAGCAGCGGGGTCGGCTTGGGGTCGACCGAGGGAAGTCGCGCCGCGATGGCACGCGCGGTCTCGTTCGCCCGCAGCAGCGGGGAATGCCAGACCGCATCGAGCGGGAGCCCGCCCAGGCGGTCGGCGATCAACTCGGCCTGGCGCTGCCCCCGCGGGGACAGGGGGCCGTCGGCCAGGCCGTGCTCGGCATCCTGATGTTCACCGTGTCTGACCAGATAGATATAGTGCGTCACTGCTCGCTCGCTTCATCGCCAGCGTCTGCCGGACTCTCACTCCACCCTATGCCACGCATATGACGGTCGTGTGAAGCTGCTCAGGTGGCCGCACGAGCGAGATCGGCCAGGTGCGCGCGCGACAGGGCGACGCCTGCCCCCTGCATGAGCTCGTCGACGTGCTCGGCGGCGAAGGTGTTGACGATCGGGGCGACGATCGATCGCTGAGCCAACAGCCAGGCGATCGAGACGGCGGCCACCGGCACGCTCAGCTCTTCGGCGATCTGATCGAGGGCTCGAAGGATGCGGATGCCGCGACGGTTGAGGTTCCCGCGCAGTTGCTCGCCCCTCACCCCGCGGGAGGCGACCGACTTGTTGCGGTGACGCCCCGAGAGGAAGCCGTGCTCGAGCGCGTGAGACGGAGTGACCGCGAGGTTCTGCGCGCCGGCGACGAGACGGAGATCACCCTCGAACGACTGGCGGCGGATCAGGTTGTACGGCGCGTCGACGACCTCGATGCGCGGGTAGCCCGCCGAGGCGAGGATGCGCGCCTCCACCAGGCGCTCCGGGGCGAATCCGAACGCCCCGACGGCCGCCACCTTTCCCGCATCGACCAGCCACTCGACCGTCGCGAGCGTGTCTTCGAGGTTCGTCGTGGCGTCGAGTGTGGCATCGAGGTAGAGCACATCGAGACGCTCGGTTCCCAGACGCGTCAGGGAACCCTCGACCGCACGCACGAGGTTCACCGATCCGAGTCCCGGGTTGTCGGCATGCGCGCCGATCCGTGCGCTCAGCACGACTTCGTCGCGCAGACCGCGGGAACGCAGCCACTGACCGATGATGTGCTCGCTGCGACCACCGGAGAAACCGTCGGCGGTGTGCACCGCGTTGCCGCCGAACTCGATGTAGCGATCGAGGATGCCGTGGCTCGTCTCGAGATCGACGTTCCACCCGAACTCGGCCGCGCCGAGCATCAGCGGGAACGTCTCGATCCCGGTCTCACCGAGCGGGACCCGAATGGTCTCGCCGACCCCCGGACCCACGATCGGGATCGGGGCGGACGGATGCTCCGCGCCCTGCGCGAGCGCGCGATCGTCCGGGGCTCCTGCGCCTACGCCGAACAATCGCATACTCTCACCCCCACGTCCATCGGTGCGAGCCGATCTTCGTACCTGCATTCATGCACCCCCCGGTGCGTACTTCGAGAGTATGCGAAACCGACGAACTCACCGACCAATCCGCGGAACGGCGGGCAAACTTCCCGTAACGGTTTGGTCACGGGAACGACGAGAGCCCGATGCCCTCCCCTGCGGGAAGGCACCGGGCTCGCGTCGTAGGGAACCGATTACTCGGCTGCGGCCTCCTCGGCCGGAGCGGCGTCGGCCGCAGGGGCCTCGTCGATCACGGGCTCGAGCGAGAGCTTGCCGCGGTCGTCGATCTTCGTGATCTTCACGAGGATCTTCTGCCCGACCGAGAGCACGTCATCGACGTTCTCGACGCGCTTGCCACCGGCGAGCTTGCGCACCTCGGTGACGTGCAGCAGACCGTCCTTCCCGGGCAGCAGCGAGACGAACGCGCCGAAGGTCGCGATCTTCACGACGGTACCGAGGAACTGCTCCCCGACCTCGGGGTTGGTCGGGTTGGCGATCGCGTTGACCTGGGCACGGGCGGCCTCGGCCGACGGGCCGTCGGTCGCACCGATGTAGACGGTGCCGTCCTCCTCGATGGAGATCTGCGCGCCGGTCTCGTCCTGGATCGCGTTGATCGTCTTGCCCTTCGGGCCGATCAGCTCACCGATCTTGTCGACCGGGATCTGGACGCTGATGACGCGCGGCGCCGTCGGCGCCATCTCGTCGGGCGCGTCGATCGCGGCGTTGAGGACGTTGAGGATCGTCAGACGCGCGTCGCGGGCCTGGGTCAGCGCACCCGCGAGCACCGACGACGGGATGCCGTCGAGCTTCGTGTCGAGCTGGATCGCCGTGACGAACTCGCTGGTACCTGCGACCTTGAAGTCCATGTCGCCGAGTGCGTCCTCCGCACCGAGGATGTCGGTGAGCGCCGCGTAACGGGTCTCACCGTCGACCTCGTCAGAGACGAGACCCATCGCGATACCGGCGACGGGAGCGCGCAGCGGCACACCCGCGTTCAGCAGCGACAGCGTCGAGGCGCAGACCGAGCCCATCGACGTCGAACCGTTGGAGCTGAGCGCCTCCGACACCTGACGGATCGCGTAGGGGAACTCCTCGCGGCTCGGCAGCACCGGCACGAGCGCGCGCTCGGCGAGGAAGCCGTGCCCGATCTCACGACGCTTCGGCGATCCCACGCGGCCGGTCTCACCGGTCGAGTAGGGCGGGAAGTTGTAGTGGTGCATGTAGCGCTTGCTCGTCGTGGGCGACAGCGAGTCGATCTGCTGCTCCATCTTGAGCATGTTCAGCGTGGTGACACCCATGATCTGGGTCTCGCCGCGCTGGAAGATCGCGGAGCCGTGCACACGCGGGATGACCTGCACCTCGGCGTCGAGCGGACGGATGTCGGCCAGACCACGACCGTCGATGCGGACGCTCTCGGTGAGGATGCGGCCACGGACGATCTTCTTGGTGACCGACTTGTACGCGCCCCCGAACTCGCTCAGAGCCGATTCGGGCAGCGTGCCCGCTTCGACGGCGGCCGCAAGCTCGCCCTTGACGCGGTCCTTGATCGCGTCGTCGGCGTTCTGACGCTCGGTCTTGTCGGCGATCTGGTAGACGTCGCTGAGCTCGGCGAACGCGCGCTCCGACACGAAGTCGAAGACCTCGTCGGTGTACGGCGGGAAGACCGGGTACACACCCGGCTCCTTCGACGCCGTGGCGGCGAGCTCGGCCTGAGCCTTGACGAGCTGGGCGATGAACGGCTTCGACGCCTCGAGTCCCTGGGCGACGACGGCCTCGTCGGGCTTGGTGGCGCCCGCCTTGATGAGGTTCCAGCTGCCCTCGGTCGCCTCGGCCTCGACCATCATGATCGCGACGTCCTCGGTGCCGTCGGCCTTGGTGACCACACGGCCGGCGACGATCAGGTCGAACACGGCCTCGTCGACCTGTGCGGCCGTCGGGAACGCGACCCACTGGTCGGCGTGCTCGCCCTGGCCGGGGATGAACGCGAGACGCACACCGGCGACGGGGCCGGAGAACGGAAGACCCGAGATCTGGGTCGACGCGGATGCCGCGTTGATCGCGAGAGCGTCGTAGAACTCGCCCGGAGCGATCGAGAGAACGGTGATGACGATCTGGACCTCGTTGCGGAGGCCGTCGACGAACGACGGACGCAGCGGACGGTCGATCAGGCGGCAGACGAGGATCGCCTCGGTCGAGGGACGACCCTCGCGGCGGAAGAACGAGCCGGGGATCTTGCCGGCGGCGTAGGAGCGCTCCTCGACGTCGACCGTCAGCGGGAAGAAGTCGAAGCCCTCACGCGGGTGCTTGCCGGCGCTGGTGGCCGAGAGGAGCATGGTCTCGCCGTCGAGGTACGCGGCGACTGCGCCCTGAGCCTGCTGCGCGAGGCGGCCGGTCTCGAAGCGGATGGTGCGGGTGCCGAAGCGGCCGTTGTCGAGAACGGCCTCGGTGGCGGTGATTTCAGGACCTTCCAAGAGGTCTCTCCTTCTTTGTTTAGACTCGCGAATCCGTGTGACGCGCGAGCGTGTTCATGAAGGAGCGGAACGGCAGGATCCGGGCGCGCGAGCACTCTCGCGAATGTCGCCTGCGCTGGCCACCAGTAGAAAGCCACCCGACGCATCGTGTGCCGAGGAACCCACCACAGGGGACCAGCTCCTCCGCCGATCGCTCCATGAGTCGATGTGAAGTTGTGCGACCGACACAGGTCGGCCTCGTCAACCCTACCAGGGACGCCCGATTTCACCCCCGTCCCGCGGGCACGCCGCGCTGAACCGTCGAGCGCCCCAGGTAGACGTAGTCATCGTGTTTCGCCGCACGGCCGTCGCCGGCCGTGCGTCCGTGCAGGCGACGCCACACCCACGGCAGCGCATGGCGGGACCACCACAGACCCGTTCCGATGTCGTTCTGCTCGTGCAGCGAAGCATCGAGTGCACCGAGCGCCTCGGCATGCGGGACGCCGAGGATGTCTCCCGCGCGATACGCGAGGAAGCGGTGCCCACTGCTGCTGAGATGCACGAGATCCTCCCCCCAGTGCTCGCGCTCTCGGAGGGACGGGTGGAGGTCGGTATCGATCAGCACCGCACCCGTGCGCGCGGCGATGCCGCTGAGCGCCGTGGCAAAGGCCGCGAATCGCGCGGCGTAGATGGCGGCAGCGCGTCGACCCGGCAGGAACGGCGTCACGAGGACGACCATGGCTCCCGTCGCCCGCAGGCGCACGATCGCACGCTCGAGGTCCGCGGCGAGCGCGGGGATGTCGACACGATGCTTCACCAGGTCGTTCGCACCGATGAGCACGGAGACCAGGTCGGGACAGAGTTCCAGGGCGCGCTCCAGTTGAGGGCCGCAGACATCGGCGACTCGCTTCGAGCGGATGGCGAGGTTGGCGTAGTGGAGGCCTCCCCGCGAGGCGAGGAGGAGCGCGAGGCGGTCGGCCCACCCGCGCAGGGCGCCGTCCGGGGCCGGGTCGCACAGTCCCTCGGTGAGCGAGTCACCCAGAGCGATGTACCGCTGCCACCGAACGGGCTCCACCGGGAGGGGCGTCTCGGGACGGATGCTGCGGCGAGCGCGGAGCGACACGTCGACCCCCTTGAGCGTTCGCGCCTCGTCGAAGTGCTCGAGGAGCCGATCGCACACGCTCGACCACGAGCGCGCCTGAACCCCGTCGTGGCCGGCTTCGCCGAATGCCCGTCGCTTGCGGGCGTCGCCCACCAGATCGGCCACTCGCATCCGGAGATCGTCGAGATCTCCCGGTCGGTACAGCCATCCGTCTATCCCCATCCGGACGAGGTCGAGGGGCCCGCCCCGCCCGGTGGCCACCACGGGTACGCCGCTCGCGTGCGCCTCCTGCAGTGTCTGCCCGAAGGTCTCGCTCTCGCCCGGATGCACGAAGACGTCGAACGAGGAGACGGCGGCGGCGAGGGCATCGCCGTCGAGGTGGCCGAGGAAGACGGCATCCGGGAGCAGCGATTCCAGGCGCGCCCTGCTCGGACCGTCCCCGACGATCACGAGGCGCGTTCCCGGCACGGAGCGCAGGGCGACGAGGTCCTCGACTTGCTTCTCCGGTGCGAGGCGCCCGACATATCCGATGATGACGTCAGCGCCCCACCCGGCTCGCAGGCTCTCATCCCGGTGAGCGGGGTGGAAACGCTCCGCATCGACGCCTCGCCCCCAGCGACGGAGACGGTCGACGCCGAGGCGCTCGAGCTGCTGGGCGGACTCCGACGACGGGGCGAGGGTCAGCGTTGCGCGCCGGTGGAGGCGAGCGATGTGCGTCTGGGCGATCCCGGTCGTCGCAGCGACCCGATAGCGCTCGGTGTACGCCGCGACATCGGTCTGGTACGCCGCGACCGATGCCACGTCGAGGCGCTCGGCCGCGAGCACGCCGCGCCACCCGAGCGCGAACGGCGATGCGAGGTGGACGACGTCCGGACGGAAGCGTCGGAGAGAGCCCGCCAGACGCGAGGCCGGCGAGGTGCCGACCCGCACGTTGCGATACCCGGGGAGCGCGAGGCTCGGGATCGCCTCGACCGGGGCACCGTGCATCTGCCGCGGCATTCCGGCGGCAGCGGGAGCGATGACGTGGGCCTCGTGGCCGTGTCGTTCGAGGTGACGCAGGATCTGCAGCACGGATCCGGTCACACCGTTCATGTGCGGAAGGAAGGACTCTGTCACGATCGCGACTCTCACACCCCCAGGATGAAGGCAGGGATCAGTTGTCGAGCCCCGATACGGTCGTGCGCACCAGATGTTCACCGGATGCACGAAAGCCCGTCACCGGCTATCCGGATTTCAGTCGCCGTTCACCGCCGGAGGGCACCGTGGTGACGTGCCCACCGAACTCCTCGCCGACGTCCTCTCCGGCCCCTGGGCGCTCGTGATCATGTGCCTGCTCGTCTTCGGCGATGCGTTCCTGGTCGTGATCCCCGGAGAGGTCGCTGTCACGGCCCTCGGTGCGGCATCCGTATCCACCGGAGCTCCGCCGCTCTGGGCCGTCATCTCCTGCGCCGCGGCCGCTGCCGCTCTCGGCGACATCGCGTGCTACATGATCGGCCGGTTCGTCGGGACCGACCGCTGGCGCTGGATGCGCGCGCCCCGAGTGCGACGCGCCCTCGATTGGGCACGGCGGCGACTCGACGGCGGAATGGCGACCGTCCTGTTCACCGCACGGTTCGTCCCTTTCGTCCGTCTCGCGATCAACCTCGTCGCCGGAGCATCCCGCGTGCACCCTCCGCGCTATCTCGCCCTGGTGACGGTGGCGGCGCTCGGCTGGGCGGCGTATCAGGCCTCGGTCGGCGCGGCCGTCGCCGCGATCCTCCCCGGGGGACCGATCGTCGCGGTTCCCGTGTCGATCGCCGTCGCCATCGGCCTCGGTCTGCTCATCGACCTGATCACGCGACGCAGCCGGCGAGACCTCCCGGACGAGACGCCCGTGGCCTAGGCTGGCGGACATGAGCACCGAAGAAGGCGCCGTCTCCTCCTCCGAGGAGATGAAGCGCAAGTTCAAGGAAGCGCTCGAGAAGAAGAACGCGCAGCACCGTCAGGGCGAGTCCCACCTGGATGGCGATTCCGCCGTCCACGGCGGTGCGGCCCCGCAGACGCGGCGCGAGTTCCGACGCAAGAGCGGTTGACCACCGATGCGGGAGCCGACACGTCCGTCGGCTCCCGCATCTTCATCCGGTTCCCGGTTCAGCCCTGCAGCGCACGCCGACGCGCGCGCTCCTCTTTCGCCGACATCTCGTCGAGCGCCGACTCCTTGAGCTCCTGCACGTCGGCGGCCCCGTGCTCGTCCGACATCCCGTGCCCATCGACCCCGTCGAGCAGGGACTCGTCGAACGGCAGGTCGCCGCTGAGCACCCGTTCGACGCGATCGCGATCGATCTGCTTCGTCCACGTGCCGATCAGGAAGGTCGCGACGGCGTTGCCGGTGAAGTTGGTGAGCGCGCGTCCTTCCGACATGAACCGGTCGATGCCGACGATGACGCCCACGCCGTCGACCAGATCCGGCCGGTAGGCCTGCAGTCCGCCGGCCAGCGTCGCGAGCCCGGCACCGGTGACCCCGGCCGCGCCCTTGCTCGCGATGATCATGAACACGAGCAGACCGATCTGCTCACCGATCGACATCGGCTGCCCCATGCCGGTCGCGATGAACAGCGATGCCATGGTCAGGTAGATCGCCGTGCCGTCGAGGTTGAACGAGTAGCCGGTGGGAACGGTGATGCCGACGACCGGCTTGGAGACCCCTACGTGCTCCATCTTCGCGATCAGTCTCGGCAGAGCCGACTCCGACGACGACGTGCCGACGATCAGCAGGTATTCCCGGGCGAGGTACTTCATCAGCCGGAAGATGTTGACCCGAGTCACCGCGAAAAGCAGAACGCCCAGGATCACCACGATGAACAGGATGCAGGTGATGTAGAACGCCACCATCAGGATGCCCAGGCTCCAGATCGCAGAGATGCCGGTCTTGCCGACGACCGCGGCGATCGCTCCGAACGCGCCGAGTGGAGCGAGCCAGAGGATCATGCCGAGAATGCGGAACACGAGCTTCTGGAGGTTCTTGACCGCGTCCATGATCGGGGCTCCGCGATCTCCGAGGCCCTGCAGCGCGAAGCCGGTGAGCAGCGCGATGAAGAGCACCTGCAGCACGCTCTCCCCGGTGAACGCCGAGAAGAAGGTCGCCGGGATGATCCCCAGGACGAAGTCCTGCGTGCTCTTCGCCTCCCCGGTCTCAGCGTCGTAGGTCGCGCCGGCCATGTCGAGGCCCGACCCGGGGTGGATGAGGTTGCCGACGACCAGCCCGATCGCGAGGGCGAAGGTCGACATAACCATGAAGTACAGCAACGCGAGTCCGCCGATCTTGCCGACCGTGGCCGCTTTGGCGATCGATCCGACCCCGACGACGATCGTGCAGAAGATGATCGGGGCGATCATCATCTTGATCAGCGCCACGAACCCCTTGCCGAGCGGCTCGAAGCTCTGCCCGACCTCCGGCCAGATGAGCCCGACGAGTGCGCCCAGGACGACCGCGATGATCACCGAGACATAGAGCCAGGTGTGACGGTCCCAGGACTGCTTGCCGCGCCTCCAATGGAAACCGGGCAGTGTGAATCCGGTGGTGATGGCCATTTCTCCTCCTCGGGGATGAACGTCGTCGTTCGGGCCGGCGCCCTCGCCGGCAGTGACCCCAACGTCTCCGACTTCGCACGACGACACCATTTGTGGTCGTATTGGTCACATTCGCCATCGCCGACGAAGGGAGCCGCGATGCCGCACGCCCGCACCGCCCGCAGCGCGGCCTCGCGCGTGTTCGTCGTCCTCCTCCTGTCCGCCGTCGTCATCGGCGCCCTGGTGGCGCTGTTCCTCGTCGTCGAAGCTCAGCGCGCCACTCGCGCGGAGGCGGAGCGCGTCACTTCCTCGACTGCCATCGCGCTCGCGGCGTCACCCCTCGTCACCGCTTCGGTCGGGGATGAGGATCGGCAACGCGCGACGCGCACCCTCGAGCCGTACGCGTTGGAGGTCATCGACGCCGCGGGACTCGACTTCATCACGATCATGACGCCCACCGGCATCCGCGTGACCCATCCCGACCTCGACGAGATCGGGAAGCCTTACCTCGGCACGATCCCCGATCGGCCGATACCACTCACCGAGGAGTTCACCGGCACGCTCGGCCCCTCGGTCCGCACGATCGTTCCGGTGACGAGCGCGGACGGCAGTCTCGTCGGTTGGGTGGCCGCCGGCGTCACCACCGAGACGATCAGCGAGACCCTGTTGCGCCGTCTCCCCCTCTCACTCGGCATCACCGCCGCGCTGGTCGCGGCCGGCGCTCTCGGAGCGTGGGCGGCACGGCGGGTCACGCGTCGGATCGCCGGGGATCTCCCGCCCGGGCAGGTGAGGGACGCCGTGTCGTCCTACGAGTCGATCCGCACCCTCGGTGACGCGCTGCGCGCGCAGACCCATGAGCACGGCAACCGCATGCACACCGCGGTGGCACTCCTCGAGCTGGGCCGCACGGACGAGGCGATCGAGATCCTCACCGAGACCTCGCGCCAGAGCCAGTCGCTGGTGGACCAGGTCACCGCCCGCCGTCACGGCGACCCCACGGTCGGGGCGCTGCTGCTCGGAAAGGCCTCCCAGGCGAAGGAGCGGGGCATCGACTGGCGGATGACGATCGCACCCGACACGCCGCCCTCCCCGCTGTCGGCGGTCGACAGCGTGTCGGTGCTGGGGAACCTCATCGACAACGCCATGGATGCCGTGACGGATGCCGAAGACCGATGGGTGTCGGTCACGCTTCGACGTTCGGCGGACGACGGGATCGAGCTCGACGTCGCCGACAGCGGTCCCGGCATTCCTCCTGCGCTGCGCGAGGAGATCTTCACCTCGGGGTTCTCGACGAAGGAGGCCGGCGCCGCCGGGCGCGGAGTCGGGTTGGCGCTCGTGCGCTCCCTCGTGCTCGGCGCCGGGGGTCGGCTCGAGCTGCGCCATGATCCGACCACCTTCCACGTCGCTCTTCCGGCTGCACGCCCCTGGGGAAGACGATGATCCGCGTCCTTCTCGTCGATGACGACGCCCTCACTCTCGAGTTGCACCGCACCTACGTCGACCGGCTCGACGGATTCGTCGTCGCCGGCGAATGCACCGGGGCACGGGCTGCGGTGCACGCGGTCCTCGATCGCACCGACGCCGACGGTTTCGATCTCGTGCTCCTCGACGTGACGATGCCCGACGGCTCCGGACTCGACGTGCTGCGCACCCTCCGCGCCCGGGCGGCCGCCGTCGACGTGATCGCGATCACCGCGGTACGCGACGCCGAGACGGTCCGTCAGATGGCAGCACTCGGCGTCTTCCAGTACCTCGTCAAGCCCTTCTCGTTCGCCGTCTTCCAGGAGCGGCTGGCCCAGTACGGTGCGCATCGCGCCCAGGCCCGGGCGACGGACGGCGAAGCCACCCAGTCCGAGATCGACGCCTTGTTGGGGAGATCAACCGGCACAATCTCCCTTCCCAAGGGCCTCTCTCCCTCCTCCCTGGATCGCGTGACCGCCGCGCTGCGCGCCCGCAGTCCGCTCTCGGCGAGCGAAGCGGCGATCGAACTGGGGATGTCGCGCGTCGCCGCCCGGAGGTACCTCGAGCACCTCGCCGAAGAAGGACTCGTGGACCGCGGGGCGCGCTACGGAACCCGCGGTCGCCCGGAGACCGAATACACGTGGCGACGAGGAGGCGACGCGCGATCGTGAGCGGTCCGCACGGGCGCGGGTTCAGCGCGGAAGACGTCCGTGATGCAGGATGCCCTCCGGGTCGAATCGCTCCCGCAGCGCGCGCAGGCGAGCGAGCGTCTCATCTGTCGCGGCGTCGGCGAGCGTCTGCCCCGGTGTGAGGAACGTGGGAACCGTGCGTTCGGCCGATGCCGGTGCGACGAGCTCGCGGAAGAGCGCGAGGCTCGCATCGCCCGGCTGAATCGGAGCGCCCGGGAACAGCGGCGCAAGCGCGTAGACGAGCCACCCGGCGGATTCGAGACCGGCGAATCCCTCGCGCTTCGGCGACGCCAGCTCTCCCCCGAGCATGCGGAACTCGATCCCGATCACCGGCCACTGATCATCGTGTCGGTGGAACGCGACGAGCGCATCGATCGTGGCATCATCGAGAACCGCCAGTGCCGCAGAGGCGCCGCGGCTCGGTGTGGGGTCGGTCGGCTCCCCCGATTGCGCAGCGATCGCGGCGGGAGAGGTCTGCCCCACGACCTCGCGCAGCACGGGGGCCATGCTCCGCACGAGTTCGAGGACGTCGTCGACCGGGCCGTCCGTCGAGATCATCTGCACGGTCAGGAAGCTCTTGCCACGAATCGCTTCGGGCAGCTGCGGCGCGTCGGGCATGCGGTTCGACGTGACCGTCACGTTCAGGGTCGAAGGTACGCTCGGCGCGAGGTCGCGCACACCGCGGATGACCGCCTCGGCATCCGCGATATCGAAGACCGCCGACGCGCCCCAGACGGCGGGCGCGGGCACCAGATCGATCTCGAGGGCCGTGACGACGCCGGCGACCCCGCCCGCGCCGCGGAGCGCCCACATCAGATCCGGATCGCTCGCATCGTCGACGCGCTCGTGGCGGCCGTCCGTACGCATCACCCATGCGGCGCGCAGGTTGTCGGAGCCGAGCCCCGACGTGCGACTGAACAGGGAGTGACCGCCGCCGAGCGTGTAACCGGCCGCCGAGACGACCGGGCTGCTCCAGGCGGGGGCCACCCATCCCGAACCTTCGAGCGCGTCGATCACGCGCCCCCAACGCACGCCGGCACCGATGACGGCCGTCCCGGCATCCGTGTCGATTTCGAGGGCGTCGAAGCCGCCCATCCGTACGAGGAACGCCCCGGTGACATCGCTCCCGGCCCCGTGGCCCCCGGGCTGCACCGCGAGGGGCATTCCGGTTTCACGCGCCGCGACGATCAACGCTCCGAGGTCGTCGACATCGCGCGGATGCGCGACCGCTGCCGGGTGCTGATCGATCGAGAGGTTCCATGGCGCTCGCGCGGCGTCGAATCCTGCGTCGTCAGGCAGCAGCAACCGCCCTCCGAACGAACGACGGAGGATCGCGATTGCTTCGGATGCTGACATGACGCCACCGTACGATGCCCCTCGGACATTGTCGATGGCGTCATGCCTGGCGCGCTCACTCGCCGGCGAGGCCTCCGAGCATGTGCCCGAACGAGCGTCCCTCGCCGAGGTAGGTCGCGGGGTCGAACGGATCGGTGGCGACCGCCGCGTCGCGACGTGCGATGACGTCGGCCAGCTCCCGTGCACCCTTCTCGACGCGCTTCGCGAGCGGGGCGACGTCGTCACCCGCGCCGCCCCAGTCGCTCGAGGCCGCGAAGACCCCGGTCGAGACCGCATCGGCGTGCAGATAGGCGAAGAGCGGACGGATCGCGTAGTCGATCGCGAGCGAGTGACGGGCCGTACCGGCGTTCGCTCCGATGAGCACGGGCTTGCCGGTGAGAGCATCGGGGTCGAGCACGTCGATGAACGACTTGAACAGCCCCGAGTAGCTCGTCGAGAAGATGGGCGTCACCGCGATGAGGGCATCGGCCGAGACCACCGTGTTGATCGCCGTCTCGAGAGCGGGCGGGGCGAACCCCGTGAGCAGGTTGTTCGTGATGTCGTGCGCGTAGTCGCGCAGTTCGATCACGTCTACCGTCGCTTCGATCTCGCGAGCGGCGAGTTCCTTCACGGTCTCGGCCGCGAGACGATCCGCGAGCATGCGGGTCGACGACGGGTTCGAGAGTCCGGCCGAGACGACGGCGATCCGACGCGTGGTCATCTCACGCCTCCGTGCGGCCGAGGCCGAAGGACGCGCCGGCGGGAGCCGGCGTGTCCTGGTAGGGGCTGTCGCCGGTGAGGTTGTCGCCGCGGTTGGCTCCGGGGCGCGCCTGGCGCGTGGGGCCGTCGCCGAACTCCGCCTTCACGCGCGCGGCGTGGGTCGGGGCATCCGGCACCGCCTCCGGACGGTTCTTCGCCAGTTCCTTGCGCAGGACCGGCACGACCTCGCCGCCCAGGATGTCGAGCTGCTCGAGCACGGTCTTCAGCGGCAGACCCGCGTGGTCCATGAGGAACAGCTGACGCTGGTAGTCGCCGAAGTGCTCGCGCATACCGGCGTAGCGATCGATCACCTGCTGCGGCGAGCCGACCGTGAGCGGCGTCATCTCGGTGAAGTCCTCCATGCTCGGACCGTGACCGTAGACGGGTGCGTTGTCGAAGTACGGACGGAACCGGTTCACCGCGTCCTGCGACTTCGCCGCCATGAACACCTGGCCGCCGAGACCGACGATCGCCTGCTCGGGCGTGCCGTGACCGTAGTGCGCGTAACGCTGACGGTAGAGCTCGATCAGGCGCTGGTAGTGCTCCTTGGGCCAGAAGATGTTGTTCGCGAAGAAACCGTCGCCGTAGTACGCGGCCTGCTCGGCGATCTCGGGCGTGCGGATCGATCCGTGCCAGACGAACGGCGCGATGCCATCGAGCGGGCGCGGGGTGGACGTGAAGCCCTGCAGCGGAGTGCGGAACTTGCCCTCCCAGTCGACGACGTCCTCACGCCACAGCTTGTGCAGCAGCGCGTAGTTCTCGATCGCGAGGGGCAGACCCTGGCGGATGTCCTGGCCGAACCAGGGGTAGACCGGTCCGGTGTTGCCCCGGCCGAGCATGAGGTCCATCCGGCCGTCGGACACGTGCTGGAGCATCGCGTACTCCTCGGCGATGCGCACGGGGTCGTTGGTCGTGATGAGGGTCGTCGAGGTGGACACGACGAGACGCTCGGTCTGCGCCGCCAGGGCGGCGAGGAACGTGGTGGGGCTGGACGACCAGAACGGAGGGTTGTGGTGCTCGCCGACGGCGAAGACGTCGAGACCGACCTCCTCGGCGTGCTTCGCGATCGCCAGCGTCGCCTTGATGCGCTCCTGCTCGCTCGGCGTCACTCCGGTGGTGGGGTCGCGCGTGATGTCGCTCACCGACATGATGCCGAACTGCATCGCGGGTGCCCCTGACTGCTCGCTCATGATTTCTCTCCAACTTCTCCGAACCGGATGATGGCATCCGTTTCTATTCACTTGAATGTATATGAGTCAACGCGATCGCACCAACTTTATTCCCGGCGGTAGCCTCGGAGGATGAGCACCACCGGAGCGGACTCCACGCAGCCCGCGACAGGATCCACTCCGCGCCCCCGACGTCGTGTCCCGTTCTGGGACAACGCGCGGTACGCCTGCATCGTGCTCGTCGTCCTGGGCCACGCGATCCAACGTCTCATCTACGACTCGGACATCGCCTTCGCCTTCTATCTCGCGCTCTACGCCTTCCACATGCCGGCGTTCGCGATCATCTCGGGATACTTCTCGAAGTCGGGGTCGCCGACCAAGACGCAGATGGCCAGGGTGATCACCGACATCCTCGTGCCGTACCTGATCTTCGAGGGGCTGTGGACCCTGACGAAGTGGCTCGTCGAAGGACAGGCGAACCCCAACCCGACGCAGCCGTCGTGGACCCTCTGGTTCCTTCTCGCTCTCGGCATCTTCCGTCTGGTGCTCCCCTATCTCGCCCTCCTGCGTTGGCCGTTGCTGTGGACCGTCGTGATCTCGATCGGCGTCGGCTACCTCCCCAACATCGACAGCACCTTCTCGCTCTCGCGCACACTCGGCCTCCTCCCGTTCTTCACCCTCGGATGGTGGCTGCGCGAACGGGACGTCGTCGCGCGGCTGCGCCTTCTCGATTTCCGCCCGTGGTGGATCCGGGTCGCGGCGGTCGTCGTGCTGGCCGGCGCCGGGTGGGCAGCATGGAACTGGCTCCCGTTCTGGCAGGAGTTCGACCTGCGCCACTGGCTCTTCTACGAGGACTCCTACGCCGATCTCGGTCTCGGCGGCGAGCAGTGGTGGGCCGGCGGTGTCCGCATCGCTCTGATGCTGCTCGCCGTTGTGCTGTGCGCGGCGTTCTTCGCGCTGATCCCCCGGGGCACTCACTGGTGGACGACGTTCGGTCAGTACACGATGTACGTCTTCCTCCTGCATTCGTTCGTGCTTTACCCGTTCCGCGAGTCGGGCGTCCTGCGCGACCTCGAGCCCACCTGGATCTGGTTGCCGCTGGTCACCGTGCTCTCGGTCGTCGTCGCCCTCGCGCTCGCGACGAAGCCCGTGCGCCGCATCTTCCGACCGCTCGTGGAGCCTCGGCCGTCCTGGCTCTTCCGCGATCCCGAGCTGACCTCTCGCGAGGGCAGGCGCAACGACCCGACGGGCTCGCGACGCCCGCGATAGCCTGGAGCACGTGACCCGAGCCTCGACACTCCGCGACCGTATCGTCCGCGAGATCGAGAGCAGCGGTTTCGGCGCCCTCGGACTCCACGTCCTCGCGGGTGACGACAGCGCCGAGCATCGCTGGGCGGCCGATGAGCGCATCGACATCCAGTCCGTCGCCAAGGGCGTGTGCGTGCTCGCCGCGGGCATGGCCGCCGATGAAGGGCTGATCTCCGTCGATGCACCCGTGGCGGCAACCGTCCCCGGATGGCAGCTCGGCGCGGGCGTCGACGAGGTCACGCTGCGCGACCTGCTCACGATGTCGAGCGGAATCGATCTCCCCTGGTCCGAGACGATGATGACGGACTGGCCCGACCTCGCGGCCGAGTTCCTGAGCCGACCGACGTCCGGACGCGACTTCCAGTACTCCAACGCGAGCACGTACACCGCGATGCGTGTGCTCGCCGAGCACGTGGGCGATGTGCACGCCTACCTCGAACCGCGGCTGTTCGCTCCGCTCGGCATCCGAGACGCGCAGTGGGAGCGATGCCCGAACGGCCGGATCATCGCCGGCGGCGGACTCTTCCTGCGCACCGAGGAGATGGCTCGGATCGGACGCCTCATCCGCGATCGCGGCGAATGGCAGGGGCATCGCCTGATCGATGCGCAGTGGATCGACCGGATGCACTCCGAGTGGGTGCCGTGCGGCGAATCCCCCGGCTACGAGCGGTATGCCTTTGCCGGGTGGGATGGCCCCGGCCCGGGATGGCGACTGCACGGCGCCTACGGGCAGCTGCTGATCTTCGTCGACGACACGGTCGTCACGATCACCGCCGAGGACCACGCCGGAGCGGATGCCGTCGCCGCCACGATCATGCATATGATCGCGGACGGACTCGCCTGACGCACCCGTAGGGCACGGGCTCAGGCGAAGAGCTCGGCCCCGATGTACGACCCTGCCGTCGCACCACGCGGGATCGCCCAGATCCCCGATCCGACGTGGCGCAGGTACTCGTTCATGAGATCGGTCGACAACCGACGCTGCAGCGTGATGAACTGCGTGGGGTCGCGCTGGTACGAGAGGAAGAAGAGCCCCGCGTCCAGCCGACCGAGGTCGTTGTTCCCGTCGACGTAGTTGTACCCGCGCCGCAGGATACGGATGCCGTCGTTCTGCTCGGGGTGCGCCAGACGCACGTGGGCGTTGGCGTCGATCGCGGGTCCCGCGAAGTCCGGTTCGGTGAATTCCGTGCCACCGGAGAGCGGCGCCCCGGCACCCTTGTCCCTTCCGATGATCGCGTCCTGCTCCGACAGCCGCACGCGGTCCCAGGTCTCGATCAGCATCGCGATCTTGCGGGCGACGAGATACGAACCGCCCGCCATCCATGCCGGCTCATCGGAGCCCGCGACCCAGACGTGGGCGTCGAGCGCGGCCGTGTCGTCGGCGAGGATGTTCGCGGTGCCGTCCTTGAACCCGAAGAGATTGCGCGGCGTGGCCTGGGCGGCCGTGGTGCGCGACGTCTTGCCGAAACCCAGCTGCGACCAGCGCAGGCGGGCACGGCCGAAGGCGATGCGGCTGAGGTTGCGGATCGCGTGCACGGCGACCTGAGGATCGTCGGCGCACGCCTGGATGCAGAGGTCTCCGTGCGAGGTCTGCGGGTCGAGGTCGTCGCCGAGGAAGGCCGGCAGCCGTTCGAGGCCCGCGGGCCGGAGCGCGGCGATCCCGTACCGGTCACCGTCCTCGTTCTCGAACAACCCCGGACCGAAGCCGATCGTGATCGTGAGTCCGGCGGCCGGAAGACCCTGCGCCTCGCCGGTGTCGTCCGGCGGCTCCTCCGCCGAGCCGCCCACGGCGCCCGTCGCGCTGACCTCGAGACCCTGGGTGATGCGGGATGCGGCGTACGACCAGTCCTGCAGCAGCGAGACGAGATCATCGCGATCCGTGCGGGGCATCATGTCGAACGCGGCGAAGTGAAGATGATCCTGCACCGGCGTCGTGATCCCCGCCTGGTGCTCCCCGAAGAAGTCGTACGCGGCGAGGGAGTCCTCCGCGGCCCGTGAGCGCCCGAGGGCGACGCCGCCGGCGAGGCCGGCTCCCGAGCCCACGGCCAGGCCCGCGACTCCCCCGCCGATCGCGAGGCCGAGCAGACCCCGGCGGCTCAGGCCGGTCGGAGCGGATGCCGCGGCCACCGCCTCGTCGGAGGACGAGTCGGCCGCGGCATCCGCTCCTGTGTCGTTCACGTGGGTGATCGTACCGTTCCGTCGATGCCCGAGCTCACTCGAGCACGGTGCCGGTGAGCTGCGAGAGCGGCTCGGCCAGCGCGTTGATGAGGTCGGTGAACTCGCGCTTGTCGGCGTCGGTGAGCTCGGAGTACCCGACGAAGCCATCGGTCAGCGAGCCGTGGGCCGCGAGCGACTCCTCGAGCGCCGCGTAGCCGGACTCGATCTCCGCGACGAGAGCGGCACCGTCCTCGCCCTGCGCCTCGGCGAAGTCCTGGACCAGCGAGAACGCCATCTTGGATCCCTCGACGTTCGCCGCGAAGTCGTAGAGGTCGGTCCCCGACCACCAGTCCTCCTCGCCCGAGATCTTGCCCGTGGCGACCTCGTCGAGCAGCGCAATGGCACCGTTCGAGATCCCGCCGATACCCTGATCATCGAGCGTCTCGGTGAAGTCGTCGGAGTGGACGTAGTCGTACAGCTCCTGCACGTCGGCGAGCAGCAGGTCACCGAAGTCGGCGCGCTCCTCGGGTGTCGACGGCGCCCAGTCCTGCCAGGCGGGCGTCTCGCCGTCCGCGTTCAGCGCATCCTGCGCCGGAACCCAGAGGTCCTTCTCGATGCGGTGGAAGCCCGTCCAGTCCAGGCCCTCGGCCACAGCATCGACCTCGCGGTAGTCGATGCGCGGATCGAGGTCGCCGAGTGCCTCGGCGACCGGCTCGATGCGCTCGTAGAACGCGCGCGTGAGGGGGAACAGCTCTCGGGCCGTCTCGTCGTCGCCGGCCTCGTACGCCGCGACGAGGTCCTCGACGGCCGGAACGAGCTGCCCGACCTGGTCCTTCACGAACGCGGCGTAGAGGTCGACGGCCTGCTGCTTCTGCTCGGCGTCGGGACCGTCGATCGTGACGCGCTCACCGGTCACGGTGAACGCGGACTTGCCGACGCCCTCGCCGATCATCCCGGGCTTGCAAAGCGTGAAGTAATCGCCGGGCTGCGCCACGACGGTGAGCGTGCGCGATGCGGAGGGGGCGATGTTCTCGACCTCGCCGACGATCCGCAGGCCGTCATCGGCGAGCAGGTAGAACTCCGAGACCTGACCGCTGTCGTTGGTGACCTCGAATGTCAGGGTGCCGCTCTCGGCCATGGTGCCCGAGACCGTGCACGCGCTGTCGGTCGACGAGACGTCGAAGGCCGCGCCGGCGGCGACATCGCTCTTCGCGACGCAGCCGCTGAGCACGAGCGCTGCCGCGCCCGTCGCGGCGACGGCGCCGAGGATCCGGTGAGAGGTGGTCATGCTGCTCCTTGCTGTGTGGGTGAGGAAACCGATGCATCCGCGGCGCTCGAGGAGACGGCCGGGGCGGGTGCCGAGGGACGACGCGAGCGGAGACCGCGCACGAAGAGGAAGCCGACGACGGCGATGTAGATGACCCAGGCGGTCACCTGAAGCCAAGTCATCCGCGGCATGAAGCCGACGGTGGCCTGGAGGATGGCGGCCCAGGCGCTGTCCGGCGCGATCGTCGAGGTCACGTCGAACGCCCACCCGAACGGGAAGGCCTGCCAGCCGACGGCCACGGTTCCGGTCACGGCGTCGATGGGGGCGGCAGCCGTGAACGGCCCGGGCAACGCACCCGCCTCCTGCAGATCCATGAACGCGTACGCGAGCACACCGCCGGCGACGAGCACCAGGAAGCCGCCCGTCCAGGCGAAGAAGCGCCGCAGGTCGAGACGCACGGCACCGCGCGCGATCAGAGCGCCGATCACGATGGCCGCGGCGAGACCCAGGAGCGCTCCGAGCAGAGCGGACGGCGCGTCGCCGAAGGACTGCACCATCGACCACAGCAGCAGGGTGGTCTCGATCCCCTCCCGGGCGACCGAGACGAAGCCGATCGCGACGAGAGCCCACAGTCCGCCCTGAGTGAGGGCGCGGTCGATGCCGCCCTCGAGCGTCGCCTTCATCGTGCGCCCGGCCTTCTGCATCCAGAAGATCATCCAGGTCACCATCGCCACCGCGAGCAGCGACAGGAGCCCACCGATCAGTTCCTGAGCCACGAACGTGAGCTCGTACGCCCCGAACGTCAGCACGGCACCGATGCCGAGCGCGAGAGCGATGGCGAGGCCGACGCCGACCCACAGACGGGGCAACACGTCGCGTCGTCCGAGGCGGCCGAGGTAGGCGACGAGGATGCCGACGACGAGGGCGGCTTCCAGGCCTTCACGGAGGCCGATGAGGAATGTGGCGAGCACGGGGGAACTCTCTGCAGAATATTACTGAGGTAAGGCATCCCTTACCTACGAGACTGTAGCACCGCGGTAATCCTCCGCAATACACGTCCCTCTCAACATCGCACCGACGTACTCTCGTGCAATGGCTGAACTCTCGCTTCCGATCCTCGACCTCTCCCAGCTCGACGAGGGCCCCGCTGCCGCCGCGCGCTTCCGCGACGAGCTGCGCGCCGCCACGCACGACGTGGGATTCTTCTACCTCACCGGCACGGGCATCTCCCCCGAGCTCGAATCGCGCCTGCACCAGGCCGCCCTCGACTTCTTCGCGCTGCCCGAGGCCGACAAGCTGGCGATCGAGAACGTCAACAGCCCGCACTTCCGCGGATACACACGCATCGGCGGCGAGCGGACCCAGGGCAAGGTCGACTGGCGCGAACAGATCGACATCGGCCCCGAACGCGACGCGATCGACGGCGGCCCGGCGTTCAACCGCTTGATCGGCCCGAACCTCTGGCCCTCCGCACAGCCCGAGTTGCAGGAGATCGTCGCCGAATGGCATGCAACCCTCTCCGAGGTCGCACGCAAGCTCCTGCGCGCCTGGGCCGAGACCCTCGGTGCCGACGCCTCCTACTTCGATGAGCACTTCGGCGAGCCCTCGACCTTGATCAAGATCGTCCGCT
The DNA here is from genome assembly GCF_042957055.1 of Microbacterium sp. NPDC008134. NCBI lineage: Bacteria > Bacillati > Actinomycetota > Actinomycetes > Micrococcales > Microbacteriaceae > Microbacterium > Microbacterium sp. NPDC008134. Next base: position 1,474,543 of record NZ_JBIBHO010000001.1, on the reverse strand, counting down.
ACCCCGGCACGCACGAGCCGGAACCTCAGCAGGGCGTCGGTGCCCACAAGGACTCCGGTGTGCTCACGCTGCTGTGGGTCGAGCCCGGCAAGGGCGGCCTGCAGGTCGAGCGCGACGGCGAGTGGGTCGACGCTCCCCCTGTGCCCGGAGCCTTCGTCGTGAACATCGGCGAGCTCCTCGAGTACGCGACCGGCGGGTACCTCAAGGCCACCAACCACCGCGTCGTCTCTCCGCAGGCACCGAACGAGCGCATCTCGATCCCGTTCTTCTTCAACCCCGCACTCGACAAGCGTCTGCCCCTGATCGAGCTCCCAGCCGACCTCGCCGCCGCCGCCACCGGGGTGACCGAGGATCCGGCGAACCCGATCCACGCCCTCTACGGCGAGAACGCCCTGAAGTCGCGACTGCGCGCGCATCCCGACGTCGCGGCGATCCACCACGCCGACCTGGTGGGTACCGGTGCCTGAGCCTCAGATCGTCGCGCCGCCTCCCTGCGCGACGATCTCCCGCAACGCCTGCAGGTGACCGGCGAACGCGTCGCGTCCCTCGCGGGTCGAGTGCACCCAGGTGCGCTGTCGGCCGCCCAGACTCGCCTTGCGGGCCGTGGCGTAACCGGCGGCCTGCAGGTGGCTGATCGCTTTGCTCAGCGGCGAGTCGGCGCACTGCAGGATCTCCCGCAGCGTCGCGAAGTCGAGTTCGATCCCGTCACCGAGCGTCGCCAGCAGCGAGAACCGGAGCGGCGACGCGAAGTTGTCATCGAGACGCGTGCGGGGGTGTGGGGCCGGATCAGCCACGCAGATCACGCCCCGGCACGAACGACAGTCCCCCGAAGAGCAGCACGACGCCGCATCCGACGATCACACCCGCCGTCGCTTCACCCTCCGCTCCCCCGCGGCCGAACAGCGTCAGAGCGACCAGCGCAGTGGCGGCGATAGCGAGCCCCGTCTCGTGCGGCCACCGCCACCGCGCGCCGAGGGCGGGGAGACCGAGATCGGTGGCGCCGGCGCACAACCAGGCGAGCACGCACAGAGCGATCAACAACAGGAGCACGCTCGCGAGCACGCCCTCGGGGGCGGCGGCGAGCATGAGAAGTGCTGCGAACACGGCGCCGACGCCGACCGTGCCGGCACGGGCACCCCTCGGCAAGGGAGTGCGAGGCGCAGCCGGTCGGTGCGGATCGTTCGACGCGCGCGCGAGTTGGACGGCGCCATACCCGCCGAGCGCAGCGAGAACCAGCGCTCCTGGGAGCACGACCATCACCCACGGAGCTTCGGGCGCGAAAACGGCGACACCGAAGGTGACGAGCGCGGCCACCATGATGACCGCCCCAACGACGACCACCTGCCAGCGACCCCGCGTGAGACGCCACTGCAGCCCGCTGCGCTGGGCGGCACCACTGAGGATCTGACCGTAGACGAGGAAGGCGAAGAGAAGCACCTGCGCTCCACCGTCCGGCGATCGTCGCAGCGCGATCACGCTGGCGACGAGGAAGGCCGCCGTGACCACCGCGTTGAGGATCTGCAGTCGGGCGATCGCGCGTCGATCGACGGCGCGATCGCGGCGCACGGCAACGGCATCCGCCTCGTCGAGATATCGGCGCGCCGTCTCCGCATCGGGCGGCACGAGAGCGTCATGCCCGGGGACGGGCTTCTGATCCATTGGTCGACCTCCTCCACTTTCCAATCGGAAAGCTCCATACTTTCCTACGGGAAAGTCGAGGCGGGATCAACCCCTCCGTGAACGCCGAAGGCCGCCCCACACCTGGGGCGGCCTTCTCAAGAATGTTTTGCGCGATTGTACGCTGGCGTGCTCTGCCTTATCGACGGAGACCCAGGCGAGCGATCAGCGAGCGGTAACGCTCGATGTCGACGCTCTGGAGGTAGCCGAGGAGACGACGGCGCTGACCGACGAGCAGGAACAGACCACGACGTGAGTGGTGGTCGTGCTTGTGCTCCTTCAGGTGCTCGGTGAGGTCCTTGATGCGCTGCGTCAGCATTGCGGCCTGCACCTCGGGGGATCCGGTGTCACCGGGGTGCGTCGCGTACTCTTCGATGATCGCCTTCTTGACGTCTGCTTCGAGTGCCATAGATTCGATCCCCTTTCAGCTTGTTGCGCGGCGCCCGACGCCTGATGCGAGGGCTCTCTTTATCCGCGGCCGATCAAACGGCAACCTGAAGAGTCTACCAGCAGCGAGCCCCTGTCGACGACCGCCATTCGCGCCCTCCGCAGCACGCCTCGGATACGCTCGAGAGGTGCAGTACGGCCAGGCCCCGCAATGAGCGGATCACGCGGACACTTCATCGACCTCTCCCCTCTGAAGGCGAGCCCCGCGTTCGCCCGCATGTGGATCGGCTCGGCCCTCGCCGGCATCGGAGGGCAGCTGACTCTCGTCACGGTGATGCTGCACGTGTTCAGCCTCACCGGCAGCACCTTCGCGGTCTCGATGATCGCGGTCGCCGGGCTCGTCCCGATGATCCTCGCGGGCCTCTACGGAGGAATGCTCGCGGACGCCTTCGACCGGCGTCGCGTCGCACTGATCGCCGCGACCGTCACCTTCGCCTCGACCGCGCTGCTCGCGACGCTGACGTGGATGGGGTCGGAGACCATCTGGTGGCTGTACGCCCTGAGCATGATCACCGCCGCCGCGAACTCGGTCGGCATGGCGACGCGCACCGCGATCGTCCCCCGCCTCATCCCACGCGATCTGCTCGCCCCGGCATCCGCCCTGAACGGGATCTCCATGGGCCTCACCGTCATGGCCGGCCCGGCCATCGCCGGGGTGCTGGTCGCCCTCACCGGGTACGGGTGGACCTACACGATCGACGTCGTCCTCATGCTGTCGATGTTCCTCGGACTCTGGACCCTGCCCGCGCTCCGCCCCGAGGGCGACATCGTGCGCCCGGGACTCGCGTCGCTCGTCGACGGGTGGCGTTTCCTGCGCCGAGCCGGCAACATCCGCATGCAGTACGTCCTCGACATCATCGCGATGACGTTCGGGCAGCCCCTCGTTCTCTTCCCGGCGCTCGGCACGATCCTGCTCGGCGGCGGGGCGGTCACGACCGGCCTCCTCACCGCGGCGGTGGCCCTGGGGACCTTCGCCTCGAGCCTGTTCTCCGGGCGTGTGGTGCAGTATCGGTGGCACGGCCGGGGCATCGCTCGCGCCGTCCAGGCATACGGGGCATCGATCCTGGCATTCGGACTCGTGTTGCTCGTCGGCGTCTTCCTCCCACCGGCGTCCGAGACCGCCCCGAACGTCGCACTCATCGCCGTCGCCGGCGTCGCACTCGCGTTCTCGGGTGCGGCGGACAACGTGAGCGCGATCTACCGCAACACCATGATGCAGGCCGCCGTCCCCGACACCATGCGCGGTCGTCTCCAGGGCGTCTTCATCGTCGTCGTCGCGGGCGGGCCGCGCGTCGGAGCGCTCTACGCCGGCACGCTCTCGACGTTCACCGCCCTCTGGTTCCCGCCGCTGCTGGGCGGGCTGCTGGTGATCGGTCTCGTCGCGATCCTCGTCCGCCGCAGCCCGCGTTTCCGCGCCTACGACGCGGAGAACCCCGAGCCGTGATCGGCCCGGGGTCCTCATCGCACGCAGATCAGTCCTGCTGCAGAGCGGCCTGCAGGTCGAGGTTGATCGTCACGTCCTTGCCGACGAGCACGCCACCGGTCTCGAGGGCAGCGTTCCACGTCAGGCCGAAGTCCTCGCGGTTGATGACGGCCTTGGCCGACGCGCCGGCCTTGTAGTTGCCCCACGGGTCGGATCCGAAGCCACCGAAGTCGACCTCGAAGCTGACGGGCTTGGTGATGCCGCGGATGGTGAGGTCGCCGTCGACGAAGAGCTCACCGTTCTCGGCACGGGCACCGGTGGAGACGAAGTCCATGGTCGGGAAGTTCTCGGTGTCGAAGAAGTCGGCCGAGCGCAGGTGCTGGTCGCGGCCCTCGTCCTTCGTGTCGACGGACGAGACGTCGACGCTCGCCTCGACGGTCGTCTCGAGCGGGTTCTCGGGGGCGGTCAGCGTCGCGCTCTTCACACCGAACGTGCCGCGCACCTTCGAGATCATCATGTGGCGGACGCTGAAGGTGACCTCGCTGTGGGACGGGTCGAGGACGTACGTGCCGGGGCGGTAGCCGGGGATGTCGATGCTGGTCATGGGATCTCCTTGGGACGTGGGGGCCGCTCGTGTCGCGACAGGAAAGGGAACCGTGCCCTCGAAAGATATATTCCCATGAATAAGAATCTCCTGAGTGCAACAAAAGACGCCCCGCCCGCGAACGGGACGAGGCGTCTTCGTGAACGTCGGATCAGCCGACGGCGACGAGGTCGATGATGAAGATCAGCGACTTGCCGGAGAGGAAGTGTCCTCCGCCGGCCGGGCCGTAGGCGAGGTGCGGCGGGATGGTGAGCTCACGACGTCCGCCGACCTTCATGCCGGGGATACCGTCCTGCCAGCCCTGGATCAGGCCGCGCAGGGGGAACTGGATGGTCTCGCCGCGGCCCCACGAGGAGTCGAACTCCTCGCCGGACTCGAACTCGACACCGGCGTAGTGGACGGTGACGGTGTCACCGGGCTTGGCCTCGGCGCCGTCACCCTCGATGATGTCGCGGATGACCAGCTCTGCGGGCGCAGGACCGGTGGGGGCGTCGAACTCGGGCTTCGTACGATCAGTCATGACTCCATCAAACCCGAGGTGACGGCGAACGGTCAACGCGACCGCACCTGCTCACAGCGAACACCCGAGGAAGTCACCCTTGACACTCCTCGGAGGCGGGTGCACCCTGGTTTCAGACCAACTCAGCGCCCGGGAGACATGCAGGCATCGCCGCAGCACCGGGCGCTGAGTCTGTCCGGGGGAACCGGTTCGTGCCGGACCGCTCAGTACGCGAGCAACGCGGCACGCGTCGCGCGAGTGCGGATGAGGAGCGCGCGCTCGTCTTCGGACGCCAGCGGATCGCGTCCGGTGATGGCCCGCTGACGAACGGATGCCAGCGTCGTCGCGTCCTTGATGAACTCCCGCATGAGCGGTCGACGATCCCCGCGCAACCGCGCGGCCCAGGCCATCCCGACCTTGCGACCGGCCGGAGTCGCGAGCATCGTCACCTCCTCGGGGGTGAACCACCCGGCGGCCGCGTAGTCACCCAGACGTGCCTTCGTCAGACGCGCCTCCTCACGGCGCAGCGCGACGATGCCGATGATGAACCCGGCGAACAGCGGCACCTGCAACGTGAAGTACAGCAGGAAGAAGTCGGCGTACGTCGCGGATCCGTTCCACAGCGCGTGCAGCAGGATCGCCCCGAGGAGACCGAGGAGCCCGGCCCCGAACGCCGCCCACGCCGAGGAGTGACGCCGGGCCGCCAGCCCGATCGCGAGACCCGTCAACGAGGTGAACATCGCATGGGCGAAGGGCGAGAGGAGCGCGCGCACGACGAACGTCACCGAGAGCTGCTCTCCCCCGCCCTCGATCAGGCTGATCGCGAAGTACTGGATGTTCTCGGTGAAGGCGAAGCCCGCGCCTACGAGCGCGCCGTAGACGACGCCGTCGATGGGACCGTCGAACGCGCGGCGAGCGACGAGGAAGATGAGGAAGACGCCGAAGCCCTTCCAGAACTCCTCGACGATCGGAGCCTGCACGACCGCGGCGATCTCTTCGGAGCGGAAGCCGAAGGCGAGGGTGAGCGCGAGATCCACCAGCAGGGTGAGACCGACGGCGGCGATGGCACCCCACGCGATCGCGAAGATCACGAGACTCTTGGGCTCGGGCTCCCACCGGTCGATCAGGCGCACCCCGAGGAAGACGATCGCGAGAGGGATGAGCGCGAGGACCAGCCCGATGACGGATGCCGAGGGCCCGAGTGCCACGACGAAGTAGCCGATCAGCGCCAGGAGCAGCAGACCGAGGAACCCGAAGAGCCAGATCGAGACGCTGCGCCCCTTGCGCGTCGGCACCGGAAGAGCGGGCAGCCCCTCGGCGGGCGAAGGCGCGGCCGGCGCGGGCGGGGTATAGGGAGTCGGCTGCGCGAGGGCGGAGGCGTACACCGGCTGCTGCGAGAACTGTCGGGGCGTGTACGCCGACTGGGCGTACTGCTGCTGCGAGAACTGCGGGGCGGGAGGCTGCTGCGGGGTGGGCGCCTGTTGCTGCGGAGCCGGAGGCTGAGGAGGTGTGGCGGGGGCGTACGCCGGCGGCTGGGGCGGTGCGGCGGGGGCGTACTGCGGAGGAGCGGGCTGCGCTGCAGGCGAGGGCTGCGGAGCCGGCGGCGGCGTGTACGGCGAGGGCTGCTGCGGCTGGGACGGTCCTCCGAAACTCATAGCCACGAGCATAGGGGCCGGAGCGGTGCCGGTCGCGGTATACCGGACGCCTCCACTGACCGGCCGCGACCACCGGGTAGCGTAGAGGCATGCGGTTCGCTCATCTGCGCCGTCCGGATTCCCCTTCCGCGGTTCTCGCCGTGGTGGAAGACGCCGACGCCATCCTCGTCTCCGATCTCCTCTCCGACGCTCCGGCGACGCTGCAGCAGCTCATCGAACGCGGGGATGCCGCGCTCGAGCTGCTCCGTTCCGCCCTCGCCGAGGGCACTGCTCCACGGCATCCGCTCGGCGACTGGTCCTTCGCCTCGGCCGTGCTGGCTCCCCCGGCCGTGCTGGCGGTGGGCCTCAACTACGCGGCCCACTCGAGCGAGCTGGGCCTGAAGACCGACGCCGCCCCGACCGTGTTCACCCTGTGGCCCAATTCGCTCAGCGGCCACGAGCAGACGACCTCCTGGCCCCGCGCACTCAGCGAAGCGGTCGACTACGAGGCGGAGCTCGGGGTTCTGATCGGCACGCCGGCCAAGGACGTCACGGCGAGCGATGCACTCTCGCACGTCTGGGGCTACACCGTCGTCAACGACATCACCGCCCGGAACATCCAGTTCGCCGAGGCGCAGTGGTCACGATGCAAGTCCTTCGACGGCTTCACGCCGACGGGCCCCTTCGTCGTCACCGCGGACGAGGTCCCCGATCCCCAGGATCTGCACATCTGGACCGTCGTCGACGGTCACACCGTGCAGGATGCGACGACCGGACAGATGGTGCGCTCGGTCGCGACGCTCATCGCGCACCTCTCTCAGTCGCTGACTCTGCTCCCCGGCACCCTGATCTCGACCGGCAGCCCCGGCGGTGCCGGCTACTCGCGCGACCCGCAGATCTTCCTCCGCGACCGTTCGAGCGTCACCGTCGGCATCGACGGCATCGGCGAACTCACGACGCACTGCCGCATCCTCGACTGACACCATCCGGAAGCGGAATCGAAGAAGGGCGGATGCCGACGCATCCGCCCTTCTTCCGTCTTCGCCCGGAACTCGACCGAGGGGTCAGATCTCGATGAGGTCGTCGGTCGGGATGATCGGGATCGCGGCCGTCACGGCCTCGAGCCCGGACAGGCGTGCGGGCGACAGCTGCTTGGTGACCTCTTCGCGGGACATGAGGCCGGCCTCGACGACGAGATCGGCGACGCTCCGGTTCGTGAGCAGGGCGGTCTTCGCCAGTGCCGCGGCTGCCGCGTAGCCGATGAACGGCGTGAGCGCCGTGATCACACCCACCGAAGCACCGACCATGGTGCCGAGGCGATCACGGTTGGCCGTGATGCCGTCGACGCAGTTCACGCGCAGGGTCCACATCGCCTGGCGCATCCAGGTGATCGACTGGAAGATCGAGTGCGCGATCACCGGCTCGAAGGCGTTGAGCTGCAGCTGCCCGCCCTCGACCGCCATCGTCACCGTCATGTCGGCGCCGACGACCGCGAACGCGACCTGGTTGACGACCTCGGGGATCACGGGGTTGACCTTGCCCGGCATGATGCTCGACCCCGCCTGACGGGCCGGGAGGTTGATCTCACCGAAACCGGCCTGCGGGCCCGACGAGAGCAGGCGCAGGTCGTTGCAGATCTTCGACAGCTTGATCGCGTTGCGCTTGAGAGACGAGGAGAACGACATGAAAGCGCCGGTGTCGCTCGTCGACTCGACGAGGTCGGTGGCGGTCTCCAGGTCGAGTCCGGTGATCTCGCGCAGGTGCTTGAGCACGGCGGGCGCGTAGTCGGAGTGGGTGGTGATCCCGGTGCCGATCGCCGTCGCTCCCATGTTGATCTCGAACATGAGCGAGGCATTCTCGGTGAGCCGGCTGTGATCCTCGCCGAGGGTCGTCGCGAAGCCGTGGAACTCCTGGCCGAGCGTCATCGGCACGGCATCCTGCAACTGCGTCCGGCCGACCTTCAGAACGTCGTGGAACTCCCCAGACTTCGCCAGGAACGAGCGGCGCAGGAGGTCGAGCTCCTCGAGCAGCGCCTGCAGGGTCAGCGACAGCCCGATCTTCACCGCCGTGGGGTACACGTCGTTGGTGGACTGGCTGCGGTTGGTGTGGTCGATCGGCGAGAGGAACGCGTAGTCACCCTTCTCACGCCCCGCCATCTCGAGCGCGATGTTGGTGATGACCTCGTTCGCATTCATGTTCGTCGAGGTGCCGGCACCTCCCTGGATCACGCCGACCGTGAACTGGTCGTGGAACTCGCCGTCGATGACACGCTGGGCCGCGCGGTCGATCAGATCCGCCTTCTCCGGGTCGAGCACGCCGATCTCGCGATTCGCGCGAGCACTGGCCTGCTTGACCATCGCGAGCGCACGGACGAGATCCGGGTAGACCGAGATCGGTCGCTTCGTGATCGGGAAGTTCTCGTCGGCGCGGGCGGTGTGGATGCCCCAGTACGCGTCGGCGGGGATCTCCATGCTGCCGAGGGAGTCGGTCTCAGTACGGGTCAGGGTAGGCGCGGCAGATGCCATGTCACATCCTTGTGGGTCGTGGCGAATGAGTGGAGTGGGGGATGCATCCAGTCTACGCCCGCGTCCTCTCCGCGTTCGGGGTGACTCGTCAGCGCGTCGGCTTCCGTGAGAACGCCTCCAGGCGTGCGTGCGGATCGAGCGCCGCCATCTTCTCGAGCCATGCCTCCGAGAAGTAGTCGCCGGTCTCCGCCGTCGTCACCGGAACGACGGTGTGCGTGATGGTGTCGGGGTAGACGTGCACGAGATTGAACGCCTGCGCGGCATCCATGCCGTTGACCTCGGCCGCGGGGCGGGCGACGTTCATGGTGTAACAGGTGGCGGAGGCCACGCTCACGGGCACCCCGGCGAACACGCCGGTCGAGGAGTAGTGGAGGTGGCCGGCGAGGATTCCGCGCACGTCCCTCCCCCGGATCACTGCCTCGAGCTTCTCCTGATTGCGCAGTTCGAGGATGTCGAACAGCGGCAGATGACTCGGCAGGGGCGGGTGGTGCATGGCCAACAGCGTCCCGTGCGGCGCCGGAGACTCCAGGACACCCGCGAGCCACACGAGCTGGTCGTCGTCGAGGTCTCCGTGATGCCAGCCGGGCACGGACGTGTCGAGGGCGATGATCCGCAGACCGTCGATCTCCCAGACTCCGGTGACGGGTTCCTCCGTCGCGGGCGCGTCCAGCAATCCCGCCCGGAGTGCGGGACGCTCGTCATGGTTGCCCGCGACCCAGATCACCCGCGTCCCGAGTTCCTCGGCGACAGGTTCGACGACGGCACGCAGCCGGCGGTACGCGTCGGGCTCCCCCAGATCGGTCAGATCGCCGGTGAGGACGATCGCCGCCGGGGCGGGGTGCACCGCCCGGATCGCCTCCAGAGTGCGGGCGAACGTGTCGTCGACGTCGAAGCGTCCACCCAGCCGCGCCCCTCCGGCGAGGAAGTGCGGGTCGCTGACATGGATGACGGTGTGCGACGCCGGCTGATGCCGACCGAAGACGTAGGGCCCTGGCATGGCACCAGCCTACGACGGGGGTGTGACGCGCGAGCGCCCTGTCGCCTCAGTGCCCGACGACGATGATGAGGATTCCGGCGATGACCGCGACTCCGCAGAGGGCGAAGCATCCGTACGCACCGACGAGCGACAGGCGCTTCTGACCATCGGTCAACGGGCTCTTGCGGGCAGCCTTGGCGGCCTGCTTCTCGGCCTTCTTGAGGTCCTTCTCGGTGATCACCGTGATCGCGTCGGTGAACTCCGCAGGGCTCACCACGGGGGCGTGCCCGCTCCGCACCAGCAGACGCAGACCCAGCGCGTAGAACGTGACGATCGCGACGGCGCCGATCAGCGCCGCGACGAACACCTGGAAGAAGGCGAGCCAATCGATGGAGACGCTCATTCGCCCGCACCCTTCTCGTTCTCGTCACGCACCGTCGTCGTACTCTTCGTTCGTGCCGCAGGCTTGCCCTGGGCGCGCGCATCGGCCTTCGCCTGCTTGCGGGCTTTCGACTCGGCTTTCGCCTGCTCGATCCGCTGCTGACGACGCGTAGGCGGAGGAGCGTCCGGCAGGTCGACCGCCAGACCGGACTCGGCGACGTCACTCATCGCGTTGGCGTGGGTGACCGCGTCACGGCGCGAGCGCAGGAACAGGCCGATGATGACCACGAGTGCGAGGACCGCGTCGATCGCGATGCCCCATCCCCCGAGCCAGAGCGCGAGAAGAGCCGCCAGAGCACCGACCGCACCGGCTGCCGGAAGGGTGAGGAGCCAACCGATCGCGATGCGGCCCGCGGTCCGCCACCGCACCGTCGACCCGCGGCGTCCCAGACCGGAGCCGATCACCGATCCGGAGGCGACCTGGGTCGTCGAGAGCGCGAAACCGAAGGCGCTCGAGGCGAGGATCGTGGCAGCCGTCGCGCTCTCGGCCGAGAAACCCTGCGCGGGCTTCACGTCGGTGAGGCCCTTGCCGAGCGTGCGGATGATCCGCCAGCCTCCGAGGTACGTGCCGAGAGCGATCGTCACGGCGCAGGCGATGATCACCCAGAGGTACGGATCGGCCTGATCCGCGTTCTGCCATCCCACGGTGATGAGGGCGAGCGTGATGACACCCATGGTCTTCTGCGCGTCGTTCGTGCCGTGCGCGAGGGCGACGAGCGACGACGTGAAGATCTGCCCCCAGCGGAAGCCGTCGCGGCCGTCGGGCTTGCCGTCGTATCGGCGGGTGATCGAGTACGCCGCCTTGGTGGCGACGAAGGCGATGATCCCGGCGGTGACCGGCGCGATCAGCGCGGGAAGGATGATCTTCGACAGCACCATCCCGAAGTCGATGCCCTGCACTCCCACGCCAACGAGCGTGGCACCGATGAGACCGCCGAACAGCGCGTGCGACGAGCTCGAGGGCAGCCCGAGCAGCCACGTGAGCATGTTCCAGGTGATCGCGCCGATGAGTCCGGCGAAGATCATCGGCAGGAAGACGGCGGCTTGGATGCCGTCCTCGTGGATGATGCCGTGCGACACGGTTTTGGAGACCTCCGTCGACAGAAAGGCGCCGACGAGGTTCAGCACCGCGGCGAGGAGCACGGCCGTCTTGGGCTTGAGCGCACCGGTGGCGATGGGCGTGGCCATCGCGTTCGCGGTGTCGTGGAAGCCGTTGGTGAAGTCGAAGAAGAGTGCCAGCAGGATCACCAGCACGACGAGGAGGGCTGCGGTTTCCACCGTTCGCTTTCGGTCGTTGAGGAAGAGGGAGATGTCGACGTGATCGACGTGATGAACGAAGAGTTCACCGTGGGTTTGACTTCCGTTAACCGGCCCCGGTAAATCCTCCCACCGTCGCCGGTGACGGTCAACTCGACCTGGGATAGCGTGGAACGGTGAGCAACGCCCCGATCGCAGACCGACGTTCGACCCTCCGCACGCACCACGGCGACACGTTCGACGACCCGTACGAATGGTTGCGCGAGAAGGAATCCGCCGACGTGGTCGCGCACCTCGAGGCCGAGAACGCGCACACGGAATCGGAGACCGCGCACCTCGCCGGACTCCGCGAGACCCTCTTCGAGGAGATCAGGGGCCGCGTGCAGGAGACCGACCTCTCGGTGCCGACCCGCCGCGGCGACTGGTGGTACTACAGCCGCACCGTCGAGGGAGCGCAGTATGCGATCCACTGCCGCGCGGCGGCCGGCCCGGACGACTGGACTCCCCCGCAGCTGGAGCCGAACGTCGCGGTCCCGGGCGAGATCGTCCTCCTCGACGGCAACGTCGAGGCCGAGGGGCACGAGTTCTTCGCCCTCGGTGCTTTCGACACCTCCGACGACGCGACGAAACTGCTGTGGTCGACGGATTTCGAGGGCGACGAGGTCTACACGATCCGAGTGCGCGACCTCACGACCGGTGAGACGCTCGCCGATGAGATCCCGAACACCGCCGGCGCGTTCTTCACACCCGACGGCTCAGCGATCCTCTACACGACGCGGGACGATGCCTGGCGTCCCGACACCCTGTGGTTGCACGCACTCGGCACGCCGGTGTCGGACGACGTGCAGCTCTTCCACGAGCCGGACGAGAAGTTCTGGCTCGGCGCCGGCATCACCCGTAGCCGAAAGTACCTGGTCATCGGTGTCGGCTCGAGCATCACGAGCGAGGAGTACCTGGTCGATCTCGCCGGTCCTCTCACCGCTGAGCCCCGGATGATCTGGCCGCGGACCGAGGGCGTCGAGTACTCGGTCGAGCACGCGATCGTCGACGGCGAGGACCGGCTCCTCATCCTCCACAACGACGACGCGCTCGACTTCGAACTGGTCTCGGTCGCGGCCGATGCGCCGCAGGGCGCGCGCCGCGTCATCCTGCCGCACGAGCCGGGACGACGGCTGCTCGGTGTCGATGCGTTCCGCGACTTCGCGACGGTCGAGTACCGCGCGGAGGGCCTGGAACGGGTCGGCCTGCTCGACTACACGACGGATGCCGTCACCGACATCGCCTTCGACGAGCCGCTGTACTCCGCCGGAGTGAGCGGCAATCCCGAGTGGCACTCGCCCTTCCTCCGCCTCGGATACACCTCGTTCGTCACCCCGGGCACCGTCTACGACCTCGACCTCGCGACCAAGGAGCTGTTGCTCCGCAAGCGCGTCACCGTGCTCGGCGGGTACGACCCGACCGAGTACGGGCAGCGGCGCGACTGGGCGACGGCTGACGACGGCACCCGCGTGCCGATCTCCCTGGTCTGGAAGAAGCAGTACGGCGCCCCCGGTGAGTCGCCGCGCCCCCTGCACCTTTACGGCTACGGCTCGTACGAGCACTCGATCGACCCGGGATTCTCCGTCGCGCGCCTGTCGGAGCTCGACCGGGGCGTCGTCTTCGCCGTGGCGCACGTGCGCGGCGGCGGCGAGATGGGCCGCCAGTGGTACGAGGACGGCAAGCTGCTGAACAAGCGCAACACGTTCACCGACTTCGTCGCGAGTGCCCGTCACCTCATCGACACCGGCGTCACGGCATCCGACCGGCTGATCGCCGAGGGCGGTAGCGCCGGCGGACTCCTGATGGGCGCGATCACGAACCTCGCCCCCGAGCTGTTCACGGGTGTGCTCGCCGCGGTCCCGTTCGTGGACGCCCTCACCACGATCCTCGACCCCTCGCTCCCCCTCACCGTCATCGAGTGGGACGAGTGGGGCGATCCGTTGCACGACCCCGAGGTCTATGCCTACATGAAGTCGTACTCGCCGTACGAGAACGTCCGCGACGGCGTGCGATACCCGCGCATCCTCGCGGTGACGTCGCTCAACGACACCCGCGTCCTCTACGTGGAGCCCGCGAAGTGGGTCGCACGGCTGCGGGTGGCCGGAGCATCCGATGTCCTTCTCAAGTGCGAGATGGTCGCGGGACACGGCGGGGTCAGCGGGCGGTACAACTCCTGGCGCGAGCGGGCCTTCGAACTCGCTTGGCTGCTCGACACGCTCGGTCTCGCCGACTGACTGCAGAGGAAAGCGATCGCGCCGGGTCGAGCCCACTCCGAAGGAGGCGGGCCCGACCCGGCGCGATCGCTTTTCCGAAGAGGGCGGACTCAGCCGAAGAGCGCAGCCGCCTCGTCATATCGGCTGCGGGGAACCGTGTTCAGCTCTCCCAGCGCCTCGGCGAACGGCACCTCGACGATGTCGGTACCGCGGAGCGAGACCATCTTGCCCCAGGACTTCGCGACGATCGAGTCGGCCGCGTGCAGACCGAGACGCGTCGCGAGGACGCGGTCGAAGCCCGAGGGCGATCCGCCGCGCTGGATGTGACCGAGCACGGTCGAGCGCGTCTCGATGCCGGTGATCCGCTCGATCTCCGGCGCGAGGACCTCGCTGATGCCGCCGAGCCGAGGACGGTTGAACGCGTCGAGGCCCTTGTCGCTGTATGCGGTGTCCATTCCGGTGAGAGTGAAGCCCTCCGAGACGACGACGAGAGGCGCGCGGCCGCGATCGTGAGCACTCGTGACGAGCGCCGTGATCTCCTCGATCGACATCGGGACCTCGGGGATGCAGATGACGTGGGCGCCGGCGGCCATTCCGGCGTGCAGCGCGATCCATCCGACGTGACGCCCCATGACCTCGGCCACCATGCAACGCTGGTGCGAATCACCGGTGGTGCGCAGTCGGTCCATGGCATCCGTGGCGATGTTGACGGCCGTGTCGAAACCGAACGAGTAGTCAGTCGCGCGCAGATCGTTGTCGATGGTCTTCGGCACACCGATGACGTTGATGCCGTCGTTCGCGAGGCGGTTGGCTGCGGCCAGCGTGCCCTCTCCACCGATGGCGAGGATGCCGTCGATGTCGTGAGCCGCCAGCGTCTTCGCGATGTTCTCGGCGCCGCCGCGCGGCCCCTCGTACGGGTTCGTCCGGCTCGTGCCGAGGATCGTTCCGCCGACCTTCGAGAGCCCCTTGACCTCGTGACGCGTGAGCGGGAAGAAGTCACCGTCGACGACTCCTCGCCAGCCGTCGCGGATGCCGACGAACTCGATGTCGTATGTCGTCGTGCCCTTCAGCACGACGCCGCGGATCACCGCGTTGAGACCGGGGCAGTCGCCACCGCTCGTCAGGATTCCGATCTTCATGCTTCCGCCTTCAGACGCTCGGGAAAAGAAAAGGTAAAGGCGACGCTGCCCGCGTTCGACACTAGCGTCATGCGCCTGTCGAGCGCCATTCGAGAGCGTCGAAAACCGTCGATCTTGCCGACGATAAAGGGCCATTCGGAGCAATTGCTCCGAATGGCCCTTCTCGGCCCTCGAATCGCGCTCAAGAACCGCGATTCTTAACGTCCTCTCACGCGCTCTGCAGCGTCTCCCGCAGCAGATGCATGAGCGCGCCGAGCTGAACGGGCTCGGCGGCTGCGTCGTCGACCGCCTCGCCGTCGAGCGCGCGGGCGGCCAGGCCCTGCTTCTGGTCGATGAGCTCGGCGATCTTCGTGTCGATCGTGTGCGCGGCGATGATCCGCCAGGCGGTGACCGGCTCGTCCTGACCGATGCGGTGCACGCGGTCGATGGCCTGCGTCTGCTCGGCTGCCGTCCACGACAGCTCGGCGAGCACGACGTTCGATGCCGCCTGCAGGTTGAGACCGACACCCGCGGCCGTGAGCGAGCAGACCGCGATGCCGACCTCGGGGTCGCCGTTGAAGTCGTCGATCGCCTGCTGGCGGACGGTCGTCGTCTGGTCGCCGCGAATCGAGACCGCACGGATGCCGGCCGCGGCGAAGTGAGCCTCCGCCTGGTCCATCACGTCGATGTGCTTCGCGAAGAACACGACCTTGCCCACCGAGCGCTGCAGCTGCGCGGCATAGTCCGCGGCCAACGAGGCCTTGGCCTGGCCGATGCGCCGCACCATGGTGAAGACGTTGTCACCGCCGGTTCCGGCGGCCTTCGACTCCTCGAGCTCGTTCTGGGCGACGAGACGCACGATGTCGTCGTCGATCTCGCCCGGTGCGAGGCCACGGTCTCCCCGCGCCTCGATGATCCGACGGTACCGGGCCGCGAGACGCTCCCCCAGCTCGCGCTCGGCCTGACGGATGCTCCGACCGAACTCGTCGTCGAGCTGCACCGGGAGGTCCGCGATCAGCTTGTCGGGCAGATCGGCGGCGACGTCCTTCTTCTTACGGCGGACGATCCCCATCGAGATGACAGCATCGCGAGCCTCGGGATAGAACGCCTTGTCGGCCGGGGTGAATCCCGTCGCGTCGAGCTTCTCCATGAGCTCGGGTCCCGGCTTCTCCCCCGTCGTCCAGCCGAGGAACCGCCAGATCGCGTCGAAGTCCTCGACGTCGTTGATCAGCGGCGTACCGGTCAGGGCGAGCATGAGCGGCTTCCCGCCCGGCGTGCGCTCACGCACGCGCGATGCCAACGACAGCACGTTCTGGGAACGCTGCGACGAGAGGTTCTTGATGAAGTGCGCCTCGTCGACGACCATGCCGCGCAGACCGATCGACGACAGCCACGAGAGGTGCCGGTCGAGGATCTCGTAGTTGACGATGAAGATGTCGGCGAACGCATCGATGTCATCGCCATCGCCCTGGATCACGGTCGCGCGCCGCTGCGGCGTCCACCGCTCGACCTCGCGCGCCCAGTTCATCTTGACGACGTTGGGCACGACGACCAGGAGCGGGTAGGCGCCCGCGACCGACGCGGCGAGAACCGACTGAGCGGTCTTCCCCAGGCCGGGCTCGTCGGCCAGGAGGAAACTGCGGTGCCCGTCGCGAACCGCCTCGAGGAAGCGCGACTGGTGCACCATCACCTCGAGGCCCTTCGGCGAGATGTGGTCGTACTCCGGCGCCGGAGGCAACTCCATGCTCGCCGCCGCCCCACCCGCACCCGTCTCGAACGCCTTGTACAGCGGACCCATCAGCTCCCAGCCGTCGAGGCGGCGGCGGGGCGTGGTCGTGACGCGCGGCGTGAGGTCGGGAGCGAGGAACGGATTCGCGAGCTGGCGCGCCTCGACCGACGGCGGAGTGACCTGCCGCTCGGCGATCGCGGCGGGAACCACCGAGATCTGCACCGGTGCGGCATCGGCGATGATCAACTCTTCCGGGGCGAGTTCCGCACCGGACTCGAGCAGCCAGTCGCGGCGCATCCGCTTGGCGACGGGCGAGGTCGCCTGGTCGGCTTCGAGCAGCTGGATGAGCGAGGTGTCGCGCGCCGCCGTCTTGGCGAGGATGGTCGCGACGCCATCGAGCCGCTTGAGCAGTTCGGTGCGTGCGGCATCGCCGATGTCGGCATCCGCCTTAACCCTGGCGCGCTCCTCGCGCACCAGGAAGGCGATCACCTGGAACTTGACCCGATTCGTCGGCCCCAGCTTTCCGCGCTGGGACTTGGCCTCGATCTCGCGCACCTTGCGCGCGAGGATCGGGATGAGGGGCGCCTCGTCATCGCGACGGGACGACTTCTTGCGCCGTGTGGCGGCGGTTGCCGTGGTCGGCATGCTCCTCCTGAGCGTGAAGGCCGGAACGCCTCAGGGGCTCCGGCGCTCTGTTATCCGCGTGTGGCGTGAACCAGGACCGTGCGGACGGTAGATCGATCGTCTCGCCGATGCGCGCAGGACGCGGAAGACACGACGATGACTGCGACCACTCTACGCCATTCGCAGGCAGGAACACCCGTGGCGACGCGCGCGGCGGATGCGATCAGTCGGTCTGGTCGCGCAACACGCGTTCCGCGTCGGTCACGTCGGCGGCGATCTGCGCCGTGAGCTTCTCGATTCCCTCGAAAGCGACCATGCCTCGCAGACGCTCGGTGAACTCGACGGTGACGTCGTGCCCGTAGAGGTCGAGCCCGGTCTCGCCGAGAACGTGCGCCTCCACCTGGCGCTCGAGAACGTCGTCGAAGGTCGGGTTCGTTCCGACGGAGATGGCGGCGGGGTGGCGGATGCCCGTGTCGTGGTCGATCAGCCATCCGGCGTACACGCCGTCGGCGGGAACGAACGCATCGACGATCGTCGACAGGTTGGCCGTCGGGAATCCCAGCTCGCGTCCTCGCTTGAGGCCGTGGACGACGACGCCGCGCACGTCGGGCGCACGCCCGAGCACGCGCGCCGCGCCACTGACATCGCCCGAGATGAGGAGCTCGCGGATCCACGTCGACGACACCCGTCGTGCGGAACCCGGCAGGTACACGTCGTCGACGACCTCGACCGTGAAGCCGTGGCTCGGTCCCATCGCGCGCAGGAGTTCGGGGGTTCCCGCGCCGAGGTGCCCGAACCGAAAGTCCTCACCGACCAGAACGGTCGATACCCTGAGGGCCGCGACCAGGATCTCTGTCACGAAGTCCTCCGCGCTGAGCGAGGCCATCTCCTCATCGAAAGTCAGCAGCAGCGTGGCGTCCAGACCGAGTTCGCCGAGCAGCTCGAGCTTGCGCTCCACCGTGACCACGTTCTCGGGGCACCTGTCCGGTCGCAGGATCGCCAGCGGATTGCGATCGAACGTGACGGCGACGGATCGCGCGCCCGTCTCTGCCGCTCGCTCCTCGAGCCGCCGGATCACGGCACGATGCCCGGCATGCACGCCGTCGAACTTGCCGATCGCCACGACGCTCGGCCCGAAGCCGTCCGGGACCTCGGCGAGATCGCGGAAGACGATCACGCCTCGACCTCGGCGGGCTCGTGCGCGGCGCCGGGACGGTGAGTCCGTAGCCACCAGATGCCGAACACCGGCAGAACCAGCGGGATGAAGAGGTATCCGCGTCCGAACAGCGACCAGACCGTCTCGTGCTGGAACTGCTCGGGGATCAGGATGCTGAGCAACCCCACGACGAGGACTCCGGTGAGCTCGAAGACGATCGCCACCCAGGCGACCGTGTACCAGCCCCGTCGCCGCGCGAGCACGAGAGCGAGCGTCGCCAGGATGTAGACGACGGCGGCGAGGGCCGACAGCGAGTACGCGAGGGGCGCCTCGTCGAACCGTCGGAAGATCTGCACGAAGCTCCGGCCGGTGGCCGCGAGCGCCATGACGGCGTAGACGATCACGAGGACGCGACCGATTCCGGTCATCCTGGTGGTGGGGGCGGTGGTGCTCATAGCGCATTCCATCCTAGATGCGCCAGAGCCGGGCGACGTCCGTGTGCGGCTCCGGGTTACGCGATCTGCACGGTCCAGATGACATGCATGCGCCACACCATGATCGCGATCGCCAGTGCGGCGACGCCCAGGATGACGGTGCTCCACCGGCTCCGCTCCATGAGCGCCCAGAGAACGGCGCCGATCGGCAGGAGCGCGGCGGAGACGAGGTACACCCAGAACTCCAGCAGATCGCCGGTGGGTGGGTTCCCCGCGAGTGGGGCGACGATCGCCGTGATCACCTGTGCGACCAATAGCGCCTCGACGACCGCCACGGCGCCGACCGACCAGTCGCTCGGGCGACGACCGGCGAGCCCCGCGACGACGCAGAAGCCACCCGCGATGACCGCCACGGCGATCTGAAGGATCGTGAACCACAGGATCATCGGGCACTCTCCGGCATGTTCATGGCGCTCTTCAGGTCGGCTCCGCGCTTCTCGACCACGCCGACCATGATTCCCTCGTCATCGATCGCGGCGACGAGCGGCGCCTCGATCCTCCCCGCTTGCCCGATGAGCCGCTTGCCGTGACGCAGATCCCGCGCTTCGTCGGCCGTGACGGCCAGAACGGGAAGGATGAGCTCGGCAGCCTGCGCCGGGGTGAGCACCGGAGCTCCGTCGAGAGAGTCGATGTCGACGGCATCCGCGACGTCGAACGATCCCACTCGGGTACGGCGCAGCGCGGTGAGGTGCCCGCCCACGCCGAGCGCGGATCCGAGGTCGCGCGCCAACGATCGGATGTACGTGCCCGACGAGCAGTCGACGATCACATCGAGATCCCGGATGCCGTCGCCCGGCCGGTCGGCGACCACGTCGAAGCGCGAGACGACGACGTCCCGTGCGGCGAGGACCACTTCCTCGCCCGCGCGCACTCGATCGTATGCGCGGCGACCGTCGACCTTGATCGCCGACACCGCGCTGGGAACCTGGGAGATCTCACCCGTCAGGGCCGCGATCTCCTCGGCGATGCGGGCATCGGAGACACCCGTCCAGGCGGAGGCATCCGCGTGCGCCGTGATCTCGCCGTCGGCATCGTCGGTGCCGGTGGTCTGCCCGAGGCGGATGGTCGCCTCGTAGGTCTTGCCCGCACCCACGATGTAGGTGAGGAGCCGCGTAGCACCCTCGATGCCGATCACGAGCAGACCGGTCGCCATCGGGTCGAGGGTGCCGGCGTGCCCGACCTTGCGCGTGCCGAACGCGCGACGCGTGCGCGCGACCACATCGTGGCTGGTGAGCCCTGCGGGCTTGTCGACGAGGAGGATGCCCGGCAGAACCATCCCTCCAGCCTACGGGGCCGAGCGCGCGGGCGATCACGCGATCGAGGCTCGCTTAGGCTGGTCGGATGCCGGAGACGCCCGAGATCCGCGATCATGCGATCGCCGCCGCGGTCATCGCCTGGTATCGTTCCGCGGCCCGCGATCTCCCCTGGCGTCGGCCGGAGTTCCACGAGCGCTTCGGCGCGTGGGGGGTGCTCGTGAGCGAGTTCATGCTGCAGCAGACCCCCGTCGCTCGCGTGATCCCCCGCCTCGATGCCTGGCTTTCGCGCTGGCCGTCGCCTTCGGAGATGGCCGAGGCCTCCCCCGCCGAGGTCGTTCAGCAGTGGGCGAACCTCGGATACCCGCGCCGCGCACTCTGGCTCCATCGTGCCGCGATGGAGGTCGTCCGCGAGCACGACGGGACGGTCCCCCGTGACGTCCCCGCGTTGCTCGCACTGACCGGGGTCGGCGACTACACCGCTCGCGCGGTCGCCGTATTCTCCTACGGCGACCGGCATCCGGTGGTCGACACCAACACGCGCCGCGTTCTGGCGCGCGCGGTGGACGGCATCGCGCACCCCGGTCCCCCGTCCCGACGCGACCTCGACCTGATGGAGGCGCAGCTCCCGTCGGACGACTCCGCCGCCGCGATGTTCAACGCCGCCGTCATGGAGCTCGGGGCGACGGTGTGCACCGCGCGCACACCGTCGTGCGGGGAATGCCCGATCGCCGACCGGTGCGCGTGGCTGGCCGCGGGGAGCCCCGCGACCGCCGACACCCGACGGAAGCAGGCGGCCTACGAAGGTTCGGATCGCCAAGCGCGCGGCGCGGTGCTGCGCATGCTCCGGGAGGTCGCCCCCGCCGGCGTCCCTCTGGACGCTCTGCTGCCCGACTGGCCGGATCGGCTGCAACGCGACCGCGCGATCGACTCACTCGTCGCCGACGGACTCGCCGAAGCGACCGCCGGCGAACTCGCGCTGCCGCGCTGACTCTCAGAGGAGCTGATTCGTGCGGTG
Organism: Microbacterium sp. NPDC008134; assembly: GCF_042957055.1. Classification (NCBI taxonomy): domain Bacteria; kingdom Bacillati; phylum Actinomycetota; class Actinomycetes; order Micrococcales; family Microbacteriaceae; genus Microbacterium; species Microbacterium sp. NPDC008134. The sequence continues at coordinate 1,453,416 of NZ_JBIBHO010000001.1, read as the reverse complement.
CGCCAGCACGGTGAGTTCGACCCGCGAGCGCACACCGAGCTTCGCGAAGGCCCGCCCGATGTGCACCTCGACAGTGCGGACCGACACGACGAGCGCTCCCGATATCTCCCGGTTGCTCGCACCGGCGGCCGCCCGCATCGCCACTTCGAGTTCGCGCGCGGTCAGCTGCTGCGACCACGCCGCCCGGCACGCCGCGAGCGGGTCGATCGGCGAGGACCCGTCGTCGGCGTCGAGAGTCGCGATCCGGCGGACGACCGAGCGTGCCCACGCGTGGGCACCGGAGAGCTCGAACAGGCGGTGCGCTGTGCGCAGGTGCTCGCGGGCGAGAACCGCTTCGCCTCGGATCGCCGCGCGGGTGCCGAGCATCGCCTCGATGCGTCCGCGTGCGAACGGAGACCTCAGCGTACGCGCGGCGGTCAGGACCTCATCGCGCTCGGAGTGCCAACGCACATCGGGAGCGGTCGCGACGCGTGTGCGGAGCGACCGTGCGAGGCGAACCTCCGGCGGCTCGATGAGACGGACGACCGGCTCCTCGTCGCCGCCGGGGCGGATCTCCTCGAGGCCGGGAACGGCGAACGATGTCTGCGGCGCCCCGAGTTCGCGCCACAACCTGACGAACCCGGCGGCTGCATCGAAGTCCCCGCCGAGGAACGCCTCGATGCCCTGATCGATCAGCAGATCGATCCGCTGCGGCGCCGGGAGCACGCCGGTCAGTGCGCGCGCGAAGGGCCCGAGCTCGCCCAGGACCGCGAGGTCGAGTCGCCGCGCGAGGACCACACCGAGTCCGGCGAACGGCATGCTCACCGGAAGGGTCATCGATGCCGTGAGCAGATGCTCGCGAGCCTCGCCCATGTCACCTCGCCAGACCAGGAGAAGCGCGTGGGCGACCGCGCGATAGGCGTCGACGAGCGGGCTCCGTTCGAAACCCTCCACGAGCGGATCCACACCGGATGCGAGCGCGTCCTCGTGGGCGAGCAGGCGCAGACCGACGTCGATCCGTCCGTCGAGCGCAGCAGTCAGCGCACGCAGCAGCCCTCCCGTCACCGGCCCCGTACCCTCGGCATCCTCCTTGTCGGACTCCCCCACCAGCAGCCAGGCGAGGGCAACGGCCGGGTCCCGGAGCTTCGACTCGACACCGACACGGGAGGAGGCGTATCTCAGCGTCTCGCGCCAGGTCCGCATGCCCTGTCGATCGCCGCGCTCTGCGCACAGCGGCACCGCCAGCGCCGCTCCCCGAGCGACCGAATACCAATCCTCCGGGGCGTCGGACGCCGGGCACAGCGTCGACGGATCGATCTCGGGGACCGAACCCAGCAAGTGAGCCTGAGCGATGAGCAGGCCGGCGAGCCCCTGCAGACGATAGCGCTCGGTCCCGTGCGGAACCAGGCTTCCGAGCCATGCGGCCGCTTCGAGCGCGTATCCGGCCCCGATCGCCGCCGCACCCGCGACCAGCCTGGCCTCATCCAGATCCCGCCCTGCGGCGTGCGCCGCCGCTTCGCGCGCGATCATCAGGGCCCGATCCGCGTCCCCTGCCTCGGACAGTCCGCGCGCGATGCGCGTGAGTTCCCGCGCTGACACGGGATCCATCTCCAAGGAGGCGCGTGCGCGATGCCAGTCCGCTTCGGCCTCACCACCCGTGCCGATGAAGACCTCACGCAGTCGTGCGTGCACGTGCGCGGCCTCGCCCGGAGTCAGTGAGTCGCGGATCCACACCGCCAGACGGGGATCCCGCAGGCGGATCCGCCCGGCGTGCAGGTGGAGCAGTGCACCGATCGCGGACGTCGCGAGTTGCTCGGCCGAACGCCCGTCGAACGCGAGGATCGGCGCGAGCTCGTCCGTCAGCGTCACCGAGACGGCGATGAGGAGCGCACGATCGCGCTCCGCCGGATCCAGACTGCGGAAAGCGTCGGCGATCGCGGGAACGAACGGAAGCGGAGACGGGAGCGGGAGGAGCCCCTGACGCTGCGCGCGCGTCAGCGCCGTGGCCACTTGCCGGATCGTGAGCGTGTGCGCGCCCAATTCGACGATGAGCCGCGACAGCACGTGCGGCGCGCAGCCGACTTCGTCGACCAGCAGTTCCTCGAGCAACGGACCGCCCGTCACCCACGTCGGGCTGGTCGCCCCCGACACACCTGACCCCTCGATGATGCACCCCCTCGCACCGGATGAGATGTGTCTCATCCGGTGCGACGGTAGCAAGCAGACTCACCGCCGCAGCGGTCATCGACCGATATACCTTACGCGTCTCCGCGTCGGCGGTATCAGCGGTCGGAGTCTTCGTCCTCCGCGCGCACGTACGGGTCCGCGTCGCCTGCATGCGAGGCCGACGAGGCGAGCTTCGCCACCTCTGCGTCGCGTTCCTGAGCCTGGCGCAACAGGGCGGTGATGTGGTCGGCGTTCTCGGGAAGCGCGTCGGGAATGAACTCCAGCGTGGGCACCAGGCGGGTGCTGAGCTGCCGCCCGACCTCGCTGCGGAGCATCCCGGTGGCCGAGGTGAGAGCGGCGCCACTGGCGACGCGCTCCTCTTCCGTGCCGAGGACGGTGTAGAACACCGATGCGTGCTGAAGGTCACCGCTCACGCGCACGTCGGTGATCGTCACGAACCCGAGCCGCGGATCCCGCAGCCCCTTCTCGAGCCGCTCGGCGAGGATCACGCGGATCCGGTCGGCGAGGCGTGCCTGTCGTTCTCCAGCCATGCTTGATTCTCTCTCTTCCACCGCCGCAGCGGCGTGAAACTGTAGCGGAGGCGATGGATGCCATCCGGACAGTCGGGGTCTTGGGGTTCCCGTTATCCCGATGGCATCCATCGCCGGAGCGATGTACCGAGGATCAGCCGCGCGGCTTCTCGACCATCTCGGTCGTCTCGATCTCGTCACCGATCTGGATGTCGTTGTACTTGCCGAGGCCGATACCGGCCTCGTAGTCCGTCCGCACCTCGGTGACGTCGTCCTTGAAACGACGCAGCGATTCGATCGCCAGGCCGTCCGCGATGACCACGCCGTCGCGGATGACACGGGCCTTCGCGTTGCGCGTGATCGTTCCCGAGCGCACGATGACACCGGCGATGTTGCCGAACTTCGAGGAGCGGAACACCTCGCGGATCTCGGCGACACCCGACTGGACCTCTTCGTACTCCGGCTTGAGCATTCCCTTGAGGGAGTTCTCGATCTCGTCGATCGCGTTGTAGATGACCGAGTAGAACCGGATGTCCACGCCTTCGCGGGAGGCGCGCTCGCGCGCCTTCGTGTCGGGGCGGACGTTGAAGCCCACGATGATCGCGTTGTCGATCGTCGCGAGGTTGACGTCGGACTCGGTGATGGCACCCACGCCGCGGTGGATGATCCGCAGCTGCACGGAATCGTCGACCTCGATCTTGAGCAGCGATTCCTCGAGCGCCTCGACGGCACCCGAGACGTCACCCTTGATGATGAGGTTGAGCGACTCGACCTTGCCCTCTTCGAGTGCGCGGGTGAAGTCCTCGAGCGAGATGCGCTTGCGGGCCTTCGCCAGCTGCGCGTTGCGCTCGACCGCTTCACGCTTCTCGGCGATCTGTCGGGCCATGCGGTCCTCGTCGGTGACGATGAACACGTCACCGGCACGCGGCACCGAGTTCAGACCCTGCACCTGGACCGGACGCGACGGGTAGGCCTCGAGGACCTGCTCGCCGTTCTCGTCGGCCATCGCACGCACACGCCCGTAGGCGGTGCCGGCGACGATCGCGTCTCCGACGCGGAGCGTTCCGGACTGGATGAGCACCGTCGCGACAGAACCGCGGCCCTTGTCGAGCTTCGCCTCGATGGCGACACCGCGAGCGGCCTTGTTCGGGTTGGCGGTGAGGTCGAGTCCTGCGTCGGCCGTGAGCAGCACGGCGTCGAGGAGCTCCTGGATGCCGGTGTTGGCACGCGCGGAGACGTCGACGAACAGGACGTCGCCGCCGTACTCCTCGGCGACCAGACCGTACTCGGTCAGCTGCTGACGAACCTTGGCCGGGTTGGCCTCGGGCTTGTCGACCTTGTTCACCGCGACCACGATCGGGACGTTCGCCGCCTGAGCGTGGTTGAGCGCCTCGACCGTCTGCGGCATGATGCCGTCGTCGGCCGCGACCACGAGGATCGCGAGGTCGGTGACCTGAGCACCACGGGCACGCATGGCCGTGAAGGCCTCGTGACCGGGGGTGTCGATGAAGGTGATGGCGCGATCGACGCCCTCGTGCTCCGTCCACACCTGGTACGCACCGATGTGCTGGGTGATGCCACCGGCTTCGCCCTCGATGACGTTGGTCTGACGGATCGCGTCGAGCAGTCGGGTCTTACCGTGGTCGACGTGGCCCATGACGGTGACGACCGGAGGACGGATCTCGAGGTCGTCGTCGCTCTCCTCCTCCAGCTCCTTCTCGAGGTCGAGACCGAAGCCCTCGAGGAGCTCCTTGTCCTCGTCCTCGGGCGAGACCATCTGGATCTTGTAGCCGAGCTCCTCACCGAGGACCTCGAACGTCGCCTCGTCCAGGGACTCGGTGGCCGTGGCCATTTCGCCCAGGTTGAAGAGGATCGTGACGAGCGTTCCGGGCTGAACGGTGTAACCGGTCAGCGTCTCGATCTTGTCGGCGAAGTCCGCGATCGATGCGCCACGGCGCATGCGGATGATCTCCCCGTTTCCACGGGTGACGTTGACGCCACCGACGACCGGGGCGCTCCGCATCTCGAACTCTTGCCGCTTCGCCCGCCGGGACTTGCGCTGCTTGCTCTTGCCGCCGCCCTTACCGAATGCACCGGCGGTACCACCGCCGGGACCACGGCCACGACCGCCGCCGCCGGGACGACCGGCGAAACCGCCACCGGGACGTGCGCCGGGGCCGGCACCGGGTCCACCGGCACCGCCGGGACGACCGGGGCCCCCGGGACGCTGCTGGAACGGAGCGCCGGGACGACCGCCCTGACCGCCACGCGGGGCGCCGGGACGGGGCGAACCGGGACGCGGTGCGCCCGGACGGGGAGCGCCGGGGCGCGGAGCCTGCGGACGCGGGATGTTCCCCGGCGTCGGGCGCTGGCCCATGCCCTGCGCCGAGGCGAAGGGGTTGTTACCCGGGCGAGGACCGGTGGGACGCTGTCCCATGCCCTGCGCCGACGAGAACGGGTTGTTGCCGGGGCGCGGAGCGCCGGGCTTGGGGGTTCCGCTGTCACCTGTGGGCGCAGCGGGCGCCGGCTTCTCGGATGCCGGTGCTGCCGGCGTCGGCGCCGCGGGCGCGGACTTCTCGGCAGCGGGAGCCTCCGCAGCGGGCGTCTCGACGACCGGTGCGGGAGCGGGCTTGGGCCCGGGCTTCGGCCCGGGAGTGGGCGCCGACTTGGCGGCGGGCTTCGCCGCTGCCGGCTTCGCGGCGGCGGGGCTCGCAGCCTGTGCGGGCTCGGCGGATGCCTTGAGCGAGGGGTCGGCATCGATCGCTGCGCGCAGCTTGCGCGCCACCGGCGGTTCGATGGTCGACGAAGGACTCTTGACGAACTCGCCGAGTTCCTTCAGCTTTGCAAGTGCGACCTTGCTGTCGACGCCGAGTTCGGCGGCGATCTCGTGTACGCGTGGTTTACCAGCCACAATTCTCCTGTCTGGGGCAGTCTGCCCAGACAGGGCAGACCATTAGTCGCGGACGGGTCTCATTTCGAGCCGTTCACTTTGTTTCCATAGCCGTTCAGCCGTTTCTCGATGGTCTGCGTGTCCACAGCGGTGGACACACGGAGTGCTCGTCCGAAAGCGCGGCGCCGCAGTGCGGCCTCCATGCATTCCTGCGTCGGATGCATCCACGCGCCACGCCCCGGCAGGACGGCACGCTCATCGATGATGAGGATTTCGTTCTGGGACACCACCCTGAGGAGGGCGGAGCGGGGAGCACGCATGCGACATCCGACGCACGTTCGTACGGGTTCCATCTTACACCTGCGTTTCCTCTCGCTCGGCACGCGGACGGGGCGTGCCGAGCGGACGGTGGGCGCTCAGTCCAGGACGCTGTCCGGCTGGATGTCGATCTTGGCGCCCGTGAGCTTCGCGGCGAGGCGGGCGTTCTGGCCCTCCTTGCCGATCGCGAGCGAGAGCTGGTAGTCCGGCACGAGCGCCCGCACGGCCTTGGTGCTCGCGTCGAGGATGAACGAGCTCGTGACCTTCGCCGGAGAGAGCGCGTTCGCCACGAAGGCCGCGAGCTCCGGGTCGTGGTCGACGATGTCGATCTTCTCGCCGGAGAGTTCCTCGGTGACGGCGCGCACGCGGCGGCCGAGTTCGCCGATGCAGGCACCCTTGGCGTTGATGGACGGGTCGTTGGCCTTGACCGCGATCTTCGAGCGGTGCCCTGCCTCGCGGGCCAGCGAGACGATCTCGACGAGGCCTGCCGCGATCTCGGGAACCTCGAGTGCGAAGAGCTTGCGGACGAGACCGGGGTGCGTGCGCGAAACGGTGATCTGCGGCCCCTTGAGTCCCTTTGCCACGCTCGTCACGTAGACGCGGATGCGCGATCCGTGCGCGTACTCCTCACCGGGAACCTGCTCCTCGGGCGGGAGGATGGCCTCCACGGAGCCGAGGTCGACGTGGATCATGCGCGGGTTCGGTCCCTGCTGGATGACACCGGCGACGATGTCGCCCTCCTTGCCACGGAACTCGCCGAGCACCGCCTCGTCGGCGATGTCGCGGAGTCGCTGGCTGATGACCTGCTTGGCGGCGAATGCCGCGATCCGGCCGAAGTCGCTCGGCGTCGCGTCCTCTTCGCCGATGATGGCGCCCTCGTCGTCGGAGACCGCCTGCAGCACCGCGACGTGACCGGTCTTGCGGTCGAGGTCGACGCGCACGCCCTCGGGGAGGTCGCCCTCGGCCGAGACATGCTTGGAGTAGGCGGTCAGGATCGCCTGCTCGATGATCGCGACGAGCTCGTCGAAGGGGATCCCCTTCTCCTTCTCGATTCCACGCAACAGGCTCAGTTCGATATCCATGACGGCTCCCTATTCAGCTCTCGTCACGCGGAATCACACGCGCGACATCCGTACAACGATACCGTGCCCCGCCGGGGTCGTCACGTCAGACCGACGGCGACGTCTCCGGCAGCGCATCCGCGGACGGCAGCGCGTTGATCGCGCCGATCAATCGGAACAGGTCGCCCACGCGCCGCTGATCGAGCTGGAGCGCCAATCGCGGAAGATCGACTGCATCGGCATCCGCGATCTCCGGCGATCGCGGTGCGGCGCGCTCGATGCGGCCCGATGCCAGCATGGCGGCGAAGCGCTCGTTCAGGTCGGAGAGCTCGGCATCCGTCGGTTCCGCCCGGAGCCGCAGCACCAGCGTGTCCCCGAACCAGCGCAGAGAGTCGTAGTTCCGCCAGAAACCTGTGATCTCCGCGCGCGCTGCCTCGACGGAGTCCGTGATCACCACCCGATCGAAGTCGCCCTCCGAGATCACCCCCGCCGGCGCGAGGTGCTCGTCGACGAAGCTGCGCAGCCCTTCCCAGAACCGTCCTCCGGTCTCGTCGAGGAGCACGATCGGCATCGGTTCGGCCTTGCCGGTCTGCTGCAGGGTGAGGAGCTCGAACATCTCGTCGAGCGTGCCGAACCCGCCAGGTAGGCAGATGAAGCCCTCCGACTCCTTGATGAGCATCAGTTTGCGCGTGAAGAAGTACTTCATCGCCACGACGTGGTCCTGCCCCGACACGATCGCGTTGGCCTTCTCCTCGAAGGGCAGGCGGATCGAGACGCCGAGGGACAGTGCGGGCCCGGCCCCCTCCGCCGCGGCCTGCATGATCCCCGGCCCCGCACCGGTGACGACCATCCATCCATCGGTGGCCAGTGCGGCGGCGACGTCTCGGGCCTGGCGATACAGCGGATCATCCGTGCGCGTGCGGGCGGACCCGAAGACCGTGACCTTGGGCACGCCCCGGTACGGCGCGAACAACCGGAACGCGTCGCGCATCTCCGCGAGCGCCGCCGAGGCGATCTTGAGATCGAGACGATCGGTGCCGTCCTCCCCCAGCAGGATCGCGGTGCGCAGCATCCGCATCACGAGCCGACGATCCGCATGCACCCCCGCATCGTCCAGCACGGCGTTGATCTCGGCACTGAGTGCCTCCGGGAGCGGTTCGTCGATCATGCGTCCACCCTGTCACGACCCGACAGACGGGCGCGAGGCGCCACTCCGCATGCACGAACGCCGCGCCCCGACGGAGGACGCGGCGCTCGTGATCGGTTCAGCGGGAGAGTCGTTCGACCGCGTCGGCGATCGACACGGCGTCGCGGTCGCCCGTTGCGCGGTCCCACAGCTCGACCTGTCCCTCGGCCGCACCGCGCCCGACGATCACGATCTTCGGCACGCCCACGAGTTCGGCATCGCCGAACTTCACACCGGGAGAGACCTTCGGGCGATCGTCGTAGAGCACGTCGAGCCCGGCCCCCTCCAGCGTGCACGCGAGATCGGCGGCGACGTCGAAAGCGACCTGGTCGCGGCCTGCGGCGACGACCTGCACGTCGAAGGGCGCGACCGACGCCGGCCAGATGAGGCCCTTCTCGTCGTTGTTGAGTTCGGCGATGATCGCGAGGATGCGGGTGACGCCGATGCCGTACGAGCCCATCGTGACGGTGACGAGCTTGCCGTTGACATCGAGAACCTTGAGGCCGAGAGCCTCGGCGTACTTGCGCCCGAGCTGGAAGACATGGCCGATCTCCATGCCCTTGGCGAGCTCCACGGGTCCGGAGCCGTCGGGCGCGGGGTCGCCGGCGCGCACGTTCGCGATCTCGACGATGCCGTCGGCCGTGAAGTCGCGACTCGCGACCACGGAGTGCGCGTGCTTCTGATCGATGTTCGCTCCGGTGATCCAGCTGGTGCCCTCGCTGACCCGCGGGTCGACGAGATAGCGGATGCCGGTGGCGGATTCCTCCCCGAGCACCGCTCCCGTGGTCGACCACGGACCGATGTACCCCTTCACCAGGAGGGGGTGCTTCTCGAAGTCCTCCGGAGTGGCGGTCTCGACCTCGGCCGGGGCGAAGGCCACCTCGGCGCGCTTCTCGTCGACCTCACGGTCGCCCGGGATGCCGACGACGACCAGTTCGCGCGTGCCATCGAGATGCGTGAGCGCGAGGACGACGTTCTTGAGAGTGTCGGCGGCGGAGTACTCCCCATCGAGAACCGCATTGGAGTGGGCGACGAGCGTGTCGATCGTCGGAGTGTCCGGGGAGTCGAACACGACCGGCGCGGCATCGGCGTCGAAGGCGACGGCGTCCGGAACGGCGGTGGTGAATGCCTCGACGTTCGCGGCGTACCCGCCGGCGCTGCGCACGAAGGTGTCCTCGCCGACCGGGGTCGGGTGCAGGAACTCCTCGCTGCGCGAACCGCCCATCGCCCCGGCATCCGCCTGGACGATCACGTACTCGAGTCCCAGACGCTGGAAGATGCGCTCGTACGCATCGCGCTGCGCCTGGTAGCTGGCCTCCAGCCCCTCGTCGGATGCGTCGAAGGAGTAGGCGTCCTTCATCGTGAACTCGCGGCCGCGCAGCAGTCCCGCCCGGGGGCGGGCCTCGTCGCGGTACTTGTCCTGGATCTGATAGATCGTCAGAGGGAGATCCTTGTACGAGGAGTAGAGATCCTTGACGAGCTGGGTGAACGCCTCTTCATGGGTGGGCGCGAGCAGATAGTCGCCGCCCTTGCGGTCTTTCAGGCGGAACAGCAGATCGCCGTACTCGTCCCAGCGCCCCGTCGCCTCGTAGGCCTCGCGCGGCATGAGCGCCGGGAAGTGCACCTCCTGCGCGCCGGCCGCGGCCATCTCCTCGCGAACGACGGTCTCGATCTTCGACTTCACGCGAAGCCCCAGCGGCAGCCACGCGAAGATGCCTGCCGCCTGCGGCCGGATGTAACCGGCCCGGATGAGCAGCTTGTGACTCGCGACCTCTGCACCTGCAGGGTCTTCACGGAGAGTACGGAGGAAGAAATTCGAAAGACGAGTGACCACGGGCCAAGTCTACTGACCCGTGGTCACTCCTCTTCGGCGGATGACTCAGTTGAGCGCCGGGAGTCCCTCGGGCACGACGCCGCCCTTGTAGAGGCTGGCGGCGAGCTCCTGCAGCGCCGTCAACGCGGCGCGCTGCGGCAGCGGTCCGTACGAGATGCGGGCGACGCCGAGCTTCTCGTACTGCGCGGCACTGAGGGCACCGGGCAGACCGATGACGCTCACCTTCCGCTCGCCGATGCCCTCGACGAGCTGACGCGTGACGTGCGCGTCGAGGATGCCGGGGACGAACACGGAGGTGGCACCGGCGTCGATGAACGCGCGACCGCGCTGGATCGCGTCGGCGATGCTCTGCTCGACCGGGCGTCCACCGGCACGGACGAATGCGTCGGTGCGGGCATTCAGCGCGAACGGCACCCCTTCAGCCTCGGCCGCCTTGACGATCGCCTCCACGACCGCGACGGACTCGTCGAGCGGCTTGAGGCGGTCCTCGACGTTCGCTCCGACGACCCCGGCCGCGATGGCGAGACGCGTGGTCTCCCCCGCGTCGCCGTAACCGTCATCGAGATCGGCGGTCACCGGGACGTGGACGGATGCCGCGATCCGGCCGACCATGTCGAGCATGAGGTCGCGCGGGATCGTGCCGTCGTCGTAACCGAAAGACGAGGCGATGCCGTGACCGGCCGTCGCGATCGCCTTCGTCTCGGGGAGCTTGGCGACCGCTCCGGCGGATACCACGTCCCACACGTTCACCACGCGGAGGATCTCGGGGGCGTCATAGAGGTCGACGAGGGTCTGTGCCTGGGATGAAGTGGTCATGCCTTCCACGCTAACGCGAACCCCCGACGATCGGGCCGTGGAGATCCGCCTAGGGTGGACGCATGCCGCAGCGTCGTTCGCATGTCGCCCCTTCCGCCGCTCAGACCGAGCTCGCCGCAGCACTCGCGGGACTGCGTGCGGAACTCGATGCCCCGGTCGACTTCCCCGCCGATGTACTCGACGAGGCGCGCTCCTCGACCTCGCCCGCTCCCGAACTCGATCTGCGCGACGTGCCGTTCGTCACGCTCGATCCACCCGGGTCCCGAGATCTCGACCAGGCGTTCCATCTCGATCGCGACGGCGGCGGCTATCGGGTGCGCTACGCGATCGCTGACGTCCCCGGATTCGTCGCCCCCGGAGGCGCCATCGACCTCGAGGCACGACGCCGCGGTCAGACCCTGTACGCCGTCGACGGGTCGATCCCCCTGCATCCGCCGGTACTCAGCGAGAATCGCGCCTCGCTCCTTCCCGATGTCGATCGGCCGGCTCTCGTCTGGACCTTCGGGCTCGATGGCGACGGGGTCGTGATCGCGACCCGCCTCGAACGCGCTCTCATCCGTTCGCGGGCGCAGCTCGACTACGCCGGCGCACAGGCCGCGATCGATCGCGGCGAGGGCGGGGCGGTCTCCCTCCTCCCCGAGATCGGTCGGCTGCGCATCGCGCAGGAACGGGCCCGGGGCGGTGCCAGCCTGAATCTGCCGGACGAGGAGGTCATCCGAACCGACGGCGGCGGATACGCGATCCGCCGGCGCAGCCCGCTCCCCGTGGAGGAGTGGAACGCGCAGCTGTCCCTGATGACGGGGATGGCGGCCGCCTCGCTCATGCTCGAGGCGCGCATCGGCATCCTGCGCACCATGCCCCGGCCGGACGACGCGGCGTTCGACACGTTCCGACGACAGACGGCTGCACTCGGACGGCCCTGGGCCGGCGGCGAGTACGGGGACTTCCTCCGTGGCCTGGACCGCACCGACCCGCTCACGCTCCCCGTTCTGCAGGCGGCCGCGACGCTCTTCCGAGGCGCCGGTTATGCGACCTTCGACGGGTCCGTGCCGGACGAGACCGTGCAGGCCGCGATCGCCGCACCGTACGCGCACGCGACCGCACCGCTGCGTCGCCTCGTCGATCGGTGGACGCTGACCATCTGCCTCGCCGTATCCCGCGGAGAGCCGGTCCCCGCGTGGGTGCGGGACTCACTCGCCGATCTTCCGGGGCTGATGCAGGAGTCCTCCCAGCGGGCCTCCCGACTCGACGCCGCTACCGTGAACGCCGTGGAGGCCGCGCTGGTCACTCCGCTGGTGGGCACGTGGGTCGATGCGACGATCATCGAGCTGCGCGGCGAGCGTGCGCGCATCCAACTCGGCGACCCCGCCGTCACGGCATCCGCATCCGTTCCGCCCGAGGCGCGCCCGGGCGATGTCGTCCGCCTGCGCGTCGCACGTGCGGACATCGCCGCGGGCGAGATCGAGTTCTCGCTCGGCTGACCTTCGTCAGGTCGCGGGGACGACGGTCGTCGTCATCACGAGGAGCTGGGGATCGCTCAGATCGAGGGAGACCCGGATCGACGAGAACTCCGCCAGCGAATCCACGTGCGTACCGCCGCAGAGAATCACCGCCTCTCCCTCGGGGAGCTCGCAGTACCAACGGCGCCGGTCGACGATCGTCGGCCCCTCCGTGACGATCCGGCTGCGTGCGGCCGTCACCACCCACGCAGCGAGCTGCGCGTTGATGGATGCCTCGCGCTCTGCGAGCGTCGCCGCGAAGGTCTCGGTGTCGAAGCCGGCGCGTCGCAGGCTCTTGCCCAGGCGATACTCGTCGACGCTGCCGTTCTCGTGGATCCGGCTGGACTGGTTCGCACGCCCCTCGAAGTCGGGCGTGCCGAGGGCATCCACGCCGGGGTCCTTGCGCCAGAGATCCGCGACGGCCAGGTCGAGTGCCAGGGACGCGAGGTGGCAGGCAGTGTGACCGCGGCTGAGGCCGGCGCGACGCCGCTCGTCGACGACGAGACGCGCGCTCGCCCCTGCGATGAAACCGGCCGGTGCGGAGCCCTCGAGCCGATGGGCGACCAACCAGGTCCACCCGTCGGCGCCGCGTCGCGCGGGGATCTCCGAACCGACCGCGAAGTCGCCCTCCTCGCTGACGGCCGCCATGACGGCCTCCACCACCGACGCGCTCTCCTCGCCCACGATGATCGTCCCCGCATCGCCCGGCTGATCGGGCCACGTGTGATCGACGGGGTGGAAGGGCGTCTCCGCGACGACGACCACGACGGCGTCGTCAGCCGTCCGATCGATGCGGGTGATGACGCTCTCGCCCCGGACGGAACCGTCGGCGAAAGACACGATGGTCGACGACATTGCTTCTCCCTGCAGGGTCAGACGGTGACGACCTGCGCGGTGCCGAGCGGGGCGTCGGGCCCCATGTCGACGGCGATCCGGTTCGCCTCCTCGATCAGCGTCGCGACGATGTCGGCCTCGGGAACGGTCTTGATGACCTCGCCCTTGACGAAGATCTGGCCCTTTCCGTTGCCGGAGGCGACGCCGAGGTCGGCTTCGCGCGCCTCGCCCGGTCCGTTGACGACGCAGCCCATGACGGCCACGCGCAGCGGCACCGTCATGTCCTTGAGGCCGTCGGTGACGTTCTCGGCGAGCGTGTAGACATCGACCTGCGCACGACCACAGGAGGGGCACGAGACGATCTCGAGCTTGCGCTCGCGCAGGTTCAGCGACTGCAGGATCTGGTGACCGACCTTGACCTCTTCGGCCGGCGGCGCGGAGAGCGACACACGGATGGTGTCGCCGATCCCCTCACCGAGCAGGATGCCGAACGCCGTGGCGCTCTTGATCGTGCCCTGGAAAGCCGGGCCTGCCTCGGTCACACCGAGGTGGAGCGGCCAGTCCCCTCGCTCGGCGAGCTGGCGGTACGCCTTCACCATCACGATCGGGTCGTTGTGCTTCACCGAGATCTTGAAGTCGTGGAAGTCGTGCTCCTCGAACAGCGAGGCCTCCCAGACCGCGCTCTCGACGAGGGCCTCGGCGGTGGCCTTGCCGTACTTCGCGAGGATGCGCTTGTCGAGCGAACCGGCGTTCACGCCGATGCGCAGCGAGACGCCCGCGGCCTTGGCGGCTTCGGCGATCTTGCCCACGTTGCCGTCGAACTCGCGGATGTTGCCGGGATTCACTCGCACGGCGCCGCAACCGGCGTCGATCGCGGTGTAGATGTATCGCGGCTGGAAGTGGATGTCGGCGATCACGGGGATCTGGCTCTTCATCGCGATGATCTTGAGCGCGTCCGCGTCGTCCTGGTGGGGAACGGCCACGCGCACGATCTCGCAGCCGGATGCCGTGAGCTCGGCGATCTGCTGCAAAGTCCCGTTGATGTCGGTCGTCTTGGTCGTCGTCATCGACTGCACGGTGACGGGAGCGTCGCCACCCACGAGCACCTTGCCCACCTTGATCTGGCGGGACTTGCGGCGAGGGGCGAGGACTTCGGGGATCTTCGGCATTCCGAGGTTCACTGCTGGCACCGCACCAGACTACGCCGCCAGGATGGACGCAGGCTGGAAGCCGAGCGGGCGGAACGGACCGTCATGCGCCCGGGCGACGCACTCCCGGTGTGGTAGTTTCGGCCCATGCTCGCGAACTTCACCTGGTGGCCCGCCTCCTAGGCGGTGTGTTCGCGTTCCCACGAATCCAGACCGCCTCCGGGGCGGTCTTTTCGTTGCGCCGAGCCGGAGCCCTGCACAGGAGACATCGATGACCCTCTCACGACTCGCCGCACTCACGGCCGATCCGCACTCCTCTTTCGTGCTGATCGCACGCGACGGCTCCGACACCGTCGAGCTGCTCACCGGTGATGTCCTCGACGTCGACCTGCTCGCGGACATCCCGCTGACCACCGAGGGCACGGCTCGCGAGGTGTTCGCGCTCGTTCCCTACCGACAGGTGCGCGAGCGTGGTTTCGTCTCGCAGGACGACGGCGCTCCGTTGCGCTGCATCGTCGTCGACGAACATCTGCACCTCCCCACTCCCGCGCTCCTCGCCTCCCTGCCCGCGGCGAGCGTCCCCCTGCGCGACGACGGCTTCGACACCGCCGACGACGAGTACGCCGCGATCGTCGAACGCGTCATCGCCGACGAGATCGGCCGCGGCGAAGGAGCCAACTTCGTCATCCGGCGCGACTTCACCGCGCGCATCGACGTCGACGAGCGCACCGCGGCTCTCACCTGGTTCCGGGCCCTGCTCACGCACGAGCGCGGTGCGTACTGGACCTTCGCCGTCTTCACGCCCGGTCACATCGCCGTCGGGGCCAGCCCCGAGGCGCACGTCGTCGCGCGTGACGGGATCGTCACGATGAATCCGATCTCGGGTACGTTCCGCCACCCCGCAGGAGGGGCGACCAAAGAGACTCTGGTCGACTTCCTGTCGTCGACGAAGGAGACCGAGGAGCTCTTCATGGTCGTCGACGAAGAGCTCAAGATGATGAGCGCGGTCTGCTCCGACGGCGGTCGCATCACGGGGCCGCACCTCAAGGAGATGTCACGGCTCACCCACACCGAGTACATGCTCCGCGGACGGAGCCGTCTCGACCCGCGCGACATCCTCCGCGAGACGATGTTCGCGCCGACCGTCACCGGCTCTCCCATGCAGAACGCCTGCGCGGTCATCCGCCGCCACGAGCGCGAACCGCGCGGGTACTACTCCGGGGTCGCCGCTCTGTTCACCCCGAACGACGAGGGCGGCCACGATCTCGACGCGCCGATCCTGATCCGCACCGTGTATCTGAAGGACGGTGAGGTGCGGGTACCGGTGGGCGCGACGCTGGTGCGCCATTCCGACCCGCACGGGGAGGTCAGCGAGACCCATGGGAAGGCCGCCGGCGTTCTCGGCGCCATCGGGGCGATCGATCGCCCCCGCGCGGCCGAGGAGCGCAGCGATGCGGACGCCCCGGGCGTGCCGCTCTCGCTCGCCGAGGATCCGACGGTCGCGGCCCTGCTCTCCTCGCGGAACGCGCGCCTGGCGGACTTCTGGCTGAATCCGCAGGGCGACGACGATTCCGGACCGTTCGCCGGGCGCAGCGCCCTCGTCGTCGACGCGGAGGATCGTTTCACGACGATGCTCGCCCACCAGCTGCGGCATCTCGGTCTCGACGTGCGGATCGCCGCGTGGAGCGACGTCGACGATGCCGATGTCGACGCCGTCGATCTGGTCGTCGCCGGTCCCGGTCCGGGAGACCCCCGCGACACCGAGAGCCCTCGTATCTCGCGGATGCGCGACGTCGTCGCACGCCGCCGGGCCTCGGCCTCGCCGCTCCTCGCGGTCTGCCTCAGTCACCAGATCCTCGCCGACTCGCTCGGCATCGCGCTGACCCCGCTGGATGCCCCCCACCAGGGTCTCCAGAAGTCGGTGCCCGTCTTCGGCGAGGACGCGTCGATCGGTTTCTACAACACGTTCACCGCACGTGTGTCGCCCGGTACAACCGTCGTGGACGACACCGAGGTCTCGGCCGATCCCGCCAACGGCGACGTCTACGCTCTGCGCGGGCCGCGCTACGCATCGGTGCAGGGGCATCTCGAGTCGATCCTGTCGCGCGACGGCATCCGCACCCTGGAGCGCCTCGTCACCCACGCCCTCCGCTGATCGGTACCGCTACTGCAGGATGTTCACCGGGTTGAACAGGTCGGCGAGCAGCAGGAGCGCACCCATCCCGATCAGCAGGACCGCGACCACCACGGTGAGCGGTACCAGCCTCGTGGCGTCGACCGGTGCGGGCGGGGGTCTGCGGAATAGTCGCGCCCAGCCCCGCTTGATCCCCTCCCACAGCGCGACGACGATGTGCCCGCCATCGAGCGGGAGCAGCGGGATCATGTTGAAGACGAAGAGGGCGATGTTCAGCGAGCCCAGCAGATTGAGCAGCACGGCGAAGCGATTGAGCACCGGCGCATCGGTCGCCGCGACCTCACCGGCGATGCGCCCGACACCGACGACGCTGAGGGGCCCGTTCGGGTCGCGCTCCGTGCCGGTGACCAGGGAGACGCCGACGTCCCAGAGTCGCACCGGCAGCGTCGCGATCAGGTTCGCGACCCGCCCGACGTTCTCGACCGCCATCTGAGGCCCGACCGACAGTGGCTGCGGGACGAAGCCCATCTGCGCGCCCATGCCGACGTAGCCGACCTCCTTGACGACCGGCTCTCCGTCCTCGCCCAGGATCGGCTGACCACTGGCATCCGTCAGCGTGCGCTCGGCGACGATAGGGGTGATCTCGAGGGTCTGCTCGGCGCCGTCGCGACGCACGACGACATCGAGCGTCTCGCCCGGCGACGCCTGCACGATCGCTGTGGCCTCGGAGAAGGTCGAGACGGGAGTCCCGTCGATCGAGACGAGGACGTCGTCCGGCATGATCCCGGCCTCCGCCGCGGGCGACGCCGGATCATCGGCCGTGCACTCGGTCTGCGATGACCCGGCCGGCAGCACGCACTCCGTCACGGACGCGATCGTGGTCGTTCCCTGCTGCAGCCCGATCCCCGACGCGAGCACCGTGAAGATGAGCACGGCCAGCACGAGATTCATGAACGGCCCACCGAGCATGACGATCACACGCTTCCACACGGGGAGCTTGTAGAAGACGCGGTCCTCCTCGCCCTCCGCGATCGTCTCGTCGTTCGCGGCGCGCGCGTCCTGGACCAGCGATCGGAAGATCCCGGTGGCCGCGCGGGAGTTCTTCGACGCCGGGTACATCCCCGACATCGAGATGAATCCGCCGATCGGCAGGAGCTTGAACCCGTACTCCGTCTCCCCGATCCGGCGCGACCAGACACGCGGCCCGAAGCCGATCATGTACTGGCCGACGCGTACGCCGAAGAGCTTCGCGGGCAGGAGGTGACCGATCTCGTGCAGTCCGATCGAGAGCGCGAGCCCGACCAGCATGAACAGGATGCCACCCACATAGAGCAGGGTTTCCACCCGCCAACGCTACTGCGTGGAGCCTAGGAATCCGCCCGGCGCGTGAGATCATGGAAGAGACATGTCGATTGAACAACAACCGAGCCTGCCTCCCGTGCTCCGCCCCGCGAACCCGCCCCGGCGTCAGCTGTCCGAACTCGCCTCTCGATTCGCGCGCGACACGCGCGGCGACCTGCAGGGGGTGGCCGTCAGCGGCATCACCCTCGCCACCGCCGATCTCCGCGCGGGAGAGGCATTCGTCGCGATCCGCGGCGTGAACCGCCACGGAGCCGAGTTCTCGGCAGCGGCCGCGGAGAAGGGCGCCGTCGCGATCATCACCGACGACGCCGGTGCAGCGATCGCCGAGGCCGCCGGCCTTCCGACCCTCATCGTCGAAGACCCGCGCGCGATTCTCGGTGACCTGAGCGCCTGGGTCTACGGCACCGGGGCCGACGACCCGCTCCCGCTGCTGTTCGCGACCACCGGAACCAACGGGAAGACGAGCGTCTCCCACCTGCTCGCCGGGATCCTAGACCAGATCGGTGTGGTCACGGGGCTCTCGTCGACCGCCGAGCGGCACATCGCCGGTGAGGTCATCGTCTCGCGACTGACGACCCCCGAGGCGTCCGAATTCCACGCCCTCCTCGCCCTCATGCGCGAGCGAGATGTCGAGGCCGTGGCCGTCGAGGTGAGCGCCCAGGCGCTCTCGCGGCACCGGGTCGACGGCATCCACTTCGACGTCGCCGGATTCACCAACCTCAGCCACGATCACCTCGACGACTACGCCGACATGGAGGAGTACTTCGAGGCGAAGCTTCCGCTGTTCCGCCCCGACCGGGCGAAGCGCGGTGTCATCTGCCTCGATTCCCCGTCGGGCGCGGTCGTCGTCGAGCGCGCCGAGATCCCCGTCGTGACGGTCGGCACTCCGTCGATCGCCGCCGACCCGGATTCCGCGGCGAAGGCGGACTGGGTCGTCACGATCGACGACGAGCGTGCTGCGGGCACGACGTTCACGATGACGGGCCCCGCGGGGACCCTGACGACGACGGTCCCGGTGATCGGTCCGCACATGGCCGCGAACGCCGCGCTGGCGATCGTCATGCTCCTCGAAGGCGGCTACGCCTGGGACCGGATCGCCTCGGCCCTCGAACGCGACGGCGGCATCCGCGCCTACCTGCCCGGACGCACGCAGCTCGTCTCGGGCGAGAGCGGCCCCGCCGTGTTCGTCGACTTCGGCCACTCCCCCGACGCCTTCGAGAAGACGCTCGCCGCCGTGCGCCGAGTCACCCCGGGACGCGTCGTCATGCTCTTCGGTGCCGACGGCGACCGCGACGCGAGCAAGCGCTTCGACATGGCCCGTACGGCCGTGCAGGGCAGCGACATCCTCGTCGTGACCGATCATCACCCGCGGTTCGAGGACCCCGAGTCGATCCGGGCAACGCTGGTGGCGGGTGCTCGGAAGGCGCGTCCGGATGCCGAGATCCACGAGTACTCACCGCCGGAAGCGGCGATCGTGGCCGCGGTCGCGCTCGTCGGCGACGGCGACGCGATCCTCTGGGCGGGCCCCGGACACCAGGACTACCGCGACATCCGCGGAGTCCGCACGCCCTACTCGGCCAGGGAACTCGCCCGACGCGCGCTGCGCGCGGCCGGATGGCCCGTGCCGGACTCCCGCTGGCCCGTGCCTTACCCCGAAGAGGACTGAGTTCAGGCGGCGGCGATCAGCCGATCCGCCTTCTCCCGCGCCCACAGCTCGGCCGCCGCGAGCGACTCCACCGTGAGCTGCTCGGGCGGCTCGTGCGCGTCGACGACGCGGGCGATCGTGTCGACGATTCCGAGGAACGACAGTCGCCCTTCGTGGAAGGCATCGACGGCCTGCTCGTTCGCGGCGTTGTAGACGGCGGGGAACGTCGCTCCCGCACGACCGACGGTCTTCGCGAGAGCGACGGACGGGAAGGCCTTCTCGTCGAGCGGCTCGAACGTCCAGGACGATGCCGTCCGCCAGTCGAGGGGGCGTCCCACCCCGCCGACGCGGTTCGGCCAGTCGAGTCCCAGCGAGATCGGCAGGCGCATGTCGGGCGGCGATGCCTGAGCGATGGTGGAGCCGTCGATGAACTCGACCATCGAGTGCACGATCGACTGCGGGTGCACCACGACGTCGATGTCGTCGTAGGCGATGTCGAAAAGCAGATGCGCCTCGATGACCTCGAGTCCCTTGTTGACGAGCGTCGCGGAGTTGGTGGTCACCATCCGCCCCATGTCCCAGGTCGGGTGCGCCAGCGCCTCGGCGGGCGTGACCTCGGCCAGGTCCTCCCGGCTGCGTCCGCGGAAGGGACCACCGGATGCCGTCACGACGAGTCGCCGCACCTCGGCGTGCGTGCCACTGCGGAGGGCCTGCGCGATCGCGGAGTGCTCGGAGTCGACGGGCACGATCTGCCCCGGCCGCGCGGCGGCGAGGACCAGCTCTCCGCCCACGATGAGGGACTCCTTGTTCGCCAGCGCGAGAGTGCGTCCGGCCTTCAACGCGGCGAGCGTCGAACCGAGTCCGATCGACCCCGTGATCGCGTTCAGCACGACATCCGCGTCGACGTCGCGCACGAGCTGCTCCGCCTCGACGGCACCCAGCGCGGTGTTCTCGACTCGGAAGCTCTCGGCCTGATCAGCCAGCAACTCCGCGTTCGACCCGGCGGCAAGACCGACCAGCTCGAACCGACGGGGGTTCGCGCGGATGACGTCGAGTGCCTGCGTGCCGATGGAACCGGTGGAGCCGAGGACGATGATGCGCTGCATCATGTCAGCCTATGACACGCCCTCGGCTCGACCGGATTACTGCTGGACCTGCTCCGGCGGGGTCGTGGCGAGGATGTCGACGACGAAAACGAGGCTCTCGTTCTGGAGTTCGTTCCCTTCGTTGTCGCCATACGCCTCGGACGGCGGCATCGTCACGATGACCTGCGACCCGACCTTCTGACCTTCGAGCGCCTTCTTGAAGCCGGTGACGACGCCCGTCGTGGGGAACTGCGCCGGTGCCGCGCCGCGGCTCCAGCTGGAGTCGAACTCCGAGCCATCCGACCACTTGATGCCGCGGTACTGCACGGTGACCAGATCACCCTCGGCGACCGTCGCACCGTCGCCCTGCTTCAGGACGGCGACCTTCGTCTCGGCGGGAGCATCACCGTCCGGGAGCGTGATTGTAGGAGCGCCGTCCGCGTCGAGCTCGACGGTGGGCATCCCCGCTTCGGGATCGACGTCGGTCCCCGACGCGATCGTCGGGAGCTTCTCGATGGTCTGGACATACAGAACGCTCGGGTTCAGCCCCTCCTGCGAGGCCGGGAGGGTGAGCACGACACTCGACCCGATGGGGAGGCACTCCGCGGCGACCGTGAACACGGTCGACTGCGTGGGATCCGAGATCTGCTGCTGTTGCGAGGCGAGCAGGGCGGAGAGGATGCCGTCCGGGCCACGCTCCGAGCTGCTCAGCACCTCGTTGGTCGTCGCGTCGATGAGCTGGTAGCGGAGAGACACGAGGTCACCGGGAACCACCTCGTCGCCGTCTCCCTCGGTGATCACCGAACGCTCGGGCTCGGTGATCTCGGTACCCTCGGGCACCGTCACCTTCGCGTCTGCGTCGGTCCCGTCGACCGTGACGGCGTCGGAGCCGGCGCCGGATGCGACGTCTGCGAGGCACGACGTCGTGCCAGCCGTCTCATCGGGGGTGGCGGAGCTCTCGGGCTCTGCACCGCCGGCGCAGCCCGCCAGCAGAAGGGTCGCCGCGGCGACGGTGGACAGGAGGAGAAGCGGACGCTTGCGCACAGTTGAGCCTTCGAGATCGCGGGCGGGACGCTTCATCCTCTCGCATTTCGCTTGGGCCGCGCTGGGAGACGCGACACAACCGCTTCATTCCCGTGCCGGCATGGATCTCGGAGTAGCCTTTCCTGATGACCTCTGAGCCGTCCGTGGACCCGGAATCGTCCCCCGCAGAGACCGCAGAGACCTCGAAGTCAGCGGAGCCTCGCCACGCCGGATTCGCGTACGCACTGGGGCGCAGCATCATCAGCCCGCTCGCGCGACTGATCTACCGTCCCCGTGTCGAGGGCAGGGAGAACGTCCCGCGCACCGGGGCCGTGATCTTCGCGAGCAATCATCTGTCTTTCATCGATTCCATCGCGATCCCGGTCGCCGCCCCTCGTCCCGTGCACTTCCTCGCGAAGTCCAGCTACTTCGAGGGCACGGGCGCCAAGGGATGGCTCAGCAAGACCTTCTTCGAGTCCATCGGGGCCATACCGGTACGCCGCGGTGCGGGTCAGGCCGCGCTGGATGCCCTCGACCTGCAGCGGCAGCTGCTGGATGAAGGACTCGCCGTCGCCCTCTACCCGGAGGGAACCCGTTCCACCGACGGCCGCCTCTACAAGGGACGCACGGGCGTGGCGTTCCTGGCGCTGCAGACCGGTGCGCCCGTCGTGCCGGTGGGCCTCATCGGCACCGACAAGGTGATGCCCGTCGGTGCGAAGATCCCGACGACGAAGGAGCGCATCACGGTGCGCTTCGGCGAGCCGCTCGATCTCGCCCCGCACGGTCCGGCATCGAGCGGGCGGGCCCGTCGCGGTGCGACCGACGAGATCATGGCGGCGATCCATGCGCTGTCCGGCCAGGAGCTCGCCGGCGCGTACAACGAAGCGCCCGCGCAGGGTGCGATCGAGAAGATCAAGCAGGCCCTGCCGCACGAGCGTCGCTGAGGCGCCGTCGAACGCTCAGCCGAGCGCGGTCACGGTGGCTTCGTGCCGGACGGGGAAGTTCATCGAGTTCGCGATGAAGCACCACTCGTTGGCCTGAGCATGTGCGCGCTCGGCGGCTTCGATCATCGACGCGTCGGCGACGACGACCTGCGGATGCAGTGTCACTTCTGTGAAGGCGCCGCCGCCCGATCCGTTCTCGCGCATCGTGCCGGTGGCGTCGTCGCGGTAGGAGACGACGACCACGCCCGCCGTGACGCACGCGTGCAGGTACGACAGCAGGTGGCACTCCGACAGCGATGCCACGAGCAGATCCTCGGGGTTCCATCGTGCGGGGTCGCCGCGGAACGGTTTGTCGGCGGATGCGAGAAGCATCGGCTTGCCGTCGACCGAGATCTCGACGTCGCGCCGATAGTCGCGGTAGCCGCTCGTGCCCGTCCCGGTGTTGCCGGTCCAGATGCTCGTGAGCGCATAGCGGTGCTCGCCGAGGATGCGCGGTGCGTGTTCTGCCATGCCCCCAGTGTGCCACCGCCGGCCGACACTCCCGACGCCCTCCGACTTCGGTCGCTCCTCCGGCAGCGGCGATAGTCTGGACGGGTGCTGGAGACTCTCACCGTTCAGGATTCTGTCGAACTCGCCGTCGTGGAGCGGAGTGGCTTCGTCGAGTCACGTCACGCCGGAGCGGCGGTGGTGATCTCCGCCGATGGCGAGGTCGTCAGCCGACTGGGCAACGCGGACGCGCTCATCCTTCCGCGTTCGAGCATGAAGCCCCTGCAGGCGGTCGCCTGCATCACCGCCGGCGCCTCGCTCGAGGGCGAGCACCTCGCCCTGTCGACCGCGAGCCACGTCGGCACCGATCGGCATGCGGCGGCGGTGCGCGAGATGCTCACAGCCGGAGGCCTGAACGAAGATGCCCTCGCCTGCCCGCCCGCGTGGCCGAGCGATCAGGGCACCCGCGACGAGATGGTGCGCGAGCACGGCCAGCAGGCCAGTGTGCGGATGAACTGCTCGGGCAAGCACGCCGCGATGCTGCGGGCGTGCATCGCCACCGGCTGGCCCACCGACGGCTATCTGGAGGAGAACCACCCGCTGCAGGCGCACATCCGCGAGGTGATCGAACGCCTCACCGGCGAGAAGATCTCCCACACCTCGATCGACGGCTGCGGCGCCCCGGTGTACGCGATGACTCTGACGGGCCTCGCCCGCGCGATCCACCGGATCGGCTCGGCATCCGATCGTTCCCCGTTCGCCCTCCATCGCGTGGCCGGTTCGCTGGTGCGCGCGGTTCGCGAGCACCCGTGGACGATCGAGGGCCCCGGACGGCCCGACACGATCGCGATCGAGAAGCTCGGAGTCTTCGCCAAGGGAGGCGCCGAGGGCGTCATGGTGATGGTGGCTCCCAACGGTACGACCGTCGCGTTGAAGATGCTCGACGGCGGAGCGCGCGCGTCGACGATCGTCGCGGCGACGCTGCTCGCGCGGGTCGGCGCTCTCACCGACAGCGACGTCGCCGACCTCGCCGATGCACTCTCGCTCGACGTGCTCGGCGGAGGACAGCCCGTGGGCCGGGTTCTCGTCTCCCCCACCATCTGACGGTCACCGCCGCCGATCCCGAAGGCTCCGCCGCGTGCGGGGCTGATCCGACGACAGCTCTACACCGCTCCGCCCTGTGCTCGGGATCCCGGAGGCACGGGGGGCATGCTCACCGACCAGCGCGGGCATCACCAGACGGCGTGGTGTTTCCGCCCCGCGTAGCGCCCACACGCGACCGGTATGAAGCCGTGCGAACGGCGGCAGCTCCCGGTACCCGACCAGCTGCCGGAGATCTGCGGGGCGTTCCGCGCGGATCAGAACCTCGCCTTCGGAACGCACGCGTTGCCAAAGCGACCACTCGCGCTGCCAGGCATCGGCATCGCCCAGGAGGATGACCGGCGCATACTCACCTCCTGGCCCCAGGGCGCCACCCGGCGCGGCACCGGGACCGGCACCGGCCGCGGCCGCGGTCCCGGTCCAGGCCCCGGCCGAGGATCCGTCCGCGACCGCCGCCCCGATCGTGCTCACCCGAGCCGAGGGATACGCACTCTGCACGCCAGCGACGAGCGAAGCGGCCCCGGCGGTGACGACGGCGTGAAGCCCTGTGCTCGGCTCCCAGAGCACCGGCCCACCGCGGAGTTCTGCGCCGTCGTCTCTCTCCACGCCCTCGGCCGTCCAGAAGAGCTGCACCTCGTGCCCGTCGAGACGGGCGCGGCCCGGTGGGCGGCGCTCGTCGAACGTCGCGCTCTCCCCGCCGGCCGCGACGTGATCGACCCTGCTCCCTGTGCGGAGGAGCGCTCGTCGAGGGAGCGCGTCGAGCACTCTCCCCACCGCCCCACTCGACCGGGTCGCGCTGATCACCACACTGCTCGCGGTCGCGCCGCGCAGGATCTGCTCCCACCGCTGCACCAGAGTCTGAGCGTACTCAGGAGGCAAGTCCGCGACCCGGGCGTCGAGATCATCGCAGAGGACGAGCGAAGGCATCCGCATCCGTCCCTCGACCAACGACTCCACCATGTCCCACATCTGCTCGGCATCGCCTGGGATCCAGAGCGCCTGCGGAGCCTGCGCGGCGAGCGCCCGGAGGGCGGAAGTTCGCCCCGATCCGGGTGCGCCGATCACGGCGACGCCGCGCTCCTGTCCAGCCCGGAAGCGGAGCCGCGGTTGCGCTTGAGACTCCGGGATGTCGGCGATCCCCCACACGATCTCCGAGCCCCCGGACCGATTCGCGTCCTCCGGGAGAGGGATCGTCTCCGCGAGAGGCGGCAACCAGGGACTCTCGGGCCGGGGCACGTGCGCCCAGCGCTGCACGATGACACTCAGGTCGTCCTCACGGGTCAACGCGACGCGGACAGGTTCGGCGTCGTCGTCCTGCGGACGCCGCACAAGACAGAGCCCCCGCGCAGCTGCTCCTCCGGGGATCTCGGCGGCCGCAGCAGAACCGATCATCGCCCGACTGTCGGACGGATCGCTGACCCGGAGGCTGAGCCGCAGCGGGCAGTTCGCCGCGAGGGAATCCCGCACCACCCCCGAAGCACGTTGAGTACCGAGGATCAGGTGCATGCCCAGCGCACGGCCCCGCGCGGCGATATCGGTGAACACCGCACCGAGATCAGGATGGTCCTGGAGGAGTGCCGCGAACTCGTCCACGACGATCAGCAGTCGCGGAATCTCCACGTCGGCGATGTCGCGGACCCCGGCGGTGGCGAGGGCGGCCTCCCGACGACGCAGTTCGGCACGCAGACTCTGCACGCCACGGGTGGCCCCGGCCTCGTCGAGATCCGTCATCACGGCGGTCACCTGAGCCAGCTCCCGGAGCGGCTCGAAGGCCGTGCCGCCCTTGAAATCGGCGAGGACGAAGTTGACGCGCTCGGGTCCGTGGGCCGCGGCGATAGCGGTCACCCACGTCACGAGGAGTTCGCTCTTGCCGGTTCCCGTGGTACCGGTGACGATGGCGTGCGGACCGTCTTCGACGATGTCGACCTCACCATCCGCACCGGCCCCTCGGCCGATGACCGCACGCAGACCGGACACCGCGGGCTGCTGGACGAGCTGCGCGAACTCCACCGCGTCCGGCAACGTCTCCGTCTCGTCGTCGGCAGCGACTCGTCGAGAGGCGATCTCCTCGAACTGCTGGCGAGAGACCCCCTCAGCCGCGATCGTGACGGTGCCTTCTGGCGTGCGGAGAGCGGTCTCGCCCGGTTCCTGCACATCCAGGACCGAAAGGATCCCGTCGGGCACTTCCTCTCCTGGCCGTGCCAGCCAGATCGTCGCGTCCGCGTCGATCTCTCTCGTCGATGCCGAGGCGACCCCGAGACGGAACCCTCGTCGGACGGACGAAGCGTGCGGGAGGCCGGCGAAGTCGCCGTCGGGGAAGCCGCCGACGAGCCGCAGCTGTCCGGGCGAGAATCTCAGGCAGAGCTGCAGCACCAGCGCACGGGCGATCGCGATTGCGAGAGGGTGGGGACCCCGTACGCAGATCCCCGCTCCCAGAGGCCGCGAGATCGGCGCGGATTCGAGAACGCGCGCACGCTCCTGAACGTCACGTGCCCGCTCTCCCTCACCCCCGGTCGTGCGGATACTGCTGGCAACGACACCGGCACCGATCACGACGGCCGTCGTCGGATCCACCGCCTCGGTGCCGCGCAATGGCGGGTTCAGCGAGCAGGTCGCCGTGTCGGGGTGCTGATCCCAGCGGCGCCGACGCTCCTCTGCATGCAACGAGGACAGTTGCTCTTCGACGCTCGCCCATGACCGCTCCTCCTCGTCGGCGATGCGCCTCTGTTCCTTCCGGCGCCCGCGCGCGGAATCGACGAGCGACGCGACCATCATCAACGGTCCGAGCGCGGCGAAGCAGAGCGAGAAGAGAGAGCCGGTGATCAGCCAGAGCACGACACCGGCGATGACGGGCATGCCTGCGGCAAGGAACGGCAGGGGCGCGCGTCGGGGCGGCACCTGCATAGCTGGCAGCGCGATGGGAAGCGGATCCATGCCTCACATTCGACGGCATGGTAGCGATCGGGAAACCGCCATTCACAGGGCGAAAGGGCTATTCGCCGCTTTCGCCCGATGTGGAGGAGGAGTCCTCCGGGTCCGTCACCTGCACGATGATGACCGTCACGTTGTCCCGGCCGCCGTTCTCGAGAGCCGCGGCGAGCATGGCGTCGACGGCGGGTCCCGGTTCCGGGTTCTCGCGCAGGAAGTGCTGGATGCCGTAGTCGGTGAGCTCTTTGGTGAGGCCATCCGAGCAGATCACGAACCGGTCGCCCGCTCGGACCTCGATCGTCAGATAGTCCGGAGGCGTCAGTTCGCTCGCTCCGACGGCCCGCGTGATCACGTTGCTGTACGGATGCCCCTCGGCTTCCTCCGGGCTCAGCTTCCCCGCCGTGATGAGCTCCTGCACGACCGAGTGATCCGTCGTCACCTGCACGAGACGGTCATCGCGCAGGAGGTACACACGCGAGTCGCCGATGTTCAGGGACACCCAGTGCGGTTCCCCGTCGTGAAGCTCCAGGAAGACGCCGGTCAATGTCGTCCCGGTGCCCTCATCGGTCGTCTCGGGGTGATCGGCGATGTCGCCCACCGCGAGCTCGAGAGCCTTCTCGATCGCCCCGCGCTCCACCGATCCGCCATCGACCAGTGCCTGCAGGCGCTGCACCGTGCTCCGGCTGGCGATCTCGCCACCGGCGTGCCCGCCCATTCCGTCGGCGACGATGAACAGCGGATACTCCGCGAGGAAGGCATCCTGATTCGTGTCACGACGACGGCCCTGGTCGGTCGTCCCCGCCCAGGACAGGACCAGTGGGCGCTGCGCGACCGTGACGCTGCGCGTCGTCGTTGTCGTCGTCTCAGCCACGTGCTGCCTCCGATGGTCCCGCGACGGATCGGACGCCCGCGAGGTACTCCCACATCGTAGTCGAATCGCCGATGGCGCTCACACCTGCGCCCCCGGATCCTCCGGGAGCGGGAAGAGCGCGTCGATGAGAGCGCGCTCTTCGGCATCCGGCCGCCACGCATCGCCCGCTCGCGCATTCGATTCCACCTGCGCTGCCGAGGTCGCGCCCGCGATGACGCTGGAGACCGACGGCCGGGAGAGCAACCAGCCGAAGGTCGCCTCGACCATCGTGATCCCACGCTCCTCGCAGAACACGCGATACGCGTCCAGCGCCTCCCATGGTGCGTTATCCCACACGTGGCGGCGCGACGACATGATCCGGCTGTTCGCGGGGCCGCCCTCGCGGCTGAACTTCCCGGTGAGGAGTCCGTTGTGGAGGGGGAAGAACGGGAAGAAGCCCAGCCCGTAGCGCTCGACCGCGGGGAGCACCTCCCTCTCAGCCGCACGGGCGAGAAGCGAGTAGTGGTTCTGAGCGGAGATGAACCGCCCGCTGGAACGAGCGATCGAAGTGAACTCGGCCTCGGCGATCTGCCACCCGGTGAAATTCGAGTGACCGTAGTACCGGATCTTGCCCTCGCGCACCAACTCGTCGAGCGCATCGGTCGTCTCGGCGATCGGCGTCTCCGGGTCGGGAAGGTGCAACTGGTACAGGTCGATCCAGTCGGTCTGCAGACGCCGCAGGGATTCTTCGACCGCGCGACGGACGTACCGCCGCGAACCACGCGCCGCGGGGAAGGCGTACCCCATGTCCCGCTCATGCCCGAACTTGGTCGCGAGCACGACGCTGTCGCGTCGCCCCTGAAGCGCCTCGCCCATGAGGGTCTCGCTCGTGCCGGCGACGGCTCCGTACATGTCGGCGGTGTCGAACAGCGTGATCCCGTTCGCGATAGCCGCGGAGATGACCTCTCGCGTTCCCTCGATCGTCTCGGTGGCCGTGCCGGCTCGCCCGAAGTTGTTGCAGCCGAGACCGGTGGCGGACACGAGGAGCCCGGACGCGCCGACGCGGCGCTGTGACATGACCATGACTTCACGCTATCCCAGGGGCACGGCGCTCGGCGGCGCCGAGCCGAAGTGTCGACACACGGGAAGAGCCCCCGACCCGGAAGTCGAGGGCTCTTGACGCACGGCCGATCAGGCCGGGGGCTGCGTGGGATCCGTCGGCGGTGCCGGCGGAGCTGCGGGCGGCGCCGGCGGAGCTGCGGGCGGCGCCGGCGGCGTCGCGGGTGCCGGCGGCGCGGGCGGGGTGGCCGGAGCACCTGCCGGCGGTGCCGCGGGGGCGCCGTATCCGGGCTGTGCGGGCGGAGCGTATCCGGGCTGCGCCGGGGGCGCGTAACCCTGCGGCGCGGGCGGGGCGTAGCCCTGCGGAGCAGCGCCATAACCGGGAGCGCCGTAACCGGGCTGCGGCGCGGCCGCGGAAGGCTGCGACGGGATGCCGGCCCAGACCGTGCGATCGCCGAGGAATCCGTTTCCTGCCCAGGACGCCGGCTGGATGTTCGGGTTCCACCGCGACTTGTCGAAGGCGTTGATACCCAGCCACACGATCGAGAGGAAGATGTAGAGGACGACCCAGACGGCATCCTTCTGCAGCTTCAGTCCGACGCGCCAGGCGGCGATTACCGAGAAGACTCCGAGCGCGAGCGAGAACAGCGCGCCGATTCCGATCCAGGAGAGAAGAAGAGCGCCGCCCAGACCGTAGAGAACGATCCAGGGGCTCAGGTCACCGAGCTTGAAGAACACCATCTGGTTGTAGACGGGCACCCAAGCGCGCCACTTGCCTTCGACGCCGGCCTTTTCGAAGACCTTCATCAGGAAGATCGAGCTGACCACGTAGAAGGCCAGTCCGATGATGAGACCGAAGATGATGGCGCCCGCGAATGCGGCCCAGTATCCCGAGTCGTAGTAAGGGTTCATGATCCCCTCCGGATCCGAATGAATCGACGCGGTTCACGTCGCGACACCCACCATAGCGGTGTACCGATACCACCAGCAATCGCCTCGACGGGGAGATATGCCCATGGGCGGGCGCGCGTCATTCCGCGACGACCAGCTCCAGCACTCCGGCATCCGCCGTCCGCCGAAGGACGACATCGTGTTTCGACGCCCAGGTGAGGAGGGAGCTCAGCGAGCCGATGCGGGGCCGACTCTCCGCGAGGGCGCGGACGAGTTGGCCCTTCGACTTCTTGTTGAAGTGGTTCAACGCCCGCGCTCCCCCGTCGCCGTCGTCGGTGACGACCCGGACGTAGGCCGATGGCAGCGCGGGAGGAATCGGGCCCAGCGCGACGTACGCTTCACTGCGCAGATCCAGGACGAACGCGGGTTCGGCCGCGGCGATCGCATCGCTGGTGGCGTCGGCCCAATGGCGGCGCATCGGGACCACCCCCGGAAGCGATGTCCCCGCTGCCAGCCGGTACGAGGGGATGCCGTCGAGCGCGCCGATCGGACCGAACGGTGCCGAGTGGATCCATACGTGCTCCCCCAACCAGCGGCGCGAAGCAGCAGGGAGGGAGGGCGCGTCGAGCGCGTCGAAGAGCACACCCGTGTAACGGTCGATCGCGGGCATCGTCGGCGCGGTCCGCAGCATCCGATTGTGAACGATGTCACCCGCCTGACGCGCGCTCAGTTTGAGCACTCGTCGCGAGTGCGCCTCGTCGGCGGCGAGATCGACGAGGGCATCGATCACCGCCGCGCGATGACTGTGCAGCTCCGGGAGCGCCAGCGCCGCCGGGTCGATCGGGTCACCGGTCCCGCCCGGATGCTTCGTCTCGGACGGAGGGAGAAGGATCTTCATGGGTCCTCGGGAATGCAGATGCGTCCGCCTCGGAACCCGGGAATCGGGTCCGAGGCGGACGCATGTAATCGACTGCTAGGCGATGAGCGCCGCGTTGCCGGCGACGATCGTCAGGACGTTGCCCTCCATCGAGAGGAACCCATCCTGAGCGTTCGCCAGCACCTTGGTGCCATCGGTCTGGGTGATCCGGACCTGGCCCTCGGCGAGGATGGCCAGCACCGGCTCGTGACCGGACATGAATCCGATCTCACCCTCGACGGTCTTGGCGATCACGAGGCTCGCCTCTCCCGTCCAGACCTCCGCGTCGGCGGAGACGAGGCTGACATTGAGCGCCATGGTCAGGCGTTCTCCTTCTGGATCTTCGCCCACTGCTCTTCGACGTCGGAGATTCCACCGACGTTGAAGAAGGCCTGCTCGGCGACGTGGTCGAAGTCACCGCGGGTGATCGCATCGAAGGACTCGATGGTCTCCTTGAGCGGCACCGTCGAACCCTCGACGCCCGTGAACTTCTTGGCCATGTAGGTGTTCTGCGAGAGGAACTGCTGGATACGACGTGCACGCGACACGACGATCTTGTCTTCCTCGGAGAGCTCGTCGACACCGAGGATGGCGATGATCTCCTGCAGTTCCTTGTTCTTCTGGAGGATCTGCTTGACCGTGGTGGCGACGCGGTAGTGGTCCTCGCCCAGGTAGCGGGGATCCATGATTCGCGACGTCGAGGTCAGCGGGTCGATGGCCGGGTACAGGCCCTTCGACGCGATCTCACGCGAGAGCTCGGTCGTCGCGTCGAGGTGCGCGAAGGTGGTCGCCGGAGCCGGGTCGGTGTAGTCATCGGCCGGCACGTAGATCGCCTGCAGCGAGGTGATCGAGTGACCACGCGTCGAGGTGATGCGCTCCTGGAGGAGACCCATCTCGTCGGCGAGGTTCGGCTGGTAACCCACCGCGGAGGGCATGCGGCCGAGCAGCGTGGAGACCTCGGAACCGGCCTGCGTGAAGCGGAAGATGTTGTCGATGAAGAGCAGCACGTCCTGCTTCTGCACGTCACGGAAGTACTCCGCCATCGTCAGAGCCGAGAGGGCGACGCGCAGACGCGTCCCCGGCGGCTCGTCCATCTGGCCGAAGACGAGGGCGGTCTTGTCGAAGACGCCCGCCTCCTCCATCTCGTGGATGAGGTCGTTGCCCTCACGGGTGCGCTCACCGACACCGGCGAACACCGACACACCACCGTGGTCCTGCGCGACGCGCTGGATCATCTCCTGGATGAGGACGGTCTTTCCGACACCGGCACCACCGAACAGACCGATCTTTCCACCCTGCACGTAGGGGGTCAGGAGGTCGATCGACTTGATGCCGGTCTCGAACATGGTGGTCTTCGACTCGAGCTGGTCGAAGTTCGGCGCCTTGCGGTGGATCGGCCAGCGCTCCGTGACCTCGATGGTCTCACCGGGCTCGCCGTTGAGGACCTCGCCGATCACGTTGAAGACCTTGCCCTTGGTGATGTCACCGACGGGGACCGAGATGGCCTCTCCCGTGTCGCGAACCTCCTGGCCGCGGACGATGCCGTCGGTCGGCTTGAGGGCGATGGCGCGCACGAGGTCGTCGCCGAGGTGCTGAGCGACCTCGAGCGTGATCTCCGTCGACTCCTCGCCGATCGTGATCGTCGTCTTCAGCGCGTTGTAGATGTCGGGGATCGAGTCGTGCGGGAACTCGATGTCGACAACCGGACCGTTGACGCGTGCGACGCGCCCGACGACCGCGGTCGCGGGCTGGTCAGCCGTAGCGGTGGTGGTCATTTCTTCGTCTCTTTCCTGAGGGTCTATTTGCCAGACGAGAGGGCGTCGGCGCCGCCGACGATCTCCGCGATCTGCTGCGTGATCTCCGCCTGGCGCGCGTTGTTGCGCAGACGGGTGTAGTCGGTGATGAGCTTGTCGGCGTTGTCGCTGGCGGACTTCATCGCCTTCTGCGTGGCGGCCTGCTTTGCGGCAGACGACTGCAGGAGAGCGTTGAAGACGCGGCTCTGGATGTACACCGGCAGGATCGCGTCGAGCACGGTCTCGGCGTCGGGCTCGAACTCGTAGAGCGGGTAGACAGCGCTGCCCGCCTCGGAGTCGTCGGCCTCCGCGATCTCCAGCGGAAGCAGACGCACGGACTCCGGCGACTGCGTCATCATGCTGACGAAGCGGTTGTACACGAGGTGGATCTCGTCGACGCCACCGGCCGCACCGCCGCGGTTGAACGCGTCGAGCAGTGTCGACGAGATCTCCTCGGCCGTGTGGAACGACGGGGTGTCGGTGTCACCGGTCCACTCCGCAGCCGCCTCGATGCGACGGAACTGGAAGTAGCCGACGGCCTTGCGACCGACGAGGTAGAACACCGGCTCCTTGCCCTGTCCGCGCAGGAGTTCTGCAACCTCGAGAGCCTCACGGAGGATCTGCGAGTTGAAGGCTCCGGCCAGACCGCGATCCGACGAGAAGACGACGACCGCGGAGCGGCTGATCGTCTCGGGCTCGCGGGTGAGCGGGTGGTCGACGTTCGAGTGCGTCGCGACGGCGGACACGGCCCTCGTCACGGCACGCGCGAAGGGGGTGGACGCCTTGACGCGTGCCATCGCCTTCTGGATGCGCGAAGCCGCGATGAGTTCCATCGCCTTCGTGATCTTCTTGGTCGTCTGAGCAGAACTGATCTTCTGCTTGTAGACCCTGAGTTGAGCGCCCATGAATCAGTACCTCACGCGATTACGCGCGACGACCCTTGACGATCTTCTCCTGGTTGACGTCGTCCGCCTCGGCTGCCGCGTGCTCCTCGTGGCCCGGGGCGCCGATGGCGTGGCCCTTGCCGCCCTGGAACTCCAGGATGAAGGCATCCGTCTGCTTGCCGAGCTCTGCGACCGTGTCGTCATCGAGGACGTTGGTCTCACGCAGGGTGTCGAGCACCTTCGTGTTGCGACGAAGGTAGTCGAGCAGCTCGCGCTCGAAGCGCAGGACGTCTTCGACCTCGATCGTGTCGAGCTTGCCGTTGGTTCCGGCCCAGATCGAGACGACCTGCTCCTCGACCGGGTACGGCGAGTACTGCGGCTGCTTGAGCAGCTCGGTCAGACGCGCACCACGCGACAGCTGACGACGCGAAGCCGCGTCGAGGTCGGAGGCGAACATCGCGAAAGCCTCGAGCGAGCGGTACTGGGCGAGCTCGAGCTTCAGCGTTCCCGAGACCTTCTTGATCGACTTGACCTGAGCGTCACCACCGACTCGCGAGACGGAGATACCCACGTCGACCGCCGGACGCTGGTTGGCGTTGAAGAGGTCGGACTGCAGGAAGATCTGGCCGTCGGTGATCGAGATCACGTTGGTCGGGATGTACGCCGAGACGTCGTTCGCCTTGGTCTCGATGATCGGGAGACCCGTCATCGAACCGGCGCCGAGCTCGTCGGACAGCTTCGCGCAACGCTCGAGAAGACGCGAGTGCAGGTAGAAGACGTCACCCGGGTAAGCCTCGCGGCCCGGCGGGCGGCGCAGGAGGAGCGACACGGCGCGGTAGGCCTCAGCCTGCTTCGACAGGTCGTCGAAGATGATGAGGACGTGCTTGCCGCCGTACATCCAGTGCTGGCCGATGGCCGAACCGGTGTAGGGGGCGAGGTACTTGAAGCCCGCGGGGTCGGATGCCGGAGCGGCCACGATCGTGGTGTACTCCAGGGCGCCGGCCTCTTCGAGCGCGCCCTTCACCGAAGCGATGGTCGAGCCCTTCTGGCCGATGGCGACGTAGATGCAGCGCACCTGCTTGTTGACGTCGCCCGACTCCCAATTGGCCTTCTGGTTGATGATCGTGTCGATCGCGATGGCCGTCTTACCGGTCTGGCGGTCGCCGATGATGAGCTGACGCTGGCCGCGGCCGACGGGGATCATCGCGTCGATGGCCTTGATACCGGTCTGCATCGGCTCGTGCACCGACTTGCGCTGCATGACGCCGGGCGCCTGCAGCTCGAGCTCGCGGACGCCCTCGGTCGCGATCGAGCCGAGGCCGTCGATCGGGTTGCCGAGCGGGTCGACCACGCGGCCGAGGTAGCCGTCGCCGACGGGGACCGAAAGGACCTCACCCGTGCGGGTGACTTCCTGGCCGGCCTCGATGCCGGTGAAGTCGCCGAGGACGACCACGCCGATCTCGTGCTCGTCGAGGTTGAGAGCGAGACCCTTGGTGCCGTCGGCGAAGGTCACGAGCTCGTTCGCCATGACACCGGGCAGTCCTTCGACGTGCGCGATGCCATCAGCGGCGTCGATGACCGTGCCGACCTCGGTCGCCGCTGCCCCGGTGGGCTCGTATGCGGCGGCGAAGTCCTTCAGCGCGTCACGGATGACGTCGGGGCTGATCGATAGTTCTGCCATTGTCTTCCCTTTGTATCTGGGTGCGCGGTTCCCCGCGCGAAGTCGTGTTAGCCCGCGAGCTTCTGGCGAAGGTCGGCGAGTCGTGCGGAGATGCTGCCGTCGATCACGTCATCGGCGATCTGCACACGCAGACCTCCGACGACGGTGGGGTCGATGACGACGTTCAAGGCGACCTGTCCGTCGTACCGGCGCGAGAGCGCGTCGCTCAGCCGGGTGCGCTGCGCGTCGTTCAGCTCGGTGGCGCTGTGGACCGTGGCGACGACCCGACCGCGCTGGCTCGAGACGATGCGCATGGCACGGCTCAGCAGCTGCCGCACCCGACGCTCACGCGGCTGGCGCACGAGCGAGGACACGATCAGAGAAGCCGCAGCGCTGGTGGTGCCGGTGAGCAGACGCTCGACGAGCACCCCCTTGGCGTCCTGAGCACCGAGGCGGCTGCCGAGAGCCAGCTCGAGTTCGGGGTTCGCGGCGACGATGCGGAGGAAGCCGAACAGCTCCCCCTCGATGTCGACGCCGGACTCGGCGATCGCGGTGGCCCGGATCGCGAGCTCCTCGACTCCGTCCACGAGCTCGGTCGAATTCGACCAGCGCTCGGCGACGGCAGCACGGAGGATCGCCTGCGTGTTCGCCGACAGGCCGCCGAAGACCGCGGACACGACGTTCTGCCGTGCCGCTTCCGGTGCCGCCGGGTCAGCCAGCGCGCCGCTCAGCTGAGACGATTCGCCCACGGCGTGCGCGGCGGCGAAGAGCTCCCGCGCGGTGTCGAGGGTGACGTCCTTCGCTGCGGCAAGCGCCTGAGTGGATGCCGCGAGTGCCTGAGTGGTCGCGCTGCCCATTACTGAGCCGCCTTCTCGGATGCCTCGAGGTCGGCGAGGAAGCGATCGACGACGGCGTTCGCACGCGCGTCATCCGACAGCGTCTCTCCGACCACGCCACCGGCGAGGTCCAGAGCGAGCGAGCCGACCTCGCTGCGCAGCGAGACGAGAGCGGTCTGACGCTCGGCCTCGATCTGCGTGTGCGCGGTCGCCGTGATGCGAGCGGCTTCGGTGGTCGCGGCGTCCTTGGCCTCGGCGACGATCTTCTTGCCGTCCTCACGGGCGGCCTCGCGGATCTCACCGGCCTCGGTGCGTGCCTCGGCGAGCTGACGCGTGTACTCCTCGAGCGCAGCCTCAGCCTGCTTCTGAGCCTCGTCGGCCTTGGCGATGTTGCCCTCGATCGCGTTGGAGCGAGCGTCGAGGAGGGTGTAGAGCTTGGGCAGCGCCACCTTCCAGACGACGATCAGGATCACGACGAAGCAGACCGCCGACCAGATGATGTCGTACCAGGCGGGGATCAGCGGATTGTGGTCCGCTTCCTCCGCCGCGTACGTGACAAGAGCGTTCAGCATCCTGTCTCCTTATCGCAGAGGGTGTCTGTCAGGACTGGAAGATGAAGTAGGTCGCGATGCCGATGAAGGCGAGCGCCTCGGTGAAGGCGATACCGATCCACATGAGGACCTGGAGGCGACCGGCCAGCTCGGGCTGACGGGCGACGCCCTCGATCGT
Source organism: Microbacterium sp. NPDC008134 (assembly GCF_042957055.1). NCBI lineage: Bacteria > Bacillati > Actinomycetota > Actinomycetes > Micrococcales > Microbacteriaceae > Microbacterium > Microbacterium sp. NPDC008134. The sequence goes on along the minus strand of NZ_JBIBHO010000001.1, from coordinate 1,416,829 downwards.
CTTGCCGACGACGATACCCACGCCGATGGCCGGTCCGATCGCCGCGAGGCCGTAGCCGACGGTGCCGATGTTGCCGGAGATTTCAGCGAGAACCGTAGTTGCGTCCACGGGTTTTTCCTTTCGTTGGGTGGGAAGGCGGTTGTTGCCGACCCGCTCAGTGCTCTTCTGCGACCGCGAGCTGGATGTAGACCGCGGTGAGGATGGTGAAGACGTAGGCCTGCAGGAACGCCACCAGGATCTCGAACAGGGTGAAGGCGAAGCCGAACGCGAGCGTGCCCGCGCCGAGTGCCGTCCACCACCCTCCGAGAGTGATGACGAAGAACTGCGTTGCGGAGAAGAACAGAACGAGCATCAGGTGCCCGACGATCATGTTCATCAGCAGTCGGAGGGTCAGCGTGACGGGCCGGATGATGAAGGTCGAGAGGAACTCGAGCGGCGTCACGATGATGTAGAGGAACGGCGGGACGCCCGACGGGAACAGCGAGTTCTTGAAGAAGCCCTTGGGGCTCTTCTTGATGCCGGCGTAGATGAAGGTGACGTAGCTGACGACGGCCAGCAGCAGCGGCACGGCGATGATGCTCGTACCGGCGATGTTCAGGAACGGGATGATTCCCGTGATGTTCATGAACAGCACCATGAAGAAGATCGTGGCGAGGATCGGCAGGAACCGACGGCCGTCCTTGCGCCCGAGCAGGTCTTCGGCGACGTTCACCCGAACGAAGTCGAGGCCCATCTCGACGAGGCTCTGGAAGCGCCCGGGCACGACACGCATGTTGCGCGTGCCGAGCCAGAGGATCAGAACGACCGCGATCGTGGCCAGGAACTGGATGAGGTGGATGCGGTGGATGACCAGGTCGCCGATCTGGAACACCGCATCGGGGAAGAACTCCGCGATCGACGGAGCATGGAACTCGTCATCGGTGGCAAGTCGTGGCGTCAGGGTCGCAGCAAGATTAAACAGCGCGGGCTCCAGCTTCGGGGCACCGGTCAGAACCGGGGCGACGATGGTCGGTGTGCTTCACAGCGCAAGCGCTCGCGGGCGAGCGGCGGGCACGTTTCAACACTATCAGAGTATGAGGCGGCCCTAAGACGTCCGGGGGCCTTCATCGGTCGACGGAGTACCCGGAGCGACGTCCTCCGGCGCGACCGAGGGAAGCGTCGCATCGCTGACGCTCGGGAGGCGCATCGTCATGAGGACGACGGCATCGACGATCAACGACATCAGCACGCCGGCGACGATCGCGACGAAGAAGATCACCGGGTCGAGCCAGGGCTGGTCCTTGAGGACGATGACCCCGAGGAAGAAGACGATCAGCTTCAGCAGCCAGCCGCCGAGCACGATCGCGAAGAAGAACTGCACGTAGAGAGGTTCGCCGTACCAGCGGTTCGCGATCAGGATGCTCGCTCCGGTGATCCCGAGGAACACCGCGGCGATGAGCACGCCGAGCAGGCCACTGATCAGCCCGTTCTCCTGACCGACGACGAAGCCCACGACGGCGGCGACGATCGCGAGGATCGCGGTCGCGATGGCCGACCAGATGAGGGTGCGCCGCAGGATCGGCGTGCTGGAAACGGGGTTCGGGCTCATGAGGGCTCCACGGTCGTCGGATCGGAGTCGGGGACCGCCGGCACGACGCGGCGGGAGGGTTTCAGGGTCAGGACCAGGCAGGCGGCGATGCCGACGATGCCGAAGGCCACGCCGGGCAGGTACTGGCCCGGCCAGTCCTCACGGGCACCGACGTACATGAGGAGCACGGCGAGCGAGATCACGGCCGTCCAGGCGTAGAAGATGAGCACGGCGTCGCGGTCGCGGTGACCGAGGTCCAGCATGCGGTGGTGCAGGTGCTTGCGGTCCGGCGAGAAGGGCGACTTTCCGGCGTGCATGCGCCGCAGCACCGCGAGGCCGAAGTCGAGCAGCGGCAGCAGCACCACCATCAGCGGAAGGAGGATCGGGATGAACGCACCGAGCAGCTGAGAGCGGCCGAGCCGCTCGGGGTCGAGCGCGGAGGGGTCCATCTGCCCGGTGAGGGAGATCGCCGAGACCGCCATGAGAAGGCCGAGCACGAGTGCACCCGAGTCGCCCATGAAGAGCTTCGCCGGACTCCAGTTCCAGGGCAGGAAGCCGATGCAGGCACCGATGAGGACGGCGGCGATGAAGGTCGAGAGGTTGAAGTAGCTCGACGCGCCGGAGTCGCGGGTGAAGATGTAGGAGTAGGCGAAGAAGACGCCGTTGGCGATGAGGCAGACGCCGGCGACCAGACCGTCGAGACCGTCGATGAAGTTGACGGCGTTCATCACGACCACGATCGCGAACATCGTGATCGTGATGCTCAGCCAGCTCGAGAAGACGATGAGATCGCCGAACGGGAGGGAGAGGATCTGCAGCCCTCCCCCGATCGTGAGGATCCCGGCGGCGAGGAACTGCGCGCCGAGCTTGATCATCCAGTCGAGATCCCACAGGTCGTCGACGACCCCGATCACGGCGATCAGGAACGCGGCCGCCAGGATCGACCACATCGTCTGCGGCGGCATCCAGATGCTCTGGAAGAACGGGTTCGCCGCCGAGATGCCCATCGCGGCGGCGATGCCGAGGAAGATCGCGACGCCGCCGAGTCGAGGGGTCGGACGCGTGTGGACGTCGCGATCGCGGATCTCGGGATACAGCTTGAACCGCAGGCTCACCCGGAGGACCGCCCAGGTGAGCACGCAGGTGATCGCGGCGGTCAGGATGATCGTGAAGAGATACTGCTTCACGAATCCCCGTCCTGTCGGGGCGCGGATGCCGCGGAGTCCGGCTCCGGAGCGGGCTCGAGCAGTTCGCCGAGCACCTCCTCCAGCTGCTCCCTGCTGATCGCCCCGTCGCGCAGGATGCGTACGCGTCCGGCATCCGAATCCGCGGCCGGACGCACGAGCGACGTGGCGTCGACGATCGTGGAGGCGACGCCGTCGCGGCTCATGCCGTCGGCGAGGTAGACCGCCACGCTGTCGCCGAGCATCTTCTCGGCGTCGAAGGCGGAGATCGCGGCCGCCTGTCCGGTGAGGTTCGCACTCGAGACCGCCAGCGGTCCCGTCTCGGCCAGGAGCTCCAGGGCGACGCGACCCTCGGGCATGCGGACGGCCACCGTTCCGCGGGTCTCACCGAGATCCCAGACGAGCGAGGGCTGTGCCGGGAGGACGATGGTGAGCCCGCCGGGCCAGAACGCATCGACGAGTCGCTGAACGGGCTCGGGAATCGACTCCGCGAGGGCCGTCAGCGTCTCCTTCGTGCCGATCAGGACGGGCGGCGGCTGATCGCGTCCGCGCCCCTTCGCGTCGAGCAATCGCTGCACGGCAGCGGGCGAGAAGGCATCGGCGGCCACGCCGTAGACGGTGTCGGTGGGCATGACGATGAGCTCGCCGCGGCCGATCGCCTGGCGTGCATGGCGCATACCGGAGAGCAGCTGCGCCTCGTCGCCGCAGTCGAAGATGGAGGACATGTCGTTCCGATTCTACGGGAGGGCGCTGGGAGGACGGATCAGGGACGGATGGCCGTGGTGGCGCGGTCTCGCAGGGTGAGGTCGCGGTGCGTCGCCGTGGCCCGCCAGCCGTCGCGCTCGAGGATGCCGCGGATCTCGGCTCCCTGCAGCTCGCCGTGCTCGATCACCAGCAGTCCACCCGGCCGGAGCAAGCGCAACGCGTTGCTGCTCAACGCACGCACGAGATCGAGGCCGTCCTCGCCTCCGTAGAGCGCCATCGCCGGGTCGAACAGGCGCACCTCGGGGTCGCGCGGGATCGCCGCGTCCGGCACGTACGGCGGATTGGAGATGACGACGCTGGCGGTGCCTGCGAGCTCGGGGAACGCATCGGCCATGTCCGCGAGCACCAGCGTGAGGTTCTCGACACCGGCGGTGTTGCGGCTCGCCCATGCATGCGCGTCGGGTGAGAGCTCGGCCGCGTAGATCCGCGCATGAGGAACCTCGGTGGCCATCGCGAGCGCGATGGCCCCGCTCCCCGTGCCGAGATCGATGCCGATCGGCTGCGGATCGGGCGCGTGCAGGAGCGCGTCGATCGCGTGCTGCACCACCATCTCCGTCTCGGGCCGGGGCACGAAGACCCCGGGCCCGACTGCGAGCTCGAGATGCCGGAACGGCGCGGTGCCGGTGATGTGCTGCAGAGGCTCCCGCGACGCACGGCGCGTCACGAGGGCATCGAGCCGCTCGACCTCCTCGGCGGTCATCGCATCTCCGCGCACGACGGCCGCCTGGACTTCGCCGCGACGCAGGCCGCGCACATGACCGATCAGCAGCTCCGCGTCGACCAGCGGATCGTTCACACCCGCATCGGCGAGTCGCTGAGCGGCGGCGCTGACGAGCGCGGAGAAAGACGTATCGGGCATGATCTCCAGCGTAGAGCGCCGACCGGGTGTCACATTGCCCTCTCCCCCACGCCGCTCCCATAGGCTGAGTGCGAAGCGACCCGCACAGGAAGGCTCCTCCATGCCCGGCATCCACTCCGACATCACGACCGCGTTCGGCAACACTCCGCTGGTCCGTCTGAACCGCGTGACCGAAGGCGCAGGCGCCACCGTCCTCGCGAAGCTCGAGTACTACAACCCGGCCTCCAGCGTGAAGGACCGCATCGGCATCGCGATGATCAATGCGGCCGAGGCATCCGGTGAGCTGAAGCCGGGCGGAACAATCGTCGAGTCGACGAGCGGCAACACGGGCATCGCGCTGGCGATGGTCGGTGCAGCACGCGGCTACAAGGTGATCCTGACGATGCCCGCCTCGATGTCGAAGGAGCGCCGAGTGCTCCTCAAGGCCTTCGGCGCCGAGATCGTGCTCACCGACCCCACCAAGGGCATGAGCGGCGCGATCGAGGTCACGAATCAGATCGTCGCCGACACGCCCGGTGCGGTCTGGGTGCGCCAGTTCGAGAACGCCGCCAACCCGCAGATCCACCGAGAGACCACCGCGCAGGAGATCCTCCGTGACACCGACGGCGACGTCGACATCTTCATCGCCGGCGTCGGCACCGGTGGCACGGTGACGGGCACGGGCCAGGCGCTGAAGGCTGCCAAGCCCGACGTACAAGTCATCGCCGTCGAGCCGAAGGACTCCCCCGTGCTCAGCGAAGGGCACCCCGGGCCGCACAAGATCCAGGGCATCGGGCCGAACTTCGTGCCCGCGATCCTCGACCGCGATGTGATCGACGAGGTCATCCCCGTCGAGTTCGACGACGCCATCCGCACGGCTCGCGACCTCGCCGCACGCGAGGGCCTGCTGGTCGGCATGTCGTGCGGCGCCGCCACCTGGGCCGCGCTGCAGGTTGCTGCGCGCCCGGAGAACGCGGGGAAGAAGATCGTCGTCATCCTCCCCGACACCGGCGAGCGTTACCTGTCGACCGCGCTGTTCGAAGACCTGCGCGAGGACTGACGACCACCGCATGATCGGTCGAATGCGCGAGGACATCGCCGCAGCACGGCTGCGCGACCCCGCGGCCCGGAACGCCGCGGAGGTCGCGTTGCTGTACCCCGGGCTCCACGCCATCTGGGCGCACCGCGTCTCGCACGCCCTGTGGCGCCGGCGGCTGCGGTTCCTCGCGCGCGCCAACTCGCAGCTCGCCCGGTGGTTCACGGGGATCGAGATCCATCCGGGGGCACGGATCGGCCGCCGCTTCTTCATCGATCACGGCATGGGCGTCGTGATCGGCGAGACCTCGGAGATCGGCGATGACGTGATGCTCTATCACGGGGTCACGCTCGGCGGACGCTCGCGCAGCATCGGCAAGCGCCACCCCACGCTCGGTGACGGCGTCGCCGTCGGAGCGGGTGCGAAGATCCTCGGTCCGGTGACGATCGGGGCGCGCTCCGTCGTCGGAGCGAACGCCGTCGTCACTCGTGATGCACCGGCCGACAGCGTTCTCGTCGGAGTTCCGGCCAAGCCGCGTCAGCGCTCCAGCGGTGAGGACACCCGAGCGCTCCTGACCGTGCCGGACTACTCGATCTGAACCCGCTCAGCGTGCGCGACGATCGCGTTTCTCGCGCGCGTCGCCGACACGGCGCTTGAGGAAGATCAACGGCAGCAGTACCGTGCCCAGCGCCGTGATGAGCCAGACGATCACCGCGCCGAGCAACCAGCCTGTCACGTCGACGATCCGCAGACCCCCGATCGGGAGCAGCACGACGATGATCAGCGCGACCAGCGTCGAGAAGATGCCGATGCCTCCGAGCAGCACCGGTGCATAACGGTCGGCGATCTTGCTGATCCACGGCGAGAGGATGCTCTGCAGCAGCGCGAAGATCAGGATGCAGAGCACGAAGCCCCACCACTTCGACCACTCGATCTGGAACCCGTCGAGCAGGAGATCGGCCACGATCAGCCCGAGTCCCGCCGACACGATGTAGATGAGGGTGCGGAAGAAGAATGCGATCACGCGCCGAGCCTAGCGCCCCGCGGGCGCGGGATCAGGACTCGGTGCCGACGGCGGCGAGCCGCGCCTCTTCGTCGGTCGTGATCGCCGATTCGATGATCGGCCCGAGCGCGCCGTCCATCACCTGATCGAGGTTGTACGCCTTGAAGCCCGTGCGGTGATCCGCGATCCGGTTCTCGGGGAAGTTGTACGTGCGGATGCGCTCGGAGCGGTCCATGCCGCGGATCTGCGACCGTCGAGCGTCGGATGCCGCGGCGTCGAGCTCTTCCTGCTGCTTCGCGAGCAGCCTCGCCCGGAGCACGCGCATGCCCGCCTCGCGGTTCTGCAGCTGCGACTTCTCGTTCTGCATGGAGACGACGATCCCGGTCGGGACGTGCGTGATGCGCACCGCGGAGTCGGTCGTGTTGACCGACTGACCACCCGGCCCCGAAGACCGGAAGACGTCGATCTTGAGATCGTTCTGATTGATCTCGATCTCGTCCGGCTCGTCGACCTCGGGGAACACGAGCACACCGGTGGTCGAGGTGTGGATGCGCCCCTGCGACTCGGTCGCCGGCACGCGCTGCACGCGGTGCACGCCGCCCTCGTACTTGAGGTGCGCCCAGACGCCCTGTGCCGGGTCGGTCGAAGAGCCCTTGATCGCGACCTGGACGTCCTTGTAGCCGCCGAGGTCCGACTCGTTGCGCTCGAGCAGCTCGGTCTTCCAGCCCATCGACGCGGCGTACTGCACGTACATGCGCAGCAGATCGGCGGCGAAGAGCGCGCTCTCGGCGCCGCCCTCCCCCGCCTTGATCTCCATGATCACATCGCGTGCGTCATCCGGGTCGCGCGGGATGAGGAGTCGCCGCAGCTTCTCCTGAGCGTTCTGCAGTCCCGCCTCGAGCCCGGGGACCTCCGCCGCGAACGCGTCGTCCTCACGGGCGAGTTCGCGCGCGGCATCCAGGTCGTCGGATGCCGCGACCCACGCCTCGTGCGCCGCGACGATCCGCGACAGCTCGGCGTAGCGACGGTTCACGCGCTTCGCGCGCGCGGCATCGGCGTGCACCGCCGGGTCGGAGAGTTCCTCCTGCACCCGGCGGTGTTCGTCGATGAGAGCCTGGACGGACTCGAACACGGACGCTCCGCTCAGCGGATGTTGTTGTCGTGCGAGCCTGAGGGCAGGGTCGGGATCGACTTCTGCATCTGCACCAGGAACTCGACGTTCGACTGCGTCTCCTTGAGCTTGCCGAGCACGACCTCGAGGGCCTGCTGGGTGTCGAGGCCCGCGAGGGCACGACGTAGCTTCCAGGTGATCTTGACCTCGTCGGAGGAGAGCAGCATCTCTTCGCGACGCGTGCTCGACGCGTTGACGTCGACGGCCGGGAAGATGCGCTTGTCGGCGAGCGCGCGCGACAGTCGCAGTTCGCTGTTGCCGGTGCCCTTGAACTCCTCGAAGATGACCTCGTCCATCTTGGATCCGGTCTCGACGAGAGCGGTCGCGAGGATCGTGAGCGATCCACCGTTCTCGATGTTACGGGCGGCACCGAAGAAGCGCTTGGGCGGGTAGAGCGCCGAGGCGTCGACACCACCGGTCAGCACACGACCCGAGGCCGGAGCCGCGAGGTTGTACGCACGGCCGAGGCGGGTGATCGAGTCGAGGAGCACGACCACGTCGCGTCCGAGCTCGACGAGGCGCTTGGCGCGCTCGATCGCGAGCTCGGCGACCGTGGTGTGGTCTTCGGCCGGACGGTCGAAGGTCGAGGCGATGACCTCGCCCTTGACCGTGCGCTCCATGTCGGTGACCTCTTCGGGGCGCTCGTCGACGAGCACGACCATGAGGTGGACCTCGGGGTTGTTCTGCGCGATCGCGTTCGCGATCTGCTGCAGGACGATCGTCTTACCGGCCTTCGGCGGTGCGACGATCAGGCCGCGCTGACCCTTGCCGATCGGCGCGACGAGGTCGATGATGCGCTGCGTGAGCTTCTCGGGAGCGGTCTCGAGACGCAGACGCTCCTGCGGGTAGAGCGGCGTGAGCTTGCCGAACTCGACACGCGTGGCCGCATCGTCGATGGACAGGCCGTTGATCGAGTCGACCTTGACCAGGGCGTTGTACTTCTGCCGCCCCTGCTGCTCGCCCTCGCGGGGCTGCTTGATCGATCCGACGACGGCATCGCCCTTGCGCAGGTTGTACTTCTTGACCTGTCCGAGGGAGACGTAGACGTCGCTGGGGCCGGCGAGGTAGCCGGTGGTGCGGACGAAAGCGTAGTTGTCGAGCACGTCGAGGATGCCGGCGACCGGGATCAGGACGTCGTCCTCGCCGATCTCGGTGTCGAACTCGTCGGTCTGAGCGTTGCCGCGACGCTTGTTGCGCTGACGGTTGCGGCCGGTGCCGCCCTGCTCGTCGTCTCCGGCGGGCTGAGCCTGCTGCTCCTGCGCGGCGCCCGAGCCGTTCTGACCGCGTCCGCGGTTACGGCTGCGGTTGCGGCTGCGGCCACGGCCGCTCGGCTCGTCGCCACTGTCTCCGCCGTCCGCGGCGTTGTCCGCGGCGGGAGCGTTGTCGGCGGGAGCGGACTCCGCTGCGGGAGCCTCGGCGGCCGGAGCATCCGATTCCGCCACCTTCTTGGGCGCGCGGCGACCGCGGCCCGTCGTCTTCGGGGCGGCCTCGGCGGAAGCTTCCGGAGCTGCGGCGTCGGTGGACTTATCCGCAGGCTTCTCGTCGCTCTTCTCGGCGGCGGACTTCGCCGGCGCGGCCTTCTCGGCCGACTTCTCGGCGGGAGCGTCGCCTGCCGAATCGGCGGCGGGCGCCTCGGCATCCGCCTTCTTGGCGCGGCTGCGGCGCGGTGCCTTGGCCTTCGGAGCAGCCTCGGCTGCGTCGCCTGCGGCCTCGGCCGGAGCCGTGTCGGCGGCCGGAGCGGCCTCCGCCGCCTTCTCGGCCTTCGCCGCGGCGGTCGCCGTCGTCGCACGTCGCGGTGCGCGCTTGCGGGCGGGTGCCGTCTCGGCGGATGCGTCGGAGCCGGCGGCCGCCGGAGCATCGACGACCGGAGCGGCCTGGTCGTTCTGGGTCTCGGAGAAGTTCTCCACGAGTACTCCCTCTATTTCTCGGGGGTAGTGAGCGGTCCACACGCGCAACGGGTGCTGCGCGCGTTCGCACGGGCTGACGCTCGGCGCCAGCCGGCCTGGGCACTTGTGCCGTGAGGTTGGACGTGCGGGTCTTGCAAGAGTTGCAATGGGGCCAGATTCACGAAGACGTTACGTGGAGCCCTCCGCTCGATCCCCCACTGTACCACCACGTACATCGACGGCGAGCAGGAGGGATTCCCACGGAGTGTCGGTCACGCGTCCGGCGAGTTCGACCGCGTCCTGACGACTTCCCGGTCCGTCCGCGAGCACCAGCACGCTGGGTCCCGCACCCGACACCACGGCTGCGAACCCCGCGGCGCGGAGCGCCTGCACCAGACGCTGCGTCTCGGGCATCGCCTCGGCGCGGTAGTCCTGGTGGAGCCGGTCGGCGGTCGCGTCGAGGAGCAACTCTGGACTCTGCGTCAGCGCCGCGATGAGCAGCGCCGAACGCGACACGTTGAACACGGCGTCCGCGGTCGACACCTGGGGCGGCTGCAGAGAGCGCGCCTGCGACGTCGACATCGTGTAGGCCGGCACGAGCACGAGGGGCGAGACGCCCCGGTGCACGAGGAGCTTCTTGTGCTGCGCGCCGCGCTCGCTCATCCAGGCGATCGTCAGGCCGCCGAACAGGGCGGGCGCGACGTTGTCGGGGTGGCCCTCGAGCTCGGTCGCGAGTCGCAGCAGGTCGGAGTCGCCGATCTCGACGTCTCCGGCGAGCAGACCCTTCGCGATCAGCACACCCGCGACGACGGCGGCACCGGACGATCCGAGGCCCCGGCCGTGCGGCACACCGTTCTCGGCGACGATCCGAAGCCCCGGCATCTCCCGCCCGGCGTCGGCGTAGACGTGCGCGACCGTGCGCACGATCAGGTTCGACTCGTCGCGCGGGATCTCCTCGGCGCCGGAGCCAGACACCTCGATGTCGAGATCACCCGCCGGAAGCTCGGTGACGACGAGCGAATCGTAAACGCTGAGTGCGAGGCCGAGGGTGTCGAACCCCGGGCCGAGGTTCGCGCTCGTGGCGGGAACGCGGACCTCGATCGTGCGCCCTTCCGCCACCGTCACTCGCCTTCCACGCGCAGCACCGACACGACGCGCTCGACGACCGAGCTGTCGGCGAGTGCCGCCACCGCCGCGCTGAGCGACTGCTCGGCTGCCCGGTGCGTACCGATGATGAGGCGAGCGGTGGTCTCCTCGTCGCCCTCGACCGTCTGGACGATCGTGGCGACCGAGACTCCGCCGTCGCTCAGGAGTCCGGCGACCGTGGCGAGCACGCCAGGGGCGTCCGCCACTTCGAGGGTGACCTGGTAGCGGGTCGTGACGTGCCCGATGGGCACGACGGGCAGGTTCGCGCGCGTCGACTCGCCCACGCCCACGCCACCGGCGATGTGGCGACGAGCGGCGGAGACGACGTCGCCGAGCACGGCCGATGCCGTCTGCACTCCACCCGCTCCCGCGCCGTAGAACATCAGGGATCCGGCGGCCTCGGCCTCGACGAACACCGCGTTGTTGGCCCCGTGCACCGAAGCCAGCGGGTGCGAGTGCGGCACCAGCGCCGGGTACACACGCACAGAGATCGACTCGGTGCCGTCGACGTCGAGGCGCTCGCACACAGCGAGGAGCTTGATCACGAAGCCGGCGGCGCGCGCCTCTTCGATCATCGATGCCGTGACGGTGGTGATGCCCTCGCGGTGGACGGCGTCGAGCGGCACCGCCGTGTGGAAGGCGAGACTCGCGAGGATCGCGGCCTTCTGCGCCGCGTCGTAGCCCTCGACATCGGCCGTGGGGTCGGCCTCCGCGTACCCGAGTCGCTGCGCGTCGGCGAGGACGTCGGCGAAGTCGGCACCCTCGGTGTCCATGCGGTCGAGGATGTAGTTCGTCGTGCCGTTCACGATGCCCATGATGCGCACGATGCGGTCGCCGGCGAGCGAGTCGCGCAGCGGACGGATGATCGGGATGGCGCCGGCCGCCGCGGCCTCGTAGTGCACCGAGGCACCGACGCGGTCGGCGGCCTCGAAGAGCTCGGGGCCGTGCGTGGCGAGGAGCGCCTTGTTGGCCGTGACCACATCGGCGCCCGAACCGATCGCCTGCAGGATGCTCGTGCGCGCAGGCTCGATGCCGCCCATGAGCTCGATCACGATGTCGGATCCGAGGATCAACGACTCGGCATCCGTAGTGAAGAGCTCTCGGGGAAGGTCGACGTCGCGCGGCGCATCGACATCGCGCACCGCGATGCCGGCGAGCTCCAGCGAGGCGCCCGCGCGGTCGGCGAGCTCGTCGCCGTGACGCAGCAGGAGGTCGGCGACCTGGGATCCGACCGCTCCGGCGCCGAGAAGCGCCACTCGAAGTCGTCGGTACTCAGCCATTGTTGCTCCTTCGGAGGTGGGTCATTTCTCTCCCTCGGGGGCGTTCGCCCCGTCGATGCCCGCGTCACGGGAGAGCAGATCGTCGATGGTCTCACCGCGGACGATGACCCTCGAGCGACCGTCGCGCACGGCGACGACCGGCGGACGCGGAACATGGTTGTAGTTGCTCGACAGAGACACGCAGTACGCGCCCGTGGTCGGCACGGCGAGCAGGTCGCCCGGCACCAGGTCGGCGGGCAGGTACTCGTGATCGACGACGATGTCGCCGGACTCGCAGTGCTTGCCGACCACGCGGCTGAGTTGCGGGGCACCGATGCCCACGCGCGAGGCGATGCGCGCGGAGTACTGAGCGCCGTACAGCGCGGGACGGGCGTTGTCGCTCATACCGCCGTCGACGCTGACATAGCGCCGGACCGCACCGGAGTCGATCGTGACGTCCTTGGTGGTGCCGACCTCGTAGATCGTGACGCCCGCGGTTCCGACGATCGCGCGGCCGGGCTCGAACGAGAGCGCGGGCACCGGGATGCCGCGCGCGGCGCATCCCTCGGCGACGGACGACACGATCTCACCGGCGAGGACGTCGATCGGGGTGGGGTCGTCGGTGCGCACGTACGCGATGCCGAAGCCACCGCCCAGGTTCATCTGGGGAACGGGGCCGCCCTCGAGCAGCGCCGCGTGCAGTTCGAGCACGCGCGAGGCGGACTCGCGGAAGCCCGCGACGCCGAAGATCTGCGAGCCGATGTGGCAGTGCAGACCCACGAAGTCGAGGCCGGGGATCTCACGGATCCGCGCGACGGCGGCCTCCGCCTCCACGAGCGGGAATCCGAACTTCTGGTCCTCGTGCGCGGTGGCGAGGAAGTCGTGGGTCTCGGCGTGCACGCCGCTGATCACCCGCACGAGCACCCGCTGCACGGCATCCACGCGCGCCGTGATCGCAGCGAGGCGCTCGATCTCGATGGCACTGTCGACGATGATGCTGCCCACGCCGACCTCGACCGCTCGCTCGAGCTCGCGCGTCGACTTGTTGTTGCCATGGAAGCCGATGGATGCCGGAGCGACTCCGGCCGCCAGCGCGACCTCGAGCTCTCCCCCGGTGCACACGTCGACGCGGAGCCCCTCGTCGACGACCCAGCGTGCGACGGTGGCGCTCAGGAACGCCTTGCCGGCGTAGTACACCTGCGCGACGGTCCCGTGCTCGGACGCCGCCTGGTCGAACGCCCGGCGGAACTCCCGCGCACGGGTGCGCACCTCGTCCTCGTCGAGCACGAGGAGCGGGGTGCCGTAGGAGCGGGCGAGGGTTGCGGCATCCACGCCGGCGAGGGTCAGGACGCCGTCGGCGTCTCGGGCGGCACGCTCGGGCCACACCCCGATCGCGAGGTCATTCGCGTCATCGGGAACGGCGAGCCACTCGGGCGCGAGCGAATCGGCAGCGGGAAGCAAAGGACACCAATCGTGGAGCGGAACTCGGGCGGGAAGCGCACGACGAGACTGACCCCGATTCTAGGGCAACGCGGATGCCGCCCTAGCCATGGTGACGCGCGTCCCGCAACCCCTGTGACGACAGCCGCCGCCTGCTCCTAGGGTGAGAGCGTGGAAGCTCCGTCGAAGCCCGAAACCCCTGCCCGCCCCGGGCCGATTCCTCGCGCCGTCGCCGCCGTCACGCGGTGGGCGCTGATCCGCAAACCCGTGCGCGCGTTCCTGCTCTACAGCGAGCGACGCGGCGCCATGCTCGCGGACAGCATCACCTACCGCGCGCTGTTCAGCGTGTTCGCGGGCGTGCTCCTGGGATTCTCGATCGCCGCGCTCTGGCTGGCCGGGAACCCGCAGGCGTGGGATGCGATCATCGACGCCGTGCAATCGGTCGTCCCGGGTCTGATCGGCTCCGACGGAGTGATCGATCCGGCCGATCTGCAGCAGCCGGTCTCGCTCTCGCTCGCGGGCGCGATCTCGACCGTCGCGTTGATCGGCGCGGCGCTGGGAGCGGTCGGTTCCCTCCGCACGGCCGTCCGTGTGATCGCCGGCACAGCGCAGAGCGACATCCTCTTCATCTGGGTGATGCTCCGCAATCTCGCCCTCGCGATCGGCATCGGCGTATCGTTCGTCGCCGCTGCCTTCCTGACGATCGCCGGACGAGTCGGGGTGGAGTGGTTCAGCGGCCTTCTCGGCCTCCCCGCAGATTCGCCCCTCGCTACCTGGGGCGTGCGGATCCTGTCGCTGATCGTCGTCTTCGCGCTGAACACCGGCCTGTTGATCGCGGTCTTCCTGCTGCTCTCCGGCGTCAAGCCCGCCGCGCGATCGTTGTGGAGCGGGGCGCTGCTCGGAGCGGTCGGTCTGCTGGTTCTGCAGGAGCTCTCGTCGCTGTTCGTCGGCGGAGCGACCAGCAACCCGCTGCTCGCGTCGTTCGCGTCGCTGTTGGCCCTGCTGATCTGGCTGAACCTGTCGGCTCAGGTGATGCTGATCGCCTGCGCCTACATCGTGACCGGCGAGGAGGAGGTGCAGGATCGGGTGCGCGCCCGCTTCGGCGCGACCAGTTTCCCTCAGCGCCGCGTGCAGCGCGCCGAGATCGGCGTGAAGATCGCGACCGACGAGCTGCGCGAGGCGCAGAAGGCAGCGAAGGACGCCTGAGTCACGCCGCCGGGCAGGTGCCCTTCTCGAGCAGGCTCTCGTCGGTGACGATCGCTCCGTCGACGTCGATGTCGATCACGGCGACGGAGCCATCGATCTCGAGTCCCGTGAGGGTGAGCCCCGCCGGGAGCTGATCGGCGATGCAGATCCGCTGCGGTCGGGTGAGGTCCGCGCCGATGGCACCGAGGTTGGAGCCGACCTGAGCGGCATCGATCTCGACCCCGCCGACGCTGAGCGACACGGGCGTGAGTTCGAGATCGCCCTCGATCGCTCCGGGGGTGAGGGTGAGCGAGATCGGAACCGCCAACCCGAGAACGGTGATCGATCCGCTGACGGTGGCGTTCGGCTCATCGAGGGTGACCGTGTCGACGGGCAGATCGGTGGTCGACAGCAGTGACGTGAACTGATCCTCGTCGATGCGAATCGTGCCCGACGCGCTCGTGAGATCACCGCCGCGCAGAGGCACCCCCGTCGCGGTCACGTCGACCGCCCCGGTGATCCCCTCGAGGGTGACCGCGTCGGTCGACAGGTGCAGGCTGTCGAGACGGCCCGCGATCAGCTGGGGCAGCAGGATGCCGCCGGCATCGACCTCGAGCTGCTGATCGCCCGGGAGGTCCAACTGCTCGATGACGATCGAGCGCACGACTCCGGGAAGCACCGCCCGCGCGACGAACTCGGCCGCGACCACGAGCGCCGCGAGCACGACGACGATGACCAGCACCACCCACGGCCACCGCCGACGACGACGGGCAGATGCGATGCCGCCATCGGTGCCGGCATCGTCGGCGGTGCCGTCGCCCGGAATCACGAGCGTCGGATGCTCAGCATCCGGCTCCGGGTACGGCAGTGTGCGGTTGTCATCGCTCATGCGGCCATCCTGCCCTACGTCGGTGATGCGAACGGGAGGGGTTACATGCGCTCCGGTGCGGAGACACCCAGCAGGTCGAGTCCGTTGCGGAACACCTGGCCGGCGGCGTCGTTGAGCCAGAGGCGCGTGCGGTGCACGCTCTCGATCGGGTCGTCGCCCTGCGGGATCACGCGGCAGTTGTCGTACCAGCGGTGGTACAGACCGGCGAGCTCTTCGAGGTAGCGCGCGACGCGGTGCGGCTCGCGCACCTCGGCGGCGAACGCCACGATGCGCGGGAACTCCTGGAGTGCACCGAGCAGCGCGGCCTCGGACTCGTGGATCAGCGTCTCGGGCGCGAACTCCGAGCGGTCGACACCCGAATCGTTCGCGTTCCGGCTGACGTTGTGCGTGCGGGCGTGCGCGTACTGCACGTAGAAGACGGGGTTGTCGTTCGTGCGCTTCTGCAGCAGTTCGGGGTCGAGGTCGAGCGGCGAGTCGGCCGGCGAGCGCTCGAGCGAGTAACGCAACGCGTCTACGCCGAGCCACTCGAGCAGGTCGTCCATCTCGATGATGTTGCCCGCGCGCTTGCTGAGGCGGGCGCCGTTGATCGACACCATCTGCCCGATGAGCACCTGGACGTTACGCTCCGGGTCCTCGCCCGCGGCACCCGCGACCGCCTTGAGGCGGTGCACGTACCCGTGGTGGTCGGCACCGAGAAGGTAGATCTTGTTCTCGAACCCGCGGTCGCCCTTGTTCAGGTAGTACGCGGCATCCGCGGCGAAGTAGGTGTACTCGCCGTTGGAACGACGGATCACGCGATCCTTGTCGTCGCCGAAGTCGGTGGTGCGCACCCAGACGGCACCGTCCTCGTCGAAGACGTGGCCCTGCTCGCGCAGACGCTCGACAGCCTGATCGATCAGGCTGGTGCCCGACGCGTCCTTCGCGTGCAGGGTGCGCTCCGAGAACCACACGTCGAACGGCACGTTGAAGCGGTCGAGCGAGCTCTTGATCTCGGCGAGCTGATACTCGTATCCGAGGTCGCCCGCGACCGCGAGCTGCTGCTCGTCCGTGAGTTCGAGCAGATCCGGGCGCGCCTCGAGGATGCGGCCGGCGAGCGTCGTGATGTACTCCCCCGGGTACCCGCCCTCGGGGGTCGGCTCGCCCTTCGCGGCGGCGACCAAGGACGAAGCGAAGCGGTCCATCTGGGCACCCGCGTCGTTGATGTAGTACTCGCGCACCGCGTGCGCGCCGCTGGCCAGGAGCAGCCGCACGATCGCATCGCCGAGCGCCGCCCAACGGGTGTGCGCGATGTGCAGCGGTCCGGTCGGGTTCGCCGAGACGAACTCGACGTTCACGCTCACGCCCTGCTGGGAGGTGTTCGTGCCGTAGGAGACGCCGGCGTCGACGATCGTCTTCGCCAGTGCGCCCGCGGCCGCGGCTTCGAGACGGATGTTGATGAATCCGGGACCGGCGACCTCCGCGCTGGCGATGCCGTCGACGGAGACCAGGCCGTCGGCGATCTGCTGCGCGAGCTCCCGCGGGTTCGTGCCGAAAGGCTTGGCGAGGCGCATCGCGATGTTCGAGGCCCAATCGCCGTGGTCGCGGTTGCGCGGGCGCTCCAGGACGATGTCGGATGCCGACAGCCCGAGCGGTTCGCCGGGGCGTCGCTCGTCCGCGATCGGAGCGAGGACGGCGAGGAGGGCTTCGGCGAGCGTTTCAGGATTCATAGACCATCAAGTTTACGGCTCTGAACGGTGTCGAATTTGCGCAGACCGATCTGTGACTTACCCTCATGCCATGACCGTCGCTCCCGCCCGCCTCCGACTGCGTTTCGTCGGCGTCGCCGCTGTGCTCGCCCTCGCCGTCGTCGCCGGCGTTCTCGGCGTCTGGCGCCCCTGGTCGCCGCTGCCGTCGACCGCACCCGTCGGCGCGGCGGAGGGAGAGCCCGCCGCGGCGATCGCCCCCGCTCCGGTCGTGCTTCCCGAGCACCCGACCGTCCTCGTGTTCGGCGACTCCTGGACCTACGGTTCGGCGGCCACGGTCCCGACCGAGGGCTACGCGTATCTCCTCGCCGATCTGCTCGACGGCGAGACGATCGTCAACGGCGTGCGCGGCAGCGGCTACCTCAAGCCCGGACTCGACGGCCCCGCCTTCGGCGAGCGCATCGCGGCGCTCGACCCCGCGCTCACTCCCGACCTCATCATCCTGCAGGGATCGATCAACGACCGCGCGCAGGGCGAGGCCGGATACCGCGAGGCCGTGAACGCGGCCTGGGATGCCATGTCGGCGACCTACCCCGAGGCGACGATCGTCATCCTCGGCCCCGCACCGCACGAACTCCCGGTGGGTGACGGCACCGCGCGCATCGACGCCGACCTCTCCGCCCTCGCGGCCGCCCGCGGCTGGTGGTACATCTCCCCCGTCGCCGAGAACTGGATCACCGAGCAGAACTACCTCGATGTCATCGACGTCGAGGTGGGGCGCAAGCATCCGTCCTCCGCCGGGCACCGCTACCTCGCCGAACGCGTGGCCGCCGCGCTCGACGCGCTCAGCGGCGCGCCGGTCACGATCGCCGGTGAGTCGGAGACGACCCCCGAGCAGTGATATCGTCGTTCGGTACGCCTCCGTAGCTCAGTGGATAGAGCGCCGGTTTCCGGTACCGTAGGTCGCAGGTTCGACTCCTGTCGGGGGCACGCGGGGTTGTACGCGGATGGTATGTGAATACGTACGCGTAACCCGCAAGCATGAGAAAAGCCGCCTGATTTCAGGCGGCTTTTCTCGTTGGAGGCACTTCTCGCTGATGGTTCGCCGTCCGAGGAGATCGACGTCGGCGCAGAAACGGCTCGAAGGCCGGCGCCGCAACCACTTCTGGGCATGCTGGCGCCGACCTTCGAGCCGGTGATGTGAGTGGTGCTGGCCTGCGGCCGGTTATGTGCGGACGGGGTTTCGTCGCGCTCGGCCGCGCTGGTGGATGACTCGCTGAAGTGCCGAGCTTCGACGTGGCTTTCGCTGCTTGGCGCGCGGTGCCTCGGTGCCGGCTTCGTGATCGTCGCCGTCCTCGGCCTTCTGGGCGGCGAAGTCGATGATCTTGTCGAGGTTGGCCGCGACGACGGCCATGGTGGCGAGGAAGTACTGCTTTACCGAGCCGCGCAGGCGGTGGCGGGATCCGTCCTCAAGCGCGTGGGTCCCGCCGTCCTTGAGGTAGGCGTTGAAGGACTCGACGCTGTTGCGGCCCTGACCGTACATCTCGCGCCATGCCTTGGAGCCGTACTGGTATCCCTGGGCGAACTTGCCTCCTGCTTCGGCGGGGAAGGTGGTGCTCGTCTTGTCGTCGCAGACCTTCGCGGGGCCTTCGACGGGGCGCTTGATGATGGTCAGCGGAACCTTGCCGGAGGCCAGGTTGGTCGGCTTGCGGGGGCAGGAAACGGTAGGTGAGTTGCCTGCGGCGGGGCACATCCAGGGTGTACGCCCCTTGGCGTCCGGCAGTTCCTTGCGGCTGAAGAGGTAGGGAGTGCGTGCTGCAACGTCGCTCTGCCATTGCTCGAGGCGAGCCCGAGCCCGAGCGCGGGCTGCGCGCTGAGACTTCGTGAGGGAACGGTTCTTGTCGTCAGCGTCCTCACCTTGGCGATACCGCTTGCTCGCGTCGATTAGCGTCTGTGGCATCGAGGCGCAGTACCAGTTGCCGTCGACCATGATGGCTCCGGCATAGCTGTCCTGGTAACGAGGAAGTTCTTGTGGTAATCCATGACGAGCTTCGCACCGGCGGAGCGAAGGTAGTTCTGGAGGTCGGCTTCTTTGGCGCCCGGAAGGTAGGCGCGGTCGCCGATAACGTGGTCGAGCCGGAGTCCACGGCTCACGATGTTCTCGAACATCGCTCGTGCCGCTTTGCCCGGTCCGAACGCCGGGGCGTGGTGACCGATGCCGACGACGATGTGCGGGATGGCTTCCGGGCGCGTTGGGTCATTGCTCGTGAGAACTCCGAGCTCCAGCTCGTAGGCGTACTTCATCTTCGTGATGGAGGTCTTGCCATCATCGGAGTGGTCGTCGGTTCCCCGGCCCAGAACGCGGCGTCGGGTTCGATGGAGACCAGCTCTTCGGCGCCGAGCTTGGAAAGCCGGGTGATGCCGACACCGCGTGCATGCACGCGAACCGCCGTCGCGTCGATGGTGACGGAGACCTTGTCGGGGCGTAAGCGCTTTGGCATCCACATGTAGGTCGCGTGAAGGAGCAGGTTCATCAGCTCGTCGGCGCGGTGCGCGCGAACGGAGAGTACTTCAGCGATCTCCGCACGGTCCGCTCGGACCCGGTCCCACTCCTGCTTCTGGAAACGCACTCCGCTTATGGGCGATTTCCAGGCGAACAGATGGAGTGTCGAACTCTGCGGCAGGGGCGTTCGGCGCGCGTCGAGTGACGGATCTTAATTGACCGGGAAACCGTTGCAAGTTCCGCGGCACAAAACGTCGGTGTGGCGACCCGTCCCAGCTCAGAATATTGGCGGGGGTCAGTGGGTCCGAGATAGTCCGAAGTTGAGAGCCCGCCGTAGCGCTCGAGCGATCATGTTCGCGTCATCGATCCGACTGCCCCGCGGCAAGTAGGCGGTCGGCGGTACGTAATGACAAGGCCATCTGGGTCAGTCCGGGGTTGGCGGCGAGTGCGGAGGGGAACGTCGAGTTGTCGCACACCCAGAGGTTGTCGACGTCATGCGAGCGACCATTGCCGTCGACCACGCCGTCGGCGGGATTGTCGCTCATTCGACACGTCCCGAGGGTATGCGCGGTGCGCGCGAGCACCCGCGTGCTGCGCGCTCCTGCGGCCTCGAGGATGGCTGTCATGGTTTTAATGGCGTGTTGGTCGAGTGCCTCCTCGTTCGCGCCCTGCGAGAACGAGATGCTCGCGCGGGGTATGCCCCATTCGTCCATCTCCGGTGACAGCTCCAGCAGATTGGCGTCGGAGGGTAGGCATTCGGCGTTCATTCCGATGCCGGCGCTGTAGCGCGACGTATCTAGGTCCTGCATGAGCTCTGGTCCCCACAGCGCGCCGCCGCGTACGAGGGTCGTGGCGTAGGTGAAGGGCATCACGCCGAGACTCTGCAACAAGTATCCGCCAGCGAAGTCCGCGTCTTCCGGGCGCAGGAAGTCTTCGGTGATGAGCGCCGACGGATAGCCTCGGTAACCGCGGATCTGCTCGTCGAAACGTCCCCACACTTGTACGGCGCCGTGTGCGAGGAAGTTGCGTCCGACTTGTCCGCTGGAGTTGGCGATGCCGTTGTGCAGCAGCAGCCGGGGGGTCTCGATGCCGCCACCCGCCAGCACGAGCGCAGCGCAGCGCTGTCGGTGATCGGTCCCGTCCTTTCGGTACACGACAGCGCTCACCTGACCGCGTGCGTCGCGCTCGATGGTGTGTACTACGGCGTCCGGTCGGATTTCTGCCCCGGCAGCGACGGCGGCAGGAAGGTAGGTGATCGCGGTGGTGGCCTTTGCGCCGTGTCTCTCTCCTTGATGGATTGAGCCGACATTCGTGGTCGCGTGTCGGAGCCCGTGGTGCGGTTGCTGCCGGTCTCGGGTGATGATCGCAGCGGGTGCGTCTGCAGATCGGATGCCGAGCGCGGCCGTTCCTGTCGCCATGAGATCGGCCGGCGCGTTCCGCTGCGGCGGCTCGTACTGGTAGTGGCGCGATGGGTCCCATGGGTAGGGAGTCGGACCGGAAACCCCGATGTACGCCTCGACCTCTTCGATGTAGCGGATGAGTTCGGAATGATCGACAGGCCAGTCGCGGCCGACACCCGTCTCGGTACGCAACCGCAGGTCGCGTGCATCTGGTCGAGGGGTAAAAGCCCCCCAGTGCACCGTGCCGCCGCCGACCCCGAACCCGCTGTTGTTCGGGCCGAATGCTGTCGGGGTGTCACCGCCGCTGAAGCGGCTCGACATCCAGTTGATGGCGGTGGCATCGATCTCGTCTGGGGTGTAATCGGCAGGGTCGTGGTTGGGGCCAGCTTCGAGGGCTACGACGCGCAGACCGCGTTCGGCCAATCGCGCCAGCAGCGGGGCGCCTCCTGCGCCCGTCCCGACGACTACGACATCGACAGCTTCGTCGAGGGAGTACGTCCTCATCGTGTCCAGGTTCATGCCGCGTCCTCCTCCGTCGCACCCACGATGAGGTCAGGAGTCGAACTGACTCCGAGATCGGAGGGCTCCCACTCGTCCCGGGCGCCTGCGGCGAGGTCTCGGTAGCCGGCAAAGTCGACGTCCTCTGCCCCCGTCGCGAATCCGTCGTAGCCGACCCGCGCCAGAGATGCGGGATGTGTGAGCCACTCTCGAATCACGTCAACGCGCACGTCCTCGAACCAGCGACGCATCTCGTCGGCCGTCAGGGCGCTACCGACGACTCCACAACCGTCCATGATGCCGCGGATCAGTGCGTCTTGTTCATCGGGGTTTTCCGGCCAGGCGGTCGCCAGGGCATCCAAACCCGCCTGGTACGCCTCGACGTCAGAGAGAGCCCCTGCGGGTCGCCATCCGTCTCCTCCTCCAGTTGCCAGGTCGGTGTCGACACGCGCCGCGAGGTCGATGCGTCCGCCGTCGGGCTGCGGGACGAGGCGGTCGGCGATGTGCCGGAGCAGGTCGAGGTGCGCGGCGCTGAGGACGCGAGGGCGATACTGCGGGTCGTCGGGTAGTGCTCGGCGAGCAAGAGCACTGCGTACCTTCGGGGAGGTGCGCTGCGAGGCGATGACGAGTCCCCATTCGGGCGGTACGAGCGCGCTGTGCGTGGAGATCTCGCCCCACAGCTCGCTGATAGCTCGCGCCACCTCGGACGGGCGTTCGTAAGACAGTAGGTGTCCGGCACCCGGCAAGGCCACGAAGCGTGCACGCGGGTAGACGTTCGATATCAACCCCGGCTGTGCCTCGGCACCCAGGAGCTCGTCCTGGTCCCCGCCGAGCACGGTGCACGGCAGGTCGAGGATGCCGACTTCGGACGAAATATCCTCGGTGCTGCCCTGCTCGAGCCAGCGTCTCCAAGCGACCGGCGACATCGCCCTCACAGATCGCACGACCGCCTCCTGCACCACCCCAGGCAGGGTCGCGCCGACGTTGTCGTCCACGAAGGTGTGTGCATCCGCCTCGGCAATACGCCCGCCATCGACCCAGGCGAGCATCTGGTCCCGTTTCGAGTCCGGCATCGGCTCAGGGGTGGGTGGCGATGGGGCGAGTAGAACCGCGCCCATCAGGCCAAACAGCGGAGCGTGTCCGTCACGGACACGCGCGGCGATCCCAGCCGCGACCTTACCGCCCATACTGTGCGCACAGAGCATCCAGGGTCCGCCGTCGACCTTCGACTCGATGGCTGCGATGGCGGAGTCCACCTGAGAGGCCACCGATCCGTCACCGGCATCAGGTGCGTCCCCGTGCCCGGGCAGTTCGACCACGACCAAATCGAACCGCTCGTCGAGCGAATTCATGACCGACCCCGCGGCAGTTCGGTCGAGTCCAAGGCCGGGCAGGAACACGATAGTGCACCGTGAACCAGTCATGGCGTGACCATTCCCCCGTTGACGTTCAACGTCGCTCCCGAGACATATCCCGACTCGGGCGATGCCAGGTAGACGTAAGCTGGCGCGAGCTCTGCGGGCTGGCCAGCACGCTGATAGGTGTTCTCATCATCGAAGTTCCGCATCTGCTCGTCCGAGACTCCTCCCGACACTTGAAGGGCCGTCCAGACGGGTCCAGGCGCCACCACGTTCACGCGAATGCCGCGCGACGCGAGTTGGAGGGAAAGCCCCTTTGACAAGTTGTTGACCGCAGCCTTCGTCGCCGCATAGTCGATCCTGTCGGGAGAGGGCTTGTAAGCCTCGAGCGAGGCAGTATTGACGATGCTCGCTCCAGCCTGAAGGTGGGCCAGAGCGGCCTTGGTGACCCAGAAGTTCGCGAAGACGTTGACGCGGAAGGTGTTCTCGAACTGCTCGTCGGAGAGGTTCTCCACCCGATCTACGGCAACCTGCTTACCAGCGTTGTTCACCAGGATGTCCAGACCGTCAAGGAATTCCGCAGCCACAGCCACGAGCTCACGACACTGCGCGGCTTCAGAAAGATCCGCAACGACGGCTCTTCCCCGTCGGCCAGCGGCGCCGATAGCCCCAAGGACGCGCGCCGCATCCTCTTCCTCCCCGGGGAGATGCGAAATGACGACGTCCGCACCCTCGCGAGCGAACGCAATTGCCACGGCCGCGCCGATCCCCGAATCACCACCAGTGATGAGAGCTTTGCGTCCTGACAATCGCCCGGACCCTCTATACGTATCTTCACCGAGATCGGGCACCGGCGTCATCTCAGCCTGTACTCCAGGTTCAGATTGGTGCTGCAGAGGCGGTTCGACCCGCTCGTACTGGGTGACGGGATTGATCAGCTCAAACGAATCGCGCTCTGGCATTCGCCCAAGCTACGGCAAGAAGCCGCTCACCGTTTGGGGCTTGCACTTCTGAGCTTCGTCAGTCGGTAGACACGGCGGTCGCATGCGCTGGGCTCCGTCGCGCAACCTTGGGGGCGTGGCCGTAATCTTTGTCCATGACCGATTCGCTGGGCCCCTTCGTTTACTCCGTTGTATATACCAGCGCAGAGACGACAGTCTTCGACGATGAAGATCTGGAGGCTCTCCTCGTCCACGCTCGAGACAGGAACGAGAAGGCGGGCATCACCGGTGTGTTGCTGTACCGGCGAGGTCGATTCGTTCAGTACCTCGAAGGCGACGAGAGGGAGGTGCGTGCTCTCATCGAGCGCATAGCCTCAGATCCTCGGCACACTGGAGTGCGTGTGATCATCGACGACAGATACACCACTCGGCATTTCCCACATTGGACGATGGGCTACGTTTCTGAAGACTTCGAACCCGGATCGATGCCTATCGGTTTCCGTGTCGCGTTCAACGACCTCGACTCCATCGACAACGCCGCCGATGCGGCTGCGCTGCGCGCGTTGCGCGAACTGAGTCAGTGGTTCAGAGCTCAGTCGTCGTAAAACGCGTGATAGCCCGGAGCGGCACGGCTCGTGGTGCCATCAGTCCCGGCACTCTCGAGTGATGAGGTCTGCCACCTCTTCGAGGAATGTGACGATGGACGCTGCTTCCTCGGGAGACAGCTGGGCGGCTCGTTCGTGAACCGCCAGCGCAGTCGCATCCAACCCTTCCGTCGGGTCGATTCGGCGGAGGGGCACGAGGAGCTTGGAGCGACTGTCTGCGGGATTGCGTTGCGTCGTGATGACGCGAGCCGTCTCGAGCTTCTCAATCGCTTTCGTGATGGCAGCCGTGGTGACCTGCAGTTCGTTGGCGAGGTCACTCGGGGTGATCGCTTCGTGACGGTGATCTGCCTCGGCGATGAGCCGCGTGATCTCCCTTAGCAGAGGACTGGGGCCACAGGACGCGTGCCGACGCCGGGCCAGCTGGTCCTCCGCAAGCCGCACCCGCTCGACCGCTTTCGTCACGTCGAGCACGGTCGTCGATGCAACGGATGTCCAAATCGCCGAGGAGCTGTCAACAACGGACATCCTCACTCACCCCCGTTGATGAGCGCGAGCCAGCGACCGAACTCGCTCTCCTCCGCAGTGGGAACCACATCCGAGCTGGACGAATCTCTCCGAGGACGCATTTCTTCTCCTTTTCGCTGAGTAGGTCAGCCGGCGTAGCCCACCAGCAACATCGATGAGACCGAGGTGATCGTGACAACAGCCACAGCGGCCGCGAGTGCGGGCATGGTCGCTCGCACCGTCGAAAGCAGCTTTCGAGGTGTCATCCCATCGCCAGAATCGCCACCCCGGAAAAGAAGAGTGCCATCGCACCGACTCCTGCAGCCGAGGCAGCCACAAACCCGCTCTCAAGTCGCGCAGGCCGAAGCATCCCGCTGCGTCGCCCCACAGCAGAGCGGGATGAGACGGGCATACCGTCTTGCGGAAGCTCAGCCTGCAACCGTCGAGAGATAACAATAGACATGTCGACTAGATTACTAGGCTAACTAGCTAAGTCAAAGCGGCGCTCCTTGTGTTGATGTGAGGCGTCGTCATCCTCGATGGCAGTAGCGCAGAACTGAGCCTCCCGCGCCTAAAACGCTCTCGGAGCATGTCCCGGCGCGTGAGGCCTTCCGTAGCGCGGGTTCCCGGCGTACAAGTGATGGGGGCCTAGTGAGAGGTGCGGCCATGGCGACGATGACGGTTCGCGAGTACCTGCGAGACTCGAAAGATGCGAGAGGCACGGGGCGCAGCCCGGAGCATCGTGGGCGACGCGATGACGGAGGTCATGGAGGATCGACATCCGTGAGCCACGCCAAATCCCCCGGAATCACGCGGCAAAACACCATCCGCGTACAACCCACGCGTATCAGAAGAGCCGCCTGATCACAGGCGGCTCTTCTGCGTGATGGCCATGGGCCTACCATGCACGCAGAGCTCACACAAGCGCCCGGGAGTCTCCGGCGGATCGTGGCACCCTCGAGTCATGACCACCCTCGCGCCTCCGACCCGAGCGAGTGAAGATGACCCCTGGGCCACGGCCGACGACGTCCTGACGAGGGTGGCGACGGGAGACCGGCTCGCGCTCGCAGAACTGTATGACGGCACGGCCGGAAGAGTGTTCGGCCTCATCCGACGAACGGTCGGCGACCCCATCGTGGCGGAGGCGGTACTGCAGGGCGTTTACGTGGACGTCTGGACGCACGCGCCGAAGTTCGACGCGCGACGCGGTTCCGCCCTGCTCTGGCTCGGCGGTGTCGTTCGACGCCGGTTGCTCCAGATCCCCGGCGGCCGGGAGCACGACGATTCCTCCGGGGTCTGATTCCTCTGAGCGGAGCAGACAACCCTGGACACCGTCCCGCGGCGAGCGCATGCTGATCCCATGACCGGATTCCAGATCACGCACCCTTTCAGCGGGTTCAGCGTCGACTCGATCGATGCAGCCCGCACCTTCTACGGCGACACCCTCGGGTTGGACGTCACGACCAATGCGATGGGTTTCCTCGACATCCGTCTTCCCGACGGCGGCTCGATCCTCGTCTACGCGAAGCCCGACCACACGCCGGCGAGCTTCACGATCCTCAACTTCCCCGTGGACGACGTCGAAGCGGCCGTCGACGACCTGAATGCCCGTGGCGTGGTGACGAAGATCTACGACGATGAGATGGGCACCGACGCCAAGGGCATCATGCACGGCGGACCCGATCGCGGGCCGGACATCGCCTGGTTCACGGACCCGGCTGGCAACGTCCTCTCGGTTCTCTCGGCATCCTGATCCTGCGGCGTCGGCGCACCGGCCCCGGCGTCAGACGACGTCGGCGAGCGCGGCGAGCGGGATCGCGATCCACGCGGGACGGTTGCGCTTCTCGTAGACCGCCTCGTAGACGGCCTTGTCGGCGACGTACGCGTCGAGGAGCGTGCGGTTGTCGGCGAGGATGCGCTCCTCCTCACCGGGGGCCGCGGCATCCGCCCCCACCGATTCGGTGCGGCAGAGCGCGGCGACATAGGCGTCGAGGAAGTGCCCGCGGGCGCGACGCGCCCACTCGCGGGCGCGTTCGGCACGCAGGTCGTCTTCGGGATCGGGCTCGGATGCCTCCTCCCCCGTCTGCGCGAGGGCGACCGTGCCGGGCACGTAGTCGAAGGATCGCAGCATCCCGGCGACGTCGCGCCACGGCGAATCCGGGAGCGAGCGGTCCGCGAACGGTCGCCCCGGCTCGCCCTCGAAGTCGACGATGCGCCAGCCGTGCGCGGTGCGCAATGTCTGCCCCAGGTGGAGGTCGCCGTGGACGCGCTGCACGGCGAGACTGCCGAGGACAGCGACCGCGCCGTACGTCGCACGCAGACGCTCCGCGAACGGCGCGAGTTCCGGCACGACACCGAGGGCGTGATCGAGGCGCTCCTCCAGAGCACGAGCCAGAGAACGCGCGGCAGCGGCATCCCGCGTCTCGGAGGGGAACCGGGCACGGAGCGCCGCGTGCACCTCGGCGACCGCGGCGCCCAGGCGGGCGGCTTCGCCGGCGAAGTCGGCTCCCGACTCCTCGACGCTCTGCGACGGGTCGGAGAGCAGTGATCGCACGCTCCCGATCGCCAGTTCGAATCCGTCGGATGCGGTGCGCAGGAATTCCTGGACCATCGCGAGCTGCACGGTCTCCCCGTCGACGTCGGTCTCGACCCACCCGTAGAGCGCGGCGACGTGCTCGGAGTGCTCGCGCGTGAGTTCCCGGTGGATCTCGATGTCGGGGTTCGCCCCCGGCGTCACCTTGCGGAACACCTTCATGATCGCGATGTCGTCGAAGCGGATCGAGGAATTCGACTGCTCGCCGCTCAGCGGAGACGCACGCAGGCGCGGATCCAGCGGCTCGGTCCCCGGCACGCGGTGGAACCGCAGCCCGCCACGCTCGACGACCCCGCTCTCCTCCGCCGCCACGAGACCGCTGGTCCAGAGCGCCATGGCGTAGCGATCGTGCACGGCATCGTAGACGTGCGTGATGCGCCCCTCTTCGTCGGCCGCTCCGATGAACGCGTGGGCGATCGCCTCCTGCGGCTCGTCGTAGAGCGACAGCGGCACCTGATATGTCTCGTTCCCACCCTCGCCGTCGGAGTAGTCGACCGTCACGAGGAAGACCGCCACCCGGACACCCCGGTCCGACCCGTCGAGGTCCGCGATCCGCCGCACCTGTGATACACGGAACGGCCGGCTCTTCCCGGCGAACCAGCGGGTCCGCACGAGGTAGTCCTCGAGCACCTCCGGAGCGATGACGTTCACAGCATCCCCCGATCGTCGGCATCGTCGGCGGGTTCCTGCAGCTGGAACCAGAAGAACCCGTGCCCGCCGAGAGTCAGCAGGTACGGCAGCTCGCCGACGCGGGGGAAGGGCACGCCGCCCACCAGTTCGACCGGCACCATCCCCTCGAAGCGACGGAGGTCGAGCTCGACCGGCTGCGGGAACTGCGACAGGTTGTTGACGCAGAGGATGACGTCGACCGTGCCGTCGTCGTTGGTGTGCTCGCGCGTGTACGACAGGACGGCGGGATTCGATCCCCCGAGATCGTTGAAGCTGCCGAGCCCGAACGCCGGATGCTTCTTGCGAGCGTGGATCATCAGCCGCGTCCAGTGCAGCAGCGACGACCTGTCCTCCTGCTGCGCCTCGACGTTCACCGCGAGATACCCGTAGACGGGGTCCTGCACGATCGGACGCGAGAGGCGTCCGGGGTTGGCGGTCGAGAAGCCCGCGTTGCGGTCGGAGGTCCACTGCATGGGAGTGCGCACGCCGTCGCGGTCGCCGAGCCAGATGTTGTCGCCCATCCCGATCTCGTCGCCGTAGTACAGCACCGGTGATCCGGGCAGTGACAGGAGCAGCCCCGTGAACAACTCGATCCGGTCGATGTCGTTGTCGAGCAGCGGCGCGAGGCGACGACGGATGCCGATGTTGGCCTTCATTCGGGGATCCTGGGCGTACTCGCTCCACATGTAGTCCCGGTCCTCGTCCGTGACCATCTCGAGGGTGAGCTCGTCGTGGTTGCGCAGGAAGATCCCCCACTGGCAGCCGGACGGGATCGACGGCGTCTCCGCGAGGATCTCGCTGATCGGGTACCGGGACTCCCGCCGCACCGCCATGAAGATCCGCGGCATGACGGGGAAATGGAAGCACATGTGGCACTCGTCGCCGCCGACATCCGGGTCGCCGAAATAGTCGACGACGTCGGCCGGCCACTGGTTCGCTTCCGCGAGCAACACACGACCGGGGTACTCGTCGTCGACGATCCGCCGCACCTTCTTGAGGAAGTCGTGCGTCTCCGGCAGGTTCTCGCCGTTGGTCCCCGGTCTTTCGTAGAGGTACGGGACGGCGTCGAGGCGGAAACCGTCGAGGCCCATGTCGAGCCAGAACCGCATGGCGTCGATCATCGCCTCGTGCACCTTCGGGTTGTCGAAGTTGAGGTCGGGCTGGTGCGAGAAGAACCGGTGCCAGAAGTACTGCTGTCGCACGGGATCCCAGGTCCAGTTGCTCGGCTCGGTGTCGACGAAGATGATCCGCGCGTCCTGGTAGAGGTCGTCGGTGTCGCTCCACACGTAGAAATCGCCGTAGGGTCCGTCGGGATCGGTGCGGCTCGCCTGGAACCACGGATGCTCGTCGCTGGTGTGGTTCATGACGAAGTCGATGATCACGCGCATGTCGCGCGCATGGGCCGCGTCGAGGAACTCCTGGAAGTCCGCGGTGGTGCCGAGATCGGACTGGATGCCCGTGTAGTCGGCGACGTCGTATCCGCCGTCGCGCAGCGGGGAGGGGAAGAACGGCGGGATCCAGAGGCAGTCGACGCCGAGCCACTGCAAGTAGTCGAGCTTGTCGATCAATCCGCGGAAATCACCCGACCCGTCTCCGTCGCCGTCCTTGAACGAGCGGACCAGGACCTCGTAGAACACGGCGGTCTTGAACCACTCGGGCGCGGGGCTGCCCGGGGTGTCGGGGAACGGCTCCTGGGTGAGGATGGGGATGGATGCCGTGGGCGGTGCCGGATCGGCCGCAGTGCTCATGCGTTTCTCCCGTCTCGCAACATGCGCCCAACCTGTCACACCCGGCCCCGCGAGCGTCACCCCTTGCGGGTTCCGACGGCGAAGGTGTACCGCGGCCGTGTCGGAGGCGGCGTCTAGCCTGCGAATATGATCCGCCTCTCTCCTCTCCCCGGGCCCTGCCTCCTCTGCGGCGGGGGCGACGGCGAGCGGAAGGACGGCCGCTGGCTGTGCGCGATCTGCGGCTGGCGGTACGGCGACGTTCCCGACGACGATCTTCCGCGCCCACGCGTCGACGTCGTCTACTACCTCCGCTACGAGCGACGGGTGAAGATCGGCACGAGCGCGAACCCTCGACAGCGACTCGCACGCATCCGCCACGACGAACTGCTCGCATTCGAGCGAGGTGACCGTGCTCTCGAACAGCAGCGGCACGGGGAGTTCGCCGAGTGGCGCGAGGCCGGCGAGTGGTTCACCTTCTGCGCCCCGCTCGAAGCGCACACGCGGGGTCTGCGTCGCGCGGGTGCCCCGTGGCACCAGTACGCGCGCTGGGTGAGCGAGACCCTGCAGAGGTGAACCGACGGTGGATGCGCCGTGAGCGCGGTGCCATACTGGCGGCGTGTCGAGCCACGACGAGGTCGAGGGAGACGGCCGACGCCGGCCGAGCGAGGGCGATATCGGCTACTGCGGTGTGCTCGCCCTTCTCGTGGTCTCGTACGGCCTCTCCGCCACCCAGCAGTCGACGAACCCGAGCCCGATCGCATTCATGCTCATCCTGGCGACCGTCGCCGTGGTCTTCCGCATCACCGGGGCGAACGCCGTGCTTCAACGCAAGAGCTGGGTGATCCTCTCGGTCGCCGGAGTGGGGGCGGTCGTCGCGGTGTTCTCGGGCACCGATCAGCTGCTCCTCGACATCGGTCTCTCCGCAGCGATGCTCGTGGCGCTCCTCATCGCTCCCGTCGCGATCATCGCGCACCAGATCTGTCGTCGAGGTCTGAAACTCGAGGCTCTCCTCGCGGCGATCACGGCATACGCGCTCGTAGAGATCGCCTTCGCCTTCGCCTTCAACCTGCTCGGCCTGCTCTCCCCTCATCCGGTGTTCGGCGAAGCCCACGAGGATTCCCTCGCCCACCAACTGTTCTTCTCGTTCACGACGCTGACGACGACCGGGTACGGAAACCTCGTTCCCGAGACCACCGCCGGGCAGACGATCGCCGTCGTCGAGGCGGTCACCGGCCAGCTCTTCCTCATCACCGCGTTCGCCCGCATCCTGCGCGGCGCGACCGCGCCACGGGAGCAGCCACCGAGTTGGCTTGTGCACAATTGAATTGCGTGCAATACTCACTTCATGGCCGTGACCGATGAGATGGTGTGCTTCTCGCTGTACTCCGCCGCCCGTGCGACGACGCAGGCGTACCGCGCGCTCCTCGCCCCATGGGGTCTGACCTACCCGCAGTACCTGGTGCTCGCGATCCTCTGGCACGAGGGAGAGCAGACGATCGGCTCGCTCGGCGAGGCGATGCAGCTCGATTCCGGCACGCTCTCCCCGCTCGTGCGCCGCCTCGAGCAGGCGGGCCTCGTGCGCAAGCAGCGCAGCTCCGACGACGAGCGGGTCGTGACGGTGCAGCTCACCGCCGAGGGTCAGACCCTGCGGGGCGACCTCGCGACGATCCCGGCCGAGGTCGCCGGGTTCTCCGGCATCCGCGACGACGAACACCGGCGCCGTCTCATCGCCGAGCTCCACGAGCTGACGCGCCTGCTCCAGGCATCCACCCCGACTCCCGCCGGCGCCGCACGCGACCGCGGCTCCGAATGACCACCCTCCCGGAAGGAAACACCCCCATGGAAGCTCTCTACACCGCCGAAGCACTCGCGACGGGCGCCGGACGCAACGGACACGTCGCGACCGACGACCGTCGCGTCGAGTTCGATCTCGCCATCCCGAAGGCGATGGGCGGGAGCGGCGACGGCGCGAACCCCGAGCAGCTCTTCGCCGCCGGCTACGCCGCCTGCTTCCACTCGGCGCTGCAGTCCGTCGCCCGCGCGCAGAAGGTCCAGATCGAGGACTCCTCGGTCGGCGCCCGCGTGCACATCGGCTCCAACGGCCAGGGCGGGTTCGGCCTCGCCGTCGAGCTCGAGGTCGTCATCCCGACCCTCCCGCACGAGCAGGCGCAGGCGCTCGCGGGTGCCGCGCACCAGGTGTGCCCGTACTCCAACGCGACGCGCGGCAACATCGACGTCACCATCACCGTCTCCGACGACTGACCCCCGAAGGAGCACGCCATGCACGCACTCATCCACCACGCCTTCGGCGAAGCCGAGGACGTGCTCGCCGTCGAGAAGCGGCCCGTTCCCGAGCCCGCCCCCGGCCAGGTCCGCCTCCGCGTCGTCCTCTCCCCCATCCACAACCACGACCTGTGGACCGTGCGCGGCACCTACGGCTTCAAGCCCGAGCTTCCCGCCGCCTCCGGCACCGAAGCGCTCGGCATCGTCGACGCGCTCGGTGACGGCGTCGAGCATCTCACCGTCGGCCAGCGCGTCGCCACCGGCGGCACGTTCGGCGCCTGGGCCGAATACATCGTCGCGAACGCCGCCGGGCTCATCCCCGTGCCGGACGGCCTGTCCGACGAGAGCGCCGCGCAGCTGGTCTCGATGCCGTTCAGCACGATCAGCCTGCTGCAGTTCCTCGATGTGAACGAGGGCGACTGGATCGTCCAGAACGCCGCGAACGGCGCCGTCGGGCGCATGCTCGCCCAGCTCGGCGCCGCGCGCGGAGTGAACGTGCTCGGACTCGTCCGCCGCACGGCCGGCGTCGAGGAACTGCGCGCCCAGGGCATCGAGAACGTCATCGCGACCGACCGGGAGGACTGGCGCGATCAGGCCGCCGCACTCACCGGTGGCGCCGCTCCCGTCGCCGGCGTCGACTCCGTCGGCGGATCGTCGGCGGGCGACGTGCTCTCGCTGATCGGCGAGGGCGGAACGCTCGTCGCCTTCGGCGCGATGAACTCCCCCGTCATGGAGATCGCCTCATCCGACGTGATCTTCAAGCAGGCGACGGTGAGGGGCTTCTGGGGCAGCAAGGTCATCCAGACCATGGATGCCTCCACGCGCGGCGCCCTGTTCGGGGAGCTGATCCAGCGGGTCACCGACGGCACGCTCACCCTCCCGGTCGCCGGCACGTTCGAGGCGGCCGACATCGCGGATGCCGTGCGCCTCAGCAAGACCCCCGGTCGTGTCGGCAAGGTGCTCCTGCGCTTCTGACACCGCACTGACCGGAGCGGGCCGGGTCGCCGATGTCGGCGGCCCGGCCCTTCTGTGCCCGGATGATTGCAGGGACTCACGCGGACGGAGCGATGATTCTCAGGCGAGCGACGCGCCGATCGCGGTGACGACGACCGCGAGCAGCGGCAGCGTGCCCTGCATCGCGGCGGCGCGCGCCTTCGTACGGTCCGACAGCACCAGCACGAGAGCCGCAGCGAGCATCATCCCCGTACCGGCGAAGACCAGGGTCAGCCCGATCGCCGTGAACCCGAACATCGTGAACCCGATGCCGAAGAGGGTCGTGAGCGCCAGGAACAGGTTGTAGAAGCCCTGGTTGAACGCGAGCTGCTTCATCGTCACGGCATCCGCTTCACTGGCGACGCCGAAGATCTTGCGGGTCTCGGGCTCGGTCCACTTCAGCGACTCGAGCGCGAAGATGAAGACGTGGAAGGCGGCAGCAGCCGCGGCGAGGACGAGTCCGGCGATGAGCATCTTCCGATTGTGGCAGACCCGCGCCATCACGCGACGCACTCAGACCAGGAAGATCGGCAGCAGTCCGGGGTTGTGCGCGTGCACGAGAACCGCGAACACGACGGCGTCGAACAGCAGATGAACCGTCACCACGTAGGCGAGCGAGTGCGTGCGCAGGAAGATGAACCCCTGCAGCAGCGCGAACGGGATCGTCAGGAGCGGTCCCCACTCCCGGTACCCGAGCTCCCAGAGGAACGATACGAACACGATCGACTGCAGCACGTTCGCCACGGCATCCGGGAAGTGACGGCGCAGCAGTGCGAATACGGTGCAGATGAAGAACAACTCGTCCCAGATTCCCACGGCGCCGACGCCGACGAAGAGTCGGGCGATCAGATCGGGGGTGTCCACGACGGGCCAGTTGCTGTAGACGCCGCTCGTGATGAAGTAGAACGGCAGGATCAGCCAGCCGAGCACCAGAACGGCGACGAGCCAGCCCCACTGCAATCGGCCCCATCGGCGGTGCGCCCGCCAGGGGAACGAGATCGCCCGGTCGCGATAGACGAAGCGCGACACGAGGTAGGGCACCGCGACTGCACCACCGAGCGCGAGGGTGAAGCGCAACATCGCCAGGTTGTCGAGTTCGGCCGCCAACGGGATCACACTCACGACGAGCAGGCCGAGGGCGACGAGCGACAGGTCGCGCGTGAGCGACGGAGCGGACGCCGTGACGCGCCCGCGCTCGATCACCCAGGCGATACCGATGCCGAGCGCCAGCAGCACCCACCCGAGCCAGGCGATCTCCGCGACGAAGAACGCGGGCGCCGCGGCGCACACGAACACTGCGGGGACGATGCCCCGCGTGCGCAGGTCGCTCCGCGCGTCGGTCACGAGCGCGGGCGACGCCGATAGACGAGGTCGCGGATGTCGCGCCCCTTCGCGATTCCCTTGCGCTCGAACGCCGTCATGACGCGTCCATCGAAGCGCTCGGCCCACTCCCCCTCGAACGCCCGCTCGAACAGCGGCTCGGCGTCCAGCACCTCGCGCATCTGCAGCGCGTAGTCCTCCCAGTCGGTCGCAAGACGCAGCAGGCCTCCGTCGACGAGAGCCCTCGCCGCGTTGTCAGCGAAGCCCGGGCGCACGAGGCGACGCTTGGTGTGCTTCTTCTTGTGCCACGGATCGGGGAAGAAGATCCACGTCTCGGCGGCCGAGGCTTCGGGGAGGTACGACGAGAGGACCTCGGGCGCGTTCGCCTCGACCACCCGCAGGTTCCTCGCGCCCTCACGATCCGCGTCGAGCATGGTTCGGGCGAGTCCCGCACGGAACACCTCGACGGCGAGGAAGTCGTCTTCCGGTCGCGATGCCGCCGCGGCGACGATCGCGTGGCCCTGGCCGGAGCCGATCTCGACGATCAGGGCAGCGTCGCGGCCGTACTCGGCGGCGACGTCGAGGCGGGCCTCCGGGTGCACCGACGTCCAGGCGACGGCCCGCGGCACGTCGAGCAGGTAGTGCGGGGCGAGGTCGGTGAAGGCGCGGTCCTGCGCCTCGGACATCCGCCCGCTCCGGCGCACGAAGGACACCGGCTCGTCACGGAAGGTTCGGGGTTCGGGCATGCTTCCAGGGTAGTCGGGTGCGTCCCCGGGCCCGACGCGCAGATCAGCCCGCAGGTTCCGTCACGAAGTCGATGAGCTCCTCCACCCTGCCGAGCAGCGCCGGCTCGAGGTCGCGATAGGAGTGCACCTTGCTCAGGATGTGCTGCCACGCGCGTGCGGTGTCGGCCTGGGTCTCGTGCGGCCAGCCGAAGGCGCGGCAGATGCCGGTCTTCCAGTCGATACCGCGCGGGATCTCGGGCCAACGCGCGATGCCGAGGGCCCGCGGGGTGACGCACTGCCACACGTCGACGAACGGATGCCCGACGATGCGCACATGACGCCCGTGCGGACCCCGGGCGACGGCATCCGCGATCCGCGACTCCTTCGAGCCGGGGACGAGGTGGTCGACGAGCACGCCGTACCGCCGCTTCGCGGACGGCGGCTCCTCGGCGAGCAGCTCGTCGAGGAGATCGACACCCTGCAGGTGCTCGACCACGACGCCCTCGACGCGGAGGTCGGCGCCCCACACCTTCTCGACGAGTTCCGCATCGTGCTTGCCCTCGACGAGGATGCGACTCGGCAGCGCGATGCGCGCGCGCTGGTCGCCGACGGCGAAGGACCCGGATGCCGTGCGCTGCGGCGCCTGCGTCTTCGGCGCCGGCGGCGCCAGCCGCACCGGCTGTCCTTCGAGGAGGAACCCGCCGCCGAGCGGGAACAGGCGCTTCCGGCCTTTCCAGTCCTCGAGTTCCACGTTGCCGCCCTGCACGCGCGTGACCGCGCCGCAGTATCCGTCCTCGGCGACCTCGACGACGAGATCGAGTTCCGCCGCGACCGTCGGTACCTGCTTCGCACCGCGTTCCCGCCAGCCCGCTGCGAGCACATCCGATCCGTACCTGTCGTCCATGCCTCCCAGCGTATGCGTCTCCGCTGAGGGCGAACGGCGATCCGGCGCAGGATGCTGTCGCGTGTCGGCCGGTGTGAATAGACTCGGGACATGGGGCTCGCCTGCCGGTCGGAGGAAGAACGATGAAGACACGGTGGCTGGCGCTGAGCGCCGCGGCCCTCGTCGCGGCGGCGGGTCTGCTCTCTGCGGGCGCCGCCTCCGCGACCGACCCCCTCCCGCTCGATTCCGGATACGTGACCGACTCCGCGGGGGTCTTGACCTCGAGCGAGAAGGACGCCGTAGAAGAGCGCCTCCAAGAGCTCACCGAGAACTCCTCCGCCGATCTCTTCGTCGTCTTCGTCGACGAGTTCACCTCTCCGAGCGACCGGGTCGAGTGGGCGGACACCACCGCGACGCGCAGCAACCTCGGCCCCGACCAGTACCTGCTGGCGATCGCGACGGACCAGCGCAGCTATTACATCTCCGCCGCCGAGGGCGGCCCCCTGAGCAACTCGCGCCTCGACGACATCGAGCAGGAGATCCAGCCGCTGCTCGCGCAGGACGATTGGGACGGTGCCGTGCTGCTCGCCGCAGACGAGATCCAGGGCGACGGCGGTGCCGGCGCCCTGCAGGCGTTCCTGGTCGTAGCCGGCCTCATCGCGCTCGCTCTCGTGGCATGGCTGGTGATCGCCCTCGTCCGACGCAGCCGCCGCGCGGCGGCGATCCGCAAGCGCGGGGCGATGCCCGAGCATCCGGACCCGGCCGATCCGTTCTCGACACTCACGGACGAGCAGGTGCAGACGCAGGCGGGTTCCGCGCTCGTCCAGGCCGACGACGCCATCACTTCGAGTCGCGAGGAGTTGGGGTTCGCCATCGCCCAGTTCGGGGAGAACGCGACCGCGGAGTTCACGACCGTCGTCGATCAGGCGAAGGCGAAGCTGTCGGAGGCCTTCGACCTCAAACAGAAGCTCGACGACGAGATCGAAGACACGGTGCACGAGCAGCGCGCCTGGAACATCCGGATCATCCAGATCGCCGACGAGATCGACGACGTCCTCGACGCGAACACCGAGGCGTTCGACGCCCTGCGCAAGCTCGAGCAGAACGCTCCGCAGGAACTCGAGCGGGTACGCCGTGAGCGCGCCGCGCTGACGCCCGTCCTCGCCGGAGCGGCTTCGGCGCTGGCGACGCTGTCGACCACGTACGCGGGTGACGCCCTGAGCACCGTCGCCGACAACCCCGCCCAGGCACAGGAGCGCGCGGCTCTCGCCGATCATGCCATCGATGCCGCAGCGCAGGCGATCTCGGCGGACCGCACGGGCGAAGCGGCATTCGCCATCCGCACGGCCGAACAGTCCGTCGCTCAGGCGAATCAGCTCGTACAGGCGATCACGGCCCTGGGCTCGGATCTCGCGGCCGTCGAGGCGCAGACGCAGGCGCTCGTGGCCGAATTGCACTCCGACGTCGCCGCCGCACAGCAACTTCCGGACTCGACCGGGGCGCTCTCGGCCGCCGCGTCGACCACGCTCCAGTATCTGCAGGCCGCACAGACCGACCTCAGCGGAACCGCCCGCAATCCCCAGCGTGCGTTCGACGCCCTGACCGCCGCGAACACCCAGATCGATGCGGCCATCGCACAGGGCCGAGAGGCCGTCGAGCGCACGCGACGCGCTCAGCAGATGCTCGAGCAGACGCTCACCCAGGCGGGATCCGAGATCCGCACCGCACGGGAGTTCATCGAGACCCGCCGCGGAACGGTCGGCTCCACCGCTCGCACCCGTCTGTCGCAGGCCGATGCGAGCCTGACCCAGGCGCTCAGCCTGCGCGGCACGTCGCCCGACGCCGCACTCGCCGAGGCCACCCGGGCGCTCGATCTCGCCCGCCAGGCCACCGCCTCCGCGTCCGCCGATGTCTCCGCGTACAACTCGCGCGACTACGACGGGTGGGGCGGCGGACCGTTCGGGGGCTCCGGCGGATCCCAGAACTCAGGACTCGGCGGCGACATCCTCGGCGGCATCATCGGCGGTCTCCTCGCCGGCGGGGGTGGGGGCGGCAGCCGCTCCTCCTCTCGGAGCAGCAGCTGGCGGTCGAGCGGGGGCGGCGGGTTCCGCAGCTCCGGCTTCGGCGGCGGTCGTTCCAGTGGCGGTCGCTCCGGCGGAGGCCGCAGCGGCCGCTCGGGAGGTGGGCGCTTCTGAACCTCATAGGCCATTCGACAAGACTTCGATTCCGACCCTCTGAAAGGAACCTCGCATGACCAAGCAGTCCATCTTCGGACGAATCTCGACCCTCGTCCGCGCGAACATCAACTCGCTCCTCGACTCTGCCGAAGACCCGCAGAAGATGATCGACCAGCTCGTGCGCGACTACACCAACAGCATCGCCGACGCCGAGTCCGCGATCGCCGAGACGATCGGCAACCTGCGCCTGCTCGAGCGCGATCACGAGGAAGACGTCCAGTCCGCCACGGAGTGGGGCAACAAGGCTCTCGCCGCCAGCCGCAAGGCCGACGAGATGCGCGGCTCCGGCGACACGGTCGACGCCGACAAGTTCGACAACCTCGCGAAGATCGCGCTGCAGCGTCAGATCAGCGCCGAGCGCGAGGCTCGCGGCGCCGAGCCGCAGATCGCCGCCCAGACCGAGATCGTCGACAAGCTCAAGAGCGGCCTGAACGGCATGAAGGACAAGCTCGGCGAGCTGAAGAACAAGCGCAGCGAGCTCCTCGCGCGCGCCAAGGTCGCCGAGGCGCAGACCAAGGTGCAGGACGCCGTCGGATCGATCAACGTGCTCGACCCCACCAGCGAGCTGGGCCGCTTCGAAGACAAGGTGCGCCGCCAGGAGGCCATCGCGCAGGGCAAGATCGAGCTCGCCGCGTCGAGCCTCGACGCCCAGTTCGAGAGCCTCGAGGACCTCGGCGAGCTCACCGAGGTCGAGGCGCGTCTCGCCGAGCTGAAGGCCGGCGGAACCGCTCCCCGTCAGGCCATCGAAGGCAACTGACCCACCCCGCGGATGCCCCGGACCCACTGTCCGGGGCATCCGCACTTCCTCTTCCCGGAGGCACTCATGGTGCGATTCCTCGTCGTCCCGCAGTGGCAGGGGTCGCCGGCCGCCCGCGCGATGCTCCTCGTCGACGGCGCATCGGCCATCGCCGGTGATCTGCCGCGTGCCCGCACGACCACTCTCGACGTGCCGGTTGAAGCCGGCGAGTCGCTGGGCACCGGGGTGCACCGGCTCAGTTCTCTGCTGCGCACCCGCGAACTCGTCCGCGAGCATCTCACCGACGAGTACACCGTGCTGATCGGCGGCGACTGCAGCATCACGGTCGCGGCTCTGGACGCACTGCCGGGCGGCAACGACGACCTGGCCGTGGTGTGGTGCGACGCGCACGCCGACATGAACACCCCCGAGACCTCTCCCTCCGGGGCGTTCTCCGGGATGGCGCTTCGCGCGATCCTGGGCGAGGGCGAGCCGCAGCTCGCTCTCACCGCGCCGCTCCCTCGAGATCGCATCGTGTCGGTCGGCATGCGCGCCCTCGACGACGCCGAGGTCGACGAGATCTCCTCGTTCACCCACCTGCAGGTCGCCGATCTCGACGACACGGACGCTCTGCTCGATGCCGTGCGCGCGACCGGTGCGTCGCGGGTCTGGGTGCACATCGACGTCGACGTACTCGACCCCGCCGAGATCGCCGGTGTCTCCGATCCCGCACCGTTCGGGCTCACACCCGCGGCGCTCGCCTCTGCGATCCGTCGACTGCGCGACGAGCTCCCCCTCGCGGGCGCCACCGTATCGGGATTCGCGCCGCGCACGCCTGCCGATGCGGTGGACGACCTCGGAGCCATCCTGCGTCTGATCGGCGCAGTGGCATGACGTCGGACTGGCGACCCGCCGCCGATGAGGCCCTCGCCCGCGGCCGACGCTTCGATCGCCGCATCCCGGCGTTCCTGCTCCGCTCCCCCGTGAGCCGGATCGGCTACGCGTGGGGCACGGCGGTCGGGTGGATCTGGGGGTCGCTGTGGAGCACCGGCCCCGTCGAGCGCCGCGCCGGGCTCTGGATCTTCCGCGGCATGCCGTCGTGGACCTACAACCGCGGCGGGGTGTGCGTCGGAGGATGCTTCCTCACCGGCGACGTTCGTCCGACGGACGCGGTCCTGCGGCACGAGGCGGTGCACAAGGCGCAGTGGCTGCGCTACGGATTCCTCATGCCGGTGCTGTACTTCGTCGCGGGACGCGACCCGCTACGGAACCGCTTTGAGATCGAAGCGGGCCTGGAGGACGGCAACTACGTGCGACGCTCGCGCTGACGCTCAGCGATCGATCGGGAGCAGGCCGAAGCGCTCAGGAGTGTGGATCGAGGTCGCCTCGACCGCGAGACGCGTCGTGAGGTGATCGACGATGTCGGCGCTGCCGAGGTAACCGCCGAGAAGAGTGACCTGAGTCGAGACCTCGTCGTCGCACAGCATCTCGTCGGCCCACGCGCACGTGGCACGTGCGAGTGCCTGGCCGGGAGCGCAGGAGCGACCGGAGCCCGGGGCACCCGAACGGTCAGCGCGCGCCAGCCAGGTCACGGTCATGCGCGCCGGCGCATCGATGACCTGGATGTCGTCGGCAGTCGGCACCTCGATGAAGATGCGACCGGAGGCGCACAGCGGCAACGTGGAGAGGAACACCTCGAGGTCGACGAGCGACTTCTCGTCCGCCGTGACGAGGTGGTGCGAGCGCTGACGTGCGGCACGACGCGCTGCGCGCGTGCTACGGGTGTCGAACGAGGTGTCCATGGTGCTTACATCGTAACACCGATGAAGGCATGCCTAACCTTGCTACGCGGATCCGGCTCACCCGATGGGCTCGACGAGAGCCGCGACGAGGCCATCGAGCTCGGCATCCGTCATCCCCTGTGCGCGAAGATAGTCGGCCGCCGAGCCCCAGCGCTCGTCGATCACTTCCAGCAGGCGGCGCATCACGGGCGCCGGAGATTGCGTCGCGAGAGCGACGGCGTTCACGGCCTCGGGGTGGAGCTCGGTCAGGTATGCGGCGATCCGACGGTTCCGCTCCGGCGGGAGCTGCGACTCGGTCATCGCATAGTCCTCGATCACCGCCTCGCGATCAGCCCCCACCGCCGACAGCGCCAGCGCGACGGTCACTCCGGTGCGGTCCTTGCCGACCGTGCAGTGGACGAGCGTGGGCTCCCCCTCCGCGATGATGCGGATGGCTTCGACGAGCCTCTCACCGCTCTCCTCGAGGAGATGGAGGTAGAGGTCCTCGAGACTCGTATCGGTCTCGAAGAACGAGCGAACGGACCCCAGGAACAGCGGCAGATGCGTGGTGTCGGGTCCGACGATCTCGCTGGGCTCCGCCGCCACCTCCTCGCCGTCCCGCAGATCGACGATGTGCGCGACGCGCCGGCGGAGTTCCTCGGCCCCCTTCGCCGTCGCTCCGGAGAGCTGGCCGGAACGCAACAGGACGCCCTGTCGGATGCGACCGCCTGCCGCCGGCATCCCGCCGACGTCCCGAACGTTGTTGACGCCGCCGACGTCGAGCACGCTCATGGCTGCGCCTGCGGCGAGCGCGCCGGCACGGGGTACCGCCCGGCGACCACGACACGGTTGAACGCGTTGATCGACACGCACGCCCAGCTCAGCGCGGCGTACTCCTTCTCGGTGAAGACGCTGCCGACCCGGTTGTAGACCTCGTCGGACACGCCCTCGTCCGAGATGAACGTGAACGCCTCGGCCAGTTCGAGTGCGGCACGTTCCCGCTCGCTGAACACCCCACTCTCGCGCCAGGTCGCGATCTGCATCATGGTGTCGGCGTCGATGCCTGCGGCCTCGGCACGGTCGACGTGGATGCGGGTGCAGTAGGCGCATCCGTTCAGCTGCGAGCAGTGGATCATGACGAGTTCCTTGAGACGATCGTCAATCCCGTTGGCGGCGCAGATCTCGCCCACGGTGCGCGAGAACGCATCCAGGGCCTGGTAGGCGGTCGGCTCGGTCTTGGAGAGGTGCACTCGCGTCTCGCTCATGACTCCATGATATTCGGCGGAAGCGATCATCCGGCCGACGCATTGCGTCATCAGGAAATTCAGAACGCCAAGTTGACCAACCCGAAATATGTCAATAATGCAACTCAATCGGCATACTGAGCGTGCAGATTGATCCGCCATTTCGCGATGTCCGTCCCCGGGGCGCAGAATATGGGCGTGGCGATCGACATCAGCGAGTTCAGCTATCTCCCCGCGCAAGCAGAGGCCCTCGGCGTTCCCGTTCCTCTGGTCGAGCGGCTCACCCTCCCGCTGCCGGACGGTCGTACGGCTAGTGCTCTCCGCTTCGGCGCAGAGCCGCCGCGCGTGACCCTGTTGCACGGTGCGGGCCTGAACGCCCACACGTGGGACACCACCGCGCTCGCCCTCAGCACCCCTCTGCTCGCGATCGACCTCGCCGGGCACGGCGACTCGTCGTGGCGCGATGACCTCGACTACACACCGCGCACGCTCGCCGTCGATGTCGCCGCAGCGCTCGATGCCTGGACCAGCGGTCCTCAGGTGGTCGTCGGCCAGTCCCTGGGCGGCCTGACCGGCGCAGCGCTGGCGGCGACCCGTCCCGACCTCGTCGCCGAACTCATCGTCGTCGACATCACCCCCGGCATCGACACCTCCGCCGGCCCCGCAGCTCTTCGGGAGTTCTACGCCGGCCCGGTGGATTTCGCTACCCGCGACGAACTCGTCGACAAGGCCATCTCGCTCGGCTTCGGCGGCACACGCCCCGAGACCGAGCGCGGCGTCTTCCTGAACACGCGCGTGCGCCCGGACGGACGCATCGAGTGGAAGCATCACTTCGCGCACCTCGCCGCGCAGGCCCTCGCCTCTCCCGCGCCGGGAAACGCAGCGGCACCGTCCGTCCTGCACGAGACCGGATGGGACGACCTCGCCGCGGTGCGCGCTCCCCTCACGCTCATCCGCGCGACGCGCGGCTTCGTCAGCGAAACGGATGCCGACGAGCTTCAGCGCCGCGTCCCGAACGCACGGGTGGCGGTCTTCGAGGCCACCCACAACGTGCAGGAGACCGCTCCCGTCGAGCTCGCCGAGTTCGTCGCCGCTGCCTCCGCGTCGGTGTGAAACGCAATGTGACGTCGCGTTCCACACCGCACCCTTCGATTTCTCACCCGTCCCTAGGCTCGTTCCACCGGCACACAGCACCTGCCGCACCGAGAGGAAACCACCATGTTCCGACGCTCCCGACGCGTAGCGCTCATCTCCGCGCTCGCCGCCACCGCTGTCATCCTCAGCGCGTGCACCGGCAGCCCGCAGCCCGAAGC
This sequence comes from Microbacterium sp. NPDC008134, assembly GCF_042957055.1. Taxonomy (NCBI): domain Bacteria; kingdom Bacillati; phylum Actinomycetota; class Actinomycetes; order Micrococcales; family Microbacteriaceae; genus Microbacterium; species Microbacterium sp. NPDC008134. Next base: position 1,373,465 of record NZ_JBIBHO010000001.1, on the reverse strand, counting down.
CACCTCCACGGGTGAGGTCGACCCCGACGCGACGCTCCATGTGGGTCTCGTCCTCGAGCCGACCAACCTCGACATCCGGCACACCAGCGGTGCGGCGCTCGAGCAGATCCTCATCGACAACATCTACGAGGGCCTCGTCACCCGCACGCAGGACAACGAGATCGAGGCGCGCATCGCCTCGGACTATTCGGTCTCCGACGACGGACTGACCTACTCTTTCACCCTCAACGACGGCGTGGTGTTCCACGACGGATCGCCACTGACCTCGGCGGACGTCGTCGCCTCCTACGAGGAGGTGCGCTCGGACGCGACCATCCAGGGCAACGCCGAGTTCGCCTCCGTCGCCTCGATCACCGCGCCGGACGAGAAGACCGTCGAGATCGTGCTCTCGGAGCCGAACCAGAACTTCCTCTTCGCCCTGACCGGTCCCGCAGGTCTCGTGTTCAAGAGCGGTGACACCACCGATCTGCAGACGGCCGAGAACGGCACCGGGCCCTTCACCCTCACCCGTTGGAACAAGGGCAGCACGATCACGTTCGCGCGCAACGACGCGTACTGGGGCGAGCCGGCCGGAGTCGCGTCGGTCGAGTTCCAGTACATCCCCGACTTCACCGCGGGTGTGAACGCCGCGATCGCGGGCGACGTCGACGTGCTGACCGCCGTCGACCCGAACCTCGCGTCGCAGCTCGAGGACTCGGGCGACTTCACTCTCACGACCGGCCGCACGACCGACAAGGCCACGCTCGCGTTCAACAACGCGAAGGCGCCTCTGGACGATGTCCGCGTGCGAGAGGCACTGCGCCTGGCGATCGACCACGAAGCGCTCATCGAGGCGGCCGGGGCGGGCACCCCGCTGTACGGGCCGATCCCCGAGCTCGACCCGGGTTACGAGGACCTCTCCGACATCGTCTCCTACGACCCCGAGCGGGCGAAGGAGCTCCTTGCCGAGGCCGGGCAGGAGGATCTCGAGCTCACCCTCACGATCCCCTCCTTCTACGGCACCACGGTGCCCAAGGTGCTCATCTCGGACTTCGCGAAGGTGGGCGTCACCCTCGACGTCGACTCGGTCGAGTTCGCGACCTGGCTCGAAGACGTCTACACGAACCACGACTTCGACCTGAGCTACGTGCTGCACGTCGAGCCGCGCGACTTCGGCAACTTCGCGAACCCGGACTACTACTTCGGCTACGACAACGCCGAGGTGCAGGGCCTGTACGCCGATGCCCTCGCCGAGGTCGACCCCGACAAGTCCGCCGAACTGCTCGCCCGGGCGGCGCGGATCGTCTCGGAGGACCACGCGGCCGACTGGCTCTACAACGGCCAGACGATCACCGCCGTCGCTCCGTTCGTCACCGGATTCCCCGAGGACTCGATCAACTCGCGCATCAACCTGGCCGGCGTGACGGTCTCGTCCGCCGAGTAAGCGACGGTCTCGCCCTCCGTGATCCGCTACGCGCTCGTCCGAGGAGCCCTGCTCATCGCAGGGCTCCTCGTCGCGAGCGCGCTCATCTTCCTCACCCTGCGCGTCTTCCCGGGTGATGTCGCCCAGCTCATCGCCGGGACCCAGGCCTCGCCCGCCGAGGTCGACGCGCTGCGCGAGTCGCTCGGGTTGAATCGCCCGCTGCTGGCGCAGTACACCGACTGGATCGGCGGGATCTTCCGGGGCGATCTCGGCACCTCTTTGCTCTCCGGCGCTTCGGTCGGAGAAGAGCTCTTCCTCAAGGCGCAGGTGACGGTGCCGCTCGGGCTCATGTCGCTCCTCATCGCCGTCGTGATCGCGATCCCCTTCGGCATCCTCGCCGCGCTCGCTCGGGGGCGTCGCGCCGGAACCGCGCTCAGTGTCGGCGCGCAGGCCCTCGCGGCCGTCCCCGTCGTCTGGGCGGGCATGATGCTCATCGTCGTCTTCTCGGTCTGGCTCGGGTGGTTGCCCCCGCAGGGCTTCCCCCGCACAGGCTGGAGCACGCCCGGTGAAGCGATCCAGGCGCTCCTCCTCCCCGCTCTGACGATCGGGATCGTCGAGGGCGCGATGCTCATGCGATTCGTCCGCAGTGCGACACTCCAGGCGGCCGGTCAGGACTTCGTCCGCACGGCCGCCGCCAAGGGTCTCACCCGCACGCAGGCGCTGATCCGGCACGGCATCCCCGCCGTCGGACTGTCGATCGTCACCGTTCTCGGCCTGCAGGTCGCCGGCATCATCGTGGGCTCGGTCGTCATCGAGCAGTTGTTCACCCTTCCGGGCATCGGGCGGATGCTGGTGGCCGATGTCGGTACCCGCGACCTCATCAAGGTGCAGAGCGAGCTCCTCGTGCTCACCGGCTTCGTGCTCGTGATCGGGTTCCTGGTCGACCTTATCCACCGCGCGATCGACCCGCGCCAGAGGGAGGCATGATGGCCCCCGTGTGGCTCCGCCGGCTGTGGGCGACCCCGACGGGCGCCTTCGGCCTGGTCGTCGTCGCCGTCATCGCACTGACCGCGCTCGTCGCCCTGTTCTGGACTCCGTTCGACCCGCAGTCCTCCACCATCAGCGATCGGTGGCTCGGTCCGAGCTGGCCGCATCTGCTGGGCACCGACGACACCGGGCGCGACATCCTGAGCCTGATCATGGCAGGGGCGCGCACGACCGTGTTCGTGAGCGTCGGCGCCGGAGTCGTCGCCACGGTCGTCGGCATCGCCCTGGCCGCGCTCGGCGCCCTCACCGCGCGGTGGATGCGCGAGACGATCGCGGTGCTGGTCGACATCCTCATCGCCTTCCCCGTGCTCCTCATCGCGATGATGATCTCGTCGGTCTGGGGCGGTTCGCTGTGGGTCGTGATCTGGGCCGTGGGCATCGGGTTCGGTGTGAACATCGCGCGCGTCACCCGCCCCGAGCTGCGCCGCGTGCAGCAGAGCGATTTCATCCTCGCGGCCCGGGCCTCGGGCCTCACCCCCGCGCAGAGCCTGCTGCGCCACCTGCTCCCCAACGTCGCCCCGGTGTTCATCGTGCAACTGTCGTGGTCGATGGCCGTCGCCGTGCTGGCCGAGGCAGGCCTGTCGTACCTGGGTTTCGGCGCATCCGTCGTCGAACCCAGTTGGGGCCTGCTGCTCGCCGATCTGCAGCGCTACATCGGCGTGCATCCGCTGTCGGTGATCTGGCCGGGGCTCACCATCACGATCACCGTCCTCGCGCTGAACCTCCTCGGCGACGGGCTCCGCGAGGCGACCGACCCCACCCTGCGCCACCGCCGCGCCGAGACGCACACCCCCGGAGTCGTCGCATGAGCCTCGTCGTCGAAGATCTGACCGTCGAGATCGACGCACGCCGAGTCGTCGACGGTGTCTCGTTCGAGGTCGCGGACGGCGCACGCCTCGGGCTCATCGGCGAGTCGGGTTCGGGTAAATCGCTCACCGCCCTCGCGATCCTCGGGCTCCTCCCCGACGGCGCGACGGCGACCGGCAGCATCCGATGGAACGGCACGGAGCTGATCGGGATGCCGGACCGCGAGCTCGCCCGTCTGCGCGGCGATGAGATCGGCATCGTCTTCCAGGAGCCACGTACCGCGCTCAACCCGATCCGCACGGTCGGGCGGCAGATCGCGGAGGCGATACGCATCCACGAAGGGATCGGACGACGCGAGGCGCGCGCACGCGCGATCGAGGAAGCCGCCCGCGTGCGCCTCCCCGCCCCGGAGTCCATCGTCGATCGCTACCCGCACCAGCTCTCCGGCGGTCAGCGTCAGCGCGTCGCGATCGCGATGGCGCTCGCCTGCCGTCCGCGGGTGCTGATCGCCGACGAACCGACCACGGCGCTCGACGTGACCATCCAGTCCGAGATCCTGGCGCTCCTGCTGCGCCTCGTCGAGGACGAGGGCATGTCGCTCGTCTTCATCACCCACGACCTCGCCGTCCTCGCCCAGGTAGCCGCAGAGGGCGTCGTGCTCGAACACGGACACGTCGTCGAGTCCGCCCCGGTCTCGACGCTGCTCACGGCGCCGAGCTCCCCGATCACGCAGGGACTGCTCCGCGATGCGACGGCGACGCTGTGGCGACCGGACGGAGGCTCCGCATGAGTCTCGTCGAAGCACGCGGCCTGAGCCGTGAGTTCGTCGTCCCGAAGCGGTCCCCGCTGGAGCGCACACGCCGGCAGACCGCGCTCGAGCCCACCGACCTCGATATCGTCGAGGGTTCGTCCGTCGGCATCATCGGCGAATCCGGTTCGGGAAAATCGACGCTCGTCCGCCTACTGCTGGGCCTCGACCGACCGACGACGGGGACGGTGACAGTCGACGGAAGGCTCGTGGACGCCTCGGCATCCGCGAAGTCCCTCAGATGGTTGCGCCGACAGACGGGACTGGTCTTCCAGGATCCCTACGCTTCCCTCGATCCCCGGATGACCGCCGGGCAGATCGTGCGCGAGCCGCTGTGGGCCCTCGGCATCGACGGCGACCACCGGACGCGCGTGCGCGAAGTACTCGCCCGCGTCGGGCTCGACGCCGATGCCGGCGACCGGTACCCGCACGAATTCTCGGGGGGCCAGCGTCAGCGCATCGCGTTGGCTCGCGCGATCGTGCACGGCCCCCGCATCCTCGTCGGCGACGAGCCGCTCTCCGCACTCGACGTGACCGTGCGAGCGCAGATCCTCGAGCTGCTCGCCGATCTGCGGCGCACGACCGATCTGACCCTCGTGCTCGTGTCGCACGACATCGGCGTGGTGCAGAACCTCAGCGACACGGTCGTCGTGATGAAAGATGGCCGGATCGTCGAACGCGGCACGACCGACGACGTCCTCCTGCGACCGCAGCACGACTACACGAAGGCGCTGCTCGCCGCGATCCCGGTGATCCCGCGCGATCAGTGACCGCGCGCACCCGAGAGGAACCGTCGGCGCCGAGCGACCGGCCGCAGCGCGCGCTTCATGTAGACGGTGCCGAGTTCACGACCGAACTTGTGACCGACGCGCGCCATGCGTCCCGCCTCCACGAAACCGAGGCGTGCGTGCAGACGGATCGACGCTTCCGCACCGCTGTCGCTGATGACCGCGACCATCTCGCGGATGCCGAACTGCTCGCAGGCATCGATGAGCGCCTGCAGCAGAGCAGCGCCGAGGCCCTTTCCGCCGGCGCCCGGGCCGAGGTAGATCGAGTCCTCGACCGTGTAGCGGTATGCATTCTTCCCCGCCCAGGGCTGCGCGAGCGCATAACCGATGACCGCCCCCGAGGGCGACACCGCTACGAGGAACGGGAGCCCGAGCCGTTCGAGCAGGGCGAACTTGTCGCGCCAGTACGGGATGCTGCTGGTCTTCTCGTCGAGTGTGACGGCGGAGTTGCTCACGAAGTGGTTGTAGATCTCGCGGACCGAGTGCAGATCGCCGGGGCGAGCGGGGCGGATCGTGTACGCGAAGATCTCGGGGGCCGCTGCGGGTCGCAGGTGGCGCGGCAGAATGCGACGTCGGTCCCCCGGTTCGAACTGCATGCGCTCAGCTTAGGGAGCCGGGGCGTTCGCCCTCTACCCGCCAGTCGATCGGCGAAGCCCCCAGGCCCGCGAGCAGATCGTTCGCTCGGGAGAACGGGCGCGATCCGAAGAACCCCCGGCGCGCCGACAGCGGTGAGGGGTGGGGCGACGCGATGACCGGCGTCGATCCGAGGAGGGGGCGGAGGTTCTCAGCATCCTTCCCCCAGAGGATCGCCACGAGAGGCTGATCGCGCGCGACCAGCGCTCGGATCGCCGCTTCGGTGACCCTCTCCCATCCCCACCTGCGGTGCGACCCCGCTGCCCCCGGTTGCACGGTGAGCACGCGGTTGAGGAGCAGAACTCCCTGGTCGCTCCATGCGGAGAGGTCGCCGTGCGGCGCGGGTGGGATGCCGAGATCGCTCTCGCGCTCGCGGTAGATGTTGGCGAGGCTGCGCGGCAGCGGCCGCACGTCGGCGTCGACCGCGAACGAGAGGCCGATCGGATGCCCGGGAGTCGGATAGGGATCCTGTCCGGTGATGAGCACCCGTACGTCGGACAGCGGCCGCCGGAAGGCCCGGAGCACGCTCGCCCCGTCCGGGAGGTATCCGCGCCCCGCCTCCACCTCGCCGCGCAGCCGCTCGCCCAGCGCGGTGATGTCCTGCTGCACCGGCGCGAGCGCCTCCGCCCATCCCGGGTCGATCTCGCCGTCCGCGGCGAGCGCGGCGAGGGTGCGCGCCATCGTCACTCGGCCGAGCGCACGCGCAGCGGCCCGCGGGCCAGCAGATGCTGAGCCGACTGCGCGACCGGACGCATCGTGACCAGGTCGAGGTTCACGTGACCGGGCGCGTCGAGCGCGTAGGCGATGACGTCCGCGACGTCTCCGGCGACGAGGGGGGCCTCGACCCCGGCGTACACGGCCTCGGCCGCGACGGAGTCCCCGCCCAGACGGTTGAGGGTGAACTCCTCGGTGTGCACCATTCCCGGTGCGATCTCGACGACCCGGATCGGCTCGCCGTTCAGCTCCTGACGGAGAACCCGCACGAGCATCGCCTCGGCGGCCTTCGCCGCGTTGTACCCGGCACCACCCGCATACGCGGACTGGGCGGCCGTCGACGTCACGAACACGGTGTCGGCGTGACCGTCGGCCGCCGCGGCGCGGCGGAGCAGGGGAAGCAGGCCCTTGACGAGCCGCTGCGTCGACAGCACGTTCGCGTCGAACATCCACTGCCAGTCCTCGGCCGAGGCATCCTCGATGCGGTCGGTCCCGCGCGCTCCCCCGGCCACCTGCACGAGCGCGTGCACGGGGCCGCTGGCCTCCAGTTCCGCGATGAGCGCGTCGACGGCGGCGGAGTCGGTGAGGTCGCAGGCGATGGCGGATGCCCCGGTCTCGGCCACGAGAGCCGCGAGCCGATCCTCCCGGCGGGCGACGCCCACGACGTCCCATCCGCGCGAGCGTAGCTCCCGCACCGTCGCCGCCCCGATCCCCGAGCTCGCTCCCGTCACCACTGCACGTCTGTTCACCATGTCTCCACCGTACGATGTTCCGCGATTTTTCGCCGATCGGGAGTGTTACGTCACATTTCCCACCCGTTGTTGACAGCACGGAAGATTCCGTACTCTCGCTGCAACGGCATCCGCTACCCGACCATCGATCGTTCCAGGGGGAACAACATGTCCGCACCCGAGACCTGGCGTTTCGAGACCAAGCAGATCCACTCAGGCGCCGCACCCGACCCCGTCACCAAGGCACGCGCCACGCCGATCTACCAGACCACGTCGTACGTGTTCGACAGCGCCGACCACGCGGCGAACCTCTTCGCGCTCGCCGAGTTCGGCAACATCTACACCCGCATCCAGAACCCGACGCAGGATGTCCTCGAGCAGCGTCTCGCGGCCCTCGAGGGCGGCACGGGAGCACTGGTACTCTCCAGCGGCCAGGCGGCATCGACCTTCGCGATCCTGAACATCGCCGAGGCCGGCGATCACTTCGTCGCGTCGAGCTCGATCTACGGCGGTACGTACAACCTCTTCAAGTACACGCTCGCCAAGCTCGGCATCGAGGTCACGTTCGTCGAGAACCAGGACGACCCCGAGGAGTGGCGTCGCGCGGTCCGCCCGAACACCAAGCTCTTCTTCGCCGAGACGATCGGCAACCCGCAGATCAACGTCCTCGACATCCGCGCCGTCGCCGATGTCGCGCACTCCAGCGGCGTGCCGCTCATCGTCGACAACACGATCGCCACCCCGTACCTCATCCGTCCGTTCGAGCACGGCGCCGACATCGTGATCCACTCGGTCACGAAGTTCCTCGGTGGCCACGGCACCACGATCGGCGGCGTCATCATCGACGGCGGCTCGTTCGAATGGTCGAAGAACGTCGAGAAGTTCCCCGGGCTCACGGTTCCGGACCCCTCGTACCACGGCGCGAGCTACACGACCGCGGTCGGCGACCCGCTCGCCTACATCATCAAGGCCCGCGTGCAGCTGCTCCGCGACCTCGGATCCGCGATCGCACCGCAGAGCGCGTGGAACCTGATCCAGGGTGTCGAGACGCTCTCGCTGCGCATCGAGCGCCACGTGCAGAACGCCCAGGAGATCGCCGAGTGGCTCGACGGACGCGACGACGTCGCCACCGTCAACTACTCGGGTCTGCCCTCCTCCCCCTGGTACGCCAAGGCCAACGAGTACGCCCCCAAGGGCGTCGGTGCCGTGCTGTCGTTCGAACTGAAGGGCGGTGTCGAGGCGGGACGCGAGTTCGTGAACAGCCTCTCGCTGTTCAGCCACCTGGCGAACATCGGCGACGTGCGCTCGCTCGTCATCCACCCGGCATCGACCACGCACGCGCAGCTCACCCCCGAGCAGCAGCTCACCGCCGGCGTCACCCCGGGCCTCGTGCGCCTGTCGGTCGGCATCGAGAACGTCGACGACCTCAAGGCCGACCTCGACCAGGCACTCGACGCCGCCCGTCGCGTGTCGGAGGCCGCTCGGGCCTGACGATTCCTCTGCACACGGATGCCTCGGACTCCCGGAGTCCGGGGCATCCGTGTCTTCGGGCGTCGTAACCTTCACCGCCCGACGCGCAGGTCACGGGAGAATGGAAGCATGGACTGGCAGACGACCTCTGAAGACACGGTGCCCTCGGCGCTCGTGACGGAGGCAGACGTCCGTCTCCTCCGCGCGCGGCCTCCCGCGACGGGCGCCTGGCGCGACGGCGACCCCGCCGGTGGACGCCGCTTCGCGAGCTCCGGGCCATTCCGCACCGAGAGCGGAGCGGAACTGCCGAGCATCCGCATCGCTTACGAGACCTGGGGCGAGCTGAACGACGCTCGCGACAATGCGGTGCTCGTGCTGCACGCCCTCACCGGCGACAGCCACGTGCGCGGCGAGGCCGGCGCCGGGCATCCGACCGCCGGGTGGTGGGACGAGCTCACCGGCCCCGGCGCTCCCCTCGACACCGACCGCTGGTTCGTCATCGCCCCGAACATGCTCGGCGGCTGCCAGGGTTCGACCGGACCCGCGAGCATCGCGCCCGACGGGTACGAGTGGGCATCTCGCTTCCCGTACCTGACGATCCGTGATCAGGTGGCCGCCCAGGTTCGCCTGGCCGACGCCCTGGGCATCGAGACCTGGGCAGCGGTCATCGGAGGATCGATGGGAGGCATGCACGCGCTCGAATGGGCGGTGACGCACCCCGAGCGGGTCGAGCGCCTCGCCGTGCTCTCGTCGCCTCCCGTGACGACCGCCGATCAGATCGCGCTCAACACCGTGCAGCTCGAGACGATCCGTATGGATCCGCGGTTCCAGGGCGGCGAGTACTACGACCTCGGCGACGGCGACGGCCCCCACCGCGGCCTCGCCCTCGCCCGCCGGATGGCCCTGCTGAACTACCGCAGCCCGATCGAGCTCAACCAGCGGTTCCAGCGTTCCTGGCAGTCGGGCGTCTCACCGCTCGGGCACGGCGGACGCTTCGCGGTCGAGTCCTACCTCGACTTCCACGGCAACAAGTTCACCCGTCGCTTCGACGCGAACAGCTACATCACGCTCGTCGAGGCCATGAACTCGCACGACGTCGGGCGCGATCGCGGCGGTGTGGAGGAGGCTCTGCGCACCATCACCGCGACCACGCTCGTGCTCGGGATCGACAGCGACCGGCTCTTCCCCGTCGACGGGCAGCACCGCATCGCCCGGAGCATCCCGAACACTCTCGACGGTCACGACGCGATCGTGCTGACCAGCGACTTCGGGCACGACGGCTTCCTCATCGAGAACGAGGCCGTGGGCGCTCACCTGCGCCGACTGCTCGACAGCTGAAACGGCGCCTTCTTCCCGGCGATCACGCCTCGACGAAGCGCCACGGGAGCCCGCCGGCAAGCAATCGCCCCTGCTCCCAGGCGAAATCGCGCCCGGCATCCGTGGGTATCACCCGCGTGCGGAACAGAGCGGGCGCCGATGCCGCAACCAGGGCGGCGTCGGCGTCGACGGCCACCGACAGCCCGTGCAGCGTCATCCACGTCGGCGGGAAAAGGGTCCACTCCCCCGTCGCATGCCGTGCGAGGGCCGCGGCCGGTGTCGTCCACGCGTATTCGACGACTTCCTCCGGAGACGGCACGGGCGAAGCATCCGGCGCCGGGGCGACGAAGAACCACGTCCGGATCCGTGTCGGCGCTTCCGCGGGCGGGTGCCACTGCGACAGCGGCCTCAGCGCATCGATCTCGAGACCGACCTCCTCCCGCGTCTCGCGGATCGCGGCGCGACGGGCGTCGTCGATCTCCTCCGCCCCATCCCGCCGGTCGCTGTCCTCCACTTTGCCGCCGGGAAACACCCACGCATCCGCGAAGGAGCCCTGCGCGGGACGACGGATCATCAGCACCTCGATGCCGCCGTCGGCCGAGTCGCGCACCAGCACTGCGGTGCCCGCCACCGGAAGACCATCGGGGATCTGCATCCCCTCACCCTACGACCCGCTTACGACGGCGATCCGACCAGCGCCGCCGGGCGACGCGCCTCGACGCGGTACGAGAGCAGGGCGATCACGAGACCCGCGATCGCGAGCACCGCACCCGTCCATGCCGGCGCCGTGAAGCCCCACCCGACGGCGATCACGACGCCGCCCAGGAACGCCCCCAGGCTGTTTCCGATGTTCAGCGCCGAGTGGTTCATCGCCGCGGCGATCGACTGGTTGTCGCCGGCGACATCCATAAGGCGGGTCTGGATCGTCGGGCTGAGCACAGACGACACGAAGCCGACGATCAGTACGAGAAGGCTCAGCGAGATGAACCAGAACGAGAGGAGGGCGAGCAGAGCGAAGACGACCGCCATCGCCCCGAGCCCGAACAGGAGCGTGCGGCGCAGATCGATGTCGGCGAGATGACCGCCCACGAGGTTTCCGACCGTCATGCCGATACCCATGAGCACCAGCACGATCGGGACCACCCATTCGGGCGACCCGGCGACCTCGGTCACGAGCGGGGCGATGTAGCTGTACACGGCGAAGAAACCGCCGAAACCGATCGCACCGATGCCCAGCGTGAACCAGACCTGCCCGATGCGGAACACACCGAGCTCCTGACGCATCGTCCGGCCGGGGGAACCCGGATGCTCGGGAACGAAGAACACGATGCAGATCGTCGCGATCGCGAAGACCAAGGCGACGACGCCGAACGCGGCTCGCCATCCCCAGGTCTGCCCGAGGAACGTGCCGAGCGGGACGCCGACGACGTTCGCGACCGTAAGACCCGTGAGGATGAAGGCGACGCCCTTGGCACGATTGCCCGGCCCCATGACATCGGCCGCGACAAGGGCTCCGATACCGAAGTACGCGCCGTGCGGGAGGCCGGCGAGGAAGCGCGATGCCCCGACCAGCTCGAACGTCGGCAGCACCACTGTGAGGGCGTTGAAGACCGTGAGCGCGATCGCCAGGACGATCATGACGCGGTGACGGGGGAAGCGGGCGACGAATCCCGCGATGGTCGGTGCACCGACCACGACGCCGAGCGCATACAGCGAGATGAGCCAGCCGGCCTGGCTGAGCGCGTCCTCCTGGCTCGAGGCCCAGAGCGACGGAAGCAGGTCGGCGGCGATGTTCGGGAGCAGGCCCATGACGACGAACTCGGTCATGCCGATGCCGAAACTGCCTATGGCGAGAGAGAGGAGCGCCCTCTTCGCCGCACCCCTCGATTCAGTCGAGGGATTCACCGGTCCAGCTTACCGGCCCGCGGCGGTGCGAACGCACCACGGGCCGTCGCAGGGAGGCGCGACTACTCGGCTTCGTCGATCGCGCGTTCGAGCCGCTCGATCTTGCCGTCGAGCTCGCCCGTGAAGCCGGGACGGATATCGGCTTTGAGTACGAGGGACACACGGGATCCGAACGGCATGACCGCCTCGGTGGCGCGCTTGACGACGTCCATGACGGTGTCCCAGTCGGGTCCCTCGATCTCGGTGAACATGCTCGTCGTGCGGTGCGGCAGCCCGGATTCGCGGACGACGCGCACGGCGGCTGCCACGGCGACGTGCACGGAGCCGTCCTCGCGTCCGGTTCCGGAGGGAGCGACGGAGAAGGCGATCAGCATGGGGACCTCGTATCTCTTCGGTGGTGGTCTGCGGGTCTCAGCGGGACGACGTCACCCAGGGGTCGATCGCCCGGCGGAACGCCGCCGGCTGCTCGACCCACGGGTAGTGCCCCGCATCGGGGATCATCTCGAGCCGGGCACCGAGACGCTCGGCGTAGGCGCGGACCGGCGCGACGCCGGTCAGGATGTCGAGGGCACCACCGACGACCAGCGTCGGCGGCAGCGGAGCGCGGAGGATGCGCTCGCGCGCATCGGCGGGGATGTCGTCGAACCAGGCCAGGGAGGCGGCGAGCGACATCCCGCCCACAAGCGCGTGGCGCTTCTCCCGCTCCGTCCAGTGCCCGTAACCGGCGGGCTGCTCCCGCTCCCACGCGCGCTGGAACGCCGCCTCATCGACGGGGTCCGGGCCGAGCATCGAGGCGAACGCCTGCGCGACCTCGGGTTCGGCACGATCCGCGACGAGGTCGGTGCCATCGTGGTCGACGCCGCTCAGCCAGGTGGACGGCGGCGTGATCAGCGCGAGCGAGCGGACGCGGTCGGGGTGCTGAACCGTGAGCGAGAGCGCCAGCCGAGTGCCTGCGGAGTGCGCCAGCACGTCGGCGGCGCCGAGCCCGAGACGATCGAGTGCGGCGACGGCATCCGCGGCATCGTGCCACCACCCGCGCGACACGCCCCCGGTCTTCGGGGTGCCGCGGACGTGCAGGATCGCCACCGAGCGGATGTCCGCGAGGCCGGCGAGATCGCCGAGGTACTCGGGGTGCCGGCACGGCCCGCCGGGGAGGACGACCACGGGGGGAGCATCCGAAGCGCCGCTACGGGTGATCCAGAGCTCTCGTCCGTCCGCCGCCTGCGCGACCTCTGCTGCTCCCACAGAATGCATCATAGGCTTCGTCCCCTGCCGTCGGCGGGTGCCCGCAGAACCGCACGGATGCCGATCACGAGCAGGACGACGAGCAACAGGTTCCGCGCCGACAGGATCACGATCGGCAGGACCTCGCCCCGCAGGAGCGCGTCGTATCCGAGGGGATACACGAGGCAGGTGAGGCCGCAGAGTACGAGAACGACGACGGCGGGCACGGCCGCTCGCACCCGGTCGAACACGATCCAGAGGATCACGGGCGCGATCAGCCAGACCTGGAACTGCGGCGAGCCGACCTTGTTGGTCACGATGAGGGCCGTCACGAGCGCGAGCGCGAGCGGCGGGAGGAGGCGGGCGACGGGTGCGCCGCGTGTCGCCTTCCGCCCGGCGAGCGCGAGGATGCCGACGACCACGACGAGCATCACCGCGGAGAGCGCGGTGCCCACCAGGTCGGCGCCGGGAGCGGCCACCTGGAACGTCAGGATGTCGAAGCTGTACACGATGCGAGCCGATCCGCCCGGTACCGCCCAGAGGAACGGCGTCGCCGCCACGGCCTCGATCTGCAGGCCGCGGCCGCCCTGCTGCGTGAGGAAGCCGAACAGGTGGTCGCGAGCCCCGAGCAGGAGGAGTGCGACGATCACGGCGGCCGTGACCGCCACAGCCGCGATGATCATGCGCAGGCGATGGCGCGCGGCGACGATCGCCGCGAGGAGCACCGCACCGGGCCAGATCTTGATCCATGCCCCGACCGCCAGCAGCGCTGCGGCGAGCGCGGGGCGGGAGACGAGCCAGAGGCCGGCGATCACGACGATCGGAAGCGTGACGGCATCCAGCCGATACAGCGCGATCGGCCCCAGCAGGAGGAGAGCGGCGCTCCAGAACCACGCGGCGGTGCGACGCGCCGCCGACGGAGAGCGCCCGAGGAGCACCGCGAAGGCCAGTGCGTCGAGAGCGGTCACGAGCACGGCCCAGGCGACGAGGTAGGCGCCGGAGGCACCGAGGAGCCCGACGAGGGGCAGCGACATGGCCTTCGCCAGGAGAAGCGGTGCGAGGGCGAGCTGGGGGTACACCCACGTCTCGGTGACCCCGACGATCGGTCCCCCGCTCGCGGCGGTCGTCGCCCAGGGTTCGTAGACCAGCACGACGTCGCCCATCGGCTGGCTCGGATAGATCCACCCGAGCCAGGCGGTGAGGGCGCGGACGGCCACGAAGACGACCCAGAGCGCGATGAGCCGTTCCGCGCCCCGTGTCACGCCAGCACGTCCGCTATCGCGCGCGGCAGTGCCTGCGCGACGTCCGACGCGACGATCGGATGCCCTGGCTCACCGTTCGCCGTTCCGGAGGCGATCCGTGCGGCGTAACCGTGCAGCCACGCCCCGGCGGCAGCCGCCTCCTCGAGCGGCGCCGTGGGATTCGCGGCGAGAAGCGCACCGAGAACGCCGCCCAGCACATCTCCCGTGCCCGCCGTGGCGAGCCAGCCCGTCCCGGCGTCGACGGCGATCGCTCCGCCGTCGGGTGCGGCGATCAGCGTGCGCGCCCCCTTGAGCAGTACGGTGACGCCGAGAGCGCGGGCGACCTCGGCCGCTCCCGCTGCACGATCTCCGTCGGCGGCCGCCAAGCGCAGGCGCGCGCGCAGTTTCGAGAACTCACCCCCGTGCGGCGTGAGCAGCACGTGAGCGGACGCGCGATCGACGAGGTCGAGCGCTCCGGCGTCGGCCACGACCCGGGTCGTTCCCGTGAGGAGAGCGCGGAGCGCCCGTTCCTCGTCGGCGCTGCGGGATTCGGCATCCGTCCCGGATCCGATCACCCATGCATCCACGCGAGTGCGCCCGACATCACTGCCGGTCACGGTCTCGGGGCGCCGTGCGAGCACGGCATCCGCCACCCGTCGGTCGCCGACGAAGCGCACGAATCCCGCGCCGGCACGCCAGGCCGCCTCGACGCCCAGGACCGCGGCTCCCGGGTATGCCTCGGAGCCGGTGCGCAGCGCAACGACACCGCGCGAGTACTTGTCGTCGTCCGCCGTCGGTCGGCGCAGGTATCGCGCCGTATCGCTGCGGGACCACTCGCGCACCTCGACCATGACTCCACGTTAGTGCGACGGCCCTCGGGCCGTGCGTGCGACGGTAGCGTCGAACGGTGAGCATTCTCTTCTCCCCCTTGAGCATCCGATCCGTCGAGTTCCGCAACCGTCTCTGGGTGTCGCCGATGTGCATGTACAGCGCGATCGACGGCGTCGTGCAGGAATGGCACCACACTCATCTCACGCAGTTCGCCTCGGGCGGTGCCGGGCTGATCGTCGCCGAGGCCACCGCCGTCGTTCCCGAGGGGCGTATCTCACCGCGCGACGTCGGCCTCTGGAACGACGAGCAGCGCGATGCCTGGGTGCCGATCGTGCGGGCGATCCACGAACGCGGATCGCTCGCCGGCATCCAACTCGCCCATGCGGGCCGCAAGGCCTCGACCTGGTGGCCCTGGGCCGAGCGGCGCGGCTCGGTTCCGGTCGGCGACGGCGGTTGGACCACGACCGCGCCGTCCACCCTCGCATTCGAGGGCTACGCCGAACCCGACGCCCTCGACGCCGAGGGGATCGAGCGGGTCGTCCAGGGCTTCGCGGATGCCACCAGCCGCGCCCTCGATGCCGGATTCGACGTGCTCGAGATCCACGGCGCCCACGGCTACCTCGTGCACCAGTTCCTCTCGCCGCTGTCGAACCGGCGCGATGACGAGTACGGCGGACCGCTCGAGAATCGGGCTCGTCTGCTGCTGCGCATCCTCGATGCGGTACGCGAGGTCGCGGGACCCGGTGTCCCTCTGTTCGTGCGTATCTCGGCCACGGACCACGCCGACGGCGGGTTCACCGCCGAGGAAGCCACGACGGTCGGCGAGTGGGCCACCGCCCACGGCGCCGACCTCATCGACGTCTCGAGCGGCGGTCTCGTCGCCCACCAGCAGATCAGCGTGTTCCCGGGGTACCAGGTTCCGCTGGCCGAGACCGTCCGCCAGGGAGGCCGCATCCCGGTCTCGGCCGTCGGTCTGATCACCGCAGCCGAGCAGGCGGAACAGGTGCTCGCGGACGGCGCGGCAGACGCGATCTTCGCGGGCCGCGAGTGGCTGCGCGACCCGCACTTCGGCCTGCGTGCCGCGCACGACCTCGGCGTCGACGTCACCTGGCCCCCGCAGTACGACCGCGCCCGCTGGCGCTCCTGATCCCGCTGGACGACGAAGGCCGCCGACCCATCAGGGCATCGGCGGCCTTCGTGCGTCTGCGAAGTCGTGCGGGTCAGTGCCCGCGCACGCGCCGCGTCGCGTCCTGCACCTCTCCGACCAGCTCCTCGAGGATGTCCTCGAGGAAGAGGACGGCCGTGGTCTCGCCCCGTGCGTCGCGCACCTTGGCGAGGTGGCGGCCGGCGCGGCGCATGACCGCAAGGGCGTCCTCGAGGTCGGTGTCCTCCTGCACCGGCACCATGTGGTGGATGCGTTTGGCGGGAAGGGGTTCGACCATCTTCACCTCGGCATCCGGACCGTCCGACGCCCGGAGGATGTCCTTGAGGTGGACGTACCCGATCGGGGCGCCGTCGGCGTCGACGATCACATAGCGGGAGAACCCGTACCGCGCGACCGCCTTCTCGATGTCGTCGGGGGTCGTCGTGGCCGGCAGGGTGACGAGGTCACTCAGCGGGACCGCGACGTCGCGCGCCTTCTTGTCGGTGAACTCGACGGCGGCCGCGACCGCGCCCGCGGTGTCGGTGAGCACGCCCTCGCGACGCGACTGGTCGACGATCGTCGCGACCTCCTCGAGCGTGAACGTCGAGGCCGCCTCGTTCTTGGGTTCGACCCGGAAGAGGCGCAACACGCCGTTCGCGGCCGCGTTGAGCACCCAGATCACGGGCATGAACACCTTCGACACCCACACCAGCGGGGTCGCGAGGATGAGCACGGCACGATCCGGCACCGAGAACGCGAGGTTCTTCGGAACCATCTCGCCGAACACGACGTGCAGGAACGAGACGATCAGCAGGGCGATCGTGAACGAGACCGCGTCCACGGCGCCGTCGGGCCATCCGAGCGCGTGCAGCGGCACGGCCAACAGATGGTGGATCGCGGGCTCCGAGACGTTCAGGATCAGGAGCGAACAGATCGTGATGCCCAGCTGCGAGGTCGCGAGCATCAGCGTCGCGTGCTCCATCGCGTAGAGCGCGGTCTTCGCCGCCCGGGATCCCCGCTCGGCGCGCGGTTCGATCTGCGAGCGGCGTGCCGAGATCACCGCGAATTCCGCGCCGACGAAGAACGCGTTCGCGAGCAGCAGCACGACGAGCCAGGCGAGTCCTCCCCAATCGCTCATCGGGTCACCTCCTCATCCTCGTCGGCGGGTCTCGGAACGAAGCGGATGCGGTCCACCCGGCGTCCGTCCATCCGGACCACCTGCAGCATGCCGCTGTCGAGCGACACCTCATCACCGACAGCGGGAACGCGCTCGAGCACGCTCATCACATAGCCGCCGACCGTGTCGTACACATCGCCCTCCGGGACGTCGATCCCCGCTCTGCTGCGCAGTTCGTCCGGACGCAGCTCGCCCGGGAAGGTGAGACCGTCGCGCCCGCGGATCACACCGGCACGCGTGCGGTCATGCTCGTCCGACACCTCGCCGACGAGTTCCTCGACGAGATCCTCGAGAGTGACGAGACCGGCCGTTCCGCCGTACTCGTCGACGACGACCGCGAGCTGATACCCGCGGGCGCGCAGCTCCGAGATGAGGCCGTCGACATGCACGGTCTCGGGGACACGCAGGGGCTCGGTGGCGAGCGCGCCGACCGGCACCTCGGTACGACGATCTCGCGGCACCGAGATAGCCGCCTTGAGATGTACGACGCCCATGATGTCGTCGAGGTCGTCGTCGTAGACCGGGAACCGGCTGTGACCGGTGCGGCGGGCGAGCTGGATGACATCGTCGGCGGAATCACCGGCGGCGATGGCGTGCATGCTCGGACGCGCGGTCATCACGTCGGCCGCCGTGAGGCGCGAGAACGTGAGGGTGCGATCGAGCAGGGTCGCGGTGTCGGCCTCGAGCACCCCGGCGCTGGCGGAGCGGCGCACGAGCGACGAGAGCTCCTCGGCGCTGCGCGCACCGGAGAGCTCCTCCTTCGGCTCGATGCCCATGCTGCGCAGCACACCGTTGGCGCTGCCGTTGAGCACGACGACCGCAGGCTTGAAGACGGCGGTGAAGGCGACCTGGAAGGGCACCACGAGCTTGGCGGTGGCGCGCGGCAGGGCGAGCGCGAAGTTCTTCGGCACCAGCTCGCCGAGGATCATCGACAGCACCGTCGCGACGAACATCGCGACGACGGTGGCGATCGGCGCGATCGCGGGCTCCGGGAGGTGCCAGGCGACGAGCGTCGGCCGGAGCAGGTTCGACAGCGCCGGCTCCATCGTGTAACCGGTCAGCAGCGTCGTGAGCGTGATGCCCAGCTGCGCCGAGGAGAGATGAGTCGACGTGTGCTTGAGGGCACTGATCGTGAGAGCGAGTCGGGATTCACCGCGGGCCTGCCGCGCCTCGAGATCCGCCCGGTCGAGATTGACCAGTGCGAACTCGCTCGCGACGAACAGGCCGGTGCCGATCGTGAGCAGGAGCCCCACGCCCAACATGACGTAATCCATCAGTGGTTCCTCTCCGGTGAGAGAGGCGGACGGTGGGGCGATCTACTGCAACTGGGAGGGTCGTCCATAGTGAGGACGATTCTAGCGAATCCGGTCGCGCACGGTCGCGTCTCGCCCGCGCGATTCCGCTACCAGCTGACCGGCAGCGCCTTGCCCTCCTCGTACCCCGCGGCCGACTGCAGGCCCACGAGGGCGCGATCGTGGAACTCGGGCACCGCGGATGCTCCGGCGTAGGTGAACGACGAGCGCACGCCCGAGGTGATCATGTCGAGCAGGTCTTCGACACCGGGCCGCAGCGGATCGAGGTAGATCTTCGACGACGAGATGCCCTCGGCGAAGAGTTCCTTGCGCGCCCGCTCGTAGGCGTCGAGTCGACCGAAACGGGCCTGGACGGCCTTGGTCGATGCCATCCCCCACGACTCCTTGAAGATGCGTCCCTCGGTGTCGCGCTGCAACTCACCGGGAGCCTCGATCGTTCCGGCGAACCACGATCCGATCATCACGGATGCCGCACCGGCGGCGAGCGCCAGGGCGACGTCGCGCGGATAGCGAACGCCGCCATCCGCCCACACGTGCGCTCCGAGTTCGCGGGCCGCCTGCGCCGTCTCGAGCACGGCCGAGAACTGGGGGCGGCCGACCGCCGTCATCATGCGGGTCGTGCACATCGCGCCCGGACCGACACCGACCTTGAGGATCGATGCCCCCGCGTCGACGAGGTCGCGCACGCCGTCGGCGGTCACGATGTTCCCGGCGACGATCGGGAGTCCGAGCTTCAGATCCGACACGGTGCGCAGTGCGCGCAGCATCCCGTCCTGGTGACCGTGGGCCGTGTCCAGCACGAGCACGTCGACCCCCGCGCCCGCGAGCGCGGTCGCTTTCGCCGCGACGTCGCCGTTTATCCCCACCGCGGCGGCGACCGTGAGGCGTCCGTCGGCGTCGACCGCAGGGCGGTAGAGCGTCGAACGCAGCGCACTGCGAGCGCTCAGCGTCCCGACGAGGTGCCCGTGGTGCACGACCGTGACAATCTCGGCGCCGGCCTCGGTGATCACGTCGAAGGCGTGCCGTTCCGACCCGATGTCGTCGGCGTCGATCGACGGGGTCCCCCGGTGCACGAGGTCGCCGAGCTGCGCGTCCGGCAGGGCCGTCGCGAGGCGGTTCGCGGGAAGGATGCCGAGGATGTCCTCGACGTCGATCGGCGCGGTGCCGTGAGCGACGACGATCCCGTGCCCGGGAGCGGCGGGCACGAGACGGAGGGCGTCGGCGACCGATGCGTGGGGCGGAAGGACGAGCGGTGTGTCCCAGAGCACCGGCTGCGCCTTGACGTCGCGGATGGCGGCATCGAGATCCTGGAGTGGCATGTCCTGCGGGAGCACCCCGAGCCCTCCGCGTCGCGCCATCACGGCGGCCAGCCGCGGGCCGGTCACGGAGTTCATGTTCGACGCCACGAGCGGGAGTGTCGCGGGCGTGCCGTCCTGCGGCGCCAGGTCCACCTGGAGCCGGCTGGTGACCGACGATCGTCGGGGCACGAGGAACACGTCGGAATAGGTCAGATCGACGGTCGGCTGCGCACCTGAGAACTCCATGACTCCACGGTATCGAGATCGAGCACTCCCTGGGCATGGCGTCGAAGATTCGCACAGCGAAACACGTTAGGCTTGTCGATCGAGAGTGTGCGGACCTGGGCGCATCCTGCGCCCGGCGAGCACTGTGAATCTTCAGCGATGAAAGAGGGCGATCGAGCGTGTCGAACCAGGTGACCGGCGTCGGTGGCGACGGGGGGTTCGGAGCCAATTCCTGGCTCGTCGAAGAGCTCTACGAGCAGTTCAAGGTGAACCGCGATTCCGTCGACAAGGAATGGTGGCCGATCCTCGAGAAGTACCACTCCGAGAACGCCGGTGGTTCTACGCCCGCCAGCTCCCAGGCTGCCGAGCAGCCCGCCCACCCGGTGACGGCCCCGATCCCCGTGATCGGCGCGCAGCCCGTCGCACGCACGACGGCGAAGCCCGCCGCGGCCGCTCCGATCCCCGCGCAGGCTCCCAAGCCCGCCGCGAAGGACGCGTCTCCGGCGCCCGCTGACGAGGCGGACGAGGATAAGGTCACCGTCCTCCGGGGCATGCCCAAGACCCTCGCGGCCAACATGGACGAGTCGCTCACCGTCCCCACCGCGACGAGCGTCCGCACCATCCCTGCCAAGCTGATGATCGACAACCGCATCGTCATCAACAACCACATGGCGCGCACCCGCGGCGGGAAGATCAGCTTCACCCACCTCATCGGTTGGGCGCTCATCCGGACGCTCGACGAGTTCCGCAGCCAGAACGTGTTCTACGCCGAGGTCGACGGCAAGCCCTCCGTCGTCGCCCCGGCGCACGTCAACCTCGGCATCGCGATCGACCTGCCGAAGCCCGACGGTACGCGCGCCCTCATGGTGCCCAGCATTAAGCGCGCCGACACGATGACCTTCACCGAGTACCTCTCCGCCTACGAGGACCTCGTCACCCGCGCCCGCAACAACAAGCTCACCGCCGGTGACTTCCAGGGCACGACGGTCTCCCTGACGAACCCGGGCGGTATCGGCACGGTGCACTCCGTTCCGCGTCTGATGAAGGGCCAGGGCTGCATCATCGGCGCCGGTGCCCTCGAATACCCGGCCGAGTTCCAGGGCGCGAGCGAGAAGACGCTCAACGAGCTCGCGATCGGCAAGACGATCACCCTCACCAGCACCTACGACCACCGGGTCATCCAGGGTGCGGGATCGGGCGAGTTCCTCAAGAAGGTGCACGAGCTCCTCATCGGGCAGCGCGGCTTCTACGACGATATCTTCGCTGCACTGCGCATCCCGTACGCGCCGATCCACTGGAACCCCGACATCGCCGTCGATCTCGCCGAGCGCGTCGACAAGCAGTCGCGCGTGCAGGAGCTCATCAACTCCTTCCGCGTCCGCGGCCACCTCATGGCCGACATCGATCCCCTCGAGTACCGTCAGCGGTCGCACCCCGACCTCGAGATCGAGAGCCACGGACTCACTTTCTGGGACCTCGACCGCGAGTTCGTCACCGGCGGCTTCGGCGGCCGGCGCGTCGCGAAGCTGCGCGACATCCTCGGCGTTCTGCGCGACTCGTACTGCCGCACGCTCGGCATCGAGTACATGCACATCCAGGACCCCGAGCAGCGCCGCTGGTTCCAGGAGAAGGTCGAGGTCAAGTACCAGAAGCCCGGCCACGACGAGCAACTGCGTGTCCTGCGCAAGCTCAACGAGGCCGAGGCCTTCGAGACCTTCCTGCAGACGAAGTTCGTCGGCCAGAAGCGCTTCTCGCTCGAGGGTGGCGAGTCGCTCGTTCCGCTGCTCGACGAGATCCTGCAGGGGGCGGCGACCGCCGGCCTCGAGGGAGCCGCCATCGGCATGGCTCACCGCGGCCGCCTGAACGTTCTCACGAACATCGCCGGCAAGACCTACGGCCAGGTGTTCCAGGAGTTCGAGGGCACCCAGGCGCCGGGCAACCAGCGCGGGTCCGGTGACGTGAAGTACCACCTCGGCACCGAGGGAACTTTCGTGGCCGACGACGGATCGGAGCTCCCGGTCTACCTCGCCGCCAACCCGTCGCACCTCGAGACCGTCGACGGCGTGCTCGAGGGCATCGTCCGCGCGAAGCAGGACCGCAAGCCGATCGGCACGTTCGCCTGGCTGCCGATCCTCGTGCACGGCGACGCGGCGTTCGCGGGCCAGGGCGTGGTCGTCGAGACCCTGCAGATGTCGCAGCTGCGCGGCTACCGCACCGGTGGCACGATCCACGTCGTGGTGAACAACCAGGTCGGCTTCACGACGACGCCGAGCGACGGACGCACCTCGGTGTACGCGACGGACGTCGCCAAGACCATCCAGGCTCCCGTCTTCCACGTGAACGGCGACGACCCCGAGGCGGTCATCCACGTCGCGCAGCTCGCCTTCGAGTACCGCGAGCGTTTCCACCGCGACGTCGTGATCGACCTCGTCTGCTACCGCCGTCGCGGTCACAACGAGGGCGACGACCCCTCGATGACGCAGCCGCTGATGACCGACCTGATCCAGGCCAAGCGCTCCGTGCGCCGTCTGTACACCGAGTCGCTCGTCGGTCGCGGTGACATCACCGAGCAGGAGTACGACGAGGCCAAGGCAGACTTCCAGAACCGCCTCGAGATCGCCTTCGCCGAGACCCACGCGGCAGAGACCGGCGCCACCCCGATCGCACCCGAGCTGACACCGGTCGATGACCAGGTGGGAGCCCCCGAGGTCACGGGCGTCGCCGGCGAGGTCATCCAGCTGATCGGCGACGCGTTCGTGAACAAGCCCGAGGGCTTCACGGTGCACCCGAAGATCCAGCAGCTGCTCGACAAGCGTCTCGACATGAGCCGCAACGGCGGCATCGACTGGGGCTTCGGCGAGCTTCTCGCGTTCGGTTCGCTTCTGGTCGAGGGCACGCCGGTGCGTCTCGCGGGTCAGGACGCGCGCCGCGGCACCTTCGTGCAGCGTCACGCCACCCTCCACGACCGCGCGAACGGCCAGGAGTGGCTGCCGCTCTCCAACCTCTCGGATGCGCAGGGCCGCTTCTTCGTCTACGACTCGCTGCTCAGCGAGTACGCCGCACTCGGTTTCGAATACGGCTACTCGGTCGAGGCGCCCGAGGCTCTCGTCCTGTGGGAGGCGCAGTTCGGCGACTTCGTCAACGGCGCACAGTCGGTCATCGACGAGTACATCTCGGCGGCCGAGCAGAAGTGGGGTCAGCAGTCGAGCGTCACGCTGCTGCTCCCCCACGGTTACGAGGGCCAGGGACCCGACCACTCGTCGGCCCGCATCGAACGATTCCTGCAGCTCTGCGCCCAGGAGAACATGATCGTCTCGCGCCCGTCGACGCCGGCGTCGTACTTCCACCTGCTGCGCCGCCAGGCCTACGCACGCCCGCGCAAGCCGCTGATCGTCTTCACGCCGAAGGCCATGCTGCGTCTTCGCGGTGCCACCAGCCCGGTCGAGGCGTTCACGCAGGGACGCTTCGAGCCGGTGATCGACGACGACCGCGGTCTCGACCGCAACGCCGTGAAGCGCGTGCTCGTGCACTCGGGCAAGGTCCACTGGGATCTTCGCGCCGAGCTCGAGAAGAAGCCGAACCCCGAGGTCGCGCTGGTTCGTCTCGAGCAGCTCTACCCGACGCCGATCGACGAGCTCAAGGCCATCACCGACTCGTACCCGAATGCGGAACTCGTGTGGGTGCAGGAGGAGCCGGAGAACCAGGGCGCATGGCCGTTCCTGGCGCTCGCGTTCGCCGATGTCCCCGGCGACCGCACGTTCCGCCCGGTCGCGCGCGCCGCGTCGGCGTCGCCGGCCACCGGATCGTCGAAGGTGCACGCGGCCGAGCAGGCCGCTCTGCTGCGCGACGCGCTGACCACGGCCTGACCCGCGGCGACACACTCAGAAGGCCCCCGACTTCGGTCGGGGGCCTTCTCCGTGTGTCTGGAAGCGCGCGCGATCAGTACCAGATATCGAGCGATGGCGCGGGAGAGGTGAAGAAGGCCCGGTCGAGGAGATCGACGACAGATGCCTCCGCTTCGATGAGCCCCGCCCCGGCCAACGCGGTCGCGCGCACCGCCCCCGCGTACAGGGATGACAGGGCGGAGACACCGAGGACGGCGTCCGGCGCGGTGGACTCCGTCGCGTCGACCGTCGCCGCACCCGAGGCGTCGACGCGAAGGCGCCAGTCCCCCGCGGCGAAACCGAGCGGGTCGTGCACGCGGAGCACGAGATCGACCGGAGCCGAGAACGTCCTGGCGGTCAGCGCGCGAGCGATGTCGAGCACCCGCAGCCATCCATGATCGTGCACCTGCTGCGCGACGCCGCGCTGATCGGCCACCAGCCACGGCAGCGGATCGTCGGCGGTCTGCAGATCGGCGGTGACCTCATCGACGAGGTCGTGCTGCAGGGCGAACCGCCACAGCGCCGCACGGGCGTCGACCGTCTCGGCCACCAGCATCCGCACGTTGAGTCCGAATCGGAAGCTGCCGCTGCGGTCGCTCACCGTGTACACGAGCACGCCGCGGGTCTCGCCGTCGGCGTCGACGTGTCGGACCCCGCGCACCTTGTCGCGGTCGGTCTCGCCCGGAGCGGTGCCGGCGAACTGCTCCCAGCGCCCCGACCACCCCGCGATCCGGCCGGAACGCGTGCGACGGGCGCGGTCGTGGACCGTCGCGAGGTCGCCGACGAGCTGCTCACGCTCGCGGTACTCCAGACGGCCGGAGGGTTCGAATCCGGCCCAACCCGCCCGCCGGGTGTCGACGGTGAAGCGCACGGCGGGAAGCGCCGAGCCGAAGCCGTAGCGGCCGTAGATCGTGGCCTCCGACACCGTGAGTCCCGCGATCGCCACCCCGGCGTCGCGCGCGGCGCGCAGCTCGCCTTCGAGGAGCGAACGGGCGATGCCACGGCGTCGGTGCGTCGCGGCGACGGTGACCCCGCTGATCGCCCACATCCCGACCTCGGCGCCGCCGGGAACCGTCAGCGGCGTCACCCACGAATCGATGGTCGCAACGGGGAGTGCCCCGGCATCCGCGGCGGTCTCGAAGACCCCGATCGTGCGACGCTGCGCGACCGTCGACCGACTGTGCGCGAGTGCCTCGGGAGTCGATTCCTCACCGAGGAAGCCTCGACCGACCGCTCGGAGGAACGGCGTCGAGGCCGCGTCGTCGTCCAGATCGACGACGCGATAGTCGAGACCCGAACCGTCGAGTCGGTCGCGGGAGGTCGCGTCGGCGGGGATGTCGCGGGCATCGATGAGCGTCATGCCTCCACCCTACGGGTGGGCGCCGACATCGAATGCCGCGACGTCAGTGCTGTGCCGCCTGCGCCTCACGCAGCCGTGCGAACACCTGATCGCGCAGCTCTTCGGGTGCGGTCTCCTTGCAGGCGCGCGCGATCACGTCGGTGAGAGTCGTCGCCACGAGCGCCTCGTCGCGGCACGACGGGCAGTTCTCGAGATGCTCGCGGATCTCGGTGTGCTCGGTCTTGCACACCTCGTTGCGGAGGTACTCCTCCAGATCCTGACGCGCTTTATCGCAACCGCAGTCGCTCATTTCCCGCTCCTCTTCTCAGCCGCGGCGATGCCCCGCTCCGCGGCGTAATCTGCCAGCAGCTCCCGCAGCATCCGTCTTCCACGGTGCAGACGGCTCATCACGGTGCCGATGGGGGTCTTCATGATGTCGGCGATCTCCTGGTAGGCGAAGCCCTCGACATCCGCGAGGTAGACCGCCAGCCGGAAGTCCTCCGGAACGGCCTGCAACGCATCCTTCACGACGGACGCCGGCATGTGGTCGATCGCCTCGGCCTCCGCCGACCGGCTGTGCGACGCGGTGGTCGATTCCGCGCCGCCGAGCTGCCAGTCCTCGAGCTCGTCGATCGTGCCCTGGAACGGCTCGCGCTGCTTCTTGCGATAGATGTTGATGTACGTGTTCGTGAGGATCCGATACAACCACGCTTTGAGGTTCGTCCCCTGCGAGAAGGTCGCCCACGAGCCGTACGCTTTCACGAACGTCTCCTGCACGAGGTCGGCGGCGTCAGCGGGATTGCGCGTCATGCGCATGGCGGCGGCGTACAGCTGATCCATGAACGGGATCGCCTGTTCCTCGAACTCACGCTGAGAGTCGCTCGAGGTCGCTGCGGTTGCGGTGTCATCCATCACCGGCCAGTCTAGGCCGCCGATGTCCACCGACCCACGCTCCAAGGTCGCCAGCATCCTGCTCTCCTCCTCGGCGGGTGTGCCGCCGTTCACTAAGGTGGAAACCGATGAGCGCCAAAAGGTATTCCCCTCCCCCCGTCACGGGCGCCTACACCGCGCCGGTTTTCGACGATCCGATCCACGCGACGCTGACGATCCCCGGCTCGAAGTCCCTCACGAACCGGGAACTCATCATCGCGGCGATCGCCGACGGCCCGGGTCGTCTGATCAGCCCGCTGCACTCTGACGACTCCCGGCGGATGGTCGACGCGCTGCGCGCGCTCGGCGTCGGCATCGAGGAGGTGGATGCCGGGGGCGAGTTCGGCCCCGACCTCGTCGTCACCCCCGCGAAGCTCGCCGGCGGCACCACCGTCGACTGCGGCCAGGCCGGAACGGTCATGCGGTTCATCGCGCCCCTCGCCGGACTCGCGGCCCACGACGTGCACCTGACCGCGCACGAGAACGCCCTCCACCGCCCGATGGGCGGCCTGATCAGCGCGCTCCGCGACCTCGGCGTCGACATCGACGACGAGGGCACGTGGGCGCTGCCGTTCACCATCCGCGGGCACGGACGCATCCGCGGCGGTCGCGTCGAGATCGACGCCTCCGCCTCGAGCCAGTTCGTCTCGGGGCTGCTGCTCGCCGCCCCGCGCTTCGACGTGGGCCTGCACCTCGTGCACACCGGCGAGCATCTGCCCAGCCTCCCCCACATCGACATGACCATCGAGGCGCTCAGCCGTCGCGGCATCCGCATCGAACGGCCGGCGGCCGGCGAATGGCTCGTCGAGGCGGGAGTGCCGCGCGCCAAGGAGATCGCCATCGAGCCCGATCTCTCCAATGCCGCGCCGTTCCTCGCGGCGGCCATGGTGACCGGAGGCGCGGTGTCGATCACCGGGTGGCCGGCGCATTCCACCCAGCCCGGGGCGCTGCTCCCCGAGATCCTCCAGGCGATGGGTGCGCACGCCAGCCGTCACGGCGGTGCGCTCACGGTCCGCTCGGGTGGGAGCATCCGCGGTCTCGACCTCGACCTGTCGGCGGCGAGCGAACTCACCCCGACCCTCGTGGGCCTGGCGGCCTTTGCCGACGGCCCCACGACCATCCGCGGGATCGGCCACATCCGCCTGCACGAGACCGATCGGATCGCCGCCCTCATCGGCAACCTCCGTGCGCTCGGCGGCGAGGCGGAAGAGCTCCCCGACGGCCTGCGGATCATCCCCCGCCCGCTGCACGGCGGTACTTGGGCCGCTCACCACGATCACCGGATGGCGACCACCGGCGCTCTGATCGGTCTCCGGGTCCCCGGAGTCGAGATCGACGACATCGGCACCACGGCGAAGACGCTCCCCGAGTTCACCCTGCTGTGGGAGCGGATGCTGCGAGGCGCAGCCGCGTGAGCTGGCTCGACGGCGACGACGACCTCGAAGACGACTTCGAGGACTACGACGAGAGCGCGATCCGCACGCGGCCCAACCCGAAGGCGAACAGACCGCGCACCAAGCGCCGGCCCGCCCACGAGGATGCCGAGATCGGGCGCGTGCTCGGCGTCGACCGCGGTCGATACTCGGTACTCCTCGACGAGGACTCCCCGACCGAGCGGACGATCACCGCAGCCCGCGCACGCGAGTTGCGCCGCACTCCCATCGTCACGGGTGATCGGGCGCGCGTCGTCGGCGACCTCTCCGGAGACGACGGCACCCTCGGCCGCATCGTCGGGATCGTCGAGCGCACGTCCCTCCTGCGCCGCAGCGCCGACGACACCGATCAGGTCGAACGCGTGATCGTCGCGAACGCCGATCAGATGCTCATCGTCGTTGCCGCAGCCGACCCCGAACCTCGGGAGCGCCTCGTCGACCGGTACCTGGTCGCCGCCCTCGACGCGGGCATCCGTCCGCTCCTCGTCGTCACCAAGACCGATCTCGCCGACCCGGCCCAGTTCCTCTCGCACTTCGACGGTCTCGACCTGACGGTCTTCACCAGCGCTCGGGACGTCATGCCCGTCGACGAGATCGGTGCCGCGCTCATCGGGCATTCGACGGTTTTCGTCGGCCACTCGGGCGTCGGCAAGTCGACGCTCGTGAACGCGCTCGTGCCCAGCGCCGGCCGGGCGACGGGGCACGTGAACCAGGTCACGGGGCGCGGGCGGCACACGTCGTCGTCGACGGTCTCCCTGCGCTACGAGGGCCCGACCGGGAACGGATGGGTCATCGACACCCCCGGTGTGCGATCGTTCGGTCTGGGGCATGTGAAACCCGAGAACATCCTCGCCGCCTTCACCGAGCTCGCCGAGATCGCGGAGAACTGCCCGCGCGGCTGCACGCACCTCGCCGACGCTCCGGACTGCGCCCTCATCGAAGCCGCCGAGCGTGGTGAGCTCAGCGACACGGCTCTCGCTCGCCTGGACTCGCTGCAGCGACTTCTGCAGACCTTCGCCGACAAGGCGGAGCAGGCGACCGGCCGATAGGCTGGGCGGGTGACTCAGCGCCTCGAAGCCGGAACGCCCGCCCCCGATTTCACCCTTCTCGACCAGGACGGCACGAGCGTCTCGCTCGCCGATCTCCGTGGCGAGAAGACCGTGCTCTACTTCTACCCGGCCGCGATGACCCCCGGTTGCACCACGCAGGCGTGCGACTTCCGCGACAGCATCTCGTCGCTCCAGGGCGCCGGCTATCGCGTGATCGGCATCTCGCGCGACGAGCCCGCGAAGCTCGCGGCGTTCCGAGAGCGCGACGGGCTGACGTTCACCCTTCTGAGCGACCCCGACCACGCCGTGCACAGCGCCTACGGAGCCTGGGGCGAGAAGGTCAACTACGGCAAAGTGATCGAGGGCGTCATCCGATCGACGTTCGTCCTCGACGAGGAGGGCGTGATCGAGCACGCCCTCTACAACGTGAAGGCGACCGGACACGTCGCCCGGTTGCGGAAGCTCCTCGGCCTCGACGCCTGAGACCGTCAGTCGCGCGCGGGCCCGTCGGACTCGCGCAGTTCGGCCTCGCGTCGCGTGCTCGCGATCAGGAGCACGAAACCGAGCAGTCCCGGCAGCCCCGCTCCGAGCACGAACGCCCACGGGACCGGCTGCAGGGTGAGCGAGGCGAGAGCGATCACCACCGCGAGGATCTGGAACACCACTCCCCCGGATCGCGCCCAGGAACGCCCTGCGCGAGCGCCCCAGGCGAAGGCGAAGAGTGCAGCCGCGCCGATCAGTGTGAGCACGGTCAGTGCGATGGCCGTCGAAACGGATGCCGCGTCACCGGCGCCGATCCCCGTGAGCTCGATCACGGCCACGACCACGAGCGCGGCTCCTTCGGCGGCGAGCACCGTTGCGGCGGCGAGGGCAAGTCCGGGGGCGCGCACGGAGTCTCCTGGGAATCGAGAGTGAATGGCGAAAAGCCTTGATTTCGAAGGTTTCCTGTAACACAATAGAAACAGTCATGTGCTCCCACAGCGGCGTGGGGCGGGCTCTCTGCCCGCATCACACTTCGCGGGCAACCGTCCGCATCTCACACAGGGTAACGGATCCCGAGCCATTGCCCGAATCGAGACATCGCAACGCGATTCTGAAATCCACACCGAGGAGCCCCCATGGACTGGCGTGACAAAGCCGCCTGCCTGACCGTCGATCCCGAGCTGTTCTTCCCGGTCGGCAACACCGGTCCGGCCGTCGACCAGATCGAGAAGGCGAAGACCGTCTGCGCCACCTGCACGGTCACCGAGATCTGCCTCCAGTACGCGCTCGAGTCCAGCCAGGACTCCGGTGTGTGGGGCGGCCTCTCCGAAGACGAGCGCCGCGCCCTCAAGCGTCGCGCCGCGCGCGCACGCCGCGCCTCCTGACGCATCGCGAAAGCCCCGCCGGCGAGTGTTCCTCGTCCGGCGGGGCTTTCGTGTGCCCTCAGTGCGTGCGGGGCTTCACTTCTGCAACCACCGCAGCGGGATGTCGATGACCACGGACGTCCCCTCCCCCTCGCTGCCGCGCCACTCGATCGTGCCCCCGAGTTCGCCCTGGATGAGGGTGCGGATGATCTGCGTACCGAGCCCCTGACCGATCCGTCCCTCGGGAAGGCCGTGACCGGTGTCATGCACCGTGACCCGGAGGTTCTCCTCGGTGCGGGCTGCGTCGATCGTGACGAGGCCCTCCTGCCCCGCCAACCCGTGCTCGACGGCATTGGTGACGACTTCGGTGAGCGCCAGAGCCAGCGGCGTCGCATACTCGCTCGGCAGCACGCCGAACCGACCGGTCGACTGCGTCCGCGCACGCGTGTTCGGCGCGGAGGCGACCTCGGCGACGAGCTTGAGCACGCGGTGGAAGACCTCGTCGAAGTCGACCTTCTGGGTCAGTCCCTGAGCGAGCGTGTCGTGCACGACCGCGATCGCATCGACGCGGCGCATCGCCTGGGTGAGCGCGTCTCTGGCCTCGTCGGAGTGCGTCCGGCGCGCCTGGATGCGCAGCAGAGAGGCCACCGTCTGAAGGTTGTTCTTGACGCGGTGGTGGATCTCGCGGATCGTCGCGTCCTTGGTGATGAGCTCCTGCTCCTGATGGCGCAACTCCGAGACGTCGCGGCAAAGGAGGATCGCGCCGATGCGGGTGCCGTGATCCTTCAGGGGGATCGCCCGCAGCGACACGGTCACCCCGCGCGCCTCGATGTCCGTGCGCCACGGCGCCCGGCCCGTCACTACGACGGGCAGGGACTCGTCCACCTGTCGCGACGGCGGCACGAGCCGGGTCGTCACCTCGGCGAGGGACTCTCCCTCGAGCTCGTCGTCGAATCCCATGCGGTTGAACGCCGACAGGGCGTTCGGGCTCGCGAACGTGGTGATGCCGTCGACATCGATGCGGATGAGCCCATCCGACGCACGGGGTGCGCCGCGGCGCGGCGAGGTCGGGGCCGCGAGGTCCGGGAAACTCGCGTCGGCGATCATACGGAACAGGTCGTTCGCGCAGTCGTCGAACGTGATCTGCTGGCGGGACGGCGTGCGCGCCTCACCGAGGTTCGTGTGCCGGGTGACGACCCCGATGACGGACGGTGCGGTATCACCCGAGCCCCGAACGTTCACGATCGGCACGGCGCGCACTCGCGTCGGCGTCTCCTCAAACCAGTCGGGCGAGGACGAGTCCACGATCTCCGCGGTGTCGAACGCCCCCTGAACCTGAGTGCGCCACTGAGGACGCACCCGCTCGCCGACGATGTCCCGATAGAAGAGGGTCGCCGCGCCGCTCGGACGGGCATGGGCCACCGCGATGAAGGAGCCGTCATCGGTCTGCACCCAGACGACGATGTCTGCCGAGGAGAGGTCGGCGAGGAGCTGGCCGTCCCCGGCGAGGCGATGCAGCCACTCGACATCGCCGTCGTTCAGACGGCCCTGGGCATGGGCGAGATCAGTGAGGGTCGACACCCCACCAGCCTACGGTCCTTCGCTCTAGAGGATCGCCAGCGATGTCGCGCGCCACCTCCGGTCCAGACCCTCCAGACGCACGGCGACCGCGCGCGTGCGTCCGGGTCCCGCCACGATGACGACGGCTTCGATCACGCTGTCGACGGGTTCGGAGATGCGGAGCGAGCGGATCTCGAAGCTGGGGCGCGCCGGCACCACACCCCGGGCGCTGCGTGCACGCGCCGAGAGGTTCGACCGCGTGACCAGACTGCGGTAGGCCTCTTCACTGAACCAGCGCGCGAGCTGGTCCACCTCGCGCACGCCGGCGAGCACCTCGAGCACACCCTGGGTCAGGCTGCGCAGCAGCGGGGCCGGATCGGGCAGCTCGACGGTCGGCGTCTGCTGCCGCGCGAAGTACTCATGAAGCGTCATCGTCACACTCTCAGTCGGGGGAACGCGAGCCAGTAGAGCACGCGGACACCCACGCGCAGGGGCCGTCGAAAGAGGTATGTGGATAACTCGTATGTCGCCCTCTGCCGTCCCCTACGCTCGATCCGATGAACTGGGACAGGCTGTTCGAAGACCTCGAGGGTCAACTCGCGTCGGAGTGGGAGGCGGAACGCGCCGCTCTCGATGCGGAGTCGGAGCGCGTGCGCATCTCACAGCTCGCGCTGCGAACGCGTCTTCGTGCGATGAGCGCCCGGCGCGCATCGATCGTGATCGAACTCGCCGACGGTCGACGGATGCCGGTGATCCTGCGCACCGTCGGCGCCGATTGGCTCGCCGCCGAGATCTCGACCGCGCTCGGTGCGGTCGCCGCCCGGTCGATGATCGTCGTCCCGCTTCGCGCGATCCGGAGCCTCGGCAGCGATCACGGAATGCTGTTGAGCAGCCTCGAGGAGGAGACCGCTCCCCCGAGCGCCCTCCGCGAGCGCATGACACTCGGGTTCGTCCTCCGCGACCTGGCCCGCCGACGGGTCGCGCTCCACCTCACCACCACGCGGGGCGACGACGTGCACGGAACCATCGATCGTGCGGGTTCCGATCACCTCGATCTCGCGGTGCACGACGCGGGCACCGCCCGGCTGGCGAGTGCGGTGCAGAGTTTCCGCATCGTGCCGTTCGACGCGCTGGTCGCCATCCGGCTCGCGGGCGATCAGCGCCTGTAAGCAGCGGAGGCACCCCAGATCTCGGGGAAGCTCGCCTCCTGGGACTGACGCCACAGCGCCATGCGACGGGATTCCTCAGACTGAGCGGCCAGATATCCCTCGATGCTCGCCTCTTCGATGCGCCACCGCGCGGGTACGCCGAGTTGGGCTCCCCGCAGATGCCCGGACACGACAAGATCGATCACCTCGTCGATCTCGATGCTCAACAGCTCCGCCACCTGCGCGGGAGCGAGGTAGCGCGGAGCGACGCTGGCGGAATCGGGCATGCACCCATTCTGCCCCGCTCGGCAGCCGCTCCGCAGCCGGGCATGCCCGCTGTGGATAACTTCCGGACCGGTTCGCGGATTTCTGTGAGCATGGGTCGCCATGAGCACTTTCTCCCGGCCCCGTCGCGCCTTCTGGGGCGATCTCCGCTTCCTCATCGGCATCGCCCTCGTCGGGCTCTCCATCACGGGGGTCTGGCTGATCGTGTCCTCCGCCGACTCCGCGACGCCGGTCCTGCAGGCCGACCGCACGATCGTCCAGGGCGAGACGATCACCGCCGCTGATTTCCGGGTCGTCGACGTCTCCCTCGGGGCGCTGACCGACGACTATCTGCAGCCCCAGGACCTCGAGTCCGGGCAGGTCGCCGCCCGGACCATCGAGAAGGGCGAGCTCGTCCCGCAGACGGCGACCGGCACGGCCGGCGACAGTCGGAGTACGACGTTGGTCATCGAGAGCAGCATCACCATTCCCGAGGGCGTCGATACGGGCACGGTCATCGAGGTCTGGCAGGCGCCGCTGCTCGAGGACGGCCGTGCCCACGACGCGCCACGCATCCTCGTCAGCGACGCGATCGTGTCGGAGGTGATCGACTCCGAGGGGATGCTCTCCGCGTCGCGCAGCACCATCGAGATCGTGATCGACCGTGCCGCCGTCGCCGACGTGCTCGCGGCGATCTCGGGCGATGCCGCTCTCTCGGTCGTTCCGGTCGGTGCCGGGTCATGACGGGATTGATCGTCGCCATCGATGAGCCGCGGGCGAGCGCTCTCGCTCGCGAGCTCGAGCTCGCGGGAGAGCACGTCATCGCCGTCGCATCGGCGACCTCGGCGATGTCGATTCTCTCCGATGCCCGCGCCCTTGTGATCCCGGCGAGCCGCGAGGCCCTCACACCTGAGCTGGTCTCCGCCTGCGACCGAGCGGGAGTGCGGAACCTCGCCCTCGGCGGTTCGGAGAGCCGCCTGCTCCAACGGTTCGGTCTCGGACCGGGCTTGCCCATCGATGCATCCGGCTGGCAGATCTCGAGTGCGCTTCGCACGCCCGCAACGGCTCGCGACCGCGGACCCGCCGGCCTCGCGCACCGCCTGATCGCCGTGTGGGGGCCGCACGGATCGCCCGGACGCTCGACCGTGGCGGTGCTCCTCGCCGTCGAACTCGCCCGTCTGGGCCGACGCACCGCCCTCGTCGACGCCGACACGGTCGCCCCGTCGCTCGCGCTTCTCCTGGGCCTCGGTGACGATTCTCCGGGGATCGCCGCAGCATGCCGCCGAGCCGAACTCGGTGGGCTCGACAGCGCCGAACTCACCCGACTCTCGACCGTCGTCCCGACGAGCGCCGGCGACCTCGATGTCCTCCCCGGCATCAATCGCCCGAATCGATGGCCGGAGCTCTCGGCATCCCGCCTCACCCGCGCCCTGCAGGTCTGCCGGGAATGGACCGAAGAGACCGTCGTCGACGTGGCGGGGTCCTTCGATGCGGACGAGGAGGCGACGTACGACGTTCTCGGGCCCCGCCGTCATGCCGCGACGACGGCTGCTCTGAACGAAGCGGATACGATCATCGCGGTCGCCTCCGCAGACCCTCTCGGCATCAGCCGATTCCTCCGCGACTACGCCGAGTTGCGCAACCTCACGGCGCCCACTCCGGTCACCGTCGTCGTCAATCAGGTGCGACCGGGACCGCTCGGCATGGACGCCCGCGGGCAGATCCGGAACACGCTCGATCGGTTCGCCGGGATCGTCGATCCGATCTTCCTGCCGCACGATCTGCGTGCGACAGACGCCGCCCTGCTGCACGCCCGGCCGATGTCGGATCTCACTCCGCGATCAGCACTCGTCGCGGGAGCGCGACGAGTGGCGACCGCACTGAGTCCGAGCGCCGCGGCGACGACTAGTTCTGCCGATAGCTCGCGAGGAAGTTCCCGAGGCGCTCGACTGCTTCGCTCAGCACGCGCGGCTCGGGAAGCGTGACGATCCGGAGGTGGTCCGGTGTCGGCCAGTTGAAGCCGGTGCCCTGCACCAGGAGGATCTGCTCGGAGACCAGCAGGTCGTACACGAGTCGCGCATCATCGCGGATCTCGTGCACGTTCGGATCGAGTCGCGGGAACGCGTACAGCGCGCCCTCGGGCTTGACGCACGACACACCGGGGATCGACTCGAGCCCCTGCCAGGCCACGTCGCGCTGCTCATGGAGCCGACCGCTGGGCGCGATGAGGGCGTCGATGGACTGCACCCCGGACAGCGCCGCTTGCACGGCGTGCTGCGAGGGCACGTTCGGGCAGAGACGCGTGGAGGCGAGGAGCGTGATGCCCTCGAGGAAGCCCTTCGCATGCTCCTGCGGCCCCGTGATCACGAGCCACCCCGAGCGATAGCCCGCAACCCGGTAGGTCTTCGAAAGACCGTTGAAGGTCAGGCACAGCAGGTCGGGCGCGAGAGTGGCGGTCGGGATGTGCACCGCACCGTCGAACAGGATGCGGTCGTAGATCTCGTCGGAGAGCAGCAGCAGCTGGTTCTCCCGCGCGATCTGCACGAGCCCCTCGAGGACCTCACGGGAGTACACGACACCGGTCGGGTTGTTCGGATTGATGATCACGAGCGCCTTGGTGCGCGGCGTGATCTTCGACCGGATGTCCTCCAGGTCCGGCTGCCAGCCGTTCTCCTCGTCGCAGAGGTAGTGCGTCGGCGTTCCCCCGGCCAGGCTCGTCATCGCGGTCCAGAGCGGATAGTCCGGCGCGGGGATCAGCACCTCGTCCCCCTCGTCGAGGAGGGCCTGCATGGTCATCGTGATCAGCTCGGACACGCCGTTGCCGAGGAACACGTCCTCCGGGCCGAAGCGCGGGAAGTCCTCGATCTCCTCATAGCGGCTGACGACGGCGCGTCGTGCCGAGACGATGCCCTTGCTGTCGCTGTATCCGTGCGCGGTCGGCAACGCGGCCAGCATGTCCTGGACGATCTGCTGCGGCGCATCGAAGCCGAAGATCGCCGGGTTTCCCGTGTTGAGCTTGAGGATCTTGTGACCCTCCGCTTCCAATCGCGCCGCCTCGACGAGGGCGTTTCCGCGAATCTCGTACAGGACGTTCTTGAGCTTCGACGACTGGTCGAAGTTGCGCGTTGGTGTCATCGCCCAAGCCTACAGGGACGGAAAGAGGGCCAATCCACATGGACTGGCCCTCGTGATCCGGCGTGAGACCTACTTCTTCTTCTTGCTCTGCGCCCGGCGCTGTTCACGGTTACCCGCGGCCGGAGCCGGAGCCGGAGCATCCGTGCGCTGTCCGAACGCTCCTCGCGGGGCCTCCTCGGGCTCGGCCTGCGATGCCTGTGAACGCGCGGCCGCCTGACGCAGGCGGTCGGTCGCAGCCTGCTGGACCTGGCCGCGATCGTTGCGGACCTCGACCTCTCCGGCGTCGTTGGCCGCGGAGTACTCGAGTCGCTGCTCTCCGGCGCCCTCCGCGAGACCCTTCGCCTCGACCTCGGTCACCTGCGAGTCACCGGCGCGACGCACCTCGACCTCGAGGTTGTAGAGGTATCCGACGGATTCCTCCTTGATCTGCCCCATCATCGACTGGAACATCGCGTAACCCTCGCGCTGGTACTCGATGAGCGGATCGCGCTGCGCCATCGCGCGCAGGCCGATGCCGTCCTTGAGGTAGTCCATCTCGTAGAGGTGATCCCGCCAGCGACGGTCGAGAACCTGCAGCACCACGCGCCGCTCCAGCTCACGCGTCGCCGCTTCGCCGAGCGACTCCTCGCGCGTCTCGTAGGCGATCTTCGCGTCGGAGAGCAGCTCGCGGGTCAGTCCGTCCGCGGAGATGCCGCCCTTGCGACCGGCCGCCTCGGAGACGACCTCGTCGATCGTGACGTTCACGGGGTACAGGGTCTTGAGCTCGGTCCAGAGAGCGTCGAAGTCCCAGCTCTCGTTGTGCCCCTCGCCGGTGTGGTCGCGCACGACGCCGCTGATGGCGTCCTCGATGAAGTGCTGCACGCGACCGGCGATGTCATCGCCCTGGAGGATGTGACGGCGATCCGCGTAGATGGCCTCGCGCTGACGGTTGAGGACGTCGTCGTACTTCAGGACGTTCTTGCGCATCTCGGCGTTGCGCGCCTCGACCTGCGACTGCGCGCTACGGATGGCACGCGAGACGAGGCCCGACTCGATCGGGACGTCGTCGGGGAAGTTGGTGCGCGAGAGGATCGCCTCGGCGGCTCCCGACTGGAAGAGACGCATGAGGTCGTCGGTGAGACTTAGGTAGAAGCGGCTCTCGCCCGGGTCACCCTGACGGCCGGAACGACCGCGTAGCTGGTTGTCGATACGACGCGACTCGTGCCGTTCGGTTCCGAGGACGTACAGGCCGCCGGCTTCGGTGACTTTCTCGCCCTCTTCCGCGACTGTGCTCTTCATCGCCTCGTAGGTCTCGTCCCACGCCGCTTCGTACTCCTCGGGGGTCTCGACCGGGTCGAGGCCCTTCGACTTGAGCTCCTGCACGGCGAGGAACTCGGCGTTTCCCCCGAGCATGATGTCGGTGCCTCGACCGGCCATGTTCGTGGCGACCGTGACGCCACCCAGACGACCGGCGCGCGCGACGATCTCGGCCTCGCGCGCATGGTTCTTCGCGTTGAGGACCTCGTGCTTGATGCCCTTCTTCGAGAGCAGGCGAGAGAGGTACTCGCTCTTCTCCACGCTCGTCGTACCGACGAGGACGGGCTGACCGCTCGCGTGGCGCTCGGCGATGTCCTCGACGACCTGGGCGAACTTCGCCGTCTCGTTCTTGTAGACGAGGTCCGGCTGGTCCTTGCGGATCATCGGCTTGTTGGTCGGGATCGGGATCACGCCGAGCTTGTACGTCGACATGAACTCCGCGGCCTCGGTCTCGGCCGTACCCGTCATGCCAGCGAGCTTCTCGTAGAGACGGAAGTAGTTCTGCAGCGTGACGGTCGCGAGCGTCTGGTTCTCGGCCTTGACCGGCACCGCTTCCTTCGCCTCGATGGCCTGGTGGATGCCCTCGTTGTACCGGCGACCGACGAGGATGCGCCCGGTGTGCTCGTCGACGATCATGACCTCGTCGTTCATGACGACGTAGTCGGTATCCTTCTTGAACAGCGCGAGCGCCTTGATCGAGTTGTTGAGGAACGAGATGAGCGGGGTGTTCGCCGACTCGTAGAGGTTGTCGATACCGAGATAGTCCTCGACCTTCTCGATGCCGGGCTCGAGAACACCGACGGTGCGCTTCTTCTCGTCGACCTCGTAATCGACGCCGGCCTCGAGCGTGCGGGCGATCTTGGCGAACTCGGCGAACCAGCGGTTGGCCTCTCCGGACGACGGACCGGAGATGATGAGCGGGGTGCGGGACTCGTCGATGAGGATCGAGTCGACCTCGTCGACGACGGCGAAGAAGTGCTCGCGCTGGACGAGGTCCTCCTTGCGCCACGCCATGTTGTCGCGCAGGTAGTCGAATCCGAACTCGTTGTTCGTGCCGTACGTGATGTCGGCGGCGTATTGCTCACGGCGCACGGCCGGGGTCTGCCCCGAGACGATGATCCCGGTGGTCATCCCGAGGGCGCGGTAGACGCGTCCCATCAGCTCCGCCTGGTAGCTGGCGAGGAAGTCGTTGACCGTGATGACGTGGACGCCCTTGCCGGCGATCGCGTTGAGATACGCGGGGAACGTCGCGACGAGCGTCTTTCCCTCACCGGTCTTCATCTCGGCGATGTTGCCGAGGTGGAGCGCGGCACCACCCATGATCTGCACGTCGTAGGCCCGCATGCCGAGCGTGCGCTTGGCCGCTTCGCGGACGGCGGCGAATGCCTCGGGCATCAGCTGGTCGAGCGTCTCACCCTTCTCGAAGCGCGCGCGCAGTTCAGCGGTCTCGTTGCGCAGCTCGTCGTCGGTGAGCTTGGAGATGTCCTCTTCCAGTGCTCCCACGGCTTTGACCACCTGGTTCAGGCGGCGGATGACCCGCCCCTCGCCGGCGCGCAGCAGCTTCTCAAGAGGATTGGCCACGGATGTCATCTCCCTGTTGGTGGGTAAAGTCCCGACGCACGACTGTGCGCGCCCGGGCATATGTTGTCATGTTACCGGGCCGTGACCTCCACGTCGCCTGCATGGACGCGCTCCCACACTTTTCCAGGTATGCATATGCTGGGAAAGCACTTCAGGAGGCCACGATGTCCGTACGGCAGAGTCTGCTCGCGATCCTCGATCAGGGGCCGTGCTACGGCTATCAGCTCCGGCACGAGTTCGACCGCCGCACGGGATCGCGTTGGCCGCTCAACGTCGGCCAGATCTACAACACGCTCGAGCGACTCGAGCGCGACGGTCTCGTCGCTCGGCTCGATGCGGATGCCCAGGGCCACATCTACTGGCAGATCACTGCCTCCGGCTCGTCCGAGGTCGCCCGCTGGCTCTCCTCGCCCGTCGTCCGCACGGCCGCCGTCCGCGACGAGGTCGCGATCAAACTCGCCGTGGCCGCCACGCTGCCCGGCGTCGACGCGAGCGCGGCGATCCAAGCGCAGCGGGTCGAGACGAGCGAACACCTCGCCCGTCTCCGCACAGAGGCGACGACCGGCGCGGATGCCGATGACCCCGAGCACCTCGCGCGGTCGCTGGTCATCGATTCGCTGATCTTCTCGGCGGAGGCGGAGGAGCGCTGGCTCGCACATCTCGAGGAGCGGCTGGCGGCGCATCCTCGGCACGCCCTGACGCTCGGACTCGCGCAGGAGCGCCCCAAGCGCGGCCGCCCGTCGAAGAGCACCGGCGACGCGGTACTGATCTGAGACTCCGGTCACGGAGCCCGCGTTCGCCTGGAGCGGATGCACAGGCATCCGCTCGCCTGCGGAAAGTAGGATCGGGTCATGGCAGGTATCTGGGGCAGACGCAAACGCGAACAGGAAGCCCTCGCGGTCCAGGACGCGGATCTCGCACGCCGAGCGGAGCAGGCACTCGTCTCCGCCGATGAGCGGATCCGGTCGACATCCGACGAGCTGGCCTTCGCCGAGGCCGAGCTGGGCGAATCGCTCACCGGCGATCTGAAGAAGGCGCTCGCCGCCGTCCGCACCCACCTGCGCGAGGCGTTCCAGCTCCATCAGCTCAATCACGACGAGATCCCCGACACCCCCGAAGAGCTGCGCACGCGCAACGCGCGCATCGTCCAGCTGTGCGACTGGGCGCAGGATCTCCTCGATGAGAAGACCGCCGTCCTGGCCGAGTCGATCGCGAAGGTTCGTCGCGCCCCCGAGGTGATCGCGAAGGTACGCGCGGATGCCGAGTCGCTCAGCGCCCGCATCCCGGCGACGACGGCCACGATCGAACGGCTCTCCTCCCGCTACGCGGAATCGGCGATGACGCAAATCACCGCGAGCGCACGTGAGGCCGAGCAGCTCGTCGCGTTCGCGGTGCACGGAGCATCGGTGTCGGAGCGCCGTCGCGCCGCCAAGCAGAACGAGGAGGCGAACCTCGCGCTCGAGACCGCCACCGAGGCGACTCGACGGGCCGCCACGCTGCTCGACGCCGTCGAGGACTTCGAGATCGAGGCTCTGCGCGCGGAATCCACGCTGGCCGAGGTCGTCGCCGACTCCCGTGGCGATCTGATCGCCGCGCGCAACGCTCCGCAGGTGCCCGCGGTCGCCGCCGCCGTCTCCACGCTCCAGGAAGCCCTGAGCGCTCTCACCCCGTCAGGGACTCCGAACGATCCCTTCGCCGAGCTCTCCCGCCTGCGCGACGCGAACACGGGCCTCGATGAAGCGATCGCGACCGCCGAGCATCGCGCCGCGAACCCGCTCCCCTCGCTCGCCCAGGTGCAGCACGCCATCGATGACGCCGACCGCCAGCTCGGCGTCGCCCGCGGGCTGATCTCGGGCCACCGCGGGTGGATCGGCGCCGATGCCCGCACACGGCTCGCCGAATCCGAGCGTCTGCGGGTCGATCTCGGCGACCTCGTCCCCGCCGAGGAGACGCGTGAGCAGGCGCTCGCCGTCGCCCGGCGCGTGGCGCACCTCGCCTCCGAGGCCCTCCAGCTCGCTCAGCGCGACATCGACTCCTCCCGCCCGCAGGATCAGGGCTGGGGTGGCGATGGCGGTTGGGGCGGCGGCGGATGGGGTGGCGGCGGTCGACGCGGCGGAGGCGGCGGCGACATCGCTTCCGGCATCCTCGGTGGACTGGTCATCGGCAGCCTCCTCGACGGCATCTTCGACTGACGCCCCGCGCATGAGAGAGCGGCCCGCCCCCTCAGGGCCGGGCCGCTCTCTCATGCGGTCAGGAGGCGAGCGCCTCGGCGGGCGGAGCCTGCGCACTCAACGCGATGACACCGTAGTCCCAGCCCTTGCGGCGGTAGACCACGCTCGGGTGATCGGTGCGAGCATCGACGAACAGGAAGAAGTCGTGCCCGACCAGCTCCATCCGGTCGACGGCCTCCTCGACCGTCATCCACTCGGCATCGAAGTTCTTCGTGCGGATGACGACGGGCGAGTAGACCTCTTCTTCGTCGTTCTGCACCGGGATGTTGCCCGTGGCCACGGCCCGGAGAACGTCGACGGACGCCGGCTCGACATCGATCCCCTCGAGGGCTCCGCTGCCCTTCTCGAAGTGCGCACCCCGCGGGTGCTGGCGGCCGTCGACTCGCTTCTCCTTCGCGCGACGCAACTGCTCGGCCATCTTGTCGACCGCGAGATCGAGTGCGACGAACTTGTCGCCGTCGGTCGCCTCGGCACGGACGACCGGACCCTTGCTCACCAGCGTGAGCTCGACGGTCTCCTCCGGGACCTGCCCGTTGCGGTAGACCCGGTGGGTGACCTTCACGTCCAGTCGTTGCGCGCGAGCCGCGAACGTCTGAATCCGGGCGATCTTCTCCTCGACAACGGTTCGGAAGCGATCGGTGATACCCACTCCGACGCCAACGATGCTCGTTTCCATTGCTGCCTCCTTGTCCCGGTCCTCCCGGCCAAGGGCGGACCGTGGTCGCCTTGTGACCCCCCACGCTAGTCCGCTTGAGTGCGGATGTCACGGGTCACTTCCTCCGTGTCGCGGAAGAGTCTTCGATGAGTCTCCCGTGACGCGGCGTGGCGGCGAGCGCGACGCCGCCGACGACTCGATAGCCCGCCGCGGTGAGCGCTCGCGCCGCCTCATCGAGCGTCGCCCCGGTGGTCACCACGTCGTCCATCACCAGCACGGATGCACCGTCGTCGCGACGTCGGGCGATCATGCTGCGGTGGACGTTCGCTGCCCGCGCCCGAGCATCGAGGCCGCGTTGGTCCGCCCGGCGCACGGCCATCCGCAGCAACCGCGCCGGAGCCGTATCGGCCCTGCGCAACAGCAGTTCCGGTGCCCGATACCCGCGACGACGGAAGGCCGATCGGGACGTGGGCACCGGCACGATGTGCCGCACCTGCGCCGCCAGCGGCGACAGCACGTCGCTCAGAGCGGCGCCGAGCGGCGCGGCCAGGAGGGTCTCCCCTTCACCCTTCAACCGGCGGATGCATCGCGCGGCGACACCCGTGAACTCCAGCGCCGCCCGCACCTCGAGCCCGCCCGGCGTGCGTACCGTGCGGGCAGCGGGGCGCAGAGCATCACGGCACTCCGTGCAGAGCACGGTGCCGCCCGCGCTGCAGCCTGCACAGGATGCGGCGAGGAGGAAGGCGAGGATCTCGCCGCCGACGGATGCGAGACTCGAGAAAGAGGACATCCGTCGATGCTCACGCGACGACGGACGACTCTCCGACCATCACCGCACGCTTCGTGGAAACTCTCCCTCGCCCCGTCCTGTGCAGGAAGAGACGTCCGTCACTGCCCCGCGCGCGTGGCGAGTACACGCACGTCGGTCGCCACCTCGCGCCACGCCGACCCTGCGTGGGCGAGAAGCGATCCGTCGGTCGACAGCACTCGCACACCCGACAGAGTTCGTGCACCGGAGAGCGCGGTGGCGCCCGCCGGTGCCGCCTCAACGGTCGCGGTCCCGCCCACCACCTGGGTGAGCAGGTCCGGGCTGGCCGAGTCCGCCATCACCGACAAACGGTAGTCACCGACCCAGACGAGCCCCTGCGTATCTCCGTCGACACGGGTCTGCTGCTTCATCGGGCCGAGTTCGGTCGGGAGACCGCTCTCGTCGCGCACG
Source organism: Microbacterium sp. NPDC008134 (assembly GCF_042957055.1). Classification (NCBI taxonomy): domain Bacteria; kingdom Bacillati; phylum Actinomycetota; class Actinomycetes; order Micrococcales; family Microbacteriaceae; genus Microbacterium; species Microbacterium sp. NPDC008134. The sequence continues at coordinate 1,330,320 of NZ_JBIBHO010000001.1, read as the reverse complement.
ACCGCGGCGACCACGACCCAGCGCTGGCTGCCCACCTCGATCACCGCAGCGATCCGAGAGCCGTCCGCCGACACCCGCATCTGCAGGACGGCCGAGGCATCCGGCCACGCGTTCGCCACCGTGTGCGGCACCGCATCGTTGCCCGACACGAACACCTCGGCAGGGCTCGCCGTCGGCACCGTCCACGTGTAGCCGTACGGATCGAGCGACGGAGCGATCAACCCGTCCCGTAGGTCGAGTTCATCGAGCCGCCCTTCGCGGACCAGGTACGCGTGTCCGTCGGCGAGCTGCACGGCCGCCGCGCTGTCGTCCGCCGCGACATCGATCGCGGTGATCGGCTGGGAGAGGGCGAGGATCTCGTCGCTGAGTCCGTCGATCGGAGAGACCTCGTCGCCGACGATGGTGCCGAACGCACTGCCGGTGAGCACGACCGGAGCGGATTCCTGGGGAGGTGAGACGACGTTCACGACCCCCGCGTCGAGCGTGCGCCCGTCGACGGTGAAGCGCACCTGTGACACGTTCACCCCCGCAGCGCGCAGTGTCTCCTGCAGTTGCGTGCGCATGCGGGCGAGCGTCTGCGTCTCGAGGGCAGCGGCCGAGCGGGTCAGCGCGACCTCCGCCACCTGATTGGCGTTGATCGGCACGGCATCTTGCGCGAGCTGCACGTCGGCAGGAAAGGCGGTCTGCACCGCGGGCTCGAGCCAGGAGCTCGGAGACCCGTTGATCAGGGCCTGCACCACGGTCGTCGCGATGCTCGTGCGGCGCGGGAACCAGCGCACGTCCGGCACGAGCCGCGACCACGTACGATCGAAGTACTGGAGCGGATACCCCTCGAACACCGTCGAGAATCTCTCCTCGTCGATCACGACGCCGTCGGGCGCCTGCGAGATGCGCCACTCCCCCGCCTCGGAACGCTCCACAGTGAAGGCCAGATTCGCCGGCCCCGCCGCCGCGGAATACTCTCCGGAGGAATCCACGCTCGCCACCTGATCGAGCTGCACCTGCACGTCCGCGGTATCCGCATCGTCGACGTCCTCGTCGAGCACCGACGATGAGACGGACCTGTCCGCGGCGGTGGCGTCGACGGCCACGCCCGTACTCGGTCGCCACGAGCGCTGCATGTCCGGCGTGAGGAATCGGCGCGCGATCTCCCAATTCTCCGCGGGCGTGATCGCCGCCTCCATGAAACCTTCGACGATCTCCCGGGGACTCGCGCCGGGGGCCGGTCCGGAGGCGAGCGGGAGGAAGTCCGCGTCGTCGGGCGACTCACCGAGTTCGAGGCCGACGTTGACGTCGCCCGAGGTCGGCAGACCGGTGCACGCGGTGAGCAGAAGCAGGCTCGCGGTGGTGAGTGCGATGCCTCGCAGGAGAATCTTCATCCGTTCGGCGTTCACGGAGCCTCGCCTCCGTCGAGCATCTCGCGCCGCACGTCGGTCAGCGACAGGGGCTGCGTGGCATCGCCGATCTCGGCGAGGGAATCCTGCGGTTCGACGGCCACCGGGCTCGGGCCGTCGAGCGTCGTGCCGTGACGCGGAAGGGTGAGGACGAAGTTGGTCCCGACGCCGAGCTCCGACCACACCGCCAGTGTGCCACCGTGCAGCGTTGCGTCGCCCAGCGCGATCGACAGTCCCAGGCCCGTTCCTCCGATCGTGCGTTGGCGCGAAGGATCGGCGCGCCAGAAGCGGTCGAACACCCGTTCGGCATCCTCCGGGTCCATACCCAACCCGAAGTCGCGCACACCTGCGGCGACCGCATGCTGGTTGCTGTCGACGGTGACGACGATCGGACGCCCCTCGCCGTGTTCGATCGCATTGCCGATGAGGTTCCGGAGCACGCGTCGCACCCGCCGCGGGTCCATGTCGACCGGGGAGTACCCTCCCGGTGCAACCAGTCGCAGTTCCGTGCCGTGTCCGTCGGCGAGGGGACGCATCTGCTCGATGACGTCCTCCGCCACGTGCGCGAGGCTCGTCGCCTCCAGCTCCAGTTGCACCGACCCGGCGTCGTAACGACTGATCTCGAGCAGGTCCGACAGCAGCGTCTCGAATCGCTGAACCTGCGCGTGCATGAGCTCGGCGGCGCGCGCGGTGACCGGGTCGAAGTCCGCGCGCTGATCGTTGAGCATGTCGGCGGCGAGCCGGATCGTGGTCAACGGCGTGCGCAGCTCGTGCGACACGTCGGAGACGAACCGCTGTTGCACCATCGACAGCTCTCCGAGTTCCTTGATCTGAGCCTCGATACTGTCCGCCATCGCGTTGAACGAGCGACCCAGAGTCGCGAGCTCGTCCTCGCCGTGCACCTCCAGCCGCACGGCCAGATCACCGGAGGCGAGGCGCGCACTCGTCTCCGCCGCCTGGATGATCGGCGTCGACACCGTCCTCAGGACGATCCACGAGATGGCCGCGACGATGGCGACCAGACCGATTCCCGCGATCCACAGGGTGCGCTGCACGAACACCAGGGTCTGATCGGCGTCGGACAGGTCGTACGCGAAGTAGATCTCGAAGGGGCCCGCCTCGGGCACGACGACCTGCTGTCCGACGATGATTCCCGGCACTTCTCCCCCTCCTTCGACGGGGAGCGCGACCGATTGCCACGCCTGACGGTCGTCGAACTCGACGACCCGCGCGCGGAGGCCGTCACTGAGCAGACTCGCGCTGAGCCCGGCGGTGAAGCCGTTGAGGCGGACGCCGTTCGCGTCGGCGTCGATCCGGATGCCGGTGAGCTGATCGGCGTTCGAGTTCTGGGCGAATCCCGCCTGGATCGTGTTCCACAGATCGGCGAGCGCGGCCGGATCGTCTCCGACCTCCGCGACGTCGAGGGTGCTCTGGGCCACGTCGACCGCACGTCGCGCGTCTTCGAGCGCCTGGTTCTTGCGCGAGACGAAGAGGTCGTTCTGGATCACGAGCGCCATCGTGACGCACGTGATGAGGATCGCGAGCGAGGTCGCGAGAAGGGTCACCGCCAGTGTGCGGAACCGGAGTGACCGGCGCCACAGCGACGCCAGCACCGTCGGCCAGCCGCGCCAATCGCGCAGGACGGCGACCGCCGTGGTGGTCGCTGACGTCACGGCCATGGGCGCGTCAGACAGCGCTCCCGGCGCGATAGCCGACGCCCCGGACGGTCATCACGATCCGCGGGTTGTCGGGGTCGAGTTCGACCTTCGCGCGCAGTCGCTGCACGTGCACGTTCACGAGTCGCGTATCGGCCTTGTAGTGGTAGCCCCAGACCTGCTCGAGGAGCATCTCGCGGGAGAACACCTGCTGCGGCTTCGACGCGAGAGCGACGAGCAGCTGGAACTCGAGGGGGGTCAAGGCGATCGGCTCCGTGCCACGGCGCACCTCGTGCGCATCGACGTCGACGGTCAGATCACCCACGCGGAGCTGTTCGCTGGTCGCCTGCGGAACGGGGCGGAGACGTGTGCGGATACGGGCGACCAGTTCCTTCGGGTTGAAGGGCTTGACCATGTAGTCATCGGCGCCGACCTCGAGTCCCCGGACGACGTCGGCCGTGTCGGTGCGTGCCGTGAGCATGATGACGGGCACTCCGGACTCCGCGCGGATGCGCGTGCAGATCTCGATGCCGTCCATGCCCGGGAGCATGAGATCGAGGAGGACGAGATCCGGGCGCTGGGCGCGCCACTCGTCGACGGCACGTGCTCCGTCGGCGCAGAACACGGGCTCGAATCCTTCGGTGCGCAGCACGATGCCGATCATCTCGGCGAGCGCGGTGTCGTCATCGACCACAAGGATGCGTGAGGTCATAACTGTTACCTTATGGCACTCGGTCTCACGTTCCCCAGGTCTGCGCGCCAACACCGGGGATATGGCACGATGGAGGCGCACGACGGAGGGAAGTGCTGTGAGCGCCCAGACCTGGACCCCTGCCCGGAAGAAGGGCATCATCCCCCTGCATCCGATGACCTTCGGAACGCTGCTCGGGAAGGCGTTCGCCGCGCTGCGGCACAACCCCAAGGTCCTCTTCGGCTTCGCCGTCGTCCTGCAGCTCGTGGTGCTGATCCTCGCGGCACTCGCGATGGGCCTCGTCCTCTTCACCACTTTCTCCCGGCTCGATACCCTCTCTCCTTCGAGCCCGAATTTCGAGGCGGTCGCCGCGGGAACGATCGCGATCAACGTCATCGCGGGCATCGTGGTCGGTCTCGCCTCGATCGCCGTCACCGCGATCATGCAGGGCGTGATCGCAGCCGACGTCAGCTACGCGACGATCGGAACGAAGGCCACGCTGCGGATGCTGTGGCGACGGATGGCCCCCGCTTTCTGGCGTCTCGTCGCCTACTCCGCGCTGGTGATCGTGGCGGTCTTCGGATTCCTCATCGTCTTCGCGCTCCTCCTCTTCGGGGTCATCGCCGGCGGTATCGCGAGCGGAATGGGAGCATCCCCCGAGACGGTCGGACTGATCGTCCTGATCGCGGTCATCTTCTTCCTCGCGTGGATCCCGCTCTACGTCTGGCTCAGCACCAAGCTCATGCTCGTACCCTCGATCCTCGTGTTCGAGCGCGCGCGACTCAAGGACGCGATCGTGCGTTCCTGGCGACTGATCCGCGGCCGTTTCTGGGTCGCCTTCGGCGTGAGCATCATCATCAGCATGATCATGGGCGTCGCGATGAACGTGGTCGCCCTGCCCGCGCAGCTGTTCGCCCAGATGTTCGGCGCGGTGCTGGTGCCCACCGGCGACCCCGAGCCGAGCGCGATCATCGGCATGCTCCTGCTGCTCCTGGCCCCGCAGATCCTCACCCTGGTCATCCAGGCGATCACTCTGGTCGTGCAGAGCACGAGTGCGGCTCTCATCTACCTCGACTCGCGCATGCGCTACGAAGGGCTCGACCAGACCCTCGTCTCCTACGTCGAGCGCAGCGACATGGGATGGACCGAGGAGCAGCTCGGTGACCCGTACGCCGTCGACCCGGCTCGAGCGGTCTCGAGTGCCCCTCCTCCCAAGGCCGTTCCCGACTACGTGCTGATGGCGCAGCCGTACTCGTACCCCGGTCTCTCCAGCGCACCGCAGCAGCCCGGCTACCAGGCCCCGTACGGGTACGCGCCGCAGCAACCGGCGCAGCCTCTTCCTGCTCAGCCGCACCCGGTGCAGCCCCCGCCCTACGGGTACGCGCAGCCTCCGCAGCCGTACGGTGCGCCTCCCGCGGCCCCGGCAAACGCCGCGCCGCCCGCGTACGTCACGCCGCCCGCTCCCCCGGCACCGCCCGCAGCCGCACGGCACGCGGCGGCGCCGTGGATCGCCCCGGGTGACGGTGACTCGCCGGCATGATCCGACCGTTCGACGATCTGTTCATCCCCGATGGCGATGATGCGCGCCGCTGGGCCGAAGAAGAGTTGAGCAACCCGCGCTATGCGGATGCCGAACCCACGTGGTTCGACTACCTGGCGCGCGACATCGGCCGATTCATCGCCAACCTCTTCAGCTCCGACAACGGCGCGGCCGTCGGTCCGTCGGCGCTCGTGATCGTCTCCATCTTGGTCGGCACCGCCCTGATCGTCGCTCTGATCGTCTGGGGCCGCCCGCGACGCTCACGCGCCGTCGCCCGCGCCCGCACAGACCTCCTCGGTGTCGACGACGATCGCACGGCGGCGCAGCTGCGCGCCGACGCGGAGCGTAGCGCCCGCGCCGAGGATTGGGATGCCGCCACCGTCCTGCGGTTCCGCGCGATCGCGCGGGACCTCCTCGAGCGCGACCTCATCGATCCCGCCCCGGGCGCCACCGCGCAGGCCATCGCGCGGGACGCGAGCGCGGTGTTCGCCGACGAGTCGGTGCCCATGCGCAGCGCCGCGACGGCTTTCGACGACGTTCGTTACCTGCGTCACCCCGCGACTCCCGAATCCTATGCCGCCCTGGCCGCCACCGATGAGCGCCTGCGGTCCCGTCGGCCGGCGGTGATGACCGCATGACCGTCGTCGAGGAGCGTGACACCCCCTCCGCCACCGCCGAACCGACGCGACGACTGCGCGCGGTGATCGGCTGGGTCATCATCGCCGCACTCGTCGTCGGTGTCGCGTGGGTGGGGATCCAGATCGCCGCGACCGCGCCGAGCGATCGCCGCTCGCTCGATCCCGAGGGGCGAGGCGACTCCGGCGCACTGGCGCTGGCCGAGATCCTTCGGGATCAGGGGGTCGAGGTCGAGGTGCATCGCTCACGCGCCGAGGCGCGCGCGGCCATCGACGACGACACCACACTCGTGATGACCAATCCCTACACGCTCAGTGATGAGGCCGTCGCCGAGTTGATGGATCCGGCCGACCGCGTCGTCTTCCTCTCCGTGGGCGCCCACCTGCTCGACAGCCTCGGTCTCGGCGACTACTCCTCGGCACCGCTCTCCGAAGTCGACGCGCAGTGCTCTGCCGGAGAGTTCGCGCGGGTCGGCACGATCGAGCCGGATCGATTGATGACTCCCGCACCGGGTGTGGAGTGGTGCTTCGGCGACGACGAGGGCGCGGCCGTGCTCATCGACGATGCCGACGGTCGGCGCACCTCGATCGTCGACGGCACGCGTCTGTTCAGCAACGCCTACCTCGCAGAGAACGGGAATGCGGCTCTCGCCCTCGCCCTGCTCGGTCAGACCGATCGGGTGGTCTGGTACGTCCCCTCGCTCGGCGACTCCGACCTCGAGGGCACGTCCGAGGACACGCTGGGGACCCTGACGCCGCCCTGGGTCACCCCCGCGATCATCCTCCTGATGCTGTCCGGGATCGCGGCGGCGCTGTGGCGCGGGCGACGGTTCGGTCCGCTCGTCGCCGAGACGCTGCCGGTCACGGTCCGTGCGTCCGAGACGATGCACGGGCGCGCACGCCTGACGGCGAAGGCGGCGGATGCGCCGCACGCGGCGCTCGCGATCCGCGACGGCGCGCAGCGGCGCCTCGCCCGACGACTCGGGCTGACGGCGCGGGCGACGCCCGACGAGGTGGCCGACGCCGCATCCGATCGTCTGCGCATCCCCCGCGGCACGCTCCAGTCGCTCCTCGCGGGACCGCTGCCCGCCGACGACGCCGCACTCGTCGAGCTCGCCCGACGTCTCGCCGAGCTCGAGGACGCCGTCGAGCAGACCCATCGACCCGCCCGCGCGGCGGGCGCACCATCCGCACACAGTCCATCCACGACGGAAGCCGAGGACACCCGTGACCGCTGAGTACACTCCCACCGACGACGCCGCCCTGCGCGGGGCGATGCACCGCGTGCGCAGCGAGGTCGACAAGGCCGTCGTCGGTCAAGCAGGAACCGTGACCGGTCTTCTGGTGTCGCTGCTCGCCCGGGGCCACGTGCTGCTCGAGGGCGTTCCGGGCGTGGCGAAGACCCTGGTCGTGCGATCCTTCGCGCGTGCCCTCGGTCTCGACACCAAGCGCGTGCAGTTCACGCCCGACCTCATGCCCGGCGACGTGACCGGATCGCTCGTGTACGACGCGCGCACGGGCGAGTTCGACTTCCGCGCCGGCCCGGTGTTCACGAACATCCTGTTGGCCGACGAGATCAACCGCACTCCCCCGAAGACCCAGGCGGCCTTGCTCGAGGCGATGGAGGAGCGGCAGGTGTCGGCCGACGGCACGAGCCGGGCGCTCCCGGATCCGTTCCTCGTCGCGGCGACCCAGAACCCCATCGAGCACGAGGGCACGTATTCGCTGCCGGAGGCCCAGCTCGACCGATTCCTGATGAAGCTGGTGGTCGGGATGCCCGAGCGCGACGCGGAGGTCGCCGTGCTGCGCAAGCACGCTTCGGGATTCTCTCCCCGCGAGCTCACGGGGGTGGAAGCAGTCGTGACCGCGGAGGAGATCCGTGCGGCGCAGGCCGCCGCCGGACGCGTCGAAGTCACCGAGGACGTGCTCGGCTACGTCGTCGACCTCGCCCGCGCCACGCGCCAGTCCCCGTCGGTGGAACTCGGCGCGAGCCCTCGTGCGTCGACCGGCCTCCTCGCCGCTGCGAAGGCCTGGGCCTGGCTCAACGGATCGACGGCGGTCACTCCCGACCACGTGCAGACGATGCTCGTGCCGGTCTGGCGGCATCGACTGCAGCTGCGCCCGGACGCGCAGATGGAAGGCGTCTCGGCGGATGCCGTGCTGACGTCGGTCGTGCAGCAGACCCGGGTACCGATCTAAGTGTTCGTCACGGGTCGCCTCGCGCTCGCGGTGGGTGCGGGCATCGTTCCGCTGGTCATCGCCGGGCTGGCGGGATTTCCGCCGTATGCGGTGCTGGGTGCATGGGTGGGACTGTGCGTCGTACTGGTGGTCGTCGACATCGTCTTCGCCGCGAGTCCGCGCACGGTCACCGTGACCCGGCGCGTTCCCGCACGCGCTCGTCTGGGCGAAGCGGTTCCGGTGAGCGTGGCCGTGCACAATCACGGTTCCCGCGAACTGCAGGCGCTCCTCCGCGACGCATGGCAGCCGACCGCCGGCGCGGGAACCGCACGGCAGGCTCTCGAGATCCCGAGCGGTGAGCGGCGCCGGGTCGACATCCCGCTCGTTCCCCGACGCCGCGGTGAACTCACGAGCGAGTTCGTGGTGATCCGCTCCCGTGGCCCCCTCGGCCTCGCCGGACGGCAGGCCATCCACCGCGTGCGGGGAGCGATCCGCGTGCTCCCCGCGTTCTCCTCGCGCAAGCACCTCCCCTCGCGCCTCGCACGCCTGCGCGAACTCGACGGCAATACGAGCATCCAGGTGCGCGGTCAGGGAACCGAATTCGATTCGCTGCGGGAGTACGTTCGTGGCGACGACGTGCGATCGATCGACTGGCGCGCGACCGCCCGCGCCGGCACCACGATGCTGCGCACGTGGCGGCCGGAGCGCGATCGGCACGTCGTCATCATCATCGACACCGGACGCACCGCGGCCGCGCGCGTGGGAGACGGAACGCGAGCGGATGCCTCGCTCGAGGCCGCGCTCCTCCTCGCGGCGCTCGCGGCACGCGCCGGAGACCACGTGCACCTGCTGATGTACGACCGCGTGGTGCGCGCGCGCGTGACGGGCGTCGAGGGCAACGCGCTGCTGCCTGCCCTGACCGATGCCATGGCTCCGGTGCACGCGCGACTCGTCGACACCGACTGGCACGGGGCGTTCGCGGCCGTGCGCACGCTGACGACGCGCCCCTCGCTGATCGTCGTCCTCACCGCGCAGGATGCTGCGGAGTCGGCACGAAGCTTCCTCGGGGCCTTCCCGGATGCCTCTCGGGCGACGTCGATTCTCGTCGGCTCCGTCACCGACGAGTCGATCACCGAGCTGGCGAAGCAGCGCGGCTCGCGCGAGGAGGTCTACCTCGCTGCGGCAGCCGAGCGCACCCTTCGCGATGCCGAGAACGTGGAGGACGCGATCCGCCGCGCGGGTGGGGAGGCGATCTCCGCGGACCCCGAGGGCCTGCCGCCTCGGATCGCCGACCGCTATCTCGAGCTCAAGGCCGCCGGCCGACTCTGAGATCGCTCCTCGTCACCCGGCGAGAAGTCGCGGGGTGCCCGCCTCGTATTCGACGAGATCACCCGTTTCGCCGCGGCGGTACGCGCGTCCACCGATCACGAGCATGTAGATCAGGAACACGGCAAGCGCTGCTGCGCCGATGCCGATCTTGAGCGGCCAGGGCAGAGCCCAGCCGGTCACGAACCCCTCGACCAGGCCGGCGAGGAAGAGGGCGAAGATCAGGCCCAGCGCGACCGTCGCGAGGGCCCTCCCCTCCGTGCCCAGGGATTCGGCGCGAGAGCGATCGCCCGGAGCGACCCACGCCCAGAAGAGATGCAGACCGGCTGCGGCGGCGACGAAGATGCAGGTGAGCTCGAGCATTCCGTGCGGCAGGATGTACAACAGCATCACATCGCCCTGGCCGTGCGCGATCATGACGGCGCCGGATACCCCCAGGCCGAAGGCGTTCTGCACGATGATGTAGAGCGGCCAGATACCGGTGACACCGAAGAGCACGCATTGCAACGCGATCCACGCGTTGTTCGTCCAGACCATCCCCATGAACACTGCCGCGGGGTTCTCGGTGTAATAGCCCGTGAACGACTCATCCGCATACTGCTGTAACGCGTCAGGGGGTCCGAGCGTGGCGATCAGCGCCGGATCGCTCGAGATCCAGAAGGCTGATCCGAGTGCGATCGCGATGAAGGATACGGCTATGACGAGCGTCGTCCACCGCAGACGGTACAACGCAGCAGGAAGCTGGTCGACGAAGAACCGCGAGGCTTGGGTCAGCACGCTGTCCGATGCGCCGGTGAGCCGCATACGTGCGCGAACGAGGATCGTCGACAGGTAGTTGCCCTGCGGTGAGTCACCGACCGATGTCTTGAGCTCCGCGAGATCCGCCGATGCGGCACGGTAGCGCACGATCAGTTCGTCGACGCCGGCGCCATCCAGCCGCGAGGTGCTGAGCTCGTCCAGTCGCGCCCACTCGGCGCGGCGTGCATCGGTCAACGCGTCGGCATCCACCTGATTTACTGTACTCATGTCCGCGCCGATCGACACGACCGATGAGATGCTCTCCGGCGAAGCGGTCGCGATCGATGTCCAACCCGTCGGGTTCCTGATGCGCTCGCTCGGCGCGCTCATCGACATGCTTCTCGGCTACGGTGTCTTCATCCTGTGGCTGTTCCTCCGCGTCTGGCTTCTCGACGCCGGAATCCTGACCGAGGCGACCGACCGGATCGCGACCGTCGTATCGCTCGTCGTGAGCTTCCTCGTACTACCGCTGAGCATCGAGATGCTGACGAAGGGCCGTAGTCTCGGCAAACTCGCCGTGGGCGGGCGCATCGTCCGTCTCGACGGTGGGGCGACGGGATTCCGTCACGCGTTCATCCGCGCTCTCCTCGGAGTCCTCGAGATCTATATGACCTTCGGCGGCCTCGCCGTGCTCGCGGGTGCCCTCACCGCCCGATCCCAGCGTCTGGGAGATCTCGTCGCGGGCACCTACAGTCAGCGCGTCCGCACGCCGGCACTGGTCCAGAACACTCCGGTCATGCCCGGAGAGCTTCTCGGCTGGTCGCAGATCGCCGACGTCGCACGTCTGCCCGACCGTCTCGCCCGTCGCATCTCGCAGTTCCTCGCCTCGGCGCACCAGCTCATGCCCGGCGCGCGTGCGCGTGTCGCGGAAGAACTGCTCGCCGAAGCATCCGCCTTCGTCTCGCCCCTGCCGCAGGCCGCACCGGAGCGGGCGCTGGTCGCGATCACGGTCATCCGGCGGGAGCGCGAGCGACGTGCGTTGACCGCCTCCGACGCGCGCGCCGAGCGGCTCACCGGGCGGCGCGTCAGCGTCTGACGCTCAGGCGCGGAGCGCCTCGTGGCGCACGACGATCCACCCCGCCGGCACCGACAAGCGGTCGGCGTGTTGCGCGCAGAGGTCGTGCGCGTGGGGGTGGCGCTCGAGTCCGAGCGGCCCGAGCGCGGCCATCTGGTCGCCGTAGTCGTACGTGAGCGTGGCCACGGCTTCGCGCGCGCAGCCCACCTTCGAGCAGAGTCGTCCGTCCATCCGTGCCAGGCTACGGTCCGGTCGACGCACAGAACGGATGCCGCGCCGATCGCTGCCGCACACCGCCTAGACTTTCGTCATGCCCCGTCGACGCGCCGCCCGCACTTCTGAAGCTCCCCGGCGCGGCGCACGGCACGGTCGTCACGGCCGTCTCGGACGCAGCGAGGTCGTCAGGCCTCCCCTGGCCCCTCTCGACGGACGCCTCGACCGCTTCGACCTCTCGGTGGGAACCGCGGTCGAGTTCCTCCGCGGCACCTGGCCGGAACTGCAGGACGTGCGGTTCGAGATCGGAGCGATGCCCGGCTTCGAGTCGGGTGATGAGGTGCCGCGCTGGTATCTCGATCGCGAGCACGCGCGAATCGTGCTCTTCCGCCTGCCCATCGAGCGTCTGCTCCCGCCCGGGCACGACGACAACGCGCACCGGCGCATGGCGATCGAGAGCGCCGTGTTCCGGGCAGCAGCGGAATACGTCGGTCGCGAACCGTGGGATCTCGGCCACGACCACTGACCGAGCACATCGCCCGGCCTACGGGTAGACCGTGATGCTCTTCTCCGCGCCCGCGCTCGGCTGCACGGGCCACGTCGCGAGAGCCCCGGCACCGGACATGCTCACCGCGGCTCGGACGGCATCGGAGGTGCTGATCCGGTATACCGCGTCACCGTTGACGGTCGCCGCCACGGATGCACCGGCGGGGACGACCACCTCGCGGGAGTTTCCTGTGCCGAGGTTCTCGAGAGTGACGGTCGCGTCCGCGCCGTCCTCGTTCATGAGGTACAGCACCGACTTCGGCCCGTTCGGCACCGCGAACACGGCATCCGTTCCGATCTCCGGCGCCGGCGTCATCCAGGAGAAGTCCGCCCCCTTGCCGAATCCGTGCTGCTGACGGACCCCGGCGACCACGGGTGTGTCGGCGTCGATCGACACCGTGTAGGACCCGGGCTCGAGGGCACTGAGCGAAGCCTCCGCCGGGGTGTCGGCCACGAGATCGACCGTGAACTCCTCGACGATCGCCGGAGAGCCGACGGCGCGTACGGTGACGACGGCCTGGCCATCCGCCCCGGCGGAGAGCATCCGCAACACCGTCATGTCGGCGTTGTCCCCCTCGCCGTCGAACGACTGAATGCCGACGATCACCGGATGCCGCTGCGGCCCGGCGACCGCCTCCTGAAGGTCGATACCCGCCGGATCGAGCGTGCGCACGAACGATGACTGCAGAACGGCCCGCACGGGCGCCCCCTCGGCCGCCACACGGACGACAGGCGCGGTGTCGCCTGCGGCGATCGAGCTGAGCGGAAGAGCGACCTGCGTCATGGCCGGGATGATCACGGTGCGATTGCTCCGCGAATCGCCGTAGGTCGACAGCGTGACGGTCGACGTCACTGCGGCGGCGTTGGTCAGGATCACGATGTCCTTCGTCCCGGTCGCGACGCTACCGCCGACCAGCCAGGATTCCAGTCCGCTCCCGCCGCACGGCACGGCGGCGAAGCCTGCCAGATCGGTCGCCGACAGTGAGATCGATTCGGTCGCGGCGATGAGCGGCGCCGTGCGGTCGACCACTTCACCCGTGAATCGGTTCACCTCGCCACCTCCGATCAGATCGGGCGCGGCGATCGGTGCTGATGCCGGAGCTCCGCCGGTACCGTCGACGGTCACCGATGGCGACCCCGCCGATCGCATGCTCAAGGGATCGGAGGAGTCCCGACCGATCGCTCGGAAGTCGCCATTGCACACGAGCGTCGGCGCGCCGGGAAGCGGGGTGACCTCCACCTGCGCGGGATCGTGCGAGACCTCCGGCCAGGGCGCGTGGATCGCCGCCACCACGCCCGCGACGCAGGCGACCGCGACGACGGCCCCGACGGCGACGCGCGCACCGGTCGCGACCACGCGGAAGACACGCGTACGGCTCATCGCTGCTCCTCCTCGGTCTCGGGTTCTCGGCCGGAATCGGCGTCGTCCTCAGCGACGATCACGTCCGCCTCCGGCGGATCGGCTGCTTCTTCGCGCGGCTCGGCGTCGGTCTCGGTGTCGCCCAAGGTCTCGGTCTCGGGATTCGCGACCGCCGGCTCCTCGAGGGCGTCGGCTGGCGTCTCGCCGACGATCGCAGCCTCGGCGAGTTCGTCCACACCGCCCGGCTCGATGATCGACGCTTCAGCGAGCTCCTCACGGTGGCGCGGGAGCACGAGCGGCTCTTCGGGGGCGCGCCCGACGATGCGGGATTGCGCGCGCGCCGCTCGGCGCGAGGCGCGCGTCGGCAGTGCCAGGAGCAGCGCGGCGAGCAGGAAGATCAACTGCAACGTGACGACGAGTCGCGCCTGGTGCGCCTGCGCGTTCGTCAGGGTCGCCGGCGCGGCGATCTCGGTGTCGACCCTCCACAGCACGCCGCGATCGGTCGTCCCCGCGTGCACGAATCCGGCGCGCTGATCGATAGCCGTGATCGCCGATGTGCGCATCGACCGGGCCTGATCGGCCTCGTCGTCCGGCACCTGGGCGACGAGCACGTAGCTGACCCCGAGCGCGGCGAGCTCGCCGGGAGCGTCGAAGTCGCGCGCCGAGAGCAGGTCGACCGAGAGTGCTGCGATGTGGGTGCCACGCGGCTCCTCCGCCGTCGAGAGCAGCGTCGTCTGCGCACCCAGGGTCTCGCTCGCGCCCCAGACGACCTCGGCGGCGAGACCGCCGTCGTTCTGCGGCGTGAGGACGAGCGTGCTGATCTGCCGGTCACCGCCCGCCTGCGCCGCGACGTAGGCGGGGAGCGTCGATTCGGGCCCGTTGCGCAGGGCGGACGCGTCGAGGTGCAGTGCCGTCAGCGCCGGCACTGCACCGACGAGCAGGGCCACCGCGGTGATGCCGGTGACGGCCGTCCGCAGTCGCGGCAACCTGACGGCGGTGTCGAGGGTGACGACCGCGCCACCGACGATGCCGATCCAGGCGAGCGAGAGGCCGGCACCCGGCCAGATGGCGACCGGCGTGCCCTGCGCGAAGCTCACTGTGATCCCCACGGCCAGGAACGCGGTGGCGAGACCGGCGAGGGCGACGACGAGGAGGGTGATGCCGGCCCGCCACCGCGGCGCGACGGCGGCACCAAGGGCGAGAAGCGCGAGCGGAGCGCTGAACACGGCAGCCCAGGCGCCGATCGGCGCGATCTGGAACGCTGCCCAACCCGCGGCATCCGCGGTGGGATAGCCCGTCGCGAGGGCCAGACGTCCGGCGGCGTCCGCCGTCGCCTGCTGGCCGGCCCAGATAGCTCCCGGGTCGGCCAAGAGGGAAACGAGCGACCCGTCGACGAGGTGCGCGTACGCGAGCGGTGCGAAGAGCACGAGGGTCGGGATCGGCGTCCAGAGCAGGCGAACGGCGCCGCGGAACTGGGCGGTTCCCAGTGTGATGCCGAGCCCGACGACCCACAGCACGAGCAGTGCGGGGACGAGGGACGGGGAGCAGGCGGCCACGGCGGCGAACAGCAGCGAGGCCGCTCCCGCGGCTCCCCAGGAACGATGAGCGACGACCGCCGCGTGGAACAGCCAGGGCAGGAGGAGGTGCACGAGGACTCCGGTCGGGCGGCCGTCGACGAGTGCGGTGAGGAACGTCGGGGCGAGGGCCCAGCCGACGCCGGCGAAGATGCGGAGTCCCGCGCGATCCGTCACCCGTGTCGCGGCGAACCACCCGCCGAGAACCGCGAGGGGCAGAGCGAGGAGCCACAACAGCACGAGAGCGAAGGACGGGGCGCCCGGCCAGAGGGTGCCGAGAACCGCGACGACGCCGGCGAAGGGGTCCGCCGGTCCGACGATGTCGAGACCGAGCCCGCGAACACCCCACATGGCGTCATGCCAGAGCCCTGCGACGGTCTGACGCAGCGGCAACAGCGCTCCCCCGCCGAGTGATGGCCAGGCGAGCAACGAGGTGAAGGACGCGACACTCACGGCAAGCGCAGCCAGCACGGCCCAGGCCCCGCCGCCGCCGAAGAAGTGCAGTTCGCTGACCGCGCCGCCTTCGCTGCCGTGTCCGTCGTCGAGGCGACGGCGCAGTTGCGATGCCGTGACGCGGAGGGGCGAGATGCTGGCCCACGAGGACGTGCGGAACGATCGGATCGCGGCGCGCGAGCGGGCGATCGCGCCGAAGCGGAGCATCGCGACGACGGCGGCACCGAACTCGGGGAAGACCTCCTCGGGCCGCTTGCCCACGAGGTGCGCGATCGAGCGCCACACCGCCAGCGGCAGGAGTGCGATCCAGTGCAGGGGCACGGAGATCACGGGCGCATAGGCGAGGCGCCGATGCAGCTGGGCGAGACGTGTCACGTAGGCCCGCCGCGAACGGCCGCGGGGAAGCGACGCCGGCCCCTCCGGCGAGACGGAGATCCGCGCGGTCGGGGCGAGGACGACACGGCCACCGCCGAGTCGAGCCCGCACGCCCAGGTCGAGCCCCTCGTCGGCGCC
Organism: Microbacterium sp. NPDC008134; assembly: GCF_042957055.1. Classification (NCBI taxonomy): domain Bacteria; kingdom Bacillati; phylum Actinomycetota; class Actinomycetes; order Micrococcales; family Microbacteriaceae; genus Microbacterium; species Microbacterium sp. NPDC008134. The sequence continues at coordinate 1,314,429 of NZ_JBIBHO010000001.1, read as the reverse complement.
GGCGAGCGCCGGGTCCGGGCGGAGCGCGTCGCGCACCTCGCTGCGGATCAGCATGCCGCGGACGTCGGCGGCGAGCGCCTCATCGAGACCGTCGTGCTGCCCCTGGTCGAGTTCACCCGCCGACAGCTCGACGGAGCGGCCGAGGCCCGTCATGCTCACGCCGAGGGAGACGATCTCGCGGTCGTTGTCGGTGGCGACGAGCTTGGGCGCGGCGATCGCCGCCGACGGTGACCGCTCGAGCATTCCCACGAGGCGCTCCAGTGCCCGAGGATGCGGAGCGGTGTCGTGCGCGAGGAGCCAGACGGCGCTGTTCTCCGCGACGCGAGGACGCGCGAGCTCGACGGCCTCGGCGAACGAGGTGGACTGCCGAGCCTCGACGATCCCCTCGACCGTCTGCGCGACGGCCTCACTGGTACGTGCGGACGCGGCATCGCCGCACATCACGAGAGTGACGGCTTCCACCGGCGCGGTCTGTGCTCTCAGGGCCTCGAGGGTGCGGAGCAATTGCGCGCGGGCTGAGGATCCGGGGCGCGCGACGATGATGGCGTGAACACGGGCTGGCATGACATCGTCAGCCTAAGCGGGGTGCGACGCGGGAGAAGGCAGCCGGTGCGGCGCGCCCGCGAAGGACCGAAGGAGAAATGCGCTCGAGGAACCTCGAACCCTCGGATCAGCTGGCGCGGCGCTTGAGCTTGCGGCGCTCGCGCTCGGAGAGCCCACCCCAGATACCGAACCGCTCGTCGTTGTTGAGCGCGTATTCGAGGCACTCTCCACGAACGTCGCACGAGGTGCAGATGCGCTTGGCGTCTCGCGTCGAGCCGCCCTTCTCGGGGAAGAAGGCCTCGGGGTCGGTCTGAGAGCACAGTGCGTCGGTCTGCCAGGCGAGAGCGTTGTCGTCGTCTGCCTCGACCTTGCGAACCCCGGGTACACCGAGGTTGACCGGGTCGACGAACCAGTTCTCCGGAACGTCGGATCGGTATCCCGTCATCTCGACCTCCAACCCCTCATATCTCGCCCCCCGCCGGGCCGTGCACCACTAATTACACCCGTGTCATTCGCTCGGGTCAAGTCGCGGATCGTAAACCCTCAATCATGTCTTGAAGGTTCTTGACGGCATATCGGCGTGTCGCGGATGCCGGTTGCGCCGCCGGCGGAGGCTCGGCGCGTCAGCGTCCCGGAGAGGCGACGAACACCTCGCCGACGCCCGAGAGGCGCAGCTCGGTCTCGTCATCCGATGCATAGGCGACGGCGCCGACGGGCAGGTCGACCGCGGCATCCGCGCCCTCGATGCGAACTGCGCCGCCCGTGACCAGCACCATCGTCCGACCGTCGACGGGGACGGTCGCCGGCGTGCCGTCGAGCACGATGCGGCGCAGGGCGAAGTCCGGGACGGGCACATCGTAGGTCGTGACCGCCCCGTCCTCGGCGGGGCGCAGCACCGGCACGGACCCGGGTGTGGTGTCGACGAGCGCCAGCAGCTCCGGAACGTCGATCCTCTTCGGGGTGAGTCCGCCTCGGAGCACGTTGTCGCTCGCCGCCATGATCTCGACGCCCAGGCCCGACAGGTAGGCGTGCAGAAGGCCGGCGCGGAGGAAGACGCCCTCGCCCCGCCGGAGAACGACGTGGTTCATCAGCAGCGCGACGACGACCCCCGGGTCACCGGGGTACGTGTCCGCGATCCGAGCGACCGCGCGCAGGGTGTCGTTCGACTCCCCCGGGGCGCCCGCGGCGGCGGCGACGACCGCGTCGATGATGTCGCCGACGGCGTCGCCCGCCGACCCGTCGAGAAGCCACTCGAGCGTGTCACGCAGGACGTCTCCCTCGCCGGCGAGCCGCTCGCGGAGCGCGACCACGCCGGGGGTGGGGTGGAGCGCGTCGATGAGTTGCAGCGTCTGAGCGACCGGGCGCAGTCCACTGAGCGATTCGAACCGCTCGCTCAGCGCGACCAGCAGCTCGGGCTTGTGGTTCGCATCGCGGTAGTTGCGCTCGGGGTCGTCGAGGGCGAGATCGCTCTCGCGCTTCCACCCCGCCTTCGCCTGCGCGATGGTCGGGTGCACCTGGATCGACAGCGGCTGCGCCGCCGCGAGCAGCTTCAGCAGGTACGGCAGCGTGCCACCGGTCACCGCGTCGAGCGTGCCGCCGCCCACGACATCCGCAGGGTCGCCGGGGTGGTCCCCGAACCACACCTCGGCTTCGGGGGCGCCGCTCGGCGCACGCCCTTCGAGCTCGGCGAGAAGGGTCTCCGATCCCCAGGCGTAGTCACGGGGCGCATTGGTGAGGTGCAGCAGCATGTTCCCAGCGTAGAGCCGCGCCACGCCGCTCACAGACGCGCGCGACCCCCGCGCGGTACCCTGATCGCGATGGCCCAGTACACCCAGCATCCGGTGAGCGCCCCGCCGACAGCCCCCGAGCGGGAATCGACGGGGCATCTGCTGTTGCGCGGCTACGTGATCCTCACCTTGTTCGTGACGTTCGCGCATACCGCGGTCTACAACCTCCTCGGCGCGGTCGGCGCCGCCGTCGTGCTCGTCGTCTTCACGCTCGCCACCGTCGCGATCGGCGTCCCGATGCTCGCGCGCAACCGCCCCCAGGCCTTCCGTTGGCGCCGCCTCCCCTGGACGGCTCTCGCCTACACGACCCTCGCGCTCGTCTCGGTCGCCTGGTCGCAGTGGCGGGGCCCCACGCTGCTCACGTGGCTGCTCCTCGCCGCCGTGACCATCAACGGCCTGTTCGTCGCGCACGTGCTGACCTGGCACGAGATCGTCCGCGCGCTCTCGTCGACGTTCAAGTGGATCCTGGGTTCGTCCATCGCCCTCGAACTGTGGGTGTCGCTCGTCATCCACGGTCCGCTGCTCCCGAACTTCGCCGTCATCCCCGAGGGCGGGATCGACCCGCAGTTGTACTGGGTGCGCGACAATCTGTTCGACGGTGGCCGCCTGCAGGGCATCGTCGCGAATGCGAACATCCTCGCGATCATCTCGCTGTTCGCGATCATCACCTTCGGAGTGCTCTTCGCCGCCCGGGCGCGGTGGCGGACCACGCTCGCCCTGTGGATGCTCCTCGCCGCGTTCTTCCTCGTGCGCACCGCATCGACCACCGCTCTCATCTGCGCGGCAGTGGCGGGAGTCGCGCTTGCGGTCGCTCTCCTCATGCGCCGCGCACGCACCCCCGGCGATCGAACCCGTATCTACGTGATCGCGATCGGCGGCACCGCCGTGGTGGCCACCGCGGTCTGGCTGCTGCGGGAGCCACTCCTCGGCCTGGTCGGCCGCAGCGCCGACCTCACGGGGCGCTCCGACAAGATCTGGACCGCAGTGCTCGAGCGGGCAGCCCAGCATCCGATGTTCGGCAACGGCTTCTCCAGCCCGTGGATCCCCTGGGACCCCGCCTTCGCCGGCTGGATCGAAGACCACGGTCTCACCGTGTTCCACGCCCACAACATGTGGCTCGACGTGCTGATGCAGCTCGGCGTCCTCGGCGTGATCCTGATCGGGATCTCGTATCTGAGCCTGCTCTGGCGGTCGTGGTTCTTCGCCGTCGATCGTCCGCGATGGGACCTCAACTCGTCGCGCAACTTCTCCCCGATCACGCTCCTGCCGAGCCTGTTCACGATCGTGCTGCTGGTCCAGGGGCTCTCCGAGTCCACCCCGATCATGCTCTGGGGATGGATGCTGCTGGTGATGTTCACCTTCAAGCTGAAGTCCGTACCGCTGATCGGCGTCGGCGAGCGCGAGCAGCTGTTCGACCGCGGCGCGCGCGCCCGGCGGATCCCGTGACGTCGGCCAGCCGGACGGTCCGCCTGCTCGGATCGGTCGAGATGGCTCGGGCGTTCACGCTCGCCGTGATCACCGCGGTCTTCGGATCGTTCGCGATCGAGCGCCTGACCTCGCGGGTGACGCTCGCCACGGTCATCGCCGTGCTCTGCGTGCTCGGAGCGGCGATCCTCTGGGCGCGGCGCGAGGAGCTCTCCGCGTTGCGTCTCGCACCGTTCTCGCTCTACGCATTCCTCGGCTGGGCGCTGGTGAGCCTGGTGTGGACGACCGATCGCGGCGAGACGCTACTGGGGTGGGCGTCCCTGTTCGGCTACGCGTTCCTCGCGCTCGCCGTAGGGCACGTCCGCGACACCCTGCAGACGGTCCGCGCCATCGGCGATGCGCTGCGCGGCCTGCTGGTCGTCTCCTTCGCGCTCGAGATCCTCTCCGGCATCCTGCTCGATGTGCCGTTCGTCGCCCTCGGCATCCAGGGGAATCTCGCGGTCGGCGGCCCCATCCAGGGGATCTTCGGCAGCCGCAACATGCTCGGCTTCGTCGCCGTGCTCGCTCTCATCACCTTCGTGATCGAATGGCGCACGCAGTCGGTGAGCAGGGCGATCGCGATTCCGTCGATCGCTCTCGCCGGCGCTCTCGCAGTGCTGTCGTCGTCCCCGACCGTGATCGTCCTCGCCGTCGCGGTCGGGATCGTGACGGCCGCCCTCACCCTGGTCCGCCACTCGCCCCCGGCGCGGCGCAGCATCGTGCAATGGTCACTCGGCGTTCTCGTGACCGCAGCACTCGCCGTGGCGTTCGGGTTCCGGCACCAGATCATCGCGCTCCTCGACGCCGGTTCCGACTTCTCGATCCGCGCGACCCTGTGGAACACCATCCTGGACTTCGTCGCCCTGAAGCCGATCGAGGGCTGGGGCTGGTTCGGATCCTGGGCGAGGGGCGAGTATCCGTTCACGTACATCAACTTCCTGCTCGACAATCGTCATCAGAGTGCCTTGAACGCTTTCTTCGACGTGCTGCTGCAGCTCGGCACCGCCGGACTCGTCCTCTTCCTCCTGCTCGGAGGCGTCGCCCTCGTCCGCTCCTGGCTTGTCGCGAGCGTGCGACGTTCGGTCGTCTACGCGTGGACTCCCATCACACTGGTCACCCTCGCCGTCGACTCGGTCTTCGAGAGCTTCACCCTGGTCGGCGCCGGGTGGTTCCTGCTCGTGCTCTGCGCGCTGCGCGCCGGGCAGTCGCGCTCGTGGCGCGAGAATATCGACGCCGCGCAGACGGGCCTCATCCCCACCCTGCGCGCGCAGGGCTGAGCGAGCGGACGGTCAGAGCGCGTCGGAGGCGGCGCGGACGGCGGGCAGCTTCTCCGCCCAGTCCAGCGCGTCGCGCACGCCGTCGTCGGTCGATCGCTGCGCACGCCACCCGAGCAGGTCGTGCGCCCGCTCGACGATCGCGAACGCTCCGGCCTGGTCGCCGGCGCGACGCGGCGCCTCGACGACAGGGAGCGGCTCGCCGGTCACCCGTTCGAACGCGGCGACGAGCTCACGCACGGTGACGCCGTCGCCGGTGCCCAGGTTGATCACCCGATAGGGGTCAGGCGTCGTCACGATGTCGTCGAAGCGCTGCACGGCGGCGACGTGGGCGAGCGCGAGATCCCAGACGTGGATGTAATCGCGGAGGCCCGAGCCGTCGCGCGTGGGCCAGTCGGTGCCGGTGATCGTGAAGGGCACGCCCTCGGCCTTCGCCTGCATGATCTTGCCGAGCGCATGGGTCGGCCGCGGGTTCTGCAGCCCGGTGCGCAGGCGCGGGTCGGCACCGATGGGGTTGAAGTAGCGCAGCGCGATCGCGCGGAAGGCACCGGCCGCCGCCGTATCGTGGAGGATCTGCTCGACCATGGCCTTGGTCGAGGCGTACGGGCTCGACGGAGCGAGCGCCCCCGACTCATCCACCCCGCCTCCGGCCTCGGCCTCGTAGACCGCGGCGGAGGAGCTGAAGACGATCCGGTCGATCCCGGCCGCGCGCAGGCGCTCGAGGAGCAGCACCGTCTTGCCCACGTTCGTGTCGTAGTAGCCGAGCGGGTCGTCGACGGACTCGGGAACGACGATCCGCGCGGCGCAGTGCACCACGGCGTCGATGTCGGGGTGGTCGGCCAGCACTCGGTCGAGGACCGCGGCATCCGCGATGTCGCCGACGTAGAGGCCACGCCCTTCGCCGAACGCGCGCAGCCCCGTCGACAGATCGTCGAGCAGAACCGTCTCGATCCCGGCCTCCAAGCACGCCGTCGCGACAGTCGATCCGATGTATCCCGCACCGCCGGTGATCAATACCTTCATCGCCCGCCATCCTATCCCGCAGCCCCGACACCGCCCGGGGGGCGGGCGCTCTCCGCGGATCCCGAGGTGGCGGAGGGTAGGCTACTCACTGCTCGCAGAGTCCACTGCTCCGCCCGTCCGGCGGCAGTCGGCGCAAACCCCTCCGGAGAACTCCCCCGTGGCCCACGTCCTGCAGAACGTCGTCTTCCCGCTCGATCGCGACCCCGACCTCCTCCCGCTGTACGCCGACCCCGAGACGTGGTCCGTCATCGAGAACGAGCCGGTGCGCGTGTCGAACCGCGCGCATCTGGGCAACATCCTCGGCCGCCACCGCGCGCGGATCGTCGCCGGTCGGCGCGTCTCGCTCGGCACCTACTTCAACGCGTTCCCCGCCTCGTACTGGCAGCACTGGACGAGCATCCGTCAGGTGCAGCTCACCGTCCGCACCAACGGATCCGCCACCATCCTCGTGTACCGGTCGAACGGTTCCGGTGTACGTCAGCGCGTCGCCACGAGCGAGGTCACCGGCGAGTCGTCGACGACCTTCGATCTCGAGCTCACCCAGTACAGCGACGGTGGATGGCTCTGGTTCGATGTCGTCGCCGACGAGAGCAACGTCATCCTCGACGGCGCGGAGTGGACGACCGAGCAGGCTCCCGCCCGCACGGGCAAGGCCTCGCTGGGCATCACGACCTACAACAAGCCCGACTACTGCGTCGAGACCCTGCAGGCTCTCGCCACCTCGCCAGACGCACTCGAGTTCGTCGACCGCATCTTCCTCGTCGACCAGGGAACGCAGCTCGTCGCCGATCAGGAGGGCTTCACGGAGGTCGCGGCCGACCTCGGAGACACGCTCCAGGTGATCCGGCAGGCCAACCTCGGCGGATCCGGCGGGTTCGCCCGCGCGATGCACGAGACGCTTCAGCGGCCGGAGAGCGACTTCGTGCAGCTCCTCGACGATGACGTGCGCATCGAGCCGGAGTCCCTGCGCCGCTCCATCGTGTTCGGACAGTACGCCACGAACCCGGTGCTCGTGGGTGGTCACATGTTCGACCTGCTCGACCGACCCAAGCTCCACGGATGGGCCGAGGTCGTCGACGAGGCTCCGTTCATGTGGCGCAACCTCTACCAGGAGGAGATGCCGCACGACTTCGGCGCCTCCAACCTGCGCCAGTCGCCGCTGCTGCACATGCGCATGGACTCCGCCTACAACGGGTGGTGGATGTGCCTCATCCCACTCGACACGATCCGCGAAGTCGGCCTCTCGCTGCCCGCATTCATCAAGTGGGACGACGCCGAGTTCTGCCTCCGTGCGGGCGAGGCCGGGTTCCCCACGGTGTCGATGCCGGGCGTCGCGCTCTGGCACGTGTCGTGGCTCAACAAGGATGACTCGATCGATTGGCAGGCCTACTTCCACGCCCGAAACCGCATCGTCGCCGGGCTCCTCCACTCGAACGCCCCGAAGGGCGGCCACCTGATCCGGCACAGCCGTCGCGTGGACCTCAAGCACCTGATGATGATGCAGTACTACCCGGTGGCCCTCCGCGCGCGGGCCCTGCGCGACGTGCTCTCGGGGCCGGATCACATGCGCCGCAACCTGGCAACCGCGATGCCCGCCGCGCGTGCGCTCTCGAAGGAGTACCCCGAGACCGTGATCCACAAGGATCCGTCGGCGGTGCTGCACTCCCGTCGCGGCCGCCAGGTCTTCCAGCGGCAGCGCTCACGTCACGAGTACGACAGCCCGAGCGGCTGGGCGCTGCGCAAGTTCACGCTGACGACGCTGATCGCGCACTGGCTGCACAAGCCGAACCCCGCGAACGTCGCCCAGCCCGAGGTGGAGTTCGGCAAGGACGACGCGCACTGGTGGCGTCTGCCGGTCTTCGACAGTGCGCTCGTCAGCACGGCGGACGGATCGGGGAAGAACATCTACACGCGCGACCGCGCTAAGTACCGTCGGATGCTGCGCGAGAGCGTGCGCCTCCATGCAGAACTGCAGCGCAGATGGCCGGAGCTGCAGAAGCAGTACCGCGAGGCGTTGCCCGGACTCGTCTCACCAGAATCCTGGGAGCAGATCTTCGAGGAGCAGGCATGACCGCGGCATCCGTCGCCTTCGACCCGGCCACGGCGACGATCGTCATCGTCACCTACAACCGCTCGCACCTGCTCACCGGGTTGCTGGAGAGCATCACGACGATGGACCCGAAGCCGGGGCATGTCGTGATCATCGACAACGCCTCCGCCGACGACACGACCGAGGTCGTGGAGTCGTTCCGCAGCCGCATCGGCACCGATATCGTCTACCGCCGCCTCGAGACGAACACCGGCGGCTCCGGCGGATTCAGCGAAGGCATGCGCACGGCGTACGAGCTGGGTTCCGAGTGGATCTGGATGATGGACGACGACGTCGAGGTCATCCCCGACGGCCTCGCGAAGATGGGCACCTGGTCCTCGCGCTTCAAGAGCATCCAGGGACGCCGCTACGACTACGACGGCAGCGAGTTCTACTGGCAGTACCGGATCGCCGAACGGATGGGCATCCCGATCCCGTTCGCGCCGTCCGGCTTCGACGCCTCCGGGTTCAAGGAGATGAACAGCGGATGCTTCGAGGGCATGTTCATCCATCGCTCGATCGTGAAGCAGATCGGCCTCCCCGACCACCGCTTCTTCATCTACTGGGACGACCAGATGTACGGCTGGCTGGCCTCGCGCCTCACGACCGCCGTGATCGTCGATGAGTTCGTGCTGCGGCGCACTCGCGAGATCAAGCAGTGGGATATGGGTATCCGGCACATGAACGCCTCGAGCAACGCCTACCGCTTCTACATCATGCGCAATCGAGCGCACATCAAGCACTACTACCGGATCCACGACAACTACGACCCGGTGCTCTTCGGACTCGGCACGGCGATGACGTTCGCCAAGGAGTTGATCCGCCTGGTCTTCGTCGAGCGCACCGTGCGCGGCACCAGCAACCTGTTCCGAGGCCTCAAGGAGGGGCGGAAGATCTCCCGGGATCGCAACTGGCAGCCGATGGCGCCCCTGGAGGCATGATGTCGGACACTCCTCAGCCGGAACTGCGCTGGGCGCCGATCCCGCCCAAGCCTAAGAATCGTGCACGCATCTGGATCATCATCGGATCGGTGATCCTGGCCGTGGCGATCGTTGCGGCGCTTCTGTGGTTCTTCCTGCTCCGCGGGAACACGCCCGGCGGTGCTCCCACGCCGGACCCGTCATCGTCGCAGACCGCGAGCCCGACACCGTCGAATGAGCCCTCGCCCGGCGCCTCGGCGACGCCGTCGCAAGACCCCGGAACTCCGCCGGTGATCCCGGCGCCTGAGTTGGACGCCTTCGTTACCCAGGTGCAGCCTCGCCTGGACGACGGCATCCGCGGCCTCGACATGCTCGCCCAGCTCAGCGGCCAGGATGCCGTCGGTGTGGTCGATCAGCTCCAGCAGGATGCCCAGCGGCTGGCGGAGACGACACCACCGTCATCGATCTCGGATGCCTGGTTCACCGCCGTGTCGGAGTACTCCTCCGCGCTGACCGACGTCCGCGCAGCCGCCGAGAGCGGTGGAAACACGGCCGACGCCGTGACGACCGCTCGAGAGCGGCTCCAGCCGCTGCGGGATCTCGTCGAGATCTGATCCGGCGTCGATGTGTCGACGCGACCAGTAAACTGCAGTTTTGCGCACGATGCGCTCGATGCCCGTCGATCGGACGAAGGACACGAACATGGCTGAGCGGAAGATCTCCGGAGAGAACGAATGACGAAGCGCCTGGCGATCGTCGCGCACTACGACCCGCGTGGCGAGGCAGCGCCGCACGTGCTCCGCCAGCTCGACGAACTCGGAACCCAATTCGACGACGTCGTGCTCGCGACGACCGTCGATCTCTCCCCGGCGGCCGCAACCGCGATCTCCTCGCGCGCGACGCTGATCCGGCGCGCGAACTACGGCCACGACTTCGGGTCGTGGCGGGATTGCCTCGAACGCTACGACTGGGCGCAGTCCTACGACGAACTCCTCTTGACCAACGACTCCTACGTCGGCTTCTTCCGCCCGCTCGGCGAGATCATGAAGACCATGAACGCGCGGCCGGTCGAGCTGTGGGGCATCACTCGCACGAACCGTGTCGCACCGCATGCGCAGAGCTACTTCCTGCACTTCACCCAGCCGGCCCTGCGTTCGCAAGCGTTCCGCCGGTTCTGGGTCGACGCGAAGCCTGCGCCGGATCGCATGAGCGCGATCCTTCAACAGGAAGTCGGAATCAGTCGTGCGATGACCGACGCCGGGTTTGGGATCGGCTCGTACTTCGAACCCACGATAGCGGAACGGCTTCGCGCCAATCGGCGCGGAGCGCATTGGCTTCACAGACGCCAGCAGGTGTTCCATGCGCGATTCGACCGCGCGAGCGATGGCTACTTCGACAGCCGACGAAAGCGGGAGCCGCTGCAGGCCGACAACCTGAACTGGTCGAGCGCGTTCGCAGACTCCACACTGGACCGTGGTCGCCTTCCGGTCATCAAGATCGACGTCCTGCGCAATGACCCCTACTGGCTAGACTCGCGGTCCCTTCTCGCCGATCTCGAGAAGAGATATCCCGCTCAGATGGACGGAGTGTCCGCGTTCCTGCGAGAGACGCGCAGCTCGTACGGCAACCGCCCCTTCGAGAACCACGAGCCCGCCCGTCTGACACCGCTGCAGAAGGTCACCGTGGGCTATCGCCCACCCCACAAGGAAACGAAGGGAACGCAGCATGTCCTCGGTGCGTGATCTCTCCCGCCTGGCGCGGCGCGTCCCGCTCGTCCGAACGGCTCTCGAAGCCAGCGATCCTCGTCGTCGAGCCGAACGACTGATCCGACTCGGCATCATCGACACCGCACTCTATGCGGCTCAACTCGGTGTGGCTGAAATAGACGAGAGCGCCGCGGCCGCCCACTATGTCTCCGCTGGCCATGACCTCGGATACACGCTCAACGTGCTCATCGATCCGTACGTCGCGGCGCGGGGTATGACACCGACCGGTCGGCCATCGATCTACGACTACTTCAACGGAAAGTCGTGGCAGACCGTGTCCACCGAGGTATGGAGTTCGGGCGAATACGCGAAGCAGTATCCGGAATCTCTCATGCATCCGTCCGGCCCGATCGGCCACCTGTGGGATCGGGTACAGCACGACCCGACGACGACCGTGACCGTGAACCTCGGCGGCGGGCAGCAGATCGCGTGGAGTGACCTCTACCCGGTTCTCTTCGCTGCAACTGAGGAGTGGGCGACAATCCAGCGAATGCGTGACGCCCGAGCGATGCGCCCGGACCTTCCGCACCCGGAGTCCCTCGCGGCCGCAGCCGGCACCGCCCACGGAGCGCGAGTAAGCATCATCATGCCCGTGTGGAACCGCGGAGGTGGCCTTCGTCGTGCCGTCGAGTCGATACTCGCGCAGGCTTGGCAAGACTGGGAGCTGCTGATCGTCGACGACGGGTCCTGGGACGACACTCTCGCCGTGGCCGAGCTGCTCGTCGCCCGAGACGACCGCATCCGTCTGATCAGGCGGGAGCACGGCGGCGTTTGCGCCGCGCGCAATGCCGGTATCAGTGCTGCGAGCGGCGAGTACATCGCTTTCTTGGACAGCGACAACACGTGGCTCCCCACCTACCTCAGGGACATGGTGACGAGCATGGCGGGCGAAGGGCTCAGCGCAGCCTATGCCAGCATCGAGGTCGACGACGGCGAGAGCATCCGTTACCGTCATGGTGATCAGGATCGCGAGAGTCTGCTGCTCGGCAATTCGATCGATCTGAACACTCTCATCGTGCGCCGCGATGTCGTCGAGAGCGTCGGAGCCTTCGATATCAGTCTCCGCCGAGCCGTCGATTACGACCTGATCCTCAAAGTCGCCGAGGTGACGACGATCGCACACGTACCGACCCTCGGGGCACGGTATGACAACTCCGACGAATCCACCGACCGGATCTCGACGAGCGAGGCCCGGGGGTGGAACACGGCCGTTCGCCTTCGGCATGCCGAGGCACCCGCGTCCACCGTGTCGACCGACGCCACCATCGTGGCCCTGTTCCAGTCCGCGGACCCGACCCTCGCCGCGAAGCTCGACGCACTCGAAGAACTCCGCTCCGAGGACCGAGAGATCGTCATCGCGGGCGTCGGCATGAAGCCCGATGAGTGGCGCCGCATCCGCACGTTCACCCATCTGCACCCGGACGTCGTCGCCCGAATCCACCAGGAGGGTGAGGCATTCGCCTACGTCGTGAACCTCGAGTTGCGTAGGAGCCGTAGCGCGGTTCTCACCGTCATCGACCCTCGTTCCGTGTTCGATGCGTCGTCCATCGAAGCCCTCGTCGAGGAAGTGCGGTCCGCACGTTCCGATGCCGCGATACCACTCACGATTGCCACCGATGGAACAGTCGAGAGCCTCGGCACCACCTTCGTCGGGCGACACGGTCTTCCCGCTCCCCTCCTCGTCGACCATCCGGCCGAGGACGCCCGACGCTTGGAGAGCCGAGTTCTCGTCGACGGTCTTTCGGGGCGCACCTTCGCGATCGATCGCACGGCGTTCGATGAGGTCGGCGGCCTCGATCCCCTACTCTTCAACGAACACGAGCTCGCGGGCATGAGCCGTTCTCTCACCGATAAGAAGCTCGCCGTGCGTTCGGACATCACATTCGTCCAGGTGGCTGACGTTCGAGCGTTCAACACCAAGGATCCGGGCGGCACGGCCGCGACCCTGAGGGGCAAGCCGCATGCCTGGACTGGCGCCGGTACCGACTCCGTATACGGACCGCTTGGTCTGCGCGTGATGCACTGGCGTCAGACCGACACGAATCTCAGCGAGGAGTTCCCCCGAACTGATCCAGCCGAGTCGTCGACTCTGCGCCCCGTCGTCGTGCGCGACAGACGCGATGTCGAAGTCGGCGGACGCACTGTTCCTCGACTTCGTTGGGCGATCAAGACCGCGTCTCCGGCAGGGCCTGTCGGAGAGACATGGGGGGACACGCACTTCGGCAGGTCGCTCGCCTCCGCGCTCGAGTCTCTCGGGCAGGAGGCCGTCGTCGACGCCCGCGAGGCGCAGCGCCGCGAGACCGACTACCTCGACGACGTCGTGATCCATCTCCGAGGGCTCGACGAGTTCGTACCGTCTCCCGCGACGCTGTCGTACCTCTGGGTGATCAGCCACCCCGACATGGTGAGCAGAGCGGAAGCGCAGCGCTTCGATCGCGTGTTCGCCGCGTCTCTCAGCTGGTCTGCGCAGCAATCCCTGCGATGGGGCATCCCCGTCGAGGCACTTCTGCAGTGCACTGATCCGGAGCGCTTCCACCCCGGTCCCGCTGCTCCGAGGCTCGGGACCGGCGGCCCGCTCTTCGTCGGCAACAGCCGCGGAGTCCCTCGCCCGACGGTGATGGAGTCCGTTCGAGCGGGCCTTCCCCTCGATCTCTACGGAGGCGACTGGAAGCGATTCATCCCGGCTGACGCGATCACGGGCGAGCGCGTCGACAATGCCGAACTCGGGAAGCTCTACGCCACGGCATCCGTCGTGCTCAACGATCACTGGGCGGACATGCAGCGCGAGGGGTTCATCTCCAACCGACTGTTCGACGTCGTCGCCGCTGGCGGCCGCGCCTTCAGCGACGATGTCCCCGGGATCGACCAGATCTTCGGCGGCGCCGTGCAGACGTACGACGCCGTCTCCGAGATCGTCCCCTTCCTCGAGAGCGATCTCGACGAGCGCTTCCCCGACGCCGACGCTCTCGGCGGCATCAGCGAACGCATTCGCGAGGAGCATTCGTTCGCCGCACGTGCGCGGATCCTCCTCGACCGGGCCATCGCCGATCTCGCTGCGCAGGGCCGCCGGTGACCGCGTCGGAGACGCGCGCTCCGCGTCATGGTCTGCACCGGCCCGACCTGATCGGCTGGACCCTCCTGGCGACGGTCGTCGTCGGAGCAGCCGTCCGTTTCGGCGGTATCGGATGGGGGCTGCCGCTGCAGCTGCACGCGGACGAGTGGGTGGTCGTCGAAGGCGCCATCGACATGGCGCAGCGCAACTCGTTCGCACCGCCCTTCTTCTTCCGTCCGGATCACCTCGAGACTCAACTCAGCTACATCGTCTATCAGGCGTGGTCACATCTCTTCGGCGGCGGCTCTCCCGAGGCGCTCTTCGCCGTAGATCAGGCCCCGTTCTACGCCCTCGCGCGCGCGACGACCGCGACCCTCGGCACGGCATCCATCGTCGTCGCCTACTTCATCGGCAGCTCCTACGCTCGCTCCGTCGGCCTGTGGTCGGCGTTCGCGATCGCGTTCTTCCCGCCGCTCGTCGAACACTCCCGTTACGCGACCCCCGACGTGCCTCTCGTCTTCGCCGTGCTGCTGACGGTGCTCGGAGCCGTGCGTTACATCCAAAGTGAGAGCTGGCCGTGGCTCGTCCTCGCATCAGCCGGAGTCGCGATCGGCATCACCGCGAAGTATCCCGCCGTCGCCGCCACCGCGACCATCGCCGTCGCCATCGTCGTCGCCTCGATACGGTCTCGCCGGTACTGGAGGATCCTGGTGCGCGGCGCAGCGTCGATCGGAATGGTCCTGGGTTTCACCTTCGCCCTGTCCCCGACGCTCTTCACCAACTTCTCGGCCGTCCGCGCCCAACTCACCCAGCAGAACTCGACGGGGCACCTCGGCGCCGACGGTCTGGACTGGTCCGGGAACGCGCTCTTCTACGCCACGTCGTTCTGGAACAGCGGTGGAGCGATCGTCGTCCTCTTCGCGATCCTGGGTCTCGTCGCCGCCGTCGTCGGTCGCCGATGGGACATGGCTCCGCTGCTGACCGGCGTGTTGTTCTGGTTCGCCATTTCGATCCTCACCCTGCATTGGGACCGCTGGGGTCTGCCGATGTTCATCACACCGCTCCTCCTCGCTGCGGTGGGACTGGACGCGGCATGGCGATGGGCGTCCTCCCGCGGCCGAGCCGGCCGGATCGTCGTGATCGTCCTCGCGACGGCATCCGCGGTGTCGCTCGTCCTGGCCTCCGTCTCCCAACTCGCCGCGGGCCTGGCCCCGGATACGAGAGAGACCGCGGCGGCGGATCTCGCCGCGCGCGGAATAGCCGCCGACGACACGTTCTACGACGGCTACACACCCTTCAACACCGACGGCCCGCGCAATCTCGCCAGGGAACTCCAGGTGGTCGACGGAGTGGTGGAACCACGAGAGGGCATCGACACCCTGCCGTACATCCTCACCTCGTCGTCGATGGTCAACCGCTACCTCCGCGCCGACAACATGCCCGAGGAGCAGGCGGTCTACTCGGCGATCCAGCAGTTGCCGGTCGATACGCGTTGGAACAGTGTCAGCGTCGCAGCTCCCTCCCCCTGGGAACCCATGCGCATCTGGCAGAGCATCGACTTCTTGGTCAAGGTCGCCGGCGGCGCGAACGGTGGCCCCCAACTGATCCTCTACCGCACCCCCGGCACACCGGAGAGCTGAGCGTCAGACCGGGGCGTTGTCGGCGTTGTATCGATCGAGCACGTCGCCGATCGGCCCGTCGAGCACGAGTCCGCCCTTGTCGAGGTAGAGACCTCGGACGCAGAACCGACGCAGGTCCCGCTCGTTGTGGCTGACGAAGAAGAGCGTCCGCCCCTCGGCGAGCAGCTCGTCGATGCGCCGGTAGCACTTCTCTCGGAACGCCTTGTCACCCACCGCGAGCACCTCGTCGACGAGCAGGATCGGCTCCTCGAGCTGCGAGACGACCGAGAACGCCAGACGCACCTTCATGCCGTTCGAGAGGTGCTTGTACGGGGTGTCGAGAAAGTCCTGGAGCTCGGCGAACTCGATGATGCCGTCGAACCGCCGCGCGATCTCCGCGCGACTCATGCCGTGCAGCCCGGCTGTCAGACGCACGTTCTCTCGCACCGTGAGATCGCCGACGAACCCTCCCGTGAGCTCGATCAGCGGGGCGACGCCCTGATGGACGTCGACTCTTCCCTCATCGGGGAGCAGAACGCCGGCGACGAGTTTGAGCAGGGTCGACTTCCCCTGGCCGTTGCGCCCGACGACGCCGATGGACTCTCCGGGCTGCACCGTGAACGAGACTCCGCGGAGCGCCCAGAACTCGCCGGGGCGCTTGCCGCGCCCCTTTCCTCCGAAGAGATCCTTGAAGCTTCGTCGTCCCCGTCGATTACGACGGAAGCGGACACCCAGGTCGACGACCTCGATCGCGCTCATCACAGCTCCTTCAGGACGGCGGGTTCGAGGCGCCGGAAGACGAGGACGCCGAGGACCAGAACGACGGCACTGACGAGCACTGCCCCCAGGATCTCGGTGAGGTTCCACTGGTCGGGGAAGAATGCGACGCGATAGAGGCTGAAGATGCCGAACAGCGGGTTGGCTGCGGCGAAGTCGGCGAATGCCCCCGGAAGATCGGATCCGGCATAGATGATCGGCGAGGCGTAGAAGAGCACGCGCAGGATCAGGCGGGTGGTGCGCTCGAGGTCGGCGTACAACGCGCACAGTGGCGCAATCAGGAGACCGAGTCCGACGAGCAGAACGGCTTGCAGCGCGACGGCGACCGGGAACCACAGCAACTGCCACGACACGGTCGCTCCCGCGAAGATCGCGAAGACGGCGAGCACCGGCAGAGAGCAGAGGAACTCGATCCCCTTGCTCAGCACGATCCTGTTCACCCAGATTGACCGCGGAATCGCGGTCGAGCGGACGAGTTTGGAGTCGCGGCTGAACGCACGGGTGAAGTCGGTGACCGCCGAGTTGAACCATACCCAGGGCAGGAGCGCCGAGATCAGGAACACGATGTAGGGCTGCTCGCCGACCGTGCGCGAGAACACCTGCGTGAAAACGAACCAGTAGATCAGGCTCATCAGCAGCGGATCGAGCACCGACCATAGGTAGCCCAGCCAGCTCGTGGCATAGCGCACGCGCAGATCACGGGCCGACAGAAGCCAGAGGGAATGCAGGTAGCGGCGCGCCGAACCCGGCGCACCGATCGAGGTCTCGCTCATCCCTTTGTGAGGCCCATCATCCGGCCGCCGATCAGGCGAGCGAGTTGTTCCACATCGACAGCGCGGAGCCGATGGCCATGTGCATGTCGAGGTACTGGTAGGTGCCGAGGCGTCCGCCGAAGTGCACGTCCTTCTCCCCCGCCATGAGCTCGCGGTAGGCGAGGAGTCGCTCACGGTCGGTCGCGGTGTTCACCGGGTAATACGGCTCGTCGTCGCGGCCGGCGAAGCGCGAGAACTCGCGCATGATGACCGTGCGGTCCTTCGGGTAGCGGTCCGCGCGCTCGGGGTGGAAGTGACGGAACTCATGGATGCGCGTGAAGGGCACGTCGGCATCCGGGTAGTTCATGACGCTCGTCCCCTGGAAGTCGCCGATGTCGAGGACTTCCTCCTCGAGGTCGATCGTGCGCCAGCTCAGCTCGCCCTCGGTGTAGTCGAAGTAGCGATCGACGGGTCCGGTGTACACGACGGGCGTCTGCCCCACGACGGCCTTCTTGTTGAGCGGCTGGGTCTCGTCGAAGAAATCGGTCGAGAGACTCACGTCGATGTTGGGGTGGTCGGCCATACGCTCGAGCCACGCCGTGTATCCGTCGGTCGGCAGGCCCTCCCACGTGTCGTTGAAGTAGCGGTTGTCGTAGGTGTAGCGCACGGGCAGCCGGCTGATGATCGACGCCGGGAGGTCCTTCGCCTCGGTCTGCCACTGCTTGGCGGTGTAGTCGCGGATAAACGCCTCGAACAGCGGGCGTCCGATGAGCCCGATGCCGCGTTCCTCGAGGTTGCTCGCCGATGCGGCGTCGAACTCGCCGGCCTGCTCCTGGATGAGCGCACGGGCCTCGGCCGGACTGTAGGCGGCCTGGAAGAACTGGTTGATCGTGCCGAGGTTGATAGGCAGGGGGTAGACCACGCCCTTGTGAGCGGAGTACACGCGGTGCACGTAGTTCGTGAAGGTCGTGAAGCGGTTGACGTACTCCCACACGGTGGCGTTCGAGGTGTGGAAGAGGTGCGCTCCGTAGCGGTGGACCTCGATGCCGGTGGTCGCCTCAGCCTCGCTGTAGGCGTTGCCGCCGATGTGGTGGCGCCGGTCGATGATGGTGACCTTGCGTCCGGCCGCGGCCGCGCGCTCCGCGATGGTGAGTCCGAACAGACCGGAGCCGACGATGAGGAGATCCATGGGTGCTTCTTTCCTGTCTGGATCCCTCGGGGGACCCGTCGCGGCCGGTCCTGTCGGTGGGCGGCCGTGTGGCGTTTCCATGCTACCGGGGACGACGTCGTCGACCGATCAGGGTTCGCGGGGAGCCGTACGGTATTCTCGATGGGCACCGGCACGGCGGTGGAGAGCGAAAGCGCAGGTCAGGTGAGCGAGCCGATGAGCACCGGTCGAGACGACCACGAGTCGAACGGCATCGACCCCGAGACCGACGAAGAGGATCGCTCCGTCGCGGGGATGAGCGGACCCGACGGCCCCCTCCTTCGCCTCTTCCGCGATCGGCGCATCGCCTTCCTCTTCGTCGGCGGCATCAACACCGTGGTCGGCTTCGGCTGGTTCGCGCTGTTCGACATCACGGTAGGCCAGCTGTGGGGATACATGGTGACGCTTCTGTTCGCTCACGTCGCGAGCGTTCTCTGCGCCTTCGTGCTCTACCGCCGCCTGGTCTTCCGCGTGCGCGGACACGTGTGGACCGACCTCATGCGTTTCGAACTCGTCTACCTGACCTCGCTCGGGATCAACGCGGTCCTGCTGCCGCTCCTCGTGGAGTTCGCGCACCTCGAGCCAATCATCGCTCAGGCGCTCATCGTTTTCGTCACGACCATGGTGAGCTACTTCGGGCACAGCCTCTTCTCGTTCCGTCGCAAGGAGCACGCCGGATGACGATCCCGTCCGTCAGTGTGGTGATCCCCGCATACAACAACGCCGCCACGCTCGCAGAGACCATCGATTCGGTGCTCGAGCAGGAAGGCATCGACTTCGAGTTGATCGTCGCCGACCACTCGTCGACCGACGGATCGGATGCCGTCCTCGACGCCTACCGCCATGACCCGAGAGTCCGGGTTCTCACGACCCCGAGCGGCGGCGGCGCGGAGCGCAACTGGAACCGGGTGACGGACGAAGCACGGGGCCCCCTCATCAAGCTGGTCTGCGGCGACGACGTCCTGCGCCCCGGCATACTCGCCCGACAGGCCGAACTGCTCGACACGACAGGCGCGGTGCTGACCGCCTGCCGCCGCGACGTGACGGATGCCGAGGGCAAGGTGCTTATGCCCGATTGGGGTCTTCGGGGTATCGCGACCCGGATGCCGGGGTCACGGGCTGCCGCCAAGGCGGTGCGGGCGGGATCGAATCTCTTCGGCGAACCCGCCTCGGTGATGATGAGACGGGACGCCCTGGTACGGATCGGCGGATGGGACGCCACCTTCCCCTACCTCATCGATCAGGCGACGTACTCGCGCGTGCTCCTCGAGGGCGACTTCGTCCCCGACACGGATACCGGCGCGACGTTCCGGCTCTCCGACTCCCAGTGGAGTGCCGTGCTCATCGCCGCGCAGGCCGACCAGGCGCGACGCTTCCACCGCTGGTTCCATTCCGAGCACCCGTCCGTCGTCTCGGCGTGGGACCTGCGCATCGGCAACGTCCGCGCGAGCGTGATGGCCCGGCTGCGACGCCTCTCGTACACCGTGCTCAGATGGAGGAACCGATGAGCGATCCCTACGTGCACCGCATCAGCGTGGTCACGCCCGTGTACCAGGGCGAGCGCACCCTCGACTCGCTGATCGAGACGGTCGCACCCTGGACGCAGGAGTTCTCCACTCCGGACGGACATCGCGCCGTCGTCACGGAGGTCATCCTCAGCTACGACCGCGGCCCCGACGACTCGGCGTCGGTCATCCGGCGCCTGGCCGAGACGCATTCGTGGATCCGTCCGGTCTGGCTCAGCCGGAACTACGGGCAGCACGCGGCCACACTCGCCGGTATCGCGAGCTCCGGGGGCGAGTGGGTGGTGACCCTCGACGAGGACGGCCAGCACGACCCTCTCTTCATCGGCAGCATGATCGACACGGCGCTGCGCGAGCAGGCGGACCTCGTGTACGCCGCCCCCAGCAACCGGCCTCCGCACGGCTTCGTGCGCAATACGGCCTCGAAGAGTTCCAAGAAGCTGCTCGAGTCGTTCCTCGGTGGCGGTCGCGCCTCGCAGTTCAACAGCTATCGACTGGTCCTCGGAGAGATCGCGCGCAGCGTCGCGGCGTACGCCGGCACCGGCGTCTATCTCGATGTGGCTCTGAGCTGGGTCTCGGCGCGTACCGTGACCTCTCCCGTCCTCCTCCGCGAGGAGGGCGATCGTGATTCCGGTTACTCGTATCGCAGGCTCTTCGCCCACTTCTGGCGCATGGTGTTGACCTCGGGCACCCGGGGCCTGCGTTTCGTCACCGCCGTCGGAGCGCTCTTCTTCGCGGGCGGGATCCTCTTCGCGCTCTATCTCGTGATCATGCGTGCATTCGCCGTCGACATCCCCGAGGGCTGGACCTCTCAGATGGTGCTCACCGCCGTCGGGATCGGAGCTATCCTCATGGCGCTCGGGATCGTCGCCGAGTACCTGGGTGTCGCCGTCAGCTCCGCGCTCGGACGCCCGACGTACCTGATCGTGCGCGACCCGCTCTCCGGCCCGCTGGGCCACCGCGAGCCGGCTTCGAAGGAACCGGGTGGCGAGCGCGGCGCGTAGGTGGATCATCGGACGCGGGCTCCTCGGCGAGGCCGTCGCGCGCTCCCGGTCCGACATCCCCTTCTCCGTGCCCATCGACTGGGCGGACGCGGAGCGCGCGACGCGGACGCTGTCCTCCACGGTGACCGACTTCCTCGACCCCTCGGGGGTGCACGAGATCTACTGGTGCGCGGGGAAGGGCGTGACGTCGACGCCCCGTGAGCGCCTGCAGGAGGAGGTCGATGTCTTCGAGTCCTTCCTCGCAGCGCTCGGACGCGCTTGCGCGGGATCGGATGCCGTCGTCGTGCTCTTCCTGAGTTCCTCGGTCGGCGGCGCATACGGCGGCGCGAGCGGCGGGCCCTTCACCGAGCACAGCCCGACGGTATCGGCATCCGCCTATGGCGAAGCCAAGCTCGGCATGGAGCGGCTCGCGCGGGAGTACGGCGAGAAGCACGGGTGGCGGACGGTGATCGGACGCCTGACGAACCTCTACGGTCCGGGACAGGACCTGTCCAAGGGCCAGGGTCTGATCTCGACCCTGGTCAACAGCGCGATCACCCTGCAGCCGGCGACGATCTACGTCTCGCTCGACACGCTGCGCGACTACATCTACGAAGACGACGCCGCACAGGTGATCAGCGCTTCGGCAGCCCGAGCACGCTCACTCGACGCCGGTCGCACCGTGACCAAGATCATCGGCACCGGCCGAGCCGTCTCGGTCGGCGCCATCATCGGCGAGCTGCGGCGGCTACGACGCCGTTCCGGCTTCTCGCTCGTCGGACAGGGCGCTGCGATCGGACAGGCACTGGATCTGCGTGTGAGGTCGGAAGTGTGGCACGACCTCGATGACCTGATCGGCACGGGCCTCCCCGAGGGGCTCGACCGTGTGATGCGCGCACGTCTCGACCTGCTCACGCGCGGCTGAGACGCCGACGACCGGGCACTTCGTATGCTGGAGGCACGATGACCATCGATATCATGCTGCCCTTCTGGGGCGACCCGGTGCTGCTCCGGCAGACGGTCGAATCCGTGATCGCGCAGAACGATCCCGGCTGGCGACTGACGGTCATCGACGATGCGTACCCCGATCCGGCGGTGGCCGAATACTTCGCAGCGCTCGACGACCCGCGCGTCCGCTACCTGCGCAACGACGTCAACGTGGGGATCATCGAGAACTTCCGAGCGAGCGTCGGTCTCGCGACCGCCGAACACCTGATGGTGCTGGGCAGCGACGATCTCCTCCTCCCCGGCTACGTCGCAGCTCTCCGCGCCGCCGTCGAACGGCATCCGGATGGCGCAGTGTTCCAGCCGGGCGTTCAGGTCGTCGACGAAAACGGTGTGCCGTCGCTCCCGCTCGTCGACCGCGTGAAGCAGCGGATGCTCCGCCCCGACACGCGCTCCGGCGACGTCGTGCTGACGGGCGAACGTTTCACCACGAGCATCACCCGGGGCAACTGGCTGTACTGGCCCTCGCTCCTCTTCCGGACCGAGGCTATCCGTGCGCACGAGTTCCGCGACGACCTGCCCATCGTGCTCGACCTCGCGATCCTGCTCGATATCGCCTTCGCCGGCGGATCCCTCGTAGTGATCGACGACGAGGTCTTCGCCTACCGCCGGCACACCGAGAGCGCCTCGCAGAAGGCGATCCTCGACGGCTCGCGTTTCACGGACGATCGCCGATTCTTCCTCGAGACCGCGAGCCGCGCGGACGAACGCGGCTGGAGATCGACCGCTCGAGCCGCTCGGACGCGCCTGTTCGCCCGGCTCCACGCGTTGACGACGGTTCCGACGGTGCTCCGCCATGGCGATGCCGCGGGCCGTCGCGCTCTGTGGCGGCACATTCTCCGCTGATCGGCCGGGCCGATCGAATCGACCGGTCAGCGCCGTCGAGCGCTCCCCCACGCCCGCAGGAGCATGACCCGCGCACGCAGCACGGCGCCGACACCCCGAGGCTTCGACGGGGACGCGTTCGCGTCGTGGATGCGTCGCCTGATCGTCGCCGTCTCGATGTGCGTCATCGTGCGGTGGGCGTTGCCGAAGAGCGCGATCCAGAGGTCGTGGCTCTCGTCGAGGAAGGCCGGGAACGGAAGGACCCGATCCAC
The DNA here is from genome assembly GCF_042957055.1 of Microbacterium sp. NPDC008134. Lineage (NCBI taxonomy): Bacteria > Bacillati > Actinomycetota > Actinomycetes > Micrococcales > Microbacteriaceae > Microbacterium > Microbacterium sp. NPDC008134. Next base: position 1,291,548 of record NZ_JBIBHO010000001.1, on the reverse strand, counting down.
GGCGTCGCGACGAATCGCCATCGCGCAGCCATAGTACGGAGCCATTCCTGCGAAGATCCTCACTGCATTGCGGATCCCCTGACGGGACCACGCGGCGCGCAACCGCCACGGGCGCCGCGTGATCGGATTCGGCAGCGGATCGTCCGAACCGAGCAGCACCAGGTTGGAGGCCGCGACCGCGGAGTCCTTCAGAGCAGCGACGAACAGCGCACGGCGGCCCGGCACCCAGACGTCGTCCTGGTCGGAGAGCATGACGATGTCTCCGGTCGCTCGCCCCAGGGCCTCTTCGAAGGTGCGCACGTACCCGCGGTTCTCCGTCCGCGCATGGATGCGGAGGCGCGGATCGTCGAACGCCTCCAGAGCAGCGACGGTCCCGTCCTTCGACGCGTCATCGACGACGACGAGTTCATCCTGGGGCTCGAGCTCCCGGAGGATCGACTCGATCTGCGGACCCAGGAACCGCTCGCCGTTGTACGTCGCCATGCACACGCTCACACGCACCGCGCTCACGACACCACCTCCGCGATCGGTTTGCGCAGCTCTCTGCGCAGGACGAAGACCTGATAGCCCCCGACGCACAGTTCCGACACCGCCACCGCCCAGGCCACGAGTGGCACGGATCCGGCCGCGGCGAAGAGGAGGATCAGGGGCGCGCCCACGATGGCACCGATGAGGGTCGACACCGCCAGCGCGCGCACGCGCCCGACGACGACGAGGCACGCATAGCCGACGATGGCCGCCGTGGCGATCCCCACGAAGGCCACGCCGAGGGGCAGCGACACCTGCCACGGCACGCTGATCTTCCCGGCGGAGAGGATCATCGACGCCCAGGGGCTCAGCAGTGCGATGCACGCACCACCGACGACGCCGATGACCACGCCGGCGAGAGTCGCGATGCGTGCGCGGTGACGGAAGTCGGCCTCGGGGTCGGGCACCCAGCTCTGGAAGTACTGCTGGATCGGCAGCAGCGCGATCGACGCGTACTTGAAGAGGCGGTCGGCGACGGCGTACATCGGCTGCAGCGCGGGGAGGAACGCCTGCACGGCGACCATCGGGAGGGTGACGTACAGGCCGCTGACGAGGGTCGCCGACACGGCATGACGCTGGCCGCTCAGCGCGGTGCGCAGCGGAACCTGCGTGTGGTCGTTCCTGGACGAGCCTCGCAGGACGACGACGGCGTCGAGCACGACGGCGCCGATGAACCCGAGCCCTTGCGCGACGAGATACACCCAGAGCTCCCCGGTGACGACGGCGCCGATGACGCCCGCGACGCCTCCGGCGACGGTCGGGAGGGTGTCGCAGAGCAAGAGCCGCATGGGCTTCCCCTCGCCCGTGAAGTACCAGATCGCGCCCAGGTGCGGCAGCAGGTACACCGCGGCACCGAGTACCGAGATCAGCACGTCGCCGCGCGTGAGGAGAGAGAGGATCACGGCGATGACGGGCAGCACGAGCAGATAGAGCAGGCCCCGGGCGCGCAACGACGTGCGATAGAACGCCTGCCGCTGACCGGCGGGGATGCCGGCGACGGTGGCTGCCCCGGTCGCCCCCCAGCCGAAGGCGACGAGGATGCCGCCGAATTGCGAGACGGCCTGCACGAGCGCGAGCGTGCCCCACGTGGCTTCGCCGAGGGCGAGGTTCAGGAGCGGCATCGACACGATCCCGATCAGCGTCACGACGCCGACGGAGATCGTGAACCCGCTGAGACGGCCGACCGCCGTCCGGATGTGCCCGCTCACTTCTCGCCCTCCGCGACCACGGGGGCGTCCCACCGGATCTCGGCCGCGATCGGCATCAGCGCCTCCGGCATCCGTCCCATCCGATCGCGCACGGCCGCGACGAGCGCCGCCCGGTACACGCGTGCCAGCGCACGGCGCGGCCTCGCCACCCACCACGCGTTCACGAAGTGGATGCCGTCGAGCACTGTCTCGCGGATGATCTGACCGGGCGCCGAGAAGAAGTATTCGCGGTTGAGGATCAGACGGTTGCGCACGCGATAGAAGTAGCGGAAGGGCGTGCTCAGGCTGAACTCCGACGGGACCCCGGGGAGTGCCACCGTGCGGCCGAACAACTCGCGACGATACCGGGTGCCGAGCGTGTGCTCCATGCGCACGCCTCCGGCCGCGAGCACGCGCCATCCGCGCGCGCGGAGGCGGAGACCGAACTCCATGTCGACGAGGTCGATGAAGAAGTCGTCCCGCAGGGGACCCGCCTCAGCGATCACGATCGCCGGAATCAGCATCCCCGACTGGATGACGTTCGCCGCGTCGCCGAAGGGGGCCACCGGTCCCGTCTGCTGCCGTACCCCCGCGAAGTACTCCGGCACGACGAGGCCGACGCGGGCACCCGTGCGGGTTGCGGCATCGTGGGCGGCGACGAGATCCTGAACGAATCCGTCCTCGACTCGCGAATCCTGATCGAAGGTGATCACGAACTCCGCTCCGGCGCGGATCGCGCGCTCGATGCCGTCGTTGAGCGCCGTCGCGATCCCGTCGTTCGAGGGTCGGCGGACGACGGACGCTCCGGCCGCTTCGAGTCGGACGAGCACGGGCTCCGCAGCGGGCCCGGAACCGTCATCGACGACGATCACGCCCTCGATCTGAGAGATCACGGAGGACACGGCGTCGAAGGCACCGTCTCCCGGGCGGAAGGTCGAGAACACCGCCCAGACAGGGGAAGCGCTCATCCGAAACGCACCGGGCGACGAGGGGAGGCGGGAATCACGAGCATGGCGCATTTAGACTAGCTTCATTCGCTGTTCAATCCCCGCAGACCCGGAAGGCCGCCTGTGTCGACACGTCCCTTCGGCACGATCGTGCTCGCCGCCTACTCCCCCGACCCCGAGCTCTTCCGGCGGCAATTGACGTCTCTTCAGGCGCAGACGGTCCGCGAGTGGGAGTGCGTCATCTCGGTCGACGGCGACCCCGAACCGATCGCCGACCTGGTCGCGGAGATCACCGATGCGGACAGCAGATTCCGCATCGTCGGCGACGGCACCCGCCTCGGCTTCTACCTGAACTTCGAGCGCGGCATCCTCGCCGTCGACGAGAGGAGCGAGTGGATCGCTCTCTGCGACCAGGACGACCGATGGGACGCCGACAAGATCGAGAAGCTCCTCCCGCACCTCGACGAGGTGTCTCTGATCTCGGCGCAGGCCCGGCTCGTCTCCTACCCCTCCGAAGTCGAGACGGGACGCACTGCGCGGCACGATCACGGCGCGATCTTCACGATCCTCAACAACGAGTTCACCGGCTCCCTCTGCCTGTTCGACCCCGAGCTGCTGCCCACAGCGCTGCCGTTCCCCCGGGCGTCGACTCGCGCGGCCGCGCACGATCACTGGCTCGCCGTCGTCGCGTCCGCGCACCGGGGCACCCGCATCATCGACGACGTCGTCCAGGATTACGTCCAGCACGATTCGAACGTGTTCGGCGATCCGAGCACGATGGGCAGCGGAAGCATCCGCAGCTCCATCACCAACGTGCTCGCGCAGTCCCGGCGCTACGAAGGTTCGCGGAGCCCTCGGGCGATCCTCCGGATGACGTTCTGGGCCTACGTGGGCTGGCGACAGCTGATGGTCGACACTCTCGCCGCGCGCCGCACCGACGAGACGACCGATTCCCGCCAGGAGCTGGCGTTCGGTCGTTCGCGCCGCCTGCGCACCGCGCTGTCGCTGCTCCGTGCGGGACGAGCGCATGAGATCGTGCCGGGGCGCTTCACCTGGGAGTACCGGGCGAGCTGGATCGGTGGTGCGCTCAGCGGTGGGCGTCGAGCCGTCACCCGAGCGGTCACAGCCCCGCGGCGCTGAGCCCGCGCGAACCTACGAACGGTCGCCGGGCGACTCGGGCTGCGGGTTCTCGAGTTTCGCGAGTCGATCCTCGACGCTTTCGAGCTGCGTGCGGAGGATCGCGGCCTCCTCGGCGAGGCGCCGCGTCTCCTCCTCGACCTGACTCAACTCCCAGGAGAGATGCAGCGCGACTCCGAGCAGCAGGAGGATCGCCGTCGCGAAGAGCAGGTTCGAAGGAAGCTGCACACCGAGCAAGGCCGTGAGCCCGCCCAACAGGCCGGGGAACAGCCCGACGATGAGCACCGATACGGCGATCACGATCCACAGCACGGCGTACTTCTCGCGCAGCTTGCGCGTGAGGAGCATCCACAGGACGATCACGAGGATCAGGACGGCGAGGGCGATGCCGACGAAGACGATCATGCGCGTTCCTCCTGCTTCCGCGAGCCCGTGCGTCGCATCGCGGCCAGAAGCAGCGCGAACACCGACCTCAGCAGGTAGACGGTGGAACCGAGGGGGCCCTGACTGGGATTGCCGTGCGCTCGCGGGCGCATCGCGACGCCGACCTGCGTGACCGTCAGCCCCGCGTGCAGGGCGGCGACGAGGGAGTCGAGGGTGTCGCCGAGGTACTCGGCCGGGTAGTAGTGCACGTACTGCGCGATCGCGCGCGTGTTCGCGGCGCGGAAACCGCTGGTCACGTCCGTCAGTCGCGTCTTCGCGATACGCGACACCACGGAGGCGAGGAAGACCATCGCCCAGCGGCGCGGGCCGCGCACCGAGTAGTCACCGACGTCGGAGAAGCGCGCTCCGATCGAGATGTCGGCGTGTTCGAGGCCGGCGAGCACCCGGTCGATGTCCACAGGGTCGTGCTGCCCGTCGGCATCCACCTGGATGGCGGCTCCATACCCCTCGCGCGCCGCATAGGTGAATCCGGTGCGCATCGCCCCACCCACCCCCAGGTTGAAGGGCAGGGAGAGCACGGAAGCCCCGGCGGCGCGGGCGACCTCCGCCGTACCGTCGGTGGAGCCGTCGTCGATCACGACGACGTCGTATCGCGACGATGCAGCGCGGATCTCGCGCACGGTGTCACCGACGCTCCGCTCCTCGTTCCACGCGGGGACGAGGACCAGAACGCGATCGATGCGCGTGGTGTCGCTCATGGGGGAAGTCTCTCCGTGTTCAGCCGAGACCGCAGGCGGTCACTTCGTACAGTCTGGCATCGCCCTGGCTGTCGACCAGGCGCACCGCTCCCGAATCCGCGAGATCCTCGAGACCCTCGAGCGGGTGCGACCCGCCGTGGACCTCCCGCTCGCCGAAGTCGAGCACGAATCGGACGTCGAGCGCCTCGGCCGCATCGCAGACCGCTGGCATCGATTCGGCATCCGCCAGATGGTCGTTGATCGTCGCCGCGTCGTCCGAGACATCCACCAGGATGTGCGGCATCAGCACCTGCCGTCCACCGATCGCGTAAGCGAGGGCGGTTCCGGTGTACGGATTACCGGCGATCACCGCGCCGGCGGGGACGTGCTCCGGAAGGCGCTCGAGAAGGGCCATCTCATCCGAACTGATGAGGGCCGAGCCCTCGTCGAGCACGAACCGGATCTGCGCCTGGGCGACGGCGGCGGGAATGGCGGGAAGGGGCAGGACGACGAAGCCGATCGCGGCGACCACGGCACCGGCGATCACGCGGAGGACGTGTCCGTCCGGCTGGACCCGAGTCCACAGACTCCCGATCCACTCGACCGTGCGGGCGATCCCCAGGGCCGCGACGGGCACCAGGGCGATCCCGAACACCGCGGCCAGACGCGGCCAGTTGTTGTACCAGCTCCCGGTCAGCGCGTCGCGGATGGGGCCGATCGGGAGGGAGATCACGACGATGAAGAGGACTGCGCCGATCGCCCAGAGCGCCGCTCCGACGATGAGCCCCTCGGTGCGCTCCTTCACCACCCAGAAGAGGCCGAGGAGCACGGCGATCGCGACACCGATGGCGATCGTTCCGTAGAACATCGACACCTGCGCGACCTCCGTCACCGCTTGCGCGGGGGTCAGTTGTGTCGGCCATCCTCGCGTCGGCAGTGGTGGGCGCAAAACCATGAGCAGGAGGATGCCGATGCCGAAGTACGCGAGCACACCGGCGGCGAGGGTCGCGCGCACCCGACCGGATCGGTGCGCGCGCCACAGGCGCACGACGAAGACGAGGACGATCGGAACCGAGAACGCGAGCCAAGCGACGAACCCGCCCGGGTGGGCGAGCGCGGCTCCCGGGATCGCACCGAGCGCGACGAAGCCCCACCAGCCGGGCGCGAGGTCCTTCGCCGAGGTGCCGATGCCGAAGGCGGATGCCGTGGCCGCCACCGTGAACGGAACGATCGCGAGAGCCAGCTGGAACGGATACAGGACCCCGTAGTCCATCGGCAGCAGCGGGAACATCGGGACGGCGCAGCTCACGACCGCTGCAGCGACGGTGACCGTCGCCGTCTTCCCCATCAGCGTCCGGGCGAGAAGCATCGCGCTCAACGGCCAGATGACGGCCGCGATCACGAGCGTCTGTGCGTTCACGACCGCGGGGATGCCGGCGCCGCTCAGCTGCGCCACGATGGCCGCGGTCGCGTGCCAGGCGGAGGGGTAGAAGGGAACTCCGCCGTTCGGGCTCGTCATCTGACCGAGCTCGAGGGGCGAGGCGGCGCCGGTCTCCATGATGTAGCGGATGGCGTTGAGGTGGAAGACGTTGTCGAACGTCTGCGAGATCGCCGTCGGCTGACCGATCACCGCGAAGATCTGGAGTCCGATGACCACGGCCGCGCCGATGGCGGCGACGATGGTCCACCAGCGCGACGTCGAGGGCGAGGAGGTGACGCCGCGCCGTCCGCGGCGACGCACGAGGTGGATCCCCACCCCGATCACTGCGGCGACGATGAGGCACGGAACGATCGACCAGCCGGTTCCGACGAATCCCGCCAGCAGGCTCGCACCGCCGACCACCGTCATCGCGAAGGCCGGCGCCGCGGCCACGGTCCAGAGGCCGCGCAGCCCGATCAGCCACGCCAGCGTTCCGCCCAGGACGGCGTACAGCGCGAGAAGCACGGCGGCAGGCCAGAGCAGTTCGAGCATTTCCATGTGTTCCAGACCCTCTCACCGACAACCGACCCAGGATATCCCGGCGGGGCTGCGATCTCGGTAAGCGCACTCCGGGCGCCTCCTGACACGGGCGATCCAGGCTCGGTATGACAACATAGAGGCGTGAAAGGCATTATTCTCGCCGGCGGGTCCGGCACGCGTCTGCACCCGATCACGCTGGGCGTCTCGAAGCAGCTGATCCCGGTCTACGACAAGCCGATGGTCTATTACCCGCTCTCGACGCTGATGCTCGCGGGGATCAAGGACATCCTCGTCATCACGACGCCGCACGACGCGGCGCACTTCGAGCGGCTCCTCGGCGACGGATCGCAGTTCGGAGTGAATCTCTCGTTCGCGCAGCAGCCCTCTCCCGACGGTCTCGCGCAGGCCTTCACGATCGGCGCGGACTTCATCGGCGACGATTCCGTCGCGCTCGTGCTCGGCGACAACCTGCTCTACGGCCCGGGTCTCGGTAGCCGTCTGCAGCGCTTCGAGAACATCGACGGCGGGGCTGTCTTCGCCTACTGGGTCGCCGAACCCGAGGCCTACGGCGTCGTCGAGTTCGATGCCGAAGGACGCGCGGTCTCCCTCGAGGAGAAGCCCGCCTCCCCCAAGAGCAACTACGCCGTCCCCGGTCTCTACTTCTACGACAACGACGTGATCGAGATTGCGCGCAACCTGGCGCCCAGCGCCCGCGGCGAGTACGAGATCACCGATATCAACCGTGAGTACCTCGAACGCGGCAAACTGCAGGTCGAGGTCCTCCCCCGCGGCACCGCCTGGCTCGACACGGGGACGTTCGACCAGATGACCGATGCTGCCGAGTACGTGCGCACGATGGAGCGCCGCACCGGCATGAAGATCGGCATGCCGGAAGAGGTCGCCTGGCGTCAGGGCTTCCTCACCGATGATGAACTCCGCGAACGCGCCGAGAAGCTCGTCAAGTCCGGCTACGGCGCCTACCTGCTCGACATCCTCAAGAGAGGCCACGCATGACCCGTCTGCTCGTCACCGGAGGGGCTGGCTTCATCGGCTCCAACTTCGTCCACCACGTGATCGAGAACACCGACCACCACGTGACGGTGCTCGACGCCCTCACCTACGCCGGCAACCGTCGCTCGCTCGAGGGGCTTCCCGAGGACCGGCTCACGTTCGTGCACGGCGACATCACGGACGCCGGTCTGGTCGACGGCCTGTTCGCCGAAGCGGATGCCGTGGTCCACTACGCCGCGGAGTCCCACAACGACAATTCGCTGAACGACCCGCGCCCGTTCCTCGACACGAACATCATCGGCACGTACACGCTGCTGGAGGCGGCGCGCCGCCACGACGTCCGACTCCACCACATCTCGACCGATGAGGTCTACGGAGACCTCGAGCTCGACGACCCCGAGCGCTTCACCGAGTCGACGCCGTACAACCCCTCCTCGCCGTACTCCTCCACCAAGGCGGGAAGCGACCTGCTCGTCCGCGCCTGGGTCCGTTCGTTCGGCGTACAGGCGACGATCTCGAACTGCTCGAACAACTACGGCCCGTACCAGCACGTCGAGAAGTTCATCCCCCGTCAGATCACGAATGTGATCCGCGGCATCCGTCCGAAGCTGTACGGCGCAGGGCAGAACGTCCGCGACTGGATCCACGCCGACGACCACTCGTCGGCCGTGCTCACCATCCTCGAGAAGGGCGCGATCGGAGAGACCTACCTCATCGGCGCGGACGGCGAGAAGGACAACAAGTCCGTGGTCGAGCTCATCCTCACCGAGATGGGCCAGCCCGCCGACGCCTACGACCACGTGACCGACCGCGCTGGTCACGACCTCCGCTACGCGATCGACTCGACCAAGCTGCGCGAGGAGCTCGGCTGGGCTCCGCAGTTCTCGGACTTCGAGGCCGGACTCGCCTCGACGATCCAGTGGTACCGCGACAACGAGGCCTGGTGGGCGCCGTCCAAGGACGCCGTCGAGGCGTTCTACGCGGGCAAGGGCCAGTGAGCGCCTCGTTCGGGAAGAAGCTCGAACGGATCGAGACCCCCATCCCGGGCCTCGTCGTCTTCGAGCTTCCCGTCCACGGCGATTCGCGCGGCTGGTTCAAGGAGAACTGGCAGCGCGAGAAGATGCTGGCGCTCGGGCTCGAGGACTTCGGCCCGGTGCAGAACAACATCTCGTTCAACGACGCCGTCGGCACGACCCGCGGCATCCACGCGGAACCCTGGGACAAATGGGTCTCGGTCGCGACCGGACGTATCTTCGGTGCGTGGGTCGACCTGCGCGAAGGGCCGACCTTCGGCACCGTGTTCACGACGGAGATCGACCCCTCCCGAGCGATCTACGTGCCCCGGGGCGTGGGCAACTCGTACCAGACGCTCGAGGCCGACACCGCCTACACGTACCTCGTCAACGACCACTGGTCACCCGATGCGTCGTACTCCTTCCTCAACCTCGCCGACGAGACCGCGGCGGTGGCCTGGCCCATCCCGCTCGCAGACGTCGAGATCTCGGAGAAGGACAAGGCGCATCCGCGGCTGGCCGACGTCACCCCGATCCCGCCGAAGCGCATCCTCGTGCTCGGCGCGTCCGGCCAGTTGGGACTCGCGTTGCGCGAGCGCTTCGGCGATGCCTCGCACATTGAGTACGCCACACGCGCGGACATCGACGTGACGGCCGCCGATATGTCCGCCGCTCGGCGCTGGCGCGATTACGGTCTCATCGTCAACGCCGCCGCGTACACGGCCGTCGACACGGCCGAGACGGCCGAGGGACGGGAGCAGGCGTGGGCCGCGAACGCGTCGGCCGTCGCCGCGCTCGCCCGCGTCGCCGATGACCACGGCATCACCCTGGTGCACGTCTCGAGCGACTACGTCTTCGACGGCACGCTCGAGGGCGCGTACCCCGAGGACGCCCCCCTGCGTCCGCTCGGCGTTTACGGGCAGACCAAGGCGGCCGGCGACCTGGCGGCGTCCACGGCCGCCCGACACTACATCGTCCGTACCTCGTGGGTGATCGGTGAGGGCGGGAACTTCGTCCGCACGATGCACTCTCTCGCCGAGCGGGGCATCGATCCGCGTGTCGTGGGCGACCAGGTCGGCCGTCTCACCTTCACCCCCGACATCGCGAACGCGATCGCCCACCTCTACGAGAGCGGTGCCCCTTACGGCGTATACAACGTCACGGGCGCGGGCGAGGTGCAGTCCTGGGCCGAGATCGCCCGACAGGTCTTCGAACTGACCGGGCACGACCCGCAGCGGGTCACACCGGTCACCACGGAGGAGTACTTCTCCTCCGCGAGCGGACCGATCGCTCCCCGTCCGCGCAACAGCCACCTCGATCTCGCCAAGATCGCTTCGACGGGCTATGCGCCTGCTCCGGCAGAAGAGTCCCTGCGCGCGTACGTCGCAGGACTGAAGGGTTGATGGAATGAAGCTCAGCGTCATCGGCTGCGGATACCTCGGGGCCGTTCACGCGACCGCGATGGCCTCGCTCGGCCACGAGGTGGTCGGGATCGACGTCGACGAGACCAGGATCGCGATGCTCGCCTCGGGGAAGGCTCCTTTCTTCGAACCCGGTCTCGACGATCTCCTCACCGCGGCGCGCGACCGGGGAACACTGACCTTCTCGACGGACTTCGCCGCAGCGTCCGATGCGACGGCGCATTTCGTCGCGGTCGGGACACCGCAGCGCGCTGACGGCGACGGCGCGGATCTGCGCTACGTCGACAGCGCGATCGCATCGCTGACCGCTGTGCTCTCCCCCGGCGACCTCGTGGTCGGCAAGTCCACCGTGCCGGTCGGCACCGCGCGGCGACTCGCGGACGCGATCCGGTCGACGGGCGCGCGCCTCGTCTGGAATCCAGAATTCCTGCGCGAGGGCTTCGCGATCCAGGACACGCTCGAGCCTGACCGCCTCGTGTACGGCGTCGAGAGCGATGACCTCTCCGCGGGTGACGTCGCCGTCCTCGATGAGATCTATCGGCCGGCCATCGACGCGGGAACCCCGCGGGTCGTGACCGACTACGCCACGGCAGAGCTCGTCAAGGTCTCGGCGAACGCGTTCCTGGCCACCAAGATCTCCTTCATCAATGCCATGGCCGAGATCGCCGAGGTCACGGGCGCGGACGTCACGCAGCTCGCCGACGCGATCGGATTCGATGCTCGCATCGGGCGCCGCTTCCTGAACGCCGGTATCGGCTTCGGCGGCGGATGCCTGCCCAAAGACATCCGTGCTTTCGCTGCCCGCGCCGAAGAGCTCGGCGTGGGCGAGTCCGTCCGCTTCCTGCACGAGGTCGACGCCATCAACCTGCGCCGCCGCCAGCGCGTGGCAGATCTCGTCGTCGACGCGCTCGACGGCGCTCCTGCCGGGCGTCGCGTGGCCGTTCTGGGTCTCGCATTCAAGCCGGACTCCGACGACACCCGAGACTCCCCCGCGCTCGACGTCGCCCGTCGTCTGCACACCGCAGGCGTCGAGGTGACGGCCTTCGATCCCGAGGCCAACGAGACCGCGCGCCGCGTCGCCCCCGAGTTGTCCTACGCAGACTCCGTCATCGGAGCCGTCGAGCACGCCGAGGTCGTGGTCGTGGCGACCGAGTGGCGCGCGTTCCGCGAGCTCGATCCGACGACGGTCTCGGCGGCGACGTCGGCGCGGATAATCGTGGATGCCCGCAACTGCCTCGACCCCGCGGCGTGGCGGGCAGCGGGATGGGCCTACTTCGGTATGGGTCGCCCATGACGAACCCGCGAGTCAGCATCGTCGTCAGGACGAAGAATCGTCCCGACTTCCTCGCGCGAGCGCTCTCCAGCATCACCGCGCAGTCCTTCGACGACTGGGAGGCGATCATCGTCAACGACGGGGGCGATGCCGCACAGGTCGCGGCTCTCGTCGCCGGCCTCTCCCGTTCGGCTGATCGTGAACGCATCCGCGTGATCGACCACGCGGAATCTCGGGGGCGGTGGGTGTCGGCGAACGCCGGGGTCCTCGCTGCGACGGGCGATTATCTCGTGCTGCACGATGACGACGACTCCTGGCACAGCGACTTCCTCGCGCGATCGGTCGAGTACCTCGACACCCACGCCGACCGTCAGGGCGTCGTCTCGCGCATCGAGATCGTCTGGGAGCGCGAAGAGAACGGCCGCTTCGTCGTGGACGAGCGCGAAGAGTTCCAGGCGCAACTGACCGCTCCGCTTCTCACCGACACACTCCTCTTCAACCGCTTCGTGCCGATCGGTTTCCTCTACCGGCGGTCGCTCCACGCGGAGATCGGCCTGTACGACGACAGGCTCCCGGTCGTCGGCGATTGGGACTTCAACCTCAAGGTCCTCTCTCGCGGACCCCTGGAGTACCTCGGCGATCAGCCGTTGGCATACTGGCATCAGCGCCGCGGCGCGTCCGGGAACGCCGCCAACAGTGTCGCCGGCGCACGCAGCGACCACGCGAAGTACGACGCGAGCATCCGCGAGGAGGCTCTGCGCGACTGGGTCGGCGACAATGGCACCGGGCTCGTGCTGTACCTGACGAAGTTCATCGACCAGCGTTTCGTCGACGTCGAGAACGGCATCCGGGCGGAGATCGTCGCCTCCTCGTTCTGGCGACGCGCCCTGCGTCGTCTGCGTCGCCGCTGAGGGTCGCGGAGCGGCCCTCAGCGGCTCACGCCTTGAGGAATTCCACAGCCTCGTCGATCGGGCCGTCGAAGACCTTCTTGCCCTTCGCGATCACGATCCCGCGCGAGCACAACTGCTTGACCATGTTGCTGTCGTGACTGACGACGAGCATCGTCACGCCCCGACCGGTGAGCTCCTTGATCTTCTGCGCGCACTTGGCCCGGAACGGCGCGTCGCCGACACTCAGGACCTCGTCGACGAGAAGCGTGTCGAGCTTGACGTGGATCGCGACCGAGAACGCAAGGCGCATGAACATGCCCGAGGAGTAGTGCTTGACCTCCTGGTCGATGAAGTCGCCGATCTCAGAGAAGGCGACGATGTCATCGAACTTCTCATCGGTCTCCTTGCGCGACATCCCGAGGATTGCGGCGTTGAGATATACGTTCTCGCGCCCCGAGAGGTCCGGGTGGAATCCCGCGCCGACCTCGATGAGACCCGCGACACGTCCACGGGTGAGGACCCGCCCCGAATCCGGCTCGAGGACCCCGGAGACGAGCTTGAGGGTGGTCGACTTCCCCGAACCGTTCATCCCGAGGATCGCGACCGACTCCCCCTCTCCCACCTGGAAACTGATGTCGTCGAGCGCGAGGAAATGGTCGGTGCCGACCTTCTTGCGCTGGATCCAGCCGATGAAGGCTTCTTTGAAGGAGTGGGAGTTGCGTCGTAGGAAGAACTTCGACGCATTCTCGACGATGATCGTCGGCGGGGTCGAGGTCTCGACGGTGATCAGATCTTGCATGTGCTCACAGGTCCTGGGCGAAGCTGCGCTCGAAGCGCCGGAAAACGGTCTGGCCGATGAGGAGCATGATCAGGCTGACCACGCAGGCCGCAAGGGCATAGAACATGAAGTGCGGCGGGAGACCGGGCGTCGACGAAGCGGTCGGTGCCCAGAATCCCAGGTGGAAGAACTCCACCGCGACGGTGAGCGGGTTCGACATGTAGATGTGGAACAGCCAGGCTGGCATTTTGTCGATGACGAGCGTCCACATGTACAGCACCGGCGATGTCCACGTCGAGAACATTCGGATGATCTCGACCACGTTCTGCGCGTCGCGGAAACGAACGTTGATACCGCTGAAGAACAACCCCAGCCCTGTGGCGAAGACCAGCACCAGCAGTACCCCGCCGAGGATCGCCGCGATCCCGATGAGAGATGGCGTCCAACCCAGCAGCAGACAGATCACCAGGAGAACGGCGACCTGCGGAAGGAAATGCACGAACGACACGATGATCGCTGCCACGGGGAAGAGCTCGCGTGGCAGATAGATCTTGCGCACCAACGCTCCGTTGTCGACGATCGAGTTCGTCGCGTTGCCGAAGCCCTCATTGAAGAGGTTGATGATCACGATGCCGGAGAACAGGTAGATCGCGAAGTTGTCCACATCGCGATGCGCGTTGAGGATGATCCCCATGACGAAGTAGTAGACCGCGAACTGGGCCAGCGGTTTAACGTAGGACCAGGTCCAGCCCAGCACCGAGTTGCGATACCGCGTCGCCGTCGCCTTACGTACGAGCAGCCGGAGAAGATAGCCTCGCCGGAAGACGTCGATCACGCCACGCCCACGCCCAGGGGACTGATACAAGCTCGCGTCGACCGCGCTCAACTGACTACCACCACGCCTCCTCGTCGCACGACCGGACAGGCGTGCATAGCGCCATCCATCGTAGCCCGTCCGACTGTGAGCGACCGGTACGCGGGGCAACGCTGGCGATCGGACGGAGAGTACTCAGAGTGTGTCAGCGAATGCCCAGTGCCACACAGTTGTCGGCCGACAGCACCATAGGGGTCAGTCCCGAAGTATCGGCGATCTTAGTGTAAACACCGGCGCGCGCGGTGTACACGATGCTGTTGCAGCTCACCACGTTGGTGACCGTCCCCGCGCGAGGCATCGAGGCGGCACCGGCGTCGGAAATCGTCACCGCTGCGCGGGGAAGCCCGAGGTCATCGGCCGTCGCCCACGAGCTCAGATAGATCAATCGCCCGGCATCCGCGAGGTAGACCCTTCCATCGCCCGCGGTGGTCACGAGCCCGATATCGGTGCGCAGGGGCGGCCCCTTCGGAAGCGACGCGAGGTCGGCCGGACTCATCGGAACGAGGCGGGTGGCGCCGGGACCACGAAGCGCCGCCAGACTCGCCTGGTTCGTGACGTGGCGGAACGTTCCCCCGTCTGCGTAGAACACTGCTGCGTCAGCGGTGGATCGCACGAAGAGCGGACCCGCCGCATCGTCACCGACCTTCAACTTCGCGCATGTGCGGCTGTCGGGCGCGACAGTGACGAACCCTCCGGATGAGGGAGAGCGGTACAACAGCCCACCCGAGGTGAAGTAGGTCGCTCCGTTGCAGACGATGTAGCGACCGAGGTTCGAGCGACCCGGGTGCTGCGCGATCCACTGCGCCGGAACGGCCTTGAGCACGCTCGTCGACAGCCCCATGCTCGTGACGTTCGCAAAGACGGGCACATAGATCAGCTGGCCGTCGGAACTCGGCAGGAAAACGCGGTCGGACCCGGCGACGGTGATGAGCTGACCCGGCACGAAGCGAGTGCGCGCCGCGGGATACTGCGCCGCATGGGCCGCGGGCATCGTCGCCGCGTAGAGGGAGGCGTTCTGGCCCCAGGCTGACATCGCTGCTGCGTTCTGGTATGGCACCAGATCTTTGCCCTCGATCGAGAAGATGCGGGTGTCACCTCTCACGTTGGCGCGCGTCGTCATCTCAGGGCCGCTGCCGGGCCGCTGGAAATCATCCGAGTCGAACGTGGTGAGCGAGCTGCAACTTCCCCTCCACTGCGCTACCAGATCGCAGCTCGCGAAGCGGTGCATCTTGCCACCGTTGAGATAGGCGACCGTGCCCGTCGACCTGTCCCGCAGGAAGAGCGACGCAGCGCCCCCCTGGCCGAGCGACGCGATGTGGGCACCGACCGTGGCCTCGGGGTTGCCGTATGCAGCCTTGTACTCCGGCCAGACCTCGGCGGTGATGTGGTACGCCGTGCCGTTGGAGATCGCGTAGATGTCCTTGCCGACGTTCACGATGGGACCGTCCGGGTACTTGATGCCCTGCGTCGACCCGAACCAGTCGGTGAAGTAGTTGTAGAAGTTGCGATTGCCGTAGGCGGAGCATCCGTCGCCCGTCCCGTAGCCGGCACGCAGTGCCGCGGCGTTGGGCTGGTACGGGGTGTAGTAGTAGAGCGCCGAGGTCGCCTTGTTCGCGACGTACACCGGCGACGAGCCGCAGTTCGCGTTCGGGTTGTACAGGATGTTCCAGGTCTTGCCCGGCGCGTACCACTGGAACCAGCGCCCCTCCATGTAGATCTGCATCTGGCGCGCAGCGCCGTAGATCTGGTGGAAGAAGCCGATGTAGTTGGGGTCGCAGGGAGCGGTGTCGGGGCATCCCTGACCCAATGCGATGTTGTAGCGCCACGCACTCGGCCACGTGTGGGTGATGAGGCCCTGCTCCTTCTGGAGCATGACGATCAGGACCTGCGGGTTGATGTTGCACGCCTGCGATACGCGGTAGATGATCCGCGCGGCCGACTCGTTCGCCGCTCCCGTGTATCCGCTGCAGTACTGGTCGGCCGGGCGCGTGACCGACGTGATCTTGAAGTCCTTGAGGCAGACGATCGGCTTGCCGTTCTCGTCGGTGCCGCCGAGGCACCTCGACACCTTGCTGTTGAAGAACGCCTGGATCTGCGCCTCGGTCATCGTGCTCTTGTTCGTGAACACGGCGTCGCTGATGATGTTGCCCGGGGTGAAGCCCACGAGAGTGCTCTTGACGATGCCGGATGCCGCGGGGTCGCCGACCGCCTGGGACACGGCGTTCGATGCAACCGTCGTCGCGGGGGCTGCCGCGGAAGCGGCGCCGGCGGGGAGCACGGTGCCGGCGACGACAGCGGTGACAGCGAGGAAACAAGTGAGGAGACGGGTGATCTTCCGGTTGTTTCGCGAGCGTGGGGCACGTCGAGACATGTGACCAGTGTGACGGAAGTCGCGTGATGATGCCACTGTTACGGAATATCGGCTACCGCGTGTCGGCGTGTCCGACGGATCCGAAGACGTCTCCCAGGCGTCGTCGCGCACTCACAGATCCGCGTGCAGACCCCACACGCGCTCGGCCGATCCCGCCCACGAGAACGCTCGTGAGCGGTCCGCCGCGAGCACGGAAAGTCGTGAACTCTCTCCTCCGGTCGCACGCTCGACGGCATCGGGCAGATCCCCCGAATCGACGAGCAGCCCTCCGTCGGCGATCACGTCGCGATGGGTTCCCGAATCGACACCCACGACCGGCACACCGAGACGCATGGCCTCGACCGCACGCCACGGCCACGCGGCCGTCGGGCTGCTCGCGACGTACGCTGCCGCTCCCGCGAGGACGGCTGCGCGGTCGTCGGCGTCGAGAGCGCCTCGAACGTGCACGCGCGATTCCGCCAGTCCGGCGGACGACGCGATGTCGGAGTAGCGGGGCTCCGCCCCCTCCTCCGCATCGAGCACGACCGCGTGCGCACCGGCTGCCAGCGCACCGCGGAATCCGTCGGGCAGCGAGTCCCACGTCCCGTGCACGACGACATATCGCTCGGGCAACGAGAGCCCGGCACGCCGCTCACCGGCGTCGAACGGCGTGACGAACCCCTCGGGCGCGGCCCCGGCGATCACGCGCACCCGATCACCGACACGGGCGATCTCCTGGATGCGCTGCGCGATGGTGTGCGTGGGCACGACGACCGCGTCCGCGTGCTTCGCCGCCCGGCGCAGCATCGACTTCTGCCAGGCGACGGCGGCGCGGGAAAGGGTCTCCGGGGCCTCCCAGGCTTCGAGCCCCCATACCGTGACCGTCGTCTGATCGTTGTCGTGCGTGCGGTCGTGCCGCACGAGGGGCGCCATCAGCGTCGGCGAGTGGATCAGTCCTCCGCCGGCGCCCGCGGCGATCCCCAGCTGCCAGGACGCCGTGAGTTCTCGCCGCGCGAGCCCGAGGGTTCGCACCTCGGCGACACCGGGGATCGACGCCTCGCTCCCCGCCGGGACGATCGCTTCGACATCGCACCCCGAGGGCGCTGTGGCGACGAGTCCGCGCGTCAGTTCGATCGATGCGGCGGCGTGGTCCGGGTCGACCACCTGCACGAGCTGATCCAGAACCACACGCAGTCGAGCACCCATGCGCTCAGAGTATCGCCGTCCTCCCCCGGCAGCCCGGAGGACACCGTCGAGTCGCGCGGACTGACAGGGTTCCCTCAGCATCCTCGCCCGCGCCGGGGCCTTCATGCTTGAATGCTCACGTGAGCGACGGGCGACTTCCACGACGGCGCCGATGGGTGGGATGGACCGTCGGCATCGTCCTGACGCTCCTCGTCCTCGCTCTCGGCTGGGTGACGGTCCGCGGAATCGGCGCGGTGGACAACCTGACGCAGGTCGCCGACCAGTCCGCCGACCTCAAAGCGGCGATCGCCGAGGGCGACCTCGACACGGCCGCCCGAGTCTCCGAGAGCATCGCCCGGAATGCGGCATCCGCGAACGACCTCACCTCCGACCCCGTGTGGCAGGCCTTCGCCGTCGTTCCCCTCATCGGCCCGAACTTCCGCGCGGTGAGCGACATCGCCGATATCGCCGACAGTGTCGCGACCGACGCCCTCACGCCGTTGCTCGATGTGTCTTCCGAGGTCGATCTGGCGAGCCTGGGCCTCTCGGGGGGATCGATCGATCTCGCACCGTTCGCCACGATCCGAGAGCCCCTCTCCGAGGCCTCGTCCGTGCTCGACGACGCGCTCGTACGAGCGGAGAACATCGATGCGGATGCCACCCTTCCTCCGCTGGCGGATGCCGTGCGCGAGGTCCGCTCGAACGTCACCGAGGCGGCGACGCTTGTCGGGACGCTGCACGGCGCATCGGTCCTGCTCCCCACCATGCTCGGCGGGGAAGGGCAGCGCACCTATGTGCTCGCGATGCAGAACAATGCGGAGCTGCGCTCATCGGGCGGCATCATCGGCTCGATCGCGCTGCTCCGGGCGGAGAACGGTCGGATCTCCCTGGAACGGCAGGCATCCACCCTCGACTTCCCGCCGCTGACGGATCCGCTCCCCCTGAGCGACAGCACGGTCGCGCTCTTCGAAGACGGACCCGGTCGTTATCTGCAGAATCTGACGAGCATCCCGGACTTCGCCGAGGCGGGACCCGCGATCGCCGCCCGCTGGGAGGGTGTGTTCGGCGGGCCGGTCGACGGAGTGATCGCGGTCGACACGGTCGTCGCGAAGCACCTGCTCGACGCGATCGGCGAGATCACCTTCGGTCCGTTCACGGCGACCCCGGACAACGTGGTGGGCATTCTCCTCTCGGAGATCTACGCCGCGATCCCGGATCCGGTCGTCCAGGACCAGGTGTTCGCCCAAGCCGCGACCGGGCTCTTCGGCGCCGCGCTCTCCGGCGGAGATCCACGTGCGCTCCTCGGCGCCCTCGCCACGTCGGCGGGCGAAGGGCGGATCCGCATCTGGAGTGCGCACGAGGACGAGCAGCGCATCCTCGCCGCCTCGACGGTCGGGGGTACGCTTCCCGTCGACACCGATGCGGGAGCGCATGTGGGTGTGCTGATCAACGACACCACCGGCGGGAAGATGGACTTCTACGCGCAGGCCACGGTCTCCACGGCGATCGGGAACTGCGCGGGTACGCCGACGACGCAGGTGAGCGTGACGTGGAAGAACGATGCACCAGCGGATGCTGCCACCGCTCTGCCCCCGTACGTGACGGGCGGTGGGAACTTCGGCGTCCCGCCGGGCAGCACCCGGACTCTGATCGCGATCTACGGCCCGGAGGGCGCGACCCTGTCGCGTGCCGATCGCGACGGCGTCGAGGAGCCCGTCCAGACCGCGCTCCTGGGCGACCGTTCGACCGTGCAGCACGACGTACTTCTGGCGCCGGGCGAATCCACCACCGTCACCGTGCAGTTCCAAGGAGAGGGCGCGGGGCGTCACGTCGACTCGGTCATGCAGACGCCCACGATCGACACGCCGACGGCGACACGCGAAGAACTGCGCTGCACGTCGTGACTTTCTCCCCGGGATGGGGTACCTTCATCTCACTGGGGAATATCTGGGCTCTAAAAACCTGCCGTGGGGGCAGGGAGGGCTCGCGCAGTCGGATGCAGGGGTGTATCCGGGTGTGATTCCGCGTGAAATTCTGGGGAAACATCATGCTGAAGAAACTGGCTGCTATCAGCCTTGCCGCTGGCGTCATCATGCTCGCCGCACCGACCGCCGCCTCTGCGGCGTCGTCCGACTCCTATGCCGACAAGCCGAGTGTGACGGTCGACGACCCGATCATCGACATCTGCGACGTCTCGACCATCGTCTTCGGGCCCGGCTCGTTCCAGCCCTCCGAGGTCGTCGGCGTCTCCGTCTCCGGCCTCCGCGCCGAAGAGGCCGAGATCTCGGGCAACACCGCCGCCGCCGACGGCAGCCTCACGGTTTCGTTCCGCCCGCCGTCCGGCGGTTCCGGCACGTACGCCATCACCTTCACGGGGGCGGGGGCCAACGTCGCGGCTCGTGCAGCATCGGTCGCCGGTATCGGGCCGTACACCGCCGTCATCACGGTCAGTGGCACGTCGAGCTGCAACCACGACCCGAGCGTCGCGACTGCGGGCACCGAGCTGCCGCTCACCGGTGACGGCTCGATCGAGCTCGCGCTCACCGGCGGAAGCATCTCGCCCTGGGTCATCGGGGGCGGTGCCGCGGCACTCGCCGTCGGCGGTGGCCTCGTGGTCATCGGAGCCGCCCGCCGCAAGCGCGCCTAGATCTGATCGTCGCCTCGTGCGGCGGTCGACTGGACGACGGTGATCCCTCCCCCTCCGATCACCGTCGTCTGGTGAATCCGGTGATACACCGGAAGCCCACGGCCCCTCCACACTCTCCCGAGGTGGCCGTGGGCACATTCACATCCGGGCGCGGTGCCGGCGCCGCCGTCAGGGCGAAGGCGTCGGTGTGGCCGTCGGCGGGTGGAGCGCCTGCTGGATCATCTCGTGGATGTAGGCGTAGTCCGGCTGGAACTCATCGACACCCTGTTCGGGGGTCAGTTCGATCGTGTTCACCGGTAGCTCCTTGGCCTTCATCATCAGATCGAAGAACTCCGGAAGCTTGTCCTGGGGCAGATCCGTGCTGATCAGCGCCGTACCCGCCGCCGCCACCTCGTTGAAACGGGTGAGTACGGTCTGCGGGGTGAACTGCGCGAGGATCGCCGCCTGCAGCTCGCGCTGGCGCTTCATACGATCCCAGTCACTGGTCGTGTACCGCGAGCGCGCGTACCACTGCGCCGTGTCGCCGTCCATGTGCTGCGCACCGGGCTCGATCCAGCCGATCGCCCACTCGTTCACATCCGTCCCGTGCCAGCCCTCGGGCGGTCCGCCCTTGGGAAGGCGCTCGGTCACGGTGATGTCCACTCCGCCGAGCGCATCCACCAGATCGGCGAAACCGTGCATGTCGACGAAGACGTAATACGGGATCTTGATCCCCAGTACGCCTTCCGCGGCATCCTTCGTCGCTTCGATGCCGGGCTCGGAGCCCTGAGCCTGTGCGTTCGGGTACAGACCTGAACCGTTGTCGTCGCGACACACCTCGGCCGCGTTGCGCACGTGGTTCATCCAGCCGTTCCAGCCGCAGGTCGACGAACCGTGCCCCTCGAAGCCGTTCGGATAGAGCTCGAGCATCGGGCTGCCCTCGCTGAACGGGGCGTTCGGCAGCTCGCGCGGGATGCCGGTGATCGTGACGGCCCCGGTGTCGGCGTTGACCGAGACGACCGAGATGCTGTCGAAGCGCATCGAATCACGCCCGTCGCCGCTGTCGGCTCCGAGCAGCAGGATGTTGTAGTAACCGTCATCGGGCGGCAGGCTCGGCCCGCTCTGACCGAAGATCGAGCTGATCGTGTTGCGCGTCGATCCGACGACGGTCGCCGCATAGGCTGCTCCCCCACCGACCAGGCCCAGCAGGATCAGCGCGACGACCGGGATCGCGAAGCGTGAGGCGGTCGGCACCTTGACCAGACGCACCATGCGGAGGACGTCGAAGGTGAGCACGGCCCAGAGAACCACGTACACGACGAGGAGGATCTGCACGACCGTGAGGATGAGCGCGGAGAACCATCCCGCGCCGACGGTCAGCCACAGAAGCACCGGGCGCGCGAAGAGCGCCAGCCCGGCGGTGACGATCACCAGGAACCAGGCGAGCAGTGTGGCGCGCAGGCCGATGCGCCCCAAACGGCGGTTGCCCGCGACGATCTGAGCGGATCCGGGGAGAAGAAGGTTGAGCGCGATGAGCCACCATCCACGCTTCGTCATCGCCCCGGCATCCGCGGAGTCGGGATGCCGCATCGGCCGGGTCTCGATCAGCGGCCGCCCGCCCGCCCGCGGCGGCGCGAGGGTCACAGCGAGTCCTTCAGCCGTTCGTTCTTGGCCTCGACCTGGGCCTCGAGGTCGCGGGCGTACTGCTCGACGCGGTCGGCGAGGGACTCATCGGCCGTCGCGAGGATCCGAGCGGCCAGCAGACCCGCGTTGCGCGCTCCCCCGATCGACACGGTGGCCACCGGAATGCCGGCGGGCATCTGCACGATCGAGAGCAGCGAATCCATGCCGTCGAGGTACGCGAGCGGCACGGGAACACCAACCACGGGCAGCGGGGTCATCGAGGCGAGCATGCCCGGAAGATGGGCCGCCCCGCCCGCGCCGGCGATGATGACGCGGATGCCGCGGGCGCGAGCCTCGCGTGCGTAGCTCATCAGCTTGTCGGGCGTGCGGTGCGCCGACACCACCTCGACCTCGTGCGCGATACCGAAGTCGGTCAACGCCTGGGACGCGTCGCTCATGACGCGCCAATCGGAGTCGGATCCCATGACGACGCCGACCAGGGGCGCGGCGGAAGAGTGCAGTGGCTCGGTCACCATGACAGGCTACGGTCTGGTGCTGGAGATTGCCCCCACGGCACGCGGCCGACGGACAGCCTCGTCGATCGAATCAGGCGAAATGCGCGGCGGCGGCGCGCGCGACGTACACGGCGTCGTCGAGATCGCTCGACGAGACGTTCACGTGACCGACCTTGCGCCCCGGGCGCGGATCCTTGCCGTAGGTGTGGATCTTCGCCTCGGGATGCGCGACCATCGCGCTCGAGAAGCGATCTCCGAGGGTGCCCTCGGCGGGTCCACCGAGGATGTTGACCATGACCGACCACGGCGCGCGCGGCGTGGTGCTGCCGAGGGGCAGATCCGCCACGGCGCGCAGATGCTGCTCGAACTGCCCTGTGACCGCTCCGTCCTGACTCCAGTGCCCGCTGTTGTGCGGACGCATGGCGAGCTCGTTGACCAGGATGCGCTCGTCGTCGGTCTCGAAGAGCTCGACGGCGAGCATTCCGGTGACGCCGAGCCCCTCGGCGATGCGGACGCCGATGCTCTCGGCCACCTCGGCGAGTCTTTCGGCGGCCGCGGGAGCCGGTGCGATCACCTCGGCGCAGACGCCGTCGCGCTGCACGGTCTCGACGACGGGGTACGCGACGATCTCGCCGCTCGGGCGTCGGGCCACCTGCTGCGCGAGCTCGCGCACGAAGGGGACGAGTTCTTCGACCAGCAGCGCCTCGCCCGCGGGCACGGCGGCGAACCAGTCACGGGCATCGCTCGCGGCACGGACGACACGCACGCCCTTGCCGTCGTACCCGCCGCGGGGAGTCTTCACGACCCCCTGGCCGTCGTGGGCGTCGAGGAAGGTCTGCAGTTCCTGCTCGGTGGCGACCGCCGCCCAGTCCGGCTGGGGCACCCCGAGGTCCGCGAGGCGCGCGCGCATCACCAGCTTGTCCTGGGCGAACTGCAGGGCGTCGGGTCCCGGGTGCACGGCCACGCCGTCGGCGATGAGGGCGCGCAGGATGTCCTGCGGCACGTGCTCGTGGTCGAAGGTGACGACGTCGACGTCCGCGACGAAAGCGCGCACCACATCGAGATCGTGGTAGTCGCCGACGGCGGTCGCGGCGAGCTGCGCCGACATGCCCTCGCCCTCGGCGAGCACTCGCAGGTCGAGCCCCAGTTCGACCGCCGGAGCGATCATCATCCGAGCCAGCTGTCCGCCGCCGATCACGCCCACACGCAAAGCCATGTGCCGTCTCCCTTTCGTCTCGACCATTCTCGCGCATCGTCGGCGATGCGGCTGACATCACGACGATCCGGGCGCAGGGCGGCGCGAGCGGAACTCACGCGGATGCGAAGCCCTCGGTGCCCGTCTGCGCGTCGCGGTGAGCGAGGATCTGACTGACCTCGATCTGGTCGGCCAGCGTCTCGTGCACGAGAGTGACGTTCGGCACGTTGACCAGGCGCAACGGGGCATCGACACCGTTCGAGAGCGTGATCGTGCCGACCCCCCACAGGCGCTGCAGCGGTCCGCGACGCACTCCGATCGTGTACCCGCGGGCGTGCGACATCTCTCGGCGGTTGCGTGCGCCGACACCGCCGTGGACGATCACCCGCCGAGTCGTCACGGTGGTCGAGCGCGCGAGCCACACCGTGAACGGAATCACGACGAGCAGCAGCACCACCCCGCCGGCAGCCGCCAACAGCATCCAGTTCTCGAACGGCGCCGGGAGGTTGTCGTAGAAGTAGGCGGTCGCCCCGAAGGTCGCCACCAGCACGAGTGCCGACCAGAAGAGCCGACGCGCATGACTGCGGAAGCGGGCGATGAGCCGCTCCTCGGACGGCGCGCCGGGCGGCGGCATCATCGGCCGACCGCTGAGCGTCACAGGCTGCGTCACCCCACCATTGTGCCCGTGATGTCCGACATCGACGCGCGGGCGGGCGGCGTGTCAGTCGGCGAGCGGGCGCACGTGCACGACGTCACCGGCGGAGACCGAGTGGTCCCCCCGGTCGTCGCGCACCACCAGACGCCCCTCCTCGTCGAGCTCGCGTGCGATGCCCTCGAGCATCCGCTCCCCCGGCAAAGACACCCGCACGGCGCGACCGAGAGTCGTGCTCTGTGTCGTCGCCGCGGCGTGCAGGCCGCTGGAGATCGCGTCGCCGGAATCGGCGAGGGCGGAGAGGTGCGCATCGAGCCCGCGGAGGTAGTCGGCGAGCAACCGGTCCTCGTCGGCGACGGCCCCGAGCACGCCGAACGACGTGGCCGTGGGCACCGGCAGCTGATCCGCCGTCATGGCCGTGTTGACGCCCGCGCCGACGATGATCGCATCGGTCATCGCCTCGGCGAGGATGCCGCAGATCTTGTGCTCGTCGACGAGGACGTCGTTCGGCCACTTCACACCCACGGCATGTGCGGGGAGCTGCGCGGCGACGGCATCCGCCATCGCGATCCCCGCGATCAGGGGGACCCAGCCGCGGAGAGCAGGTTCGAGCGAGACGCGCACGACGACCGAGATCGCCAGCGCGGCACCGTCGGGCGCCGTCCAGACGCGATCCAGTCGCCCCCGACCGGCCGTCTGGTTGCGGGTGATCAGGGTCGACAGGTGGGGCCAGCCGAGCGGGTCGGCGGCGAGGGACCGCAGATCGGCATTGGTGGATGCCGACGCCGGCACGTACTCGATCCGAGGAGCGACGTCGCGGGCGAGAGGGAGATCCATGGTCAGATCTCCTCCTCATCGCCTTCTTCGTCGTCGTCGTCGAGGTCCGGACGGACGGCGCCCATCTCGTGCGCCTCCCAGTCGTCCCACTTCGCCATGAGCTGCTCGATGCCCGCGTGGAACTTCGCCGTCGCGACGCCCGGCGTCGTGTCGCCGAAGTAGTGCTGCACCCACATGTGCAGACGGGCGATCGCGGCCTCGTCGGCACGGACCCGTTCGACCTCCGACACGATGTCGGCGGCGGCATCCGCAGTCAGCCACTCGCAATCCGAGAGGTAGCCCGTGGTGTCGATCGACGCGCGCTCGTCGGCCGGACGCGTGATCATCAAAGGCTTGCCCGCGGCGAGCCGGTCGTAGACCATCGCGGAGATGTCGACGACCGCCACGTCCGCGGCCGACAGCTGCCATCCGAGCTCGGGGCCGTCGTCGTACACGTGCTGCGCACGCGGATCGGTGGCGTTCGCCGCGGTGATCGCAGCGATGATGCGGCGGTGCGCCGCCCCGTACTCATGGTCGACGACACCGCTTCGCGGGTGCGGCCGATAGATGACCCGGTGCGATCCGGTCGCCAGGAGCGCCGACACCAGGCGTTCGCCGTGCGTGGCGATCGAGCCGTAGTGCGCGCTCGGTCGGTCGCCCTCCCAGGTGGGGGCGTACAGGACGACCGTGCGATCGTCGGGCGTGTACGGGAGTTCGCCCGAGTAGTGATCGGCCTGCGGGCGTCCGATCTCGATCGTGCGCCGGTCGACGTCGTAGCCCCAGAGTGTGCGCGAGAGACGATCACGCGCGGCCTGTCCTGCCACCATCGCGTAGTCGTACGCCTTGTACTGGTTGGTGGTCATGTACATCTTGTCGGACTCACCGTGGTTGATGAACACGTGCCAGCGGCGCCCGTAGCGGAACATCTGGAAGTTGCGGGTGTTCTGGTTGACGTAGAGCACGATGCGGATGTCGTGCTGCGCCACGAACTTCTCGAGGCTGCGCACGGTCGGCACGAAGGCGACCGGAGGGGCGTCCTCGGCGATCATCTTCTCGGCCCCCGTCGCCTGACGCGACAGGACGACGACCGGCCAGCGCTTCGACAGTTCGGCGAGCGGCCGGTACCACTGGCGCATCTGATACATGTTCACCGCGCCGTCGGCGAAGTAGACGGCGATCTTGAAGTGCCCGTCGGGGAACTTCTCGCTCGTCGCGAGGGTGCGCCGCACTCGCTGCACGGCCGTTCTCGACGCGACCGCCCGCTTCAGCAGACGGTACGCCTTCTTCGCGTCGGAGAATGCACCCATCCCTCCAGGATACCGAGCCGGCAGCGGGCCCGAGATCTCGATCAGCGAACGTCCGACGCCCCATGACATGATCGACGGATGCACGATGACGATTCGCACACACCGCCCGTCGGGGTCTCCTTCGTCATGCCCGTGCTGAACGAACGGGGGTATCTGGAGCACGCCGTGCAGTCGGTCCTCGCCCAGGATCTCGACGTTCCCGTCGAGCTCGTCCTCGCCCTCGGCCCCTCGACCGACGGCACCACCGAGATCGCGATCAGGCTCGCCGCCGCCGACGATCGCATCCGCCTCGTCGACAACCCCGCCGCCCACATCCCGGTGGGACTGAACGCCGCGATCCGCGCAGGTCGTTACTCGACCGTGATCCGAGTCGACGCGCACTCCGAGCTCTCGCCCGGCTACGCCGTGCGTGCGATGCAGACCCTCGAGCGCACGGGGGCCGCCAATGTCGGCGGCGTCATGCACGCCGAGGGGCGTGCACCGTTCCAGAAGGCCGTCGCCCGCCTCTACAACTCCCCCGTCGGCCTCGGCGGCGGGGCCTACCACGGCGGCGCGCACGAGGGAGAGGCGGAATCCGCCTACCTCGGGGTGATGCGCCGAGAGGTCCTCGACGAGGTGGGCCTCTTCGACGAGACGATCCGCCGCGGCGAGGACTGGGAGCTCAATCTCCGCATCCGTCAGGCCGGCCACCGCGTCTGGTTCGACCCCGCCCTCGCGGTCACGTACTGGCCCCGGGAGAGCTGGGTGCGCCTGGCGCGCCAGTTCCGCGCGACCGGCGCCTGGCGCGGGGAACTCGTCCGACGCTTCGGGCGACGCAACGGCATCCGTTTCTTCGCTCCTCCCGCGCTGGTCCTCCTCACGATCGTCGCAGTGATCGTCGGCGTCCTGCAGCTCACCGGGGTGCTCAGCGGCCTCGCCTCGCTGATCGCCTCGATCGTCTACGCGCCGCTCGCGGCCTACGCGCTGCTCGTGATCGCCGTCGCTGCAGCACCGGGGGGAGGCGGCATCCGGCAACGGCTGTGGACCCTGCTCGTGCTGCCGACGATGCACCTCGCCTGGGGGTGGGGGTTCCTCGGCGGCGTGCTGCGCGGTGCCGGCGACACCGTCGACGCCTCACGCCTCGGCACCCGCAACACTCCGTTGCCCTGACCTGCCCGGACGCGGCAGCAGCCGGTCAGGCCGTCAGGAAACCCTGATCGAGGATGCGGTCGACGACGCGCTCCGCCGCGCGCCCGTCGTCGCGCGTGTTGAACTGACGTCGCCACGCGGCATATCGCTCGGCGTACACCTGCTCGTGGTCGGTCGCGGCGAGCGCCTGCACGAGTTCGTCCTGCGTCGCCACGAGCGGTCCGGGGGCACGGGCGTCGAGATCGAAGTAGAACCCGCGCAGGGTGCCGCGGTAGTGCTCGATGTCGGGCACGAGGAAGTACATCGGCTTGCCCGTGACGCTGAAGTCGAACATCACCGACGAGTAGTCCGTGATGAGAGCGTCCGCCGCGAGAAGCAGTTGCGCGGTCTCGGGGTACCCGGTCACGTCGATCACGCGTGCACCGGCGTGGTCGCGTCCGGCGTCGAGGGTACGGGAGTGCCCGCGCACCAGGACGACCGCATCGGTCTGCTCGGCCAGACGCTCGGCGTCGATGAAGTCGACCATCTCGGAACGGTCGTCGCGCCACGTCGGCGCGTACAGCAGCACGCGTTCCTCGGCTCCGATGCCGAGCGCCGCACGGATCACCGCGGGATCGGTCGTGGTGAGCGCATCGTTGCGCGGGTATCCCTCGACCCAGACAGGACGGCCGAAGAACGCGTACGCCTTCTTGAGGATCCGCTCGGCGTAGGTGTTCTGTGCGAGCAGCACGTCCCAGCGCCGCGATTCCTTGACGACGGCCGCCATCCGTCGCGGGTCGAAGCCCGGACGATGCAGCGCGAGCCGCTTGAGGGGGGTACCGTGCCACGTCTGCAGCACCTTCTGCCCGGGCTTGCGGGAGAACCTCCGGCGCAACCAGTCGTTCACCACGAGCAGGCGCGCAGCGCCCCGCGCGTGCCACCATTCAGGGCTCCCCTCGACCACGGCGATCGCTCCCTCCGGCACGGGGACCGAGAAGTCCACCACGCTCCAGTAGCGGCGGACGTCGGGGGCGCGCTTCGCGATCTCGCGGTCGATGGCCTGCGGGTTGCACCCGACACTCCGGCCGTAGAAGCTCTCGAAGAAGACCGCGTTCTCGGTGCCGCCGGCCTGGGCGACATAACGCTCCTCGAGCGTCGCCTGGCCCTCGGCGGTCTCGTAGATCGGATCGATCGGTGCGGCGATGTGCACGACGTCAGCGGCGAGCGCGACACGGAGTCCGGGAAGCAGCAGTGGGGCGACATCGATGTCGTCGATTGCCGTCTCGGCGATCGACAGGCGGTACTCGCCGGTGGGAAGCGGGAGCGCGGGTCCGCCCCACCGGGCGGTCTGCAGCGCGAACACCGCCTTCCAGGTCTTCCCCCCGCCCGAGAGGCGGGCGTCGACGCGCGCGCGTGGGCCGACCAGCTCGGCGTGCGCCGGGCGCGGTCCGGTTCCTGCGATGACCAGCGTCTGCGCCTGTTCATCGATCCGGGCCGTTGTCATACTGCTCCCTTCGGTGCGCGGATCCCCCGCGCGCGGATCGCACCATAGACCCGCTCGGTGTTTCTACCGTCGCGGAAAGCGTGCATCTCCGCGCTGAGCGTAGCGGAACGGCGGGCCCGCTCGGTGAACGCCACCTCGTCGGACAGCAACCGCTCGAGCTGCGCCAACACGTCCGGCCAGGAGGTGGCGGCATCCGCTCCCCCGACGTCGCTGAAACGACCGTAGAAACCACGCGAGCGCGCGTAGTCCGTCGCATCGGGCGCGAGGAAGAGAACGGGCATCGCCAGCAGGCCGACGTCGTAGGCGAGCGACGAGTAGTCGGTGATGAGCACGTCGACGGCGGGCAGCACCGGTGTCACGTCCGCGAGGACGGTGGAGCCGAGCATCCGCACCCGGCGACTCGGCAGCGGGGGCGCGTACCCGCCTTCGCCGAGCGGATGCGAGCGGATGAGCAGCACCGCGTCGCGCTCTTCGAGCACCCGGATGATCCGCACCCAGTCGTCGGCCGACGGCACCGCGGGGTCGACTGCACCGTCGCGCCACGTCGGTGCGTACAGCACGACGGTGGTCGTGTCGGGCAGATCATCGAGCGCGGCGTGCAGCCGGGCGGATGCGGCCGCGCGGCGTTCCTCCGGTGACCCTGCCGACAGCACGTCGACGCGCGGCTCGCCGGTCACGACCACACGGTCGCTCGGGAGCCCGAATGCCGATTCCAGGCGTCCGCGCGAGCGGTCGGAGGCAGCCGGGAGCACGCGGATCCGCTGCGCGGACGCACGATAGAGCACGGCGATCGCCCGCCGGAGGATGCCCGATCCCGGAACGTTCGGGACCTGGGTCGTCGCCGGGGAATCGAGTCCGATGCGCTTGAGCGGGATGCCGTGCCAGAGCTGGACGATGAATCCGCCTCCGTCGGCGTAGCGGTTGACGTCACCGAGACCGTGCGTCACGACGAGGACCTCGGCTCGGGCCGTCGCCCACCAACCGCGGAGACTCGATCGGCGCAACGTGCGGATGCCGAGTGCGGCGGCGGCGTCGTCCTCGCGCTGCGAGCGGGTCAGCCACACGGCATCATGCCCCTGCGCGGTCGCGTACCGGTGGAGGGCGAGGGCGCCGTCGCCGATCCCGGCCCCACACCCGAAGACCCACCGGTCACCGCGCGGCACGACGAGCGTGCCGAGGCGCCCTGCGAGGGAGAGCGGGATCCTCAGCAGCTTGGCCGCATTGCCGGACCCGAAAGAGAAGGACGCCACCCCGCGAGCCTATCGCGGAGGTGGCGTCCTTCTCTGGGCGGCGGGGTCAGCCGGCGAGTTCGCCGAGCGTCACCTCGATCTGGTATTCCTTGCCGCCGCGGATGTACGTCACGTCCGCGTCGCTGCCGCCGGCCGCGGCACGCACCTGCGCGGTGAGGTCGCTCGCGCTCGTGATCGGCACCCCGTTGAAGGCGGTGACGATGTCGTCGGCCTTGAGGCCGCCGGCGGCCGCCGCTCCCCCGCTGGTCACATCGGCGATGTAGGCACCGGCGACGTCCGCGCCCTGCACGGATGCCGCGTCCTGCACCGAGGCGCCGAGCAGACCGTGCGTGGCCACACCGTCGGCGATGATCTCCTCGGACACGCGCTGGGCGATGTTCGACGGGATCGAGAATCCGAGGCCGATCGACCCGGACTCCTCCGAGGAGCCGGAGCTGGCGATCGCGACGTTGATGCCGATCAGTTCGCCCTTGCTGTTGACGAGAGCGCCACCGGAGTTGCCGTGGTTGATCGCGGCGTCGGTCTGGATCACGGCGATCGAGATCGACTCCGACGTCTGCTGCTGGCCGTTGCCCGGCAGATCGAACTGGAACGGACCCTGCTGGCCGTCTTCCTGGCCGTCCTCCGGCGCCTGCTCCTGCGGGGCGTCCTCGCTCGACGAGTCGGGGAGGGCAGACGACGCGATCTGGATGCTGCGGTTCAGCGCGCTGACGATTCCGGTGGTCACCGAATTCGACAACCCGAGCGGAGCGCCGAGCGCCACGGCCGTGTCGCCGACGTTCAGCTCGGACGAATCCGCGAACTCGATGGGGGTGAGATCGGTGGCGTCGGTGAGCTTGATGACCGCGAGGTCGTAGATGGGATCGGTGCCCACGACGGTCGCCGAGTAGATGCGACCATCGGACGTCGTGACACGGATCGTCGGGTCGGCGACGGCACCGCCGAGCGTCACGACGTGCGTGTTGGTGAGTACGTACCCGTCGTCGCTGATGATGACACCGGATCCGCTGCCAGCCTCGCTGGTGCCGGCGACCTCGATCGTGACCACCGAGGGCAGCGCCTTGGTGGCGACGGCGGTGGTCTCGTTCACGGAGCCGGGGTTGTTGACGGTGACCGTCTGCGGTCCCTCCGCCACGCCGGTGGAGGGCGTGGTGCCGACGGCGTTCCAGATCGCGCCGCCACCGAAGCCCGCGACTCCGCCGACGAGTGCGGCGGCGACCACGATGGCCGCGAGGCGCACGCCGCCGCGCGGCTTGGCATCCTTGGTCTTCACATTCGGGTCCACCGGAGCGTCACCGAGGCCGAGGGGCGCGGTTCCACCGAGCGGGACGGTGGGCTGGGTGTGGGCGGTCCCGGAGTGGAGTCCGAACGCGGCGCCCGGCGCGGTCGCCGTCGAGCCGGCGAACTGCTGTGCGGTGACCGGGGCGATCAGGGGCGCGGGTGCGGGCGAGGCGAATGTCGCGGGCATCTGGTGCCCGGCGGACGACTGCGGTGCGGGAGCGGACTCGGCCGCCACGGGGGCGGCGGACTCTGCGGCCGGCGTGGCGGGGATGTCAGCGGCGGGCTGCGGCGCCGAACGGTCGGCGACCTCTGCTGCCTCGGTGGACGGCACGTCGGGTGCCGAGTGGTCGGGGGTGTTGTCTTCGTTCATGGTGTGTGCTCCTTCAACAACGCCCTTTCAGAGTGCTCTCCGAGTCTGTGCGTTTCATATGGCGAAGGTGAGTTTCCCTTATGGCCATAGCCTGTTCTTCATGAGTGTCATCACCGGTGCATGGCGACGCACGGCGGCGGGCGCGGGCCTGCTCTCGCCCGACGGGGCCGTGGCGCCCACCATCTTCGCAGAGATGTCGGCCCTCGCGGCCTCGACGGGAGCGATCAACCTCGGGCAGGGATTCCCCGACGAGGACGGCCCCGCGGAGGTGCTCGAAGCCGCCCGCAGGGCGATCGCCGACGGCGTGAACCAGTACCCGCCGGGGCGCGGCACCCCCGACCTCCGGCTCGCGATCGCCGAGCACCAGAAGCGCTTCTACGGACTCGAGGTCGACCCCGACGCCGAGGTGCTCGTCACGGTCGGTGCGACCGAGGCGCTCACGGCGACGCTCCTCGCGCTGATCGACGGTCCGGACGACGAGGTCGTCGTCTTCGAGCCGTACTACGACTCGTACGCGGCCGCGGTGTCGCTCGCGGGCGGCACGCTGCGCACGGTGCCCCTGCGCGTGCCGGACTTCCAGCCGGATCTCGACCGGCTGGCGGATGCCGTCACCGACCGCACCCGGATCATCCTCATCAACGACCCGCACAACCCGACCGGAACGGTGTTCGGCACGGACGTGCTCACCGAGATCGTGCGCCTCGCCGAGAAGCACGATGCGCTCATCGTCACGGACGAGGTCTACGAGCACCTCGCATTCCACGCACCGCACATCCCCATCGCGACCCTGCCGGGCGCGGCCGAGCGCACACTCACGATCTCGTCTGCGGGCAAGACGTTCTCGGCCACCGGGTGGAAGGTCGGCTGGATCCACGGCCCCGCGGCCCTGATCACCGCCGTGATCACCGTGAAGCAGTTCCTCACCTACGTCGGAGCCGCCCCCTTCCAGCCCGCCGTCGCGGTCGGGCTGCGCCTCGGAGACGCCTTCTTCACGGATGCCGCGGCGACACTCGCGCGCAAGCACGAAGTGCTCGGCGACGGGCTGCGCGCGGCCGGCTTCACGGTCTTCGCCCCGCAGGGCGGGTACTTCACTCTCGCGGACGCCACCGCGGTCGGGGGTGCGGATGGCGCGGAGCTCTGCCGGCGCCTGCCCGAACGCTTCGGCGTCGGGGCGATCCCGCTGGCTGCGTTCCTCCCCCCGGAGCATCGTGCCGACCCGGAGTACGCAGGAATCGTGCGCTTCGCCGCCTGCAAGAAGGTCGACGTGCTCGAGGAGGCCGTCTCTCGTCTCGCGCGCCTGAACGGCTGATCCTGCCGCCGTCGGTCAGCGCGTCTGCGGTCAGCGCGGAACGACGGCGTACCGGCGAACCCGCAGAGATGGGTTCGTCTCACGCACCCGATCGATGACCGCGCGCTCGACCGGTGCGATGGCGATGCCCTCGGCGCTGCCGACGCCGGCGAGCACGACCCCCTGCGGATCGACGATCTGCGAGTGCCCGACCCCGATCGGCGCGGGATGATCGGCGGAGACGACGTAGACCGTGTTCTCGATCGCCCGAGCGGCGAGGAGAGTCGTCCAGTGATGCTCCTTGAGCGGACCGCGCACCCACTCGGCCGGCACCACGAGGACGTCCGCCTCGGCGTCGACCAGGGTGCGGGCGACCTCGGGGAACCGCAGGTCGTAACAGGTCATCAGACCGAAGCGCAGGCCGCCGACCTCGAAGGTCGCGGCGTCGCCCACCGCGCCCGGCTCGACCCAGTCCGACTCGGTCTGCCCGAACGCGTCGTAGAGGTGCTGCTTGCGATAGACGGCCAGGATGCCGTCGCCGCGGACGGCCACGACAGCGTTCCGAACGCGGCGGTCGTCGCCCGCCCGCTCGACGAGTCCGGCGACGATCACGACCGCGTACTCCCCGGCCAGCGCGGTCAGGGTCTGCACGAACTCCCCCTCCAGCGTCTCGGCGTGGGCCACAAACGTCTCGTCCATCGGGTTCACGAAGTAACTCGAGTACTCCGGCAGCACGATCAGACGTGCGCCCCGAGCGGCGGCATCCGCCACGAGTTCCGCGATGCGCTCGCGATTGCCCTCCCGCGAATCGGTGGGCGCGAACTGGCAGACGGCGACGGCAACGGCGGGACTCACGGACATGCCCTCATCCTCCCCCATCGCCGCGGAACGCGCCTCGATTCGCGCGCTCCCGATTCCCGTGTTAGGCTATTCCTTGTGCCGCGGGGTGGAGCAGTTCGGTAGCTCGCCGGGCTCATAACCCGGAGGTCGCAGGTTCAAATCCTGTCCCCGCAACAAGAAAGGCCCCGAGATCACTACGATCTCGGGGCCTTCACCTTTTGAATCGCGCACGACTCGACAGATTCGGTCGACAGTTATGCAGCCATCAGCTCACGATCCGGGTGGACAGCAGCGAAGTGCAGCACAGCGAGATCAGCAGGCTCCTCCGCTACGTGATGTTCCCGATCCAACGCATCGTGCAGGTCGAGGGTCATCTTCACCGTCTCCTTAGTAGAGGCCCCGAGCGCGGCGTACTCCATCGCGAATAGCGCGGCGTACTCACTCCGGCTCTGGAGATCGAAACAGCAGTTCGTATCTTCGCAACAAGCGGAAGGGCGACCCTCCCATGCCCGGGAGAGGTCGGCCCTGACTAACTGGATCACGTCGAACCATTCAGTGCTGTTTCGCCGCAGAACCACCACGAAGTGCCGCTCCCCGAAGTCGCTTCCCATCACCACCTCAGTTCGCCGAAACGGGCGGATGGCCCTTGCGTAGGCGGACAGTTCTGCTTCGTTCATGTTCTGCTCCTATCTCGACCGCTCACGCGGCGTCATCCTCGGACGGCTGCCCGAAGAGGTCTTGGATGAGCGAGGCATCACCGATGACCTCGCGCTGCTTCTGGATATAGGACTGCTTCGTGATCGAGACATCGGCATGGCCGAGGTAGTCCCGAGCTGCTTCGTCGTCTACTGCCCCGGCGAGTCCGGTCGCCAGGGTTCGACGGAACGCATGAGGTGTTACGGGTGACAGTCCGTCCTGCTTGAGCTCCGCGTTGCTCACCCCCGCGAGCTTCAAAGCAGCGCGCAGATTCCGGCGAACGTTGTTCGGGCTGACCAGCGTCCCCTTGCTGGTCGCAAACACATAGCCGTGCTGCCCATGGAGAGCGAGCTGGCGCAGAAGCGCAGCGACGACGAACTTCGGAACGGCCAGGTCTCGGTTCGAGGCGTCGGTCTTTACGAGGTCCTCACGAATCAGGCCCTCGCCGGTCACGACCTTCACTGTTCCTCGAATACTGATGTAAGGAGTCGGCGCGTCGAGCACACAGTCCTGCGGGCGCAACGCGAGCGCCTCCGAGATGCGGACGCCGGTGCCGAGAAGGAGGCTCACGAGGTCGCCCATCACGTTGTCGGGATCGCGCGGCCGGCCTCCCTTCTTCTGATCGAGGTCCACACCTTCACGCCACCGGACGATGGCCTGGCGCGTCGTCTCGATCTGATCGGTACTCAGCGCCACGGGCTGCTCGATTACCTTCTTGGTTCTCTTGAGATTCACGACCGGGTTGTCGATGCGGGCACCGTCACGGATCGCCTGCTTGATGATCAGCGACATCGCCTTCCGGAAGTTCTGAGCCTGGCTAGGCGAGCCCTTGCTTTCCCTCCCTGCCCTTTTGAGCCGCGACTCCGGCAGCGTGATGGTGCCGTTCCGAATGCCCACCATGTGCTTCTCGATCTGACCAGCGGTCACCGTGCCGATCTTCTGTGTGCGGATGCCCCGACGATGAACGATCGTGCTGCTCACCGTGCGCCGGTAGTAGTCCAGCGAGGCCTTGTTCAGATCCTTCGCGGCCTCTTCTTTGGCGAGCCAGATCTCGGCAGCCTCAGCCACGGTGTGGTCTGCGCAGATGTCATCGAGCGTCTTGATGCGCTGCGCCGGGATCACGCGGTTGGCGACCTTGTGGTTCAACGAAGCGATAGCCGCATACTTCGTTTCACCACGAGCTGTCACCGGTCGCACCTTGCCGTCGGTGTCCTCATGCCGCCTGAAGGCTTCCCACGCACCTGTGTCCAGCTGCTTCACCTTGATGTCCCTCTCGATGTTGGACTTCTTCTTTCGGGCCATCAGCCAACTCCTTGTCTAGCCACTGAATAGCGGATTCCTCTTTGAGCCATTGCATGAGCAGGTCAGCCGGGTAGCGCAGGCGCTTTCCGAGCTTCAGGGCCTTCGGTCCCTTGCCGAGCGACCTCCACGTATGCAGCGTTGCGACGGCGATGCCCGTGTATTGAGAGACCTCTTCAATCGACATCAGACGCGGCACGACTACGTGACTGGACGCGACGGAATCAGCGGCTGACCAGGGCGTCGGCTGGTCAAAGCCGGTGTATTCGGAGATCGAGTTCGTCGTCACGAGAGAGATTAGATCAGCCAGATTCAGCGGGCAAGATTAGTTCTGCCCATAATCAACCTCGCGATGCTTCCGCGTGCGCGACTCTGGGGCCATGACACGACCAAACCGCATCCCCAAGACCGCCTTCATGGCTTCCCACAAGAGCGACATCGACGATGTGAGCGAGCGCCTAAGGGCGGACTGGGCTGACTATCGCCAGTTACCGGAGGTCCGCGCCCGTATCGAGACCTTCCGCGCCGACCGAGAACGGTACTTCGCCCTCCAGCAGCGCAGCCTGGTACTACTGAGTGAGCAGTGGGAGAACGGTGTCCAAGGTGTCCACGACGATTGCAGCATCGTGCCGGACGAAGAGGTTCTGCGCTGGCAGTTCAACGACAAGTTGCTCAGCAAGTCCGGTGCCTGGCACGTGGTTCACGAGGACGAGATGACGGAGGAGGAAACCGTCCAGCGCGAATCGAGTGGACTGAACGGCAAGAGACGATTCCGGACCTACAAGCTCCCGTTCAAGAGGCACCAGGATCGCCTCATCAGCGACCGATACCGCTGTGGCTCCATCACTTGTCGCCCAGGAGATCCATTCGGATGCGCGCTCGGTAAGCGTCGGATGCACATGGATCGGATCGCGTTGATCCTCAAGGCCTGGAGCGAGCATGGCGGCGCGGTCGAGGCGACGCAGTTTGGCCTCTACGGAGCGCCCGACGAGCCGCTCGCCAGCGTTCTCGAGGTCGAGCAGGAGGCTTTCAACCACATGGTTGGCGGCGGCGCGTGGGTTGCATTCAAGAGGATTTTCGATGTCCAGGGTTACCTCTGCGTTCTGAACGTCAAGCGTGACAACGAGAAGCGGCGCTGGGCGGTCGAACGATGGGTGATGCTTGCACGACAAGCGGTGCCGATTAACTGGGAAGGCTTGGCGCTCCGGTTGACTCACAGGCATGGGCGCCGGGTCAGGCGGCACAGCGCCTATACGTGCGGCATCGCGCCTTCCATCCTCGTGGGATCATACGATGTCGCTGGCTTTGCACAATTCGTTGCGGGTGCAGTCAGCACGTTGGATGCTGCACCTTCTTTCTCCCCGTGTGCCCACTGCATCGAAAATGGTGAGCGAGGCATCAACGAACTATGGCAGAGCCGCGGTGACGAGTGGGAAGAGCTGGTCCGAGCGCTGCACGGCCTCAAGATGCTCACGGCCTCGCGGTCGAGCACCGATCATCCAGTGTGGAAGGCCGCCAGCAAGCGCGCTCGTGAGACGTTCGTGCACCCGGATTGGCGTCGTCCGACCCGACCTCAGCTCTCCTTCGACGGGCTCCCTCCAACTCCGACGCCGTATGAAGTTCTATCGCCTGGTGCGGCTCGTCAGCGAAAGATCAAGCCCGGCGACCGGGTGCATGTCCTCCAAGTTGGTCGGAGCTGGAATCCGGGAGATGCGGACGAGTGGAAGGCACGACACGCAGCACAGCAGGAGCAATACCTGCGCTCAATCGGCATCGTCAAGGGCGGCAAGGCGTGAGATCAGCCCCGGCTCAGTCAGCACACCGCGCTGGTTGGGTCGGGGCTGCCCTGTGAAAGTGTGCACCGAGACTCGAATATTGAAAGCCTCCGGTGTGGACTCAGTTATGGGGCGACGGCGGCGGATTCGTGAACTTCGAGCGAGCACTCGTCCGGAGGAAGTCATCAGAAGCACTTGAGGGGGTCGTGGACGTCCCAGATGTTCGTCTAGCTCTCTCGCTACGTCTATCCCATTGCGGGCCCTCAGATCGTCGCTGATGCGTTTCTATTTATCCAGCTGACCAATAGTCCGGCTGGGGTTGCTCGGACTCCAATCAAGTTGAGCTGTATCCGGATGATCAGTACGACTTGCACTCCCTCGTCTCGGACTAGATGAGGTAATACTCATTTCCTGTTGAGTTTTAGTGACTCACGAATGATGATTACTGTGTCTTCCACAGATACCCTCATGGATAAGGTTCTTCTCTACGGCATTCTCTGATTAACCATGTAGAGCATTAGAGGTGAAGACACCTTACTTGCCGTCCTTCACAGCTCGCTCCACAGTGGACTTGCCAACGCCAAGCGCAACCACGGTCTTGCGAATGGACAACCCGGTGTCGGCCATAAAGGCACGGATCTCCGAGTAGCTGATGATCGCGTTCATCCTGTTGGTCATCGAGCCGAGCTCACTGCCCTGTTGCTGGATGCGCTTCATATGCCCGGACTTGGCGTTGACGGCCCCCTGAGTCTGGCCACCCTTCACTGATGCTTCACGAGGGAACGCGGGAAGACCGAGACGTCGGCTGCTCTCCCATCGAACAGCGACGATGCGCCCCATGTGCCCGTTCGAGGCGTTGATGCGTCCCTGCGTTCGACCGCCCTTGATTCGCTGCTCATGGGTGTAGAAGGAGACGCCGTTGCCACGTGCGTAGTCTCGGCTCATCTTGGTGTTGCAGAAGTTGACGATCGACCGGGCGATGGACTTGACCTTGTGAACCGGGATGGGTTCACGGTCCTCGAGTTTGGCAAGCTCGGCTTCGAGCGGGGTCAGGACCTCATGGAGCAGCCAACGCTCATCGACCACTGCACCGGACGCGAACCGAGAGTAGGCGAGCAGTCGCCCCTTCTCGAAGAGGAACATCTGACGCATGATGAGCCCAGCGTCGTCTCGGGTCATCTCGGCTTGACGCGTGCGCAGATTCACGAAGCGCTGCTGCTTCGGCGGAGCACTCGTCGTCGCAGGCAGGAACGCTGTCATCAGCTCCGAGAGCGAGTAGCGGTAATCGTGCTGGTGGTGCCACTCGTATGCCTCATGGCCCGGAGTTCGTGCGACGTTGCCGACGAAGTTCGGATCGCCGTTGAGCGCCTTGTGAATCTCGGTGCGCATCGAGGACACGACACGGCGGAGCGGGTTGGTTGCGCCAGCGACCGGGGAGTCCAGGAAGTACATGCCCTGCCAGGTGTGCTTCTCGGGGTTCTCCCCGAGCCAGTTGGGCGGCAGAGGCAGGTCGTTGCATGTCGTGTGGTCGTAGGGATTGTCAACGTCGAACGTGATCACCGGAATGTACTTCGACCATGACGGAGCCCAGTACATGTAGTCCTGCAAACGGTCGGCCTGGACCTCGTACCCGAGGTATTCCTTGCGGCCACCGGTTAGATGCTCCTTGTCCCGGGCGACTCGGATTGCGTGCGCGTGGACAACGGAGAGGAGATCAATGATGTTTTGCTGAACGAAGCCGTTGTAGCGGATTTGATCACCGGCTGCGTCCCGAGTTGGGAGCGGGCTCGAAGCGGGGGTGCTGAAGAACGTATGAGCGCCTTCAACGATCTGCTCCTCGTCGAACCAGCGCTCCTCTCCCCTGGCCTGGAAGGCAGTAGTTGACTCAGCGTTAAGTTCGCCACGCGACCTGCGCGGGTTCACGAGCTCTAAGGTAGATGCGGTCACTTGCTACTGCTCCTATCGGATGAGGAGTCAGGCGCGACCTATCGATGCGTCACCTGAGCTCAGTCTTTGTGCGTGCGCGAGCCCGAGAATGATCGGCTTGTCAGGCTGATCGGCTCGTCGCTTAGAAGTAGTTTTAGCAGGCGACTCTCGTCTTTACTGTGCCAACCGGGGATTTTCCGTCCGAGTTCCCAGACGTAGGTTCACAATGTCGCCTCGGGCGATAGAATCAAAGCGTAGATCGCACCCGAAGAGCTTGTCACTCTTCTGATCTCAGTCTTGGGCCCCCGGCTTTCTGGTCGGGGGCCCGTGCGTTTCTTCACGTCTTTTCGCGGTTCTCGGGAACTTCCTTCAATAACGATTCGCCTAGTACAGTTCGCTCGCTCGACTCGATACGCCGATCCGAAGGAGAACGAACATGCAGGTCACCGACGCGCCCGAGCGCGCACTGGCATTACTCGACCGAGCCGTGCTCATGCGGTTGGATCCTGATCCTCTCGTGAGCATCCGCCTGGGCGACAAGTCCGAGGACGCCGTGCAGGTTGGCACTCGGGAAGTGAATCCGGAGTTGTACCTGGACATCCTGAGCAACCTCCATCAGGCCGCTTCGCTTCTCGGGTCTCTGGGCTGGCACCTGAGCGCGCGACAAAGCGACTGTTGCATGGCGCCGCACTTCACCTTCGCGATGTTCGAGTGGGCCCTCCGCTGGGCTTCCAGCACCTCAGAGCGGCGAATGATCAAGCGGCTCGACAAGCTGCTCGATGGCCGTGGATTCCATGGGGAAAACTTTCGACACCTTCATGACCTCCTTGCTCGTCGTATCAGTGGAGGCACGATAGCCACGTGCTCGTCAGTCGCGCATCAGAAGCTATAGACGCACCCTGGACGCGCTTTGATGGCGAGATCGACTCGTTATCGTTAGCGAGAGTTGCGGGCGTTCAGCGGCCCACCAGGCGCGTCACGCCTTGCCGCCCTTTGGAGTCGAGTCACCGCTGGGGAATTCGTGTTTGTAGTAGTACTCGATGGCCTTGGAGGCTATCGCGCCTGGGCGCTCCTCTGTCGCCTTCTGAATTTCCGTCAAACGAGCGTGGGCTGAAGGTTCGATGTGCCAATTCACCGGAATGGGACGTGGCAGTGGGTTCTCTTCCGTCTCGTACTTGCGGGGTCGGCCGGGGCCTCTCTTTCTCTGCGCTGCTTCGCCGTCTCCGCTGATCCCGTTGGCCATGAGCCGAGACTACCTGTGTCTCGGCTCATGGCCTCGGCTCAAGCCCGACTACGCTTACGCGCCTCGAATCGAGCACGGTCCTCATCCGTCATCGTGCGAACCACGACCTCGCTGCTGGGAGCGTCAACGCGCAAGTCGTCCGGCTTCGCGGAGTGCTTAGCCCCGGTGCGCCCTCCCTTCTTTGAGCGTGGGGCCTTCTTGGGCATGACCTTGCCGACCCGCGTCTGGTGCTTTCGTCGTGCCATCCGTCCGTCTCCTCTCCTCGGTCAGTTCCGCTTGAGCTGGGTCAGTAGGTGCAGCGCGGAAGGCGGAACATCTACGACCTCGTTCCCCAACCGGAGGTTCAGCTCCCCGAAAGCGTGTCCGGAGATGTAGCTGCGGATCATGCCTGGCCAGATGAGGAAATCGACGCTGCGTGGCACGGACTCAGGATCATGGTTCTTCGTCGGGACGAACACGACCATCGCCGAGATGTCGGCTTCTGGAAGCCGGAGCCTCATGCGGTCGAGCGCAGTGATCATGTTCTTGCTCAGTCCCCACTCTCCATCCTTGGAGTAAGGCAGGAACCCGTTCAGAGGCTTGTCTGTTCCGGGGATCGTCCAGAGCCAGCTCCCGGCCCACCTCTTCACGTCAATCAGAACGACTTTCGCCCCGTTCGCGATCACGCAGTCGATGTCGCCGCGCATTCTCGCCTTGCCTGGCACGTCCGGGATGTTCAGCGAGTAGAACACCTCGAACTTCGTGAGGCCGGCCCTCTTGAGCCCCCGCGCAAAGTAGTTCTCACCCGCGGCGCCCACTCGACCCCGAGCGCCGTATGTCCCGGGCAGGTGACTCATGCTTCCTCACCGCCCTGCGCTTCGAGCCGTTCAAGCAATTCCTGCT
This sequence comes from Microbacterium sp. NPDC008134, assembly GCF_042957055.1. Classification (NCBI taxonomy): domain Bacteria; kingdom Bacillati; phylum Actinomycetota; class Actinomycetes; order Micrococcales; family Microbacteriaceae; genus Microbacterium; species Microbacterium sp. NPDC008134. The sequence goes on along the minus strand of NZ_JBIBHO010000001.1, from coordinate 1,249,678 downwards.
CCTCACGACGCCAAAGCGCGAACTCCGCGAAAACGATGTGCGGCGCGAGTCCAAGGTGATCGATTATCTCGGACACCCCGAATCCCAGCCCGAAGTGTTCTCGAAGAACGGCTCGCTCCTGAGCGGACGCCTCGGGCAGCTCCTGTTCCTGCAGAATCTGTGCCGTCGGAGCGTTCGCGATTCGGGCGACCATGTCCTCGTCGTCATCCCAGTCCCATGCGAGGCCCCGTGTCGCGCAGCGCTGCTCCTCGCAGGCCATAACGAATGCCCAACCTTGGTCATCGGTGCGCTTGCTCCGGAAGGCCCGGATGAATCGATCAGCAATCAGAAGCAGATCACGCACCGCGTACTCAAAGTCGACCTCGTTGTCGATGCGCTTACCCCATACTCGTTCGGTGTCCAACGGCAGAAGAATTGTGTCCCCCGTGACGTAACGGATGGCCCGGCGCAGCCACTTTTCAATCGTGTAGGCAAGCAGCCCTGCGGGATCACTCTCAGATACACCGAAGTGAGTTGCGTCGGCCCGAACGGGCTTGGCGGGCTCGTCGTCGAAGATGCTCACTCGTCGTGTGAGCAGCATCGCTTCGAGCATGTTGCTGATGGTCCTCGCCAACGTCGGGTCGAGAGGGTCCGGCGTCCTTAGCTGGCACAGGTTGCGGCATTCGTGACTGATGGCCTGGCTCATGATTTCCTCCTGGATCTGCGATTCTCGCAAGCTTCGTGGCGATGGTACGCGGCGATTTTCGTTCTGATTGAAGTTCTGCGCATAACTAATTTTTGAGACGTGTCCGACGTGCTAGAGGTCACCATCGCCCTCTCCCTCCAGCGCCCAGCGAGATGCGATCTCGTGGCTGACCCCGACGTGCCCTGCGACTACCGCGGCGTCATAGCCAGCTTGCACGTGCTCAAAGAAGGACTCCCGAACCTCAGGGTCCTCGGCACGCCGATCTCGTGTTCTCCCCTCGGTCATCACAGCGCCGAGACGACGAAGCACGTCAGCTCGACCTCTCCAGTGTGCGAATTGACTGTCTTCGGTCACTGTCCACTCCGGACGAAGGCCAAGCTCGGTCAGCAGCAGATCAATCGGCGTGGGCAGTTCAGAGATCGATGAGAGGACTGCTTCAGACGCGAGACGGAATTGCTTTGCTGAGTAGATGGCGCGACCCCAAGCGAAGCTCTCCCGCAGAGGTATAAGGATCGCCACGTTGCCCTCGCCATACGCAAGGTTCATGTGCAGCCAGCGCTCGACCTCATCGAACCGATTGACCAGCTCGTAGTTCGGCATGCTCTGGCGCAGCACTCGCTCTCGCAGCCTTTCGAGCCTGTCCAGGTGCTCCTCGATCAGATCGAGATTCGGCGGCTCCGAGTACCGGTCGTTGCGCTGGATGGCTTGGCACTCGTGGACGCGCGCGAGGCTCATGCGAACAGCTCCAAGAAAGCGGGATCGTCGGCGAGCATGTCGCGGGCGATCTGATCGACGTCAGCTTTAGCGACACCGAACTGCTGGGCGATGTCTACGTGATCCTTGCGTCCGGGACCGACCAGGGCGTCCCGCATCTGCGCGTTGGTCTTGGGGTCCTCGAGGCGCATCTTCTGTGCCTCCCGGATGACGAGCCTCACGTCGATGTCGAGATGCCGAGCGACCCTCCCGGCGTGCATCCCCTCAAGCCTCAGCCACCGGCGCATCTTCACTCGAAACTCAGTCCCAGTAGCCCGCTGCAAATCGAACGGCTCGACGGCGTCGATCTCAGCGTTGGAGAGATGGTCGCTCGGCAGAGTAAGTGGTCCAAAATGATTCTGGAAGTTCTTCTGAACGGTCCTGTGAAGATTGGCGAGCACATCATCCGAGGTGATGCTTTGCTGGGTCATTTCTGGTCCTTTCCTGGCGCTGAATTTGAGTCGATCTCTCGTTTCGCGTGGGAGTGTACTATACGATGTGCTTTTTTCGGTATCTCGATTCGCACATTTCTAGATACGCTCGAGATCAACGCTTTCCATTATCTGAACAGGAGTTACATGAAATCTCTTATTGCCAATGGAACGGAATTGCTGAGTGATGATTCGGAGCCACCAAGAATTGTCATTGCACTGGACATCGATGGCGTCCTGAGTCGCCAGATCGATGACGTTGAGCTCCAGCACGCTCCCGACGACTACGCCGACGTATCGTTCGGTGCTGCATGGGTCGATGATCATCAGGGCACTACCCGGCTTCTGCACACAGCTCCCGCCGTGACCGTCGAGTTGGACGAGATCGTGCAGCCAACTGGCGTACAGCTTCTATGGGTCACTGCCGCTCCCCGGTTCGTGCCCAGAGCAGTCGAGTTGGCGTTCGGTGGCCGCCTCGCTGATGGGGTTGTCCTCGTAGACGAGCACGGACAAAGCAACTGGAAGATGGTTGTTCTTCTCGATTACCTCGAATCAGTCGGCAGTCCAGCGTTCGTCTGGGCAGACAACAGCGCCATCGAGTTCGCGTTCCGAGTTTCTCCGGCTTTCCGTGGCGGCGACATCGGCCCGAGACAACGTCTACTCATATCCCCGGATCCGGCCATCGGCCTAACGCTCGATGATGTAGAGGTCATCCGAGATTTCGTGCAGGGAGTGCTGGGAGGCAAACAATGACCGACCATCGAGCTGTGCCGGACTACTCCTACAACTTCAGCGCCATCCACCCCTGGATGCCAGGCACCTTCGTCGTGCGCACGATCACCGACACCATGCATCTCGTCGTCAACGATTCCGCTGCTGAATCACTCGTGCGCCAAGTCCGACCCCAGGCCAACGGCGACTTCGTCGGTGACAGCGACTGGCTACCTGCCGAGTATCAGGAGATCCATGTCGGCGACGAGGCCTCTTTCCGCTTGATCCGGTCCGAGGGCTACGGCGAGGATCTTGCTTACACCGACACGTGGCGTCGTACGACCAGAGTCATTCGGATCAGCCTCTACGACGGATACCCGGGACTTCCAACTCCCGACAACTTCGGACGCCCTCGTGGGCTCACCAACTCGGCATGCAAGGAGTCATCGTGAACCTATTGGACGACTTCTGGAAGCTCTACAGCCTGACTCTGCGCGACATTCGCGAAGAGAAGCCAGACACCTTCAACAAGCTCGCTGTGATCCTGAACCGCTTCCAGGGGCCCAGCGCTGGTGACGCCTTCTTCCCCGATGGTGCCGACGACATCTTGGGGGAAGCCGTACAGGACGCCGGATGGTACGTCAGCTGGGAGGCCGCCTATCTCTGGACGGCGACGCATCCCGTCACTCGCGCACGCATCCGGTTCGTAGAGGGTGATGTCTACGACGAGACGCCGACCGAGGACGGCAGGCGATGACCTCGGGCCTGCAGAAGGAGTTCCGCGGGAATGACACGCTCCTCATCAGGAGCATGGATGAGTACCTGGCACTCAAGCACGGCACCGGCACAACATCCCTGGCACTCGCGGCGCTCCTCCGAGATCGATACGGCGACGACTGCTCGGTGTTCGATTGTGGCCATTCCGCCGATGTCGTGTTCATCACCTTCAACGCGCCGACCATCGTCGTCCCGTTCTGCGAGAGACACGCTCCTCAGATATGCGAGGAGTACGGCGATCTCGCAGAGCACCTCCCAAAGTTGACGCCAGACACCACGGGTCTTTTCCCGGAGAGCAACGACGCCGGATCTTTCGACGCTCTTCCGACGCCCCGACCTGACGAGAGCGAGCGACGAGACGACGACGAGCCAGAGGGAGCTCCACGAAGCGCTGATGATCGCTGAGAAGCCATTGAGCGTCCCCGACGAGTACGCACTACTCCACGAGGGAACAGTTTTTGACCGACTTCGACTTGGGTGCCGTGGCGTTCGTGACCTCGAAAGGTGAAGCAAGATGCGCGCGCCCCGAGTTTAGGACTGTTCTGTCTGTCTAGTCGCCCATCCTCTGTCCGTGGGCTTCGTCAGAGCGTCGGTGCTGGCCACATCCAGTCAGACGGCTTCGCATCCGTGGGACGTGGCCCAGGCGGAGTGACTTCCTCCCCGACCTCTTCGCGCGTTGCGACCAGGAGGTTGGCCTCGAACAGTTGAGTGAGGAGATCCTCCTCGGCAGAAAACCCATATGCGGCGAGCACCGCGGAATCCAGCTCCTCGCGGAGCGCTCTGAGCGTGGACGCCCCCGGGCGCCTTAGAACATCGAACTGGGCGGCCAGCGGCTGTCCGAGCTTGAACGCGTGTGCGCAGTGCTCCACGATTTTCCGCGCTGCGATGGAGACCTGATCAACAGCCTCCTGCGAAGGGTTCTGAGGCCAGGGAAAGCTACTGAACACTGCTTCGGTCGTGTACCGCAGACGGGTTTCCAGCGTTGTGCATCTCGCGCGAAACCACGTCTCATGTGCAGTGCTCTGCAAGATGCCGAATGAGTAGTCGTCTGAGTACGGGAATGCAACCATCGCGTCAGTGATGTGGAACTCACCGCTTACGAAACTGAATACCGGCCCACGCAACTCGCTGGAGACACGCGTGAGACCGATGTACCTGGGCAATTCTGTAGTTGCGGCGAGGTAGTCTTCACGCCTCCAACCAAGCATCCACCACCGTTCTAGGAAGCCAGCATGGTGGCGATTGACTCGCGCCTTCGGGTTCCGCGCGAGTGCGATGTCGTTGCGCTCGCGCTCCGTGGCTGCCTTCTCTTCCCGAGTGGGCAACGCCGAAATGGTCAATGACTGCATCAGTTTCGGATGCTTTCGCCAGGCTTCATCGGCGGATACGTCTGGCACGTCGATCACCCACGTCTCCACGGAGGTCTTCTGGAGTAGCTCCTTGCCGCCGAGCACGGGATGAACAACCTCTGACGAGGATGGCTCGATCTTCTTGATTCTGCGCGCTGCAACGGTGTCGATACGAAACGCATCGGTGATACCAAGCGTCTGACCCTGGTAGACGCCACCGGCGTTGACGCGCAGGTCCTTTGCATCTCGAACGTTTACTTCGGGTGAGAGCGCAGACGTGATTTCGTCAAGCTCCAGCGGCGGCTCCTCGAGATCAAGCCAGAGAGTGCGCTTGCCTGGGAGAGATCCGCCCTTCTGCCAGTTCACGACGGCGACCGTGACTGCCGCTTCACCGGACCACTGCATGGATGAGACCGCCTCGATGATGGCTCCGCCGTTGTCCACGATGTAGTCGAGTGACGCCTTTCGACCATCACCATGCTTCACAGACTTTGTGGCGACGAGGCCGGCCCGCCCTCCCTCGGGGAGATGATCGTGTGCCTTCGGGAACCAATAAGTCACGAAGTCAGACACGCCCTTGGGCCCGTACGCTTCATCAAGCCGTGCGTTGTAGTCCGCGCCAAGTTCGAGAACCATCTTTCGCCGACCGATGAACGGTGGATTCCCGATGATGGCATCCGCCTTGGGCCACTCCTCGAACAGTGCGTCCGCGTGAAGGATGTTCTTGTCCAGGTTGTCGAGTGGCAACGTTTGCCCAGCCTCTTCAAGCTCATCATCCGCAAGCTTCTTGCCGAGCAGCAGCGTGACCTTCGCCACCTCTACGGCGAACGGGTTCACATCCATGCCGAAGAACTGCTCGGGCGTGACATATCCGAACGATTCCTGCGTTGCCAGGCCGCTAGCCTGTCGCCGCTCGCGAATGCGCTCGATTACTTCGCGCTCGAGGCGGCGAAGCTCCCGATAGGCGATGTACAGGAAGTTACCGGAGCCCACCGCAGGATCCAGCACTCTGAACTGCGACATCTCGCCCAGGATCGCCTCAAGCTGGGGAATGTTGGTGGCAGCATCGATCCTGTCGCGCCACGGGCGAACGATGACCGGCTGAATAATTCGCTGGATGTCTGCCTGTGAAGTGAAGTGAGCTCCAGTGGCATGGCGCTCTCCTGCGTCCATCGACCCTTCGAACAGGGTGCCGAAAATCTCCGGTCGCACCTGCGACCACTCAGTGCCAGCCGCATGACGCAGAAGTTTGAGTTCCGCCGTTGTCAGCTCCAGCGGCACTACCTTCGAGAACAGACCACCGTTGAAGTACGGGGTGCCCTTGAATCGGCCACCCGGCGTCTTTCCTGGCGTGTTCATTTCATTGAACAACCCGCCGATCAGGTCGTAGGCTTCTGCACCCGTTGTCGCATCAGCAAGCGCTTTGGTGAAGGAGTGCTCGGGGAGGAGCCCAGTATCTTCGGCGAACATGGCCATCACGCATTGCAACGTAAAGCGCTGCACATCCTTGGACTCGACACCGCGTGCCCTCAGCGAGCGGTAGACCTTCGCCACTTCAGCGGCGGCCTCACGCGTCACAGCGACAAGGTCGTTACCGAACTGAGGTCGAACCTCCTCGGGAAGCATGAAGCCCAGCGCTTCCCACCGAGTACTGAGATCAGTGAGGCGCAGCATCTCGATGGGCGCATCGAGCTGGTGGTCAAAATCGTAGATCCACAGCTCATCAAAGTTGCAGAGGATGACGTACCGAGGGCGATCCGGAACCGCGCGCACCCAGTAGTCGAAGGCTTGCGACAGGTGCCGAGCGAGTTTCGTGCCTGATCGCTTCATCTCGATAAGCACGCGAGGCTTCCACAGGAGGTCCGCGAATGAGGTACCGCCCGTCGTCTTGGTCACTCGGTATTCGAGCGTCGCGCCAGCTTCGAATACCCCCGGCCAGCCGAGTGCCTGGAACAGACGATCCAGAAAGACTTGGGACTGCCCCTTCTCGTCCCCAGTCAGGTGCTCCTCGCGCCATGCCGCGAACTCGGTCAGCCGCTTGCGCAGGACATCGACGGGAGCGTTAGTCACAGGGAGAGCATCAGACACATTCACGATCCTGGCAGACCCTACCGACAAACGTGCTCTCCACACCGAAGGGTGGCGTGGATCTAGACCAGCTCTGCTTTCCGGCCCGACTCGATCAGGTACGTCACGAACGCCGAGCAGGTGACCAGCATGTACTTCGCAATCGCCTGGTCCGCCTCGGTTGCCTCTACCGCTGCGTGACGGATACCTTGTGCGTCGGAGGTCCAGCCGTACATCTTCGACCATGCGCCTTCGAGCGCAGAGTGGATCGTGACACCGGCATCCTTGAGTTTCTTCAGCCCCGCGCCGAGCGTGCCTTCCTTCGTGACCTTCCGCACGACTGCCTCGACTGCTGAGACAGACTCCTTGATCGAATTGGCGTAGTCCGGGTTTTTCCGATCGGCCAGGAGATCTGCCGCTCGCTGGAGATGGCCTCGCGCTCCGCTGAAGTCACCCGCAGCTTCGATGGCTGAAGTCACGGCTTCGGCATCGGCATCGTTGTCCAAGGGAACAATCTTCTGCTCGATGAATCGGTACCCGACCATGTACGACTCGAACACGCCGTTGAAGGCTTTGACTGTCTGGGCCACGAGGTTTTCGGAGTGCCAGGTGCAAAACCGCTCCAGGTATCCGACGTATGCCTCGATGATGTCGAGCGCATCAAACCATTCGCCGGTAAGCACCTGCGTCTTGACCAAGCTCCAGACCTTCTGCTCGCCGGGCTCCTCATCACGAGGCTTCTTGAACTCCCAAGCCCACATCGCTGACGTGAGGTTGCCCACTGGCTGGTAGCTCATCTCCCTCTGTGACATCGTCCGGTAGGTCACTAGGACAACGTTCCACAACTCGGTGCGCGTCTCCTCATCGAGTGCATCAGTCTGAACAAGTGAGCGAATGGGACGGAGACGCATCCGTTGAGCAAATGAGACCATTGGCTGAGCGTACCGACAACAGCAGACGTAGCCCGATAAGGACGAGCCCGGCTACGATCTGCTTCACTATCGAGTCGAGGAGGACCCATGGGCAGTCCCGTCTATGGCAAGGGTTTCTACGACGGCCGGCGATCCGTATTCGCTGAGTTGCGAGCAGCTGCCAGCGCGGCGAAGGTGCAGAAGCACTCGAACAACATCGGCCTCGCTGCATCCGTCACCGGAGCAGTCATCGTGCAGCTAGTCCCCGTCGTCGTGAAGGCGTGGAAGGACGGTCGTCGCCTGAGAGACGAGATATCCACTCCTCAAGCGTGACGTCATCGCCTGCCTGCATGATGTAGCTAACGACACCTTCGGCAAAGCCCAACGGATACCCGTGCTTCACAAGCCGCTTGGTCAGCAGCTCGCCGACGATCTTCCTCGCCTTGTCATTCGGAGTCTCGGAAATGATCAGCCCGTGCACCGCGTTCACCCACGCCAACGAATCCTGCTCTCGGACGTCACCGCTCTTCTTTGACAAACGCCTGTCGAACGGCGTCCTAGGAATCGGGTGAAGCTCCAGCAGTGCGTTGAGGGTCGCGTGTCCGCCCTTCCTCCGCCTTGTCGCTTCCTCAGCCGCCGCCTTATTCGCTGCCTTCTGCACTTCGTATGCAACCATCGCCCGCGCCTTCGCGACTCGTGCCGTGATCCGTTCGCCGGTCTTCTTATCGGTGGTCCCATAGTCGATGTCATCCGCAAGGCGCTCCAGAACCCTCTCAAGGTAGGGCACCACCACACCCGGCACGAGTTCGTATTCTGCCTTCAGCTCCCGGCGAAGCTTCGTCGCCATTCGAGGTCGGATCCCGAACTTCATCGGATCGACTTCAGCAGTGTCAGCGAGAAGCATCGCCCAATGCGTCAGCCCCAACTTGTCGCTATACGTCCATGTCGGATGCGTCACAGAAGTCAGCACCCGCGCGATAGGGCCAGCCTCCTCACCGATCAGCCCTCGCGCAACACCGTCCCACTCCCGGACGATCTTGATTCGCTTCTTTGTCAGCGCCTTCACCCGATACCGTCCCGCACGGAACGGACCTCCTCGAGGGTGCGTCAGGATGCCACGATCCGTGAGTGACTTCAGAAGCCGCGCGACCGTCTGCACATCGACGCCAAGCTCCATCGCCAACCATGGCTGCGTGACCAGTACCGAGTCCCAGACTTCGTCAGCGTCAAGCATCTTGAGACCAAGAGTCATGAGCACTGCACGCTCCCCTACGTTCCTCTTGAGCAGCGCGGGCTGATCGGCTCCATACATGACAACCCCCGACATAATCCGCCGAGCAACGTCGAGAGAAGCGCCGCGCGAATCGCGCCCATCTCCAGAAGAGCTGAGGCCCCGCTCCCGAGCGCTGTCCACCAACTGACCCCAGCCCTCAGACTCGGTAAGGCTCCGCATGTCATGGGCTATGTCGCGAGTGCGCCTGCTTCGAGTGGGTCCCCTTCGCACATTGGGTTCACGCCGCCCCCCGATTGAACTGGAGGAGCTGCCGAACATGTACCCATCGACACATCGACTCTTGATCCATAGGCGTATTGCCTCGACGGGCACCTCGTTACTGATGCCTTTGACCAGTAGGGCGAGCACACGGGACTTGGCTAATCCGTTGGAAGAGGCCAGTACCGGCCCGAGGATAGGGTCCAGCTCGGAGAGGTCAACTTCTGAAGTGATGACTGACATGAGGTGCTCTTTCTGATAGTTCGCTATTTCTATATGACTAGATGGAACAGCGTTGTCATATAGAAATGCGCGTAAAGCTATCAGAAAGCGCACCGGCTATACTCAGGGACGACTTCAAGAAGTATGGTCATCGAACAATGTGGGCCCTATCATCGCTATCCGGATGCTCGGCATGACTTCCAGGCTGATTCTTGCCAATGAGCCCGCGTTGACGTAGCCCTACTGGTCAAAGGCATCAGTTCGGGCGGCACCCTGCCTTGAGGCAATACGACGGATGGACAATAGCCCGTTGGGGTGAAGGGGAAACCCCTCGGCATGACTCCGATGTGCAATCTGGATGACGGCATGAAGCTGTATGAGCAAGGGGCACTGCGAAGCAGGGCGCCTTGTGGGACGGCGCCTGTTGAGATGCGGAGGCCCTGTCGGGTTGAGCACGGGCTGGGGTCAGTTGGTGGCCACGCTGTAGCTCGGGAGCAGGCCGGGATGGTCTTGTGAGAAGACCATCCCTACAACAAGTCAGCCATCCATCGGATGACGGTGCGGGGCCGATATGGATTCAGCCCGTTGGGGATGAGGCCATATCGGCACTACCGCTCTCGCGTACTGAGGCAGCCCTTGCTGAGTTCTGACCGTTCACAATCAAAGTAGACGTTCTCTTGAAAGGAGACTGCTTTGAGGAAAGACATGAAGGGGCTGCCCTTTGATCTCCACCAGGAAGTGAGCAAGCTCTCAGTGGAAGCTGTGGCCGGAGGGTCTGTCTCTGGTGATGCGTGCATGCGGGATCTCATGCTCGAGCGGTTGACGGTCCTCGACCACATCATCCGGATTGCTCAAGGACAGGTGTCCGATCTTGTTCATGACCTTCGGGACCTGCCTGTGCATCAGCGCGCCAAGTGGACCGAGATCGCCAAGGCGCTAAGCATTAACTCGGACGCAGCGATGAAAAGGTTCACCACTGCTCCGAAAGCTCGGATGGACAAGCCCGGATACTCGATGAGCGAGGCCGCCGCACTTCTGGGCCTCTCTCGGGCGACGGTCCATAACAAGGTCGTCAGCGCTGGCGCAAAAGCAAAGTGGCTGGCACGGGTCTCGACCAATGGGTCAGTTGTCAAGTCAACATATCGCATTCTTGACCTTGAAGCCCTGGCGGCGGCACCTACGAATTGGGCTATCAACAGGGGTTCTGAGGAGTAGGTTCACGACCACCGAAATAGACAGTGAATCCGAGCGCGTACATTGAACTGTACATTTCCCGAAAGACGACTTATTCTCGTATTAGATCGAGAAAGCAAACAACTCGGTTACTCATCGAAAGGGATTCAGAGATGTTCAGCTACGTCAGGGCTTTTGGAATTATTCTCGCCGCTGTCGCCGCAACCTCGGGCATGGCACTCGGCGCAAATGCAGCACAGGCAGCGTCCGCTGCGAACCTGACCGAACTCGCGGAGATCCAGGAGCTCACTCTCACTGGCGATGGCACGTATGCCGAGCAGTTCGCATCGCTTGAGCGGACCTTCTGCGCCGACGACATTGCCTCCGTCTTCGGCGAGGCATGCGAAGAAGATGGACCTGGCCTCTTCAATATCGGAGCTGTTGACGACCTCACTATCTCCTACTCACTGAACCCCGAGCGCACTCACTACGTTGCGGCACAGCAGCTCAAGGACGACTCGGTGCTCGTGATCAGCGATACTTCCCCCCGCCCGGTCTCCTGCGTGGAGTACAACTACGACTGCCGCGCGTTGGTGACCGACGACGAGGATCTGCGCAACAGCGTCGCCACCTGGCAGACCCTCTGATCCCCTCCGTCGTCCGGTCAGGGATTAGGCCATGACGACCGAGGCTTCCGCTCAACAGCAGAGTCGAACTGCACGGTAGCGGAACTGAGAAACGCCCTCTCGGAAGCGATGAGCCGAGAGGGCGTTTCCTATGCTGGCGTCAGGATCGGTGCAACTCGATCACCAGGTTGTGCGTAGCCAGCGATCCGTTGTTCCACAGGCACACCACGAGGTAGGCGTCCTCTGGATCGTCCGACTGCCAGATCGGGAGCGTGCCAATATCAGGCTTGGCAATCGTGCTGACTTCAGTCACGTCGAACCGAACTCCCGCGACCTCGACCACCGTGCCAGGCTCAAGGCCGGCCTCGTTGACTACGTTGCCGACGGCGCCTCCCTGTGTGTGGGTGTGCGCAAGGAAGTACTGCGGCCCATCGGCCGTGTAGCCGTTCGCCGCGTCATCGATCACCCAGAGGTCATCGAAGGTCGCCGGCTCAAGAACGTTGCTGAAAGGCATCGTCTTAGGTTCCGGAAGAGCCAGCACCGGGGCGACATCGCTCTTGGCGCGGTAGAGCAGATCGAGCAGCTCCCGAATCGTGAGATCTGTCGGTTCGGATACTTTCGCTCGACCTGATGGTGACACCACCGACGATGCGTTCACCGGGCCGACACCGGTCTTAACTGCCTCCGGTACTGCGCGAGGCGTGACCGGCTCCGGCGTCGGCTGAGGAAGTGGGTCCACAATGGGTGCGGGCTCCTCCACGACAACAGGAGGAAACCCAGGCTCCGGCTCAGTCTCGGGTGTCAGCTCCGGCTCTTCCGGCTCAGGCTCGGGCATAACAGGCGGCTCCGGATCTGGCGGGAACTCGTTGACTGAGTAGCATGCCGCGTCAAAGTAGTTCACGTGGAACCCGCCCGCGTCGGAACCATACGTTCCGGCTTCACCGGCAGCAGCGATACCGATGTAATGCGGCTTCTCACCAGTTGCACAGGGCACTGCGCCACCGACTCCGGCGAACGGCGAGCCGAGCGCCTGGAAGGTTGCCGTTGCGGCGATGGCATCGGTGGACACCGTGTAGGGGCCATGCTCCTGTTCGTAGCCTTCGCTGACCTCGATGCCAATGTTGCAGCCATAGTGCCGACCCGGATGCGTGACCTCACCATCAAGCATGCCGGGTGTCGGCTCTCCGTCCTTCACGTAGCAGTTGTTCATCCAGACCCTGACGCCATCCGGTGTCCCGGTAACGTACTCAGGATCGACCGGGATGTAATCCCAGTCGCCCGGTCCCGCTGCTAGAGCTCCTGCGCTTGCCCCGAAGAGCATGGAGCCAGCAAGCATCGTGGCAGCTGCGGTCGCCGCGATAACCCGTCTGATTTTCATGATGATCCTTTCTCCTCGGAGCGAGGTTTTCTCGTTCTCGCTCTATTTGATCGTCAAGCGATCGTTGAGCATGAGCCCACTAACGCGAGAACGAAAAGAGGAATCCCTCTACCAGGAATGACCTGGTAGAGGGATTCCATAATGCGACTCAAGCCTTGCCGCCCTTGCCAGCGCCCTTCGCAGCGCTGCCCTCAGCCTTGGATCCACCCATTTCGCACCTCCTATTGTTGTGACCGGATCTGGAATCGCGATCTACTTCGACGATACGAGGTTCGGAGGGTCATTGTGCGGCACATCTACGCGAAATAGCGAGCTTCCCTCAAAGCGTCGTAAACGCGTCAGAATCGTTCGAAGCGATATCGATACGTCGAGGGCGACAAAAGCGCTCAGATCGACGCTGAGGGCTCCATGGCCCCAGTTCCGAGCTACTGTGCGACACCAGCTCCTGCCAGAACGACGCGCCTAACAAGCGGTTGGTCCCAGGCTGTGTCGCACGCCATTATGAGATCGTGACCGAACCTTTGCTTAAGCAGTCCAGCGCTCTTATCGTCATGGCGGTCCTGGGCGCCCTCGTCCTGGCCGGCTGTACGCCTGCCTCCGAGCCCCACCCGAGCCCTATTGCCGCCTCCCAGCCCGTCGAGACGGAGAAGCCCGGTCCCGCCGAGGAGATTCAGGTCGGTGATGAACTCACAGCCGAGCAGGCTCAGGAGCTGAACGACTCCAACGACCTCACCGTGGCCTACCCCGTCGGTGACAAGTTCATCGCGGTTCGCTGGGGGCAGCCCATTCCGGAGCCCGTTCTCCAGGAGGTCAACGCTCAGGTCAACGCAGGTGTAGGAGCATCGCACGGAACAGGCACGGGCGCTGCGATGGATCAGGAACAGGCCAACCTGCAGGCTCAGCTCCAAGCAGAATCCGACAAACTCGGAGGCATCACCGTCACCGCTGTTCAGTGCGCGCTGAGCTTCTCCACCTCCATCAACTCCTTCGCCCCGGCTTGGGCAGTAAGCGAACCCGGCCCAGTCGGCACCTACGACTCTCAGGCAGAGGCAACATCAGCAGCACAGGCGTGGGCAGATGGTCAGCCGGGAAAGCGTATCTTCGTTGTTCTCAACAACCTGGGATGCTGATCGGTTCAGTTAGGCGGTCCTTTTGATAAGGGGAGGTCTAGTATGTGATCGTGGGGATTGCATTCCCGGGAACCGCCCGCAAGCGAAACGGAGCACGATGGCCAAGCGCGAAATTACCCAACTAATCGATGACGTTGACGGCACCGAGGCAACCACTTCGATCAGGTTCGCGGTTGGCGGCACCAACTTCGAAATCGACCTCAACGACGCGAATGCCGAGAAGTTCCACGAAGCTCTCAAGCCGTGGACCGACGTTGCTCGCAAAGCTAAGAAGGAGGGCTCGTCGTCTGCCCGCACTTCGAGCAAGAGCACGGGCCGGAGAGACCTCGCGGCCATTCGCAAGTGGGCCAGCGATAACGGCCACGCCGTAAGCGAGCGTGGCCGAATCCCCGCCAACGTCATCGAGGCCTACGACGCCGCACACTGAACCTAGACGAGACGAAGCCCGGGACTGATCGCAATTCGGTCCCGGGCTTCTGCGCGCTCTTGGCTACTTGGTAGCTACCTCGAACACTTGACGCACGTCCCCAGGCTGGCTAGTGAGAATCAGGTAGTACTTGTCGGCGTTGCCCTTGGTGTCCACGAACTCCCAGATGTCGCACTCGTATCGACGGGCGGCGCTGGCTGCTTCGTCGTCCTCGACCAACGAACAACTGATCTCCGGGCCGGAGGTTGCGTCCTTTTCCCGGCCGAGAACCCAGGTCTCAGTTCGGGTTATCCGATGCTCTCCTTCGAGCACGGCCACGAATGAGCCGGAGATCGGGTCGCTGTTCGTCCCCGAACCAGCAATGCTGACTTCCGGCACGGTGAAGAAGCTCTCGCGCCTCGGCTCATCCCACCACTCGTCATTGCCGAGGCTCTTCGGCTTGACCTTGGTCAGCTCGAACCAGTTGATCTCTCTCTGCTCACCCGGAAGCGCAGCGGCGCGAGAATCGTGCCAGATGCCGTTCTCCTCGATCCCGAAATTCTGCTTGTCCAGGATGCCGGTGGAGATCGTGATGGGTACGACCTGCCGCCAGACTGAGTCCTCGACAGTCGTGATCAGGAAGTACTGGCCGTCGCTGAAGTTGGGATCGTCGAACCAGGCCCAACTGTTCGGCTCGCCCTCATAGTTCATGTTGTCGGTCGTGCACGAGACGGGAGCTCCGTCGAGGGCCTTCTCCGTCTTGGCGATGAACATGTGAAACTTCGGCTCGGTGGCCTCGCCCTCGTCATTCAGGTGCGCTGAGGCATCCGTCCACGTTGTGCGACACCCGGACTTGAAGCTCAGCACGAACGGCTTGGAGGTATCGAGCTTCGGCTCGGTGTCGCCTACCTCGAACGGAATCTCAGTGATGTTCCGATAAGTCGGCTCCTCATCTTCGACCTCGAGATAGCTGTATTGCTCACCGTTGACCGTCACCTCGCCGAGGGACATGCCTTCCCAGTCAGGCTCGTCGGAGACAGCCGCGGAGTACCAGTCGTCCGGGGTCCCGGTCGGCGTGGGCTCAGCGACGGTATCGATGGGCGCATCGCTTGGGATCGCACCGAGTGCGCTGGGGTCGGTGCAGGCTGTCAGCGAGAGCAGCGCCAGCACGCCAAGAATTACGACGGCCGGCCGCTTGATCCGAGCGGTCATTCATCCTCCTCGTTGTCGTCCTGCAGATCTACAGGCAGCGACCACACCAGAAGTGCGCCGACGGCGAGGGCGGCGAGCTTCTCGTTATCGGGGTCGAGGAAGAATCCAGCGATAAGCGCGGTGAAGAGCGCGAGAATGATGAGTTCCGCCCAGACCACTCGGTTCTGCACCGCCGCCAGGATGACGCTACGCACGGTCAGCATTTGTCCTCGCCTCGCCATCGAGAGGCGCTGTCTCCGACGCCATCAAACGCTCGACTCCGAGGATTGTTCCGGACGTCGCCCCGAACTCAAGACGGAAGGCACTGAGCATCGTCCAGGCTGTGTAGGCGAGAACGCAGAGGAGCAGTACCAACAGGCCGCTCACGAGCAGGAACACGTTGCCTCGCACGAACACGACCAGCAGGAGTGCCAGGATGCCTGCGACGAAGAGCCCGTTGATCATTCCTCGTACGAAGGACGTGACGAGTGTCATCACGACGCTGAAGGTCATGGCGGCTCGTATCGCACGGCGGCTCATTCCGTCGCCCCTTCGGATGCGTCCTGAGCACGAAGTTCAGCGAGTTCGTCCTTCATGTCGTCGTGGTGCACACTGTGAGCCAATGAGATGAAGATGATGAGACACAGGAGCACGAGGTGAGCCACCGCATCGTCCTCAGTCACGAGGTACTTGATCTCCAAGGCGACTCCCAGCACGCCAAAGAAGAGCACACCAAGGATCATTGGTCGTTCGATAATGCGCTGCACTACGTACTTGATTCCCGATTTGAACTTGTTCATGATGTTTACCTTTCGTTGGGGTTGGATTCGTCGGAGTGGTGGGTACTCTTGGTCTCAATCCGGTTCACGACCTTTCGCCAGACCCATACGACGTACTCAGGGGCCACTGCAGCCGTCAGGAGCGTGAGCAAGAAGGAGAGCCCGCCACGCCAATCAGCGAACAGGAGCGGCATGGCCCAGATCGCAAATGCCCTCACGATCACTGTGACCAACGTCTGCGCGGCAGCGTTGAAGAGTGCGCGCATCCACGGCTCAAGCTCCAATGTCGGAACCGGAAGCGGGCGTCCTCGCCACTCCTCGTACTCTTCGGATAGTTCGTCCCACATCGTGGGCGTACCGTCGTCACGGCGTAGTCGAAAGTAGAACACCGCGAAGTAGGTCGCCAGGAGAACTAATCCAAGGCTGATCAGGCCGGTCAGGTCGGCACTCATTCCCCACGTGCCGACGATAAACGTGGCGACGAGCCAATCGACCGTTGCCACCACGAGTCCAAAGATCACGGCACCGATGACTCGAAGCGTGAAGGGGTTGGTCAGAAGAGGCACCCGCAGGAGCCTTGCCAACACTCGGAGCAGGAACCCGAAGACGGAAAGCCTCGGCTCTTCCGCTGACTTCGCCAATGCCGATCTTGTCAACGTGTTGAAAGCGATGGCGCTCATTAGGAAGACGGTCGTGACCCAATTGAGCAATGGCCCGGACGCAACCAGAGAGAAGAAGGCAAAGACTGCTCCCAGGGGAAGCCCCACGGAGACCAGGCGACCCAGGATTTCCCCGATGGATACCCGTGGCAGTTCGGCCTCCTGCGACATGATCGATCACCTACCCTTCAGAACTCACTGCGCTTCACGGCCGGGCGCGATGGGTCCACGCCGAGGTGTCCGGTTGATCCGTCGATTGGCGTGCCGTCGTTCTCAAACTCACGAGACCTGCGACGGCGAGTCACGACTACTGCGACCCAGATAGCTGCGGTCGCGCCCAAGAGCAGCGCACAGATGCCAATGAACCCCCAAAGGCTCATCGCCTCGGTTTCAGTGGACGCTGGTGCATCGCCCTCGACCTCGGTGACCTTCTCGCCGTTTGCTTCCGCTCCGGTCTCATTGCTCTGCTTGACCTCTTCGGCCTTCTGAGCTGGCTTCGACGCGTTCTCGGGCTCAACAGTCTCCTCGGCATTCTGGCCACCGACGAGAGCTGCACAAGCTTCGTTCCATGTGCGAGTGCCGAACTCGACGGTCAGGTTCGTGAGATAGCGACGCTGGTTCTCCCCGAGCAATGCGAGGTTGACGATGAATCGGTCGGGATCCTTCAAGTCATTCGTGACTGTGCAGTCCCGAGCAGGGCGCTGCACGATGATGATGCCGTCTCCGGGCAAGGTCAGCTTCGGACTCGCATCGGCCGAGCCGGTCGCGAGCACGACGCCGTTCGTGAACTCGGTGCCCAGCGAAACAGTCATCTCGGGGAAGGCCGCATTCAGCGACAGAACGATGAGGTTGGGATCGGTGGCTCCGGCCTCCCCGGGCAGCCGGAGGAGCGTCTCCATGATGATGTCAGGCTCAGTCCCACCAGGGGTTCCACCGTTCGGGTCATACCACCATGCGCTGGCGTGCCACTGTTCGTCCTCTTGTGCGACGTACTGGTCGGACATCGTCGCGTCGTTGCTCGCATACGGCGCGTTGGATGCAGCCGAGTACCAAGTCGGAGCTCCCGGTATCGCTGGGAATCTCGGCTCGTCAGCGGCGTGTGCCGATACGGAGGTCGCGAGCATCGCGGCGGCGATAACTCCGGTCGCCAATGCCTTTGTCGTGCTCTTCATATCAATCCCTTGGTCGAAGTAGCTTTCGCTTACGACTAAGTCTTCTAGGCGCATCGCGTAATTCCTCTTACTCATACGCGAATCGTGATTAGGCATAGGAATGCCGGACTGGCCCTGCCACCAAAGGTCGAATATGTGGCTCGGATTAGGACCAGTCCGGCATTGTGTCCGGTGGATTAGGCCGGGCGATTGTCACGGAGGTGAGGCGCGTCGAGTTTCCCTCACACGACGTAGGGATAGACAGCTAGAACCCCGTGACAGCTCATGTGCGCGACTTGGACAAGTTCAGCAGGCTGATGCCGTGAACGCCACTCGCATACGAATACTCAGATGGAATAGGTCGGCTCGGGCTTCGGCTCGTCCGCCAGCCCTGTTTGGCTTCTGTGGCGCTCCATACTGCTAATCGTCCTCATCCCGCATTGGCGTGTATTCGGGGAACCCCGGATTTGCGCGCGGAACGTTCAGCTCCTCGAGAATCGCGGCGATGTCCTCCCAGTGGGCATAGCCGACCCTGACGCCGTGCGGCTCGCAACCAGTCTTCTGCTGAACAATGGCGAGTCCCGGGTGGCCACTGCGCAGGGTGTCAATCAGGAGCTCAGCCTCGCCAGCGCTCGCGTCGAACATCAGCCTTTGAACAATCCCAGTGGGCGGTGTAGTGGGAGGCACGGTGAGGATTCGAGCAGTGAGGTTCGAGCGGAGCGAGCCATTGAGGTACTCGAGGCCAACTCTCTGCGTGCCGATGACCAGGTGCACGCCCGCTGCTCGACCGCTCCGAGCAATCTGACCGGCGTACTCAACCAGCTTCGCCTTTGCCGTGGCGATCCCCTCGATGCGCTCGACCTCTTCAGACGGCAATGCTCCGCTCACGGGCTGCTTGTCGGAGAGCAGATCGAACTCATCGACAATCACGGTGAGCGGGCGGATCTGCTCACGCCGACGGACATCATCGGGGAGGTCCATCCAGAATCCGCACATGTTCTGGGCGAGCGCACGAAAGCGACGCCGCAGCTCGGTGTAGACGCGCTCGATCAGCTCGGCGGCGTTGATCACAACGTCTTCCGGTGAGCCCTCAGCCACGTGCTTCATCCAGGGCTGAAATCCAGCGAAGTCCAAGTGGCCCGCAACGTTGATGTAGACGACTTCATGCCCACGAGTTAGCGCCTGCGCTGCGAGCATCTGAAGGGTGATCGTCTTACTAGAGCCGGTCGAACCTGAGACCAGGGTATGCGGCGCTCGGTATCGGTTGTCGATGCCCTGAGGATCGCCCGAAGAATCGATTCCGAGATCCAGGCGATTCCATCCTGACGGATCATAATCGGACAGCAGGTTGCGCATCGGCACGAGATCGGGCAGCGATATCGGCTTGCCGACATGCAGAATCGTCATGGTTCTTCCTCTCGGTCGATGAGCCCGACGTTCTCGAACTCGTACGTCTAGTTGATCGCGCGCCTTGGCGGATTCATGGGCCTTGATACGCGCTCGCGATCCGGTTCCAATACGCACCCGAGTCACTCAGCGCGCCGTGGAGAGCCTTGCTCTAGTCGAGCGATGCGAGAGCGCTTCGAATCCTTGAGGGCGCTCAGATCTACGCTGAGGCGTCTCCCCAGACGTCCGGATCGAAGATCGAGCGAGTGGGCTTCGCAGTATCGCTGGCACTCGGGTCGGTCCCGGGCTGCTTGACGGGATTCACCGGCTCATTGCCGAGCAAGTGGCTCATCCTTGCGAACGGAGGCTTGATCGACGTGCGGGTGTCGTCCTCATCCTCGGTCGGAACCATGTCGAGCTGAAGAGCGTCATCTAGCTGCCACGGTTCGACTTCGGCGACCCCAAGCTCATTCAGGATCTTCACGACGCGAGGCTCCGAGGCATAGCCCACGCGCATTGCAGTCGGCGCACCACCGTCGATGAGTACGACGCCAAGACCGGGGAGCATGATGACGTTGCCTTCTTCATCGAGCGCTTCCTTGCCATGCTCATCGAGCTTGGGCTTATTGAACGTGTTGAACTGATCCATCGCCTGACTGGTGGCCTCACCCATCGTCAGACGCACGATGTGCTGTTCGAGCTTGCCAGCCGAGAGTTGGATCGCTCCTCCGAGGTTGCCGCGAAGGGCCTCTCCGATGCGCGTCGAGTGCGGAGTCTGTGTGGCGACTACCAAGTGGATGCCAACGGAACGCGCCTCTTTCGCGAGCTGTGGCATGTACTCGTTGATATATCCGACGCCCATGTTGTGCGCCTGTGCTGCGAGGACGAGAGGATGGTCGGCACCGAGAGCCTTCTGAACGGTCTTCGGAACGATGCTGTTCTCGTACTCGTCGTAGAAGATACTGAGTGGCCGGATACCGCCCTCTTCGCATTGCTCAGGAGTGAGGTCGGCCCAGTTACCCCGTTTGTACTTCTTGAGAAAAGCGCGACGACGAACGGACTCCTCGTAGACGTGAGCAAGAATGTTGGCCGCTTCGGGGATCGTCTCACCCCACATCAATGTCCACGGCTTGAGGGTGAGGAAGTCGTTCGCTCCCTTGACCGTATCGATGACGACGATCTCATGGCCACGAGCGAGTCGGCCGAGCATGTCCGCTCGCAGCAGAGTGGACTTACCGGAGTTGGTTCCACCGGCGATCAAGAGATGCGGCACTCGCTTAAGGTTCATGCCGATGAACGTGCCTGCACTGTTCTTGCCAACCGGTACTCGTGCCCAGCCTGAGATACCCGGAGCCCGCGGCAGGCTCTCTTCCAGAGCCACGACATCTGGCAGCGAGAGCGGTTTGCCGTACTGGAGCACCTTGAATGGATCGTCCTGCTTGTCGGTGATCTTCCAGCCGTTCGATCCCTTCGGCAGTGAGTCACGCAGGGCGAGTAGGAATGCCTCGCGCTTCTCAGGTGTCAGACCCGCGATGGGTGCACGTTCAATGATCAGGGTCTCGATGCGTTGCGGGTGGCGATCAAGGTCAGGCTCGTCGTTGTCCACCCAGCGGAAGCGGAAGCGGAAGTCATACACAGGCTTGCCGAGGTTGCGAGCTGCGTCCTCGTATATCTTCATCTCGATCGGACTCACCGGCGTCAGCTCGGCGGTGCGGCCGCGCCCCACGATGTCGTAGTCGGTGATCGTGTACCCCAAGGGCTCGGCGTACTGCTGGAGGTTCGGAAGATCAGCGAGCGTGAAAGTCTCAGCCAGGTGCGCGACCTTGAACGGCATCCCACCCTCGTGCTCGTCCGGGAGATCATCAATGTGCTTGACCTGATACGCCCACAGAAGCTCATACTCAGCGTCCATCCTCTCGCTGTAGGTGCGTCCGAGCTTCAGTGCGGAGTACGTCAGCGCACCTAGCGCGACGACGAAGAAGAGGTTGGCCACGATGACGAAGAACGATGACGGCGAGCTGCCGGCCGACTGATTGAGGAGGTCAAACACGGCAGTGACCGCAAGCGCTATCAGCGCAATGCGTGAAGGCCCGAGCACTCGGAACGCACCGCTGAACAACTTCTTTGTCGGGAACCAAAAGCCATGCGTGTACGGCTCCTTTTGTACGATCAGCCACCATCGAAACACGGTGCGATGAAACAGGAGCGCCGGGACCACTATTGCGATGGCCCATCCCCACCCTGTACTGCCAGCCGCAATTGACTGCACCATCCACGATCCGAACCCGGCAGCGATCAGCAGGCCCGGCCGAAGCACCCAGGCCTGGAACCATGGCACGTCTGGACGCAGTGCGTCGAGACGCTCATGTGGCTGTGCTCCACGCAACGAACGCGTAGGTCGGCGTTCACCAATCACGTGTCGCTCCATAAAGCGCTCACCCGCAGAGACAGCGACTTGCTTAGCCTTTCGCTTGAGATAACCCATTCTTTAATCCCTCCGCCGTAATTCAGTTCGACGTTCTATCTCGAAGATAGAAGGCAATATCACCCCGAACCGCGACTCATACGCGAAACGAATTCTCGGACAGAAGATGCATGCACGATGCCCCTGCGAGACTCTCGTAATAGCGAATCGCGCGAGAGGAGCATCAATGGGGGTCAAACCCAACCTGGTAGTTGTCGATATCGATGGCACTGTGAACGCGATGCGCTCTATGGAATTCCCCGAACGGAGTTCAGGATGGACTTCCGATCTGGCCTCGACGCCCGGACGGACGCATATCCATCGAGAGCTCATCGAACGCCTGGCTGACCTCGACCGGCGCGAGGACACCGAAGTGGTCTGGCTCTCATGGTGGCCACGCGATCTGATCGAACGCATCAACGCGCAACTCGACCTCGAGTTCAGGATCCTGCCCTTGGGGAACACGTGCGGATGCGGGAAGGTGCGATCCCTGCGCATCGAGCTACTCCGAGCCAACCGGCAGCGAGTCGTATGGCTCGATGACGACGAGGCGACTGCCGACGCCAGCCTCACTCCCCTCGCAGACCTGCTCGCACTCCAACCTGACTTCTTCGTCGGGCTCACGCCGCTGTACATCGAGACAGTAGGTGCCTACCTCGATGGCTCCGATGAAGCCGAGCTGATCGATGATCTCGTGTCAGCCGAGGCGTGGCGCTGGAACGATCGGACGAGATCAATGCACAGCTACTCGCGCCGAGAAGAACCACACTTCGACAACCGAGGCACCTTGATGCGTGAAGCATTCCTAGCTGAACTCGCCTCTGTAGTCCAGCGTGGGCACGTGCGGCCTAACGCGGATGAGAGCTACGGCAAACGAGACGGCGTCCACCTCGAACCCTGGCAGCTCGAACACGCGGTACGTCTCTGGGCAGAGCACGGGCTACGGATCGAACTCGTACCTCTGACCGGAAGGCCGGGAGAGATTCTCCTGCACGTTCCCGAACCAGAAGGGATCGAGGATGACGATTGACGCTGCGGACGAGGATGCCTGGCGACGGCTTATCGCGCGAATGTGCGAGTTGCCATCCGAGATTTCGTTTGGCGACGTCCTGCGTGAAACCGGTCCCGAAGCTCGAAGCATGCAGAACAACAAGCCAAGGTATCTTGCGGACGTTACGGCCGAACTGGTGAAGACCGTGTTGACCAAGAATGTCATCGATGGCAGACGGCCCGACATGAGCATCGCCTCGCAAGTATTACGCGGCACCGTCAGCGGGTACGACGCCGTCACCCCGATGAATCGCTTCCAAGTGGCGCACTCGATGATCGATGTGGTGGACGCGCTCGTGGTGGACGAACTCAGCAAGCTGGTCATGCCGTCAAGGAACTCTCGGCTGACCTGGAAGCAAGCAGCCCATCTGGTCGGCCTTCCCGAGTCAACGCTCCATTCTCGCTACGGCGACCGCGTCTACTACAGGAAGGCCTAGGGGCTGACTAACCGTTCTCAAAAACGAATGCTTCTTGAGAATCGCGCGTCGAACAAGATTGCATCTCAAATGCACTGAAAAGCTAGTCTCGAAACTCGTGCGATTAGCGAGACTCGAAAAGGTATGAGTTGCTGCGACTAAACTAGAGTATGAAGCCTTCTACAACGACCGGTCATCTTCTCGGATACATTCGAGTCTCCACTGGCAAGCAGGACGAGCAGCTCCAGCACGATGCACTCGACCAAGCCAGCGTGCTCAAGCGCAACCGGTACGTTGACCACGGCATCAGCGGAGCGAAGACAGAACGGCCTGCGCTCGATGCCCTACTCGCGGACGTCGCGACAGGAGACGTCATCACGGTCTACAAGCTCGACCGGATCGGACGATCGACAGCCCACGTCGCCTCGCTCCTCGAGGAACTCACTCAGCGAGGCGTGCACATCCGAAGCTTGAGCGACGGCTTGGACTCGACGACGCCCACGGGAAAGGCCATGCTCCAGATGCTCGCGATCTTCGCTGAGCTGGAACGGTCGTTCATCCAAGAACGCACTATGGCCGGCCTCGCTGCTGCTCGTGCTCAGGGACGAGTGGGCGGAAGACCGAAGAAGGTCAACGACGCGAAGCATCGCCAGGCTCAGACACTCCGGGACGCAGGCGAGAGCGTTCCGGATATCGCCAAGACGCTCGGCGTGAGTGTCGCGACCGTCTACCGAGTGACCAAGTCGGCAAGGGAGCAAGCCCGCACGAGCTGAAAATGGGTGCCACCTACTAGTCTGGCGACGTGCGTCAACTGCTAGCTCTCGTGCGGCGCTCACGCACGACGAACCTCAAAGTGGAGCCATCTCCGTCTCCCAATCCTGATCACGCGTGGAAGGCCCTCGCGCTGGTCAATGAGTGGATACGGCACTCGGACGCCAAGGCTGGCGTCACGCTCGCGTTCGTCGGTGTGCTCGGCACGATGACCTTCAATCTCGCGAAGAACTTCGAAGCTCGGTCCACGTTCTTCGATGTGCTTGTGGTCCTTGCTTGCTCGCTGCTCGTCGTGACAGGTGCGCTTTGCGGCTGGACCCTCACCCCTCGGGTCAACGACAAAGATTCAGGCCGGGACGCAATCAATCGACTGTTCTATGTCAGCATCAGCCGCAACTTCAAGGACAAGCGTGAGCAGTACGTGGACGTCCTTCACACACTGACCGCGAACCCGGTGGAACTGACGAACGATTTGGCTGACCAGATTCACGCAAACGCAAACATAGCTACCGTCAAGGCGACGTATGCCAAGTGGGCAATTCGGTCCGCGTTGGCATCCGGCGCAGCGGTTGCCGCACTGGCCGTCGTCATCGGGATCTCGAATTCTTAGGAGGAAACATGGACGGCAACTACAAGCCGTACAACTACTTGAGTAGCTCGGAGCGCATCAGCTCGATCCTGAATCAGCCTGTAGGCACGTTCGAGGAAACCGACTCGCTACCCGACAGAGACAAGCTGACGTACACCAATGGGTTCTACGCAAAGTGCTCAGCCATCTTCATCGACATCCGTGACTCATCTGGACTGACCCAGAAACACAAACGCCCAACTCTCGCGAAAATATACCGAGCTTTCGTTTCGGAGATGGTGGCGACGCTCAATTCTGTCCCGATCGTTCGCGAAGTGAACATCGTCGGAGACTGCGTATGGGCCGTGTACAACACTCCTTACACATCCAACATCGCTGAGGTCTTCACGGCCGCGTGCCGCGCGAACACGTTACTCAAGTTGCTGAACCATCACTATGCCAAGAAGGGCATCGACCCTATGAAAATCGGAATAGGTGTTGATTACGGTCGCGCGTTGATGATCAAGGCGGGGTTCAGCGGCAGCGGCATCAACGATGTGATCTACATGGGCGACGTAGTCAACAGTGCCGCGCACCTCGCTCACGAGGCCGGACGCGGATGGAACCAACCCATCTACGTCGGCGGAGACATCTACTACAACCTGGAGGAAGGGGATCAGTCTTGGCTGAACTCAAGCTACCTCAGCGGGCAGGGAACGGTGTACTCGGGCAACGTGATTCTCAGCGACATGAACGAGTGGATTGAGTCGCTCAGTTAAGTCTTAGGACCAACGCGGTGCTCACTGCCCCGCTGGCTCAACGAGCGTCGGATCCGCTGCGTTCGCCGTCCGAGAGTTGTTCAGCTTCCGCTCGACGATGTATTGCTGAATCGTCGATGCGACTGCTTCCGAGGAACCGTCGAGCGTGGCGATCGTGTTGTCTCGGCCTGGTCGGTCGAGCTTCACCGGCTCCAGCCACTCGTCCATCGCGTCGTCGGTTAGGAACGCAGGCATCCTGTCGTGCACCTCGCCCCCAGCGTCCCGGGCCTCTCTGGTGATGACAACGAAGCAACGGACTTGCTCGCCCTTCACATCCATCGACCACGTAAGCCCAGCAGCAGCGAACAGTCCGTCCGTGAAGGAAGCACGGCGTCTTGTCGCCCTCCTCCCATGTCCATTCGAAGTAGCCCCGCATCGGGACTACGCATCGGGCCGCAGTGAAGGACGGAGCCCAGAACCCGATCAATAGCTTCACCGAACTAGGAAGGCACCCGCCGAAAACGATCGTTTTCGGTGCCGGGCCGTCTTGTCCTAGAGAGGTCCGCCAAAAAGGCGGTGTAGAACCGCTGGCTGCTCGACGATTACGGATGCGCTGGGGGCGTGAACCGAAGCACATTCGTCTCACGTCGCACGAAACCCACTGACTCATATAGACGCAGCGCTGACTCCCGCGATGGACGCGACGTGAGGTCGAGTGTGCGGAGACCTCGTTCGTTAGCGATTTCGGTCATTCGCATCAGCAGAGTCCGAGCGATACCCCTCCCGCGCATCGCCTCATCAACCACGACGTCGTCTACATGACCACGCAACCCGGTCGGCAACGGGAACGTAACGAGAGTGGCGGTGCCGACGATCCTGTCGGCGTATCGCACGACAAGCAACTCCGTCGCGTCATGGGCGACGATCGCTTCCAAACGGGAGCGGTCGAACGTGGCGCTCTTCGATAGTTGCGCGAGCAGCCGAGCAACGTCTGCCGCATCGTCGTCAGTGACCGACGACAGCACTTCGACCGCCGGGGATGATTCGCTCATTCCGACACCATAGCTAGTCCTCCCCGCGGTCTGGGGTCACTCCTAAGCTGACGCCCTCGCCCCGCCGTAAACGATCGTTTCCGGCGAGTTCGGGGAAACGGCCCCGGAGCGAACACCAATAACGTCAACCTCAACCGTGTATCGGCGGGGATTTTCGGTGGCGTCTACTGAGGCGAGCGTAGGTGCCGCGCGACGACCTCACGGATGAACGATTCTTTGCCGAGGTTGTAATCAGCGCGCTCAACAACCGCCTCCGCCAGCCGTCGCTTCAGACCCTCGTATTCTCGGGCGAGAGAAGCATCCCCTCGGAGCGCATCGCGGAAGGCCAAATGTTCCTCAGCCCAAGCTGAACCGGCCTCGCAGACATGGATGTGCACGTTGCGCACGCGTCCCGCCGGCGGCCGGAGGAAACGAAAGTCAGCTCCGCGAGCCCGCAGTACCATTCCCAGGCCCTCCAACGCGGGCACGTAGGCAGGCTCGTCTGTGAGGTCAGGCACTTGGACTTGCATGTCGATGACCGGCTTGGCTCCGAGCCCCGGCACGGAAGTCGAACCGATGTGATCCACTCGAACGGCGAGCGGCGCAAGCGCCTGCCCGAGGCGCTCTTCCCAACTGCGTCCGATCGCAGCCCATTCGCCGGACGGATCATGAACCTCCACAGCCTCACCGATTGGTTGGTCGAACCACTCGACGTCCGCTTCGCTCATTGCTCCAGTTTGCCTGAAAGCCCTTCCCCCAACGGTACCTCGCACGATCAGGGCTTCAATTCGCTGCCGTGGTCGACACCTGCCGAAAACGATCGTTTGCGGCAGGCTTGACGCCGGCGCCCTTAACGGGACGCCACTAACGTTCTCCGAAAGCCGGTTCCGGCAGACGTTTTCGGCAGCAGCGGCGACGGGTCAGGTCACCGCGTGTGCTACGTCTTCGTGGCGCGCAGTGCGCAGCGGTGAGAAGGCGACGATGAGTGCGGCGACCCCAAAGATTGCTGCGGCGAGCCCGAGACTGACCGGGTAGCCCAGCCACGTGGCGAGTGCACCCGCGAAGAGGGCGCCGAAGAAGAAGACCACCCGGTTGGTCGTGCGGATGGTCGCGTTCATGCGGCCTTGAATCGCGTCGGGGGCGGCAGCTTGTCGGTAGGCGATGTCATTCGCGTCCTCGATGCCCATCGAGAGGCCATACAGGAACTGCGCGGCGGACACGAGGGTCAAGAGCAGCGTGACGCTGCTGTCCGGGCCGATGGGCGCGAGTGCGAGGACTGCCCACGGGGCGACGACCAGGCACCGACCCAAGAGGATCGCCCGTCCGGCGCCGATCCTCGCCCCGATGGTCGGGGCGATCACGGCGCCCAAGAACCCGCCGACACCGCCGAACGCCAACGCCATACCGAAAGCCCAGGCTGGGAGCTCGAGCTCTCGAAGGACGAAGACCGCGAACACGGTCGCCACGATGCTGTTCCCCAGGAACCAAACGTGCACGGACAACGCGAGTGGGCGCAACGTCTTGTGGCGGTAGGTGAAACGCATCCCGTCCGCAATGTCGTGACCGATGTGGCGTCCGTGCGCCCGTGGCGGCGGTGCGGTCTCGACAACCGAGATCCGCGACTGGAGCACCGCCGAGATTGCATGGACGACAGCCTCGATGACGAAAAGCAGCGGGGCACCGAGCACGTTGAACAGCGCGCCTCCGAGAGCGGGACCAGCTGTGCCCGCGACTGTCTCGCTCTGCCCGAGTCTCGCATTCGCTGAGACGAGGAAGGATCGCGGCACGATGTGGGGAAGGAACGGCTGGGCTGCGGAATCCGCGAAGAGTGTCAGGACTCCGAGCGCGAGAATCACTGCTGCGAGGGACCAGAAGGTGAGCGCGTCGAACAGAAGCAATACAGGGATAGCGGCGAGGACGATAGCCCGGCCGATGCTTGTGAGCACTAATGTTCGTTGCCGGTTCCAGCGATCCATCAGCGCGCCGATGATCAGGCCGAGGAACAGGTACGGAACGACACTGAGAGCACTCAGTATGCCGATCTGAAACGGTGTGGCCGCGACGACCGTGACGATCAGCAGCTGGAACGCGACTCCCGCTATCGAGCCACCGAAGGCGCGAATGGTGATCGCGCTCCAGAAGAGCCGGAAAGCCGGGATGCGCAATACCTCCCGTGGGCGATCTCGCCCGCTGGGGTCGGTGTGATGGGCCTCATCGCGCATGAGCCCAGCTTAGGAGGCTGCGGTTCTCGCCCTAACGGGCACGGTGGTCAGCGACTAGTCGCGTAAGGCGATAATGGCCTCAGCTACGGGGGCATGCCGGCGTCGCTGATCTTCGCTCCAGTAGCCGAGTAGGTGCAGCGTCGCGGTCCGGAATAGCAACGCTCGTAGGAGCAGCTGGCGCCAGTGCTCCATCCCGAAGTCGCGGCTCAACTCGTGCACGGGATGCCCATGCCAACAGGCGGCGTCGACCACGGCAATAGCAGCGCCAAAACCGGAAGGACGCCAATACGGGGCCCAGTCGATAACGAAGGGAGGATGCCCCTCGGCGAACATGACATTGCCTAACAGGTCGCCGTGGATCACCTGGTGGGATGCTGCGATCGACACGCACTCACTCTCGAGGCGCTCGAGGAAGCTATCGGACGGCGGTGCGGTCTCACCCCAGGCGATCCGGTCAGCGCGACTCCACGGGTCCGAGGATGCCTCGATGAACGACGGGCGAGGCTCGGAGGCAATGGCTTCTTGAAACGACAGCCCCGCCCGCACGATGTCATCGACACGAGTTTCGTCTGGCGCGCCGGGCACCCACTCCATCGCATGCCATCCGTCTCGCACCCAGCTGCCCTCGTGGTCCATGAGAGGCCGGGGGACGCTGAACTCGCTGAACTTGCCCAACTTAGACAAGACTCCCGATTTCCAGGCCGTCTCAACGACGTCCCCCGTCGGTCTCAGAACCACGTCGCCAACCCGCCACGTCAGACCCCGCCCGCCGGGCAGCAGCTCCGGCACTCCTACGCCGCCGAATGCTCCGGCTATCTGTACGGGCGGCGGCACCGATCGAGTCACTTCCACCATGCCCTCAGTATGGATCTCTTCGCGACTCAGCAGATTAACCGCCGGCGCGTCTGCCAGAAACGATCGATTTCGGTGGTCTGATGGAGGTTGCCTGCCGCAAGCGCGACACGCCGAGGAACGACCCGCCGTAACCCCCTGCCGAAACCAAACCACACCGAAACGGGTGGTGTACCGTTTGCGGCTGGAGATCTGTCCGGAAACCGCGAGGGGTCAAGGGGTGGTGTTTTGCACCGTCCGGGCGTCGTCGTTCGAGGGTCAGCCGGACAACCTGACTCATCTGTCCTCGCTTCTCCTCGGTTTCCCCGATGCTGATTCTTGATTCCTTCGAGTTCGCCGAGCCACCCCATGCGCTTGGCCTCTGCCCATAGATCGTGCAGATTCGCGAGGAAGGCCTCGAGGCGGTGACGCTGCGCCGGGTCCGAGCGGAGCATCGGGCAGCGGATGCATGCGTGCTCATGATCGCATGGCGTTCCGTGACCGCATGAGCACGACCTCGCGCACCGATGCATACTCTCTAGGTTCGCCATGAGGTCGATGACATCGTGGACGGATCTGACTTCTTCGCAGGGCACACGTTTTCCTTGATCGTCGCGTTCTACTCGTACTTCTCTAGTCGGCGCGAACGACGCTCGACGGCGTTCATGCACGAGCGCTAACCGGCTACGAGACAGCTGAGCGATCCGACGCTCACGTACGCGCCCGTCTTCGCGCGAGCGTATATAGAGACGAATCGAAGTCGATAAAGCGCTGAGGGCGCTCCAGAGGGCCGAGGGAACGCCGCTGACGCGCGACGATGACAGCTCGACACATTCGCTCGACAGAAATCAAACGCTATGCCTGATTCGCGGTGACTTGCGCTGATTAGATGACCTGACAGAAAGACCAGATCAGCCAAAGAATGCGCAAACCAACACAGACTATGCACCAGGCGCGCCTAGCGCCCGGAGGTCGCAGGTTCAAATCCTGTCCCCGCAACGAGAATGCGACACACGAAAGGCCCCTGATCAGGAGAAATCCGGTCAGGGGCCTTTCGCTGTGCTTGATCGTCTGATGCCGCGAACGACGAACGCCGCACCCCCGGAGGGTGCGGCGTTCGTCAGTTCTGACGGAGGATCACTCCCCCGACTCGCCCTCCATGTCGAGGAGCTTCTGCACGGCCGCGGTCAGGCGCTTGTCCGCCTCACCGAAGGCCTCCAGGTCGCCTGCCTTGAGCGCGGTGTCGCGGTCGAGGAGCGCCTGACGCGCATCGGCGAGAGCCGTCGCCTCTTCGCCGGTCGGCGTGGTGGGCTCGGTCGGCTCGGTGGTCGGCACCTCGCCGGTATCGGGATCCACCTCGGTGGGATCGACAGGTTCAACCTCGTCGTCGCCACCGGTGGCTCCCGAGTCACCGCCGAACAGCGCATCGAGTGCCTCGGTCAGCGTGTTCTCGAATGCCACGCGGTCACCGAAGGCGACGAGCACCTTCTGCAGGCGCGGGAGCTGCGTGCCCTCGGAGGACTGCACATACACCGGCTGCACGTAGAGCAGACCGCCACCGACAGGGAGCGTCAGCAGGTTGCCGTAGATGACCTCCGACTCACCCTGCTGCAGCAGGTTGAGCTGCGGAACGACCGCGGTGTCGGAGTTGTAGGTGTTCTGCACCTGTCCGGGTCCGGGCACCGTGATGTCGTCATTGATCTCGAGCATCCGCAGTTGGCCGTAGCCCTCCGCCTTCACGCCCTTCTCGGACCCGGCATCCGAATCCACCGCCAGGTATCCCATGAGGACGTCTCGGGTGCTGCCGGCACCCTGCGATGCCGGGATGAAGGTCGAGAACATCGAGAAGCGCGCGCTGTCCTGACCCGGCATCTGCATCGTCAGGTAGTACGGCGGCTGCAGGCTCGCGTCGCTGCGCGGGTCGTTCGGCGTCTGCCAACGGTTGTCCTGCTGGGCGAAGGAGCCGGCGGTGTCGATGTGATAGACCCCGAGGATGTCACGCTGCACCTTGAACAGGTCGGTCGGGTAGCGCACGTGGCTCATCAGCTCGCCCGACATCTCGCTGATCGGCTTGACGGTCGACGGGTAGACCTTCTGCCAGGTCTCCAGGATCGGGTCCTCGTCGTCCCACGCGTACAGCGTGACGCTGCCGTCGTAGGCGTCGACCGTGGCCTTGACCGAGTTGCGGATGTAGTTGATCTCGTCGATGGCGAGGCTCGGCGCCCGCGTGTTCGAGTCGGCGATCGCATCCGACAGGCTCACGCTCGTCGAGTACGGGTACGTCGAGCTCGTGGTGTAGCCGTCGACGATCCAGACGATGCGCCCGTCGACCACGCTGGGGTACGGGTCGCTGTCGAGCTCCAGGTACGGTGCGACCTTCTGCACACGCGTCTTCGGGTCGCGGTCGTAGAGGATCTGCGAGTCGTCGTTCACCAGGTTCGAGAAGAGGATCTGCTCGGACTGGAACTTGAGCGCGTAGAGCAGCTTCGTGAAGGTCGAGCCGATCGCCGGTCCGCCGTCACCACTGAAGGTGGTCTTCGTCTCGCTCGCGCCGTCCTGTCCGCGCGGGTAGTCGATCTCGACCGGGTCGGCCCCCTCCGGGCCGCCGACGATCGAGTACTCGGGAGAGTTCTCGCCGAAGTACACGCGGGGCTCGAAGTTCTCCCGGTCGGTGAGGAATCCCGACGAAGGGATGCCGCGCTCGAGGAAGACGGGCTCGCCGTCGCTCGTGCGCTGGTTGCCCGCTGCGGCGACGAGGCCGTAGCCGTGGGTGTAGACGGCGACCCGGTTGTTCCAGTTGTCGCCCTCGCCGAGCTTCGTGATGTCGAGGTCACGGACGGCCACGACGGTGTCCTGCATCTCGCCGTCGATCTCGTACCGGTCGACGTCGAGCGTCTCCTCGAACTGGTAGTACGCGCGGTACTGCTCGAGCTGACGGACGGTGGGGCTGATGACCTTCGGATCCATGATGCGGATCGAGGCCGTGGTCTCGGCATCGGCGCGCAGCTGACCGGCCTCCGGATCGGTCTCGGCCTCGAAGGTCGTGGTCTCGAGGTTCGCGACCCCGTACGCCTCCTTCGTGCCGTCGATGTTCCGCTGGTAGTACTCGGCCTGGTAGGCGTTCTGGTTCGGCTTCACCTGGAACGTCGTGACGACCCACGGGTAACCGACGCCGACGACGAGCGAGGCGACGATCAGCAGCGCGGTGGCGGCCAGCGGGAAGCGCCAACGGCCGATCACGGCCGTGACGAAGAAGAGGATCGCGACGAGCGCGGCGATGATCGCGAGGATCGCGAGGCCGGGGATCGTGGCGTTGACGCCCGTGTAGGCGGCACCGGTGATGCGGTCATCGGGCGTGACGAGCGTCTTGTAGCGGTCGAGCCACAGGCTGACGGCCTGCACCAGCAGGTAGAGACCGGCGATGACCGCGAGCTGGATGCGCGCGGGCTTGGAGATGCGCAGCTCACCCTGACCGATGCGCACCGATCCGTAGAGGTACGACACGAGGGCCGTGATCAGCAACGAGAGCAGAAGGACCGCCGAGATGAAGGCGAGGGCGATCGAGTAGAACGGCATCGCGAACATGTAGAAGCCCGTGTCGATGCCGAACTGCGGGTCGACCTCGCTCGTCGCGACGCCGTTGATCCACAGCCACACCGTCTTCCACTGCCCGGCCGCCGAGAAACCGGCGAACAGACCGAAGAAGATCGGCATACCCCACATGGCGAGACGGCGCAGGGGCTCGATGACCTCCTGATAGCGGTCGAGCTGGGAGCTCAGACGGACGTAGACCGGACGCAGGCGATACGCCAGCTGGATCACGACGAACAGCGGCACCGCCATCCCGAGGAAGCCGATGACGAACATCACGACGGTCGCGATCCACTGGGTCGTGAGCACGCCGGTGAAGCCCACCTGGTCGAACCACAGGAATTCCGTGTAGAGCGACGCGAAGACGAAGAACACCGCGATCAACGCGGCGATGATCACCAGTGAGATGCCGAAGATGCGTCGGGAGGTTCGAGGAGTGGCCGGGTTCGGAGCTGAGGTCGAGGTCACACCCCCATCCTAGGCACGCGTTACTGGGCTGCGGCTGTCATCCCGGTCACGGCGAGATCACGACGCGGTGCAGGCGGGCAGCTCCGAGAGGTCTCCGCCGTCGGCGATGACCTCGAGGGCGTCGAGCGATTCCTCGAGCGTCGAGGTGCGGATCACCTGCAGCCCGTCGGGCACGTGACCCACCACCTCGTCGCAGTTCGACGCCGGAGCGAGGAAGAAATCGGCCCCCGCATCGCGTGCGCCGTACAGCTTCTGACGGATGCCGCCGATGGGGCCGACCGTGCCGTCCGCCTCGATCGTCCCGGTGCCGGCGACGTTCTCGCCGCCGTTGAGTTCGCCCGGGGTGAGCTGGTCGATGATCCCGAGCGCGAACATCATGCCGGCGCTGGGGCCGCCGACGTTGTCGAGCTGGATCGTCACGTCGACGGGGAAGTCGTAGTCGGTGCGGAGCGTGATGCCGATCAGCCACGTCGTCGTGTCACCCTCGGTGTACTCCTCCGGGGTGATCGTGACGTCCTGCTCCTGACCGTCGCGCAGCACGGTGAGGTCGATCTCCGCTCCCCCGACGTCCTGGATGCGAGAGCGCAGCTGCTTCGCCGACGTCACCGGGTCGCCGTCGATCGCGGTGATCACGTCGTCGGCTTCGAGGATGCCCTCGGCCGGGGAATCCTCGACGGTGTCGACGACCACGACCTCGGCCCCGGTGTCGTAGCCGAGCTCTCCGAGCGCCGCGGCGGTGGCCTCGTGCTGGGAATCGACCATCAGCGTGGCGTTGCGCTCGTCGCGCTGCTCGGTGGTCACGCCCTCCGGGAACACGGAGTCGAGAGGCACGACGGCGCGCGACGAATCGGTCCACGCCAGCGCGAGCTCGAACCAGCTCGGGGTGCGCTCGCGGTTGCCGACGACCTGGACGGTCGTCAGGTCGAGCGTGCCCCCGGTCTCGAAGGTCTCGGCGCCCTCGATGCTGATGAGCGGCACCTTCTCGCCGTCCGCGCCCGCGGCCGTGCCGAGGGTGTCGTAGACGGGGCCCGGCCGCTGGATGACGTACGGGGTGGGGAGGAAGGTGAGGACGACCAGTGCCACGAGTGCGACGATCAACGCCCAGACGCCGAGTCCGAGCTTCACAGGCCGCGTTCGTTCCACAGCATCCTCCGTCGTTCGCGAGCGGCGTACAGGGATCTGCCCGCATCGGGTTCGCTCGCATGAACCTGTGACTAGCGTAGATGGCACGGCTATAGGCGTGCTGAGAGGGCGATCGACATGGCAGACAACGACCCGACACCCGAGGACTTCCAGGAGTTCCTGCGACGGATGCTCGCAGGCCAGGGTGGCGACATCGACCCCGAGGCCTTGCGCGGAGCGTTCGAGGGCATGGACGGCCTGGCGCTCGATCCCGCGATGATGCAGACGATCATGTCTCAGTTGCAGGGCGCCTTCGGCGGCGATGCGTGGGTGAACGCGCAACGGCAGGCGCTGCACATCGCGAACCGCGATGGCCAGGGCATCACCGACGGCTCGCGCTCCTCGCTCGTGGACGCCTTCGCGCTGGCGGGGCTCTGGCTCGGCGAGGCCACCACGATCTCGGATCTCGCTCAACCGCCGGTCGCGATGACCCGCGGCGAGTGGGTCGAGAAGACCCTCCCCGTGTGGAAGGAGATCGCCGGCCCCGTCTCGACCAGCATCGCCGATGCGCTCACCAGCGCCCTCGACACCCAGGTGCCCGAGGAGATGCGCGACGTCGTGCAGGGCGCCGGAAAGCTCATGCGCGGATTGGGCGGTTCGGTCTTCGCCGCGCAGTTCGGCCAGGTTCTCGGCAACCTCTCGCTCGAGGTCGTGTCGGGCGGCGACGTGGGCATCCCCGTGCTCCCGGCCGGCACGGCCGCGGTCATCCCGCAGAACCTCTCCGCCTTCGGCGAGGGGCTCGAGATCCCCGACGACCAGATCGCCCTCTACCTCGCCGCCCGCGAGCTCGCGTACGCCCGCCTGTACCGGCATGCGAAATGGCTGCACCTGCACGTGATGGCGCAGATCACCGACTTCGCGCGCGGTGTGACGGTCGACGTCGATGCGCTCGAGGACGTGGCGAGCCGCCTCGACCCCTCCAACCCCGAGGAGTTGCGGGCCGCGATCGAGGGCGGTGCCCTGCTGCCGACCCAGACCGAAGCGCAGCGGGAGGC
Organism: Microbacterium sp. NPDC008134; assembly: GCF_042957055.1. Classification (NCBI taxonomy): domain Bacteria; kingdom Bacillati; phylum Actinomycetota; class Actinomycetes; order Micrococcales; family Microbacteriaceae; genus Microbacterium; species Microbacterium sp. NPDC008134. The sequence goes on along the minus strand of NZ_JBIBHO010000001.1, from coordinate 1,214,054 downwards.
TCTGACGCGGCTCGAGAACCTCATCGCGACGATCGACGGATGGGTCGATGTCGTCACCACGCAGGCGACGGCTCGACTCCCCGACGGTGCCCGACTCGCGGAGGCCGCCCGTCGCCGGCGCGCGGTCGGCGGACCTGCCGAGGATGCACTCGGCGCACTCGTCGGTCTCAAGCTGCGTCCGCGCCGCATGCGCGAGGCCGCCGCCATGTGGCAGCAGGTCACGGATGCCGTTGGCATCGCCGCGCGCGATGCGCTCTGGGACTACCCCGACCTGATGCCCACCGCCGATGACATCGACGACCCGACGGCCCTCGTCGCCCGCCTGCAGGCGACGGCGCGCGGCGAGCAGCCGGCCGCCGACGAGTTCGATGAAGCCCTCGCCCGTCTGCTCGACGGCGATGACTTCTCGGGCGACGCCGGTGGCACGCCGGAGGACGGAGACGATCACGGAGACCGCCCGGAGGGCGATCGCCCGGTCTGATCTGTGACTGCCCCTCCCCACCGGGGTGGGGCAGTCACGTTCTCCACGGATGTCCCCCGCGCGCCCCACACGGGCCGCCGAGTGTCCAGAATCGGTGGATGCCTCCGCTCACGCCGACGACACTCACCCGCCTGTCCCCTGCCGTTCCGCTGCTCTGGCGGGACGAGCGCACGCTGCAGCTCGGTCTCGACGGCGATGTGCACATCGACGCCGAGGCGGAGTGGGTGGAACTGCTGCTGTCGCGTATGCGCGCCGGTTTCCGACGGGCGTCCTTCGACGTGGTCGCACACGCCGTCGGGGCACCGCGCGCCGCTGCGCGAGCGCTGTTCGGCAGGCTGGAGCATCTCCTCGTCGACGATTCGCCCGCCCCGCGCGCGGCATGGGTCGAGCGCCTCGGCCTGACGGATGCGCGCACCGAACACCGGTTGCGCGAGAGTCTCGCCGACGAGGGCGTCCCGACCGGTGAACGCGCGCGCCGATCCGATGCGGCGGTGGTCCTCGTCGCGGGCAGCGCCGCCGCCGTGCAGCTCGCGGCCCATCTCCGCGACGACATCCCCCATCTCCCTGTCGCCGTCGGACGCGATCAGGCGACGATCGGCCCGCTGGTCGTGCCCGGTCGCACGCCGTGCCTCACCTGTCGGGACCTCCACGCCCGCGATCTCGACCCCGCCTGGCCTCGATTGCACACGCAGCTGGTGGCTCGTGACCCCGGGCGGGTTCGCGCCGTGCTCGTCGCGAACGCAGGTGCGATCGCCGCGCACCTCCTCGCCGCCACTCTCTCGGCGGAGAGCGAGGTCGTCCGGCTCAGCGGGGACGGCTCGCGCGACTCGCGAGCGGTGAGGTTTCACGAAGGATGCCTGTGCCGCGCCCCGTCGTCCCGATCTCGGCCAGGAACCGCGACGGAGCCCGTTCACCTCGTCCCGCCGAACGCGACCACGACAGTGACAGGGTTCGCGCGGCTCGCGTGACGCCGACGTACGCGAGACGTCGCTCCTCGTCGATGGATTCGAAACTCGTCGCGTAGGAGATCGGCAGCGCTCCCTCCGCCCATCCGGCGAGGTGCACGTGCAACCACTCCAGGCCCTTCGCCGCGTGCAGCGTCGACAGCGTGACGGTGCGCATGGTCGGCTCGTGCTGGTCCTTCGCCCTGGCCATGAGCGCATCGCCGAAGGAGCGGAGCGTGGTCTCGGGGCCGGCCTCCTCGGCGAGGCGGAGGATCGCACGTCGAGCCTCCCAGCCGTCGCGCTGGGCACCTCCCGCCGCCGGGGGCTCCTCGGTGAGTCCGAGTTCGCGCAGCACGCGCTGCACGGCCGGGACGAAGCCCTGCTCGACCGGCGCCACCGCCGCCGCGCGCAACGCGAGGATCGCCTGACGCACTTCGGGCATCGAGAAGAAGCGGGTGCCCCCGAGAACGGTGGTCGCGATGCCCTCCGCGGCGAGCGCCTGTTGCAGTGCGGCCGACTGCGCATGGGCTCGGTAGAGCACGGCGATGTCGGCCGGCGAGATGCCTTCGGCGATCTGCGCGGAGACGGCGGCGGCGATACCCTCCGCCTCGTCGCGTTCGCTGTCGTAGGCCGTGACGGTCGGCGGATCGGTCGCGAACTGCTCGCGTGCGGGGACCAGCTCCAACGCCCCCGGACGCCCCTTCATGAGTGCGTTCGCGGCGGAGAGGATCGGTGCCTGCGAGCGGTAGTTGGTCTCGAGTCGCACCACGGTCGCATCGGGATGGCGGCGCTCGAACTCGAGCAGGAAGCGCTGCTCGGCACCGGCGAAGGAGTAGATGGTCTGGCTGGCGTCGCCGACCACGCAGATGTCGTGGCGGTCGCCGATCCAGAGTTCGAGCAGGCGGTTCTGCAACGGCGAGACGTCCTGGAACTCGTCGACCGTGAAGTGCCGGTACTGCTCGTGCACCGACGCCGCGACGCGCGGTTCGGCTTCGAGCATCCCGGCGCACGCCAGCAGCACGTCCTCGAAATCGAGCTGGTGCCGCTCGTCCTTGAGCGCCTCGTACCCGCGCTGCAGTTCGGCGAGTTGCGTCGCGTCGACGCCGGACACCAGCCTCCCCAGGGCCGCGTGCTGATCGATCGAGAGCATGGAGACCTTGCGCCATTCGATCTCCGATGCGATGTCGCGCAGCGTCGCGGTGCTGGGGCGCAGTCGGATGGCGTCGGCGACCTGCCCGAGCATCCGCACCTTGTTGTCGATGATCGCGGGTGCGGGCTGTCCGGCGAGGGTCGGCCAGAAGAAGTTGAGCTGAGCCAGCGCAGCGGCGTGGAAGGTGCGGGCGGCCACGCCCTCGACCCCGAGTGCGCGCAGGCGCCCCCGCAGCTCACCCGCGGCCTTCGCCGTGAACGTCACCGCCATCACCCGCGACGGCGAGTACGCGCCGGTGTCGACGCCGTGCGCGATCCGGTGGGTGATCACGCGGGTCTTGCCGGTACCGGCACCTGCCAGCACCGCGACGGGACCGCGCAGGACGGATGCCGCCTGCCGCTGCCGCTCGTCGAGGGCGTCGAGAGCGCTCACGCGCCGCCCTCGAGCCAGTCCACGATGAGGGCGCGCGCGATCGACGCGCGACCGGGAAGGCCGACCGGCCCCTCCCCGGCCAACGATGACGTGATCTCCGCTCGCGTGAACCAGCGCACGTCGATGATCTCCTCGCCGTCGGGGCGGGCATCCGTTTCGTCGTCGACGACCGCGCGGAAGCCGACCATCAGCGACCGCGGGAACGGCCAGGGCTGCGAGGACACGTACCGCAATGCGGAGAGACGGACACCCGATTCCTCGGCGAGCTCGCGGTGCACGGTCGACTCGAGCGACTCACCGGCCTCGACGAATCCTGCGAAGCACGAGTACATCCGCCCGCCCCAGTTCGCGTTCGCGCCGAGCAGCAGGCGCTCGCCGTCACGGCTCTCGACAGCCACGATCACGGCGGGGTCGGTGCGGGGAAAGTGCTCCCGCCCGCAGACCAGGCAGCGACGCGACCACCCCGCCTGACGGATCTCGGTCCCTCCGCCGCAGGTCGGGCAGAACGGCGCATCGCGCAGCCATGCGGCGAGCGCCAACGCCTCGACGAGGATCTCGCTCTCGGCGGCCGCGAGGCGTCCACCGAGATCACGCAGCCCGAACCAGGTCTCCTCCGGGGCCGCATCGATCGACGCGCTCTCGGACGGGAGCGCCGCGAGCAGCAGTGGCGTTCCGGAGTCGTCTCGGCCGAGGAGCGCCCAGGTCGCATCGACGGGCTCGGTCGGCGCGACGCGGACGAGCAGGTCGTCGGCCACCCGCACCCGACCGTCGCGGACGACGATCACACGCGTCGATGGTTCCGTGCGCAGACGATCGATGACGCCGGATTCCTCGCGGAGTTCGGCCGCGCGATCGAGGGATGGAAGGTGCATGGGTGATCGACTCCCTCTCTCACGGGCGTGGCGGAGGCGGGACCGCCCCTGAGCCGACCTACCCTTAGGGCATGGGACGCTCACCTTTCACTCTAGCCGCGGCCGTGACGGCGGCACTGCCCGGTGCGGAGGTCACGGGTACTCGCACGCTGAGCGCAGACGGTGACGCGCGTTTCGATTCCGCCGTCGCCTCGCTGGCCGACGGGCGCGAACTCGCGATCCGCGTCGCGGACGACGACGAAGCCGCCCGTGAGCTCGCTGCCGAGTCCCTGGCGCTGCGGGCGTTGACGGCCGGCGCGCGGGCCATCCTTCCGTTCCGCGCGCCCGAGTACGTGGGCGAGACCCGCGTCGGCGAGGGCAGCGCCCTCGTCACCGAACTGCTGCCCGGATTCCAGGTCGAGGCGGCCCATGTGCCGGCCGGTCGCGGTACGGCGGAGTCGATGGGGGCCGCGATCGCGGCGGTGCACGGCCTCCCCGTCTCGATCGTGCGGAGTGCCGGGCTCGTCTCCCGATCTGCCGAGGAGAGCCGCGAAGACGTCCGGCGCCTGGTCGACGAGGCCGCCTCGACGGGGCGCGTCCCCGCTCGGCTGACGGCACGCTGGCGGGATGCCGTCGAAGACGACGAGCTGTGGCGTTTCGAGTCGACCGTGACGCTGAACGGCGTGCAGTCGACCTCCTTCCTGCTCGAAGACCACGACGAGCGCGGCCCTCAGGTCACCGGGCTGCTGAACTGGCACGGGCTCTCGGTCGGCGATCCAGCGGTGGACCTCGCCTGGCTGTCGGCCGCGCCGGATGCCGCACCAGACGTGCAGGCCGCCTACGCCCGCTCCTCGGAGCGGTCGCCGGACGCCGCGATCGACGTGCGAGCACGGATGCTCGCCGAGCTCGAGTTCGCCCGTTGGTTGGTGCACGGCGACTCGCTGCGCCGCTCCGACATCGTCGATGACGCCGCCGCCCTGCTGGAGGCCCTCGCCGAGGGTCTCCGAGCCGATGACCTGGCCGTCGTCGCCGCGCGGAACGAGGGCGTGGACTCGGCCCTCGACGCGCTCGACCGTGTGCCCGCGGAAGCCGCAGCGCTGATCGACACCTCGATGCAGACCGATGCGTACAACCCCGACGAACTCTGGGTTCAGGAGACGGAGGACGAGTCCCCCTCGGACCGGAACGCCTCCGAGGCCGCCCGCCGCGCGGCGATGGTCGACGTCGAGACCGAGGACCTCACGGGCGTCGGCGACATCTTCACCGCATCGGCGTCCGCCGAGGACGACACCGACGACGAAGGCGACGACGAGGCTCAGCGCGCGGCGCGCGCGGCGCTCCAGCGCTGGAAGAGTTCCGACTCGGAGTAGATCCGGTCTCCGCGGATGACGAGGTCGTCCGCGACGTAGTAGAGCGCCACATCGATCTCCTCGAGCGGTACGCCGAATCGACGATGGTAGGCGAGGCGGTACAGCGCCAGCTGCAGCATGCGCTCGTCCTGCTCCGCGTCGCCCTTCGGCGGTTTACCCGTCTTCCAGTCGACGATCTCGATCCGCCCGCCACGATCGTCACGGCGGTACACGGCGTCGAGCTTGCAGATCACGATGTGCGCACCACCGGATTCGTCGGTGCGGTCTGCGGCGGCATCCGCGAGCCCGGCACCCAGCGCGAAGTCGATCTCGATCTCGACGGCGATCGGCTGCAGCGAGGCCCACTCGCTGCGCTCGAACGTCGCTTGCAGGGTGGCGAGATCGGCGGCATCCGCCGCGTCGCTCGGCGACTCGCCCGCGCCCGGCCCGATCGAGGAGACCGCATCGTCCTCATCGAGTTCCCAGAGCGCCTCATCGACACGAGCGCCGACTCCGACCATCGACGACCGATGCTCGACCCAGGCGTGGAAGAGCGTGCCGAGGCGGGTCTGTCGATACGGGCGCTCCGGCATCGGGCGGATGATCGCCGAGACCGTGCCGCCGTAGTCGGTGACGTAGTCCTTGAAGCGGGAGGCGGGAACGCGCGTCGGCGCGGCCGCATCGATGCCGCGCAGACGCGCGGCGCGCTCCGCGAGAAGACGCTCGAGCTCATCGGCGGGCACCAGGGTCTCGGGTCGGGTGAGTGCCTCCGCGACCCTCTCCGCCGCCGATGCGACGATCGGACGGCGCGCTCCGAGAGGGTCGAGCGGCCAGGAGATCGTCGCCCCTGGCCCGTCGTACGGATTCTCTTCGGGATCGACCGGCTCGATGGGGTCGTGCTCCAGGACGTCGATCGCCTCGAGCAGGAAGGGACTCGGTGTGCGCGGGGCCTTCTGCCCCGCCCAGTGCGCGCCGCTGAGGAGCAGGTCGGTGCGGGCGCGCGTGAACGCCACGTACGCGAGTCGACGCTCCTCCTGCTGCTGGTAGGCGCGGTACGCGTCTTTGAAGCGCTTGATCGCGCCGCCCTGGGGATTGGCCTTCGTGGCGCCGCCCGACAGCGAAGCCTGGGCGAGGGTCTGCTGCTTCTTCGGATCGAGCTCGCCGTCGACGGCCGCCTCGGGATCCCAGTCGAATCGCGGCAGCGCATCGCGGTCGCCGCGGAGGGCGAACGGCACGACCCCGAAGCCGAACCAGCCCGAGGTGTCGGAGACGCGGCTCGGAAGCTCGTCGGCCACCAGACGCACCACGGCGACGGCGTCCCATTCCAGCCCCTTCGATCCGTGGATCGTCAGCAACTGCACCACACCGGGTTCCGGCGGCTCGGGCCGCGGCATGAGCTCGTCGGTGCTCTCCGCCTTGTCGAGCCAGGCGAGCAGGCTACCGATCGTGCCGCGGTCGTCGGCGGCGAGGAAGGCACGAACCTCGTCGGAGAACGCACGGAGCTGCGTCGAGGCGACCCGCGCCGGACCCCGGGTCTCGTTCGCCGCGAGCTCGATGTCGAGGCGCAGCTCGAGTTCGATCAGTCGCAGCAGTTCTGTGAGCGGCTGCGAGGAGGCGCGCCGGAGCCGCTCGAGCATCTCCCCCGCCGCGCGGATGCGCGAGCGGCCCTCCGCAGTGAACCCTTCGAGCAGGCGGTAGTCGTCGCGCACGGCGCGCACGACGTCGACGGCATCGATGATCGACACGGCTTCGTCGGCACCGCGGGACGACCGCAGTCGCACGCGCACCTCTTCGGGAAGCGGCATCATCGACGTGTCGCGTTCGGCGAGGGTGCGGCCGAGATCGTAGAGCGCTGCCATGTCGGCCACCCCGACCCCGAAACGCGGGCCCGTGAGCAGGCGGATCAGCGCCGAGCCCGCGGTCGGATCATGCACCACGCGGAGGGTCGAGACGACATCGACGACCTCGGGGGTGGCGAGTAGGCCGCCGAGACCGAGGATGCGGTGCGGCACGCCCTCTGCCGCGAGCGCCGCGGCGAACGTCTGCATGTGACGCTTGGAGCGGAACAGCAGTGCCCCGGTGTGCGGGCGCCCGGCGGCGGATGCGTCGTGCGCGGCACGTCTCTCGACGAACCAGCGGGCGACATCGGCGGCCTCGTCGTCGACCGTGAACGGGAACCGCACCTCGACGGTTCCCGCGCCGGCACCCGGCCGCGGTTCGAGCGGGGGCACATCGAGTCCCGGTCGCTGCAGCGGCTCGAGCACGCGATTGGCGATGTCGAGGATGCCGCGGTCGTTGCGCCAGCTCGTCATGAGGCTGTACGTCTGCGCCGTCTCTTCCCGGGCGAACGCGCTCGAGAACGCGTAGAGGTTGTCGGCGCTCGCGCCGCGCCATCCGTAGATCGACTGGTGCGGATCGCCCACGGCCATCACCGCGCTGTCGCGGAAGAGCTCGGCGAGGAAACGGGTCTGGATGACCGAGGTGTCCTGATACTCGTCGAGCAGCACGACACGATGCTGCTCGCGCAGCTCCGCGCGCACATCGGGAGCGGCCTCGACGATGTCGTAGGCTCCACCGACCTGATCCGCGAAATCGAGCACGCCGCGGCGTCCCTTCTCGGCGATGTACTCGCGCACGAGGGCGGCGAGGGTCGACAGGCCGAGGAGGTTGGTGGCCGCCTTGTCGACGTCGCCGTTGCCGCGATACGGCTCGAAAGACACCGCGGTCTCGCGTGCGAGGCGCACGGCCTCGTCGAGGTCGACGCGGTGGTCGAGCGCTTCGCCCGCGAGGCGCTGCACCGCATCGATCACCGTGCCGAGTGCGTAGTCGATGCCTTCGAGCTCCGGCAGGTCGGCACGCAGCACGACCTCTCGCGCGAGCATCCACGACGCCGCCTGACTCAACATCGCGACGTCGGCATCGCGCCCGATCCGGGCGGCGTGCTCGCGCACGATGCCGTCGGCGAAGGCGTTGTACGTCGACACCCGCGGGCGGATCATCAACTCCTCGGCCGCTCGGGGCGCGGTCGGGTCCCAGCCCGTTCCGTAGCGCTCGGCGAGTTCATCGAGCACGTGCATCCGCACGAGATCGCGCTGGCGACCCGCCGACGCCTCCTCGACCCGCCGCAGGGCGTTCGATGCCACGATCTCCGACACGTGCGGCAACAGGCCGCGGCGGCCGAACTCGTCGATCACAGCGAGGCGGTGACCGATGCGTTCGGCGAGCTCGCCCGCCGCTTTGCGGGTGAAGGTGAGGCCGAGGATCTCGTCGCGTCGCACATGACCGTTGGCGACGAGCCACACCACGCGACCCGACATCGTCTCGGTCTTTCCGCTCCCCGCTCCGGCGACGACGAGGGCGGGCGAAGGGGGCGCCTCGATCACCTGCTGTTGAGCGGGCGTGGGCGAGGGTTGGCCGAGAGCCGCCGCGACGTCGAGCGCCGACAGCCCGAGGCCGCCGTCCCACCCGTTCACGCGCTCACCGCCGGAACGGTGTGGATCCGGCAGGGGTGGATGCGGCGCTGGGTGTCGGCGCAGTGCGATTCGACCTGAGCGGTGAAACTCGACGCCGACATGCCTCGGGCCGCGTCGGCCACGCGGCGCAGGAACGCCGCGCGAGCGGTGTCGTCGAGCGTGTGCTGGTGGGCGATACGGTAGTCGCTCTTGGCGAGGGTCTTCGACACGATCACGAGGCGCGCCCCGCCGAGCGCATCCGACGGCGCGCCCTCGATGAGCCCCTGCTGCACCGCCACCTGATAGGCCGCCAGCTGGGCGTGTTCGCGGACTCCCGCGTCGGCCTCCGGATCGGTGCGCCCGGTCTTGAGGTCGACGACCACCGCGCGCTCGCCCTCGCTCGCCGCCGTCATCTCGGTCCAGCCCCGCCCTCGCGCCGGAGGGTGCTCCCCCGCCCCCGGCGGATACGTCTCGACGCGGTCGATGTACCCGCTCACGATCGCGCGCGCGCCGCTGTCATCGTCTGTGACGTCGTGCACGATCGGGAGTCCGTCGTCATCGGGCAGGGAGACGGCGAAGTCGAACCGCGTCTCACTGCCGACGACCCGCCCGCCATCTCGCCGGACGTCTCCGAGATAGGTGTGCAGCCGGTCGACGTAAAGGTCGGCGCGGCGCCGTTCCTTGCGGCCGATCCACTCGGTCTCGAAGTCCAGCTCCGGCCAGTGCTCCGCGACGATCGCCCTCATCTGCTCGAGGTCGCCGTCGGGCACCTTCTCCATCGCCTCGTGGATGATCGTGCCGATCCCCGCCGTCGGCGGCATCACGGTGTCGCCACCGAGCGCCGAGACGACCCAGTTCAGGCCGCACTCTTCGTAGGACTCCATCTTCGAGGGCGACACCCGCGCACCGTCTGCGGCGAGATCCCGCAGGGAGCGGTCGGTGCTCGGCGGCGTGATTCCATACCAGTCCCGCGGGTCCGCGCCGGAGACGCCCTCGGCCGCGAGGATCGCGAGCTGTTCCGCTGCGGCACGGCGCGACGGGTCGGAGGTCGCCGTCGTGAGGGTGCGTCGATGGCGGGCGACGAGGCCGCGCAGGGTGAGCGGATGCTCGGCCGATGCGTGATCCTCCGGAGCGTCGGGCGCGGGGAGGAACGCGAAGAACGGACTCGGGCTCTGGTCGTCGTCGTCGACCGCCGTCACCAGGAGTCGCGTGCGTGCGCGCGAGATCGCACGGACGAAGAGCCGGAGCTCGTCGTGCAGTGCTCCGCGGCGCCGATCCAGGATGCCCGGGGTCTCGACCGGGACCCCGGTGCGCATCGACCTCACGGCGTCGGGAAGACGCCAGGTCTGCAGCATCCCTCCCCGGAGCCGGAGGTTCGGCCAGATGCCGTCTTGCAGACCGGCCACGACGACCGCGTCGAACTCGGTGCCGAGCGCGGTCGCCGGCGTGAGCAGAGTGACCCGACCGGGTCGATCCGGTGTCGAGAGCGAGTCCTCGGGCACCTCGCTGTCGAGGATGTCGCGGACGAAGGTCTCGGAGCGTTCGTTCGGTGTGCGCTCGACGAAGCGCTTGGCCGCGTCGAACAGCGAGACGAGCGCGTCGAGCGATCGTGCGGTCTCCGCGCCGCCGGGCTGCGTCGACACCTCCCGCCACGCGATGTGCAGGCGGCGGCCGTCGATCGCCCGGGACTGCTCCCAGATGCGCCAGAGCAGATCGTGGATGGTCTCCCCCACTCGTGCGGCGGCCGAGACGGCCTCGATCGTCTCGGCGAAGCGACGGGCCGTGCGGGACTCCGGAGCGTCGATGAGCGTGAAGTGCTCGGGATCGGTCATCGCCCGGCGCAGGAGCTCCCGGGCGGGCGTGGCTCCGCCCTGTTCGAGCTCGAGGTGCCGGAGTCGTGCGCGCAGGCGACGCAGGGCGATGGCATCCATCCCCCCGAACGGCGTGCGCAGCGCCTCTTCGAGATCCGCCGACGTGCGATCCGCTGCCGGGGTGAGCGCCAGACGCACGATGCCGACGATGTCGCGCACGACCCCCTCACTCCCGAGCGGACGCTGCACACCGGCGGCCCGCGTCGGGATCTCCCGCGCGGCGAGCTCGGTCTCGAGCAGCGTCACCTGTCGCGTGTCGTGCGCGATGACGGCCATGCGATCCCAGGCGACGCCCTGCATCAGGTGCCATTCGCGCATGACGCCGGCGATGCGGTCGAACTCCTCGTGCGGCGACGGGGCGAGGAACGACGCGACCGCGGCATCCGCTCCCTCGATCGGTCCGACCTGCGGCGCGCGGCGGTGCTCGACCCGCCCCGAGACCCCGATCGCCTGCGTCACGGTGCGAGTGAGCGCGGTGAGTGCAGGGTGCTGGCGGTGCCCGCCGTCGAGCACGTGCACCGCGCCGAGCGCCGACACCAGATCGGCGAACAGGTCGGGGCTCGCTCCCCGGAAGGCGCCGGAGGAGATGTCGGGATCGCCGAAGGCGAGGACCGCCACGTCGCGGGCGCGCAGCGCCTGGACGACCGCGACGCCGCCGCGGGTCAGCTCCTGCGCATCGTCGATGAGCACCGCACGCAGCGGAGCCAGGGGGCCGAGCGTGCCGGGGGTCGCATCGGTCAGGATCGTGCTCGCCTCGCTGAGCAGGTCTGCGGCGTCGCGATGCGCCGAGCGCAGCGCGTCGAGCACCGAGCGGTACTCGCCGACGAAGTCGGCTGCGGCTCCCCAGACGGGGTCTCCGGACGCCTTCAGTTCGGCCGGAAGCACACCCAGCTCGGTGCACTCGGCGATGAGGGCGCGCAGCTCGGAGCGGAACCCCTTCGAGGCACGCACCGGTGCACTGAGCGCGTCGGGCCAGCGGATGCCGTCGTCTTCGGCATCGCCGGCGAGGAGCTCGGCGATGATCCGGTCCTGATCGGCACCGGTGAGCAGCGCGGGCGGCTCGGAGCCCACGTGCACCATCGCCCCGCGGACGATCTGGAACGCGAAGGACCCGAGGGAACGCGCGAGCGGGCCGGGCGTCGCCTGCCGGACGCGCACGCCGATCCGGTCGCGGAGTGCTGTCGCGGCCTGCCTGCTCGGTGTGAGCGCGAGCACCTCCTCCGGGCGCAGGCCCTCGTCGTCGAGCAGCCGTCCGATCCGATCGATCAGTGTGCGCGTCTTGCCCGTGCCCGGTGCACCGATGATGACTCCGGATGCGGTCGCCGCGGCGTCGATCACGGCTCGCTGCGCGGCATCCCCTGTCATGCACTCCACGCTAGCGGCGTGCTCCGACATCGCGTCCCGCGGCGGGCCGGGCGGGTGTGCGCTCACGGCGAAACCGCTCTCGCCCGCCGATCCGGCGGTGCGTCCGCGGGGTAGAGTTGGCGCAGACCTCGGACGACGACATCGTCCTGACACTCCAAGGAGTACGCGTGGAAATCCGCATCGGAATCATCAACACCGGCCGCGAGCTGAGCTTCGAGACCGCCACCGCCGCAGAAGAGATCCGCACCCAGGTCGCGGCAGCGCTCGACCAGAGCACCGCGCACCTGAGCTTCAGCGATGTCAAGGGCAACTCGTACATCGTCCCTACCGCGAACCTCGCCTACATCGAGCTGGGCACCGAGGAGTCGCGCCGGGTCGGCTTCGTCGCCTGATCGCGATGTACATCCTCCTCGCTCTCGTCGCCGCCTGCGCTCTGGGCATCGCCGCGCACTTCCTCATCGACGGCCGCGACCTCCGCGGCGCAGCACTGACCCCGGGCATCGCGACGGTCGTCGCCGCGGCTCTGTACACGGGGTTGCAGTGGGCGGGCCTCGCCGAGGACAACGTGTGGCTGTGGCTCGCCAGCATCCTCGGCGGCGTCGCCGTGGCGGTCGTCGTGACCCTCGTGCTGGTCGCGGCTCGTCGCCGCTCCGACGCGGCGAAGAGCGCAGCGCTCGGCATCTGACCGGATCGCCCGATGCGGTTGCCCCGCCCAGGGGCGACCGCACGCAGGCCTCCTAGGAGGCGAGGCCCATCGCGTCCATCCGACGCGCGTGCGCGCCCATCAGCTCGGTGTACACGGGCTCGATGCGCTCGTCGTCGGGGGCCACGAAGACCTCGGGCTTCAGCGCCGAGCGACAGACCAGGATCGTGTCGCCGACCAGACGCCGCGCCCACATCGACAGCAGCGAGCGCCACTCCTCGTCGCTCTCGATCGTCTCCTGGATGATCGAGACGATCTCGTGCCGGGCGTCGTCCTCGCGCAGGATCTCGGCGATGCGCCGACCGGTCTCGCCGTAACTGGACGCGAGGGCGAGATAGAAGTCGTCGAGCATCCCCGCGGTGATGTAGACCGCCAGGAGCGTCTCCCGCGGCCGCGCGCCGATCGTCTTGCGACGGAAGGCGTCGAGGTTCTCCCGGAACGGGAGCATCAGTTGCGTCGGGTCGTCGCCACGCTCGGCGATCACCTCGACGATGCCGCGATGCTTGGTCAGCGCCGCACCGGCCGCTCGAGAGAGCGCCTCCTTCTCGGAGAGCTCCGGCGTCGCACGGATCAGGCGCGTGAGCGTCTCGAAGTAGCCCAGTTGAAGGTACGCGGCCTGACCGAGGAAGCGCGGAAGCTCGGGCGCGAGATCGGCGAAGTCGACGCGGGTCGCATCCCCCTGATCGCCTCGACTGCGCAGGGAGAGCGTGCGTCGCGGCGCCTCATCGCGCTGCCAGAACCACTTAACCACGAGGTCTCCCTACCGAGTTCGCCACGACGATCACAATACCCGGGGGCGAGGCCCTCCTCGGGCGTTCCGGCCCCCTCCGGTAGGCTGGGCGTGTCCCCGCCGTCGGAGCGGGGCCCGCGCCTGTGGCACAAGAGACGGCGTGGATCGTTAACGTGGCGGTCTGAGCACGACCGCCGGACAGGCAATCTGAATACAGTGACTACTTTCTCCGATCTCGGGATCGATCAGGACATCGTCGACGCACTCGCCGCGAAGGGCATCGTCGACGCGTTCCCCATCCAGGAGCAGACCATCCCCCTCGGCCTCCCGGGCCAGGACATCATCGGCCAGGCCAAGACCGGTACCGGCAAGACCTTCGGCTTCGGCATCCCCGTGGTGCAGCGCCTGGGCCTCGACCCCGAGCCCGGCGTGAAGGCCCTCATCGTCGTGCCGACACGCGAGCTCGCGGTGCAGGTGTACGAGGACATCGATCTGCTCACCAGCAATCGCGCGACCAGCGTCGTCGCCATCTACGGCGGCAAGGCCTACGAGGGCCAGATCGACCAGCTCAAGGCCGGCGCGCAGATCGTCGTCGGCACGCCGGGTCGCCTGATCGACCTCGCAGGCCAGCGCCTGCTCGACCTGTCGAACGCGACCGAGGTCGTGCTCGACGAGGCCGACAAGATGCTCGACCTCGGCTTCCTCGCCGACATCGAGAAGATCTTCTCGAAGGTGCCGGCCGTGCGCCACACCCAGCTCTTCTCGGCGACGATGCCCGGCCCGATCGTCGCGCTTGCTCGTCGCTTCATGACGAACCCGATCCACATCCGCGCGAACGACCCCGATGAGGGCCTGACGCAGGCGAACATCAAGCACCTCGTGTACCGGGCGCACTCCCTCGACAAGGACGAGGTCATCGCCCGCATCCTGCAGGCCGAGGGCCGTGGCAAGACCGTGATCTTCACCCGCACCAAGCGTGCGGCCCAGCGCCTGGTCGACGAGCTGAGCGACCGCGGCTTCAACGTCGGCGGCGTCCACGGCGACATGGGACAGGATCAGCGCGAGCGCTCGATGGCCGCGTTCAAGGCCGGCAAGAAGGACGTCCTCGTCGCGACCGACGTGGCCGCGCGCGGCATCGACGTCGACGACGTCACCCACGTCATCAACCACACGATCCCGGACGAGGACAAGACGTACCTGCACCGCGCCGGTCGTACGGGCCGCGCGGGCAAGACCGGCATCGCGGTCACGTTCGTCGACTGGGAGGACCTGCACAAGTGGGCGCTGATCAACCGCGCCCTCGAGTTCGGCCAGCCCGAGCCGCTCGAGACCTACTCGTCGAGCCCGCACCTCTACGAGGATCTCGGCATCCCCGCCGGTACGAAGGGTCGACTCGTCTCGGCTCCGAAGGCGGAGTCGACCCGTCCCCCGCGCGCCCCGCGCCCGGAGCGCGCTGCGGATGCCGCGGCCGAGGGCACCTCGGCGGGGGGCACCCGTCGTCGCCGCCGCCGTCGCGGAGGATCGACCCCGGTGGGCTCGACGTTCGCCGAGGGCACCGCTCCTGCGACTTCCGGTGCGGCTGACAGCGCCCCGGTCGCTGATCGCGGTGCCGAGGGCGCCGGTACGCACGACGGCGCCGGCAAGGAGCACCACGACGGAAAGCCGGCACCGGCCCGTCGTCGCCGCCGTCGGCGCGGAGGTTCCGGCGGAGCCGGGGCGGCACCGGTCACCGGCGCCTGAGTTTTTCCGAGAAGGGGGCGGATGCTGCGGCATCCGCCCCCTTTCATCTCCCCGCGCGGAGCCGCGCCGGTACTTTCGGCGGATACACCCAGGTGACGAGCACGACCGAGATGATCATGAGCAGGAACCACGACACGAGCTTGCTCGGCGACACGGGTTGCCAGCCGTCGACCTGATCCGGGTACGCCCAGGCTCCGGCCAGCGTGCCGATGTTCTCGGCGAAGTAGATGAAGACGGCGACGCCCGCGAAAGCGAGCAGGAGGGGAATCCGCAAAGTCCGCCGCCAGACCCGTGCGTGCATGACCGTCGGCAGCCACAGCACGAGCACCCCCACCAGGAGCACCCAGCGCGCATCCCACCAGTAGTGGTGCGCGAAGAAGTTCACGTAGATCGCCGCGGCCACGATCGCCGTGACCCAGCGCCGCGGGTAGCGTGTGAAACCGAGATCGAACAGGCGGTAGACGCGCACCATGTAGGAGCCGACCGCGGCGTACATGAAGCCGCTGAACAGCGGCACCCCGCCGATCCGGAGGATGCCGTCGGCGGCATACGCCCACGACCCCACGTCGGTCTTGAACAACTCCATCACCGTTCCGGTGACGTGGAACAGCAGGATGACCCACAGCTCGCGCCCGCTCTCGAGCCGGAAGACCAGCATCGCGACCTGGATGAGGACGGCGGCGATCGTGAGGGCGTCGTTGCGGGCGACGAGAGCGTCATCCGGGTACCAGAGCCGCGCCGCGACGATCACGACCAGGAGCGCCGCGCCGAAGATGCAGGCCCATGCCTGTTTGAGCACGAACACGGCGAACTCGACGAGGAACGCACGGATGCCGCCGGCCGGGGCGTCCCGGAGAAGACGGTGGGCGGCCGCGTCGATGCGGCGTTCGAGCGAGGTGGCGCGTTGCATCGGGCGAGCGTACCGACGACGTTCGCGAGAGCCCCGGGAGTCGACCGCCAGTATCCCGGGAAACCCGGTCAGGGATAGCGCGGTGTGGTACCGGTGGCGCGCGCGATCAACCGCTCGACCATCTCATCGCTCGTGGTGTTCTCACCCGGCCGGTTCGGCTTGCCGCTGCCGTGGTAGTCGCTGGAGCCGGTGACGATGAGGTCGCGTCGAGCAGCGAGTTCGCGCAGCAGCGCCTTCCCCGCCTCGGTGTTCTCGCGGTGATCGATCTCGAACCCGCCGAGCCCCGCATCGATCAGCCGCTCCAGGAACGGCATCGGCATCATCCGGTCGCGGCCGGAGGTCACGGGATGGGCGATGATCGCCACTCCCCCGGCATCCGTGATGAGTCGCACGGCGGTGAGGGGGTCGGGTGCGTAGTGCGGCTCGTAGTACCCCTCCCGCGGGTGCAGGATGCCGTCGAACGCCTCCGTGCGATCGCGGACGATCCCCCGGGCGACGAGCGCATCGGCGATGTGCGGGCGACCGACCGTCGCGTCGGGGGTGGTCTGGGCGAGCACGTCGTCCCACCGCAGGTCGTAGTCGCGGCCGATGCTGCGGACGATCCGCTCCGCCCGACCGATCCGGTCGCCGCGGATGCGATCGGTCTCGGCGCGGAGCGCGGCGTCGTCCGGATTGAACAGGTAGCCCAGCACATGGACACTGCGCCACTCGTGCTTCGCCGAGAGTTCCATCCCCGGCAGGAAGGTCATCCCCCGCGCCGAGGCCTCGTCGGCGGCCTCGTCCCATCCCGTCGTGCGGTCGTGGTCGGTGAGCGCGATCGTGCGCAGCCCGTGCGCGTGCGCCTGACGCACGACCTCGGCCGGCGCCTCGGTTCCGTCGGAGTGATTCGAGTGCAGGTGCAGGTCGGCGGGACCGACGAATCGACGGGAGTGCTCAGGGGCCATCCTCCGAGCGTACCGAGCGGGGCGCACGCGGGGCGCACGCGTAGGGCGACCGCCTGTCGCGGCAGGGACTTCACAGGCGGCGCTCCTAGGCTGGAGGGGATGTTTCGCCTCCTCGGAATCCTGATCACCGTGCTGTTCGCCGCCACCACGGCCGTCGTGGTGTGGCCGCAGTTCTTCCGCTTGGAGCAGACCTATCCCTTCGCGCAGATCGTCGCGGCGCGAGGGGTGGTGCTGGGCATCTTCGTCGTCATCGCGCTCCTCGCGCTGTTGCTTCTCCTCGCCCGCCCGCTCCGCGGATTCGCCGCATCGATCCTCATCGTCGCGCTGCTCGGAGCCGGGGCGACCGGCATCATCGGCGCGACGCGCGGATTCGGTACGACCGGACTGCCCGACAGCACGGAGACGAGCATCCGCGTCCTGACCTGGAACACCGCCGGAGAAGCCGTGTCGGCCGATCGGATCGCGGAGGAGATCCTCGACCAGGGAGCCGACATCGTCGCGCTCCCCGAGACGACCGAGGCCGTGGGCGAACGGATCGCACTCATGCTGCGCGAGCAGGGGCATCCGATGTGGGTGCACCACGTGCAGTTCCGACCCGAAGTCCCCGACGGTCCGCAGTCCTGGCAGACGACCGTCCTCGTCTCTCCCGATCTCGGGGAGTACTCGGTCATCGAGTCGTCGCAGGACGGCTCGAGCAACACCGGGTCGGTGCCGAGCGTCGTACTGATGCCCGTCGACGGGACCGGGCCGACGGTCGTCGCCGTGCACGCCGTGGCCCCGCGCATGGAAGAGATGCAGCAGTGGCAGTCCGACCTCGAGTGGATCGCGGACCAGTGCCCCGCGGGCGATTTCATCCTCGCCGGCGACTTCAACGCGACGATCGATCACATGGCCGGCCTCGGCGTCGAGGGCGGTGACATCGGGTACTGCCGCGATGTCGCCTCGCGCACCGGGAACGGCGTCGTCGGCACCTGGCCGAGCTCGCTGCCCTCGTTGGCCGGCGCGCCGATCGACCACGTCATGGCCTCGCAGAACTGGACGCCCACCGGATCGGTGGTGCTCGACGACGCCGGGGGCAGCGATCACCGTGCGCTCGTCGTGCAGCTCGAGCCGGCCGGCTGAGAGGCACCGCCCACCCCCGGGTGAGAGACTGGGGGGATGAGCACCGCAGCAGAACGCGACACGATCGCCGAACCCGTCGTCGAGAACAGCAACACGAATCGCAAGCAGCCGTTCCCGCAGGGCTTCCTCGACACCATCTCGACGGGGTGGGCCGAGCGCCCCGAGACGCTTCCCTCCGCCCGTGAGCAGGCACCCTATGCCGCCACGCGCCGGGCCGCCCTCTCGGCCGCGTTCCCCGGCAAGCGCCTGGTCATCCCGGCGGGCTCGCTCAAGCAGCGCAGCAACGACACCGACTACGTGTTCCGCGCGCACTCCGCGTTCGCGCACCTCACCGGCTGGGCATCCGACACGGAGCCCGACTCGGTGCTCGTCTTCGACCCGACCGACGACGGCCACGACGTGACCCTGTACTTCCGCGAGCGCGCCGACCGCACCACGACCGAGTTCTACGCCGATGCCACCGTCGGCGAGTTCTGGATCGGGCCACGCCCCTCCCTGGGCGGCGTCGCGGCCGACCTCGCTCTCACCACCGCGCACCTGGCCGACTTCGCACCGGCCTCCGGCGAGCTGGTGCTCGACGAGGACGAGACGCTGACGCGAGTGGTCTCCGAGCTGCGCCTCATCAAGGACGACTTCGAGATCGCCGAGATGCGCCGTGCCGTCGACATCACCGCCGCCGGGTTCGACGACATCATCCGCGAACTCCCGTCCGCCGTTGCGCACACGCGCGGCGAGCGCGTCGTCGAGGGCGTGTTCCACCGCCGCGCCCGCGAGGACGGCAACGGCGAGGGATACGACACCATCGCCGCCTCGGGCCCCCATGCCTGCTACCTGCACTGGACCCGCAACGACGGCGCCGTGGTGCCGGGCGATCTGATCCTCGTGGATGCCGGTGTCGAGGCCGACAGCCTCTACACCGCCGACATCACCCGCACACTGCCCGTCTCCGGCACGTTCACCGAGGTGCAGCGCCGCGTCTACGAAGCGGTCCGCGAGGCGGCCGACGTCGCCTTCGCCGCCGCGAAGGTCGGCGTGCGTTTCCGCGACATCCACGCCGCGGCGATGACGGTGATCGCCGCACGCGTCGCGGAGTGGGGCCTGCTACCGGTCACGGCAGAGGAGGCCCTCGACGCGGATGCCGGAGGCCAGCACCGCCGGTACATGGTGCACGGCACCTCGCACCACCTCGGCATCGACGTGCACGACTGCGCTCAGGCCCGCCGCGAGATGTACTACGACGGCATCGTCGCCCCGGGCATGGTGTTCACGATCGAGCCCGGCCTGTACTTCCAGATCGATGACCTCACCGTGCCCGCCGAGCTCCGCGGGATCGGCGTGCGCATCGAGGACGACATCCTCATGACCGAGGACGGCCCCGTCAACCTCTCCGCCGGCATCCCGCGCACGGCCGACGAGATCGAAGCCTGGATCGCGCGCGTCCAGAGCTGAGGCTGCGGGAGTCAGATCCCGGCGACGAAGTCCACGAGGAGGGGCGCGAGCGAGGCACCGATATCGGATGCCGGACGCTTGCGCCCCTTCACCTCGAAGCTGTGCCCTCCGCCGTCGACCCAGGCGACGCGCGCATCCCGGCAGGTCGCGACGACTTCCTCGAACTGCGTCAGCGGCTGGATGAACGGGTCGTTCGAGCCCTCGATGAACAGCTGCGGTGCGGCGATCGCCGGCAGATGCTCGGCGCGCAGTTTCTCGGGAGCCCCCGGCGGGTGCAGCGGATAGCCGAGGTAGACGAGGCCATCGACGTCGAGTCCCTCCGCGACGGCCATCGAGGCCATGCGCCCGCCGTAGGACTTCCCGGCGGCGATGAGGCGCGCCGACGGATCGAGCTCGCGCTCCGCCGCCACCGCAGCACGCCACGCGGCGATCGCGTGAGCGGCGGGTCCGGGCATCCGTCGCCCCGCCTCCACGTAGGGGAAGTTGAAGCGTGCGGTCGAGAATCCGGCCGCGGTGAGCGCCTCGGCGAGTCCGGTCAGGAACGGGTGATCCATTCCGGCACCGGCCCCGTGGGCGATCAGGATCGTCGTCCCGGTGGTCCCCCGGGTCCGCGCGACCGACACCGGTGCGGGTCCCGCGGGCAGGGCGACCTCGAACGTCGAGCGCTCGGTGTCGGGCATCAGGCGGGCTCGGGTGAACCCGTAGCGGGAGCGTCGCCTTCGCCCGCGGCGGGCTTCGCTGAGGAGCCCGACTCGTCGCCGGTGGGCTCCGGGCTCTTCGGCGCGACCGGAGCATCGGCTCCGGGAGCCGCCGGATCGGCCGGACGCGGCGGAATGACCGGCTCACCGGTGGGCGCGGGCGTCTGTCCGGGGGCCGGGGTTCCCGGCGTGATCCGCTCGCCGTAACGCGGGGGCTCGTCGAGATCGACCGGCGGACGCACCGGTGCCTGACGCGCGGTTCCCAGCGCCTGCCGCGCCTTCGCCAGTGACGCCGGCTGCACGGTGACCTCGTAGTGGTCGGCGGCGAGCTGGGTGACGCTCGCGAAATCGCGGCGGCGGCGCACGATCGCGAAGGTCACGAGACTGAGGATCATTCCGATCGCCACTCCGATGAGCAGGAATCCGAGGAACAGCTGGATCGGGACCTCGGGGTTGCCGATCATGAGGATCGCCGCGAGGAAGAGTCCGATGAGCACGCCGTTGATCGCGCCGGAGCGCGCAGCCGTCGCGTAGCCGAGACGGCCGGTGATGCGCTCGACCGTGCGGACGCCCTGGCCCACGATCGCGATGTCGCGGGCGGGGATCTCGGCGGCGATCAGCGTGGACACCGTCTTCTGCGCGGTCTCGTACTCACGGGTGGACGCGACCATCTCGCCGGTGTCGGTGCTGTTCACGGGGCGGTTGAGCATGCTCATCCGCCCATTGTCCCACGCCTCGTCGTGCGCGTCCTCGGAGCACCGATCCGGGGGACGAGCGGGGCCGCGCGGACTACGCTGGTGGAGTGAGCACACAACGGGTATTCGCCGCGCGCCTGGCCGGTTGCGCCGTCTTCGACCCCGTGGGCGACCGGCTCGGCAAGGTCCGTGACGTCGTCATCGTGTACCGAAGTACCGCGGCGCCCCGTGTGATCGGACTCGTGGTCGAGATCCCGGGCCGACGCCACGTCTTCCTCTCGATCGGTCGGGTCACCTCGATCCGCTCCGGTCAGGTCATCAGCACCGGTCTCATCAACGTGCGCCGGTTCTCGCCGCGCGCCGGCGAGGTGCGCGTGCTCGCGGAGATGCTGGGCCGCCGCGTCAGCTTCGCCGACGGCAGCGGAACGGCCGTCATCGAAGACGTCGCCATCGAGCCGAACCGCCTCGGCGAGTGGGCCGTGAGCCAGTTGTTCCTCCGCAAGCCGAAGACCAGCGCCTCCCCGTTCGCGAAGGGGTCGACGACGTTCGCCGCTTGGAACGAAGTCGTCGAGCAGCGCGCTCCCGGAGAATCGCAGTCCGCCGAGCAGCTGGTCGCGTCGTACTCCGAGCTGCACGCGGCCGACCTCGCCAACACCCTCCTCGATCTTCCGCAGCAGCGCATGATCGAGGTCGCCGAGGAGCTGTCGGACGACCGTCTCGCCGACGCCATGGAGGAGATGCCCGAGGACGAGCAGGTGCACATCCTCGACCGACTCGGCGACGAGCGCGCCGCCGACATCCTCGACCAGATGGAACCGGACGACGCGGCCGACCTGCTCGCTCAACTCCCGCCGACCCGCCTGGAGCACCTCCTCGAACTCATGGAGCCCGAGGAGGCCGAGGACGTCCGGATGCTGCTGCGCTACGGCCCTGACACCGCCGGCGGGCTGATGACCCCCGAGCCGATCGTGCTCTCGGCCGATGCGACGGTGGCCGAGGCGCTCGCGCTCATCCGCCGGCACGAACTGCACCCCGCCCTCGCGGCCGCCGTGTTCGTGACCCTTCCCCCGTTCGAGACGCCGACCGGCCGACTCCTCGGGGTCGTGCACTTCCAGCGGATGCTGCGCTACCCGCCGCACGAGCGCCTCGGCGCGATCGTCGATGACAGCCTCGAACCCGTGTCCGCCACGGCTTCCGCCGCCGAGGTCGCCCGCCTGCTGGCGAGCTACGACCTCGTCTCGCTCCCGGTCGTCGACGCCGCGCACCGTCTGGTCGGCGCGATCAGCGTCGACGACGTGCTCGACTACCTGCTGCCGGACGACTGGCGTACGCACGACGTCGATGAGGTGTCGGACGACAAGACCACGGAGGTGCGCTGATGGCCCGCTCCCCCCGCCTCGACGCGCCACTCGGGCGTGGCACGACCCGTCAGCGCCCGACCTCGCGCGACCGCTTCGGGCGGTTCACCGAGTGGGTCGCTCGCGCGATGGGCACTCCGGCGTTCCTGCTGATCCTCAGTCTGTTCTGCATCCTGTGGATCGTGTGGAACACGATGTCGCCGACCAGCCTGCGATTCGACGACGCCGCCCTCGGTTTCACCGCGCTGACCCTGGTGCTGTCCCTGCAGGCCTCGTACGCCGCGCCGCTGATCCTGCTCGCGCAGAACCGCCAGGACGACCGCGACCGGGTTCAGATCGAGCAGGACCGTCAGCGCGCGGAGCGGAACCTCGCCGACACCGAGTACCTCGCCCGAGAGATCGTCGCGCTCCGCATGGCGCTCGAGGAGCGCAACTCGCACGTCGTCACGCGCGATGTGCTCCGTCAGGAGCTCAAGGCGCTGCTCGCAGACCTCGAGGACCACGACGCGGAAGCCGAGACCCCGCAGGCCTCCTCCTCACCGGCCACGGGGCCGGTCGCGACGAGGCCTCCGCGTCGCCCGCGCGCATGACGTCCGCCGATGACGTCCGGCGTGCCGTCGCCGCGGTGTCCGATCCTGAGCTCCGTCGACCGATCGGCGACCTCGACATGGTCCGCGACATCCGTGTGGAGGGTGGCAGTGCGACGGTCGGGATCGTCCTGACGATCGTCGGCTGCCCCGCCGCGAACAAGATCGAGTCCGACGTGCGCCGCGCCGCGGCATCCGTTCCCGGCATCGACGCCGTCGACGTCGAGGTCGGGGTGATGACGCCCGAGGAACGCAAGCGTCTGACCGAGAAACTGCGCGATGGAAGACCACCCCGGCAGATGCCGTTCGGCCCGGACTCCCTCACCCGCGTGATCCTGGTCTCCAGTGGCAAGGGCGGAGTCGGCAAGTCGACGGTCACCGCGAATCTCGCCGTCGCCCTCGCCGACCTCGGCCTGGCGGTCGGCCTCGTCGACGCGGACGTGCACGGTTTCTCGATCCCCGGACTGCTCGGCATCCCCGCGGGGACGCAGCCGACCCGCATCGACGACCTCATGCTGCCGCCGGTCGCGCACGGGGTGAAGACGATCTCGATCGGGATGTTCCTGCGCGAGGGCGAGGGCGTGGTCGCGTGGCGTGGCCCCATGCTCCACCGCACCGTGTCGCAGTTCCTCACCGATGTGCACTTCGGCGACCTCGACGTGCTGCTCATCGACATGCCACCGGGCACGGGCGACATCGCCATCTCGATCGGCCAGTTGCTGCCGCATGCCGAGGTGCTCGTGGTGACGACCCCGCAAGCGGCCGCGGCCGAGGTCGCGATCCGCAGCGGGCTCGTCGCCCGCCAGACCGGTCAGCGCGTGATCGGGGTGGTCGAGAACATGGCGGGGCTCACCCTCCCCGATGGCACCGTGGTCGACCTGTTCGGTGCGGGCGGTGGCGCGGCGGTCGCGGAGGCGCTGTCGACGGACGGCACGGACGTCCCGCTCCTGGCCTCGATCCCTCTCAGCCCGGCTCTGCGCGCCGGCGGGGATGCGGGTGCCCCGGTCGTGCGGGATGACGAGACGGACGCCGCGGCCACGGCCATCCGATCCCTCGCCCGTTCCCTGGCCGGGCGCGGACGCGGACTGGCCGGACGCCCGCTGCCGATGTCGATCGGCTGAATCGCCCCGGCCGTCCGCCGGATCGGGTCAGGTGGCTTCGAGGTCGAACGGCGGCAGCTCGCCCGGCGTGAATCTCTGCGGCGGGGTGCGCGGCTCGGGTTCGGCGATGACGGCGGCTGCCATCGGGTGCGCCGGAGGAGCCGGCTCCTCGAGCAGCGCGTCGCGGATGATGCGGCGCGGGTCGTACTGGCGCGGATCGAGTTTGCGCCAGTCGACGTCATCGAGCTCCGGGCCCATCTCATCGCGCACACGGGTACGCGTGTCGCGGAGGTACTCCCCGGCGCGGCGCACGACCTTGGCGAAACCTTCGGCCATGCGCGGAAGGCGTTCGGGACCCACGATGAGCACCGCGATGAGACCGATCAGCAGAAGCTTCTCGAAGGTCAACCCGAACTGCATCTGTCCAGGCTACCGCCGTGCCTGCACTCCTCGTGCGCACCGAGCCAATACGCTGGGAGGAGTCACAGCGTGGACGGGAGGATCAGGTCATGAGCGAACACGACGCGAACGCACGTTTCATCCGTGAGTCCCTCACGGAACCCGAAGCGATCGCCCGCGCCCGGGCGCACGGTGTCGAGCTGGGCGCGGCGCCCATCAGCACCGCCGTGGGCTCGCAGATCGCGGTGCTCGCCGCCGCGACCGCCGCCCGTTCGATCGTCGAGATCGGCACGGGTGCCGGTGTCTCCGGCCTCTGGCTGCTGCGTGGCGCACCGCAGGCTGTGCTCACCTCGATCGACAACGAGCCCGAGCACCTCGCCGCGGCCCGGCAGTCCTTCTCCGACGCGAAGATCCCCGCGACACGCGCGCGCTTCATCACGGGGCGCGCCGCCGATGTGCTCCCGCGCATGAACGAGGACGCCTACGACATCGTGCTCGTCGACGCCGACCCCGAGAACGTCATCGACTACGTCGAACACGGCCTGCGCCTCGTGCGCCGGGGCGGTATCGTGCTCGTCCCCCGCGTCCTCGCCGGCGGCCGCGTGGCCGATCCGGTGCAGCGCGACGAGATCACCACGGGGTACCGCTCGCTGATCCAGGAGACGCAGGAATCCTCTGCCGTGCTCGCCACCGTCTCCCCCGCAGGCGAAGGTCTTCTGCAGCTGATCAGCGTCGCCGAGCGCGACTGACGTCCCGGAACAGACGAAGGAGGCGGCGGATCCGATGATCCGCCGCCTCCTTCGGTATGACCCGTCGAGACGGATCGGGGTGGCTCAGGCCGGTGCCACGACGGCGGCCAGCACGTCGTGAAGCTCCTTGGCCTCGGCGTCGTTCACGGAGACGACCAGACGGCCTCCTCCTTCGAGCGGAACGCGCACGATGATGAGTCGTCCTTCTTTCACGGCCTCCATGGGGCCGTCCCCGGTCCTCGGCTTCATCGCTGCCATCGCGGCTTCCTTTCCTCGGTGGTATGGGAAGAGTTTATCGGTGTCGCCGCGACCTGAGCGTCACCTGTGAAGAAATGCATCGATTCTTCATGTTCACGGCACCTGCCAGAACGTGTTCCCGAGGCCGTACATGAAGAAGATCCAGACACCCTGCCCCACGAGGCACAGCACCAGAACGCTCAGCCGCCACACGCGCGAGCGCGGCACCGCCACCGCGCCCCAGAGCGGACTGAGCGGCAGGAGCAGCCGGAAAGTGCTCGACTGCGGGAAGAACACGGCGAGGAGGTACAGCAGATAACTCGCGCTCCAGAGCCGGAGGTCGAGCCCGAGCGCCCGCACCTGCGGCGAGCGCAGGAGTACGAGCCCCGTCGCCACGACGAGGACGACGAGTCCGATCGGACCCACCCACGCCGGCATCCCCCACTGCGCGAACCAGAACTGCGCGGCCTGGATCCAGCCCTCGAAGGGCACGAATCCGGCCACTCCCCCGCTGATCCAGTGCTGCCGCCAGGCGAGCTCGGTCGCGAGGTAGGCCCCCATGTCGCCGGTGACGAGACCGGCGATCACCTGCCACGAGAACCCGGCGACGGTGGCCAGTGCCCCCGTCGCGACGATGTGCACGACTTCCACGGTCGCCAGCGGCTCGCGGCGACGGTTCACCCAGCGGGCGATCCCGTGCAGTCCGAGCAACAGGGCGAACGCGAGGATGCCGGGGCGGGTGAACGCCATGACCGGGATCAAGAGGTACAGCCAGACGTACCGGCGCCGGATCACCGCATCCAGCGCCAGGAAGAGCAGGAGCAGGAATAGCGTCTCGGCGTATCCCACCTGGAACATCGCGGCGAGTGGCCCCGCGGCGAAGAACACCACCGCCCAGAGCGCCGCGGACGACCCGATCCGGTCGCGTAGCAGCCGGTGCAGCGCGAGGCACGCGAGGTAGCCCGCTGTGAACGACAGGAGGAACGCACCGACGCCCCAGGAGCCGAAGAGGAATCCGATGGCCTTCGCGGCGTAGGCGAAGACCGGCATGAACGCCCACTGGTTCTCGACGACGGTCCCTGCGTCGGTCAGCTCGAGGGTCGAGGGGTACCCGCTCTCCGCGACGAGCCAGTACCACTGCGCGTCCCAGCCGAGCACGAAATCGACGAGTCCGGCGTCAGCACCGAAGCGCGACAGCGAGGTCGAGGCGGATGCCGCGAGCAGGAAGAAGCCCGTCGTGACGAGTCGGGCGAGCAGGTAGACGACGGCGATGCGCAACGGCAGCGGCGTCTGCGCCCACCGACGCGCGGCGCTCAGTGCGAGCCGAGCCACGCCCGCAGGCCCCGCTCGACGGCATCGATCTGCGCGACGGGGACGCGCTCCTCGTCGTGGTGCGCGAGGTGGGGGTCGCCGGGTCCGTAGTTCACGGCCGGGATGCCGAGAGCCGAGAACCGGGCGACATCGGTCCACCCGTACTTGGGACGGGGCTCCGCGCCGACGGCGGCCACGAACTGCTGCGCGATCGGCGCGTCGAGACCGGGACGTGCACCCTCGGCAGAATCCGTGACCTCGAGGTCGAAGCCCGCCAGCACGCTGCGCAGATGGGCCTCGGCATCCGCCGCCGATTTGCTCGGGGCGAACCGGTAGTTGATCTCGACCTCGCAGGCGTCCGGGATGACGTTGCCCGCGACGCCGCCGCTGATCCGCACGGCGCTGAGGCTCTCGCGGTACAGGAGACCCTCGACCAGCACTTCGCGCGCCCGATACTCGCCGAGGCGGGTGAGGATGGGGGCCGCGCGGTGAATGGCGTTCTCTCCGACCCACGCACGCGCGCTGTGGGCGCGGACACCGCTCGTGCGCACGATCGCGCGCATGGTGCCGTTGCATCCGCCCTCGACCTCGCCGTCGGAGGGCTCCCCGAGGATCGCGAAGTCGGCGGCGAAGAGATCGGGACGCACGGCGGCGAGTAGACCGAGTCCGTTCTTGGACGCCTCGACCTCCTCGTTGTCGTACCACATCCAGGTGATGTCGACCGCGGGGTCGGTGATCTCCGCGGCGAGCTTCAGCTGCACCGCCGTGCCCGCCTTCATGTCGACCGTGCCGCGGCCCCAGAGGTACGGCTCCCCATCGACGTCGATCAGCCGGGTGGGCAGGTTGTCGTTGATCGGGACGGTGTCGATGTGCCCGGCGATCGCGACCCGCTGGGCGCGGCCGAGATCGGTCCGCGCCACGATCGTGTTGCCGTGCCGGATCACCTCGAGATGGTCGAGCGGGGCGAGCGCCTGCTCGATCGCGTCGGCCAGGGTCTTCTCGTCTCCGGACACGCTCGCGATGTCGCAGATCGCGCGCGTGAGCTCGAGGGAGGATGCGGTCAGATCGAGCACCATGCCCCCAGCCTATGACCTCGCCGCACCGAAGCGGGACGGCGGTCACAGGGGCGGGATCGCCTCCCCGGAGCCGGTAGCGTGGAGGCATGACTGACGCGCGCACCGTATGGGGAATCGGACTCACGACCATCGCCGGCGATGGCACGGTCCTCGACGCCTGGTACTCCGCCCTCGGCACCGGCTCCGTGCCCGCCGATACAGCGCCCGACCTCGACGGACTCACGGGGCCCGACGCCCGGCGCAACGTCACGGTCGACCTCGTGCGGCTCGAGATCGACCTCGACGCCGCCCCCGCCTCGACCGCGGACGCGTACCTGCGCCTGCACGCGCTCTCGCACCTGCTCGTGCGCCCGAACGACCTCAACCTCGACGGCATCTTCGGGCACCTTCCGAACGTCGCGTGGACGAACGCCGGCCCCGTGCTCCCCGCCGATGCCGCCCGGCTCCGCCCGCAGCTCCAGCGCGCCGGCATCCAGGTGCAGGGGCTCGACAAGTTCCCCCGCCTGACCGACTACGTCCAGCCGCAGGGCGTGCGCATCGCCGATGCGTCGCGCGTGCGCCTCGGTGCCCACCTCGCTCCGGGCACCACCGTGATGCACGAGGGCTTCGTCAACTTCAATGCGGGAACCCTCGGGGCCTCGATGGTCGAGGGGCGCATCTCGCAGGGCGTCATCGTCGGTGACGGCAGCGACATCGGCGGCGGCGCCTCGATCATGGGCACGCTGTCGGGTGGCGGTTCGCACCGCGTCTCGATCGGATCGCGCACACTCCTCGGCGCGAACGCCGGCATCGGCATCTCGCTGGGCGACGACTGCGTGGTCGAGGCCGGCCTCTACGTCACCGCGGGCACCAAGATCGTGCTCGTCGACGGCTCGGTGACGACCGAAGGCACCCGCACGAGCGTCAAGGGCGCCGAACTGTCGGGGCAGAACGGGCTGCTGTTCCGCCGGAACTCGATCAGCGGCGCGGTCGAGGCCGTCCGTCGCGCCGGCGTCGGAGTCACCCTCAACGAGGCGCTGCACGCCTGACGCGCGGTCATCCCCACCTGCGGCCGTCGCCAGGCGGGCGCTGATAGACTGTGCCTGTTGCCCGAGCACGAGCTCGCCAACGTCGTCGTCGTCACGGGGTCTCTGAGGACCGAAGCGAGTCACCCGGCTCCCATCACCAGCGATCTGCTGGCCTTTCGCACGGCGAACCGATGCGCACGCCCCCTGCGAGCGCCGTCGCCCACCTCAGCCCACTATCGTGCGTGTCTTCTCTCACGCACGGACGGAGTCATCCATGCCCACCTTCCTCGAACTCGGCGTTCCCGCCGAACTCGCCGCCGTCCTCGCCGATTCCGGCAAGACCGAGGCGTTCGCGATCCAGCGCGACACCCTCCCCGACTCGCTCGCAGGGCGCGACCTGCTCGGCCGCGGCCGCACCGGCAGCGGCAAGACCATCGCTTTCGCTCTCCCGCTCGTCGCACGCCTCGCCGCGTCCGGCAAGCAGCGCCGCTCGGGTCTCCCCCGTGGCCTGGTGCTCGCACCGACCCGTGAATTGGCGACCCAGATCGCCGCGACCGTCGCGCCTCTCGCCGAGGCCGCCGGCCTGCGCGTGACCACCGTCTTCGGTGGTGTCAGCCAGCGCCCGCAGGAGCAGGCGCTCCGCGGCGGTGTCGACATCGTCGTCGCCTGCCCCGGCCGCCTCGAAGACCTCATGAAGCAGCAGATCGTGCGCCTCAGCGAGGTCGAGGTGGCGGTCCTCGACGAGGCCGACCACATGGCCGACCTCGGCTTCCTGCCGGGCGTGACGCGCATCCTGAGCGCGACCCCCGCCGGCGGACAGCGTCTGCTCTTCAGCGCCACGCTCGACCGCGGGATCGACACGCTCGCGCGCCGATTCCTGTCGAACCCGGTGAGCCACGAGGTCGACGAGGCCAGCGTGCCGGTCGGCGAGATGACCCACCGCGTGCTCGTCGTCGACTCCACGGAGAACAAGACGACCCTCGTGCGCGACCTCGCGTCCGGCACCGGCCGCCGCATCCTGTTCACCCGCACGAAGCACCAGGCGAAGAAGCTCGCCAAGCAGCTCACCGCCGCGGGCATCCCCGCCGTCGACCTGCACGGGAACCTCTCGCAGAACGCCCGCGAGCGCAACCTCGGCGCCTTCTCCTCCGACCCCGCCGACGGCGGCGTGCGCGTGCTGGTCGCGACCGACGTCGCGGCCCGCGGCGTGCACGTCGACAACGTCGACCTGGTCGTGCACGTCGACCCGCCCATGGAGCACAAGGCGTATCTGCACCGCTCGGGCCGCACGGCCCGCGCCGGTGCCGCCGGCACCGTCGTCACGGTCGTGCTCCCCGAGCAGCGCCGCGACGTCAAGGATCTGCTCCGCAAGGCGGCGATCACCGCCCCGCTGGAGGATCTCACCGCCGGCGCCGTGACCGAACTCGTCCCGGAGCGCGCACCGCACGTGCGGCCCGCTCCGGTGCAGGCTCCCCAGCGCCAGGCACCCAAGCAGCGTCCCGCCGGCGGCGAGCGCAGCGGTGCTGCCACCCCGCCCGCCCGTCGTCGCCGCCGCTCGGGCGGCGGACAGGGCCAGAGCCAGAGCGGCGGTTTCGCCCGCCAGGGCGGCCAGGGTCGTCCGGGTGGTCAGTCCCGTCAGGGTGGCGGCCAGGGTGGTCAGTCCCGCCAGGGCGGTCGCGGCTCTCAGGGACGCTGACCCGCAGCATCCGCACGCGTCCTATGACCCCGGGGTCCCGTTCCGCACAGAACGGATGACCTCGGGGTCCGTGCATCCGGCGACGAAACCTGCGAGGCGACGTCGGATCTCGAATCCGAGGATCATCCGGCCGATGCGCTCCGCCAGCGGCGCCAGCCACGCCGGCCGACAGGAGAAGTTGTACTTCCAGGTCGCGATCGTTCCGGATCCGTCCTCGGTGGCGACGAAGCGCCAGCCTCCGCCCAGCTTCTCGAAGAACCAGGGGCCGGTCTCCATGACCATCCCCACGTTGGTCGGCGGCGCATACGAGACGTAGCGGCTCACCATCGACAGGCCGAACCGCTGGCGCGTGAACGTGCGAACGCCCTTGCCCGGATGCTCGGCACCGTCGAGGAAGTGCTGTTCGCTGATGAAACCGTCCCAGCGTCGACGCACCGCTCCGGTCGTCTGAGAGACCGCGAACGCCGTCGCCGGGTCCACCGGCACGAACGCCTCGGCACTGACGACGGCCATCGCGACGGCGGCTCAGCGGGTCGGGTAGGAACGCTCCGGCGAGCCGGTGTACAGCTGCTGCGGACGGCCGATCTTGGTCTGCGGGTCGAGCTGCAGCTCGCGCCACTGCGCCAGCCAGCCCGGCAGACGACCGATCGCGAACAGCACCGTGAACATGCGAGTGGGGAAGCCCATCGCCTTGTAGATCACGCCGGTGTAGAAGTCGACGTTCGGGTACAGGCGACGCTCGCGGAAGTAGTCGTCGGCGAGCGCGATCTCCTCGAGCTCCTTGGCGAGGTCGAGCAGCGGATCCGTGACGCCGAGCGAGGCGAGCACCTCGTCTGCCGCATCCTTGACGAGCTTGGCGCGCGGGTCGTAGTTCTTGTAGACCCGGTGCCCGAAGCCCATCAGCTTCACGCCCTCTTCCTTGTTCTTCACCCGCTCGACGAAGCGCGAGACGCTCTGGCCCGAGTCGCGGATCTGGCCGAGCATCGTGAGCACGGCCTCGTTGGCGCCGCCGTGCAGCGGCCCGGAGAGGGCCTGGATGCCGGCGGACACCGAGGCGAACTGGTTCGCGCCGGTCGAGCCCACCAGACGCACGGTCGAGGTCGAGGCGTTCTGCTCGTGGTCCTCGTGGAGGATCAGCAGCAGCTCGAGGGCCTTCGACATGACCGGGTTGATCTCGTACGGCTCGGAGTTGACGCCGAAGTTGAGCTTGAGGAAGTTCTCGACGAATCCGAGCGAGTTGTCGGGGTACAGGAAGGCCTGCCCGACGCTCTTCTTGTGCGCGTAGGCCGCGATCACGGGAAGCTTCGCGAGCATGCGGATCGTGTTGATCTCGACGTGCTCGGGGTTGTGCGGGTCGGTCTGCCCCTCGTAGTAGGTCGAGAGAGCGGCGACGGCCGACGAGAGCACCGACATGGGGTGCGCCGTGTGCGGCAGCGCGGAGAAGAAGTGCTTGAGGTCTTCGTGGAGCAGCGTGTGGCGACGGATCTTCTCGTCGAACTCGGCCAGCTCGGACTCCGAGGGGAGCTCGCCGTAGATGAGGAGCCAGGCGACCTCGAGGTAGCTGGTGCGGCCGGCGAGCTGCTCGATCGGGTATCCGCGGTAGCGCAGGATTCCCTTGTCACCGTCGATGAAGGTGATGTCGGACTTCGTCGACGCGGTGTTGACGAACCCGTAGTCGAGCCCGGTGTAACCGGTCTGACGGGTCAGCGTCGAGAAGTCGATGCTGTTGTGACCCGCCGTGCCCTGCAGCACGGGGAACTCGGCGGTCGTGTCACCGATCGTCAGCTTCGCCGTGGCCTGCTGGTCTGCCGCTGCACTCACGCGGACCTCCTTGGGGTTTCTGCCCGTAGTCTGTCTCGTCTCGCTCCGAGCCGGTCAGTCATCCTTGGAACCTGATCTCATCGGAGCGGGCGATCGCACGGCGCACAGCGCCAGGTCGGGTCACGACCGAATCGCCTTTACAGCCTAGTAGGCGCACGCGCCTACTGTCGCATCCGCCAAACGGATCGGGCATAGAAGGGGGAAACCTACAGAATCCCTCCGGATGCCGCAGCATGCAACCGTCGCGCGGCCTCGGCGATGCGATCCGTCGGCGCCGTGAGCGCGAGCCGGACGTGCGAGCCGGCAGCGGCGCCGTAGAACGGTCCGGGGCCGGCCAGGATGCCGAGATCGGCGAGGCGTTCCATCGATTCCCAGGCGTCGCGCCCCTCGGTCACCCAGAGGTAGAGCCCCGCCTCGGAACCGTCGAGACGGAATCCGGCGGCCTCCACGGCCGGACGCAGCAGATCGCGCCGCTCCCGGTAGAGCTCCTTCTGCGCGGCGACGTGCTCGTCGTCGCCCAGAGCCACCGCCATGGCGTGCTGCACGGGTTCCGGCGGCATGAGGCCGAGGTGCTTGCGCGCGGTGAGCAGGTCGGCGACGATGCGCGCGCACCCGGCGACGAACGCGGCGCGGTAGCCCGCGAGGTTCGACTGCTTGCTCAGCGAGTAGACGCTCAGCAGATTGGCCCGTGATCCGCCGGTGACCCGTGGGTCGAGGATCGACGGGATCGTCTCGGTCGCCCAGGCGCCGTCCCAGCCGAGCTCGGCGTAGCACTCGTCGCTCGCGATGACGGCGTCCAGCTCGCGCGCACGGCGCACCGCCGCGGCCAGCTCGGAGACGGTCCAGGTACGTCCGTCGGGGTTGCCCGGGGTGTTGATCCAGATGAGCTTGGTGCCCTCCGGCCAGTCCGCGGGGTCGTCAGCAGGAAGCGGTGTCGCCCCGACCACGCGCGCGCCGACGTCGTAGGTCGGGTACGCGATCTCGGGGTGCACGACGATGTCGCCCTCCCCCAGACCGAGCAGCGTCGGGAGGAGCGCGACGAACTCCTTCGACCCGATGGTCGGGAGCACGTTCGCGACGGTGAGATCGTCGACCCCGCGCCGACGGGCGTACCAGGAGACGATCGCCTCGCGAAGGGCCGGCGTTCCGACGGTCTGCGGGTAGGCATGCGCATCGGTCGCCTCGGCGAGCGCGCGCCGGACGATCTCGGGAGTGCGATCGACGGGCGAACCGACCGAGAGATCGACGAGGCCGCCGTCATGCGCAGAGGCCCGTTCACGGAACGGGACGACGGCGTCCCAGGGGTAGTCGGGGAGGTCGCGGACGCTCACGGACGCGACTCACTCGCCCTGGGGCGGCAGGGCCGCGACGATCGGGTGGTCGTGCGCAATGACGCCGACCTTGGCCGCGCCGCCGGGCGAGCCCACCTCGTCGAAGAATTCCACGTTGGCCTTGTAGTAGTCCTGCCACTCATCGGGCAGGTCGTCCTCGTAATAGATCGCTTCGACGGGGCACACCGGCTCGCAGGCGCCGCAGTCGACGCACTCGTCGGGGTGGATGTAGAGGGAGCGCTCGCCTTCGTAGATGCAGTCGACGGGGCATTCGTCGATGCAGGCTCGGTCCTTCACATCGACACACGGGAGGGCGATCACATACGTCACCGCTCCAGTCTACTTCTCCGCCTCCGTGGCGACGGGCACCGGTCGGAACGAGGGCCACGCGATGACGACGAGAACGATCGCGGCGATGAGGTACGTCCAGATCTGACCGGCGAGCGTGTTCTCGACGACGACGGATCCCCCGGGCCCTCGCCCGGAGATCAGCAGCAGCATGCCCACCATCCCGATGCCGGCCGCGACGGCGGCGCCGCGGTCGTGGGTGAGCACGCGGATGGCGACGAGGATCGCGGCGCACGCGATCGCGCCGACGATCATGCCCGTGGGGATCGGCCCCCAGGTCTGGCTGTGCGCGATCGTGCCGGCGACGCCGTACACGCCGCCGACCAGGGCCGAGGCCACCCACGACAGAACTCTCGACAACCGACTCACCCGCACCCTCCGATCCTACGCGCGGTCAGACCGCGAGTCCGAACAGGCGCAACAGGGCGGCTGTGAGCGCCGCCGCGAACACCACGACGAGGAACGACTGCCGCAGCCACAGCAGACCGCCAGCGACGAGGAGGGCGGGTACGCGCGCGTCGACGACGATCGCCTGGCCGTCGCCCAGCGTCTGCACCGCGACGAGCGCCGCGAGCAGTGCCACGGTCAGCAGGTCGGAGATGCGCGCGGGGCGTGGCGCCTCGAGCACCTTCGGCGGCACGAGGTATCCGGCGGCCTTCAGCGCGAGGCACACGAGAGCCGCCAGCAGGATCGCACTCCACAGCGTCATGATGCCCCCCTCGTGCCGGCATCCACCGCGCCACCATCGGATGCCGGGCACCCCAACCAGTTGAACCACCCGACGATCACGGCCACGACGGCCGCGACGAGCACCGGCAGTCCCGGCAGGAGGAACGGTGTGAGTGCCGCGGCCACGACCGCCGCGGCGGCGCCGACGGCGATCGCCTGTCGTTGCCGGAGGCGCGGCCACAGCAGCGCCAGGAACGCGGCGGATGCCGCGGCATCCAGCCCCCAATCCTTCGGATCGCCGAGCACGTTGCCGACGAGCGCGCCGACGAGAGTGGTGACGTTCCACCCGACGAAGATCCCGATGCCGGTGACCCAGAACCCGACGCGGCGCAGCCGCGGGTCGCTCTGGGCGATCGCGACGGCCGTCGACTCATCGATCGTGAAGTGCGCGGCCAGCGCGCGGGTCGCTGCCCCTCCCCCGATGACCGGCGACATGCGCATGCCGTAGGCGACGTTGCGCACACCGAGGAGCACGGCCGAGGCGATCGCCGACGGCAGAGCGGCGAGACCGCCGGCCGCGAAGACGCCGACGAAGGCGAACTGCGATCCCCCGGTGAACATGAGCAGACTGAGCACACAGGTCTGCCAGACGTCGATTCCCGCCGCGACCG
The DNA here is from genome assembly GCF_042957055.1 of Microbacterium sp. NPDC008134. Taxonomy (NCBI): domain Bacteria; kingdom Bacillati; phylum Actinomycetota; class Actinomycetes; order Micrococcales; family Microbacteriaceae; genus Microbacterium; species Microbacterium sp. NPDC008134. The sequence continues at coordinate 1,178,808 of NZ_JBIBHO010000001.1, read as the reverse complement.
CGAGGGCACCGAATGAGATGCCGTAGGCGCTGGTCGCGAGCACGACGCCGAGGGCTTCGCGCCAGACCTCCCGCTCGGCGGTCACGCGGCGACGCCCGGAGTCGTTCGCTGCACTGAACACATGACCATCATTCTGAACACGGAACGGTGACTAGTCAAGCGAACGATCGTTTGACATGATGAACGAATGGAGGATCTCCGCGCCCGCATCGCCCGCACCCTGCGCCGGGAGCGGGAGTCCGCAGCGCTCTCGGTCTCGGAACTCGCCCGACGCGCCGGCGTCTCCAAGGCGACGGTCTCCCAGCTCGAGAGCGGCGCCGGGAATCCGAGCGTCGAAACCCTGTGGGCGCTCGGCGTCGCGCTCGACGTGCCGTTCGCCGTCTTCGTCGACCCTCCGCAGAGCGGCCCCACCCTCATCCGGCGGGAGGACCTCACGGGCGTCCCGTCGTCGGCCGCGGCGTACAGCGCGACCCTGCTGGCCGCCTCCCCGCCCGGCGCGCGGCGCGACCTCTACCTGATCTCCGCCGAACCGGGCGAGGCCCGGCGCTCGGATCCGCACCACTCCGGAACGATCGAGCACGTCGTGCTGATCTCAGGGCAGGCCCGGGTCGGCCCCGTCGAGACCGCCGCCCTGCTGAATGCCGGCGACTACCTGACCTACCCCGGCGATGCCCCGCACATCTTCGAGGCCACGGCCCCGGGGACGAGCGCCGTGCTCATCTCGGAGCTGCGCTGATCCTCAGTCCGACGCGGCCACGGGGGACGGATCGGGGATCTCGTCCGGCTTGTACCTCGGGAGCCGCGAGGCCGGGAGGACCGCCAGCGCGCTGACCCCGGCGAGAACGAGCAGCCCCAGCCGCAGTGTCGACAGTCGGGCCTCCTCGTTCACGGCGACCGCGGCGTCGACCTGCGCGGGTGTCGCGTCGGTGCCCTCGAGCACGATGCGCAGATCGTCGTTGCTCACGAAGTTCACGCTGTCGAGGTCGACCTGGGCGACGAGCTCCGGAGGCAGCTCCGGGTGCTCCACGACCGCGCGCCCGACGCTCAGGCCGAGAAGCGAGACGAGCAGCGCGCCGGCGACCGCCGTGCCCACCGCCGAGGCGAGGTTCTGGGTCGTGCCGCGCAGCGAGCCGACGTCCCCGGCGAGCGACGACGGCGCCGAAGTGACGAGCACGTTGAAGACGAGTGTCACGAGCGCACCCTGGCCGATCCCGAACACGATCAGCCCGAGGATCGTCGGCAGCGTCTCCCAGTTGTTGGTGACGACGAAGGAGAGCCAGACGAGGGCGCAGGTCGTGAGCAGGAAGCCGAACACACCGATCACGCGCGGCGGATACCGCTTGTAGAACCGCACGACGAGCGTCGCCGTGATGAAGACGGTGAGGTTGAAGGGCATCATCGCGATCGACGTGTCGAACGGCGTCCGCCCCTGCACTATCTGGATGTACAGCGGAATGGTGAAGTTCACGCAGGCCTCGAGCGCGACGACGATGAACATGGCGTAGACGGCTGCGCGCTCCTTCGAGGAGCGCAGGATGCTGAGATCGATCAGCGGCACCCGCCCCTCGGCGATCCGTCGACGGGTCCACAGGAAGAATGCCTGGCCCAGAACGACGCCCGCCACGATGAAGAGCGGCGCCGGGGAGAGTCCCAGGATGTCGAACGGTGCGGCATCCGTCGCTTCGATCGCGCCCCAGCCGTTGAGGTTGTTGAACCCGAGGGTGAGGAGCACGATGGCCGCGCCGATGAGGAACGAGGCCACGAGATCGATACGGATGCCGGCGTCGCCGCGATCCCCGCGCAGCGTGAAGCTGAAGGCGAAGACGAGCACGGCGATGCCGAGCACGATGAAGAACATCGGGCGCCATCCGACGAGCGTGCCCAGGGTGCCGCCGATGAGGAAGGCGGTGACGCCCGAGATCGCCCGAGCCGACCCGATCGCACCGATCGCGGTGGCCTGCTGAGCGCCGCGGTAGTTCTCGGCGATGAGCGCGACGATCGAGGGCACGATGATCGCGGCCGCCGCTCCCGCGACCGCCTGGCCCGCGATCGCCCACCCGATGCTCGGCGCGATCAGCATGAGCACCGACGAGGCCGCGAAGAGCGCGATCACGACGCGGAAGATCAGCACCCACCCGACGCGCTGGCCGAGTTTCGCGCCGGTCATCACGAGCGCGGCGACGGCGAGCCCGTACATGACGATCGTGGTGCTCGCGACCGTGGGCGGCACGCCGAACTCGCTCACCATCCCGCCGATCGAGATGGGAAGGGCGGCGACGTTGAACGACATGAGCACCTGCGCCATGAACAGGCTGATCATGGGGAGCCAGGACGACGCGGCGGGGGCGGATGCCGTCTGCGGCGCGGACTCGGTCATCGGGACTCCTCGGGGCCGGGGGCGGAGGCGGGAACGGTTTCGGGGGCGGGGACCGGGGCGGACGCGAAGAGGTTGAGCCCGAGCGACCGGGAGAGATAACCGATCGCGCGCTGCGAGCGGACGGAGTTGCCGGCGTCGTCGAGGCGGGGCGAGAATCCGGCGACGGCGCCCTTGCCCGGGGCGATCGCGACGATTCCTCCGGAGACGCCGGACTTCGCCGGGAGCCCGATCTCGAAGAGCCACTCCCCCGAGCGCTCGTACAGGCCGCTGGCCGCGACGACGGCGAGCGTGTCGCGGCAGACGTCGGCCGAGACGACCCGCTCCCCCGTGATCGGGTTGACGCCGCCGTCGGCCAGCGTCGCCCCCATGACCGCCAGATCGTGCGCGGTGACCGAGAGAGCGCACTGACGCGTATAGACGTCGACGACCTCGTCGGGGTCGCCCTCCAGGCGGCCGTAGCTGGTCAGCAGACGACCGAACGCCCGGTTGCGGTCGTTGGTGCGAGCCTCGGAGGCGTAGACGACCCCGTCGAGGCCGAGGGCGCGACCCGCGAACGCCGACAGCCCCTCGCGGATGCGCTCCCATTGCTCAGCGGACGTCTGCCCCGGCATGAGCGCAGTGGTGGCGATCGCGCCCGCGTTGACCATCGGGTTCATGGGATGCCCGGCGTTCAGCTCGAGCGCCATCACCGAGTTGAAGGGCAGCCCCGTGTTGTTGACGCCGACGATGTCGCGGACGTGCGCGTGCCCGTGCTCCTGGATGGCGAGGGCGTAGACGAACATCTTCGAGATCGACTGGATCGAGAACGGATACTGCGCGTCGCCCGCGTCGTGCACTCCCCCGCCGACCTCGATGACGGCGAGGCCGAAGAGGTCGGGATCGGCCTCGGCGAGCACGGGGATGTAGTCGGCGACCACGCCGTCGATGTCGCCGGCGAAGCGCGCGTGCGCGTCTTCGACCAGCCGCTCGACGTCACCCCATCCGGGCAATGCCCCGGTCGAGACCTGCTGCGGGACGTCGTCCCATCCGGCCGTATCCACGGGCTCTCCTCGCGCTCGACGACGCCCCAGCCGTCCTTCGCCACGATAGCGCTCGAACGCCCCCGGCAGAAGAGATCTGCCGGGGGCGTTCAGGGGGTGTCTACGGGCTCAGTACCAGTTCATCGCCTGCGAGTGCCCCCATGCGCTGCACGGGGTTCCGTAGACCGAGGAGATGTAGCCCAGACCCCAGGCGATCTGGGTCGCGGCGTTGGTCTGCCAGTCGCTTCCGGCCGAGGCCATCTTGCTGCCGGGCAACGCCTGCGGGATGCCGGTCGCGCCGCTCGGATTGTAGGCCTGGTAGTTCCAGCTCGATTCCTTCTGCCACAGCGAGCTCAGGCAGGAGAACTGGTCCTCGCCCCAGCCGTACTGGTTGGCCGCCATCGCGCGCGCGGTCGCCTTGGCCCCCTCGGGGGTGTTCGACGAGGCGAGAGCGGCCGCTGCCGCCTCGGCCTCCGCCTGCGCCTGAGCGGCTGCGGCGGCGGCTGCGTCGTCTGCGGCCTTCTTCTCCTGCGCCGCGGTGAACGCGGACTGGAGCGCAGCGGTCTGCGCGATCACCTTCTCGGTGTGCTCCTGGGCGATGACCGTGGTGAGCGAGAGCTCGATGGCCGGAACGGACTTCCGACCATCGAGGGTGTCGATGCTGCTCTGCAGCTGTGCGGTCTCGACGGCCGGGACGACCCCGCTCAGGTCGAAGCCGGCGGCGTCGATCTCGGCGGAGAGCGCATCCGCGGCGTCGATGGCATCGGTCGCTGCGGATGCCGTCGCCGCGATGTCGTCGGAGGCTTCGACGGTCGTCGTGGTGCCGGTGGTCGCCGAGGGCGACGCGTCATCGGGGTGGACGGCGCCGGCAGCCGGCCCCGCCACGAGTCCGGCGCTCAGAGTGATGCCGAGCATCGCGCCGACGGCGGTGCCGAGCAGCAGCAACGGCCGACGCGAACGGACGGCGGAGTGGGCGGAGGCGGCCTCGAGGGCGCGCCGGGAAGCACGGGTGTTCTGAAGGTGAAGCAAAGATTCGACTTTCGGGTCGTCGAGCGCCCGGACCTGCGGAGAGGGCGGCTCATCGGGAGCCGACTCATCGGACGCAAGTCATCGATTCTGCGTCATGTTTCTGGACGAAACCTCCGGGAAGCCTGGGCGGAATATAGGCCTAACCTGGGGTTTTCATGAGAAGAGGGCCCCGCGACCGCATTTCTGCGGTGCGAGGCCCTCTTTCTCGGGTCCGGATCGGACTCAGGCGTTGGCGTCCTGACGCTTCAGGCGGGCGGTCTCGCGCGCACGCGTGTTGGCATCGAGGTTCACCTTGCGGATGCGCACCGACTCGGGCGTGACCTCGACGCATTCGTCGTCACGCGCGAACTCGAGGCTCTCCTCGAGCGTCAGCACGCGCGGGGGCGTCATCGACTCGAACGAGTCGGAGCTCGCCGCACGCATGTTGGTGAGCTTCTTCTCCTTGGTGATGTTCACGTCCATGTCGTCGGCGCGCGAGTTCTCGCCGATGACCATGCCCTCGTAGACCTCGGCGGTCGGCTGCACGAAGAACGACATGCGCTCCTGCAGGGCGATCATCGCGAACGGGGTGACGACACCCTGACGGTCGGCCACGATCGAGCCGTTCTGACGCGTCGTGATGGAACCGGCCCAGGGCTCGTAACCGTGCGAGATCGCGTTCGCGATGCCGGTTCCGCGCGTCGTGGTGAGGAATTCGCTGCGGAATCCGATGAGGCCGCGCGACGGGACGATGAACTCCATGCGCACCCAGCCGGTGCCGTGGTTGGTCATGTTCTCCATGCGACCCTTGCGGTTCGCGAGGAGCTGGGTGATCGCGCCGAGGTGCTCCTCCGGAGTGTCGATCGTGAGGTGCTCGAAGGGCTCGTAGGTCTTGCCGTCGATCTTCTTCGTGACCACCTGCGGCTTGCCGACCGTGAGCTCGAAGCCCTCGCGACGCATGTTCTCGACGAGGATCGCGAGAGCGAGCTCACCGCGGCCCTGGACCTCCCAGGCATCCGGGCGCCCGATGTCGACGACCTTGAGCGAGACGTTACCGATGAGCTCCTTGTCGAGACGGTCCTTGACCATGCGCGCCGTGAGCTTGTGGCCCTTGACCTTGCCCATCAGCGGCGAGGTGTTGGTGCCGATCGTCATCGAGATGGCGGGGTCGTCGACCGTGATCGCCGGAAGCGGGCGCACGTCTTCGGGGTCGGCGATCGTCTCGCCGATCGTGATGTTCTCGAAGCCCGCGATCGCGACGATGTCACCGGGGCCGGCCGACTCGGCCGGGTAGCGCTCGAGCGCACGGGTCATCAGCAGCTCGGTGATGCGGGCGTTGCTGGTGGTGCCGTCGGAGCGCACCCAGGCGACCGTCTGGCCCTTCTTGATCGTGCCGTTGAAGACGCGCAGCAGCGCGAGACGGCCGAGGAAGGGGCTCGAGTCGAGGTTCGTGACCCAGGCCTGCAGCGGAGCCTCGTCGTCGTAGGCCGGGGCCGGGACGTGCTCGAGGATCGCCTCGAAGAGCGGCTCGAGGTCGTCGTTGTCGGGCAGCGAGCCGTCGGCGGGACGGTTCTGCGACGCCGCGCCGGCACGGCCGGACGCGTAGACGACCGGCACGTCGAGCAGCGCGTCGACGTCGAGGTCGGGCACGTCGTCGACGAGGTCGGACGCCAGGCCCAGAAGCAGGTCGTGGGCCTCCTCCTCGACCTCCGCGATGCGGGCGTCGGGGCGGTCGGTCTTGTTGACCAGGAGGATGACGGGCAGCTTCGCCTCGAGCGCCTTGCGCAGCACGAAGCGGGTCTGCGGGAGCGGGCCCTCGCTCGCATCGACGAGCAGCACGACGCCGTCGACCATCGACAGGCCGCGCTCGACCTCGCCGCCGAAGTCGGCGTGGCCGGGGGTGTCGATCACGTTGATCGTGATCTCCTTGCCGTCGGCGTGCTTGCCCTTGTAGGTGATCGCCGTGTTCTTGGCGAGGATCGTGATGCCCTTCTCACGCTCGAGGTCGTTCGAGTCCATCGCGCGCTCTTCGACGTGCGAGTGCTCGCCGAACGAGCCCGTCTGGCGCAGCATCGCATCGACGAGCGTGGTCTTGCCGTGGTCGACGTGAGCGACGATTGCGACGTTGCGGAGGTCAGAGCGGAGGGCATGCGCCATGAAGAAGTCCTAAGAAGGGATTGGGGTGGTGCCGGGAAGCCGACGTTCCAGGATAACGCACACACACGGCTCGTTCCTGATCAGAAGCAATACCATCGGAAAAGTGACCCCGACACCGTCCCGCACCCGCCTCTGGTGGGAGATGGCGATCGTGCTCGCCCTCGGCCTCGGCCAGTCCGCGATCTACGCGATCGTGCAGCTCGCGTACCGACTCACCGACGACACGCCCCTCGCCGACCAGACCGCGACGCTGAACCCCTCGCGCAGCGACCGGGAGATCTTCGACCTCATCTATCAGGTGCTCTCGATCGGCTTCTCGCTCGTTCCGGTGCTCCTGGTCTGCTTCCTGCTCTGGCAGCGGCGCCGACCCCACCTCGCGCGTCTGGGTCTCGACGGCACGCGCGTCGGGGGCGACATCGGCCGCGGCACACTGCTCGTGCTGGCGATCGGCGTGCCCGGCCTCGGGCTGTATCTCGTCGGCCGGGCGCTCGGCCTGTTCGTCGCCGTGAACCCGGGCGGCCTCGACACGCACTGGTGGACGATCCCGGTGCTGCTGCTGGCCGCCGCGCGCGCGTCGCTGCAGGAGGAGTTCGTCGTGCTCGGCTACCTGTTCGCCCGGCTCAAGCAGCTGGGCTGGTCACCGTGGACGATCATCATCGCCACTTCGGTGCTGCGGGCGACCTATCACCTGTACCAGGGACCGGGAGCGTTCATCGGCAATCTGGCGATGGGGCTGCTGTTCGGCTGGCTGTTCCTGCGGACGGGACGCCTGCTGCCGTTCCTCGTCGCGCATTTCCTGATCGATGCGACGGTGTTCGTCGGCTACCCGTGGGCGGCGGCGACATGGCCGACGCTCTTCGGTCTCCCGGGCTGAGCGAAGCGATCCCGCCTCAGCCGGCGTTCGCGATCAGAATCGCACCGACCGCCCACAGCGCGATGGCGCCCAGGGCGAGGAGCGCATAGACGTCCCACTCCCGGCGGATGGGAGCATCCGCGCCGCTCGCCGCCGCCCAGCGGTCACGGATCTCGGTGAGATCGCGGATGCCGGCCGGGGCCTTGGATGCTTCGCCCTCGGCGGCCTCACGACGTGACGGACGGGCGCGGGCGGGCCCGCCGTATGCGCTGACGCGCGAGCCGTCGTCGAGGGAGAACTCGAGCTGCCAGCGGAAGTCAACATCGCGGACCCGGGCCCAGCCGAAAGAGGTGCGTCGGAGCATGTTCTGCACGACCGCGCCGCGGTCGTCGATGCGCACCATCGACACGAAGCTCAGCTCGTAGACGACCCACATCCCGAGCAGCACCCAGGGCGCCACCAGAAGCATCTGCGTCCAGCTCCCACGCACGACCGTGTCGCCGAGCAGGAAGAGCGCGAGCGCTCCCGAGATAACGAGCACGGCGGTGCCCGAGGACGCGCGGAAGGTCCGCGCGTCCTCGGGCTTGTCGGCAGCGGTCACGCGCCGCTTCCGCCGAGCGGGATGGAGGCACCCGGGATGGCCTGGAGCAGACGATCCGTGTACTCCTGCTGCGGGTTGGCGAAGATCTCGTCGACAGTCCCCTGCTCGACGATCCGGCCCTTCTCCATGACGCAGACCAGGTCGCTCGACACGCGCACGACCGCGAGGTCGTGGGTGATGAACAGGTAGGTCAGGCCGAGCTCCGACTGCAGCTCGGCCAGGAGCTGGAGCACCTGGTCCTGCACGAGCACGTCGAGGGCCGAGACGGCCTCGTCGAGCACGATGATGTCGGGCTTGAGCGCCAGAGCACGGGCGATCGCGACGCGCTGCCGCTGACCGCCGGAGAGCTCGTTCGGGTAGCGCGTCGCCAGGGCCCGCGGAAGCGCGACCTGGTCGAGCAGCTCCTCCACGCGAGCTCGGTGCGATGCGCGATCGCCGACGCCGTGGATCTGCAGCGGCTCGGCGATGGTGTTGCCGATGTTGCGCAGCGGGTCGAGCGAGCCGTACGGGTCCTGGAACACCGGCTGCATGCGCCGACGCAGACCGAACGCCTGGGCGTTCGACAGCCGCGACACGTCCTCGCCATCGATCTCGATCGTGCCCGCGGTGGGCTCCTCGAGCTTGAGCACCATCTTCGCGACGGTGGACTTGCCCGAGCCGGACTCGCCGACGAGGGCGAGCGTCTTGCCCTTGGGGATCTCGAACGACACATCGTCGACCGCACGGAAGGCTTCGCTGCGGAAGCCACCCTGGCGGATCTTGTAGTCCTTCGTGAGACCCGCCACTCGCACCGTCGGAGGCAGGGCAGAGAGGTCGTCGAGCGTCTCGATGCCCCGGTCCTCCACGACGGCCTGGATACGCTGCGACGCCACGCTGGGAGCCGCGGCGACGAGCCGCTTGGTGTACGGGTGCTGCGGATCCTCGAGGATCTGCCGGCTGGGCCCGGCCTCGACGATGTTGCCGCCGTTCATCACGATGATCTTGTCGGCGCGCTCGGCGGCCAGACCCAGGTCGTGCGTGATGAGCAGCACCGAGGTGCCCTTGTCGCGGGTGAGCGAGGCCATGTGATCGAGGATCACACGCTGCACCGTGACGTCGAGGGCCGAGGTCGGCTCATCGGCGATCAGGAGCTTCGGGTCGGCTGCGAGGCCGATGCCGATCAGTGCACGCTGGCGCATACCGCCCGAGAACTGGTGCGGGAACTGGTGCAGACGCCGCTCGGCGTCGGCGAGACCCGCCTGCTGCAGCACCTCGACCGCACGGGCCTTGACGGCCTGGCGCCCCTGGGCGATGCCGTTGGCGCGGATGGCCTCCTTCACCTGGAATCCGATGCTCCACACCGGGTTCAGGTTCGACATCGGGTCCTGGGGCACGAAGCCGATGTCGCGGCCGCGCACCTTCTCGATCGCGGTGCGGCTCAGCGTGGTGAGCTCGCGCCCCTCGAGGGTGATCGATCCGCCCGTGACCGTGCCGGTGCCGGGCAGGAGGTTGACGATCGCGGTGGCGGTCGTGGACTTGCCGGAACCCGACTCCCCCACGATCGCGACGGTCTCGCCCGGGAAGACGTCGAAGCTGACGCCGTGGAGCACTTCGCGCAGACCCTCCTGGGTGCGGAAGGCGACCTTGAGGTCGCGGATGCTCAGCAGGGGCGCCTGATCGGTGATGCGCTCGCTCATCGGCGTGCCCTCGCCTTCGGGTCGAGGGCGTCTCGGATGAGCTCACCCAGGGTCACGAACGCGAGCACCGCGAGGGTCAGCGCGATCGACGGATAGATGAGCGCCATCGGGGCGACGCGCAGTGACGCCTGGGCGTCACTGATGTCGTTGCCCCACGACATCACGTCACTGCCCAAGCCGACGCCGAGGAACGACAGCGTGGCTTCCGCCACGATCGCCGCGGCGAGGCCGAGCGTCGAGACGACGAGCAGCGGCGCGATCGCGTTCGGGATCACGTGGTTGAGCAGCGTCTTGAACTTCGACTGGCCGAGCGCCTGCGAGGCCATGACGAAGTCCGCCTGCCGCACCCGGAGGATCTCTGCACGCACGACGCGGGCCGTGGAGGCCCAGGCGAAGCCACCGATCGCGAGCGCCAGCGTCCAGACCGAGCGCGCGTCACGGAAGACCGTCATGACGACGACGGCCGCGAGGATGTACGGGATGGCGAAGAAGATGTCGCCGATGCGCGAGAGCACGCCGTCGAGCCATCCGCCGTAGAAGCCGGCGAGGGCTCCCATGATCAGGCCGAGGAACGACGAGATCAGCGTGGCGATCAGGCCGACCGCGAGCGAGGTCTGCGCACCCCAGGCGATGCGGGCGTAGATGTCGCAGCCCTGGAACGTGAAGCCGAGCGGGTGTCCGGCCTCCGGTCCGCCGTTGCTGTTCGCCAGATCGCAGGAATCCGGAGGGGTCGCCGTGAACAGCGTCGGCCACAGCGCCATCACGAGGAAGACGAGCGCGAGGACGACGGAGAACCAGAACAGCGGGCGACGGCGCAGGTCCTGCCACGCGTCACGCCACAGGTTGCTGGGCTTCTCGGAGATGCGGACCGCGTCGACCGCGATCGACTCGGTCTCGACCGGAGCGACGTAGTGCTTCTGGGTCGTGGGGTCAGACATAGCGGATCCTCGGGTCGAGCAGACCGTAGAGCAGGTCGATGAGCAGATTCACCAGGACGTACAGGATGACGAACACGGTGACGAACGAGACCACGGTCGGTCCCTCGCCGCGCTGGATCGCCTGGAACAGGGTGTTGCCGACGCCGGGCACGTTGAAGATGCCCTCGGTGACGGTCGCACCCACGAGCAGCACGCCGAAGTTGGTGGCGGAGTTCGTGATCACGGGGATCAGCGAGTTGCGCAGCACGTGCACGGGGATCACGCGACCGCGCGACAGGCCCTTGCTGTACGCGGTGCGCACCCAATCCTGGTTGAGCGTGTCGATGACGGAGCTGCGCATCAGACGCATACTCACGGCGTAGAGGCTGAAGCCGAGCACGATGGCGGGGAGCCAGAGGCCACCCCAGTCGTTATCGGCACCGACCGTCGGCTTGAACCAGCCCAGCTTGATCGCGAGGAAGTACTGCGCGAGGAAGGCGACGACGAAGATCGGGATCGCGATCGCGACGAGCGCGACCATCAACGACACGTTGTCGAAGATCTTGCCCTTGCGGAGCGCCGAGATCGTTCCGATGATGATCGCGAGCGTGAACTCGATGCCGATCGCCATGACCGCGAGGCGGCCGGTGACCGGGAGCGTCGCGGCGAGCACGTCGGAGACGGGGCGACCCGAGAACGTGTTGCCGAGGTCTCCCTGGAACACACCGGTGATGTAGTACCAGTACTGCACGATGAACGGGTCGTTCAGGTGGTACTGCTCGCGCAGCTGCTCGACGACCGCCGGGTTGGGGGTCTTGTCGCCGAACAGGGCGAGGATCGGGTCGCCGGGCATGGCGAACACGAGGAAGTAGATGAGCAGGGTGGCGCCGAAGAAGACGGGGATCACCTGCAGGAGACGTCTCAGGATGTAACCGAGCATCCGCTGTCCCTTCTGAAGGGGGAGTAAGAAAACCGTGCGAACACAAGCCTGTGAGGCGGTGACGAAAATCGTCACCGCCTCACAGGTGAAGTGCCGTTAGATCTTACTCGCCGGCCTTCGTGATCTCGTAGTACAGCGGCACGGAGTTCCAGCCGAACGTCACGTTCTCGACGTTCTCACTGAATCCACCGGTGACGTTGGAGTACCACAGCGGGATGGCGGGCAGGTCCTGGAAGAGAACCTCCTGGGCCTTGGTGAAGTCCTCGATCTGCGCGTCGGCGTCGGGGTTGCTGATACCGGCCGAGATGAGCTCGTCGAACTCGGGGTTCGAGTAGTCACCGTCGTTGGAACCTGCGCCCGTGGCGTAGAGCGGTCCGAGGAAGTTGTACAGACCCGGGTAGTCCGCCTGCCATCCCGAACGCGCAGCCGTGGTGATGGTGCGGTCGTTGATCTTCGTGCGAAGGTCCTGGAAGGTGGGGTACGGGTCGCCCGAAGCCGAGATTCCGAGGTTGTTCTTGATCTGGTTGCTCACCGCGTCGACCCAGGCGTCGTGCCCGCCGTCGGCGTTGTAGGCGATCTTGAAGTCACCCTCCCACGGCGAGATGGCGTCGGCCTCGGCCCACAGCTCCTTCGCCTTCTCGGGGTCGAAGTCGAGGACCTCGGAACCGGGGACCGAGTCCGACCAGCCGGCGATGACCGGCGAGGTGAAGTCGGAGGCCGGGGTGCGCGAACCCGAGAAGATCGTCTCGGTGATCTCTTCGCGGTTGATCGCCATCGAGAGCGCCTGACGACGCAGCTTGCCCTCTTCGCCCGAGAAGTGCGGGAGGAACTGGCCGATGGTGAACGACTGGAACACGGCCGACGGCTGGTTCACGGCGCGGTCGCCGAGCTCGTCGGTGAAAACGGCCAGCGAGTTCGTCGGGATCGCGTCGATGACGTCGACCTCGTTCGAGAGCAGGTCGGCGTACGCCGCTTCCTGCGTCGCGTAGAACTTGATCGTGAGACCGCCGTTCTTCGCCTGACGGCCGCCCTCGTAGTCGTCGTTGCGGACGAGGTCGATCTGCACGTCGTGCTGCCACGCGTCGTCGCCGTCGATCTTGTACGGGCCGTTGCCGATCGGGTTCTGGCCGAAGGCGTCCATGTCCTCGAACGCGACGTCCGGGAGCGGGTAGAACGCCGAGTAGCCGAGACGCAGGGCGAAGTCGGATGCCGGCTTGTTCAGCGCGATCGTGAAGGTGTAGTCGTCGACCTGCTGCAGACCCGTGAGCTCGGAGTCCTCGTCGTAGCTGAAACCCTCGATGTCCTCGAAGAAGTAGCTGGACAGGTGGCCGTTGGAGAGCTTGGCGCCCTCGTTCCACGCCTTGATGAAGTTGTCGGCCGTGACCTCTTCACCATCGGTGAAGGTGAGGCCTTCCTTGATCTTGACCGTGAGGTGCTGCGGGTCCTCGGTCGTGATCTCCTCGGCGACGTCGTTGACGGGCTCGCCGTCGGCGTCGTAGTAGATGAGTCCCGCGAAGATCTCGTCGAGGATCTTTCCGCCGCCGACCTCGTTGGTGTTGGTCGGGATCAGCGGGTTCTCCGGCTCCGAGCCGTTCGTGGTGATGATGGCGTCAGGGTTCGCCTCGCCCGAGGCGCTGCCGCCGTCGGAGTCGCTTCCACCACCGCTCGCGCAGCCCGCGAGCGCCAGGGCGCCGATCGCGAACAGCGCGGTGCCCGCAAGGGCGATCTTGTTGCGCTTCACTATGTGTCCTCCTAGGACGTGTCCTTCTGACTGCGCGCTCATCGTCGAGCACGTAGGGATATTTCAGAGTATCCCGGCATCTGACGCCCGACGCGCCCGGCTAATCAACCGTTACTGAGTGGTGACCATCTGAAACATCGCCGAAACACACGGCAACACGCCGTAAAACTTCCGACGGCACCGCCTTTCGGAGAAGAACGGTGCCGTCGGCGTGTTAACGGTTCAGGCGAACGCCTCGATCGGCGGACAGGCGCAGACGAGGTTGCGATCGCCGTAGGCCTGATCGATGCGCCGCACCGGCGGCCAGTACTTTCCGGCGATCAGCGCGTGCACCGGATACGCGGCCTCTTCGCGGGTGTAGGCGTGCGTCCACTCCTCCGCGATCAGCGACACGGCCGTGTGCGGGGCGCGCACGAGCGGGTTGTCATCGGCGGGCCAGCGACCCGCGGCGACGGCATCCGCCTCGGCCTTGATCTGGATCATCGCCTCGATGAATCGCTCGATCTCGCCCAGGTCCTCCGACTCGGTCGGCTCGACCATCAGCGTCCCCGCGACCGGGAACGACATGGTCGGCGCGTGGAAACCGTAGTCGATCAGACGCTTCGCAACGTCGTCGACGGTGATACCCGTCGCCTCCTTCAGCGGGCGCAGGTCGAGGATGCACTCGTGCGCGACGCGTCCGTTCTCGCCGGTGTAGAGCACCGGGTAGTGCTCGCCCAGGCGCGCGGCGATGTAGTTCGCCGACAGCACGGCCGCGGCGGTCGCGCGGCGCAGACCCTCGCCGCCCATCATCCGCACGTACGCCCACGAGATCGGGAGCACACCGGCCGAGCCGTACGGGGCGCCCGAGACCACGCCGCCCGCGAAGACGTGGCCGCCCGCGTGCTCCGCGCGCTGCGCGAGGGGGTGCGAGGGCAGGAAGGGTGCGAGATGCGCCTTGGCCGCGACCGGGCCGACGCCCGGTCCGCCGCCGCCGTGCGGGATCGCGAACGTCTTGTGCAGGTTGAGGTGCGAGACGTCGCCGCCGAGGTCGCCGAAGCGGGCGTAGCCGAGCAGCGCGTTGAGGTTCGCGCCGTCGACGTACACCTGACCGCCCGCGTCGTGCACGGCCGAGGTGATCTCGACCACGTCGTGCTCGTACACGCCGTGCGTCGACGGGTAGGTGATCATCAGCGCCGAGAGCTCCTCGGCGTGCGTCTGGATCTTCGCCCGAAGGTCGTCGAGATCGACGTTGCCGAGCTCGTCGCACGCGACGACGACGACCTTCATCCCGGCGAGCACGGCGGACGCGGCGTTCGTACCGTGCGCCGACGACGGGATGAGGCACACCGTGCGCTGCTCGTCTCCGTTCGCGAGGTGGTAACCGCGGATCGCCAGGAGCCCCGCGAGCTCGCCCTGCGAACCCGCGTTCGGCTGCAGCGACACCGCGTCGTACCCGGTGACCTCGGCCAGCCACGCCTCGAGCTGATCGATGAGGTCGAGGTAGCCCGCGACATCGGATGCCGGTGCGAACGGGTGGATGCCCGCGAACTCCGGCCACGTGATCGCCGCCATCTCGGTCGCCGCGTTGAGCTTCATCGTGCATGACCCGAGCGGGATCATGCCGCGGTCGAGCGCGTAGTCGCGGTCGGCGAGGCTCTTGAGATACCGCATCATGGCCGTCTCGCTGCGGTGCGCGTGGAAGACGGGGTGCGTGAGGAACTCGTCCTGACGCCGCAGACTCTCGGGCAGTGCGTTCGCGCCGGCGGCGAAGGCGAAGGCGCGCTCGTCGCGACCGCCGAAGACGCGGGCGACCTGCAGCAGTTCGTCGACGGTCGTGGTCTCATCGACCGAGATGCCCACGGTGTCGGCATCCGCCGCGTGCAACAGGATGCCGTAGCCGTGATGCGCCTGCTCGACGTACTCGGCCGCGCGCCCGGGGACGCGCACCTGCAGGGTGTCGAAGAACGCGTCGTGCACGACGTGGGCGCCGTCCTCGACGAGCCAGGAGCGCAGCAGACCGGCCTTGCCCGCGACACTCTGCGCGATCGCCGTCAGTCCGTCCGGCCCGTGGTACACCGCGTACATGGAGGCCATGACCGCGAGCAGCACCTGGGCGGTGCAGATGTTCGAGGTCGCCTTCTCGCGGCGGATGTGCTGCTCGCGGGTCTGCAGCGACAGACGGTAGGCGGGCTTGCCGTCGGCATCGACCGAGACGCCGACGAGGCGACCGGGCAGCTGACGCTCGAGTCCGGCGCGCACCGCCATGTAGCCGGCGTGCGGACCGCCGAAGCCCATCGGCACCCCGAAGCGCTGGGTCGTGCCCACCGCGACATCGGCGCCGAGCGCGCCCGGCGACGTGAGGAGTGTCAGCGCGAGCAGATCGGCCGCGACGACCGCCAGGCCGCCCTCGACGTGCGCCGCGTCGATGACCGCCGACGGATCCCACACGCGACCGGAGGCGCCGGGGTACTGCACGAACACGCCGAACAGTTCGGCGGGGAGTTCTTCCCCCGCGGCGAAGTCCACCGTGACGAGACGGACGCCCACGGCATCCGCCCGGTTCTCGAGGAGCGCACGCGTCTGCGGAAGGGCATCGGCGTCGACCGCGAACACGTCGGTCTTCGCCTTGGACGCGCGTCGGGCGAGGAGCATGCCCTCGGCGACGGCGGTGGACTCGTCGAGCATCGACGCGTTGGCAGTCGAGAGCCCTGTGAGGTCGGCGACCATCGTCTGGAAGTTGATGAGCGCCTCGAGGCGGCCCTGTGAGATCTCCGGTTGGTACGGCGTGTACGCCGTGTACCACGACGGGTTCTCGAGCACGTTCCGCTGGATCACCTGCGGGGTGATCGTGCCGTAGTACCCGAGCCCGATCATCGGTCGATTGACGGTGTTGCGCGCGGCGAGGGAGCGCAGCTCCGCGAGCGCCTCGGTCTCGCTGGCTGCGGCGGGGATGCTGCTGCCCGCGAGCGCGGACGCCGAGGGCGCCGCCGTGAAGATCGACGAGGGCACCGCCTCGGTCATCAGCGCCTCGAGCGGACCCTCGGGGTCGGCGTCCGGCCCGATACCGAGAGCATCGAGCATCCGACGCTGCGCGTCGGCCGTGGGTCCGATATGACGATCGGCGAAAGAGACCACGTGCGGATCAGCCCTCCGTGAGTGCGACGTAGGCATCGCGGTCGAGCAGTCCGTCGGCGGTGAAGCCCTCGACGGAGACCTTGATCAGCCAGCCTCCCGCGAAGGGCTCGGCGTTGACGAGCGACGGGTCGTCGACCGCGGCGTCGTTGACCTCGACGACCGTGCCGGTGACGGGCGCGTAGAGCTCGCCCACCGACTTCGTCGACTCGATCTCGCCGACGACGGTGCCCGCGGCGACCTCGGCGCCCACGGCGGGCAGCTCGACGAAGACCACGTCACCGAGCTTCTCGGCGGCGTAGTCGGTGATGCCGACGGTGAGGGTGTCGCCGTCCGCGGCGATCCACTCGTGCTCCTCGGTGTAGTGCAGGGTGCTGAGATCGGTCATTTCGTCCTCCGGTAGAAAGGCAGAGCGGTCACGGTCGCGGGGATCCTCGTTCCCCGCACATCCAGGAATACTGCGGTTCCCTCTTCCGCGGAAGAAGGGGTCACGTAGGCCATCGCGATCGGATGGCCGAGAGTGGGGCTGAGAGCACCGCTGGTGATCTCGCCGAGCGGCACGCCGTCGGCGTCGACCACGGCGTAGCCGGCGCGACCGGCCCGCTTCCCCTCGGCGATGAGCCCCACGAGCACGGGGGCGTCGGCGGCGGCATCCACTCCGTCCTTGCCGACGAAGCTCTCCTTCGCCGTCACGACCACACGGCCGAGTCCGGCCTGCGCGGGTCGGGTCTCGAGACTCAGCTCATGACCGTAGAGCGGCATGCCCGCCTCGAGCCGCAGCGTGTCGCGCGCGGCGAGCCCGGCGGGCACGAGTGCGAACGCCTCGCCGGCGGCGAGGACCGCGTCCCAGAGGCTCACGGCCAGGGCGGCGGGGACGAGCAGCTCGAAGCCGTCCTCGCCCGTGTAGCCGGTGCGGGCGAGCAGCAGCGGCTCACCGCCGAACGTCGCCGACGCCCAGGCGTAATACCGCTGCTCGGCCCAGGGGATGCCGACCTCGTCGATCCCGGCGGTGGCCGCGAGGATCGTCTCGGCAGCGGGACCCTGCACGGCGATGAGTGCGTAGTCGTCGGAGACGTCCCGCACCTCGACGTCGAAGCCGCCGGCCCGGAACGCGAGCGCCTCGCGCACCGCGTCGCGGTTGCCCGCGTTCGAGATGATCAGGAAATCGTCGTCACCGAGTCGGTAGACGATCACGTCGTCGATGATGCCGCCCGTCTCGGCGAGCAGCAGCGAGTACTTCGCCTTGCCGATCGCGAGCGCGGAGAGCCGTCCGGCGAGTGCGTGATCGAGGAACGCATCGGCGGCTGCACCCTGCACCGTGAACTCGGCCATGTGCGAGATGTCGAAGAGACCGGCCGCCTGCCGCACCGCGTGATGCTCGGCGAGATCGGAGGTGTAGCGCACCGGCATCTGCCAGCCGCCGAAGTCGGTGAACGAAGCACCGAGCGCCTCGTGGCGCTCGCGGAGCGGGGTGTAACGGGGATCGGACATGGAGTTCTCCCGGTTGCAGACGGGCGGAACGACGGCGTCGCCGTTCCTCGGAACTCCCCCTCTGTCATGGGCCTGAGAGTTTCGCCCGCGCGGACGCAGGGCTTTCACCGTCGGCGGATCCCCCGACGGGCGGGATCGCTTTTCAGAGTGGCCGGAACCGCGCGGTACGCGTACCTGAGAGATTGGCGGGGAGGCTTGCTCCTTCGGTGCCCGGCTGCATTCGCCGGGGCTCTCCCGCGGGGGTCATTCGGCCCGTGTTCGATTGTCCGCTCAGTCTAGCGGGTCTCCGTCGCGAGCTCCTGCCTGACCTCGTCGCGCAGACGGCCGAGATTCTCGGGCTCCGGGGCGGCTCCCAACAGCGTCTTGGTGTACTCGTGCTGCGGGTTGAGGATCACCTCGTCCGCCGGCCCGCGCTCGACCACATCGCCCTTGTAGAGCACCATGATCTCGTCGGAGAAGTGCCGGGCCGTGGCGAGATCGTGCGTGATGTAGAGCACGCCCAGGTCGTCCTCGCGCTGGAGGTCCGCGAGCAGATTGAGCACCCCGAGACGGATCGACACGTCGAGCATCGACACCGGCTCGTCGGCGACGATGAAACGCGCCCCCGGAGCGAGAGCACGGGCGATCGCGACACGCTGGCGCTGCCCACCCGACAGTTCGTGCGGCTTGCGCTCGGCGAACCCCGTCGCGGGCGACAGCCGCACGCGCTCGAGCAGTTCCAGAGCCCGCTCGTGCACCTGCGCTCCGTTCAGCTCCGGGTGGTGGATGCGCAGGGGGCGCTCGAGGTGGTGGACGATCGAGTGGAAGGGGTTCAACGAGGCGAACGGGTCCTGGAACACCATCTGCACGTCGGAGCGGTAGCGGGCGAGCGCCTGACCCCGTGTGCCGGTCTCTGATCCGTCGAGAAGGATCTGTCCGCTCGTCGGCGTCTCGAGCTTCATGAGCATGCGCGCGATGGACGACTTGCCCGACCCCGACTCCCCCACCAGCGCGATCGTCTTCCCCGCCTCGAGCGTGAAGGAGACGTCCTTCACCGCGTGCAGGATGCTGGTCTGGAAGCCCGACCGCAGGTGGAAGTCCTTCGTGAGGTGGCGCGCCTCCAGCGTGCGCGTCGTGCCACCGGCATCCGTGTGGATAGCGCTCATCGCACCTGCTCCTGACTCTCGTGCATCCCGGTGCGGACGAAGTCCCCGCGCTCGCCGCGCAGACTGGGGAAGCTCGACAGCAGCCGCTTCGTGTACTCGTGCTGCGGCGACCGGTAGATCTCCTCGGCGGTGCCCTGTTCGACGATCTCGCCCTGCAGCATCACGGCGATGCGGTCGGAGATCTCGATGAGCATCGGCAGGTCGTGGGTGATGAAGATCACCGCGAAGCCGAGCTTCTCGCGCAATCGCATGATCTCGCGGATGATGCCGCGCTGCACCACCACGTCGAGCGCCGTGGTGGGCTCATCCATGATCATGACCTGCGGGTCGAGCGCCAGAGCCATCGCGATCATCATGCGCTGGCGCATGCCGCCGGAGAGCTCGTGCGGGAAGCTCGTGAGCCGCGCGGGGTCGACCCCCACGAGCGTCAACAGCTCCTCCGCGCGCTTCTTCTTCGCGGCGCGCGTCATGCCGGGGCGGTGCGTGTCGAAGATGTCGTAGATCTGGGCCCGGACATCGATCACGGGATTGAGCGAATTCATCGCCCCCTGGAACACCATCGAGATCTTGTCCCAGCGGAAGGCGCGCAGCCCGTCGTCGCGCAGACCGACGATGTCGATGTCGTCGCCGTCACGGTCGTGGAAGACGATCTCGCCGCTCGTCATGAGCGCGGGCGCTTTGAGCAACCGGTTCATGCCGTAGGCGAGCGTGGTCTTGCCGCACCCGGATTCGCCGGCGAGACCGAGGATCTCGCCACGGTGGAGGGTCAGCGAGACGTTGCGCACGGCCTTGACCGGAGGGTCGACCTCGTACTCGATCGAGACGTCGCGGGCGGTGAGGACGGCGTCGCTCATGCCACGACCCCCTTCTTCTTGGCGGCCTTGCGCACACGACGAGCCGCATCCGGCGCGTTGCGCAGCTTCGGGTTGATGATCTCGTCGATGGCGAAGTTGATCAGCGCGAGTCCCGCGCCGAGCAGCGCGATCATCACACCCGGCGGGACGAACCACCACCAGGCTCCGCGGCCCAGCGCCTGCCCGGACTGCGCGTCGTTGAGGATCGTGCCCCAGGTGATCGAGGAGTTCGGGCCGAGTCCGAGGTACGACAGGCCCGCTTCGCCGAGGATCGCGAAGATGATCGCGAAGAGGAACTGGGCGGTGAGCAGCGGCAGGAGGTTCGGCATGATCTCGACGAGGATGACGCGGAAGGACCGCTCCCCCGCCACCTTCGCGGCCGACACGTAATCGCGGGTGCGGAGCGAGCGCGTCTGCAGACGCAGCACGTACGCCGCCCCCGCCCACGACGTGATGCCGAGCACGAACGCGACGAGCTGCCAGCTGCGCTGCGGCACGAACGACGCGATCACCATCACGAGCGGCAGACCGGGGATGACGATCATGACGTTCGTGATGAGGGCGAGCCCGTCTTCGCGCCACCCGCCGAGGTATCCGGCGAGCACGCCGAAGAGCAGCGACAGCACGATCGCGATGCCGCCGGCGGTGACGCCGACGAGCAACGATCCCTGCGCGCCGATCGCGAGCTGGGCGAGCATGTCGTTGCCGAGCTTCGTCGTACCCAGCCAATGCTCTGCGGAGGGTGGCTGCAGGGCCGCGTTGTCGGTGCTGCGCGGGTTCTGGGTGAAGAGCGGCGCGATGATCGCGAACAGCACGATCGCGAGCACGAGTACGAGACCGGTGATGAACTTCGCCGAGCGTGTGGGCATCAGCCCGCGGCCCCGCTTCGGGCGGCCGGTCGCGGTGGCGAGCGTCATGGTGGTCGCCGGCTCGTCGGTCGGCTGCTCCTTGACGATCTGCATCGGGGTGAGCTTGGTGTCAGACATTCTGGCGAGCCCTCGGGTCGATGAATCCGTAGATGAGATCCATGAAGAAGTTGGCGGCGAGCACGGTGATCGTGATGACGAGGAAGAGCCCCTGCATCAGCGCGTAGTCGTTGTTGGTGACGGCCTGGAACATCAGCTTGCCGATGCCGGGGTATGTGAACACCTGCTCCATCACGATGGAGCCGGCGACGACGAACCCGAGGGTGATCGAGAAGCCCGCGATCGAGGGGATGGCGGCGTTGCGCGCGGCGTAGGTCGTGAGGATGCGGCGCGGGCGGAGGCCCTTGGCCTCGGCGGTGAGCACGTAGTCCTCGGCGAGGGTCGAGACCATCATGTTGCGCATGCCGAAGAGCCATCCACCCACCGAGCTGATCACGATGGTGACTGCCGGGAGGATCGCGTGCGAGACCGCGTTCGTGAAGAACGCCCACGTCGGTTCCGGTCCGTCGGGGAAGTCGAAGACGTCGTAGCCGCCGAAGATCGGGAACCAGCCGAGGCCGACCGCGAACACGGCGACGAGGATGAGCGCCATCCAGAAGTACGGGATCGACTGCAGCACGGTCGTGGCGGGGATCAGGTGGTCGACCCACGTACCGCGCTTCCACCCGGCCCAGGCGCCGAGCACGACGCCGAGGATGAACGAGATGACGGTGGCGGTGCCGACGAGGATCAGCGTCCAGGGCAGTGCCTGCCCGATGAGTTCGGTCACGGGGGTCGGGAACTTCGTCACCGAGACGCCCAGGTCGCCCTGGAACATCCGCCCCCAGTAGGACAGGTACTGCTCCCACAGCGACGAGTCGTCACCGCCGAGGAGGAGCTTGATGTTGCGGATGGTCGTCTCGGAGACGTCGCCGCCCGCGCGTTGCATCTTGGCGATCATGATGTCGGCGGGATTGCCCGGCATCATTCGGGGAAGCAGGAAGTTGATGGAGATCGCGGCCCACAGCGTGAACGCGTAGAACCCGATCCGTCGTGCATAGAACTTCATGTGCGAGTCTTCCTTGACTTCCTGCTTCCCCGATGATCGACGGTTACTTGACCGGCTGCAGATGCGTCAGGACGTAGCCCGCCGCGATCGCACCCCACGACGGCGGGAACGCGTACAGGTCGCTCTCCGTCGGCCAGCCCGTGTAATCCTTCGTGTTGTAGAAGGTCTGGGTGGCGTTGATCACCAGCGGGATGTACGGGAGGTCACGGACGATCTCGGTCTGGATCGTCGCGTAGAGCTCCTTCTTCGTCGCCTCGTCGTTCGTGCTGATCGCGGACTGGATCGCGGCGTCGACGGTCGGGTTGTCGTAGCGGCTGAAGTTCCAGCGGCCGGTGGGGATCTCCTCGCCCACGGGGCCGGTCGATGCCACGGCGGTTCCGCCGAACCAGTCGCGGTAGATCTGGAACGGGTCGGCGACCGAGGTGCCGATCATGCCGCCGACGATGAGCTGGTACTCACCGCTCTGACGGGTGTCGGAGAACTCCTGCCACTGCACCGTCGAGGCGTTGATCTTGATGCCCGCGGCCTCGGCCTGCTCGGCGATGAGCTTCGCGGCGTCGTTGTAGTCGGTCCAGCCGTCGACCGACGTCAGGCTGAGCTCGACGGGCACGCCGCCCTTCTCGTAGATGCCGTCGGAGCCCTTCGTGTAGCCGGCGGCCTCGAGGATCGACCCGGCCTCGGCGGCGTTGGCCTCCTGCGGGCTGAGCTCGTTCGCGGGGTCGGCGACCCACTTCTCGTCGCGCGGCAGCAGGGCGTAGGTGGGCGAGATCTCGGCGGTCAGGTCGACGAACGCCTTCTCCTTGATCGTGCCGCGATCGATCGCCGCGTTGAGGGCCTGGCGCACGGCGACGTCGGTCTGCGGGCCCGTGCAGCCCAGGTCGGCGTTCGAGCAGGTGTAGAGCACCGTCGGGTCCTGCGGCGTGTTGATCCAGTCGATCGCGCCGTTCGCGGTGACGTCGTCGGGGTTCGGGATGAACATGCCCGTCCAGTCGAGCTTGCCGGCGGCGAGCAGGTCCTGAGCGGTCTGGTTGTTGTCGACCGCGATGTACTGCACCTTCTTGACGCCGAGGTCGGCGGCGTCGCGGAAGTTCTCGTTCGCCACCAGGGTGTACGACTCGCTCGTGGTCTTGTCGACGACGTAGGCACCGGATCCGACCGGGTCCTCGTTGGCGAAGTTGGCGTAGTCCTCGATGTCCTTCCAGATGTGCTCGGGGAGGATGTACGTCGAGCCGAGACGCTGGAACTCGGTGGTGTACTGGGCGCTGTCGTAGGTGAGCACGACAGTGGTGTCGTCGGTGGCCTCGGCCGAGACGAGTCCGTTGGTGTCGGGGCTGTTGGCCTCGTACGAGAACGAGAAGGCGACGTCGCCGGCGGTGAGGGGCTCGCCGTCGCTCCACTTGAGGTCGGGCTTGATGGTGACGGTGATCACCGTGCCGTCCTCGTTGTACTCGTAGGTGTCGCCGATGAGGCCGACCGGCTCGGTGTCCGCGGTCTTGTTGAAGAAGAACAGCGGCTCGTAGATCGGGCCGAGCGCACCGTGGAGCACGGTGGGCGCGAAGGGGTTGTAGTTGGCCGTGATCGGGGTCTGGCTGCCCGCCCAGACACGGAGGGCGCGGTCGCCGTTCGCGTCGGAGTCGCCGCTGCCGCCCGAACCGCAGGCGGTCAGGCCCAGAGCGAGGACGGATGCCCCCGCTACCGCGGTGAGCGCGATCTTGCGCTTGCCATTACGGATCATTCTTGTTTCCTCTCGGTGCTGCACTGCAGGAGGGGTGCTCCGGGTGCGGAGCCGATCCTCGGGGGTGGGGATCGTGGCCGTCGTCGGCTGCTCTGCCGAGCGACGGGGTTTGTTAGGACAGTAACCTAACAAACCCCGTCCGGGGGAACAAGAGTTCTCTCCGCGTTCGCATAACGTTTCGGACTCGACGCCATCGCGCGTCATCCGTTCGCACTAAGTGTCTCGATGACACTAAGATCGAGTCGGAGGTTAAGGTAACTATGACTCGAACTGACGACATCCGCGTCGCAGGATCCACCGTGATCCTGACGCTGCGCCCGTCGCCGTCGGGCACGCCCACGCTCGCCCTCCCCCTCGTGCGGCGCACTCGCGAGCCCTACGCCGACCGGTGGGCGCTGCCCGGAGGCTGGATCGCCCCGGACGAGTCCCCGATCGACACCGCGGCGCGCACACTGGCCGAGACCACCGGTCTCACGCCCTCCTACCTCGAGCAGCTGTACGCCTTCGGCGCCGTCGACCGCTCCCCCACCCGCGTGATCTCGATCGTCTACTGGGCGCTCCTGCGTCAGGACGAGGTGCTCGCTCAGAGCGCCGCGCATCGGGCATCCGGGCGCGCCCCCGAGAACGTCGAATGGTTCGACGTCGAGGCACTGCCCGAGCTCGCCTTCGACCACGCCGACATCATCGAGTACGCCCTCTGGCGCCTGCGCAGCAAGGTCGGCTACAGCCGGGTCGCCCACGGCTTCCTCCCCTCCGAGTTCACCCTCGCCGACCTGCGCGAGGCCTACGAGGCGATCCTCGGCCGGCAGCTCGACCCCGCCAACTTCCGGCGCCAGGTCGAAGCGACCGGGAACCTCATCCCCACCGACCGCTTCCGCACCGGCAGCCACCGTCCCGCCCGCCTGTACCGCGACAACACCGACGTCGAACTGGCCGCCCGCGGCCCCCTCGGTCCCGAAGAAACGAGCATCCGATGAGCATCACCTTCGTTCCCGCCCCCGCCGTCCCGCCGCGCGACGGTTCGGTCGACCACGCGATCCAGGCCATCGTCACGGGCGCCTCCGTCGACGAGACCTGCACGACCGACCTCGCCGTCGGCCCCTGGGACTTCGACACGCGCCCCGGCTACGGCCCCGGCTCCTCGATGGGTGACGTGATCCCGACCGGCGCCCCGCGTCAGGGCGAGCTCCCCGTCGAGTACCGCGAAGCGGACGAGGCCGAGCTCGACGAGCGCATCCGGGCCGCCAAGCAGACGCTCGGAGACCGGGTGGTCGTGCTCGGCCACTTCTACCAGCGTGAAGAGGTCGTGCGCCACGCCGACTACGTGGGCGACTCCTTCCAGCTCGCCACCGCGGCCAAGGGACGACCGGATGCCGAGGCGATCGTGTTCTGCGGCGTGCACTTCATGGCCGAGACCGCCGATCTGCTGTCCGGCCCCGATCAGGCCGTGATCCTGCCGAACCTCGCCGCCGGCTGCTCGATGGCCGATATGGCCGACATCGACCAGGTCGAGGAGTGCTGGGAGCAGCTCGAAGACGTGCTCGGCGACCTCGACGCCACCGACGACGACGGGCGCGTGCCCGTGATCCCGGTCACCTACATGAACTCCTCGGCCGCGATCAAGGGGTTCGTCGGTCGGCACGGCGGGATCGTCTGCACGTCGTCGAACGCGCAGACCGTGCTCGAGTGGGCGTTCGAACGCGGACGCCGCGTCCTGTTCTTCCCCGACCAGCACCTCGGCCGCAACACCGCCAAGGCGATGGGGGTCCCGCTCGAGCAGATGCCGATGTGGAACCCCCGTAAGCCCCTCGGCGGATCGAGTGCCGAGATCCTCGAGGGCTCCCGGGTGATCCTGTGGCACGGCTTCTGCTCGGTGCACCGCCGCTTCACGGTCGGACAGATCGAGCAGGCGCGCGCCCAGCACCCCGGCGTCCGGGTGATCGTGCACCCGGAATGCCCGATGGAGGTCGTGGATGCCGCCGACGAGGCCGGATCGACCGACTACATCCGACGTGCGATCGACGCGGCGACCGAACCGACGACGTTCGCGATCGGCACCGAGATCAACCTCGTCAAGCGGCTGGCGGCGCAGCACCCGCAGCACGAGATCTTCTGCCTCGACCCGGTCGTCTGCCCGTGCTCGACGATGTACCGCATCCACCCCGGGTACCTCGCCTGGGTGCTGGAGGAACTGGTCGCCGGCCGCACGCCGAACCGGATCAGCGTCACGTCCGACGTCGCCGATCCCGCGCGCGTCTCCCTGGAACGGATGCTCGCCGCGAAGCCGCCGGTGGTTGCGGGCGCGCGATGAACATCGTCGTGGTGGGGTCGGGGATCGCGGGTCTCACCGCGGCCCTCCACGCGCACGAGGCGGGCCACGCCGTCACGGTGGTGACGAAGGGCGCGCTCGGCGACGGATGCACGGGCTACGCGCAGGGCGGAGTCGCCGGCGTCTACGGCGCGGGCGACTCGGCCGCCCTGCACGCCGCCGACACGCTGACCGCGGGCGCCGGCCTGTCGGACGAGGCGGCGGTCGACGTGCTCGTCGCCGACGGGGCCACGCGGATCGCCGAGCTGATCGCCCGCGGCACGGCCTTCGACCGCGCCCCCGACGGGACGCTCCTGCTCGGACGCGAGGCCGCGCACGGCCACGCGCGCATCGTGCACGCGGGCGGCGACGCGACCGGCGCCGAGATCGCCCGTGCACTGACCGCCGCCGTACGGGGCACGGCGATCACGGTGGTGGAGCACGCCTTCCTCGTCGACCTGATCGTCGACGGAGCGGCCGTCAACGGCATCCGTCTGCTGCACGGCGGCGTGCTGTCCGACCTGACCGCGGATGCCGTCGTGATCGCCACCGGAGGCGCGGGGCACCTCTACGCGCACACCACGAACCCGGACGGCACCACCGGCGACGGGATCGCCGCAGCCCTGCGCGCGGGCGCGGCGGTCGCCGACCTCGAGTTCGTGCAGTTCCACCCGACGATCCTCGACGCGCACCCGGCCTTCCTCATCTCCGAGGCCGTGCGCGGCGAGGGGGCGACACTGATCGACGACGCCGGAAGGCGCTTCACATTCGACAGCCACCCCGACGGTGAGCTCGCGCCGCGCGACGTCGTGTCCCGGGCCATCGCCCGTCAGGCCGCGCAGCAGGGATCGCCGGTCCGCCTCGACGCCACGATGCTCGGAGCCGAGGCCCTCGCCCGGCGCTTCCCGACGATCGATCGCGTCACTCGCGAGCGCGGTTTCGATTGGGCGCGCTCACCGATCCCCGTGACCCCGGCCGCCCACTATCTGATGGGCGGGATCGCGACCGACCTCGACGGCCGCACGACGATGCCCGGTCTCTTCGCCGTCGGCGAGGTCGCCCGCACCGGAGTGCATGGGGCGAACCGTCTCGCCTCGAACTCGTTGCTCGAGGGGGCTGTGTTCGGCGCCCGCGCTGCCGAAGCGATCGGGCTGCCCTGGGCCCCGCTGCAGACACCGTCAGCCGAGCGCGCGGGCGCATACTCACCCGCGCAGACCTCCCCGACGCAGACCTCTCCGACACCGGTCGCTCCGCCGTTCTCCCGCGACGCTCTGCAACGGGTGATGTGGAACGAGGTCGGGCTGCTGCGCACCGACGACGGGCTGCGTCACGCGCTGACGACCATCCGCGCCTGGCGCGGACGACCGTTCGCACTCGCCGACGTGGCCGCGCACGAGGACGCGAATCTGCTCCTGCTCGCCGAGGCGACGGCATCCGCCGCCCTCCACCGCACCGCCTCCGTCGGCGCCCACTTCCGCGAACCCGCCCTGATCGGAGTCTGATGCTGACCGCCGCCACCCTCACCCGTGTCGTCGCCGCCGCCCTCGAGGAGGATGCCCCGTGGGGCGACCTGACGAGCGACGCGCTGATCCCCACCGATGCGACGGCCACCGCCGATCTCGTCGCGCGGGAGAAGGGCGTCTTCAGCGGCGGCGCCGTCTTCACCGCCGCCTTCGCCCTGACCGATCCCGCGGTACGCGTCGACCTGCACGTCGGAGACGGCGATGCGTTCGTCGCCGGCGACGTGCTCGCATCCGTGTCGGGACCGGCGCGGAGCATCCTCACCGCCGAGCGCGTCGCGCTGAACTTCACGCAGCGCATGAGCGGCATCGCGACGATCACCGCCGACTACGTCCGGGCGGTCGCGCAAACCCCCGTCCGCATCGCCGACACCCGCAAGACCACTCCGGGTCTGCGCGCTTTCGAGCGCCATGCCGTCGCCTCGGGCGGAGGCAGCAATCACCGGTACTCACTGTCGGATGCCGTCATGGCGAAGGACAATCATCTCGCCGTCCTCACGCGTGGGGGTCTCGACACCGCCACGGCGCTGCGCGCTGCGATCGCGCGCCTGCCGCACACGGCGCACGTTGTGGTCGAGGTCGATCGTCTCGACCAGATCCCGGCCGTGCTCGCGGGCGGCGCGCACACCGTGCTGCTCGACAACTTCACCCTCGATGACCTCCGTGCGGGCGTCGCGCTGGTCGACGGGCGCGCCACGGTCGAGGCCTCGGGCGGCGTGAACCTCGACACGGTGGCATCGATCGCCGCGACCGGCGTCGATGTGATCTCGGTCGGCGCGCTGACCCACTCCGCGCGGGCGCTCGACCTCGGCCTGGACCTGCGGATCGGCTGACGCGGTGCTCTACCTCGACCATGCCGCGACCTCACCGGTACGCCCGGAGGTTCTCGAAGCGATGCGTCCGTACCTCACGGACGTCTTCGGCAACCCCTCGAGCCACCACACCGTGGGCGAGGCCGCGGCGCGCGCGCTCGGTGACGCGCGTCGCCGTGTCGCCCGAGTGCTCGGCATGCGGGCGGGAGACGTGGTTTTCACGTCCGGCGGCACCGAGGCGAACAACCTGGCGGTCAAGGGCATCGTGCTCGGTGCACTGGAGCGCGGCCGACGCCACCTGATCGTCTCGCCGATCGAGCACGAGTCGATCCTGGAGTCCGCCGACTTCCTGCGTCGTTTCCACGGCGTCGAGGTGTCCCCGCTGGCTGTGGACGGGTTCGGGAGGATCACGCCCTCCGATGTGCAGGCGCTCCTGCGTGACGACACCGCGCTCGTGAGCATCGGCCATGCGAACAACGAGATCGGCACGGTGCAGGATGCCGCGGCTCTCGCCGATGTCGCGCGCGCCACCGGAATTCCACTGCACCTCGACGCCGTGCAGTCCGCCGGGTGGCTTCCCCTCGACGGGCTCGGCGCGGATGCCGTGTCGATCGCCGGGCACAAGCTCGGCGCGCCGAAGGGCACCGGCGCACTCGCCGTCCGCGGCCGCGTGCCGCTCGAACCGTTGCTGCACGGCGGCGGGCAGGAGCGCGGGCGCCGATCGGGCACCGAGAACGTCGCGGGCGCTGTCGCGCTGGCGACGGCTCTCGACCTGGCCGAGGCCGAGCGGATCGATGTCGTCGCGCGGGTCGGGCAGGCATCGGCACGATTCATCGCCGCGATCCTGGCGGAGATCCCGCAAGCCGCGCTCACGGGAGATCCCGTGCGACGGCTCCCGGGAACCGCGAGCTTCACGTTCGCCGGCACGAGCGGGGAGTCCGTCCTCCTCGAGCTCGAGCGCCGAGGAGTCGTCTCGTCGAGCGGATCGGCGTGCGCGGCAGGCAGTGACGAGCCCTCCCCCGTGCTGCTGGCGTGCGGTATCGCACCCGTGACCGCGCGGACGTCGGTTCGTTTCACGTTCGGCCGCGGGACCCTCCCTGACGACGCCCCGGAACATCTCGCCCGGCTCGTCGCGGAGTCGGTGCGCGCCATCCTCGCCTGACCCGGCGGCCATAGAATCGGTGAGTGAGCGCAACCGACCCGATCGTGACGATGATCGTCCCCGGGCGCGACATCGCCGCCTTCGCCCCCGCCGCGATCGACTCACTGCGGGCGCAGACCGAGTTGCGCTGGTGCGCGATCCTCGTCGACGACGGATCGGTCGACGGCACGACCGACGTCTTCCGGGCCGCAGCGGCCGACGACTCGCGATTCCGTCTGCTCCGCCGAGACGAGGCGCACGGTCTCGGAGCCGCGCGGAACGCGGGAGTCGAACTCGTCGACACCCCCCTGCTCGGCTTCCTCGATGCCGACGACGAACTCACCCCGACCGCCCTCGCCCGGCTGACCGGCACTCTCACCGAGAGCGGCAGCGACTTCGTGGCGGGGGCGTACGTGCGCTCCCG
The DNA here is from genome assembly GCF_042957055.1 of Microbacterium sp. NPDC008134. Classification (NCBI taxonomy): domain Bacteria; kingdom Bacillati; phylum Actinomycetota; class Actinomycetes; order Micrococcales; family Microbacteriaceae; genus Microbacterium; species Microbacterium sp. NPDC008134. The sequence continues at coordinate 1,149,001 of NZ_JBIBHO010000001.1, read as the reverse complement.
TCTGCAGGGCGACTCCTACGTCGCCGGACGGGTTCAGCCCTGGGTCGCGCGGGCGACGGATCCGCAGCGCCTCGGCACGACGATCCTCGCCCACCCCGCCGCATCGGCGAACATCGTGGCCTGGTCGAAGATCAGCCGCACCGATTTCTGGGGCGATCTCCGCTTCCCCGAGGGCGTGGCCTACGAGGATCAGGTGGTCGCGCAGCTCATGTACACCCGCGCGTCCGCCTTCGATGTGATCCCCGACGTCGTCGCGCACTGGCGGGTGCGGGCGGACGGCACCTCGATCACGCAGGGCAAGGCACGACTCCCGGTACTGCTCGACTATCTCGCGGCGCTGCGCGGCGGCATCCGCGTGTTGCAGGATGCCGGGGCGCACGCCGCCGTCGCAGCCCGCCTGTCGCTCATCATCGCGATGGACCTGCCGCCGCTGCACGAGATCGCACGCACGCACCTCGACCCCGCCTATGCCTCAGCGGTCTCGGATTTCGTGTCCGAGATCGAGGCGTTGTCCGAATACGCCGACGCCGCACCCGACCACTCGCTCACGGCCGCCCTCGGCTGGTGACCGACCCCGGAGACCCATGACCTACCTCGACAGCCTGTTCTCGCTGACCGGACGGACGGCGCTCGTCACCGGCGGCAGTTCCGGGATCGGACGCGGTATCGCGACCGCCCTCGCCGGAGCGGGAGCTTCCACCGTCATCGTCGCGCGCGGTGCCGAGCGCATCGCCGAGACCGTCGGCGCACTGCGCGACGCCGGGGGAACCGCGGACGGCGTCGTCGGCGACCTCAGCACCCGCGCCGGTATCCATGCCGTCGCCGAGGACGCGGTGCGCCCGTTCGGCGAGCCCGACATCGTGGTGCACTCGGCCGGGATCAACATCCGCCCGCCCTTCGTCGAGATCACCGAGGACGACTGGGACGCGACGATGACCGTCAACGCGCTCGCGCCGTTCCTTCTCGGCCAGCGCTTCGCACCCGGAATGGTGGAGCGCGGGTACGGGCGCCTCATCCACATCAGTTCGCAGCAGGCGCACCGGGCCTTCGCCACGAGCGGCATCTACGGAGCGTCGAAGGGCGCGGTCGAATCCCTCATGCGCTCCGAGGCCGAAGCCTGGGGTGGAACCGGAGTCACGAGCAACACGCTCGTTCCCGGTTTCGTGCTGACCCCGCTCAACGCTCGGCTGCAGCAGGACCCGCAGGCCGTCGCCGGCCTCGCCGCGCGCACGATGATCGGGCGGAACGGTCTTCCCGAGGACTTCGCGGGTGCCGCTGTGTTCCTCGCCGGCGCCGGCTCGGCCTACGTGACCGGGCACTCGCTGTTCGTCGACGGAGGCCTGTCGGCGCACTGATCGCGACCGGATCGCGGTCGCTCAGTTCTGGGTCGGGTAGATCCGACGGTCGGTCTCCGCGTCGAGCAACGGAACGGATGCCGTCAACGTCTCGACCGCGTCCGCCGACACGGAGTCGTCGGGAGCGCGATCGGCGCGGCGATCGCTCAGCGCGGTGGCCATGCCGCCGGTGACGGTCTTCTCGACGGCCGCCTCGGTCGCGAGGACACGGGAGGCGGCGACCTGCTGAGCCGCGAGCTCGGCGTAGAGCCCGTCCTGGGCGAGCAGCTCGGAGTGTGTGCCGGACTCGACGATGCGGCCCGCTTCGAGCACGTGGATCACGTCGGCACCCATCACCGTCGAGAGCCGATGCGCGATCGAGATGGTCGTGCGCCCCTTGGCCGCCTCGTCGAGCGCCTCCTGGACGACGCGCTCCGATACCGTGTCGAGAGCCGATGTCGCCTCGTCGAGCAGGAGCACGGGCGGGTCCTTGAGCAGCACGCGCGCGATGGCGATGCGCTGCTTCTCGCCGCCGGAGAGGCGATACCCGCGCTCGCCCACGACGGTGTCGTAGCCATCCTCGAAGCCCGCGATGATGTGGTGGATGTTCGCCGCCGTCGTCGCTTCGATCAGTTCGGCCTCGCTCGCGTCGGGCTTGGCGTACAGCAGATTCTCGCGGATGCTCGCGTGGAAGAGGTAGGTCTCCTGCGACACGATGCCCACGTCGTCGATGATCGATTCCTGTGTGAGTGTGCGCACATCGGCACCGGCGAAGAGCACCGCTCCCCCGCGAGCTTCGTAGAGGCGCGGGGCGAGATAGAGCACCGTCGTCTTCCCCGCCCCGGACGGTCCGACGAACGCGACGTGCTGTCCCGGCTCAGCGACGAACGACACGCCGTCGAGCGTGGGGCGCGCGTCATCGGTCGCGTCGGGATAGCGGAAGACGACCTCGCGGAACTCGACGCGACCACGCGGTCCGGGAGCCTCCGTGACCGGAATCGCGTCGGGGGCGTCCTCGATCTCCGGCACCAGGTCGAGGTACTCGAAGATGCGGGCGAACAGCGCCGACGAGGTCTGCAGATCGAGCGAGACGCGCATCAGCCCCATCAGCGGCTGCAGCAGCCGCGCCTGCACCGTGGTGAAGGCGACGATCGTTCCGGCCGTGATGGCGCCGGTGCCGCCCGCGATGAGATACCCGGCGACGAGATAGATGATCGCGGGAACGCTCGCCATGATGACCTGCACGACCGCGAAGAAGCCCTGTCCGCTCATCGCCCGGCGCACCTGCAGATGCACCTGGTTGCGGTTCTCGGCCTGGTAGCGCGACGATTCCGCCCGCTGCCGGTTGAACGCCTTCGACAGCAGCATGCCCGAGACGCTCAGCGTCTCCTGCGTGATCGAGGTGAGCTCCGAGAGGGACTCCTGCGTCTCGCCGGCGATGCGCGCCCGCACCTGCCCGACGCGGCGCTGCACGATGATGAGGAACGGCATGAGGATGATCGCGATGAGCGTCAGTCGCCAGTCGATCAGGATCATCGCGACGAGCGAGGCGATCACGGTGACCGCATTGCCCAGGATGCTGGTGACGGTGTTCGTCAACACACCCGAGACGCCGCCGACGTCGTTCTGCAGGCGGGACTGGATCACGCCGGTCTTGGTGCGGGTGAAGAACCCCAGCTCCATCGCCTGGAGGTGCTCGAACAGGCGTACCCGCAGATCGCCGGTGACACTGTTGCCGACCGTCGCGGTGAGCCAGGTCTGCCCGACGCCGAGCGCCGCGGACCCGAGGAACAGTCCGATCATGGCGACCACGAGCCACACCAGGAGATCGAGGTTCGGTCCGCCGCCGTCGACGGGGAAGAGGGCGTCGTCGAACACGCGTTGAACGATCAGCGGCGGGATCACGGCGACGCCGGCGCCCAGCACGACGAGGATGCCCGTCACGACGATCCGCCACTTGTAGGGGCGGAAGAGCGTGACGACCCGGGCGCCGAGTCCGCTGATCCGCGGGGCCTCGGCGTTCAACCGGCGCTGGGCCTCTTCGTCGACACCGCGGAAACCTCCGGGGTGCCGCCCGCCCATTCCGCCGCCCATGCTCATGACGTCAGCGTAGCCAGCGGTGCGGACATCCGGGGCCGCGGCATCCGCCCTCGGCAGATATATCGCCGACGCGGAATGAAATGTCCGACCCTGAGGTTACGCTGAATGACCTTGGCGCTCTCGCGCACCTCTTCCCTTCCTGTGCCCTGGAGGCCGTATGTCTGCCGTCGACACCGGGTCGATTCCGACCACCGCTCCCGCCGACGGGGCGATCGCTCGCTCCGACATGCGCGTGATCTGGCTGCTTCTCGTCGCCGCGTTCGTGGCGATCCTCAACGAGACCACGATGGGGATCGCGATCCCCCACCTCAACACCGACCTCGGCATCCCGCCCGAGCTCGGTCAGTGGCTCACGAGCGCCTTCATGCTCACCATGGCCGTGGTCATCCCGACGACAGGGTTCATCCTGCAGCGCTTCACGACGCGTCAGGTGTTCATCGCCGCGATGATCTCGTTCTCGCTCGGCACGCTGGTGTCGCTGATCGCGCCCGGTTTCGCCGTGCTGCTCATCGGCCGTGTGATCCAGGCCGTCGGAACCGGAATCATGATGCCGCTGCTCATGACGACGATCATGAACGTCGTGCCCCCGCAGTCCCGCGGTCGGATGATGGGTCGTGTCGGCATGGTCATCTCGCTCGCCCCCGCGACCGGCCCGGTGCTCGCCGGCGCCGTGCTCGAGGCGTTCAACTGGCGCGCACTTTTCGCCATCATCCTCCCGATCGCGCTGATCGCCCTCGGTATGGGCATCCGCTGGATGACGAACCTCGGCGAGACCCGCCGCATGCCGCTCGACATCGTCTCGATCCCGCTCGCCGCACTGGGCTTCGGCGGAATCGTGTTCGGCATCAGCCAGCTCGGCGGCGAAGGCGCCGGCGCCGGCGCGACCGCCGGCATCGTCGCGCTCGTCGTCGGCGTCGTGTCGCTCGCGCTCTTCGTCTGGCGTCAGCTCGTGCTCCAGCGCGTCGACGACGCCCTGCTCGACCTCCGCGTCTTCCGCTCCACGAACTTCACCTTCTCGGTGATCATCATGTCGATCCTCGCCCTGTCGATGTTCGGCACGCTCACGCTGCTTCCGCAGTACCTGCAGAACGTGGTCGGCCTCGAGTCGTTCTACGCGGGCCTCATCCTGCTGCCGGGATCGGTCATGATGGGTCTGCTCGGCCCGATCATGGGCCGCATCTACGACGCACGCGGCACCCGTCCCCTGCTCATCCCGGGCACGATCCTGGTCTCGGCGTCGCTGTTCTTCTACTCGACCGTCAGCGAGCACACCGAGTGGTGGGTGCTCGTGATCGTGCAGGCCGTGATGTCGGTCGGTCTCGCGATGTCGTTCACGCCGCTCTTCTCGGCATCGCTCGGTTCACTGCAGCGCTCGCTCTACTCGCACGGCTCGGCGGTGCTCAACACCATGCAGCAGGTGGCGGGTGCGGCCGGAGTCGCGGTTCTGCTCGTGACGTACTCCGCGATCCTGCACGCGGGTGAGGACGAGGGCCTGTCGACCGCGCTGGCGGGTGCGCCCGGCGCACGTATGGCGTTCCTGATCGCGGCGATCATCTCGCTCGCGGCCGTGGCGCTGAGCCCGTTCGTGCGGAAGCCGGCCGACGACGTCGGCGGAGAGTTCCACGGCGGTCACTGACGCCGATCGGCGGCGTCCGGCGCTTATCTCCTCTTCGGAGCGGGGAAGTGGCAGACGCCGCCGCTGCAGAGGCCCGCGGCATCCCCGTCGAGAAGGTTGAGGGTTCCGGGCAGAGGCGCGAGCCCGAGGGCTGCGTCCTGCTCGGTGGCGTCTCCCTGCTGATCGGTCATCCCTCGATCGTACGCCTGTCCTGAGCTGTCGGCGTCGATCCGGGTGTTGTGGCACGCCCGCGCGGCGTAACGTTCGCTGGGAACCCGAGCGTCGACGCGAAGGAGCAGCGATGATCATCACTCCCCCGGATGCGGCATCCGTCGACGGGCACGCCGCCGAGATGTACGCCGACGACATCTCCGACGACGGGTTCGTCTACGCCCATACGCAGGCCATGGCGATGAATCCCGAAGCGCACGCCGCATTCGAGGACCTCATCGATGCGATCGTTCCGTCCATCGGGGTGCGCGTGTACGAAGCGGCGACCCTCGGTGCCGCCCGCGCGATCGGTTCGACGCACTGCCTTCTCGCGCACGGCCGTCGGGCCCTCGCGGTCGGAGTGCTCGACGAGAACGGGCTTGCGGCGTTCAGCGCTCACGACGATCGCGGGTTCGGGCCGGCCGAGCAGGCGGTCGTGCGCTTCTCGGCGCGTCTGTCGACCACCTCGAGGGCGATGACGGATGCCGATTCGCAGGAGCTGCGCGATCTCGGCTTCAGCGATCGACAGATCGTCGACATCGCGCTCGCGGCCTCGCTCCGCAATTACTTCAGTCGAGCGCTGCAGGCGCTCGCGGTGCCCGTCGATGCGGTGCCGGGACTCCCGCCGGGCACGGCCGCCGCTCTCATCCGTCTCGCGGGCGATTCCGAGGAACCCTCGCCGCCAGCGGACCGATAGCCGTGCCCCGTACGGTGGAGACATGATCACGCGTTCGATAGCCCGCCTCTTCTGGGCCCTCAGCCGTTGGACGCTCGTCGGGAACGACGCCGTCCCCACCCGACCGACGATCCTCATCGGAGCACCCCACACCTCGAATTGGGACTTCGTCCTCATGCTGGCGATCTCCTGGCGGCTCGGGATCGAGGTGCACTGGCTCGGTAAGAAGAGCCTCTTCCGCGGCTGGCGCGGTCCGATCATGCGACGTCTCGGCGGTGTACCCGTCGACCGCGAGAACCCCGGACGAGTCGTCGCCGACGTCGTCAGCCAAGTGCACGCGGGCGAGGTCTTCGGCCTTGTGATCACTCCGGACGGCACCCGCGGCGGCAACGACTTCTGGAAATCCGGCTTCTACCGCATCGCGACCGAGACCGGGATGCCGCTGACGCTCGGCTTCGTGGATCGCACGACAATGACGACGGGTCTCGGCCCGACCATCGAGGTCACGGGCGACGTACGCGCGGACATGGACCGCATCCGCGCGTTCTACGCCGACAAGGCGGGCGTGCGCCCCGAGCGACGCACCGAACCGCGGCTGCGCGAGGAGCAGGCATCCGGTTCGGCCATCGGCTGAGCGCTCACTCGTCGGATGCCTCGACCTCGGCACGCGCGTACTCGAGGTCATCGTCCGAAAGCGTTTCCTGCATGCCGACCACGGCGCCGGTGACGTCGCGGATCTCCTCGCGCACCTCCTCCGTCAGGTGCGGGAGGTCTCCGTCGAGGAGGCTGCGACGGGCCTCGGTCGAGAGATGCGGCCACCAGTCGCGGATCGGGGGAAGGGTCATGCTGTCATTCTCCCTCCCACGTCAAGCGTCTGGACACGGATCTGAAGCGGCGGACAGACTGAACTCATGAGCCGTGACGATGCGTCCGCAGCCGAGTTCGACGACCGCGCCGACGGCCGGGACGAGACCCCGAACGAGCGGGCCGACCGCAATTGGGACGAGCTTCTGCAGGAGCTCCGGGTGATGCAGACCGGCACGCAGATCCTGACGGGTTTCCTGCTGGCCGTCGCCTTCCAGCCGCGCTTCACCGACATGGACGAGCTTCAACGCGACCTGTATGTCGTGCTGGTGGCGCTGGCCGCGATCGCGACGATCCTCGCCCTCGCCCCGGTCGGGATGCACCGCGCCTTCTTCGGTCGGCGGCGCAAGCCCGAACTCGTGCACATCGCCGCGCGCATCGCGAAGATCGATCTCATCGTCATCGGCGCGCTGACGATCGGAGTCACGACCCTCATCGTCGACTTCACCGTGAATCGCACCGCCGGACTCATCGCGCTCGGTGCCGCACTGGTGGCGGTCACCGCGCTCTGGATCGTCTTGCCTCGCGTCATCCGCAGCGCAGTGCGGCCGGGAGGCAGCCCGAAGGACTGACCCGGCCGCACCCCAGCGCGCCGCTCCCCTGACGCGCGGCCGTGCGGGTCACTCCCTTCAGCGCCCCGCAGGCTCTCGATTCTCCGCACTCACCATCCAGGCGAACTGCTCGAGGCGTTCGATGATGGCGTGGAGAAGATCTGCCGAGGTCGGATCCTCGTCGTCGACGGCATCGTGCACGTCACGCAACGTGCCCACTGTCACCTCGAGACGTTCGGTGATGAGGTCGACCGTCTCAGTGGTCGACACCTCACCCGCCGGGAACTCGGGAAGCGACGTGGTCGACGCGATCGTGGCGCTGCGACCGTCCGGCACGGCGTGCAGCGCACGCATCCGCTCGGCGATCGTGTCGCTGAACGTGCGGGCGTCGTCGATGATCTCGTCGAGCTGACGGTGCATGTCGCGGAAGTTGCGTCCGACGACGTTCCAGTGCGCCTGCTTGCCCTGCAGCGAGAGTTCCACCAGATCGACGAGGACCGACTGAAGGTTCGCGGCCAGCGTCGGCGAGGCCGTGAAGCCCTGCTCCGCGTTCTGCGGACGCGTGGTCTTCGCACCGCGCTTACTCGTGCCGGCCTTCTTCGCGGCCGTCGTGGATGTGCTCTTGCTTGCCATGTTCTGACCTCCTGACCGCGACGGTATCGATATCGAGCGGCCTTTCCGAGGGGGTTGACACTCTGCGCCGCCACCACCGAACGTGGGCGGGTGACTGCATCAGAAACCACACACCAGAACGATCGGCGCGCCGCCTCGCGGATCGATATCGCGCCCGTGCGAGAGGAGGACGCCGGTGAGGTGATGACGATCCAGCGCGCCGCGTTCGTCTCCGAGGCACAGATTTACGGCAGCGCGGACATGCCGCCGCTCACCCAGACCCTCGACGAGGTGCGGGCGGAGCTCGCCACCGGCACCGGATTCGCCGCGCGGATCGACGGACGCCTGGTGGGCGCGATCCGCTATCGGGAGAGCGATGAGCTCCTGCTGATCGGGCGGATCGCGATCGCCCCCGACATGCAGGGAGAGGGCATCGGTCGAGCGCTCCTGGATGCCGCCGAGCAGGCGTCGACCGCACCGCAGGCCGAACTCTTCACCGGCAGCCTCAGCGAGGCGAACCTCCGGTTGTACGAGGCGTGCGGGTACGAGGAGAGCGAGCGGATCCCTCAGGGTGACGGCACGGATCAGGTCTTCCTGCGAAAGCTGTTGCGCAGGTGAGAGGTTCCTCCGAACCGGCGCGTCGGGCTTGAAAGCCTCGTCGTGGTTCGGAATCGTGGCCCGGACACGTCGCGGTACCGCGGCGTTCCCCAACCGGAAGGAGAGTCTCGTGCTCACCCTCACCGACAACGCCTCCGCCATCGTCACCACGCTCGTGAGTCGACAGAGCGAGGCTCCGGATGCCGGTCTGCGCATCCACTCCACCGAGGCCCAGGGCCCGACCGGCGAGTCCCGGCTCGCCGTGCTGGTGACCACCGATCCCGAACCGCAGGACCAGGTGGTCGAGATCTCGGGCACCCGCCTCTTCCTCGACGAGACGGCCGCAGTCGCGCTCGACGACAAGATCCTCGATGCGGGCGTCGACGACGAAGGGGCCGTGTCGTTCGCGGTCCTGCCCCAGGTCGCCTGAGTCCAGACTTCGGATGCCGCGGCTCGCCAGAGCCGCGGCATCCGCTGCGTCCGACCGATCCCGTAGGTTGAGAGGAGAGCCGCGATCGCCGCGGACCCGAAAGCCTCCCCATGAAGATCGCCCTCCTGCGCCGCTACGTCGTCCTCGCCGAGTCCCTGCACTTCCCGCGCGCTGCGAAGGAGCTCGGCATCCCGCTCGCCTCGCTCTACACGTCGCTCGACAAGCTCGAGGCAGAGGTGGGGCACACACTGATCAACCGCGAGGGCACGCCGCGACTCACGAGCGTCGGCGAGCTGTTCCTCGTCGAGGCGCGGGCCGCCGTCGCGGCCGCTCCCCCGCCCGCGCCGAAGAACGTCGCGCCCGCAGGAGGCAAGGCCAAGGCGTCGAAGGGGAAAGGCCGGGCTCCCATCGTGAAGGGCCAGCCCAAGCCGTACAAGAAGCGCCAGGGACGCTGATGCTCAGAGCTCGGTGACCCGGCCGTCGGTGACGTTCCACCGACGGTTGGTCTCGACCGCGTCGAGCATCCGCCGATCGTGCGTGACGAGCATTAGCGTGCCCGTGTACGACTCGAGAGCCTGCTCGAGCTGCTCGATCGCCGGGAGATCGAGGTGGTTCGTCGGCTCATCCAGCACGAGCAGATTGACGCCGCGGGCCTGCAGCAGCGCGAGAGCCGCGCGGGTGCGCTCCCCCGGTGACAGACCGTCGACGGGACGCGTGACGTGGTCTGCTCTGAGCCCGAACTTGGCCAGCAGTGTTCGCACGTCGGCGGACGCCATCTCGGGCGCGAGGAGCTCGAAGGCCTCGGCGAGCGCGGCATCTCCGACGAGCAGGGAGCGCGCCTGATCGATCTCACCGATCTGCACGCTGGTACCGAGACTCGCGCTCCCCTCGTCGGGGGCGCGGGTGCCGAGAAGGGTACGCAGCAGCGTCGACTTGCCCGCGCCGTTCGGCCCGGTGATCCCGATGCGGTCGCCGGCGTCGACCTGCAGGTTCACCGGTCCGAGCGTGAATCCGCCCTGCCGAACGACCACACCGCTCAGTGTCGACACGACCGTGCTGGAGCGCGGGGCGGAGCCGATCGTGAACTCGAGCTTCCACTCCTTGCGCGGTTCCTCGACCTCGTCGAGGCGCGCGATGCGGCTCTCCATCTGGCGCACCTTCTGCGCCTGCTTCTCGCTCGACTCCATCGACGCCTTGCGCTTGATCTTGTCGTTGTCGGGAGACTTCTTCATCGCGTTGCGCACGCCCTGGCTCGACCACTCGCGCTGCGTGCGCGCGCGAGCGACCAGATCGGCCTTCTTCTCGGCGTACTCGTCGTACTGCTCACGCATATGCCGTTTGACCGTCGCGCGCTCCTCGATGAAAGAGTCGTACCCGCCGCCGTAGAGACGATGCGTCCCCTGCGCGAGGTCGAGTTCGAGCACCTTGGTCACGCTGCGTGCGAGGAACTCACGGTCGTGGCTGACGAGGACCGCGCCGCCGCGGAGCCCGCGCACGAACGCCTCCAGCCGGTCGAGACCGTCGAGGTCGAGGTCGTTGGTGGGCTCGTCGAGCAGCACGATGTCGAATCGCGAGAGCAACAGCGCCGCCAGCCCGACGCGGGCCGCCTGGCCGCCCGAGAGTGAGGTCATCATCGCGTCGGGAGTCAGCGCACCGCCGCTCGACCATCCGAGGTCTGCGAGGACGGACGGCACCCGCTCGTCGAGGTCGGCGGCACCGGACGCGAGCCAGCGCTCGAGCGCGGTGGAGTACGCGTCGGCCGGATCGACGCCGGGCTGTGCGAGCGAGGGGTCGCCCAGAGCCTCGGCCGCAGCATCCATCTGGCGTGTCGCCTCTGCGCACCCCGTGCGGCGCGCGATGTACTCCGCGACGGTCTCACCTTCGACACGTTCGTGCTCCTGCGGCAACCAGCCCACGAAGGCATCGGCGGGAGCGAGTGCGACGCTTCCCTCGATCGGTGCGTTCGCCCCGGCGAGCAACCGCAGGAGCGTCGACTTGCCGGCACCGTTCGCGCCGACGAGACCGATGACGTCGCCCGGCGCGACCGTCAGATCGACGCCGTCGAAGAGGATGCGGTGGCCGTAGCCGCCGGAGAGGTTCTGGGCGACGAGGGTGGCGGTCATCAGACCATCCTCTCAGCCCGGGCGGTCAGTCCCAGTCGAGGTAGTCCTCGATCGCCCACGACGTCGCCCCCATGTGGGTGAACGGGAAGAGGTATCCGCCGCCGTCCACGCCCACCACGCTGACGCGGTCGGGAGCTGCGGCCTGCAGCTTCTCACCGTTCGCGAGCGGGGAGATCGGATCCTCGGTCCCCTGCACGACGAGCACGGGAACGCCCTCGGCGAGCGGGGCGGGAGCCTCCCATGCGGCAGCCTGCAGTGCATCGACCTCGGCGTCACGCGCGGGGGCGGGGATCGCGTCGAGCGCTTCGGCCGACGGGCCGGTCTCGTCGACGCCGAGCAGCAGCACACCGTTGACGCGATCGTGGTGGTCGAGCGCGACGACGCGCGCGACTGCGCCGCCGAACGCGTGACCGCCGACCCAGGCATCCGAGATCGAGAGGTGCGCCATGACATCGACGACGTCCTGCGCGAGATCGTGCATCGTGACCGCGTCGCCCGAAGGACGACGAGAACCGATGCTCACGACACGGAAGTCCTCCTCCGACACCGAATGAGACAGAAGCTCGAGATACGTGACGTTCAGACCGTGCCCGGCGATCAGGATCAGTGCGGGGCCTTCACCTTCCACGGTGAAAGGGATCGCGCGTCCAGCGGGTTCGAAGATCTGAATGTCAGCCATAGTGCGGCAGTCTCCTTTGGTGAGGTGGGCCTTACCCAGCGTATCTGCCCGTCAGCCGACGTGCGAAGTCGGGCACTGCGTTCGCAGCCGTCGTAGGCTGGTCGGATGCTCGCCGCTCTCATCCGTCCCGTCGAATCCCACACCGTCGAGGTCGCCGGCATCTCGCTCGACGAGGTCTACAGCCAGATCGAGAGTCACGCACCGGACGGGTTCGACCTCGTGTCGGCTCCCGTGCGCATGCTCAAGGGCGCGCAGGGCATCGAGGCCACCGCGCGGTTCGACCGCCGCGACGGCGTCCGCCAGATCGAGGCCGACGACATGGCCGCGCTCGAGGCGCAGATTCCCGAGGGCTGGCAGATGCTCTCGGTCTGGTCGAGCTGACTGTGTTCACGGGGCTGCTCAGAGAGTGGTGAGCACGCCGTCGTCGTCCTGGTCGACGAGCATCATGAAGTCCACGACCAACTGGACGATCATGCCCTCGGCATCCACTCCCCAGTAGACGGGGTAACTGCCGTCGCCGTACCCGGAGTCGACCGCGATCCCGACCTCCTCGGCGCCCAGCGAGATCTCGATCGCCGTGGGGCTCTCCGCGGCGATGAACCGGTCGAACGCTGCCGCCTTCGCACGCCGTGAGACGGATGCGTACGCCGGGTAGTCGACGATGCAGACGCACCCGGCATCCACTCCGATGACGTGGCCGCTGCCCGGAATCGACGCCGGATGCCACGCCACGGGGTCCCGGTCGGAGAAGAGTACTCGAACCGCGGCGTTGCGGCCGAAGGCCGTGACGCGTTCCACGACGTACGTTCCGGGCGAGACCGTGCGAGCGAGAGGTCGTGCGTCGTCGTTGTCGTATCCGAAGTCCAGCACCGACAGCACACCGGACCCCGTGCGGAGGGTCCCGATCCGCGACACCCGCGCCTCGTCCGTCTCGCCGTCTCGCGGGCGTGTGACGACGCGGTCGGTGAACATGCGTCGCTCATCCAGCTGCGCCTGAGCCTCCGGCATCTCGTCGAAGGGCGCGTCGGGACCACACTCGGCGACGCGCTTTCGCATGTGCTCCGGGTCCTCGAACGGCTCAGTGGGGTCGCCGTAGTGGTCGGCGATCGCAGCGATCCGCCACTGGCCTGCCTGCTCCCGAAGCATGTACTCATGGAAGCTCTTCAGCGGCAACGTCGTCTGCGTCAGAACGTAGAAGACGTCATCGACCTGCTCCGAGCGGACGAACTTCTCCACGTCGGGGCCGTACACGGATGGCCGGCTGAACGATCCGGCGAGGTTCACGCCGGTGTCGTCGGTGAAGTGCTCTCGCGTGGTCTCGACCATCAAATCGCGCCAGAGGTCGAACGCCCGGCGGGGCTCGTCGGGGTTGCGGTCCTCGAAGGCGGGAGCGGCGATCCGCCACTGCGCCTCGAACTCGGCCATGAACTTCTGCACCCGCTCTTCGGCGGGATGCGATGCGGTGGGCTCAGACACGGTGCCACCCTAGCCGCGCTGCGTCATTCACAGCGCCCGCTTCATCCCGACGTGCGCGGTCTCGTACCCGTGCCGGGTGTAGAAGGCTCGCGTCCGGTCCCGCGCGTCGTCGGTGGTGACCTGCGACAGCCGCGCCCCGCGCACCCGCCCGAACTCGTGCGCCCATTCGAGCATCGCCGCCCCCAGCCCCTGGGACCTGGCGCCGGCCGCGACGCGCAGGCCCTCGATCTGCAGCCGGGTCGAACCGCCGCGGGAGAGGCCGGGGATCACGGTCAACTGCATCGTCGCGACCGGACGGTCGTCGCTGTCGCGAACGACCCCGAGGTAGTTGGAGCCGTCGCGCGCGACCGCACCGAAGGCCGCCTCGTAGCGCTCGAGTTCGACCCCCTCCCGATCCGGGCCGAAATCGTCGTCGAACAGCAGCGCGGCGATGGCCTCGATGTCGTCACGGTTCGCCCTCTCGAGCCGGAAGGTCCGTCCGGCGACGTGCAGTCGCCCGCGCACGGACGACCGCGCATCCGCCTGCAGCCGGGCGACGAGCAGGTCGAGCCATCCACCGACGTTCGCGCGCGCCTCCACGGTGTCGGGGTAACGGCACCTCAGGTGCAGTCCCGACTCGTCCAGGATGAACCACAGCATCACGCCGTCGGTGTCGGTCGCCGCACTCACGTACTGCGCGTCGAGCCCGACCGAGTCGATGCGTACGGGAAGCCTGCGCAGATCCAGCCAGGAGATCGCGAACATCCCGGGCGCGACCGGCATACCTCCCCAGGGTGCGAGTACGTCGGCGAGCGGCCATGTGCCGAGCTGCACCGCCTCCTTCACCGCAGCCGCCGCGGCCTTCGGCTCGTCGACATCCGACTCGAGCACGGAGTTCGTGATGAACCAGCCGACCGAGTCGTGCCAGTTATCGTCGAATCGGCTGTGCACGGGGAAGACGGCGCGGAGCGGAGCATCCGCCAGTTCACTGGTCACCGCGGTCATCGCGACCACGGCGCGCGCGAGCGTCGACACGCCGTCGTCGCGGGCCTGCGCGGCGAACGCCGCGGCGTCGTCGACATCGAACACGTCACGCACCTCCACGCGCTCACGATGCGGCTCGGGCGTGCCGAGCGACAACGGGAACTGCGGCATCACACCGCCGCTGCCGTCGATGATGTCCTCCCACCGCCGACGCACGTTGTCGGGGGCGGCATCCCGATCCAACAGCGCCTGCGTGTGTTCGACGAATGCCGGCGCCGGGATCGGCCGCGCTCCGGCGTGCCGCGTGTCGAGCGCGGCCAGCAGGTCGCGCGCGAGCACGAGCATCGACCACATGTCGACGTGCGCGTGGTCGGCGGCGATCACGATCGTGAATCCTGCCGCCGTCTCCAGCACGCACAGACGGTGGGACGGATGCCGGTACGGCGAACACGCGTCATCGAGCACGTCCCGCAGAGCATCGTTGACGGCCTGCCCGGGCGCGATCTCGTGCTCGACCCACTCCCCGGGGCCGACCTCGATCTCGTGGAGCAGGGGTTCGCCGTCCGCACCGGGCGTGAACGCCGTCCGCAGTGTGCCGTGCCGGCCGATCACGGCCAGCCAGGCCTCCGCGATCGACTCGCGAGGGATCGGCGCGGGGAGGCGGAAGGACAGCGCCATCCACGAGCCCCGTCGATCGCCCGCCCCGACGTGGAGGCGCTGGTCGAAAGACACCGGCAGGCGACGGCCAGGCGCGGACGCCGTGACGGCGTATCCCCAGAGCCGTCCGAACGGGAGACGGAGGTGCGTCACATTGGTCAGGCGCATGCGTAGCACCATATCGCCCCCGGATAACCTGAAGATCACACCGACCGCCCAGCCGATGCGGTCGTCACGAGCGAGGAGCCTGATGCATACATTCGCGGTCCCCGGAGCCGAGTTGGCCGTCGCCATGAGCGATGAAGGCGGACAGCCGGTCGTCCAGTTGCACGGGCTCACCGCGAGCCGAGAGCGCGACCGAGGACTCGAGCTCGACCTCGGCCGAGGTCTCAGCGGAACGCGGCTGTTGCGCTACGACGCACGTGGCCATGGCCGATCGTCCGGTCAGAAAGTTCCGGAGGACTATCGCTGGCAGAACCTCGCCGACGACCTTCTGAGACTGCTCGACCACTGGTTCCCCGACGAGCGCGTGCACGGCGTCGGCCCGTCCATGGGCACCGCGACACTGTTGCACGCGGCGACGATCGATCCGGACCGCTTCACGGGACTCACACTCATGGCGCCGCCGACGGCGTGGGACACCCGCCCCGCGCAGGCGGCCAACTACCGAGCGGCGGCCGATCTCATCGACACCGAGGGCATGGAGGCATACCTCGCGAGCACGCGCGGCGCTGCGCCTTCCCCCGAAGCCGAGGCCGTACCCGACCCCGGGCCCGATGTCACCGGGGAACTCCTGCCCTCGGTCCTGCGGGGCGCGGCGCTCAGCGACCTCCCCGCGCGGGAAACCGTCGCACGCATCGAGGTGCCGACGACGATCCTGGCGTGGACGAACGACCCCGGGCATCCGCTGTCGACGGCGGAAGCACTCGTCGCCCTGCTCCCGAACGCGACCCTGACGGTTGCGGGCACGCCGGGAGACATCGAGACCTGGCCCGAGGCGCTGAGGCGGGATCTCGACCGTCGGACCTGACCCGCTTGACGGCGATCCCGGGTGTCGCACGTCGCATATCGCGCACGTCCTCGACAGCGACGAGGCGCTTCTCAGGCCTCCGGGTCGCGCAGTGCGGTCATCGCCTCGAGCAACGTGTCGTGGATGTATGCGAGCTCGGGCGACACCTCGCCCCATCCGGCCTCACCCACCTCGACATCCCACTCGCTCTCCCCGTCAGCCGCGTCCCAGACCACCTCACCGTGCTGCCAGATCCACCAGAGGTTCGCACTGGAATCCTGCACACGCGCGAACCGCGTGCCGAAGAAATCTGTAGCCTTCGTGACGAGACGGCCCCCGCGCGCGAGAGCGCGCTCGAGCACGGCATCGAGATCGTCGACGTAGACCTGGAGCAGGCTCGGAGTGAACGGCCAGCCCGGCTTGCGCTCGGCGAGCATGATGGTGGTCGTGCCCACCCGCACCTCTGCCTGCAGGAGAAGCCCGTCGTCATCGACGGTGCGCGCCTCGGTACGCTCCTCTCCGCCGAGGACCTCGATCACGAAGCGAGTCAGCTCCTCGGCTCCTGTCGTGATGATGAACGGGTTGACGGTCGCGTAGCCCTCGGGGGCGGCAGGTGCGGACATCATCTGCTCCTCTGCTGGTGATGGATGCGATGCCCTCAGTCCATCACCGGGTGACGCGCCCCGTCTTGAACATTTCCGCCATCATCGACCTGACAGCACCTGGGCCGGCGTCTGGCCGTGAAAGGCATGCAGCGAGCGAGTCAGATGAGCCTGGTCGGCGAAACCGCAGCGCGCCGCGCATTCGATCGGCCGCACACCCTGCAGCAGCAGCGCGTACGCTTCACGCGCACGCGACAGCTGATCGATCTGCTTGCGGGTGAGGCCTGTCACGTCGCGGACCCGGCGCTGACGGTGCCTTTCCGAGTAGCCCGCGTCATCGCCGGCGAGCATCCGCCTGACTTCGTCGTCGTCGCGCAACACGTCGAGTTCGAGGAGCCGATCGGTGAAGCTCTCGAGGTCCTCGGACTCCGGGAACGGCAGCGAATGCTGTGCGATCGTGATCTTCCCCGCTTCGACCACGAGGGACTGGTCGCCACCACGCAGGAGCTGCTTGCTCACTCCGGGAACGATGACGTGAGCTTTCAGCTGGATGCCCCAGCTGTGCTCGCCCACCTTCGAGCGGATCCAGCGGTGTCCGAGGGTGGGACCCGTCAGGCCGGCGAATGTCGCTCCGCCCGGCTCGCGGGTGAACCAGAGATCCCAGTACTCGACCGCCGAGACGAGGTAGCGCTCATCTCGCGTCGCCCGCGCCTGCCACACGCACTCCAGCACGGACGAGTCGGGGTGACGTTCTTCGTACATGCATTCCGTTCACGCCGGAGACCTGCGAAGACGATGGAGACGCTGCGAGTCTATGAGCCGCCGGAGCGCTCAGTTGTTGAAGCGGAACTCCACCACGTCGCCGTCCTTCATGACGTAGTCCTTGCCCTCGAGGCGGGCCTTGCCCTTGGCACGGGCTTCGACGACCGAACCGGTCTCGACGAGGTCTTCGAACGAGACGATCTCGGCCTTGATGAAGCCCTTCTCGAAGTCGGTGTGGATGACGCCGGCTGCCTGCGGGGCCTTGGCGCCCTGCGGGATCGTCCAGGCGCGTGCTTCCTTCGGACCCGCGGTGAGGTAGGTCTGCAGGCCGAGGGTGGCGAAGCCGATGCGAGCGAGCTGGTCGAGGCCCGACTCGTCCTGACCGGTCGCTGCGAGCAGCTCGGCGGCATCCTCGGGATCGAGGTCGATGAGCTCGGACTCGATCTTCGCGTCGAGGAAGATCGCCTGGGCCGGAGCGACGAGCGCGGCGAGCTCCGCCTTGCGCGCGTCATCGGTGAGTACGGCCTCGTCGACGTTGAAGACGAAGATGACGGGCTTCACGGTGAGGAGGCCGAGTTCCCGGATCGGCTCGAGGTCGAGGCCGCTGATCGAGAGCAGCTGACCGCGCTCCAGGGCATCCTTCGCCGCGTTGGCCGCGTCGAGGACCGACGGGTCGATCTTCTTGCCGCGCACCTCCTTCTCGTACCGCGTGATCGCCTTCTCGACGGTCTGGAGGTCGGCGAGCATGAGCTCGGCGTTGATCGTCTCCATGTCGGATGCCGGGTTCACCGCACCGTCGACGTGCACGACGTCGTCGTCGGCGAACCCGCGGACGACCTGCGCGATCGCGTCGGCCTCGCGGATGTTCGCGAGGAACTGGTTGCCCAACCCCTCCCCCTCGCTGGCACCGCGCACGATGCCGGCGATGTCGACGAACGACACCGCAGCGGGGAGGATGCGCTCGCTGCCGAAGATCTGCGCGAGCTTGTCGAGCCTCGGATCCGGCAGGTTCACGACACCGACGTTGGGCTCGATCGTCGCGAACGGGTAGTTCGCCGCGAGCACGTCGTTCTTGGTCAGAGCGTTGAAGAGGGTGGACTTGCCGACGTTGGGCAGGCCGACGATTCCGATAGTGAGAGCCACGGGCAACGAGTCTACCCGGAGCGGCCGCCGCCACCCGCGATCACGCGGGGCAGTTGCCCTTCGGCGTCCCGGATTCGAGTTCCGCCAGCCACAACAGCAGCGCGGGCACCGAGGCGTAGGCCGCGAAGCCGTGATCGACGCCCGGGAAGCGGTGGAACGACACGTTGGTCTTCTGCGCGCACAGTCGCGCGACGTACTCTTCCGTGGCTGAAGGGATGACGAGTTCGTCGGCTTCGCCTTGCCCGACGAACACGGGCACGGTGATCGGTGAAGCGCCGGCGCTGTTCTCGCGCAGCATCGTCCGCCAGGGTTCGGTCGTGGCCGGATCGCTCGTGACGTATCCGCCGACGAGCGGATCGGCGATCGCGTGGATCTGCTCGTTCTGAGCGAGCAGACACAGCTCGGCCATCTTCGGCGTCGCCGTCGCCCCCGCCGGAGTGAGGATCGCCGAGATCGCCTCCTCGCCGAATCGATCCTCGTATGCCGCGGTGTAGGCCGGGATCGCGTACGAGGCGATGGTCACGCCCGAGATGTCTACGATGTCGTCGCTCATGAGCGCGCTCAGGTCGGCTGCCGGGGCGGCGACGGCGACACCCTCGAGCGTGAGCTCAGGCGCGTAGTCCGCGGCGCGCTCGGCGGCGAAGAGCACCGCTTGCCCGCCCTGCGAATGCCCCCAGAGCACGAACCGATCGCCGATCTGCGCCTCGTCGATACCCCGCGCTGCGCGCACGCTGTCGAGCACGGCATTGGATTCGGGCACACCCAGCAGGTACGACGACCCACCCGCCACGCCGAGGCCCGGGTAGTCGGTCGCCGCGATCGCATATCCCTCGGCGAGCAGCTCGTGCATCCCCTCCATGAGCTGGAACGGGTCCAGGCCGAGCGAGGGCGCGCACCGCGTCGCGGCTCCGGTGGTCGGATGCCCCCACGCCACGATGGGGCGCCCGTCGAGTGGTGCAGGCGAGTTCGGAACGATCACGATGCCCGAGACGGGGATGTCCTCCCCCGCGAGATCGCGCGAGTGGTAGATGACGCGCCAGGCCGTCGACCCGGCGGGCGCGCTCGCGATCGACTCGCGGCGGATGATCGCGCCCGCCTGGCCTGTCGGCACAGGTGACGGCAGTGCGTAGAACGCGGGATCGCTGGCGAGCTCCGCTTCGCCCTCGGCATAGCGGCGGATGCCGTCGGCGACGAGCAGCGCGACCACCACGGACAGCACCGTGAGAACCGTGACCGTGCGGCGGTGTCGGCGCGCCCATCCGCCTCGGGCGCTCCCGCTCCCCTCGTCGACGGCGGGCTCGGTCATGACTAGCCGCGACGCGCGCGGAACGCCTTCGTGACGTAGGGGAGATCGATGACCCCATCGGCGAACTCCAGCGAGTCGAAGAGCGCGTCCATCTCTTGATGGATGCGATCCCGCTCCTCGGCCGAGGCGGTGATCACGGCGCTGCGCGACGAGGCCATGCGGTGCAACTGTTCACGCGTCATCGGCCGCGACCATTCCCAGACCTCGGTCTCGAGCGGCCCGAAGGGCGCGGTCACCACAGGATCTCCGGCGGCGAGCGCCTCTTCCGCCGCGCTGCGGTGCATGATGCGGCTGAGGTCGCCGACCCACCCGACCCGCTTGTCGCGGATGTTCCAGATCAGTCCGAGGACTCCACCCGCGCGCACGACACGCCCTATCTCGTCGGAAGCCCGAGCGGGATCGACCCAGTGCCAGGCCTGGCCGAGAACGACGGCATCGAGGCTGTCGTCCGGAAGCGGAAGGGACTCGGCTGTGCCGAGGAAGGTGGGCACTGCCGCGACGTTCTCACGGAGCGCAGCGAGCATGGCGGGGTCGGGATCGATCGCGACGATCTGCGCCCCCGGTGCCTCGACGAGGGCCCGGGTGAGCTTGCCCGTTCCGGCCCCGACATCGGCGATGCGCCGGGCTCCGGGCGACAGGATCTCGAGCATCCACGCCACCGCGTCGAAGGGGTACTCGGGTCGCCCCGCCTCGTAGTCCTGCGCCTGCGCGCCGAACGACGTCGCTCTGCTGTCCGCCATGTCGTCAGCATACGGCGCGCCGCCCGCGGCGAACAGGACGCCCGGGCGAGAGTGGATGCGTGCCCCTGGACTTCACCGCGATCGACTTCGAGACAGCGAACTCCAGCCCCGCCTCCGCGTGCTCCGTCGGGCTCGTGCGGGTGCGCGGCGGCGAAGTCGTGGCGCAGGCCGGATGGCTGATCCAGCCTCCGCCCGGACACGACGAGTTCCAGGAATGGAACGTCCGTATCCACGGCATCCAGCCCGAAGACGTCCTCACGGCGGCCACGTGGACCGAGCAGTTCGATCGTCTGTGCGATTTCGCCGGGTCCGATGTGCTCGTCGCCCACAACGCCGGCTTCGATCTCAATGTGCTCCGTCGAGCGTCCGAGGCGACCGGGGGCACCTGCCCGCCGTACCGCTCGCTCTGCAGTCTGCAGGTCGCGCGCAAGACCTACCAGCTCGACTCCTACCGTCTCCCGAAGGCGGCAGCGGCGGCGGGATTCGCCGAGTTCTCGCATCACGACGCACTGGCGGATGCTCGGGCCTGCGCGCAGATCGTGATCGACGCCGCACGCCGCGCAGCGGCCTCCGACGTCGAGATGCTCGCCGAGGTCCTGGGACTTCGCCTCGGCGGCGCGCCGGTCGCCCGCGAGGAGCGCGCGGTCGCCTGATCGGGACGCCTCCCGAGAATGTCGGTGGCCGGGGGCATCATGAGCACATGGATGCTCTCCTGATGGTTCTCCTCGTCGTCGCCGCGCTGTGCGCCGGAGCGGCTGTGGGATGGTTCCTGCGCGCCGGTCGCGGAGCCGCCGAGTTCGCTCGGGTGCAGGCCGAACTCGCCGCGGCCCGCGATGACCGTGATCGCCAGTACGACCTCTACCGCGATGCCGTCGAGCACGCGCGCGTCGAGCAACGTGCGGAGGCGCAGCGGGTGCAGCAGCAGAACGCCGTGCTCACCGCCCTCGCCCCAGTGCGCGAGAGTCTGCAGCAGATGCAGCAGAAGGTCGCGACGATCGAGCAGGAGCGCCACGCACAGTTCGGTTCGCTCGCGGAGCAGTTACGGCGAGCACAGGAGTCCGATGAGGCGCTGCGGACGACCACCGAGTCGCTCGCCGGCGCCCTGCGCTCGACCGCGACGCGCGGCGTCTGGGGTGAGACGCAGCTTCGGCGGGTCGTCGAGGCCGCAGGCCTCACACGGCACGTCGACTTCGACCTGCAGGTGAACATCTCATCGGATCACGGGCAGGGCCGCCCCGACATGGTCATCCGCCTCGCTGGCGGCGCCTCCATCGCGGTCGACGCGAAGGTGCCGCTCGACGCGTATCTCGAGGCGTCGGCGCTCCCCGTCGGCGACGCGCACGAGACCCAGCGCCGCGCGCACATGCAGAAGCACGTCAAGGCGGTGCGCGCACACGTCGATGCTCTCGCGAAGAAGGCGTACTGGGCCGGACTCGAATCGAGCCCCGAGTTCGTGATCTGCTTCCTTCCCAGCGAATCCCTCCTCGCCGCCGCGATCGACGAGGATCCGACGCTCCTCGACTACGCGTTCGGTCGACGCGTGGCGCTCGCCTCCCCGGTCAACCTCTGGGCCGTCCTGAAGACCGTGGCGTACACCTGGACGCAGCAGGAGGTCTCGACCGAGGCCCGCACGCTTCTGAACCTCGGCACGCAGCTGTACGACCGCCTCGGTACTCTCGCCGGGCACGCCGACGACCTCCGTCGCGCACTGGAGCGCACGGTCGACAGCTACAACCGCTTCGCCGGCTCACTCGAGACCCGCGTCCTCGTGACAGCGCGTCAGTTCCCCGGCATCGACGCGACCACCCTCGACGCGCAGCCGGCGAGCATCACCGCGAACGCACGCCGATTCACGGCGTCCGAACTCGTCGAGGCGCCAGAGCCTGAAGCGGTCGAGGCGCCGGAGCGCGAAGAGAAGGTTCAGGCCGAGATCGGTGCGGTGCGCGACCGGATCGACGCCCCGATCACACCGGAACGCCGCTGAGCAGGATGATGACGAGTCCGCTCGTCGCGAGGAAGGCCCCGATCATCCACCAGGCGCTCATCTCCTGACCTTCGGCGCGGCGCTTGCGGAAGAGCACGTCGGCACGACGAGCCGGGTCGACGACCGGCTGAGCGGCGGGAACGGCAGGAGTGGCCGCCGCGATACTGCCCTCGGCATCCGATGCGCTCACACGCAGGATGCGTCCGGTGTTCGTGGTGACGATCTTCGTCGGTGCAGCCTTCGAGCTGCGTGTCTGCGGCGTGGTCATGTGTTCGCCCTCCTGTGCCTGCGGTGCCGAACGGCTCCGTCCTCGGCGACAAACCCAGGCTCAAGTCTGACACGACCCGCGCCGAATCGCAGGATCGTGAGTGCAGGAGCGATACCGGGTCGGTAACGATGCCGAGGCCACCGGCATCCGCCGGAGGCCTCGACGTGTCACCGTCCGAGACTTACAACCACTTCGAGACGAGGTGCTCCGACGCGATCCGGCGCAGCGTTCCCGAGGCTCCGCGCAGCACGACGCTCTCGGTGTATACGTACCCGCGCTCGCGACGCACTCCGGCGACGAGCTGCCCGTCGGTCACGCCGGTCGCGACGAAGATCGTGTTATTGCCCTTCACCAGGTCATCCGCCTCGTAGACGCGATCCATCTCGAGTCCGGCGTCGATCCCGCGCTGGCGCTCGTCGTCGTCGCGCGGCCACAGGCGTCCCTGGATGTGGCCGCCGAGGGCCTTGATGGCGCAGGCGGTGACGATACCCTCCGGGCTGCCGCCGACGCCGACGCACATGTCTGTGCGCGCGTCATGGCGTGCCGCGTTGATGCCGCCGGCGACATCGCCGTCGCTCATCAGACGCGTTCCCGCACCCGCGTCGCGGATCTCCTGGATGAGCTGCTCGTGGCGGGGACGGTTGAGCACCGAGACGACGATCTCGTCGACGGGCTTCTCGAGAGCGCCGGCGAGTCGGCGGATGTTCTCGGCGATCGGGAGACGGATGTCGACGACGCCGACACCCGCGGGTCCCGTGACGAGCTTGTCCATGTAGAAGACGCTCGAGGCATCGAGCATCGTGCCGCGGTCCGAGACCGCGATGACCGAGAGGGCGTTCTGCCGACCGGCAGCTGTGAGCGAGGTCCCGTCGATCGGGTCGACGGCGATGTCGCACTCGGGGCCACGCCCCGTGCCCACGATCTCGCCGTTGAACAGCATCGGGGCGTTGTCCTTCTCGCCCTCGCCGATCACCACACGACCCTGGAAGTCGACCGTTCCGAGGAAGGCGCGCATCGCGTCGACCGCTGCCCCGTCGGCTGCTTCCTTCGCACCCCGCCCGATGAACGGCACGGCACGGATCGACGCCGCCTCCGTCGCCCTCACCAGCTCCATCGCGAGGTTGCGGTCAGGACGAAGCGGGCTCAGATCAGCAGTAAGACTCACCATGAGGTCAGCCTAGCCAGCCGGTATGGCCGAACCTCCCCGTTTGCACCGCCACGACAGTGAAGGATTCGCGTTTCTTAACAGAACGATAGGAGACACGCACCGGCATCGAACGCCGGCCCCCGTCATCCGTCCACGCTCCCGGCTAGAGTGACTGCTGTCCCAGGCTTCATCTACCGCAGGAGTTCTCATGCCCGTCGCCACCCCGGATCAGTACGCCGAAATGCTCGACCGCGCGAAGGCCGGCGGCTTCGCGTACCCCGCGTTCAACGTCTCGAGCTCGCAGACGATCAACTCCGTCCTCCAGGGGCTGACCGAAGCCGGCTCCGACGGCATCATCCAGGTCACGACCGGTGGCGCGGACTACTTCGCCGGCCACACCGTCAAGGGCCGCGCGACCGGCGCCCTCGCCTTCGCCCGCTTCGCGACCGAGGTCGCCAAGAACTACCCGATTACGGTCGCCCTCCACACCGACCACTGCCCGAAGGACGCCCTCGCCGGCTTCGTCGAGCCGCTGATCTCCGCCTCCGAAGAAGAGGTGAAGGCCGGCCGCAACCCGATCTTCCAGTCGCACATGTGGGACGGCTCTGCCGTGCCGCTCGCCGAGAACATCGAGATCGCGAAGGACCTCCTCCCCCGCATGAAGGCGATCAACGCGATCCTCGAGGTCGAGATCGGCGTCGTCGGCGGCGAAGAGGACGGCGTCCAGCACGAGGGTTCGAACGACGCCCTCTACACGACCTTCTCCGACGTCGACCAGGCCGTCCAGGCGCTCGGCCTCGGCGAGCAGGGCCGCTACATCGCCGCCCTCACCTTCGGCAACGTGCACGGTGTGTACAAGCCGGGCGGCGTGAAGCTGCGCCCCGAGCTGCTCGGCGACATCCAGGCCGAGGTCGCCGCCAAGTACGGCACGGGCCCGAAGCCCCTCGACCTCGTCTTCCACGGCGGATCGGGCTCGACCGACGAGGAGATCGCCACCGCGGTCGCGAACGGCGTGATCAAGATGAACATCGACACCGACACGCAGTACGCCTACACGCGTGCCATCGCCGACTACATGTTCAAGAACTACGACGGCGTGCTGAAGGTCGACGGCGAGGTCGGCAACAAGAAGCAGTACGACCCCCGCGCCTGGGGCAAGGTCGCCGAGACCGCGATGGCCGCCCGCGTCATCGAGTCGACGCGTCAGCTCGGCTCGTACGGCCAGTCGAAGAGCTGACCACCGCACACACGAGAACGGGTGCCTTGCCTTCCGGCGGGGCACCCGTTCTCGTCTCTGCGGGCGTGCGAGGTCAGGAGCCGGGCGGGGCCTGCAGGAACGACATGAATGCGGGGTCTCCCATCATCGGGATGGAGATGCAGATCGCGGCGATGCCCAGCGTCACCACGGCACCGACCATCGGCAGCCACCAGGTGAGCTTCCCGCGGCGCAGGCGACGGATCGACAGAGTGGCCGTCAGCGCCCATCCGGCGACGAGCACCACGGCGGCGATCGTCCCCCAGACCCTGCCTTGTGCGAAGTTCGTGAACTCGCCGGAGACGCCCAGGACCGACAGCACCTGGTTCATCACGGTCGGAAGGTCGAGGTACTGCAGGCCGGTGACCACGACGTTCACCAGCCCGTAGGCGAGCAGCCCGATCGTCACGAACCGGTCGACAGGATGCGCCCGCTTCGGTGCATCCGAGGAGCTCTCGACGGGCGGCGCGTTCTCGGCGAGAGGCGAAGGCGGCATCTCGGAGAGAGGCGGGAGGCCTGCGGCGCGCCGCTGCTCCTCCGGGGTGGCGATCTCGCCGTACTGGGGCCGCTGTTCGCTCATCCCGCCATGCTAACGGCCGCAGCCGTTTCGGACTCCCAGCAGCGGACCCGCCGAAAATGGTGGCGGCCCCGGAGAAGTGGGGACTCCTCGGGGCCGCGGACGAGGAGCGCTGGGGACGCTTCCTCATCCCAGTCAGTCGCGAAGGACTGGGGATCCTGCTCGCGACTCGTAGTGCCGTGATGTACAGACGCCTACGGATACAAGAATAGGCAACGGCGGAACCCGATACCACTGAGGTTTTTCAGATAGTGAACTCGGGCCCCGGATCGATGCCACCCAGCGTGTCCGCGCCGAGTTGGAGCGACAACCGCCGCGCCGCCCTCTGCAGCTTCGTCACCAGTTCGCGGTCGACGATCGCCTGATCCGAGGGCAGCGAGATCGCGAGCGAAGCGGTGACATCGGGCGCGATCACGGGGACCGCGACGCAGGTCGCGCCTATGACGTACTCCTCCTGGTCGAGGGTCCATCCCGGCGAATGCTCGAGTTGCGTGAGCAGTGTGCGTCGGTCGCTGATGGTCCGCGGCGTGAGCTCTTCGAGCCGATGCCGGGAGAGGTAGTCGAAGCGGTCCTCGTCGGGGAGCTCCGCCAGGATCTGTTTGCCCAGGGCCGTCGCATGGCCGCTCGATTGCAGTCCGACCCACAGCTCCACCCGCGGGTTCTGCTCGGCGTCGACGATGTCGATGAGGTGCATCTCCCCGTCGTCGTAGCGCGAGAGATATGCCGTGGCCCCGACCTCGTCGGTGACGGACCGGAGCGCCGCCCGCACGCGGGCGAGGAAGACGCCGCGCGTGTCGATCTCGCGCTGGAACGTCGGGAAGCGCGCCCCGAGCACGAGCCCGTCGGGTTCGGCCGCCAGATACCCCTCGTGGATGAGCGTCCGGACGAGGTTGTACGTGGTGCCGGGGGTGAGCCCGGTGATCGCCGCCAGCATCTTCGTCGGCAGCGGACGGGGAGAGTTGGCGACGATGTCGACCAGACGGAGAGCCCGCTGCACCGATCCGATGAGCGTGGGTTCCGGCGCCTCGGCGGCGCTCAACGCTATGCGCCTCCTCCGGACGCGCGTCCGCCGAGGGCCCGATCGTCGCGCTTGCCCGAGGCGTCCTGACGCAATTCCTTCGGCAGCGAGAACATGAGGTCCTCCTCGGCCGTCTTCACCTCTTCGACATCGCGGTATCCGGCGTCGCCGATCGCGTCGAGCACCTCGCGCACGAGAACCTCGGGCACGGATGCTCCGCTCGTCACGCCGACGGTCTCGACGCCGTCGAGCCACTCCTGCTGGATCTCCTCGGCGTAGTCGATGCGGTACGCGGCCTTGGCCCCGTACTCGAGGGCGACCTCGACCAGTCGCACGCTGTTCGAGGAGTTCGCCGATCCGACGACGATCACGAGGTCGGCACCGACGGCGACCTTCTTGATCGCGACCTGACGGTTCTGCGTCGCGTAGCAGATGTCGTCGGACGGCGGGTTGTGCAACTCGGGGAAGCGCGTGCGCAGACGGTTGACCGTCTCCATCGTCTCGTCGACCGAGAGGGTGGTCTGCGACAGCCAGACGACCTTGTTCGGGTCTTTCACGACGACCGTGTCGGCCTCGTCGGGCGAGTTGACGATCGTCACGTGATCGGGTGCCTCGCCGGCGGTGCCCTCGACCTCTTCGTGCCCCTCGTGGCCGATCAGCAGGATCTCGAAGTCGTCGCGCGCGAAGCGCACGGCCTCGCGGTGCACCTTGGTGACCAGGGGGCAGGTCGCGTCGATCGCGTGCAGCCCGCGATCGGATGCCGCGTTCACGACCGCCGGCGAGACACCGTGCGCGCTGAAGACCACGTGAGCTCCGGCTGGAATCTCGTCGACCTCCTCGACGAAGATCGCGCCCTTCGCCTCGAGCTCACTGACGACGTGGATGTTGTGCACGATCTGCTTGCGCACGTACACCGGCGCCCCGTAGCGCTCGAGCGCCTTCTCGACGGCGACGACGGCACGATCGACACCGGCGCAGTATCCGCGCGGCGCGGCGAGCAGCACACGCTTGCGTCCGGCGACCGCGTTATCCTGAAGCCGCCCGGCCGCCGCACGCACGCGTGGGAGGCGAGGGACGGGGAGATGCACGGCAGTCGAGGTCACCCGGCGATTCTACCGGCGTCGACCCTGAGAAAGCCGGGAATCCTCCCCGCACGACAACCCCCAGGGACGAGAGCAGATGACGGTCTTCGAAGCAGCCGCCGGCCCCGGCGAGACCCCTCCGGCGGATGCCGTCGCGCCCCGCGACTCGACGGCGGATGCCCCGACCTCGGTCGCGCGCCTGAACGCCACCATCCGGGACTTCGTCGCCCGTTGGAACACGGTCTGGGTCGAGGGCGAGATCACCTCGTGGAACGTGCGCGGCGGCAACGTCTTCGCACGCCTCAAGGACGTCCAGTCCGATGCGCAGATCTCGATCCGCGTGTGGTCGAGCGTCCGCGGGCG
Source organism: Microbacterium sp. NPDC008134 (assembly GCF_042957055.1). NCBI lineage: Bacteria > Bacillati > Actinomycetota > Actinomycetes > Micrococcales > Microbacteriaceae > Microbacterium > Microbacterium sp. NPDC008134. The sequence continues at coordinate 1,120,858 of NZ_JBIBHO010000001.1, read as the reverse complement.
TATCCCGTCCGACCTCGCCGTCGGCGATCACGTCGTCGCCGCGGTCAAGGCCGATTACTTCGTCAAGGCCGGCGACTTCAGCTTCACCGTCTCCGCGATGAAGCACGTCGGCCTCGGCGATCAACTCGAGCGACTCGAAAAGCTGCGCGCCCAGCTGCGGCAGGAAGGGCTCTTCGACCCGTCGCGCAAGAAACGACTCCCCTTCCTCCCCCACGTCATCGGACTGATCACGGGCGAGAGATCGGATGCCGAGAAAGACGTGCACCGCAACGCCGAGCTGCGCTGGCCGCAGGTGCGCTTCCGCACCGAGTACGCGGCGGTGCAGGGAGACCGATGCGTGCCCGACACGCTCGCCGCCCTCGCCCGACTCGACGCGGACCCGGACGTCGACGTGATCATCATCGCCCGCGGCGGCGGGGACCCGCAGACCCTGCTCGGCTTCAGCGACGAGCGTCTGGTGCGGGCGGTCGCCGCGGCATCCACCCCGGTCGTGAGCGCGATCGGGCACGAGAACGACCATCCCCTGCTCGATGACGTCGCCGACCTGCGCGCCTCGACGCCGACGGATGCCGCGAAGCGGGTCGTTCCCGACGTCGGCGAGCAGCGCGCGCTGATCGGCCAACTCCGCTCCCGCGCGACCACGCGGCTCGCCCAGCGGCTGTCGCACGACATCGCACAATTGGAACAACTGCGGTCGCGCCCGGTGCTCCGCTCCCCCGATCCGATCATCGACTCCCGCTCGCAGGAGCTGTGGCTGCTCGTCTCGCGCGGTCGTGACACCCTCACCCGTCACCTCGATGCCGCCGGTCGCCGCACGAGCGAACTGCGGGCATCCCTGCGCGCGCTGTCGCCGGCGGCGACCCTCGCGCGCGGCTATGCGATCGCGCACCTCGAGGGCGGTGTGATCCTGCGCGATGCGGCGGATGCCCCGGCCGGCAGCGCCCTGACCATCACCGTCGATCGAGGGTCGGTGGCCGCCCGGTCCGAGGGCGAGATCGCCGAGGCCTCCTGATCCCGCGCGGCCGGCAGCCGCTCACCGATCACGACAGCACGCCGTAGGATGGAGGAGTGAGCGCGCTGAACGATACCCCTGTCGAGACGCTGACGTTCGAGGCCGCTCGTGACGAGCTGGTCACCGTCGTGGCGGAGCTCGAACAGGGTGCGCCGACTCTCGAGCAGTCGTTGGCCCTCTGGGAGCGAGGCGAAGCCTTGGCCGCCCGCTGCGAAGAGTGGCTGCTCGGCGCGAAGCGCCGACTCGAGGCCGCCCGCGCCGCCGCCGACGACGGAGACGAGCGATGAACAAGCCCGCTCCCATCGTCGCGGAGCTCGGACGCCCCGAGACCCCGGAGGAGACCGCCGCCCGCAAGGCCGCATCCAGCAAGGCCTACCGGTCGAGTCAGACCGTGCGCAGCCTCATCGCAGCTCTGCTCGCGACGCTCGCCGTGCTGGCCGTGATCATCTTCGCCGTTCCGCGCGGTGAGCCGGCATCCACTCCGTCGGTCGACCTCACCGGTATCGCCGCCGACGTCGAGAACACGATGGACAGCGCCGTGATCGTGCCGGAGCTCGGCGACTTCTGGCGCGTCAACGCCGCCGAGCTGCAGAGCGGCGCCACCGTCGTGTGGGACATCACGCTCGCCCCGGCCGCCGACGACGAGCGCGGGTTCATCAAGGTCGCCCAGGCCTTCGATGCCGATTCCCGGTGGGCGCCGCAGCGCCTCGAGGGAACCGCTCCCACCGACACCGTCACGATCGACGGCATCGAGTGGGACGTCTTCTCCCCCGGCGACTCGGCCTCGAACATCTCGTACGCCCTCGGCACGCAGGCCGGCGACGACTACGTGCTGCTGTACGGATCACGGTCGGCCGATTCCACCGCCGAACTCGCCGCATCGCTCACTCCCCAGATCCGCACCCTCTCGGAGGCCTCATGACGCACGACCTGACTCCCGCCGCAGCCTGGAAGCAGATGCTCGACGGCAACCGCCGTTTCGTGAACGAGGAGCCGCGGCATCCGAATCAGGACGTCGCCCGCCGCAAGAACCTCGCCGAGGCGCAGAACCCGGTCGCCACGCTGTTCGGCTGCTCGGACTCGCGTCTCGCCGCCGAGATCATCTTCGACCTCGGACTCGGCGACCTGTTCGTCGTGCGCAACGCCGGCCAGGTGATCGGCGAGTCGATCGTCGCGAGCCTCGAGTACGCGGTGGCCGTGCTGGGCGTTCCTCTCATCGTCGTTCTGGCGCACGACTCCTGCGGTGCCGTGCGCGCCGCGATCGACGGTACCGCGATCGACGCGGCCCCCGTCCCCCCGCACATCTGGAAGCTCATCGCGCCGATCGTCCCCGCTGCCCGCAAGGTGCTCGCCGAGAGCGGCGGCACGACGGTCGCCGAGATCGACGCCGAGCTCGTCGGGCAGGAGCACCTGCGCAACACCGTCGCCGACCTGCTGCAGTCGTCCGAGATCATCAGCAATGCCGTCGCGGAGGGTCGCCTCGGAATCGTCGGCGCCAACTACCGTCTGGCCGAGGGCACGGCCGTGCCCGTCATCACCGTGGGGATCGACCCCGAAACGCAGGAGGGATCGGAATGACCGACACCGAGTACCGCATCGAGCACGACACCATGGGTGAAGTGCGGGTGCCCGTGAACGCGCTCTACGGAGCGCAGACGCAGCGCGCCGTCGAGAACTTCCCGATCTCGGGCAAGGGGCTGGAGTCGACGCAGATCGCAGCCCTCGCCCGGATCAAGAAGGCCGCAGCACTCGCCAACAAGGAGCTCGGCACGCTCGACGGCGCCATCGCCGACGCGATCGCGCAGGCGGCCGACCAGGTCGCCACCGGCGCCCACGACGGCGAGTTCCCGGTCGACACGTACCAGACCGGCTCGGGCACGTCGTCGAACATGAACATGAACGAGGTGCTCGCGACGCTGGCGACGCGCATCCTCGGCGCGGACGTGCACCCCAACGACCACGTCAACGCCTCGCAGTCGTCGAACGACGTCTTCCCGACCTCGGTGCACATCGCGGTGACCCAGGCGCTCATCGACACGCTCATCCCCTCGCTCGACCACCTCGCCGTGGCGCTCGAGGCGAAGGCCGAGCTGTGGAAGGACGCCGTGAAGTCCGGCCGCACCCACCTCATGGATGCGACCCCGGTCACGCTCGGCCAGGAGTTCGGCGGGTACGCCCGTCAGGTGCGTCTCGGCATCGAACGCGTGCAGTCGGCGCTCCCCCGCGTCGCGGAGGTCCCCCTCGGCGGCACCGCCACCGGCACCGGCATCAACACCCCGCTCGGCTTCCCGCAGAAGGTCATCGCGCTGCTCGCTGCCGAGACCGAACTGCCGATCACCGAGGCGAAGGACCACTTCGAGGCGCAGGCCAACCGCGACGGCCTCGTCGAGGCATCCGGTGCTCTGCGCACCATCGCCGTCTCGCTGACGAAGATCAACAACGACCTGCGCTGGATGGGCTCCGGCCCGAACACGGGCCTCGGAGAGCTGCACATCCCCGATCTGCAGCCCGGCTCGTCGATCATGCCCGGCAAGGTCAACCCGGTCGTCCCGGAGGCCGTGCTGATGGTGTGCGCGCGCGTGATCGGCAACGACGCGACCGTCGCCTGGGCCGGCGCCTCCGGCTCGTTCGAGCTCAACGTCGCGATCCCCGTCATGGGCACGGCCCTGCTCGAGTCGATCCGCCTGCTCTCCAACGCCTCGCGCGTGCTGGCCGACAAGACGATCGACGGCCTGCAGGCCAACCTCGACCGTGCCGCCGCGTTCGCCGGCATGAGCCCGTCGATCGTGACGCCGCTGAACAAGCTGATCGGCTACGAGGCCGCCGCCAAGATCGCCAAGCACGCGGTCGCCCAGGGCATCACGGTGCGCGACGCCGTGATCGATCTCGGCTACGTCGAGCGCGGCGACCTGACGCTCGAGCAGCTCGACGAGAAGCTCGACCTGCTGTCCATGACCCACGCGGGCTGAACCGCCCGCCCGCACGAGAACGCCGGTCCCTCGCGGGGCCGGCGTTCTCGTCTTCCTGCGCGGACGGGGAGGACTGCTAGCTCAGTTCGCCGCCCTCCAGCAGCTCGGTGACCAGCGCCGCGATCGCGGAGCGTTCGGAACGCATGAGCGTGACATGGGCGAACAGATCGTGTCCCTTCAGGGTCTCGATCACGCTGGCGATGCCGTCGTGTCGTCCGACGCGGAGGTTGTCGCGCTGTCCGACGTCGTGCGTGAGCACCACCCGCGAGTTCTGGCCCATGCGGCTGAGCACCGTGAGGAGGACGTTGCGTTCGAGGGACTGCGCCTCGTCGACGATCACGAAGGCGTCGTGCAGCGAGCGACCGCGGATGTGCGTGAGGGGAAGGACCTCGAGCAGCCCTCGTTCGACGACCTCCTCCATCACGTTGCCCGAGACGACGGACCCGAGGGTGTCGAAGACCGCCTGGCCCCACGGCCCCATCTTCTCCCCCTGGTCGCCCGGGAGATACCCGAGCTCCTGCCCGCCGACGGCGAACAGCGGACGGAAGACGATGATCTTCTTCTGCTGCTGCCGCTCCAGCACGGCTTCGAGTCCCGCGCACAGCGCCAGGGCCGACTTTCCGGTGCCGGCACGACCACCCAGCGACACGATACCGACGTCCGGGTCGGTGAGCAGATCGATCGCGATCCGCTGCTCGGCGGATCGTCCGTGCATCCCGAAGATGTCGCGGTCGCCGCGGACCAGCTTGTACTCGCCCTCTCCGGTCACCCGCCCGAGGGCGGAGCCCCGCTCGGAGTGGATGATGAGGCCCGTGTTCACGGGAAGCCCGCGTGCGTCCTCACTGATGCCGACCTCGCTCTCGTAGAGGTCGCTGATGTCGTCGCCCGAGAGATTCAGCGTCGAGATGCCGGTCCAGCCCGAGTCGATCGCCTGCTCGGCGAGGTACTCCTCCGCCCGGAGACCGAGGGACGCCGCCTTCACCCGCATCGGCAGGTCCTTCGAGACGATCGTGACGTCCTGGCCGTCCTGGGCCAGGTGCATCGCCACAGACAGGATGCGCGTGTCGTTGTCGCTCAGGCGGATGCCGGCGGGGAGCACCGAGGAGTCGGTGTTCGCGAGCTCGACGCGGAGAGTGCCGCCCTCCCCGACCTCGACCGGGAAGTCGAGACGACCGTGCTCGATGCGCAGGTCGTCGAGATGCCGGAGCGCCTGCCGGGCGAAATATCCGATCTCGGGGTCGTGCCGCTTGCCCTCGAGCTCGGTTATCACGACCACCGGGAGCACGACGGAGTGCTCGGCGAATCGGAAGAACGCCTGCGGATCGCTCAGCAGAACCGAGGTGTCGAGGACGTACGTGCGGAGATCCTGATCCGGATCCGATGACGACGCCCGTCGATCCGACTGACGGGTGGACTGCTGCGCGGTGCTGGTGGACTGCTGCGCTGAACGTGTGGTCACGACCCACTCCCGACCCGGGGAATCCCGGCTATTCGAACGAGTCGACCAGGGGGTCACGAGTCGTTTGCCTGTGGCCGACCCGACCGGGCACCATGCCCGATGCCTTGAAGGTACGACCAGCCGCCGACATTTCCGCGGCTCGACACGCCAGCGAAGTGTTACGCGATGGTGAACGTCTCGTTGCCGAATCCGGCGAGCGCGTCGTCGAGCATCCGGATCGTCTCGTCGTCGGTACCGGCGTGCGGGGCGACGCGAACCGCCGAACCGCGGGCGGTCACGACGATTCCGGCGTTGGCGAGGGCGGCGGCGAGGCGGGCCGGTTCCTCCGGGGCGAGGGCGACGATTCCTGCGCGGCGCTCGCGTTCACGCGGGGAGACGACGGCGATACCGTGGCGGTCGGCGATCTCGATGATCGCGTCGACGCGGCTCGCGAGATGCTCCTCGATCTCGGCGATGCCGGCATCGCGCACGCTGCGCGCGCCGACGGCGAGACGACCGGCGGCGAGCGTATCGGGGCCGCTGGTGGTGAAGGCACGAGCGGATGCCGTGGGCGAGGGTCGTTCGTCGACGGCGAGCCCCTCCCCCTCGGTGCCGGTGATCCCGCTCAAGACGGGGACGATGCGCTCGCGCGCCCGGGCCGAGAACCACGCGAAGCCGGTCCCGCGGGCGGCCCGCAGCCACTTGTAACCGTGGCCCACGACAACGTCGGCCACCCGGAAGTCGGTGTCGACGACGCCGAACGACTGCACGGCGTCGACGATGAGCAGCCGGTCCGGGCCGATCGTCTCGCGCAGCGCCGCGAGGTCGGCTCGATAGCCGGTGCGGAAATCGACGTGACTCACGGCGAGAGCGGTCACGTCGTCGTCGAGCGCCTGCGCGACGGCATCCGGGGTCACGCGGCCGTCGGCCGGACTGATCCACCGAGGAGAGAGCGCACCCTGGGAGAACCCGGCCGCGCGGTCGAGGGTGAGGCTGACGCTGGGGAACTCGGCGGTCGAGGCGATCACCGCGCCCCGTGCACCGTAGAGCGCCTGCGCGAGACCCTGAGTGGACGAGGGCTGCACCGTCACGTCCTCGGCATCCGCCTGCAGGATGTCGGCGACGATCTCGCGAGCCTGCCCGACGCGTTCCGCGACGAGCGCGAGCGAGGCGGGGCGTCCGCTACCGAGCAGGTCGGCGTCGGCGAAGACCTCTTCGCGCACCGACGGTGACAGCGGCCCGAACGCGGCCCAATTGAGATACCCCGGTTCGACGTCGAACGTGGCCAGGTAGTCGTGGATGGTGCTCACCGAGTAAGTCTGGCACGACGCCGTCGGCGCGACGATACCTGCCCGGCCGCTCGTCACCGACCGAAGCGACGGTCCCGATCCGCGAAGTCCCGCATCGCACGGAGGAAATCGACCTCGCGCAGATCCGGCCCGAGGGCCTCGACGAAGTAGAACTCGCTGTGCGCGCTCTGCCACAGGAGGAAGTCGCTGAGGCGCTGCTCGCCGCTCGTGCGGATCACGAGATCCGGATCCGGCTGTCCCCCGGTGTAGAGGTGCTCCCCGATCATCTCGGGCGTGAGCTGCGCCGCAAGATCCTCCATCGTGCCGCCGGACGCCTCGTGCGTCATCAGGATGCTGCGCACCGCGTCGACGATCTCGTTGCGGCCGCCGTACCCGACGGCCAGGTTGACGTGGAGCCCCGTGTGATCCTTCGTGCGCTCTTCGGCATCGGCGAGCACGCGAGCGAGATCCGCCGGGAGGATGTCGGAGCGCCCGACGTGCTGGACGCGCCAGTTCCCCTCCCGCGACAGGCTGTCGGCGAGGTCGGCGATGATCTCGATCAGGTCGGCGAGCTCGGCCGAGTCGCGCTTGAGGAGGTTGTCGCTCGAGAGCAGATACAGCGAGACCACGCGCACGCCGAGCTCGTCGCACCAACCGAGGAACTCGCGCATCTTGATCGCGCCCGCACGGTGGCCGTGCGCAGCCGTGGCGTAGCCGAGCTGTCGCGCCCACCGACGGTTGCCGTCGATCATCATCGCGATGTGGTGCGGAACGGACGCCGGATCGAGGCGGCGGCGCAACCGATTGCTGTAGAGCCGGTACAGCGGCCCGCGCCCCTGGTTCTCCCCTGACATCACCTTCCTACGCTACAGCGTCCTCCCCTGTGCCACCGGGGTGGATGCTGTGGACATGTACGGCAGGCGGAATGCCACCCCGCATAGAGTGTGCACGTGAGCACTCCCGAAGACTCCGGACCCGACCTCCCCCAGCTTCCTCTGATGGAGGCCGCCGCGGCCGACGCCGCGATCGAGCTGAAGCCCTCCTGGCGCGGATGGATCCACGCCGGAACCTTCCCCGTGGCGATCGCCGCCGGCGTGGTGCTCATCGTGCTCTCGCAGGGAGCGCCGGCCAAATGGGCCGCGGCCGTATTCATGGCATCGTCGCTCTTGCTCTTCGGCAACTCCGCCGTGTACCACCGCTTCGATTGGGGACCGCGCACCAAGATCGTGCTCAAGCGCATCGATCACGCGAACATCCTGCTGTTGATCGCCGGCACCTACACGCCACTCGCGACCCTCGCCCTCCCTCCGGAGAAGGGAACGTTGCTGCTCTTCCTCGTCTGGGGCGGTGCCCTGCTCGGCATCCTGTTCCGGGTGTTCTGGATCAACGCGCCGCGGTGGCTCTACGTCGCGCTCTACCTGCTGCTCGGCTGGGCCGCCGTGATGTACATCGTCGACCTGCTCAACGCGAACGTCGCGATGATGGTGCTCGTCATCGTGGGTGGGCTGCTCTACACGGGCGGTGCGATCGTCTACGCGCTCAAGAAGCCGAACCCGTGGCCGGGCCACTTCGGCTTCCACGAGATCTTCCACGTGTGCACGGTGCTGGCGTTCCTCTGCCACTGGACGGCGTGCCTGCTGATCACCCTCGCGCCGCTGTCGCCGTCGCTCGGCGTTCCCGCCTGATCTATCAGGCGGGGCGCGGACCGTCTGCTGCGGGGCCGTCGTCTGCGGGGCCGTCGTCGCCCTCGCGCACGATCGGCAGGTCGGCATCCGTCTCGGTCGCCTCATCGGCGGCGCGCGCCGCCTCTTCGGCATCGAGCTCGTCGCGCACCTCTTCGCGATAGCGCACGCGGCGGATGCGGCGGTTCATGTCCCAGATCAGCAGGATGACGGCGATCAGGACGACGACGATCGCCGCGAACCCGACGAAGCCGGGGGTGACGGACTCCGGGTCGACGGTCATCGTGGGCGTCGGCATCGGGGTCTCGGACAGAGCGAGCATGAATCGGCCTTTCGTACGCAGGTCGCATAACCTGGTATCACCAGCCTAACGATCGGGAGACCTGCAACGTGACGACCCCAGAGCAGCTCGACGAACGCTACGGCCGCACCCGTCGGCGGCGCACCCCGTGGATCATCGCCGGGATCGTCGCGATCCTGCTCGTGGGCGGCTACGGCTGGGGCATCGTGGCGCAGTCGATGAACCAGGTCGACGCCGACGATCTGGGTTACACCCTGGTCGACGAGCACAGCGTCGACGTGCGGTTCCAGATCACGGGCGTGCAGGGCAAAGACGTGGTGTGCATCGTCGAGGCGCTCGACGAGGAGTTCGGGGTCGTGGGGTGGAAGGTCGTCGAGATCCCCGCCGGAGACAGCCATGCTCAGGCCCTGGCCGCCACCATCCCGACCGTCGCCGAGGCGACGACAGGTTTGGTGAACACCTGCTGGGTCGCCTAGACTCGACGCAGAACGACGACGCCCTGGCAAGTGCCGGGGCGTCTTGGCATATCCCCCGCCGCGAGCGGGAGCGATACCGATAGAAGGAGCTTCGTCATGTCCACGGACGCTCAGGTTCCCTTCCTCACGCAGGAAGCCTACGACCGGCTCGTCGCCGAGCTCGAGAACCTCTCCACCACGGGCCGCGACGAGATCGCGAAGCGCATCGAGGCCGCCCGCGAAGAGGGCGATCTCAAGGAGAACGGCGGCTACCACGCCGCGAAGGACGAGCAGGGCAAGCAGGAGGCGCGCATCCGCACGCTCGAGAACCTGCTCAAGACCGCCAAGGTCGGCGAGGCTCCGGCCAGTCGCGGAGTCGTCGAGCCCGGGACGGTCGTCACGGCGCTCGTCGCGGGTGGTGAAGAGGTCTTCCTGCTCGGCAGCCGCGAGATCGCGGTCGGCAGCGACCTCGACGTCTACAGCGAGGCCAGCCCGCTGGGCCAGGCCATCCTCGGCCTGAAGGTCGGCGAGAAGTCGTCGTACGAGGCACCGAACGGCCGCTCGATCTCGGTCGAGATCGTCAACGTCGAGACCTACACCGGCTGACGCTTCAGTCTGCAGAACGCCCCTCGCGCCGTCAGGCGGAGGGGCGTTCTGCTTTCGGGTCGACGGACCGTGTCAGTCCGGGACGACGATGGGCTCGAAGCCCTCGCGCCGCAGCGTGTCGAGCGTGTGCCCGGAGTGCTCGGGCCCGCGGGTCTCGACGCTGAGTTCGAGGATCACGTCACTGATCTGCAGACCGTGCCCGTGACGGGTGTGCATCGCCTCGATGACGTTCGCCCCGGCCTCGGCGATCAGTTCGGAGACTCGCGCGAGCTGGCCCGGCCGATCCGGCAGCGGGATGCGGATCGTCAGGTAGCGACCGGAGGCCGCGAGACCGTGCGAGACGACGCGCTGCAGCAGGAGCGGGTCGATGTTGCCACCCGAGAGCACCGCCATCGTGGTGCCCGTGGCCTCGACCTTGCCCGCCAGGATCGCCGCGACGCCCGCCGCGCCCGCGGGCTCGACCACGACCTTCGCCTGTTCGAGGAGGATGAGGATCGCGCGGGCGAGATCGTCGTCGGAGACCGTGACGACCTCGTCGACGAGGTCCCGGATGATGTCGAAGGGGATCGCACCGGGCCGCGCCACGAGGATGCCGTCGGCGATCGTGGGGCGCGTCTCGATGTCGACCGGGCGGCCGGCTGCGAGCGATGGCGGCACGGCTGCCGCGTTCTCGGCCTGGACTCCGATGATGCGCACCTCGCGGCCGAGCTCGGCTGCGCGCGCCTTGACCGCTGCGGCCACACCCGCGATGAGCCCTCCCCCGCCGATGCCGAGGACGATCGTGTCGACGTCGGGAGCATCGTCGAGCAGTTCGAGGCCGAGCGTGCCCTGACCGATCACCACGTCGCGGTGGTCGAACGGCGGGATGAGCACGGCGCCGGTCCGTTCGGCGAACTCCGCGGCCAGTCGCAGCGACGTGGCGACGGTCTCCCCCTCGAGCACGACCTCGGCGCCGTAGCCACGCGTGGCGAGCAGCTTGGGCACGGGCACTCCCAGCGGCATGAAGATCGTCGCCGGGATGCCGAGGGCCTGCGCGGCGAGCGCGACGCCCTGCGCATGGTTTCCCGCGGATGCCGCGACCACGCCGCGAGAGCGCTCCTCGGCGCTGAGCCGCGAGAGGCGGTAGGCCGCGCCCCGGATCTTGAACGATCCGGTGCGCTGCAGGTTCTCCATCTTGAGGAGGACCGGGGCGCCGAGGATGTCGGACAGGGCGCGCGAGGGCAGGGTCGGCGTGTGCGAGATCACCTCAGCCAGACTCTGAGCGGCGTGCTCGAACTCGGTCAGGCTGGGGACTGCGCTCATCGATTTCTCCGTCTCCGCTGTCGCGGTACTGTGCTCCAGATCAAGTCTGCGTCTGGTTGGTCTCCGGTGCGCCACGACCCGGTACTGACGGTCACGGCGGCCACGTTCACGAATGCGGCCAGGGGCACGGCGAACAGCGCGCCCGGGATGCCACCGATCATGGATCCTCCGGCCACGACCAGCACGACCGCGAGCGGGTGCACCTTCACGGCGGACCCCATGAGGATCGGCTGCAGGACGTGGCCCTCGAGCTGCTGGACCCCGAGCACGACGATGAGCATCGCCAGCGCGATCCACGGGCCGTTGTAGACGAGGGCGAGCAGCACCGCGATCGCGCCGGTGACGACGGCACCGACGATCGGGATGAACGAGCCGAGGAAGACGAGCACGGCCACCGGGAGCGCGAGGGGCACGCCGAGGAGGGCGGCGCCGGTGCCGATGCCGACCGCGTCGATCGCGGCGACGAGCAGCTGCGTGCGCGCGTAGTTGATGATCGTCGACCAGCCGTTGCGGGCGGCGCTGTCGGCGGCGGGACGGGCCTTGCGCGGGAAGAGTCGGAGCGTCCAGCGCCAGATACCGGCGCCGTCGGCCAGCAGGCAGATGAGGATGAACAGCGACAGCACCGCGCCGGTGACGACGTGCGCGGCCGTGGTGCCGACCGCGAGCGCGCCGTTGAACAGCAACTGGGCCTGCTCGTTGAGGAGCGCGAAGCCCTGGTCGATGTATCCCTGGATCTGCTTCTCGGTCAGGTGCAGTGGGCCCTCGAGGAGGAACTGACGGAACTGCTCGATCGCCGCTCCCGTGCGCTCCTGGACGTCGGGGAGCTGGGCGCGGATCTGCCAGACCACGAGCCACATCAGCGTGGTGACGATCGCGATCGTGCCCAGGATCGAGACGGCGACGGCGAGCCATCGGGGGAACCGGTGCCGTAGCATCCACTCGAACGCGGGCCACAGCAGAGCCGTGATGAGGATGCCGACCATCAGCGGGATGACGAGCAGCTTGAGCTGGATGACGATCCAGATGAACCCGGCGACCACTGCGGCGATCAGCAGGAGGCGCCACGCGTAGCCGGCGGTGATCCGGAGCGGGAGCGGCACGGCCTCTTCCGCCTCGGTCGTCACCGTCCGCTCTGTCGAGACCGGACGCGGACGCAGGAGATCCCTCAACCGCGGTCGCTGCTCGTCGCTCATCGCCCAAGTCTACGGCGAGGCCGTATGCCGTCAGGAGCATCCTTCGACACCGGGCGACACGTTCGCGATGTCGGCGGCCGAGGCTACGCTTTCCGACGTGACCGAAACCCTCAGCGCCACCCAGGCGCGACGCATCGCCCTCGCCGCTCAGGGGTTCACCCGCGCACGCCCGGCCGCGGTCTCGTCGCGGCACGTGCACCGCGCGATGGAGCGGCTCGGCGTACTGCAGATCGACTCCGTCAACGTCTTCGCACGCTCGCACTACATGCCCCTGTTCTCGCGCCTGGGAGCCTACGATCCGGCCCTCCTCGACCGGGTGTTCCTGTCGCGCACGACGCACTACGTCGAGTACCTCGCCCACGAGGCGACGTTCATCCCGGTCGAGGACTGGCCGCTCTGGCAGTTCCGCATGGACGACTTCCGCCGTCGCTGGTCCGGCGAAGACTCCTGGACGAGTCAGAACGCCCGCACCCTGGCCTGGGTGCGCGACGAAATGAGCAGGCGCGGCCCGTTGCGCCCGGTGGATCTGCGTGACGACGCTCCCCGCGAGCGCGGCACCTGGTGGGACTGGGACGACGTCAAGCTCGCTCTCGAACACATGTGGCGCACGGGCGACGTCGCGATCAGCGGCCGGAGGGGATTCGAGCGCACCTACGCGCTCGCCGAGCACGTGATCCCGGCCGAGGTGCGAGCCCGAACGGTTCCCCGCGCCGAGGCGATCCGTGAACTCGTGCGCCGTGCCGCCCGTTCGTCGGGCCTCGCGACGCAGTCCGACCTCGCCGACTACTACCGCATCCGCGATCGCGCCGCGGTGTCCCAGGCGATCGCCGACCTCACGGATGACGGGGAGCTCGTCCCCGTGCAGGTGCGCGGGTGGGAGCGCGGCGGCCGCCCCCTCCCGGCATGGCGGCATCGCGACAGCGTCCTCCCCCGCACCGTCGGAGCGGCGGCGCTGCTCACCCCGTTCGATCCCGTCGTATGGTTCCGCGATCGTGCGCTGCGCACGTTCGACCTCGACTACCGCATCGAGATCTACGTCCCGGCCGAGAAACGTCGCTACGGCTACTACTCGCTGCCCGTCCTCGTCGGCGACCGCATCGTCGCCCGTGTCGACCTCAAGGCCGACCGCTCGTCGTCGACCCTGCAGGTGCAGTCGGCCTGGTGGGAGCCGCAGGCCCGGCCCGAGGATGCCGAACCGATCGCCCGCGAGCTCGCTCTCGCGGCCTCCTGGCAGGGCCTCGAGCACGTCTCGGTGTCGGGCTGGGGAGACGCCGCCGACGCGATTCACGGTGCACTGCACGCCCTCGGCGGCGTCGTGCGCAGACACGTGCACCTTCGGGAGGCCGCCGGATGAGCGATCACCGCGCGACGGATCAGCATGCAGGCGCACGGCGCCGAAGCAAGCGGGTGTGGGGGTGGGTCATCGCCGCAGCCGCCGTCGTGCTTCTCGTCGTCGCGGGCCTCATCATCTGGCAGTCGTCCTCACGGTCGGACTCCGCCGAGAATGCGGCGGAGGCGTATCTGAGGGCGCTCGAATCCGGCGAGCGCTCGGCGGTCGAGGCCACCGGGATCGTCGTCTCGGACGAGGCATTGCTGGCGTTCGACAGCGCGGAGTCGCTCGTCTCGGATGCCACCGTGACCTCGGTCGACGAGACGGGATCGCAAGCGACGGCGCGCGTTTCCTTCGTGCTGGGCGACGCCGCGCACGAAGCAGTCCTCACGCTCGCCCGTAGCGACGGGCGCTGGATCCCCGATGACTCCGGTCTGGCCGCCGTGACCGTCTCGCAGACCGTGGGCACGGCCGTCTCGATCGGAGAAGCGGTGTTCGAGACTTCCGAGCCGCTCTCCCTCCTCCCCGCCGCCTACACGGTCGCGGTCGCGCCCGCGGCATACCTGTCGGGGTCGATCGGCGTCGTGGCCCTTCCGGGCGCGACGGACGAGACCGCGATCGAGGCGTCGTTCCGGCCCGACGCGACGGATGCCGTGCAGCAACGACTCGACGAGCTCCTCCAGGAGTGCGAGGCCGAGACGGCCCTTCCGTCTGACGGCTGCGGCGTCCGGATCCCGTGGGGGACCGAACTCCGCGCGGTCGACGACGTCGCCTTCCGCATCGAGACGCTGCCGACCGTGGTGCTCGCCGACGACGGCACGAGCTTCACCGCGAGCGGAGGAGAGCTCGTCGCGACGCTGACCGGCACCGCTCACGACGGCACTGAGCGCACGACCACCTATCGCAGCGAGAACTGGGCGGTACACGGCGAGGTGTCGTTCGCCGGCAACGAGACGACCCTCACCGTGTGGTGAGGGTCATGCAAGGAGCAGGAAGCGGGGCGCGATCAGAACTGGACGCGCGGCGGCTCCGAGATCGCGCCGCTGTCGGCGACCTCGAAGAACTCGCGCTCGGTGAAGCCCAGCCCCTTGGCGAAGAGGTTGTTCGGGAACACCTTGATCTTGGTGTTGAGCTCGCGCACACCGCCGTTGTAGAAACGCCGGGCAGCCTGGATCTTGTCTTCGGTGTCGACGAGAGCCTGCTGCACCTGCAGGAAGTTCGTACTGGCCTGCAGCTGCGGGTACGCCTCGGCGACGGCGAACAGGCTGCGCAGAGCCTGCTGCAGGTGCCCCTCGGCGATACCGGCGGCACCGGGACCGCTGGCGGACAGCGTCTCGGCGCGCGCACGTGTGACGTTCTCGAAGACGGCCTTCTCGTGCGAGGCGTAGCCCTTGACGGTCTCGATCAGGTTGGGGATGAGATCCGCTCGACGCTTGAGCTGGACGGTGATGCCGCTCCATGCCTCGTCGACGCGGACGTTCAACTGCACCAGGGAGTTGTACGTGGCCCACAGATAGATTCCGACCAGCAGAATCACGCCGACGATGATCAGTACCGGCACGAGCCATTCCATCAGAGGCCCACCCTTCCTCGTGTTTCTCTCATCCTATCCATCGCTCCTGCACGTGGACTGGGCATGACGCGTCTCCGACCTGTGAATGCCTTCAGGCTCCGAGAATGCGATCCAGGTACCGATTGCGGAAGAGCCGATCGGGGTCGAGTCGGTCGCGCACTGCGACGAAGTCATCGAATCGCGGGTACCGCTCGCGCAGCTGATCGGCGTTCAACGTGTGCAACTTCCCCCAGTGCGGACGCCCTCCGTGCTCGAGCATGATCTGCTCGACCGCCTCGAAGTACTCCGTGGGGTCCGCGCGCCAATAGCGATGCACCGCGATGTAGGCGCTGGCACGCCCGTAGGCGGTCGACAGCCAGCGGTCGTCCTCTGCCGCGAAGCGCACTTCGAGCGGGAACTCGATCCGCCAGCCGCGCTGCGCGATCAGAGCCTGCACTGCGCGGAAGACCGGCACGATCCGGTCCGCCGGAACCGCGTACTCCATCTCGCGGAAGCGCACGGTGCGCGACTGCGTGAGCACGCGGTGGGAGCGGTCGGTGTACTCCCGGTCGCCCGTCAGTTTCACGGCGAGGCGGCTGAAGGGGGGTGTGATGGTCGGTGCCACCTGACCCGCCGCGCACACCGCACGGTAGACGCCGTTCGACAGCAGCGTCTCGTCGATCCACTTGCCCACGATCGGGAGCGGCTTGCGTACGGCCGATTCGTCCAGGCGGGTCTGCCGCTTCGTGAGAGCGACGTCGGTGTGCGGGAACCAGTAGAACTCGAAATGATCGGATGCCGCGGCGCGGTCGTGCAGCGTCGCGAGCACATCGGTCAACGGCGCCGGCTCGTCGACCGCGTGCAGCACGAACGCGGGAACGCACTGCAGCGTCACCTCGACGATGATGCCGAGCGCCCCGAGACCGAGCGCGACGGCGGGCAGCAGATCACTGTTCTGGTCGTCATCGACGCGGAGGAACTCGCCGGCCGCGGTCACCAGGGTCACACCGACGACCTGCGTCGCGAGTCCGCCGAAGCCGGTGCCGGTGCCGTGCGTGCCCGTCGAGATCGCGCCGGAGATCGACTGCCGGTCGATGTCTCCCAGATTCTCCATGGCGAGGCCGAACGGGGCGAGCAGGCCGGGAACGCGATGCAGGCGAGTGCCGGCGAGCAACGTCACCCGGCCTGTCGCGGCATCCGCTGACACCAGCCCCTGCAGGTCGTCGAGCTCGAGCAGTACCCCGGGGGCGACGGCGATCCCGGTGAAACTGTGCCCGGCGCCGACCGCCTTGATCGTCAGCCCCTGCGACGCCGCGGCCACGACGGCGCGCTGCACCCCCTCAGGCGAGCGCGGACGTTCGACGCGGACGGGCTTGACGGATGCCGACCGCCCCCAGTTCTGCCAGGTGCCGCCGATTCTCGTCACAGGAACGCCTTTCCTTCGCCGCGGTAGGTGGGCAATTCGTCGATGATCTCGTCACCCGAGACGAGGTGGTAGTGGTCGATGCGCTCCGCGGGTTCACCGCTCTTCGCGTGCCGGAACCAGACCCGGTCACCGACGCCGAGCGATGTCGCCGCCGGCCCCTGCAACGGCGTTTGCACCTCGCCCGCGGCCTCGCGCGGCAGCGTGCGCAGACCGGTCGGCCATACGGGCCGGGGCTGACGGGAGGCGACGGGCGGACCGGACGCGATCCATCCCCCGCCGAGCACCGTGGCGATGTCACCGGCGGGCCGCCGCACGACATCGAAGGCGAACGCGGATGCCGGGGCGGGTTGGAACGAGCGGTAGCCGTCGAAGAGGTGACCGCCGAGAAGGCCACTCCCGGCACTCGCCTCGGTGAGCGACTCGTCGCTCGCCGTGAACTCGAGGGAGCCCGTGCCGCCGCCGTTGAGGAACTCGAGCGGGACGACGTCCGCAACCGCCGCGACGATCGCGGCCCGCCGCTCGCGCAGCTCGGCCCGGGAGCGTGCCTGGACGAGACGGATGAGCGGAGCATCCGATCCCGCGTCGTCACCCTGCCCCGCGATCTGGGCGTCGTACATCTGCAGCCCGACCAGCCGGAACCCGGGGCGCGCCGCCACCTCGCGGGCGAACGCCGCGACCTCGCCCGCGGTGAAGAGGGCGGATCGGCGAACGCCGATGTGGCCGAGCACGGCCGAGCGCCACGAGGCGTCGACGTCGATCGCGACCCGGATCTCCGGGCGGCTCCCGGGGGCCGCCACGCTGTCGATGACATCGAGGTGCACGGGGTCGTCGACCATCAGGGTGATGCGCTGCGCGGCCTGTTCGTCGGCGAACAGCTGGGCGAGGGCCGCGCGGTCGACCGTCGGGTAGCCGATGACGATGTCGTCGTGCGTCTCCGCCAGCCACAGCGCCTCGGGGAGTGTGAAGGCGAGGATGCCGCGGTAGCCCGGAAGTGCGAGGACGGCGTCGAGCACGGCACGCACGCGCACCGACTTCGAGGCGACACGGATCGGCAGACCCCCCGCGCGCACGAGCATGTCCATCGCGTTGTAGCGGAGCGCGTCACGATCGATCACCGCGACCGGCGCCGGCAGATGCGCGGTGGCGGCCGACAGGCGCGACCAGTATCGCGCGGGGTCCTCCCACTCGGGGGACACCACGGATCGGTGCGGATCGGGGCTCAGTTCGGCTGTGAGGTCGAGCACTCCCCCACCCTACGGCTTCCAGGACTCAGGGTCACGGATCGCGGAACCGGATCGCACGCGGATGCTTCGATAGGCTGGCCACGAAGAGGCCCCCGTAGCCCAATGGCAGAGGCAGGCGACTTAAAATCGCTTCAGTCTGGGTTCGAGTCCCAGCGGGGGCACTCCTCGTGGTCGCAGATCATCGCCCGAAGAAATCGCGGATGTCGGGCAGTCCGAACTCTCCGAGCTTCTCCCCCCAGCCGCTCGCCGTCTCGCCCAGTCCGCTGACCGCTTCTCCGGCCGTCCCGGCGATCCCCTCCGCTGCTCCGGCGAATCCGTCGACATCGACTCCCGCCGCGATCGCCTCGAGGTCGACTCCCTCGGCGAGCGCCGTGAAGTCGACGCCCAGGTTGGCTGCCTGGTCGAGCAGGGGGCCGGCAACGCTGCTGAGCACCGCGCCGCCAGCGACGGCCCCGAGCACGCCGACCGCCGCGCCGCCCACTGCGCCCGCCGCCCCGAGGCCACGGACACCTCCGCGGCCACCCCCGCCGACGCGGGAGAGCAGTCCCCGCATCCGACCGGGCTTCGCCGCCTCGGCCCGGCCGGCCGCCCGAGCGAGGTTGTCGGACGACGCCGATGCCGGACGTTCGTGCGGTGGCAGCTCCGCATGCATGCGCTCCTGGACCTGCGCGCGCTGCGCCGGGGTGAGACGCTCGAAGGCCTCGCGGTGCATCTGTTCGATCCGCTGCGGATCGGCCGTCTGCATCAGATAGTCGTAGCGCGCGATCGCCGCGCGATCGGCGTCGGATGTCGCGGCGCCCGCGCGCGACGCCGAGCCATGCGCTCCGGGAGCGGGCGGCGGTGCGTAGGGGTCATGGCCGCCCGCCGGCTGACGCGGCGCTGCCGTCTGCGGTGCGGTCTGGTGTCGACTGCGATCACCGGAGTCGAGATCCAGCGCCTGCGTGGCCATTCCGATGAGTCGGGAGAGTTTTCCCATGAGATGCGGTTCCTTCGGGTCGTGTGCGGACGACCAGGGGAACCACGACGCAAGGGACGCGGGATCCACGGCTGTCCGCGACGGCGGACGCCAGGTCTCCTCCACCCCGGTCGGGGCCGGTGGGCCGGGACACGTCGACATGTCCGTAATGACGACACCACCGCAGACGGGAGTACTCCCCTTGCACGCACGAGCGTAATGAACGCACCTATGAGCTCCGTGCGAATGCCGGCAGACGCACGAACGCCCCGACTCCGGACGGGAGTCGGGGCGTTCGCGACACGGACTACTTCGCGGCGGCGGGCTCGGCGGCCTTCTCGGCAGCCGGCTTCTTCGCGGCGGGCTTCTTCGCGGGAGCCTTCTTCGCAGGAGCCTTCTCGGCCTTCTCGGCCTTCTCGGCCGCAGCATCCGCCTTCGCCGGCGCCTTCTCGGCGGGCACTGCCGGGGCGGTGGCCGGAGCGGCCGGACGCGGACGGGCGGCGAACTCCTCGAAGACGTAGCGCGGGTTCTGCACCGTCTGCAGGTTCACGATGTCGCGACCGAGCCACAGGTTGTTCCACCAGCCCCACAGCACGCGCCACTTGCGCTCCCACGTCGGCATCGCGAGGCCGTGGTAACCACGGTGCGCGACCCAGGCGACGAAGCCCTTGAGCGCGATCTTTCCGGACTGGAAGACACCGTTGTAGAGGCCGAGACCGGCGACGGCGCCCATGTTCTTGTGGAAGTACTCCTTGGGCTCCTCGCCACGGAGGACGGCCACGAGGTTCTTCGCGAGCAGCTTCGCCTGACGCACGGCGTGCTGCGCGTTGGGGACGCAGAAGCCTCCGACGCCACCGCCCGACAGGTCGGGGACGGCCGAGACGTCACCGGCGGCCCAGGCGCCCTCGACGAAGGCCTCCGGGGTTCCGACGCGCAGGTCTGCGCGGGTCTGGATGCGACCGCGCTCCTCGACGGGAAGGTCACCGCCGCGCACGACGGTCGGGTTCGCCATGACGCCGGCGGTCCAGACGATCACGTCGGTCGGGATGATCTCACCGGTCGACAGTTCGACGTTGCCGTCGACGGCGCCCGTGAGCTGCGTGTCGAGGTGCACGTTCGCACCGCGCTTGGCGAGGTCCTTGAGCACCCACTCGCTCGTCTGCAGGGAGACCTCGGGCATGATGCGGCCCATGGCCTCGATGAGGTGGAAGTGCGTGTCGTCGAAGCTCAGCTGCGGGTACTTGGCTACCAGCGACGAGGCGAGCGAACGCAGCTCGGCGAAGACCTCGATACCGGCGAACCCGCCACCGACGACCACGACCGTCAGCAGGCGGTCGCGCTCGGGGCCGGCGGGGAGCGACGCCGCCTTGTCGAAGTTCGACATCACGCGGTCACGGATCGCGACGGCCTCTTCGATCGTCTTGAGGCCGATCGCGTTGTCGGCGATGCCCGGGATCGGGAACGTGCGCGACACGGCACCGGCGGTGACGACGATCTGGTCGTACGCGAACTCGTACGGCTCGCCCGAGGGCGGCGTGATCGTGGCGACCTTCTCGGCGTGGTTGATGTTCGTCACCTTGGCGGTGATCACGTTCGTGCGCTTGAGGTGGCGACGGTGCGCGACGACCGAGTGACGGGCCTCGATCGAACCTGCGGCGACCTCGGGCAGGAACGGCTGGTACGTCATGTACGGCAGCGGGTCGACCATGGTCACGTCGGCTTCGCCCTTGCGCAGGTGCTTCTCGAGCTTCCATGCGCTGTAGAAGCCTGCGTAGCCTCCACCGACGATCAGAATCTTGGGCACAGTGCTGTTCTGAGGCACAGGGGGACAACTCCTCGGAGTCAGGAATGTGGCGTACGTCGAACGCGCGCCGATCGGATGCGCCGGGCAGCTGCGGTGACGCCAAGCCCCACCAGGATACCAGGGACTGTGAGTGCGACGAGCGGCAGGGTACCGTAGCGCAGTGAATCAGCGCTGGGAAGGAGCGGGGAACCGGCTTCGGTCGGCGCATCGGCTGCGGGGAGCGGCGGAACCTGCACCGGCGTCGCCTCGGGTTCCGGCTCCGGATCGGCCGCCGCGGCCCGACGATACAACCGCACCCACTCGGCCAGATCGCCCATCGGGTTCTTGTCGACCGCCGGGAGATCGGCGGAGATCGCCGCCTGCGCATCCACGAGTCCGTAGCCGTAGAGCGGGTCCGGCACATCCGCGACACCGGGCACGGGGATCGCGGTCTTGATGATGCGGTTGATCACGTCGATCGCCGGGAGGTCGGGGTGGGCCGACCGGATCAGTGCGGCGATGCCCGCGACGATCGGGGCCGCGCCGCTCGTGCCGCTCCAGGAGGCGAGCTTGCCGTCGGCCGAGATCCCCAGCAGCCCCTCGCTCGGCGCCGAGATACCGATCGTGATGCCCTGAGTCGATGCCTCGACGCTGGCCGTGCCGGTCTGGTCGACGCCGCCGACGGTGAGCACGCCGGGGATGGTCGCGGGTGCGCCGATGATGCTCGTGCCGCTCCCCCTGTTGCCGGCGGCGACCACGACGACGACGTCATGCTCGAAGGCGTAGAGGAACGCGTCGTCCCAGCTCTCGTCCCAGTCCAGCGTGTTGGTGGTGAAGGAGAGGTTGATCACGTCAGCACCGTGGTCGACCGCCCAGCGCATGCCCTCGGCGACCTGCTCGCTGAACGGCACGGCGGCCGCGGCACCGAACCCGACCGAGATCGACAGCAGATTCGCCTCGGGGGCGACCCCGATCATGCCGGTGCCGTCGGCGGCACCGCGAGCGGCCGCGAGAGATGCGACCCACGAACCGTGGTTTCCGTCGACCGCACCCAGCGCGGTGCGGCCGTCGGGCGAGCCCGTGCCGGAGACGTCCGTGCCGCCGACCACGGCGTCGCCGAACGCTT
Organism: Microbacterium sp. NPDC008134; assembly: GCF_042957055.1. Lineage (NCBI taxonomy): Bacteria > Bacillati > Actinomycetota > Actinomycetes > Micrococcales > Microbacteriaceae > Microbacterium > Microbacterium sp. NPDC008134. The sequence goes on along the minus strand of NZ_JBIBHO010000001.1, from coordinate 1,099,195 downwards.
CGGGCACTCGACCGATCCCGGTGTCGATCACCGCGATCGTGACGCCCTCACCGCGCGTGGTCTGCCACGCCTCGCGAATCCGCGCGCCGTCGAGCCAGTACTCCTGCGCACGTACGGGATCGGTGGGGTCATCCGGGACGGGACCGGTCCCCGGTCCGGGGGTCGGAGTCGCCGTCGCGCCCAGGAGCAGGACGGACACCGCCACCAGCGCCGCCGCGGCGGTGGTTCGCAGCGTCCGCCCGACCGTCACGCCGACGGATCCGTCTCGTCGCGGAGCGCCGCTCCGGGGTTCTCGCACCGGCACACCTCCGGCGACCAGCTCGAGCGGGCGAGCGCGAGGTCGCCGATCGGGTTGACGCCGGGGCCAGCCGCGAGCGCATGGCCCGCCAGCGCGTGCAGGCACTTCACCCGCGTCGGCATCCCGCCGGCGGAGATTCCATCGATCTCGTCGACATCGCCGAACTGGGCGCGGTCGGCGAGGTACGCCCGGTGCGCGGCCAGGTACCCCGCGGCCACCTCGTCGTCGGTCTCGAGCAACGCGGCGAGCTCGGGCATCACCTGAGTGGCCTCGAGCGTCGACATCGCGGCCGTCGCCGCCGGGTGCGTCAGGTAGTAGAACGTCGGGAAGGGGGTGCCGTCGGGCAGACGGGGCGTCGTCGAGACGACCGTCGGGTTGCCGCAGGCGCAGCGCGCGGCGATGCCGACGACTCCGCGGACGGGCCGCCCGAGCTGGGCCGACACGACGGCGAGTTCGGCGGCGGTGGGCGCGGAGAAAGGCGGCGTGGTCACCCCACCAGCGTAGGGGAGGCTGCCGAGAGGATGCTCGGAGTGGCGGTCACCGCGCGACGGCGGCGGTATCGCTCAGACCGCTCGACACCAGGGTGCGCAGGAGTTGCGGCATCCAGTCGGCAGGTCTCTCCTCGAGCGTGTCGCTGACCGGCTCCTGCTCGCGCGGGAGGTCGGTGGCGTCGAGGTCGTTGTCGATGAGGAAGACGACCTCACCGGGCTTGACGTAGTAGAGGCGCTCGCGCGCCTGCGTCGTGATGTACGCCGGGTCGTCCCAGCGCTCGCGCTCCTGCTCGAGCTCGGCGATCTGCTCTTCGCTGACCTGCACGGAGGCCTCGAGGGCCGCGATCTTCTGCCGCTGGTCGATGAACGTGCCGAGAGTCGGGACGAGCACCCAGGCGCCCAGCACCACGAGCGACAGCATGATCACCGAGAATGCCGAGAGACGGATGCCGGCGGCCCACTCCCGCACGTCGACCTTCGCCTCGGCCGCGCGAGCTCGGCGCTGCGAGGGCTTGGTCGCTGCCCCCCTGCCCGAGGCCGTCTTGGACGCGCCCGGAGACGCCGAAGGAGGAGCCGGTCGTCGTACCACGGCTCCTCCTTCGTCGATGTCTCAGCTGTGATCAGCCCTGGTAGCGCGGGAACGCCGAGCGGCCGGCGAAGACCGCCGCATCGCCCAGTTCCTCTTCGATGCGCAGAAGCTGATTGTACTTCGCGACGCGCTCGCTGCGAGCAGGCGCACCCGCCTTGATCTGACCCGCGTTCGTCGCGACGACGAGGTCGGCGATCGTGGTGTCCTCGGTCTCACCCGAGCGGTGCGAGAGCATCGCGGTGTAGCCCGAGCGCTGCGCCAGGCTGACCGCGTCGAACGTCTCGGTGAGCGTTCCGATCTGGTTGACCTTGACCAGCAGCGAGTTGGCGACGCCGCGCTTGATGCCGTCGGCGAGACGAGCCGGGTTGGTCACGAACAGGTCGTCGCCGACGAGCTGGACCTTCGAGCCGAGCGCCTCGGTGAGGTGCTTCCAGTTGTCCCAGTCGTCCTCGGCGAGGGCGTCCTCGATCGTGACGATCGGGAAGTCGTTGACGAGACCGACGTAGTACTCGGTCAGCGCTTCGGCATCCCAGTCCTTGTTGTCGAGGCGGTAGACGCCGTCGGTGAAGAACTCGGTCGCGGCGACGTCGAGGCCGAGGGCGATGTCGCGACCCGGCGTGAAGCCGGCCTTCTCGATCGCCTTGACGAGGAAGTCGAGGCCCTCACGGTTGCTGGGCAGGTCGGGGGCGAAGCCGCCCTCGTCGCCGAGGCCGGTCGCGTAGCCGGCGGCCTTCAGCTCGCTGCGCAGCACGTGGTAGGTCTCGACGCCCCAGCGGAGGGACTCCGAGTAGGTCTCCGCACCGATCGGGGCGAGGAAGAACTCCTGCATGTCGATGCCGTTGTCGGCGTGCTCGCCACCGTTGATGACGTTGAACAGCGGCACGGGGAGGACGTGCGCGTTCGGTCCGCCGAGGTAGCGGAACAGCGGCAGGTCGGCGGAGTCGGCCGCGGCCTTCGCCACCGCGAGGCTGACGCCGAGGATGGCGTTGGCGCCGACGCGCTTCTTGTTCTCGGTGCCGTCGACCTCGATGAGGATCTCGTCGACGATGCGCTGCTCGCTGGCCTCCACGCCCTCGAGGGCCGGGCCGAGCTCATCGATGACGGCCTCGACGGCCTTCAGCACACCCTTGCCGCTGTAGCGGCTCTTGTCGCCGTCGCGCAGCTCGTACGCCTCGAACGCGCCCGTGGAGGCACCGGAGGGAACGGCGGCACGCTGGACGATGCCATCGTCGAGGAGCACCTCCACCTCGACGGTCGGGTTTCCGCGCGAGTCGAGAATCTCACGTGCGCCTACAGCCTCGATCAGTGCCACTGATGTGCTCCTTGTTCAGGGGGAAAAGTGATGTGGAGCGTCTTCGATCCGTCGCCCAGTCTAGCCCGCCCCCTCCGACGCTCCGAAGCCCCCGCAGGGCGAACGGCAGCCGAACGTCAGACGACGACGGCGATCGCCACACCGTCCCATCCCTTGATGCCGACCGTCTGCAGCGCGGTGGCGTCGAATCGCGGATCGGTGCCGAGCATCCGCAGTCCGTCGCGCGTGCCGACCACCTTCGGATCGGCCGCGTCCTCGCGCACGATCTCGCCCTCGCGGCCGATGTTGTCGAGCACGATCACGGTGCCGGGGTGCCCGAGCTTCGCGGCCCAGTCGAGGTAGATCGTGTTCGACTCCTTGTCGGCGTCGATGAAGACGAGGTCGAAGCCTCCGACGAGGGTCGGCAGGACGTCCGCGCCACGGCCGATCCGGATGTCGACCCGCTCCCCCACGCCGGCGGCGTCGATGCTCTCACGGGCGACGGCCGCGTTGGCTGATTCGGCTTCCACCGTGACGACGCGCCCCTCGGGACCGACCGCTCGTGCCAACCAGATGGTCGAGTACCCGCCGAGAGTGCCGATCTCGAGCACTCGGCGTGCGCCGCTGATCCGTGCGAGGAGGTTCAGCAGCTTGCCGCTGACCGGCGCGACCTCGATCTCGGGCAGGCCCGCGGCACGCTGGGCGGCGAGTGCCGCCTCCAGTGCATCATCGTGTCCGACGAGGGTGTCGGCGAGGTAGACATCGGCGTCCGACCAGGTCTGCGGTGTGGATTCCATGGCCTCAGCCAACCCGGCGGTCGCGGCGGGGTCAAGAGGGTTGACGCCGCGCGAGTTCGGGTTGGCGTCGGAACTGACCGGTGACGAGCAGCACGAGTACGACGACGACGAGAACGATCCAGGTCGCGACCCCGAGTGGACCGGCCAGCGCCATGTCGGGCGGCGTCGCCGCGACGACGAGCACCATACCGGCCGCCGCATTGAGCGCACCGTGCGCGATGACCGCGGGCCACACCGATCCGGATCGCAGCCGCAGCCAGCCGAACAGGACGCCCCACGCCACGCACCCGCCGACCATGAAGAGCAGACCGGTGATGTCGGTGCGTCCGAAGTTGTAGCCGAGCAGGATCACCGGGCTGTGCCAGAGACCCCAGATCGCGCCGCTGAGCACCAGCGCGGGCCAGGTCCCGAGCGGACGCAGGGCGGGCAGCAGCCAGCCGCGCCATCCGAGCTCCTCGCCGAAGGCGAGCACACTGTTGACGAGGGCGCCCGCGGGGATCATGGCGAACTGCGCGAAGACGAGAAATTCGATCGGCGGGGCGGATGCTCCCGGCGGGAGGAGTGCCTCGATCTGCGCCGCGAACCCGGCGAACGCGAGGTCGAGTTGCACGAAACCGAGCGCCGCGGCGACGAGTACCCCGAGGGCCACGAGCACGGGCGGCACGAGCCACGCGGCCACCATCAGCCAGACGACGCGACGGGCCGGGCGCAGGGGCCAGAGCCCGAGGAAACGTGCGCGCTCGCGAGTCGGCGCGCGCAGAGCGAAGACCACGGCGAGCGTCGCCACCGCGGGCGTGAACATCATCACCGGAAGCAATAGCCCGGCGACGGGCTCGGCGAGGCCGTCGCCGAGCCAGAGCGGCAGCGCCACGAGCCAGGCGAGGCCGCACGCGATCGCCACGAACGCGAGGACCGACGGCCACGGTACGCGCGGCAGTTCGGGAGTCGGTGCGGTCATGTCTCAGGCCTCTCTCCGGGCGGCGGTGGCGAGGGCCGCTGCCGCCGTCTCGGCGTCATCGATCGTCACGACGAAGCGGCGCCCGTCGGCGCGCGTGACCTCGATCCCCTCGCCGCGCCGCAGCACGACGCCGGTGCGTCCGTCCAGTCCGTAGCGGAAGCCCCATCCACCGAACTCGCCGAAGGGGTGCACGTCGACCGTGCGCACGGAGGCCACGTCGCGCGCGGGGATCTCCACCTTCGGCCAGCCGACCCGCGAGCGGACGAGGAGTCCTGCCGGCCCGATCCGCACGCGGAAGGCGAAGGTGACCACGAGGGCGAAGATCACGACGGCGACGGAGGCCAGCATGATCACGAGCGACCAGGCGTCACCCGAGCCGGTGGCGAGGATCACCGCGGCGAGCGCGCTCACGACGAGCACCGAGCCCCCGAGCACGGCGAGCCCGCTCCGCGCGATCGTCGCCGTACCGATCCAGACCACCCGCTCGGATGCCGCGGCCGGCAACGGTGCGGCATCGACGACCGCGTCAGATGCCGTGGACGGTGTCGACGGCTGCGCGAACCAGCCCACGACTGCTCCGACGACGAGGAGGACGAATCCGCCGAAGACGGCGAAACCGATGTCGGGTGTCTGCGCGGCATCCGTCAGACCGCGCTGCGAACCGACTCCGACGAGCGTGACCAACGTGATGAGCCCGGCGATGCCGAGGTTCGTGGCCCCCAGGAAACGCGCGGTCGGCGACCACTGGGCACGCTCCCCCGTCGACGTGGCGGCCGTCCCGCCTTTCTCGGGCAGACGGTGGGCGAACCACGCGAGCAGGGCGAACACCGCGATCATCAGCGCGATCCCTGCGAGCACCACGAGGTGCGTCCATCCCGGGCCATAGCCGTCGACGCCGTCGGTGCCCCAGTGGATCGCCGCGGGTTCCGGGATCTCGGGCAGCCACAGCACCACGATGATCGCGGTGACGGCGATCATCGTGAGCGGCACGATCACCCCCACCCACAGGAAAGCGGTGCGGGCTCGGCGGACGGCGGCGGTCATACGGCGATCTCCTTCACGAGAGCGGCAAGGGTGGCGGGAGCGACCCCGAGGGAAGCGGCGCGGGCGACGAGCGCCCGAAGGTCGACGGTGAGCTCGGCGAGCGGTCCGATGGATGTCGAGACCACGGCACCCCTCCCCCGTCGGAGGTCGATCAAGCCCTCGTCACGCAGCTGCTGGTAAGCGTGCAGCACGGTGTGCAGATTGATCTCGAGGGTCTCGGCGACCTCGCGCGCCGAGGGCAGGCGGTCGCCGGGCGCGAGCGATCCCGCGATGACGTCGGCACGCACGGAGGCGGCGACCTGCTCGTAGAGCGGCGTCCCGCTCGCCATGTCGACCCTGATCAGCATCCGACCTTCTTTCTTTGATTAATTCTATGAAAACTAGAACAATTGTCGCAAGCCTCCAGCGAACTTCCTGCCCCGAGCGCCCTCCGCCACACTGGCGCCATGCGCATCACTCCCCGCCGCCTCGCGATCGGCATGAGCCTGTGGGCCCCGAATCTGTTCAGCGGCATCCGCGTCCGCCGCTTCAGCGAGGACTGGACCCGGGCGACCGTCGAGCTGCACGTCAACGTCTTCACCCGCAACTACGTCAAGACGGCGTTCGGCGGATCGATGTCGGCGATGACCGACCCGTACTTCTTCATGCTGGTCATGCACCAGCTCGGCCGGGACTATGTCGTGTGGGACACCCGCGGCGAGATCGACCTCATCAAACCGGGGCGCGGAGTGCTCACCGCGGAGTTCGCGGTCTCGAAGGCACGGGCAGAAGACATCCGACGCAAGGCGCAGGGAGGTGCGAAGGTGCTCGAGTGGTTCGAGACCGTCATCACCGATCGGGAAGGGGACGTCGTCGCCCGCGTGCGGCGCGAGGTCTACATCCGCGAGAAGAAACGGGTGACCGACGCACGTCGGTGACCCGGGTCACCCGCCGTTCACCGATCGATGCGACGATGAGCGGATGCCCCTCGCTCGCCGACTGAGACTTTCCGATGCCGTGTTCATCGGTCTCGGTTCGATGATCGGCGCCGGAGTCTTCTCGGTCTGGGCGCCCGCGATCGGCGTCGCCGGCGCGGGGCTTCCCGTCGCCCTCGCGATCGCGGCGATCGTCGCTTACGCGAACGCCACCGCCTCGGCCCAGCTCGCCGAGGCCCACCCCGTGGCGGGCGGTACCTACGCCTACGCCCGCGCCGAGATCGGCCCGTGGTGGGGATTCGTCGCCGGGTGGAACTTCGTGATCGGCAAGATCGCGAGTTGCGCGGCCATGGCGATGACCTTCGCCGCCTACGCCGCGCCCGCCGGGTGGGAGACGCCCGTCGCGGTGGTCGCCGTCGCCGCCCTCGTCGCGGTGAATTGCTTCGGCGTGACGCGCACGGCTCTGGTCACGCGCCTTCTGGTGGTGGCCTCGCTGATCGGTCTCGCGACAGTCGTCGCCGCGGGGTTCGGCGCATCGCCGGCCACCGCTGCCCTTCCCCTTCCCGATGCGACGGCCTATGGCGTGCTGCAGGGCGCGGGCCTGCTGTTCTTCGCGTTCGCCGGGTACGCCCGCATCGCGACGATGGGCGAGGAGGTCGTGGACCCCGGGCGCACGATCCCCCGGGCGATCCTGCTCGCCCTCGGCGGTGCGGTCGTGGTCTACGGCGCGGTCGCGACCGTCGTGGTGCTCACGCTGGGGGCGGATGCCGCGACGAGCCCCGCCCCGCTGGTCGATGTGCTCTCGGCGACGGGCTGGGAACCACTCGCTCCCGTCGTGCGCGTCGCGGCGTCCACCGCTTCCCTCGGCGCTCTCCTGGCACTGCTCACGGGAATCGGGCGCACGACCCTCGCGATGGCTCGCGAACGCGACCTTCCCGCGGCGCTCGCGAAGGTCGATCCGCGCTGGCAGGTGCCCCGCCGCGCCGAGATCACGATCGGGCTGATCGTGATCTGCATCGTCGCGGTAACCGATCTGCGCGACGCGATCGGATTCTCGTCGTTCGGGGTGCTGCTCTACTACTTGATCGCGAACGCCGCCGCCTTCCGACAGCAGGGGGCGGCTCGTCGCTTCCCCCGCGCACTGCAGGTCGTGGGCGCGCTCGGATGCCTGCTGCTCGTGAACACTCTCCCTGTGGTGGCATCGATCATCGGCACGGCGGTCGTGCTCGTCGGCGCCGTCGGACGAGCATTCGTGCTCCAAGTCCGGTGCCGTCGAGCGTCTCGTCCTCAGCCACCGGCATCCGACCGGTAATCGCTCGGTGCGAACCCGAGCACCGCGCGGAAATCGCGGGTGAGATGCGCGTGGTCGGCATAGCCGAGCTCGGCCGCGATCCGTGAGAGGTCGACGCCCGGGTCATCGCGCACCCGCTGCGCGGCCTCCTGCAGCCGCCGACGCCGGATCATCGCCGCGGGAGCGATCCCGACGTAGCGGTGCGCCATCCGCTGCAGCGTGCGCACCGACACGGCCAGCCGCGTCGTCGCCTCCTCTGGCGAGGTCGCTCCGCGCTCCCCCAGCAGCTCGACAGCGAGCGCGTTCGCCTGGCGTGCGGCGTCGTCGAGCACGCCGACCCGCGCGGTGAGCCACGCACCGAACGCCTCGGTCGCCCGCGCGCGGTGCCCTTCACCCGAGCGCATCGCTTCGGCGACGGCGTCGTGCAGATCGGGCGCAGCGAACGGGCGGATGCCGTCGACCAGCGCCGCAGGATCGTCGAGGAGCGCGCCGACCGCTGCCGGACGAAGGAGGGCGCCGACCGCCCATCCCTCCCCGCGCAGATCCCGGAACGACGCCCGGGTCGTCGCGCCGGACACGCCGACGCCGTCGCGCTCGACCACGAGGTTCACCGCCGGGTATCCGACGACGTGCTGGCGGGAGACCTCGTCGGCTGGGAGCCGCCACTCCGGGATCCAGAACCACTCCACGAGCTCTGCCGTCGCCCCCTCGGGCGCGACCCGGTGGAACGTCGGCAGGCGCTCGGGGTACAGCACGCCTCGGGTCGGATCCACCATGCGCCCACCCTAGATCGAGCGGCCGACACGGGTTGTCGCGGATCTTCAAGCGTGCGGCATCCGCACCGCCGTACGGTCGTCGCATGAACACCGACATCCCCACCACCGGCGTGACCGGAACCCACACCACCGCGGGCCGTCCGCACAGCGCGACGTCTCTCACCCCCTTCCTCGCGATCCCTCGCGCGAGCGATGCGATCGCCTTCTACCGCGACGTCTTCGGAGCACGCGTCGTCGACGTCACCGAGTTCGGCGGCGTCGTCGCGCACGCCGACCTCGACTTCGGCACGGGACTGCTCCAGCTCGGCGAACCGAGCCCCGATTACCACCTCGTGCCGGCGCCGGCGGGTGACGACGACTGCTACTCGATGGGGTTGTACGTCGAAGACGTCGATGCGGTGGTCGCGCGGGCGATCGACGCGGGATCGACGGTGCGCGAAGCACCCTCGCACTTCGTCTCGGGCGATCGCTATGCGAGCATCCGCGATCCGTTCGGCGTGCGCTGGTCGATCATGAGCCGGGTCGAGGATCTCTCCGACGAGGAGAGCGCCCGCCGGGTCGCCGAGTGGGCCGCCTCCTTCAGCGCGACGTCGGACTCGGACGCCTCCTGACCGCCCGCTGTGCTCCGCGGCCGACCGCCGGCAGCAGGGCCTCGGCCGTGCGACGGTAGCCGAGGGGGCTGGGGTGGAAACGATCGAGGCTGAACATCTGCTCCGGCTCGTCGAAGAACATCGGGCCGACCGATCGGCGCAGATCCACGGGCTCGGCTCCGGCGAGGCGCGCGGCATCCGTCTGCGCGATCGCGAGCCGCCGCGACAGGCTCGACACGATCCTCCGCAACGGCTGCGGCACCGGACGCAGCGATCCCAGGTCGGGGCAGGTGCCCACCACCACCTCCGTGCCGAGGGATCGCAGCCGCCGGATCGCCGCATCGAGATGGCGCACCGAGGTCGCGACCGGCAGACGGTGGGTGACATCGTTGCCGCCCACCACGATCACCGCGACATCGGGCCGGTATCCGGTCGCGAGCCCGTCGAGCTGCGCATCGAGGTCCGGGGACTCCGACCCGACGACCGCCGCGGTGCGCAACCGCACCGGCCGGTGCTCACGGAGAGCCAGCCCCTTCGCGAGGCGCCCGCCGAGGGTCTCTTTGCGCCTCGCCGCGCCGAGACCCGCGGCGAGCGAGTCACCGAGAACGAGGAGCTCGATCGGCTCACCGTCGAGGGAGCGCCGCCAGATACGATCCGCGTCCAGCGAATCCTCCCCCAGCGGCTTGCCGATCCGACGGCGGGCGATCGCCGCCTGACGGGTGAGGAGCATCCGGCTCCCGACAACGAGGCTCGCGGTCAGCGCGCCGGCGCCGAGGAGGACCGAGAGGCGTGTTCGTCCCATGCCCCGATTCGATCCCGGAGACGTGAACGCCGCGTGAACGCGAGCGCGGGCCAGGCTGTCAGGCGAGAGGCTTGCGCTCCACCGACTCCACCCCGGCCGAGACCGTGGCGAACGACGTGAAGCCGTCGGCGGACGCCCGCTCGAGCAGCCCCTTGAGGTTCTTGGGGCGGCGTTCCAGACGCACACGCGCACCCTCGGCGATCAAGGCGGTCTTGTGCGCGAGCAGCTCGGCGACCGGGACGTCGGCGTCGTGCACCAGGACGATCGCGTCCTCGTGGTCGTCATCGCCGGCCGTGACGAGGTCGACGAGGCGCTCGAACCCGAGCGAGAAACCCACCGCCGGCACCTGCTGGCCGAGGAAACGGCCGATCATGCCGTCGTAGCGCCCGCCACCGCCCAGCGAATAGCCGACCGAGGGGTGCGCGAGCTCGAAGATCGTGCCGGTGTAATAGCCCATGCCGCGCACGAGGAACGGGTCGAACACGAGCGGGATGTCGCTCGACGCGCGGCCGACGGCGACGGCCTCGCCGATGCCGACGAGGTGGTCGACGATCTCATCGGGGGCATCCGCCGGCAATGCCTTGCGGATCTGGGCCTCACCATAGGGCAGGTACTCGCGCGTCTGCGGGCGGCGCAGGAACGCCTCGAACGCGTCGACGGCGCTCGGGGTCGCGGAGCGCTCGCGCAGTTCTGCGGCGACGCCGTCGGGGCCGATCTTGTCGAGCTTGTCGATCGTGATGAGCACCCCGGGACGCTCGTCCTCGGAGAACCCGAAGCTCCCGAGCATCCAGTCGAGCACCCGACGGTCGTTGATGCGGACCGTCGCCCCTTCGAGCCCCAGCGCGTCGACCGCGTCGAGCGAGGCGACCATGAGTTCGGCCTCGGCGCGCGAGGAATCGTCACCCATGATGTCGATGTCGCACTGCACGAACTGGCGATAGCGCCCCTTCTGCGGCCGCTCGGCCCGCCAGACCGCACCGATCTGGATCGAGCGGAAGACGGCGGGCAGCTGCGCACGGTTGCTGGCATAGAAACGCGCGAGCGGCACGGTCAGGTCGTAGCGCAGACCGAGGTCGGACAGCGCGGCGGGGTCGTCGGCGGCTTCGCGGATGGCGTCGGCGTCGAGGCCGCGGCGGAGGACGTTGTACGCGAGCTTCTCGTTGTCGCCGCCGATGCCGGCATGCAGGCGGGCGTACTCCTCGACGACCGGCGTCTCGATCTCGTCGAAACCGTGCGCACGGTAGCGCTCGCGGATGACGGAGAGCACGCGCTCACGACGGGCCTTGTCGGCGGGGAGGATGTCGCGCATACCGCGCGGCGGGTTCACAGTAGCCACGACTCCATCCTTCCAGGTCTGCTCCGGGGGCTGGGACGCTTCGACAGGCTCAGCGACCCAGAAGGGGGTGGCTCAGCGACCCAGAAGGGGGTGGCTCAGCGACCCAGGGCGGCGGCGCAGCGGCCCAGGGGACTCAGGCTTCGGCGGCGCGCACGTCGTTCTCGAGAGAGCGGAGCCGTTCGCGCAGCGCCCTCTCGGCATCCCACCCTTCAGCGCGGGCGCGCCCCACGAGGGCGAGCAGAGCCTCACCGAGTTCCGCCTCGGTCGACGGCCCCTCGGCCACCGGCGTCTCGATCCCCGCCCCCGCCGCGCGGCCGGTGAGCTTCTGCGCGAGCGCCAGCGCCGGCATCCCCCGAGGAACCCCGTCGAGCACGCTCGTGCGCGTGCGTTTCTCGGCCGCTTTCGCGGCGTTCCAGTGCACGAGGACATCGTCGGGCGTGGTGGCGGTCTCTCCCGCGAAGACATGCGGATGCCGCCGCACCATCTTCTCGGTCAGAGTGTCGGCGACATCGTCGATGTCGAAGGGGTCGTCGGGGTCCTGCGCGGCGATCGCCGCGTGGAAGAGCACCTGCCACAGCAGATCTCCGAGCTCCTCGCGCAGGTCGTCGCGGCTGCCGCTCTCGACCGCGTCGATCACCTCGTGGGATTCCTCGATCAGGTAGGGCACGAGGTCGCGGTGGGTGATCTGCTGCGACCACACGCAGCGCTCCCGCACGGCGCGCATGGTGTCGGCCGCGGCGCGGAGGGAATCGTGCGGGGGCATGGGCTCTCCTTCGATCGACGGCGGTCCGGACGCGATGCTCAGGACGAAGCCGCTGCGATCCGACGATAGTGCCGCGCCCGCGCCGACACGACCACCCCCGAGAACAGGAGCGACAGCAGCGAACCGACCAGCACGCCGAGGATCGCCTGATCGCGGATGCCGGCGTCGGACGCGAACGCGAGGTTGGCGAGCAGCAGCGAGACGGTGAACCCGATGCCGCCGAGGGCACCGGCGGCGAGGATGTCCGGCAGCACGAGCGCGGGTTCCGTGCCGCGCGGGCGGATGCGCATCGCGAGCCAGCCGAATAGGCCGATCCCGATGAGCTTGCCGAGTGGAAGGGCGACCACGATCGCCCAGAACGCCGGGGAGAGCTGCGTCGGGGAGACGGCGGGGATCACCACGAACGCCGCGACGAACGCGAACAGCGGAAGGATCGCACCGTTGACCGTCGGCTCGAGCGCGTGACGCGCACGCTCGGCAGGGGTCGGGGCCATCACCAGGCCCAGCATCACCCCGGCGATCGTCGCGTGGATGCCGGAGACTGCGACCAGACCCCAGCAGAGGATGCCGACCAGCACCATCAGCACGGCGATACCCGTGTGTCCGGTGGCGCCGAGCCATCTGCTGAGAGCCCAGAAGACGGCGACCGCGACGATCGCCGCCGCGAGCAGCACCCACTGCACGTCGTGCGCGAACAGCACCGCGATGAAGACGATGCCGATGATGTCGTCGAGGATCGCGAGGGCGAGCAGGAACACCCGCACGGTCGACGGCAGGCCCCGGCCGAACATCGCGAGCACTCCGAGCGCGAACGCGATGTCGGTGGCCGTGGGGATCGGCCAGCCGGATGCCGTCGCCCCGTCGCCCGCGATCAGCAGGTAGATCGCGATCGGCACGAGCACGCCACCCGTCGCCGCGATGGCGGGCTGGACGACCTTGCGGAAGGAGTCGAGCTCCCCGTGCGTCAGCTCGTGCCGCAACTCGATCGCCACCACGAAGAAGAAGACGGCGAGAAGACCGTCCGACACCCAGTGCGCGAGCGAGAGGTCGAGGCCCGTGCCCGGGATCGCGAGATGGACGTCGAGCGCCGCCGCGATCGGGTCGTGCGTCGGGAGGTTCGCGAGCAGCAGGCCGAGGCCCGCTGCCACCAGAAGGAGGACGGCGGGGAACTGCTGGCCGCGGAGGGGGTTCGCCGAGATGCGCATCCCCACCAGGCTAGGCGGCGTCACGACGTCGCACGCCGTCATGCGTTCGGAGCACCCCCGCCGACCGGGATACGCTCGACGGGTGACCCCCGAACACGTCTTCACCGAGCCCACCAACACCGAAGCCATCCGCGTCATCGGGCGCTTCGAGGCCGGCCAGGGCATACCGGATGCGATGCGATCCGACGTCCGCATGCTCGGCGGGCTCCTCGGACAGGTGCTCCGCGAGGCCGGCGGCGACGACCTCTTCGACGACGTCGAGCGCCTGCGCCTCGCGACCATCCAGGCCTACGAGGACTCGACCTCGGATGCCTTCGAGCGAGCCTCGGCGATCGCCGAGTCGTTCACGATCGCCCGTGCCGACGAGGTCGCGCGCGCATTCACCTGTTACTTCCACCTCGTGAACCTCGCCGAGGAGCACCAGCGCGTGCGCGTGCTGCGCGAGCGCGCGGGCCAGCCCGGTCGCGAGGACGCCGCCGACACCGTCGCGACCGCCTATGCGCGTCTGCGCACCGAGGTCGGTGACGAGGAGGCCCGTCGTCGTCTGGCGGGCCTGCGTTTCCACCCCGTCTTCACGGCTCACCCGACCGAGGCGCGCCGCCGGGCCGTCTCGTCGAGCATCCGCCGCCTCTCCGATCTGCTGACGCAGCACGATGCCTCGAGCGCCGGTGGCGCCGAGCAGCACCGCGCCCGTCGTCGCATGCTCGAGGAGATCGACACCCTGTGGCGCACCGCACCGTTGCGCGCCCAGAAACCCTCCCCGACCGACGAGGTGCGCACGGTCATGGGCGTCTTCGACGAGACCCTGTTCACGACGGTGCCGCACGTCTACCGCCGCATCGACGATGCCCTCCGCGGCGAGGAGTCCGGGGCCAGCGCGCCGGTCGTCCCCGCGTTCGTGCGCATCGGATCGTGGGTCGGCGGCGATCGAGACGGAAACCCGTTCGTGACGGCATCCGTCACCCGCGAAGCGTCGCAGATCGCCTCGGACCACGTGCTCCGCGGCCTGGAGCGTGCGCTCGAGCGCATCGGCCGCACGCTCACGCTCGACGCCGAAACCACGCCGCCCAGTGCCGAGGTCGCCGCCCTTTGGAACGACTTCGCCGACGCCGATGCGGACGCCGCGGCGGCGCTGGCCACCCGCTCCCCCGACGAACCGCACCGGCGCGTGCTGCTGCTGCTCGCGCACCGTGTCGCAGCGACGCGTCAGGGCGATGGCGCGCAGCGCTACGGTTCGCCCGAGGAGCTGCTCGCCGACCTGCGCGCCGTGCAGGCCTCCCTGGTCGCCTCCGGCGCACGCCGCCACGCGTTCGGCGGGGTGCAGCACCTGATCTGGCAGGTGGAGACCTACGGCTTCCACCTCACGGAACTCGAGGTGCGCCAGCACTCGCAGGTGCACGCCAAGGCTCTCGCCGAGCTGGAAAGCGGCGAGCCGATCAGCGCGCAGACCGAGGAAGTTCTCGAGGTCTTCCGTGCGATCGCCGAGATCCAGCGCGACCGCGGCCTGCGCGCCGCCGGGCGCTACGTCGTCTCGTTCACCCAGGCGGCCTCCGACCTCGCGAACGTGCACCGTCTCGCCCGCCACGCGCTCGGCGACGATGCCCCGGTGCTCGACGTCGTGCCGCTGTTCGAGACCTTCGCCGACCTGCAGGCGGCACCCGGCATCCTCGCCGAGGCCGTGACCTTCCCCGAGTTCCGGGCACGCATGGCCGAGACCGGCAACCGCCTCGAAGTCATGCTCGGGTACTCCGACTCCTCGAAGGACGTCGGGCCGGTGGCCGCGAACCTCGCGCTTTACGAAGCACAGGAGAAGATCGCGCTCTGGGCGAAGGACGCCGGCATCGAACTGACGCTGTTCCACGGCCGCGGAGGCGCCCTCGGGCGCGGCGGCGGCCCCGCGAACTCGGCGATCCTCGCCCAGCCGCCGCACTCGGTCGATGGACGCTTCAAGCTCACCGAGCAGGGTGAGGTCATCTTCGCCCGCTACGGCGAGCCCGCCATCGCGATGAGGCACATCGACCAGGTCGCCGCGGCGACGCTGCTCGCCTCCTCCCCCTCGGTCGAGGAGCGCACGAGCGGTGCCGCCGCCCGCTACGCCGAGGTGGCGGCCGTGATGGACCGGTCCTCTCGTGACCGCTTCTTCTCGCTCGTCAAGGCCGAGGGCTTCGCCCCCTGGTTCGCGACGGTGACCCCCATGGAGGAGATCGGTCTGCTGGCCCTGGGCTCCCGCCCCGCGCGCCGCGGTCTCTCGGTGGAGTCGCTCGAAGACCTGCGCGCCATCCCGTGGGTGTTCGCGTGGACGCAGGCCCGCATCAATCTCGCCGGCTGGTTCGGCCTCGGCACCGCGCTCGAGGCCGTCGGCGACGAGGCCCTGCTCGCCGAGGCGTACCGCGAGTGGCCGCTGCTGCACACGATGATCGACAACGTCGCGATGAGCCTCGCCAAGACCGACGAGCGCATCGCTCGCGAGTACCTGGCCCTCGGCGACCGCGACGACCTCGCCGCCCTGGTTCTCGACGAGTTGGCTCTCACCCGTCAGTGGGTCATCCGCCTCACCGGCGGCGAGGGGCTCCTCGAGAACAAGCCCGTGCTGCAGCGCGCGGTGCAGCTGCGCAGCCCGTACGTCGACGCCCTCTCCCTCCTCCAGCTGCGCGCACTGCGAGCGCTGCGGTCGCCGGCGGATGCCGAGCCGACGGGTTCCGGTGCCGACGCCGAGCAGCAGCGACTGCTGCTGCTGTCGGTCAGCGGCGTCGCGGCGGGCCTGCAGAACACCGGGTGATCGCGGGCGTCGTGCTCGCGAGAGGCTCGACGGAGCGTGCGCGCTAGAGTGAAAACTCGCGCCCGATCCGGCGAAGCCTCACGCGACACGATCGCTGCACCACCCTCCCCACCCCAGAAAGTCTTTTCGCGTGACCGCACTCTCCCCTGCCGCCTTCCACCCGCTCGACGCCGCCGTGCAGCCCGTGTTCGACACGGTGCTCTCCCGCAGCCCGCACGAACCCGAGTTCCACCAGGCGGTGCACGAAGTGCTGCACTCGATCGCGCCGGTGCTCGCGGCGCACCCGGAGTATGTCGACGGCGGCATCCTCGAGCGCCTCGTCGAACCGGAGCGGCAGATCCTCTTCCGTGTTCCGTGGGTCGACGATGCGGGCAAGCTGCAGGTCAACCGCGGCTACCGCATCCAGTTCTCGTCGGTGCTCGGACCGTACAAGGGCGGACTCCGCTTCCACCCCTCGGTCAACCTCTCGATCATCAAGTTCCTCGGCTTCGAGCAGATCTTCAAGAACGCGCTGACCGGCCAGGGCATCGGTGGCGGCAAGGGCGGTGCGGACTTCAATCCGCACGGCCGCTCGGATGCCGAGATCATGCGTTTCTGCCAGTCGTTCATGAACGAGCTCTACCGCCACCTCGGCGAGCACACCGACGTCCCCGCGGGCGACATCGGCGTGGGTGGCCGCGAGATCGGCTACCTCTTCGGGCAGTACCGCAAGGTCACCAACCGCCACGAGTCGGGCATGTTCACCGGCAAGGGCACGGGCTGGGGTGGAGCCGAGGTGCGCACCGAGGCCACCGGTTACGGCGCCGTCTTCTTCGCACAGGAGATGCTCGCCGTGAAGGGCGACTCCTTCGAGGGCAAGCGCGTCGGCATCTCGGGTTCGGGCAACGTCGCGATCTACGCGATCCAGAAGGCCACGCAGCTCGGGGCCGTGCCGGTGACGGCATCCGATTCCTCCGGCTACGTCGTCGACGACGCCGGCATCGACGTCGAACTGCTGCGGCAGATCAAGGAGGTCGAGCGCGCACGCATCGTCGAGTACGCGAACCGTCGCCCGAGCGCTCGCTTCGTCGAAGGCGGCAGCGTCTGGGAGGTGCCCGTCGACATCGCCGTGCCCTCGGCGACGCAGAACGAGGTCTCCCTCGCCGACGCGCAGGCGCTCATCGCGAACGGCGTGCGCGCGGTCTCCGAGGGCGCCAACATGCCGTGCATTCCCGAAGCCGTCGAGGCGTTCCAGAAGGCGGGCGTGCTCTTCGCCCCCGGCAAGGCGGCCAACGCCGGCGGTGTCGCGACCTCTGCTCTCGAGATGAGCCAGAACGCCTCGCGTCAGCGGTGGACCTTCGGCGACAGCGAGAACAAGCTGCGCGAGATCATGGCCGACATCCACACGGCATCCTTCGACGCCGCCGAGCGCTACGGCGTGGCGGGCGATTACGTGGCCGGCGCCAACATCGCCGGTTTCGAGCGAGTCGCTGCGGCGATGCTCGCGCAGGGCGTCATCTGACCTCTGTCGAAGGGCCGTCCCCCGTGATCCTCGGGAGACGGCCTTTCGTGCGTCCGGGGGCGCTCAGCCCTCGTCGACGGGGACCTTCACGACCTTGTTGAAACCGGTCACCGCCTGGTTCTCGTCGAAAGCCGCGACCTTCTTGCGGAAGCCCCGAGTGATCACGAGCAGGTAGACGAAGCCGATCGCGGTCCAGGTGAGACCGCCGATGAGCGCGTCCTGATGGAGATTCGCCCAGAGGAGCCCCGTGAGCAGCATGCCGATGCCGGGCATGACGATGAAGTTGAAGATGTCGGCCGGCGTCTTGCGGCGCCCCTTGCGGATCGCGAACCAGGCGATCACCGAGACGTTCACGAAGGTGAAGGCGATCAGCGCCCCGTAGTTGATCCACGCCGCGATGAGCTCGAGCGTGAACGGGATCGCGAGCAACGAGATCGCCCCGACCAGCACGATGTTGAACGTCGGCGTGTGGGTGCGCGGATTGATGTAGCCGAAGGCCTTCTGAGGCAGAACGTTGTTACGCCCCATCACGAGCAGCATGCGCGAGACCGAGGCGTGGGATGCGAGACCCGAGGCGAGTGTGGCGCAGAACCCGGCCGCGGTCAGCACCGCCATGAGGACGTTGCCGCCGACGAGGTCGCCGATGATCGGGAGCGTCGAGTCTTCGACGAACTGCATGTCGCCGCCGGGGGCGAACTCGTTCCAGTCCGGGAACCGCAGCTGCGACGCGTAGGAGGAGACGAGGAAGATGCCGCCACCGATGAGGACGGTGAGCAGGATCGCCTTCGGCATGACCTTCGGGTCCTTCGCCTCCTCGGCGTACATGGTCACGGCGTCGAATCCGATGAACGAGAAGCAGACGATGGTCGCGCCGGTGAGTACCGCGGTGAAGGTGACGTCGTCGTGCAGGAGCGCTCCGACCGAGAGGATGGTCGCCGCGCCGTCGCCGCGCAGCAGCTGCGCGACCACGAGGACGACGAACACGATCATGACGATGATCGAGAAGACCAGCAGGACGACGTTCAGGTTCGACGTGCCGCGCATGGTCATGTAGATGATGCTCGTGACGAGGATGCAGTAGAGCACGACCCAGATCCAGGCCGGCACCTCGGGGAACATCGCCTCGAGATAGCTCTTGATGATGAGGCAGTTGACCATCGGCAGCAGCACGTAGTCGATCAACGACGTCCACCCGACCATGAAGCCGAGATTCGGGTGGATCGATTCGCGCACGTAGGTGTAGGCGGAACCGGCGCTCGGGATAGCACCGGCGATCTTGCCGTAGCTGATGGCCGTGAACACCATCACGACCAGCGCGACGAGGTAGGCGGCGGGGACGACGTTGTTCGTGTCGCGCGCAACCATGCCGAAGGTGTCGAACACCACGGTGGGCGTCATGTATCCGAGCCCCAGACCGACGATGGCCCACAGGCCGAGATTCCGTCTGAGCGTTCCGCCGCCCTGGGCGAGCGGCTTCGTCTTCAGTGCCATGGGTACTCCTCGGTGGAACAGCGCCAGGGCCGGACTCGGGTCGTCCGACGTGTGAGGATCAGTATGGAGCACTGGTATTCCTCAGCGCGACCCCCAATTCGATTCGAAATGCGTATTTAACATGAAGAAAATACGCGCGATTCGAAGCATCTCGCGGCGACCGCCGTGTCAGGTCGGAGTGCCCTCATCATCGAGCGGGCGGTCGTCGACGTGCCGCGCGAGGGACGAGCCGTACCGCTCGGTGAGCTGCACCATCAGATCCGGAGTGTCCCGATCAACGCCGAACACATGCCCGGGGAAGTCGAGGTCGGGCTGCGCCGCCGCGATCTCGGCATCCCGGTCGGGCGAGAACAACTGAAGCGGGTTCCCCACCGCCACCCAGCCGATCGGCACCACCGTGCCCTCGGGGACGCGAGCGCGCCGCTGCACGATCGCATTGACACGCACCTCGCTACGCGCCCCGATGATCGCACCGTTGAAAACCCGCGCCCCGGAGGCCAGGAACACCTCCTCGCCCACCGTGGCACCGGCGATGCTCGCGAGCGTTCCGACGAGGGTGTGGTCGCCGATGTGCACGGCATTCGCGGCGGTCGCCCGGATGAGCGCGTTCTCCATCACGATCACGTGCGCACCGAGCGTGATCGGTCCGCCCTCGGCCGTGATCACGGCGCCGTGCAATACCTGGCAGCCGGGTCCGATCTCGACGTCGCCGGAGACGACGGCGGTGGGAGCAATGACGGCGGCGTCATGGATCCGGGGCCGAGCCCCGAGGTGCTCGTACAACATGCACACAGCGTAGTGGTGCCGGAGCGCGTGGCGGGAGGGTCAGTCCTTGGTCGCGGCGGTGCGCCGGAGCATGCCGATGACGAGCGTCGCGAGGAACAGAACGATTCCGAGGACGGCGAGCCAGACGAGGCCCTTGACCACGAAGCCGAACACGGCGAGGCCGGCCCACACGACGAGCAGGATGATCAGAAGAGTCCACATGCCCCCAGCATCCGCCGGGCGACGAAGGCGCCACACCCCGTTGACGCGATCGCACCCCTCGGCTAGAAAGGTCAGCGCATGCATACCCAGGATCTCCCCCTCAGCGGCAAGGCCGCTCTCGTCACGGGTGTCTCCCGCCGCCGCGGGATCGGTTTCGCCACCGCGAACACCCTCGCCGTGCTCGGCGCGAGCGTTTTCCTCCACCACTATCGGCCGCACGATGTCGACCATCCATGGGGAGCCGACGACATCGACGCGGTCTGCACCGGCATCGCGGATGCTCTGACTCCGGGTGCGGTGATGGGCGATAATCACGCAGACCTGCGAGACCCAGCGACGATCGAGCCCCTGCTGGACGCGGCATCCGCGCTCACCGGCCGCCTGGACATCCTCGTGTGCAATCAGGCGATGAGCGGGCGCGACGGCAGCATCTTCGACATGACCGCGGATGTACTCGACGCGCACTGGCAGGCGAATGCGCGAGCCTCGTTGCTGCTCACCGCCGGTCTCGCCCGACGCCGTCGCACCGAACTCGGCGTCGATGGCTCCGCCGCTGCCCGCCCCGGCGACCGTGTCGTGCAGGCCGGCGCGTTCGAGAAGCCGACGGGGCACGTGATCTGGATGACGTCGGGACAGGGGCACGGGGCGATGCGGGGAGAGATGTCCTACGCCACGAGCAAAGCAGCTCTTGCCGGGATCACGCGCACCACGGCGGCCGAGCTGCTCGATGTCGGGATCGTTCTGAACACCGTGAATCCCGGTCCGGTGAACACGGGATACCTCGATGAGGACACCACTGATCGCGATCTGTCCGGAGTCGCCGACTGGATCTCCGGCACTCCGTTCGGACGTGTCGGGCGACCGGACGACCCCGCCTCGCTGATCGGCTGGCTCTGCACCGACGCCGGTTCGTGGGTGGTCGGCCAGGTGCTCACGTCCGACGGAGGGTTCTCGCTGTAGCCGTGTGGCACGCGGCGATGGCCGTTGATCGACGCAGAGCGGGGATCTACGCTTTCGTGCATGGCGGTGAAGTCACTCTTCCCCATCCTCCGCACGCGCGACCTCGAACGGTTGCGACGGTTCTATACGGATGCCTTCGGCGCGCGGGTCTCGTACCGGTATGAGCAGGACGGTATCGAGGTCTATGTCGCGTTCGAGATCGGGGGCGGCTCTCTCGCACTCGGTTGGGATCCGGAGGTCGACCGCGGCGAGAGCATCGCGCTGTGGTTGTACGTCGATGACATCGATGCGGCCTACCGCCGTGCGGTCACCGCCGGCGCGGATTCGGTGGACGCTCCCGCCGCCATGCCCTGGGGCGAGATGGTCGCTCAGGTGAGGGATCCTGACGGCAACGCGCTCTACCTCGGCGTGCCGTCCCCGGGTTAGATCGCCCGCTCTCCTCCTCGGGTTCAGCTCTTCGGGCTCAACCCGCGGTCTCGGCCTTCACGGGCTCCGGGAAGATCGCGGTGAACAGCTGCCCGACCCATTCGAGCAGCTCGGCGTCCGGCAGGGGTTCGAGACCGACACCGACCGTGGCCGGCACCGTCGGCATCGGCACGACCAGAGCTTCGCCGCCGGAGACGAGCTTCGCCTTCGGGTAGAGACGCTGCAGGCGCACCTTGATCGAGTCCTCCAGGCGGGCAGGAGCGATGCGCAGGTTGGATCCCATCACGACGACGTCGGCCAGCCCGGCACGAGCCGCGCGACGGCGCAGACGAGCGATCGCGATGAGCCCCTCGACCTCGGTCGGGGGCGTGCCGTACCGGTCGGTGAGCTCGTCGATCACCAGATCGATCGCGTCATCCTTCGCCGTCGCGATCGAGGCCGCAGAGAGCTTCTGATAGGCCTCGAGCCGCAGGCGCTCGCTGTCGATGTAGTACTCGGGGATGCGCGCATCGAGCGGCAGCTCGAGCCGCAGCTCCTGTCCGGACTCGACCTCCTCGCCGCGGAACGTCGACACCGCCTCGCCGATCATGCGGAGGTACAGGTCGAAGCCGACACCGGCGATGTGACCGGCCTGCTCGCCGCCGAGCAGGTTGCCCGCACCGCGCAGCTCGAGGTCCTTGAGCGCCACCTGCATTCCCGAGCCGAGGTCGTTGTTCACGGCGATCGTCTGCAGTCGGTCGGCGGCGGTCTCGCTGAGCGGTTTCAGGTCGTCGTAGAGGAAGTACGCGTAGGCGCGTTCGCGCCCGCGCCCCACACGACCGCGGAGCTGGTGCAACTGGCTCAGACCATACTTGTCGGCACGGTCGATGATGATCGTGTTCGCGTTCGAGATGTCGAGACCGGTCTCGATGATCGTCGTCGAGACGAGCACGTCGAACTTGCGCTCCCAGAAGTCGTCGACGACCTGTTCGAGCGCGTGCTCCCCCATCTGCCCGTGAGCGACGGCGATGCGCGCCTCGGGCACCAGCTCGGCGAGCTGCGCGGCGACGCGCTGGATCGACTGCACCCGGTTGTGCACGAAGAACACCTGACCCTCGCGCAGGATCTCGCGGCGGATCGCGGCCGCGATCTGCTTGTCGCTGCGCGGACCGACGAACGACAGGATCGGATGCCGGTCCTCCGGCGGCGTCGCCAGCGTCGACATCTCGCGTATGCCGGTGACCGCCATCTCGAGCGTGCGCGGGATCGGTGTGGCGCTCATGGCGAGGATGTCGACGTTCGTCTTCATCTTCTTGAGGGCGTCCTTGTGCTCGACGCCGAACCGCTGCTCCTCGTCGATGATCATCAGGCCGAGGTCCTTGAACATCACCTGATCGGTGAGGATGCGGTGCGTGCCGATGACCATGTCGACCGTGCCGTCGAGCAGGCCCTGCAGCGTGAGGCGGGCCTCCTTGTCGGTCTGGAAACGCGACAGCGGACGCACTTTCACCGGGAAGCCGGCGAAGCGCTCGGTGAACGTCTCGAGGTGCTGCTTCACCAGCAGCGTCGTCGGTACGAGCATCGCGACCTGCTTGCCGTCCTGAATGGCCTTGAACGCGGCGCGCACCGCGACCTCGGTCTTGCCGAAGCCGACATCGCCCGAGAGCAGACGGTCCATCGGGATCGGCCGCTCCATATCGGCCTTGATCTCGTCGATCGTCTGCAGCTGATCGGCCGTCTCGGCGAAGGGGAAGGCCTCTTCGAGCTCGCGCTGCCAGGGGGTGTCGGGACCGAAGGCGTGTCCCTTGGCGCTCATCCGCGCCGAGTAGAGCTTGACGAGCTCGACGGCGATGTCGCGCACGGCCTTGCGAGCCTTGCCCTTGGCCTGCGACCAGTCGCTGCCGCCCATCTTCGACAGCGTCGGCCCTTCGCCGCCGACGTACTTCGAGAGCAGGTCGAGCTGGTCGGTGGGCACGTAGAGCTTGTCGCCAGGGTAGCCCCGCTTCGACGGGGCGTACTCGAGCACCAGATAGTCGCGGGTCGACTTCGTGGCGTTGCGCCCGCCGGTCGACACCTCGCGCTGGGTCATCTCGACGAAGCGACCGATGCCGTGCGTGTTGTGCACCACGAAGTCGCCGGGCTTGAGCTGCAGCGGGTCGACGACGTTCTTGCGGCGGGACGCGAGCTTCTTGACGACGCGCTGGTCGCCGCCGATCGTGCGGCCGTAGAACTCGTTGTCGGTGAGGACGGCGAGCTTCGCCTCGGGCACCTGGAAGCCTGCTTCGACGGCGCCGGTGAGCAGGGTCGCGACGCCGTGCTCCGGCGCCTCGTTCAGTTCGGGGAGGATGCGTGCGGCGATGCCGCGATCCGCCAGGACGTCGCGCGCGCGGTCGACGAGTCCCGAGCCGGTGGCGATGACCACGACACGCCACCCCTCGGAGATGCGCCCGTCGACGAACGAGATCGCGCCGTCGACGTTGCCGTGGAAGGATGGGATCACGCTGGCATCGAGGTTGGCCGCCTCGGCGTCGTCCTCACCGAGGCCGGCGCCGAAGGGGCTGAGCCGCCACCACACGCCGCCGCGGTCGCGTACGACCTCGCGCAGCTGCGCGATCGTGAGGAAGTCGCCCGCGCCGAGGTCGATCGGCGCGGAGGCTCCCGAGGTCGCGGCGCTCCACGCCGCGTCGAGGAACTCGCGGTTGGTCTCGCCGAGGGTGATCGCCCGGGCGCTCGAGCGCTCGGGGTCGACCACGGCGGTGGCCGCGCCCGCGGGGAGGTACTCGGCGAGCGACGAGAGCGGTCCCGCGACCGCGGGCAGGAGCGACTCCATGCCCTCGACCGGGATGCCCTCGGCCATCTTCTCGAGCATGCCCGCGATCGCCGGGAAGCCGCCGATCAGCGCACGGGCGCGGTCACGGACGTCGTCGGTGAGCAGCAACTCGCGACTGGGCGGCAGGTCGACGGTGCCGACCTCTCCGGGGAGCGAGCGCTGGTCGGCGACCGAGAACGCACGGATCTGATCGATCTCGTCGCCGAAGAACTCGACACGGTAGGGGTGCTCGGAGATCGCGGGGAAGACATCGAGGATGCCGCCGCGCACCGCGAACTCACCGCGCCGCGACACCATGTCGACGCGCGAGTAGGCCCGTTCGACGAGCCGGGCGGCAACGGTCTCGAGTTCGAGGCCGCGGCTGCCCACCGCGAGCTCGAGGGTTTCGATATCGCCGAGGTTGCCCGCGATCGGCTGGAGCGCCGCGCGCACCGAGGCCACGACGACGAGCGGATGCTCGCCCGACCACTCGCGGATGCGGCGCAGGGTCGCGAGGCGCAGCCCCACCGTGTCGGGGCTGGGGCTGAGGCGCTCGTGCGGCAGGGTCTCCCACGCCGGGAAGGTGAGCACCTCGGCGTCGGGGATGTATGACCCGAGCGCCTGCGCCAGGCTCTCGGCACGGCGGCCCGTGGGTACGACGGCGAGCAATGCCGGCGGATGCCCCGCGGCGGCGCGCTTGGCGAGGAGTCCCGCGAGGGCCGGAGCATCCAGCCCGTCGACGAGCCCGAGGTCGGCATCGGTCTGAGCCCAGCCGAGCGCTTCACGGTACAGAGACGCCTCTTCCAAGGCGCGCAGAATCCCTGGAACAGTCACCGCACAAGACTAGCCGCCGCCTCCGACATCGGCTCCGGCAGGCGATACCGTAGCCCGATGGAACCTGTACGACTGCAGACCGAGCGCCTGGTGCTGGCGGCGCCGAAGATCGCCGACATCGACGCGATCACGGCGGCGTGCCAGGACCCGGAGATCCCCCGCTGGACGACCGTGCCCTCCCCCTACACCCGCGAGAGCGCCCGCGAGTTCGTCGAGATCACCGCGCAGCGCTGGGCCGACGAGTCGCACGCCACCTGGTCGATGTACGCCGACGGCGAGGTCGTCGGATCGATCGGTCTGCACCACATCGTCGATCACGAGAGCGGCGCGCAAGCTGAACTCGGGTATTGGGTCGCCGCCTCCGCCCGCGGCAAGGGATACGTGGTCGAGGCGGCGATGGCCGTGATCGACTGGGCGTTCGACGAGCGCGGCCTGGTGCGTCTGGACTGGCGTGCGAAGGTCGGCAACGAGCCGTCGGCGCGCGCGGCACGGGCGCTCGGCTTCCGCTACGAAGGCATGCAGCGCCAGTTCCTCACGGGTCCGCGCGGGCGTGACGACGGCTGGGTCGGCGGGCTTCTCGTCTCGGACGACCGCTCCCCCGTGGAGTGGCCGATCCTCTGAGTCCCGCCGGAGGGGTGACGATGTCGGATGCCGGTGGCAGGATGTTCGCATGCCCGAGATGCCGGAGGTGCAGGGGCTCGTCGACTTCCTCGGCGAGCGCGTCGTGGGGCGCTCGATCACGCGCACGAACGTCGCGTCGATCGCCGCGCTGAAGACCTACGACCCGCCCAACACCGCGCTGCACGGCGCCGTGATCAGCAGTGCCTCGCGACGCGGCAAGTTCATCGTGCTCTCCTGCGGCGACGACCTGCATCTCGTCTTCCACCTCGCGAAGGCGGGCTGGCTGCGGTGGTATGAGAGTCTGCCCACCACGATCATCAAGCCGGGCAAGACCCCCATCGCTCTCCGCGTCGCCCTCGACGACGGGAGCGGGTTCGACCTCACAGAGGCGGGCACGAAGAAGTCCCTCGCCGTGTACGTCGTGCGCGATCCCGCAGAGGTGCCCGGCATTGCCCGACTCGGGCCGGATCCCCTCGACGAGACCTTCACTCGCGACGTGTTCGCTGGGCTCCTCGACGGCAAGCGCACGCAGATCAAGGGCCTCCTGCGCGATCAGGCGGTGATCGCCGGGATCGGCAACGCCTACTCCGACGAGATCCTGCACGCCGCGCGCATGTCGCCCTACGCGATCGCCGCGACGCTCGACGACGCCGCGATCGACGCGCTCTTCGCCGCGATGCAGTCGACGCTGCGCGAGGCCCTTGCCGAAGCATCCGGTAAGCCCCCGGCCGACCTGAAAGACGCGAAGCGCCGTGGGATGCAGGTCCACGCCCGCCGGGGTGAGGCATGCCCGGTCTGCGGCGACACCGTGCGCAGCGTGTTCTTCGCCGATCGCTCACTGGAGTACTGCCCCACCTGCCAGACCGGCGGCAAAGCGCTCGCCGACCGGCGCCTCTCCCGCCTCCTGAAGTGAGCGGAGACGTCGCCGGATGACGGGGAATGAAATCCGCGCAGGCGTGTTGAGTACACTCAGAACATCAACGTGCTCCGGGGTCGGTGGGAATCCGAACCGGCGGTGACAGTCCGCGAGCGTCTCGGTTTCGACCGGGGTGCCGATCCGGTGGAAATCCGGGACCGACGGTGATGCGGGAGAGATCCCGCTAGTCCGGAAGGGAGGCAGCACGATGCGCCGCCGTGCGCGCCGTCCATCCTCCCTCGGAGCCTTCAGAGAAGGACGACGGATGGCAGTGAACGAGACAGAGCGCCAGGCGATGAGCCGCGCTCTCGCCCTCGCGGCCCTCGGCCCCCGCGGAGTCAACCCGCAGGTCGGCGCGGTCATCCTCTCCCCCGACGGCGCGGTCCTCGCCGAGGGCTGGCACCATGGCGCCGGCACCCCGCACGCCGAGGTCGACGCGCTGTCGAAGCTCGCCCCCGGCGCCGCTCGCGGGGCGACGGCCGTCGTCACGCTCGAGCCCTGCAACCACACCGGTCGCACCGGCCCCTGCGCGGTCGCACTGATCGAGGCCGGCGTGAGCCGCGTGATCTACGCGCTCGACGATCCCGGTGCCGTGTCCGGAGGCGGCGCGGAACGACTCCGCGCTGCGGGCGTCAGCGTCGAGGCCGGCGAGCAGGCGGAGGCCGCGCACGCCGTGATCGACGGATGGCTCACCGCGCAGCGGCTCGGCCGCCCGCACGTGACGGTGAAGTGGGCGCAGAGCCTCGACGGACGCGCCGCTGCCGACGACGGCACGAGCCAGTGGATCACCGGCCCCGAGGCGCGAGCCGACGTGCATCGCCGCCGCGCGGCATCCGATGCCATCGTCGTCGGCACCGGCACCGTGCTCGCCGATGATCCGTCGCTCACCGCCCGTGACGGCGATGCGCTGCTCGCCGATCAGCCCGTCCCGGTGGTCATCGGCTCGCGTCCGACGCCGCCCGATGCGGCGGTTCGCCGGCATCCGCACAGTCCCCTCTTCTTCGAGGGCCACGACCTGCGCGCGGTGCTCGCCGACCTGCACGGCCGCGGCATCCAGAGCGTGTTCGTCGAGGGCGGTCCGACGCTCGCGAGCGCGTTCGTCGCGGCGGGCCTCGCCGACCGTGTGCTCGCCTACGTCGCCCCCGTGCTGCTGGGCGGGAGCCGTCTCGCCCTCACCGACATCGGCGTCTCGTCGATCGGCGAGGCGCGCCGCCTGACGATCGACGAGTGGGTGCCCCTCGGCGCCGATCTGCTCGCGATCGCCCACCCCGTTTCACTCCCCACCGCGTCGACCGAAGGAGCCGTCTGATGTTCACCGGGATCATCGAGGAGGTCGGCGAGATCACCGCCATCTCGCCGTCGGGCGACGGTTGGCGCCTGACCGTGCGCGCGCCGAAGGCCGCGTCCGATGCCGTGCACGGCGAGTCGATCGCCGTCTCGGGCGTCTGCCTGACCGTCGTCGGCTCGAGCGCCGATTCCTTTGACGCCGATGTCATGAAGCAGACCCTCGACGTCGCGGCACTCGGCGATGCCGCGGTCGGCACGCGCGTCAACATCGAGAAGGCGATGCCCGTCGGCGCACGCCTGGGCGGCCACATCGTTCAGGGCCACGTCGACGGCGTCGGGCGCGTGCTCGAAGTGCGGCCCGGCGCCCAGTGGAGTGTTTTGCGCGTCGGCCTTCCCGCCGACCTCGCCCCGCTCGTGGTCGACAAGGGATCGATCTCGGTCGACGGAACGTCGCTGACCGTCAGTGCCGTGAGCACGCCTCCGTCGACGACCGACGCGTGGTTCGAGGTCTCGCTGATCCCCGAGACCCTCGCGGCCACGACCCTCGGCACGCGCGCCGTCGGCGACCGCGTCAACCTCGAGACCGACATCCTCGCCCGGCACGTCGAGCGTCTGCTCGCGTTCCGCGCCGCACCGGAAGGAGGCTCGCGATGAGCCTTTCCACGATCGCCGAAGCCCTCGACGCCCTGCGCGCCGGGCGCCCCGTCCTCGTCGCCGACGACGAGAACCGTGAGAACGAGGGCGATGTCATCCTCTCGGCCGAGCTCGCCACCCCCGAGTGGGTCGCGTGGACCGTGCGCTGGTCATCCGGATTCATCTGCGCGCCGATGCCCGCCGACCGCGCCGACGACCTCAACCTGCAGCCGATGGTCGCTGCGAGCGAAGACGCGCGTGCCACCGCGTACACGGTGAGCGTCGATGCGGCCGAGGGGGTCACCACCGGCATCAGCGCGCACGACCGCGCGCACACGCTCAACGTGCTCGCGAACCCCGAGTCGACCGCCACGAGCATCATCCGTCCGGGCCACGTGCTTCCACTGCGCGCCGTCGACGGAGGCGTGCGCGAGCGCAGCGGTCACACCGAGGCCGCCGTCGACCTCATGCGCCTCGCGGGACTGCAGCCGGTCGGTGCGATCGCCGAGGTCGTGGCCGAAGACGGCAGCATGATGCGGATGCCGGGGCTCCTCGAGCTCGGCGCCCGCGACGGCGTGCCCGTGATCACGATCGAGCAGCTGATCGACCACCTCAACGAGATCGATCCGCAGGGCGACAACGGTCCGGTGCGCAACCGCCGGGTGAGTCTGCGCGCCGACGCGACCGTGCCGACCACGCACGGCACCTTCCGGTTCCTCGCCTATAAGGACCGTGTCACCGGTACCGACCACATCGCCGTCGTCTCGGGAGAGCCGCAGGAGACATCGCTCGTGCGCGTGCACTCCGAGTGCCTGACCGGTGAGGCCTTCGGTTCGCTCAAGTGCGAGTGCGGCCCGCAGCTCGACGCCGCGCTCGACGCGATCGAGCAGGACGGCGGGATCGTCATCTACATGCGCGGTCACGAGGGGCGCGGCATCGGACTCATCAACAAGCTCCGCGCCTACAGCCTGCAGGAGGAGGGGCTCGACACAGTCGATGCGAACCTCGCGCTGGGACTGCCGGCGGACGCCCGCGAGTACGCGGCGGCCGCCGGGATCCTCGCCGACCTCGGCGTATCGAAGGTGCGCCTGTTGACGAACAACGTCGACAAGGTGAACCAGCTCCGCGAGCTCGGCCTCGACGTCGTCGAGCAGGTGCCGCTGATCGTCGGTGTCGGCCCCAACAACCATCAGTATCTCGAGACGAAGCGTGACCGGATGGGTCACATCATCGGCGAGGCGGAACTCAAGGCCGCCCTCGCAGACGGAAAGGACGACGCATGAGCGGCGCAGGAGCACCGAAGACCGAGAACATCGACGGACGCGGCGTGAACGTCGTCATCATCGCCGGCACCTGGCACGACACGATCACGAACGGCCTGATCGCCGGTGCCGAGCGGGTGCTGAACGAGGCTCGGGCCACGCACCGCCTCGTGCGCGTGCCGGGTTCGTTCGAGCTCGCCGTCGCCGCGCAGGCCGCTTTCGCCGGTGGTGCGGATGCGGTGGTCGCGCTCGGCGTGATCATCCGTGGCGGCACGCCGCACTTCGAATACGTCTCGGCGGCGACGACGGACGGCCTCACCCGCGTCTCGCTCGACACCGGCAAGCCCGTCGGCTTCGGCGTGCTCACGCTCGACGACGAGCAGCAGGGTCTCGACCGTGCGGGGCTCGAGGGATCGAAGGAGGACAAGGGCGCCGAGGCAGCGGATGCCGCGCTGCGCACCGCTCTCGTCATCCGGGAGCTGCGCGGCTGATCTCGCGCTCGCCGCTCGCTGAGGGGAGCCTTCCCTTGCTGGCGGAGGGCGGGCGGGGAATCGTACCGTGAGGGTCATGGAGACCCTGCGCCACGTCGTTCTCTTCGTCCACCTGATCGGCTTCGCCGTTCTCTTCGGGGCATGGGCAGTGCAGGCCTTCGGCGGCAAGCGCGTCTTCACGCGGCTGATGAGCATCGGCATGGCGATCGCCGCGGTCGCCGGTCTCGCTCTCGCCGCCCCGTGGGGCATCTCGTACGAGCTGAACTACGTCAAGATCGGCGTGAAGCTGGTGCTGCTGCTTGTCATCGGCGCGCTGCTCGGCATCGGCACCGCGCGGCAGAAGCGCGGAGCATCCGTGCCCCCGATCATGTTCTGGCTCGTCGGCATCCTCACCGCGGCGAACGCCGCCATCGCCGCGATCTGGCGCTGAGCCCGCTCGATTCTCGCTTCGGACGCGTCTTCCGCGGCCTTCCGCGCTCGCGTGCACGGAGATGTCACGTCTGCACGGAGCAACCGGTGGTTTCGTCGTGCACGTGTGATCGAGCCGTGCAGATGAACGGTGCGAGGTCGCGAAGACTGGGTCGCTGAGCTCGTCGAAGCGTCCCACCGCATGTGCACCTGCGGGTGTGCTCGGGGCGGGGGCCCTTCGACGGGCTCAGGGACCCAGTGTCTCTGGGCGTGGGGCCCTTCGTCTCGCTGCGCTCGCTCAGGGACCGGGTGTCGTGGGGCGTCTCGTTCAGCAGCCGGGGGCGGTGGGTTGTTCGGTGCAGGTGTGTTGGACGAGGGCGGTGTGGGCTTCGTAGATTCGGATGGTTTGGGTGGGTCCGGGTGTGGTGAGGGTTCCGGTGAGGGGGATGTATCCGGTGCCGAGGTCGATCTCGGCGGTGTAGTGGATGGTGACGGTGGTGTCGTAGGTGCCGCGGTCGTCGTAGACGTGACTGGTCGGGGTGGGCGTGAACTGGGGTTGGTGGAGGGCGTCCCAGGTCGCACCTGCGGTGGTGGTGTGCGCGGTGGTGCCGTCGCCGTAGGTGAAGTCGTAGCCGACGGGGGTGAACCGGGCGGTGACGGGTGCGCCGAAGAGGGTGCCGGTGCGGGTGTGGACGGATGCCATGGTGACGAAGTTCGTGGGGAGCCCGGCGATGCCGATGTTGCCGGGGTCGGCGGAGGGTGTCGCGGTGGCGGGGCTGAGGGTGACGAGGTCGGTGATCGAGATCTCCGGGGCGCCGGGGGCGGATGCCGGGGCGTCCGGTGCTACGCCGGGCACGGCCCCGCGGACGCATCGGAGATCGGAGACGCCGCGGCAGTCGTCGGTGTCGTAGTTCTGCTGCGGGCGGGAGTACCGCGGGCCGGAGGTCCCCGAGTTCGAGGACCCGGGATTCGCGCCCGGGTACGGCGACGAACCGGGATACTGCGGGCTCGGCTGAGTGCCGGTGACCGTGACGGAGGAGCCGTCTGTGGAGCCGCAGCGACCAGCCGAGGCGAGACTGGACTCGCATGCTCCGGAAGCGGCGACAGCTTCAGGGCCGCTCAACACGAGCGAGCCGACGATCAGGAAAGATGCGGCGCTCAGCATGTCTGGCCACCATCCGCCGTCGATTCCGACACCATCAACTGGTGGTCAGATTCGTCAAGCGTGACCAACAGTGGCACCTTCGATTGACGATTTGACGGAGTGACGTCAACGCCGTTCTCATCCAGTACCGCTGTCCCGCTGACGTCTAGGCACACGAGGACTTGGACCGACACAACACCGGCCTCGAACTCGGCCTGGAGCGGAGTGAACTCGGTGATCTCTCCATCACCGCTGATCACGATCCCCTCGCTCGCAAGCACCCGGCGCGCGTCCGTGTCTCCTTCGAGCGCGAATCCGATCAGAAATCCCCTCGGGTCCGCCTCTTCGTCCCCGCGGCGTTCCGCGTTTACCGCCTCGTTGTACGCCCGGTACACCTCCTCCGCGGCGGCGAACGCTTCTTCCTCGCTCGCGAAAGCCGGGGTCGGGGTGGGCGAGGGTTCCGCGGCGGGCGCGCAGCCGCTGAGAGCGGCGGCGAACGTGAGAGCGAGGATGGCAGCGGGGTATCGGGTCGAGAGCACCGGCATAAAGTAGCCCGAATCCGAGCGCACCCGCGGAAGTTATCCACAGGCCAGATCGAGCGCCACGGGGCGGGCCCTTCGACGGGCTCAGGGACCCAGTTCCTCGGGGCTCAGGGGCCCAGTTCCTCGGGGCGGGGCCCGTCGACAGGCTCAGGAACCCAGGCTCTCGGGGAGGGCCCTTCGACAGGCTCAGGAACCCAGTTCCTCGGGGCGGGGAGCTTCGACAGGCTCAGGGACCCGGACAACGGGTGGGCCCTTCGTCTCGCTGCGCTCGCTCAGGGACCGGTGCCTCAGGGGTGCGGGGGCGCTGTGCTCTCGCGGACGACGAGTTCGGTGCCGACGAGCGGAGTCTGGGCGACCTCTCCCCCGTCGAGTTCGGCGAGCAGAGCATCGACCGCGAGCGCGCCGACCTTCTCGGGATGCTGCTGCACCGTCGTCAGGGGCGGCCAGATCTGCGCGGCATCCGGCAGTCCGTCGAAGCCGACGACGCTCACGTCGCCCGGGATGTCGCGGCCGGCCTCGCGGAACGCGCGCACCACACCGATCGCCATCTGGTCGTTGGCGGCGAAGACAGCGGTGACGTCGTCGCGGTCGCGCAGCGCGACACCGGCCCGATAGCCGGACGCGGCGCTCCAGTCCCCCGGGATCATCTCGGGCACCCGGCGGCCACGCGCCTCCAACGTCGACCGCCACGCTTCGCGGCGACGCTCCGCCGAATACGACTCCGTCGGACCCGACACGTGCCAGACGGTCTCGTGCCCGAGGTCGAGCAGATGCTCGGTGGCGAGCCGGGCGCCCTGCGCCTGGTCGGTGTCGACGAACGGATGCGTCGAGCCTCGGTTCGAGTCGACGAGCACGATCGGCAGGCCGTCGGGGATCTCGACCTCCGCCTCGTCGAGCTGATGGGCTTCGACAACGATGATGATGCCGTCGACGGCATGCTCCTCGAGACGGCGGAACGCACCCGCGACCGTCTCGCGCGCACTGGATTCCACGGGGATCAACGTCAGCGCGTACCCCATCTGCGACGCACGCACGGCGATCGCGTCGAGGGTGCGCTGGTTACCGTAGGAGCTGAACGAGAACATGATCACGCCGATGGCGCGGAATCGACCCGATCGCAGGGCCCTGGCCGCGCTGTTCGGCCGGTAACCGAGGTGCTGCATCGCCTGCTCGACGCGCTCTCTGGTCGCCGCCCCGACATAGCCTCGGGCGTTCACCACCCGGGAGACGGTCTGTCCCGAGACGCCGGCCTCGCGCGCCACGTCTTCCATCGAGGGGTCTCGTCGCCGCGGCGACTGCTCTGTCGAGGATTCCAGGGACACGATTGATCATCCATTCATGTGTTGACGTTGACACACTAGCAGTGCATCGCATATGTTGACGTTGACACACGGCGCAGTGAGCGCCTGGACTTGGAGAAGGTCTCGTCGATGACGACTGAAATCATTGCGGCCCCCGGAGCCGCCGGCATCCGCCGCCGCGAGAAGCGCGACTGGAAGGGATGGGCCTTCGTCGGCCCGTTCATGCTCGTGTTCGCGCTGGTGTTCCTCACCCCGCTCGCGTACGCCCTGTACCTCAGCTTCTTCCAGGAGAAGCTGATCGGCGGCACCGCGTTCGTCGGTTTCGACAACTACGTGCGCGCTCTCACCGACCCCCAGTTCTGGGAGGCGTTCGGCCGCGTCGTGATCTTCCTCGTCGTGCAGGTGCCGATCATGCTCGCGCTCGCGCTGGGCGCGGCGCTCGCGCTCGACAGTGCGCGCCTGCGCGGAGCCTCGTTCTTCCGCATCCTGATCTTCCTGCCGTATGCGGTTCCCGCCGTCGTGGCGGTGCTCATGTGGGGCTACATCTACGGCGACCAGTTCGGCCTGACCTCGAACATCAACGATCTCCTCGGCATCGACGCGATCACCCCGTTCGCCAAGGAATGGATGCTGGTCTCGATCGGCAACATCGTGACGTGGCAGTTCGTCGGCTACAACATGCTGATCTTCTACTCCTCGCTCAAGACGATTCCCACCGAGATGTACGAGGCGGCCTCGCTCGACGGCGCTGGCGCCTGGCGCACGATCTTCTCGATCAAGATCCCCTCCGTGCGGGGCGCCCTCGTCATCGCCACGATCTTCTCGATCATCGGCAGCTTCCAGCTCTTCAACGAGCCGAACATCCTGCGCCCCCTCGCCCCGAACGTGATCACGACGTACTTCACCCCGAACATGTACGCGTACAACCTCTCGTTCGCCGGCCAGCAGTTCAACTACGCCGCGACGATCGCCATCATCATGGGCATCATCACGGCCGTGATCGCCTACGTCGTGCAACTGCGCGGCTCGAAGTCGGAGGTGCGCTGACATGGCACTCCCCCTCGCCCGCTCCGCGCGCAAGCGCAACGACCCCCTGAACCCGCGGTCGTCGAAGACGCTGCTGATCGTGATGGTCGTGTACGCGCTGTACACGCTCGTCCCCCTCGTCTGGCTGCTGTTCAGCTCGACGAAGACGCAGTCGGGACTCTTCAGCTCGTTCGGCCTCTGGTTCGCCGACGACTTCGCGTTCATCGACAACCTCGTGGCGACCTTCTCGTTCCGCGACGGCATCTTCCTGCGCTGGCTCGGCAACACCCTGCTCTACGTCGTGGTCGGCGCGGGCGGGGCGACACTGCTCGCGACCATGGCCGGCTACGGCCTCGCGAAGTACCGGTTCCCCGGCCGTCGCGCGGTCTTCGCGATCGTGCTCGGCGCGGTCGCGGTGCCCGGTACGGCGCTCGCGGTGCCGACGTTCCTGCTCTTCAGCGAGTTGGGTCTGACGAACACCCCCTGGGCGGTCATCATCCCGTCGCTCATCAGTCCGTTCGGTCTCTACCTGATCTGGGTGTTCGCGTCGGAGTCGATCCCGACCGAACTGCTCGAAGCCGCGCGCATCGACGGGGCCGGCGAGTTCCGCACGTTCTTCACGATCTCGCTGCGCCTGCTCGCGCCCGGCATCGTGACCGTCACCCTGTTCACGGTCGTCGCGACGTGGAACAACTACTTCCTGCCGCTGATCATGCTCTCCGACCCCGCCTGGTACCCGCTCACCGTGGGCCTGAACCAGTGGAGCTCGCAGGCGATCGGCGCCGGATCGCAGCCGATCTACAACCTGGTGATCATGGGCTCGCTGCTCACGATCATCCCGATCGTGATCGCATTCCTGCTGCTGCAGCGGTTCTGGCAGTCAGGTCTCACCGCGGGAAGCGTCAAGCAGTGAGCATCCCGCTCTCCGCACCTCGCATCGCAGAAAACGTCGATCCGATGCTGGATCGCACCCCCGAAAGGACACAGCAATGAAGCACCTTCCTCACCCCGCCGCGCGCCGCACCCTGACGGTGCTCGCGGCCGGCACCGTGGCCGCGCTGGCCCTGGCCGGTTGCAGCACCGGCGGAGCCGGCGGCGGCAGCGCCGCCGGCGACGGCTCGTTCGACTCGGTCGAGGCCGCGCTCGAGACCGGCGGCGAGATCACCTACTGGTCGTGGACCCCCTCCGCCGAGGCACAGGCTGCGGCGTTCATGGAGGAGTACCCGAACGTCAAGGTCAACGTCGTCAACGCCGGCACCAACACCGACGAGTACACGAAGCTGCAGAACGCCATCAAGGCGGGTTCCGGCGCCCCCGACGTCGTGCAGATCGAGTACTACGCCTTCCCGCAGTTCGCGCTGACGGATGCCTTCGTCGACCTGTCGCAGTACGGCTTCGCCGACTTCGAGGACGACTACACCGCATCGACGTGGAACTCGGTCACCTCGGGCGACGCGATCTACGGTCTCCCCCAGGACTCCGGCCCCATGGCGCTGTTCTACAACAAGGCCGTCTTCGACGCCGCCGGCATCGCCGTGCCGACCACGTGGGACGAGTACTACGAGGCCGCGAAGGCGATCCACGCCGCGAACCCCGACGCGTACATCACCAACGACACCGGCGACGCGGGCTTCGCGACGTCGATGATCTGGCAGGCCGGCGGCCAGCCCTTCTCGACCGACGGCACCGACGTCACGATCGACCTCCAGGACGAGGGCTCGAAGAAGTGGACCGAGAACTGGAACCGCCTCGTCGAGGAAGACCTCGTCGCCCCGGTCAGCAGCTGGAGCGACGAGTGGTTCCGCGCTCTCGGCGACGGCAGCATCGCGACCCTCGTGATCGGCGCCTGGATGCCCGGCAACCTCATCTCGGGTGCGCCCGACGGTGCCGGTGACTGGCGCGTCGCCCCGATGCCGACCTACGACGGCACTCCCGCCAGCGCCGAGAACGGCGGCGGCGGCCAGGCCGTCACCACGCAGAGCGAGAACCCCGAGCTCGCGGCCGGATTCCTGTGGTGGCTGAACAACTCCGAGGACAGCATCTCGCTGTTCCTCGAGAGCGGCGGCTTCCCGTCGACCACCGCCGAGCTGTCGAGCGAGGAATTCCTCGCCGACGCCCCCGAGTACTTCGGCGGTCAGAAGATCAACGAGGTGCTCGCCGCAGCCGCCGAGGACGTCGTCTCCGACTGGAGCTACCTCCCTTACCAGGTCTACGGCATCAGCATCTTCGGTGACACCGTCGGCCAGTCCTACCAGAACGGCACCGACCTGAACGAGGGTCTCCTCGCCTGGCAGGACGCCCTGGTCGAGTACGGCAACTCGCAGGGCTTCAGCGTCAACAAGTAACACGACGGCCGGATCGGGCCCTTCGACAGGCTCAGGGACCCATTCCTGGGCTCGAGCCTCAGCGCCCGATCCGGCCGCTTCTCTACCGAAAGCACTCCACATCGTGACCTCCTTCACCATCGGCGACACCGACTTCCTCCGCGACGGACAGAAGCACCAGGTGATCGCCGGCGCCCTGCACTACTTCCGCATCCACCCGGATCAGTGGCAGGACCGCATCCGCAAGGCGCGTCTGATGGGTCTCAACACGATCGAGACCTACGTCGCCTGGAACGCGCACGAGCCACGCAAGGGCGAATGGGATGCCACCGGATGGAACGACCTCGGCCGCTTCCTCGACCTCGTCCACGCCGAGGGGATGGACTCGATCGTGCGCCCCGGCCCCTACATCTGCGCCGAGTGGCACAACGGCGGGCTGCCGACCTGGCTCACCGCCGGAGATCGCGCTCTGCGCTCGTCGGACCCCGATTTCCTCGCCGACATCAGCGCGTACCTGCGCCGCGTGTACGAGATCGTCGCGCCGCGGCAGATCGATCGCGGCGGCCCGGTCGTGCTGGTGCAGATCGAGAACGAGTACGGCGCCTACGGCTCCGACAAGGCGTACCTTGCGGCGCTCGTCGCCCTCACGCGCGAGGCCGGGATCACCGTGCCTCTCACGACCGTCGACCAGCCCACCGACCAGATGCTCGCCGACGGCAGCCTGCCCGAACTCCACAAGACGGGCTCGTTCGGCTCGCGCAGCGCCGAGCGTCTCGCCACCCTGCGCGCGCATCAGCCCACCGGCCCGCTCATGTGCTCGGAGTTCTGGGACGGATGGTTCGACTGGTGGGGCGGGGTGCACCACACCACCGACGTGGAGGCCGCGGCATCCGATCTCGACGCTCTGCTCGCCGCGGGGGCGTCGGTGAACATCTACATGTTCCACGGCGGCACCAACTTCGGCCTGACGAACGGCGCGAACCACAAGGGCCGCTACCTTCCGATCGTCACCTCCTACGACTACGACGCCCCGCTCGACGAGGCCGGCGACCCGACGGCGAAGTTCTTCGCCTTCCGCGACGTCATCGCGAAGTACGCGCCGGTTCCCGATGAGCTGCCCGCACCCCGGGCGTCCGCCCCGGTCGCGAGCGTCGAGCTCACGCCCGCCGGCGCATGGACGGATGCCGCGGCATCCGCTTCGCCCGCCGCTCTCCCCGTCACGTTCGACGAACTCGGGCACCTCAGCGCACTCGTGCGCTACGACGTCGCTCTGCCCGCGATGAGCGGACCGGCGCTGCTCACCGTCGAAGAGGTGCGCGATCTCGCCTGGGTGAGCGTCGACGGTCAGCCCGTCGGAACGCTCTCGCGCACGCGCCACGATCAGGCGCTGCGGATCCCCGCGGGGCGCACCCTGAGCATCCTCGTCGAGGAGCAGGGCCGCGTGAACTACGACCACCGCCTCGGCGAGGAGAAGGGCCTGATCGGCGTACCCGCGATCGACGGAAAGCCGCTCACGGGCTGGACCTCGACCCCGCTCGACGTTGCGACGATCGCCGACGAGGTGGCCGCGCGCACCGCGGCACTTCCCGGGGACGGACCCCGCGCGTGGACCGGGGATCTCGACCTCGATGCTCCCGCCGACCTGTTCCTCGACACCGGCGCGTGGAGCAAGGGCTACGCCTTCGTGAACGGGTTCTTCCTCGGCCGCTACTGGCGCAACGGGCCGCAACGCACGCTGTTCGTGCCCGCGCCGGCGACCTGGGCGGGGTCGAATCGTGTCGTCGTGCTCGAACTCGAGGAGCTGCTCTCGCCGCGCGCCGAGTTCGTGCGCGGGCTGTGCCTGGGCGACACCGAAGAGTAGATCGCTGGCGGGCGGCGGTTCAGATCTCGTCGCGGTACCGCTGCCACACGGCAGCGGTCGGCGGAGTGACGCCCTCCGCCCGGATGCGCTGCCAGTTGCGCCCGCCCCGACCGAACGCCGCCTGCACGGCGCCGGGCACGAGATCGTCCGGGACCGGCTCGAGGATCCAGTCGCAGGCGCGCACGTGCACGAGATCCGCGGCGAGAGCCTCCACCGATTCGTCGTAGGTCCACGGTCCCGCGAGCCGGCCGAGATAGCTGAGGCCATCGATGTCTCGCGTCCAGGCGTACGCACCGATCGGCGCCCGAGCGAAGCGCTCGATCTTCCATGCCAGCCGGATGCCGCTCTGCTCGTCGGCGAGCGCCAGGGCAGCATCCAGCGTCGTCGGCGGCGGAGACACTCGACCGCCGATGCCGCAGATCCCGAGCGCGAGCGCCCGTTCGGCTCCGACACCCCGGGGCACGGCGTCGTCGCGCGACCGCATCGGTGCGCGATAGACGGGTAGTTCGATCGACATGGTGATGTCCCTCCGACGCCCCGACTCTACGTATCGCGTCACATAACGCCCTCCGGGACCGCCACGCGTCCAGGCAACTCCCAGGGAGGCGTAAACTCGCCCGAGTGCCTCGGTATACCAGGGCACTTATTTCCTAAGGAGCAGCATGAGTACGACCACAGCACCAGCGAATCCCCGCTCGCGTGTCATCACCGCGAGCCTGGTCGGCACGACCATCGAGTTCTACGACTTCTACGCCTACGCCACGGCGGCCGTGCTCGTTTTCCCGGTGCTCTTCTTCCCGACCGGCAACGACACCACCTCTCTCCTCGCCTCGTTCGGCGTGTTCGGCGCCGCCATGGTCGCCCGCCCGATCGGTGCGGTGGTCTTCGGCCACTTCGGTGACAAGTACGGCCGCAAGGCGACCCTCGTCGCATCGCTGCTCACGATGGGTATCGCGACGTTCCTCATCGGACTCCTCCCCACGTTCCAGCAGATCGGCTGGGTGGCCGCCCTCCTGCTGCTGATCATGCGTCTCGCGCAGGGCTTCGCGCTCGGTGGCGAGTGGTCGGGTGCGGCCCTGGTCGCCACCGAGAACGCCCCGAAGGGCAAACGCGCCTGGTACGGCACCTTCCCGCAGCTGGGCGCCCCGCTCGGATTCATCATCGCCAACCTGCTGTTTCTCAGCATCAACTGGCTGCTCCCCCACGCCGAGAACCCGGCGCTCAAGTCCGAGGCGTTCCTCGCCTGGGGCTGGCGCATCCCGTTCCTGTTCTCCGCCGTGATGGTCATCATCGGTCTCTGGGTGCGTCTGCGCCTCGTCGAGTCCGACACGTTCAAGAAGGCCGAGACGAAGGGCACGATCCGCAAGCTCCCGCTCGCGACGGTCTTCCGCCACCACTGGAAGCAGCTCATCCTCGGCAC
The DNA here is from genome assembly GCF_042957055.1 of Microbacterium sp. NPDC008134. Lineage (NCBI taxonomy): Bacteria > Bacillati > Actinomycetota > Actinomycetes > Micrococcales > Microbacteriaceae > Microbacterium > Microbacterium sp. NPDC008134. The sequence goes on along the minus strand of NZ_JBIBHO010000001.1, from coordinate 1,059,048 downwards.
GTTCTTCATGCTCGCGACCTACGTGCTCTTCTACCTGATGACGAACTTCACGCTGTCGTACGGCACGAAGCCGGCATCGCTCGAGACGGCATCCGCTGCGGCCCAGGCTGCCGCAGAAGCAGCCGGCAACGACTTCGACGCCTCGGCGTTCGCCGCACAGTTCTACCCGGGACTCGGCTTCGGCTACACCGACTTCGTGCTCATGCAGATCATCGGCGTCGTGTTCTTCGGCATCTTCACGCTGCTCTCGGGCCCGATCGCCGACAAGATCGGTCGCCGTAAGCTGCTGCTCTGGGTCACCGGTCTCATCATCGTCTTCGGCCTCACGTTCAACGCGTTCCTGCTGCCGGCCGTCGACCCGAAGTTCACGGGCGCTCTCGCGCAGGCGTTCCTCGTCTTCGGCTTCATGCTCATGGGCGCCACGTTCGGCCCGATGGGCGCCCTGCTGCCCGAGCTGTTCCCGACGAACGTGCGCTACTCGGGCTCGGCGATCTCGTACAACGTCTCGTCGATCCTCGGCGCGGCCGTCGCACCGCTCATCGCGGTGTGGCTGTGGCAGGCGGGCGGTGGCGCTCCGTGGCTCGTGGGTCTGTACCTCTCGGCCATGGGTGTTCTGACGTTCGTCGCGCTGGTGCTCTCGAAGGAGACCAAGGACGTCGACTACGAGGACGACCTCGGCGTGGCGGCGACGCCGCAGCCGTAACGGCATCCGACACCGGAGAACGCCTCTGGGACCCTTCGACGAAGGGCCTCAGAGGCGTTCTCACATCTGATGGACCGTCGCGGTCAGTAGTCGGCGAAGATCCGGCAGGCGGCGCCGTCGAGGGTCATCGTGCCACCGTAGGGCACGATCCACTGCGGGCGGGTGTGGCCGAACGGCGGACCGACGCACACCACCGCCTCGGGGTTGTACCGGGTGACGACGTCGATCACGACGTCGCGCTGGGCCGCACGCAGGGCGCGCGCCTCGTCATCGGTCGGCGAGAAGTCGAAGTCGCTCACCGGCGGGCGGGCGACGACCACGCCGGAGACGGCCGACAGGATGCCGCGCTCCCCCAATCCACGCATCCACCGATTCACCCAGCTCGCGGGCGGCCGCTCCTCACTCGTCTCGAGGAGCAGGATCGATCCGGCCAGATCCTCGACCGCGGGCAGCCGATCGGCGAGGGCGAGACTGTCGACGACCTCGAGGCATCCGCCCCAGGTCCGCCCCGAGACGGTGCGCGCCGGACCGGCCCACGCCCACGAGTCGGTCGGAGTGCGGTCGCCGTACTCGCTCAGCGCGCGCGGATCGACCCAGCGCCGGCCGATGTCCTCCGACTCGCCGGGCGCGGTGATCTCCACCGTGCCGCGCTCGATCAGCGCGGCACGTAGCGAGAGCAGGTGCACGTCGTCGACCGCGGGGCCGGGGCCGAGGTGCACGGCGGTCGAGCCGCCGTAATAGCCGCGGATACCGAGGCCCCACAGCCAGTTCAGGATGTTCGTGTTGTCGCTGTACCCGAGGAACGGCTTGGGGTCGGCGAGCGCCAGGGCGGGATCGAGATGCGGCACGACGAGGATCTGGTCGTCACCGCCGATGGTCGCGAGGATCGCCCGGATGCTCGGATCGGCGAAGGCCGCGTTGACGTCGGCGGCCCGCGCCTCCGGGCTCGCGTCGAGGAGGCGCGTGGTCGGGTACTCGACGGGTACGAGCCCGGTGAGATCGGCGAGCCGCCGCAGAGCCTGCGCGTGAATCTCGGGCGCGACCGCCGGGGCGGCGAACGCGGGCGACAGCACGGCGACGCGGTCACCGGGGCGGAGTGCGGGAGTGTCGAGCATCCGTCCAGTCTGCCGATCCGGCTTTCGAATCGCTCACTTCGTCGTTTCGCAGGGGCGGAATCGACAAGGTGAGCGATTCGAAACGTCAAAGTGGGTTGACGAACGACAGGAGCGTCAACTAGCGTTGACGCATGAGCATCCGCACCGCGATCGCGACCGACCCCGAGGGTGAACCCCTCGCCGAGCTGAACCGCCTCACGGCACTCCGTCGTGAGATCTCGCGAGCCGAAGAGGCGCAGGTTCGCCGAGCCCGCAACACCGGGTACTCCTGGCAGGCCATCGCGAGCGCCCTGGGCGTCTCGAAGCAGGCCGCGCACCGGCGGTTCGGGCGCTCCTGAGCGACCGCGTACCCCCTCCGCACGAAGTACGGTCGTAGTACCCCCTTTTTCTCAGAACGAGGTCATCCATGTCCCGGACGGCGACTCCGCGCCGACGCGGACGCGGCGCGCAGCAGGACGGTCCGCGCGCCACGTTCCGCCAGTTGCTCCCCTTCCTCTTCGAGCACAAGCGCACGCTCGTCGTCGTGGCCGCGCTCAGCGTCTTCGGCGCCGCGACCTCGCTCGTGCAACCGCTGCTCGTCGGGCAGGTCATCGAGGCGGTGCAGTCCGGCGGCACCCTCGGCATCCTGGTGTGGTTGCTGATCGGTTTCGTGATCGTGTCGTCGATCATCTCCGGCTTCCAGCACTACCTGCTGCAGCGCACCGGTACCGCGGTGGTGCGCTCCAGCCGCCGCAAGCTGATCGCCCGCATCCTGCACCTGCCGACCTCGGAGTTCGACGCCCGTCGCACCGGCGACCTCGTCTCGCGCGTCGGCACCGACACGACCCTGCTCTACGCCGTACTCACGCAGGGACTGGCGGATGCCGTCGGCAGCGCCGTGCTGTTCATCGGAGCCCTCGTGGCGATGCTCGTGATCGACCCGATCCTCCTGCTGCTGATCGTGCTCGTGATCGGCGTCTCGGTCGTCGTCGTCGTGGCCCTCAGCGGACGCATCCGCACGGCCTCGACCGAGCAGCAGCAGAAGGTCGGCGAGCTGGCCTCCGGGGTCGAGCGCGCGGTGGGATCCATCCGCACGATCCGCGCCTCGGGCGCGACCGAACGTGAGACGGCGGCGGTGTCTCGGACCGCCGACGAGGCGTACGGTCTGGGCGTGCGGATCGCGAAGATCTCCTCGCTCGTCGTGCCGGTCGCCGGCATCGCCCTGCAGCTCTCCCTCATCGTGGTGCTCGGCGTGGGAGGGTTCCGCGTTGCAGCCGGCGCACTCTCGATCGCGTCACTGATCGCGTTCATCATGTTCCTCTTCCTGCTGGTGATGCCGCTCGCGACGACGTTCGGGGCGATCACCTCGGTCAATCAGGCGCTCGGCGCCCTCGGACGCATCCAGGAGGTGCTCGACCTGCCCACCGAGACGCAGGACGACGAGCGGATCGCCGCCGACATCGCGCGCCCCGAGCCTGCGGCGGATGCCCCGGCCCTCGAGTTCCGCGACGTGCACTTCCGTTACCCCGACAACGTCGTCGCCGCCCGCGAGGCCGCCGCGAAGGCCGCCAGAACGTTGCTCGAAGATGCCCATGTCGAGAAGCCGGAGACGATCGACGGCACCGTCGCCGCTGTGGAGGACACCGCTGACCACGAGGTGCTGCGCGGCGTCTCATTCGCGGTGCCGCGCGGCGCTCGGGTCGCTCTCGTCGGGCCCAGCGGCGCGGGAAAGAGCACGATCCTCTCGCTCGTCGAGCGCTTCTACGACCCCACGGGCGGATCGATCCGCGTGCACGGTCACGACGCGCGCACCTACCCGCGCGACGAGCTGCGCGCGCACTTCGGCTACGTCGAGCAGGATGCTCCGACCCTCGCCGGCACGCTCGCCGACAACCTGCGACTCGCCTCGCCCGAGGCATCCGACGCCGACTGCGAACGCGTGCTGCGCGCGGTCAACCTGGGCGACGTGCTCGAGCGCAGCCCGCTGGGTCTTGCGGCACCGGTGGGCGAAGACGGCGTGATGCTCTCGGGCGGCGAGCGCCAGCGCCTCGCGATCGCCCGCGCACTGCTCACCGATGCCCCGATCCTGCTGCTCGACGAGTCGACGTCGTCGCTCGACGGCGTCAACGAACAGCGCATGCGCGAGGCGATCGACGCCGTCTCGACCGACCGCACGCTCGTGGTGATCGCGCACCGCCTCTCGACCGTCGTCGACAGCGACCTCATCGTCGTGCTGCAGGACGGCGCGGTGGTGGGTCAGGGCACGCACTCAGAGCTCGTCGAGTCGACGCCGCTGTACCGCGATCTGGCGCGTCACCAGCTGCTCGCCTGATCGGCAGCGCGCACACGAACAACGCGAAGGCGGGATGCCGGAGACCACTCAGCCATGGGTTCGTCTCCGACATCCCGCCTTCGCGGGTCTCACGCGAGTCCCTCGACGGGGACTCGGAGGTGCCGGCTCCCCCGAACCGGCACCTGGCCCTGCGCTCCGGTCATACCTTCTCGAGGCGGTACCGGAGCGACGCCAGTTCGGCACGCAGCGCGGCCGGAAGATGGTCACCGAACGTGTCGTAGAACTCCTCGGTGCGATCGGCCTCGACCCGCCAGGCCGCGGGATCGACCCGGAACAGCTCGTCGAGGTCGGCCTGCGGGACGTCGAGTCCGTCGAGGTCGAGGTCCTGCGGGCGCGGCAGCCGCCCGATCGGGCTGTCGACGGCCGGCACGTCGCCGGAGATCCGGCGGATGATCCAGTCGACGACGCGCGAGTTGTCGCCGAATCCCGGCCACAGGAAGCGGCCGTCGTCGCCGCGGCGGAACCAGTTGACCTGGAAGATTCGCGGAGCACGATCGAACCGCAGCCCGCGTCCGACGTTCAACCAGTGGCCGAAGTAGTCGCCCATGTTGTAGCCGCAGAACGGGAGCATGGCGAACGGGTCGCGGCGCAGTTCGCCGAGCGTTCCTTCGGCTGCGGCGGTGCGCTCCGAGGAGATGTTCGACCCGAGGAAGACGCCGTGGGTCCAGTCGGTCGCTTCGACCACGAGCGGCACGTTGCTGGCACGACGCCCGCCGAACAGGATGACGTCGAGCGGCACGGCCTCCTCCCAGTCCTCGGCGATCTGCGGGCACTGCGACGCGGAGACGGTGAAGCGGGAGTTCGGGTGCGCGGCGGGGCGGCCGGAGTCCGGCGTCCAGGCATTGCCCTCCCAGTCGGTGAGCTCAGCGGGAGCGGTGTCGGTCAGGCCCTCCCACCACACGTCGCCGTCGGGGCGGAGCGCGACGTTCGTGAAGATCGTGTTGCCCCACAGCGTCTCGACTGCCGTGACGTTGGTGGCCTCGCCCGTACCGGGGGCGACGCCGAAGAATCCGGCCTCGGGGTTGATCGCCCAGAGGCGGCCGTCCTCTCCCGGACGGATCCAGGCGATGTCGTCTCCGAGCGTCTCGACCTTCCAGCCGGGGATCGTCGGCCGCAGCATCGCGAGGTTCGTCTTCCCGCACGCCGAGGGGAACGCCGCGGCGACGTGGAACGCGCGCCCCTGCGGGTCGATCACACGGATCAACAGCATGTGCTCGGCCAGCCATCCCTCGTCGCGGGCGATCACCGAGGCGATGCGCAGTGCGAAGCACTTCTTGGCGAGGATCGCGTTGCCGCCGTAGCCCGAGCCGTAGGAGAACACCTCGAGGGTTTCGGGGAAGTGCACGATGTACTTCTCGTCGTTGCACGGCCACTCAGCATCCGTCTGCCCGGGCGCGAGAGGCGCGCCGACGGTGTGCGCCGTTCGCACCCACGGGGCGCCCTCGGCGATCTGCCGGGTGACGGCGTCGCCGACACGCGTCATGATCCCGATCGAGGCGACAGCGTACGCGCTGTCGGTGATCTGCACGCCGATGTGCGACAGCGGGCCGCCGACCGCTCCCATCGAGAACGGCACGACGTACATCGTGCGTCCGCGCATGGACCCGGCGAACAGGCCGTTCATCTTCTCGCGCATCTCGGCGGGCGGCGCCCAGTTGTTCGTCGGGCCCGCATCCTCCTCCTTCTCGGAGGAGATGAACGTGCGCCCCTCGGTACGAGCGACGTCGCTCGGGTGCGAGCGGGCGAGGTACGAGCCGGGTCGCCACTCGGGGTTGAGCTTGATGAGCTTGCCCTCCGAGACGAGGCCGCGCAGCAGCCAGTCGTTCTCGGCGCGCGAGCCGTCGACCCAGTGCACCGAGTCGGGCTGGGTCAGCTCGGCCATCTCGTCGACCCAGGCGACCAGCTCCACCATCGCGGGAGTGTCATAGGCCGGCACCGTGCCGAAGGTGCGCGCGGCGGCGACGGGCGAGGTGCGAGGGGTGAAGACTTCGGCGATGGCCATGGACTGCTCCTTTGAAGTGTGGGGCGTTGAACCCATCTTCTTCGGCATTCCTCGCGACTTTTCGACGATTCTGGTCGTAAATATCGCGATTCTTTCGTCTAAGATCAAGGAATGGCGTCCTCCGGCATCCATCTCACGACTCTCGGCCACCGCATCCGGCACCACCGGCAAGCTCGCGGATTCACTCTCGACGAGCTCGGCGCGCTCGTGGGTGTCGCCGGGTCGCAGCTCAGCCTGGTCGAGAACGGCAAGCGCGAACCGAAGCTCTCACTGCTGCAGGCCATCGCGCAGGCCACCGGGACCGAGGTCACCGACCTCATCTCCGGCGAGCCGCCGAACCGCCGCGCCGCGCTCGAGATCGAGCTCGACCGCGCGCAGGAGAGCCCGGTCTTCCGCCAGCTCGGCATCTCCCCCGTGCGCGTGACGAAGGGCATGAGCGACGAGACCATCGAGTCGGTGCTGGGTCTGCACCGCGAGCTGCAGCGCCGTGAGCGCGAGGCCATCGCGACACCGGAGGAGGCGCGCCGCGCGAACACCGAGCTGCGGCTGCGGATGCGCGCGCAGAACAACTACCTCGCCGACATCGAGAAGCTCGCCGAGAAGCAGCTGAAGGCCGCCGGCCACGTGCAGGGCGCGCTCAGTCACCGCACCGTGAGCATCATGGCCGAGCGTCTCGGCTTCGAGCTCATCTACGTGAACGACCTCCCGCACTCCACCCGCTCGGTCACCGACCTCGAGAACGGCCGTATCTACCTGCCGCCCGCCTCGATCCCCGGCGGGCACGGTCTGCGCTCGATGGCACTGCAGGCGATGGCCCACCGACTCCTCGGCCACACCCCGCCCACCGACTACGCCGACTTCCTGCAGCAGCGCCTCGAGATCAACTACTTCGGCGCCTGTTGCCTGCTGCCCGAGACGGCATCCGTCGCCTTCCTGCAGCAGGCCAAGAAGGACCGCAACCTCGCCGTCGAGGACTTCCGCGACGCGTTCGGTGTCACGCACGAGGCCGCGGGCATGCGCATGACCAACCTCCTCACCCAGCACCTGGGCATGTCGCTGCACTTCCTGCGCGTGGACTCCGACGGCGCGATCACGCGCGTCTACGAGAACGACGACCTGCCGCTGCCGATGGACGTCACCGGGGCCGTCGAGGGCCAGCGGGTGTGCCGCAAGTTCCAGGCCCGCGCGGCCTTCGGCCAGCAGAACCGCACGACCGAGCACCACCAGTACACCGACACCCCATCGGGAACGTTCTGGTGCTCGACGCAGACCGGATCGTCGGCCGACGGCGAATTCTCGATCACGGTCGGGGTGCCCTTCGACGACGCGCGCTGGTGGCGCGGGCGCGAGACGACCGATCGCGCCGTGTCGAACTGCCCCGACGAGTCGTGCTGCCGGCGCCCTTCGTCAGAGCTCGCGGAGCGCTGGAACGGCAAGTCGTGGCCGAGCGCCCGCGTGCACACGCACATGTTCTCGCCGCTGCCGCGCGGTGCGTTCCCCGGCGTCGACGACAGCGAGGTCTACGAGTTCCTGGGGCGTCACGCCGAGGAGTGACCCGCGGTCAGCCCTCGGCGCGTTCCGGAGCCCCGAGGAATGCCGCGTGCCGGGCGAGCGCCGCGCGCAGCTGCGCGTCGATCTCGGGGTCGAGGGCGGCCGTCCGCTCCCCCGCACCGAACAGCTCGACGACCGCCCGGCCGCCCTCGCGCCCGGATGCTGGCGGAAGGCGCCACACGCCGACCACCTCTCCATCGATGACCACGACCGGGCGCACCATCCCGTTCTTGCCCGGTCCGACCGCGCCCAGGCCCTCGGGCGGGCACACGAGGCTGCGATCCGCGTAGGAGATGTAGTACTCGTCGAAAGCCCCGAGCACCTGAACCCGCGGCGCACCCGGTGAACGACGCGGCGGCTCGGCAGCCGCAAACGTGCCCTCGTCGATCTCGGTCACGCGACCGGCAGCACGCTCCCGGGCATCGCGCGATACTCCGAGGGTGAGCCCCGACCACCACGCGAAGTCCTCGACGCGCGCCGGACCATGGCCGTCGACGTAGCGCACGAAGAGCTCGGCGAGCGGATCGTCCGGCCACGCCGCGTCGCCGATCCACGCATCGGATGCCACGAAGCGCTGCTCCCGCGCGATGCCCGCCGACGCCGTCGCCGGCACGACCGGACCCTGGCAGATCTCGCCCCGCATCGCGAGAGCGCCGAGCAGGTGCACGCCGCGCTGATCCCGAGGGTCGACCCCGGCATCCGTCCACCGTGCGAAGGCCTCCGCACGCGAGCATCCGCCGTCGCGGAGGACCGGATCGATGATCCCGGCCGCGCGTCGGAGCAACTCCTCATCGATACCGAGGTCCCGGTGGCGTGCGGCGGCCGCGGCCAACTGGCGCTCCCCCGTGACCGAGAGCACCCACCCCAGATCCCGCGCAGGGATCGTGTGCAGAGTGCCGCGCATCGTCCATGCGCGCACGATGTCGCCGCGATCGAAGGCGCGATCGACGGCGGCCAGAGTGACGGTGCCGCGCGTGCGGGCCGCCAGCGCCCAGCGCCCGGCGGTGAAGTCCTGACTCTGCACCGCGAGCATGTGCCCCGCGGCATCGACCACCGACGCGGCGCGGGCGGTGAGCCGATGCGAGCGCAGGCGCTCTCGACGCAGCTTCGTGGGATTCATGACCCCATGATGCCCGGCACCTCCGACAGGCGACAGCTCCCGCATCCGTTCACCTCCCGGACAGGGAATCCTGCGAGCATCCGACGCGTTCTCCCCTGCGGCGCTCGAGCCCGGCATCCGCCGTCGGCCCGCCGCTCCCGAAAGGCCTGCGATGACCGACCGACCCCGCCGCTCGCCGTGGCCGCCGCTGCTGATCGCGATCGCCCTCGAGGTGACGGCGACACTGTCGCTGCGCGCCGCCGAGGGCTTCACGCATCCGCTCTGGCTGATCGTGGTCGTCGCCGGGTACACCGGGTCGCTGTGGCTGCTGTCGGTGGTGCTCGACCGCGGCATGCCCGTGGGCGTCGCCTACGGCATCTGGTCGGCGATCGGCGTGGTGCTCACCGCCGTGCTCGGCACCGTGCTGTTCGGTGAGACGCTCGGCACGGTGCAGATCATCGGAGTCGGCGCGATCGTGATCGGCGTGCTGCTCGTGGAGCTCGGATCGCATGCCCGCTCGACCGCCACGACCGAGGTCGTGTCGTGATCTGGCTGCTCCTCGTGCTCGCGATCGCCAGCGAGGTCACCGCGACGTTGAGCCTGCGGGCCTCCGAGGGCCTGCGCCGCCGGCGATGGATCCCGGTGATCGTCGTCGGCTACGTCGCCGCGTTCTCGCTGCTCGGTGCGATCCTGGCGATGGGCATGCCCGTGGGCGTCGCCTACGGCATCTGGGCCGCCGCCGGCGTCGCGATCACCGCGGTCATGGGCCGCATCCTCTTCGAAGACCATTTCTCGGCGATGATGGCCGCGGGCGTCGCCCTCATCGCCGTCGGCGTCGCTCTCATCGAGTTCGGGCACTGACCGCAACGACAGTCGGGCGAGTTCAGCTCAGTGCCGAGATCGCCTCGCGCAGCAGTCCGTCGGCCGCTTCGAGGGCGGAGGCCGCATCCGCGGGCGTCGCCCCGGTGGCGAGGATGAGAACCGCGAGCTTCACCGAACCGTCGGCGGCGGTGAGCGCACGAGCGGCTTCATCCGTGTCGACGCCGGCGAGCTGCGACACGGTGCGGATCGACCGCGCGTGCAGCTTCTCGTTCGTGGCGAGCAGATCGACCATCACGCCGCGGTAGGTCTTGCCGAGCTTGATCATCGAGAGCGTCGTGAGCATGTTCACGACGAGCTTCTGGGCGGTGCCCGACTTGAGGCGCGTCGACCCGGAGATGAACTCGGGCCCGGTCACGACCTCGATCGCGATGTCGGCGGCGGCACCGATCGCCGAAGCCCGGTTCGACGCGATCGCGACCGTGAGCGCTCCGACACCGCGGGCGTAGTCGAGTCCACCGATCACGTACGGCGTGCGACCCGAGGCCGAGATGCCGACGACCGTGTCGGCGGCGGTCAGCTGCAGCTCGGCGAGCGAGGCGGCCGCCGCGTCGGCGTCGTCCTCGGCGTTCTCGACGGCGGAGCGGATCGCCGTCTCGCCCCCGGCGATGATGCCGACCACGAGCGACGGGTCCGTGCCGAACGTGGGCGGGCACTCGCTCGCATCGAGCACGCCGATGCGGCCGGCGGTGCCCGCACCGATGTAGATGAGTCGCCCGCCGCGACGGAACCGCTCGGTGATGCCGTCGATGGCGGCGGCGATGTGCGTCTGCTCCGCGGCGACCGCTCCCGCGACCCGCGCATCCTCGGCGTTCATGCGTTCGACGAGCTGCGCGCTCGTGAGCAGATCGAGGTCGCCGCGCTCGGTGGTCGCGGCCTCGGTGTCGAGCTTCGACAGCTCCTCGATGAGAGCGGTGAGTCGGGTGTCATTCGGCACGGTGCACGAACCTTTCGTGAGGGAGATCGAAGCGGGTGGCGAGCAGCAGGGCGCCGTCGATCGCGTCGCCGACGGGCGGCCGCACGCGGCGGCCGGCGTCGGCGAGCGCGGCGGTCAGCTGCGCACGGAACCACGGGTGGTCGGTGAGTCCGCCGTGCAGCACGACGTCGGGCGTCGCGGACGCCGCGACCGCGGAGGCGGTGAGCAGTCGGGTCGCCTCGGCGGCGATAGCCCCGGCGGCCTGGTCGCCGGCCTCGGCAGCGTTCAGAGCGAGGGGGGCGAGGGTCGCGAGACGGCGGGCGAGCGGCCCGTCGTGCGCGAGCCAGGAGATGATGTCGGATGCCGCGCCCACGGGCTCCGCGATCGCCCCGGTGAGCGATGTCGCGGGGCCGAGTCCATCGACGGCGCGCAGCACGGCGCGGAGCACCTCGCGGCCGAGCCAGGAACCGCTGCCGAGGTCGCCGACGTCGGGCCCCCAGCCGTCGACGAGACGGGCGCCGTCGGCATCCGTCCCGAGGGCGGCGGCACCGGTGCCCGCGATGAGCAGCACGCCGTGGCGGCCGCCCAACGCACCGGCGTGGGCGGTCACGACGTCGGAACTCACGGCGACCGGCGCCAGCACGCGGGCCGCGAGAAGGCCCGCGAGGCGCTGCGCGGCCGCGGGTGCGGCCCACGCGCCCGCGGCTCCGATCGAGAGAGCCGAGATCGCACCCTCCGGCGCCTCGGCGAGCACGGTCTCGACGGCCGCGAGCGCGGTCTCGACGCCCTGTGCGGCGGCGAGGCCCGGTGCACCTGTACCCTCATGTGCAGGCCGGCGCGTCGGATCGGCCACGACCAGCCGGCAGCGCGACTTCCCGAGGTCGACGGCGAGCACACGGGTCGTTGAGGTCATAAAAATAGTCTACGCGTATCAGTGACACCGTGAAAGAATTATTCACAGCGAAAAAAGGACCCGCATGAGCATCCAGACGACGATCGCGGCATCGGTCGACACCCTGCCGCCCTCCCTCGCCCGGATCGCCCGCGCCGTCGCCGACAATCCCACGCAGGTGATCGAGAGCACGATCACCGAGCTCGCCGCATCGTGCGACACCTCCGTCGCCTCGGTCGTGCGCTTCTGCCGCGTGATCGGCGTGAGCGGATACGCCGCCCTGCGCCGCGCACTGGCCGCCGAGCTCGGGCGCGAATCGGTCAACTTCGGCGCGAACAGCGGGTTCGGCGCCGAGATCGCCGCCGATGACAGCCTGCGCGACGCCGCCGGCAAGCTCGCCGCCCTCGAACGCCTCGCGATCGAGGAGACCGTCGAACGCCTCGACTACGACGCACTCGGATCAGCCGCTGAGGCCATCGAGGGCTCGGCGCGCATCCTGCTGTTCGGAATCGGGGCGAGCCGCCTCGCGGCCGCCGATCTCGGCCACAAGCTGCTGCGCATCGGTCACAACGCGATCGCCCTCGACGACGCGCACGAGGCGAGCGCCGCCGCCGCCCTGCGCACCGCGCCGACCGTGGCCATCGGCTTCTCGAACTCGGGCACCACCCCCGAAGCCGTGCTCTTCCTGCAGGCCGCGCGCGAGACGGGCGCCACCACCGTGGGCATCACCGGCGCGGGCACCTCTCCCCTCGCTCGCGCCTCCGACCACGTCCTCCTCACGCACGCACGTGAATCCCGTTTCCGCGCCGGCGCGATGGTCAGCCGCATCGCCCAGCTCGCCCTCGTCGACTGCCTCTTCATCGGGGCGGCGCAGCTGCGTCGCGACGTCGCGGTCGAATCCCTCGAGCGCAGCGCCGCCGCGACCCGGGCCCTGCGCGGCGATTGAGCACTGCGCGGCGACTGAGCGCGCTCAGGCCTCGACGACGTCGACGGAGGCTGCCCGCGGCGCCTCCTCGTGGATCGATCCCGCCGTGCGCAGGAAGACGATGATCCAGCTGAAGATGAGTACGGCGGCGATGAGCTCGACCGCCGTGAGGTTGTAGTACCCGGTCGCGAAGAAGACCGCGAGCAGCACGATCACCAGCACGTACGCCCATCCCAGCAGCACGAAGACGCGTGGGATGCTGCGCAGGAACTTCGGCAACCCGATGACGATCACGGCGAAGGCCACCGCCATCCCGGTCGCGACGGTGTTGTGCACCGCGAAGAACTCGTCGACGGGGAAGACCCCCACGCACGCCAGGAACACGCCGATGAGGATGAGTCCTGTGCGCACCACCCGGCGCCCGCGGCGATCGATCGGATCGGTCGCGGGAAGACCCGCCGTCGCGTAGCGCGAGATCGTCGTGACCATGACACCCGCGATGATCAGGGTGAAGTTGAAGGCGAACGACGCGTTGTTGGTGCTCATGCCGAGGGCCGAGAGGTTGTCGCGCCACCAGTGCGGGTCGCTCGAGGCGAGCATGCTCGCGAAGGCGCCGATCACGAGGAACACCGCGAGCACGAGCGACAGGGTCATCGGCGTGAGGGCGACGGAGCTGAGGAACGACACGTAGGCGGTCAGTGCGAACGCGACACCGATGAGCACGCCGCCGGGGAAGGCGAACACCGGCGCATCCGTGAAGCTCTGCTCGAGCAGCTTCGCGATGCCGAGCCACCCGAGGTAGGCGATCGCGGCGTGGGCGAAGGCGATCGCCAGCAGGTCGTACCAGCGCAGATGGTCACCCGGCACACTGAACCCGTCGCGCACGGCATCCGGGAGAGCCTGCTCCGGGCGCGCGACGAGGCGTCCGAACGCGAAAGACAGTGCCGCGGTGGCCGCTCCCCCGTAGGCCGCGAAGTTGCCGATCGACCCCGGACCGCTGATCGCGACCTCGTGACCGAAGAACACCGGGAACGCGATGAGGAACCCGAGCACGAAGAAGAGCGCCCCGACGATCAGTGCGGCGGCCTCGAGAACGGCGTCCTCGCGCGCCGGACCCCGCACCTGTCGAAGCACCTGACGGACCCGCTCTGCGATCGTGCGCATGCGGCACCTCCCGCCGCCATCCTAGGGTCGCCGTGCTCGCCGGTGGGGAACGGATGCCGCGGCATCTCGCCGCTAGCCTGGAGGGGTGACCGAGACCCTGCACGCCCGCGCCGTCCTCCTCGACATGGACGGGACCCTGGTCGACTCGACCGCCGTCGTCGAACGCCTCTGGCTGGAGTGGGCGCAGCCCCACGGCCTCGACCCCGCCACGGTGCTGCGGGTCATCCACGGCCGCCAGGGGCACCAGAGCATGTCGATCCTGCTGCCCGAGCGCGATCACGCGATCAACCTGCACGAGAACACGGTGATGCTCGCGAACGAGAGCGCCGACGTCGACGGCGTGATCGAGATCACCGGCGCCGCCGCGCTGCTGCAGGCGCTGCTCCCCCACCCGCACGCGATCGTGACCTCGGCGAACGTCGAACTGATGACCGCGCGCATGGGAGCGGCCGGGCTGCCGCTGCCCGCGCTCACGATCACGGCCGAGAGCGTGTCGGCGTCGAAGCCCGACCCCGAGGGGTTCCTCCGCGCGGCCGCGGAGCTCGGGATCGACCCCGTCGACTGCATCGTGTTCGAGGACTCGGGTGCGGGCATCCAGGCGGCGCACGCCGCCGGTATGCGCGTGATCGGCGTCGGTCCGCATGCCCGTGCGCACGAACCCGAGGTGCAGGTGGACGACCTCACCCGGGTCACCGTAACGGCGACCGAGGACGGCTTCACGCTGACGATCGGCTGACGCCCGCGGCGGACCCGTCGGTCCGGCAGACGAGGCGGATGCCGCGGCTCAGCGAGTGCGGAGTCCGTCGAGCGCCACGGCGAGCACGTCTCGGGCGAGCGCCTCGGCGCCCTCCGGACCGCTCGGGCGGTACCACTCGACGAGCGAGTTGACCATGCCGAAGAGCAGACGCGTCGCGACCGAGGCATCGATGTCGGCGCGCACGGCGCCCTCGTCCTGAGCGGCACGAACGATCCCGGTCACGGCCTGATCGAAGGCGCGCCGTCGCTCGAGCGCGCGCCGTTCGACCTCGCTGTTGCCCCGCACGCGCAGCAGCAGCGTGACCGAGGGCAGGTGCCCCACGAGCACGCCGACCGCGCCCTCGAGCACCGTGGCCAGACGCTCGCCCGGGCGCACGGCATCCGTGGCCGCCAGCACGCCCTCGAGACCGTCGAGCGCCTCGTCGAGGGCCGTCTCGAGGATCTCCTCCTTCGAGGAGAAGTGGTGGTAGAGCGCAGCTTTCGACAGCCCGAGCCTCGCGGCGAGCGCCGCCACCGAGGTGCCGTCGTAGCCGGAGTCGTTGAACACCGCGACGGCGGCGGCGAGCAGACCCGGACGGTCGTATCCCGGGCGACCACGGCGGGCGGGATCGGCTGCGGCAGGGACGTCTGCGCTCATCGCCCCAGTCTGGCACGCGGGCGTCTCCCGCCCGGACGCCCGCTCAGCGCTCGAAGTCCTCGAAGATCAGGGTCGTGCGGGTCGTGCGAATCGACGGGATCGCCTGGATGTCCTCCAGCACGATGCGGCGCAGGTGGCGCGCGTCGTTCGCCCGAACGAGCAGGATCACGTCGAAGTCGCCGCCGACCAGGGCCATGTGCTCGATCTCGGGGATCTCCCGCAGACGATCCTGCACGAGCTGCCAGCTGGCCTGCTCGATCGCGAGGGTCACGTAGGCGCTCGCGTGGTGGCCGAGCTTCGCCGGGTCGGTGCGCACCGTGTACCCCGTGATCACCCCGGCATCGGTGAGCCTGCGGATGCGGGCGTGCGCCCCCGCCCGCGAGATGTGCACGGCATCCGCCAACGCGGTCATCGACGCCCGCGCGTCGCGGCGCAGTTCGTCGAGGATGGCGCGGTCGATCTCATCCAACGCGGTCATGGCACTCCTTCGTCCCGGTTCGAATTGTGACACTTCGGCACGGGGCAGGGCAACGGCCGCGCAATCGTTCAGGATTCTGCCGCGACTCTTGGACGACTGTGCTCGGGGGCGCATGCTGTCGTCATCAGGTTCGGCGAGGAAGGCGACCAGATGAACGACGACATGCTCCCCCGCGACGAAGCGGTGCAGCTCATCGCCCCCGACGGCACGCTCATCGAGGACGCCCACTACGCGCTCCCCGACCGCGACGCTCTGCTCGACGCCTACCGCGGACTCGTCGAGGGGCGCCGATTCAACGACCAGGCGAGCGCGCTGGTGCGCCAGGGGCGCCTCGCCGTCTACCCCTCGTCTCACGGGCAGGAGGCGTGCCAGGTCGCGGCCGCACGGGTGATCGACGGCGCGACGGACTGGTTGTTCCCGACCTACCGCGACGCCGTCGCCATCATCGGGCGCGGCGTGCCGCCGGCCGAGGCCATGGTGCTGCTCGCGGGCGACTGGCATTCGGGATACGACGTGCGCGCGCACCGCGTCGCCACGCAGTCCACGCCCCTCGCGACCCAGTTGCTGCACGCGGTCGGCTTCGCGTATGCCGCGAAGCGTCGGGGCGACGACACGGTCGTGCTCGCCCTGTGCGGCGACGGCGCCACCAGCGAGGGCGACTTCCACGAGGCGATGAACTTCGCGGCGGTCTTCCACGTGCCGGTGGTGTTCTTCGTACAGAACAACGGGTTCGCGATCTCGGTGCCTCTCTCCCGCCAGACGGCGGCCCCCTCGCTCGCGCACAAGGCGGTCGGGTACGGGATGCCGGGGCAGCGCGTCGACGGCAACGACGTCGCCGCGGTGCTCTCGGTGCTCGGCGCGGCCGTCGACCGTGCACGGACGGGCGGCGGACCCTCGCTCGTCGAAGCGCACACCTATCGGATGCAGGCGCACACGAATGCCGACGACGACACGCGCTACCGCGAGCGCGCCGAGGTGCAGGCCTGGGCGGAGCGGGACCCGCTGCTTCGGCTGCGCGCGCATCTCCGCACGGTCGGTGCGCTCGACGACGACCGGGAAGCCCGATACGCCGCGGATGCGGAGACCCTCGCGGACGAGCTGCGCACCGCACTGAACACCGACCGCGACCTCGACCCCGAGGACCTCTTCCGCTTCGTGACCGCGACCCGCTCCCCGCAGCTCGAGGAGCAGTGGGCGATGCTGCGGGGAGAGATCGAGCGCACGGCGGAGGCACCGTCCCCCGCGGGGTCCGCCTCGCACGAAGGAGCTTCCCGATGACGATCGCACACGACGACACGCATCTCGACGGTGCCCCCCTCGACGGCATCCGCCCCGATGACGGAAAGGCCGGCAGCGCGCCCGTGACGCTCACGATGGCGGCCGCGCTGAATCTCGCCCTCGCCGACGCCCTCACCGCCGACCCCGAGGTCGTCGTGTTCGGGGAGGACGTGGGGGCGCTCGGCGGTGTCTTCCGCGTCACCGACGGGCTCACCGCGCGCTTCGGGGAGGACCGCTGCTTCGACACCCCGCTGGCCGAATCCGGGATCGTCGGCACGGCGGTGGGTATGGCGATGAACGGCATGCGCCCGGTGATCGAGATGCAGTTCGACGCCTTCGCCCTGCCGGCGTTCGAGCAGATCGTGAGTCACGTCGCGAAGTACGGCAATCGCACGCGCGGACAGGTGCGGATGCCGCTGGTCATCCGCATCCCGTTCGGCGGAGGCATCGGCGGGGTCGAACACCACTGCGACTCGTCGGAGGCGTATTACGCCCACACTCCGGGACTGACGGTCGTCTGCCCGTCGACCCCGCAGGACGCATACTCCCTGCTGCGGGCGGCGATCGCGTCGTCCGATCCGGTCGTCTTCCTCGAGCCCAAGAAGCTGTACTGGACCCGCGGCGAGGTCGACACCACGCACCGCGTCGAGTTCGGCAGCGCCCGGGCCGCGCGTGCGGGCCGCGACGTGACGATGCTCGCTTATGGAACAGCCGTGCCGCTCGCGCTGGAGGCCGCCGAGGCCGCCGCAGCCGAGGGACGCAGTGTCGAGGTGATCGATGTGCGCTCGCTCTCGCCCTTCGACGACGCCACGGTCATCGCCGCCGTGCGCGCCACCGGTCGCGCGATCGTGATCGCCGAGGCACCGGGCTACGCCAGCGTCGCCTCCGAGATCCAGGCGAGGGTGTCCGAGCGCTGCTTCGCGTACCTCGAGGCACCGGTGCGCAAGGTGACGGGCTTCGATGTGCCCTACGCACCGCCGAAGCTCGAGCACTGGTACTTGCCCGACGTCGACCGCGTTCTCGACGCGATCGACACGCTGCAGTGGGAGGACGAATCGTGAGCGCCCTCACCGCGCACGTCTTCCGCCTGCCCGACCTCGGCGAGGGACTGACCGAGGCCGGTCTCGTGCAGTGGCTCGTGGCGGTCGGCGATACGATCGCCGTCGATCAGGCGGTCGCCGAGGTCGAGACGGCCAAGAGCGTCGTGGAGCTTCCCTCCCCCTTCGCCGGCGTGGTGACCGCCCTGCACGGCGACGCCGGCGACACGATCGACGTCGGCGCTCCGGTGCTGGAGGTGTCGGATGCCGCGGACGAGAGCGCTGCGCACGAAGACTACCGAACCGAGGAGCGGGCAGGCTCCGGCAACGTGCTCATCGGCTACGGCACCCGCGAGCGTGCGGCGAGCGGACGCCGCCGACCCTCGGCCACGGCATCGGCCGCGACCGCGTCACCGCCCGCACCCGCCGCCCGGACCGTCGCCGTGCGCTCGCCGATCGTCCGTCGACTGGCCCGCGACCTCGGACTCGACGTGCACGCGATCCCCGCGACCGGAGCCGACGGTGCCGTCACCCGCGCCGACGTTCTGCGCGCCGCGGTCGATCACGCGGTCGACAGAACCGCCGAGGATGTGAGCCCACCGGCATCCGCGGAATCGTCCTCCCCGTCGAGCACCGCCGAGGTCGACGGCCTGCGGGTGCGCGCGCGTGACCGCCTGTCTCCGGTGCGCCGGGCCGTCAGCGCGCGTCTCAGCCGCAGTCGCGCCGAGATTCCCGAGGCGACGGTCTGGGTCGATGTCGATGCCACCCGCCTCTGGGATCTGCGCCGGGAGATCGCCTCGACCGGTGAGCGGGCGCCGTCGTTGACCGCCCTGTTCGCCCGCTTCGCGCTGCTCGCGCTGGAGGACCATCCCGTGCTCGCCTCGCGCCTCGACGAGAGCGGCGAGGAGATCATCGCGTTCGAGGGCGTGAATCTCGGGATCGCCACCGATACCGAGCGCGGACTGCTCGTGCCCGTCGTGCCCCGCGCCCACGAACTGAGCGTCGCGCAGCTCGACGCCGCTCTCCGTGAGCTCGCCGACACCGCCCGCGCGGGGGCGATGCCGCCCGAGCGGATGCGCGGCTCGACGTTCACGCTGAACAACTACGGCGGGCTCGGCGTCGACGGGTCGGCGGCGATCATCAATCACCCGGACGTAGCGATCCTCGGCATCGGACGCGTGCTCGAGCGCCCCTGGGTGGTCGACGGCGAGATCGTCGCCCGCCGTATCGCCCAGCTGTCCCTGGTGTTCGACCACCGGGTCTGCGACGGCGGGTACGCCGCGAGCTTCCTCCGGCGGGTGGCCGCGCTGGTCGAACAGCCGCTGCGCGCCTACGGACGGGTGTGAGGGGGCCGAGATGACCGAGGCGTTCCTCATCGGCGGGGTCCGCACCCCGATCGGGCGGTACGGCGGTGCCCTTTCCGGCATCCGACCCGACGACCTCGCCGCCCTCGTCGTGCGCAGCGCCGTCGATCGCGCGGGAGTTCCGGATGCCGCGATCGACGAGGTGATCCTGGGCGCGGCGAACCAGGCCGGCGAGGACAACCGCAACGTCGCCCGCATGGCCGCGCTCCTGGCCGAGTTGCCCGAGGAGGTTCCGGGCATCACCGTGAACCGACTCTGCGCCTCGGGGATGTCGGCCATCGCGCTGGCCGCCCAGGCGATCCGCGCGGGAGATGCCGAGGTGATGGTCGCGGGCGGGGTCGAGTCGATGACCCGAGCCCCGTGGGTGCAGGCCAAGCCCGATCGGGCGTGGGGAAAGCCGGGGCCGGCGTTCGACACCTCGATCGGCTGGCGTTTCACCAACGCGCTCCTGGCGGCGCGGGAGGGAACGACACTCTCGATGCCGGAGACGGCGGAGGAGGTCGCCCGGCGCGAGGGGATCACGCGGGAGGATGCCGACGCCTTCGCTCTACGCAGCCACCGGCTCGCGACCGCCGCGATCGACGCGGGCCGCTTCGCCGACGAGATCGTCGCCGTGCCCGCGCGTTCGGGCGAGGTGGCGGTCGACGAAGGTCCCCGTCGCGACACCGACATCGGTGCGCTCACGGCTCTGCGCCCCGTGGTGGCGGGTGGCCGGGTCGTCACCGCCGGCAACTCCAGTTCCCTGAACGACGGGGCGTCCGCGGTCGTCGTCGCCTCGGGTGAGGCCGTGCGCCGCTACGGACTCACCCCGCGCGCCCGCATCGTCACGGCGACCTCCGCCGCGCTCGCCCCCGAGATCATGGGTCTCGGCCCGGTACCGGCGACGGAGAAGGCGCTGCATCGCGTCGGCCTCACGATGGACGCGATCGGGGCGGTCGAGCTGAACGAGGCGTTCGCCACGCAGTCCCTCGCCTCGATCCGCCGACTCGGGATCGACCCGGAGCGTGTGAACCGCGACGGTGGGGCGATCGCGCTCGGGCACCCGCTCGGCTCCAGCGGATGCCGCATCGTCGTCACACTGCTCGGTCGCATGGAACGCGAGGGCGCGGGACTCGGACTCGCGACGATGTGCGTGGGCGTCGGACAGGGCACCGCGATGGTCCTGGAGCGCGTGGCATGACCGCCCCGCTGCTGATCGAACGGCGCGACGACCGCGTGCTCGCCACGTTGAACCGCCCCGAGCGCCGCAACGCGATCGACCTCGCCACGATCGATGCCCTGCATGCGCTCTGCGCCGAGCTGGAGGCCGACCCGCGCACGCTGATCCTCACGGGCGCCGGCGGCGACTTCGCCGCCGGCGCCGACATCGCCCAGCTCCGCGAGCGCCGCGCCGACGATGCGCGGCGAGGCATCAACGCCACGGCATTCACCCGGGTGGCCGAACTGCCGATGCCCGTCATCGCCGCACTCGACGGCTACGCGCTGGGCGGCGGCGCTGAACTCGCCTACGCCGCCGACATCCGGATCGCCACCGCGTCGCTGCGGATCGGCAACCCCGAGACCGGGCTCGGGATCATCGCCGCCGCCGGGGCGACCTGGCGCCTTCCGGACATCGTCGGGCGCGCCCGCGCCGCCGACCTCCTCCTCACCGGTCGCGCACTCGGAGCGGAGGATGCCCTCGCCTGGGGTCTCGTCTCGGCGATCCACCCCTCCGAGCAGCTCCTTCCCGCCGCCCACGCGATCGTGGATCGCATCGCCGCGAACGACCCGCTCGCCACGCGACACACCAAGAGCGCGCTTCGTGCCGACCACGCGAAGCATCCGCACCTCGACGGAGAATTCCAGGCCGAACTGTTCGCGAGTCCCGAGAAGGAGCGCCGCATGACCGCCTTCCTCGATCGCAGGGGTCGATCGTGAGCGCCCAGGCCATCGTCGGCGTGATCGGCGGAGGGCGCATGGGGGCGGGCATCGCGCACGCCTTCCTGCTCGCGGGATCGCGCGTCATCGTGGTCGAGCGCGATACGGCGAGTGCGGACGCCGCGGCGCAGCGCATCGAGGAGAGCCTTCGCCGTTCCGCCCACCGCGATCCCGCGCTCGATGTCGGAGAGTGCTCCGCGCGGCTCGGAGTCACGACCGACGTCGGTGCATGTGCGGATGCGGCGCTTGTCGTCGAAGCCGTGCCCGAGGACCGCGTGCTCAAGGAGGATGCGCTCGCTCGGGTCGACGAGGTCCTCCCGACCGCCGCCGTTCTCGCCACGAACACGTCGTCGATCTCGATCGACGACCTCGCGCTCGCCCGCCGGCGGCCCGAGCGCTTCCTCGGACTCCACTTCTTCAACCCCGTGCCGTCATCGGCGCTCGTCGAGATCGTGCGCGGCGCTGCGACTGACCCGGCCGTGGTCGACGCGGCGCGCGAGTGGGTCGCTCTGCTCGGCAAGGCCCCGATCGTGGTCGCCGATTCCCCCGGCTTCGCGTCGTCACGCCTGGGCGTCGCGCTCGGCCTCGAAGCCATCCGGATGCTCGAGGAGGGCGTCGCGTCGGCATCCGACATCGACGCCGCGATGACCCTCGGGTATCGACATCCGGTGGGTCCGCTGCGCACGACCGACCTCGTGGGGCTCGACGTGCGCCTCGGCATCGCCCAGGAGCTCGCTCGGGAACTGGGCGAACGCTTCGACCCGCCCGCTCTGCTGCGCCAGATGGTCGCCGAGGGGCGGATGGGCCGCAAGAGCGGCGCGGGCTTCTACGACTGGACCGACCCCGATTCCCCGAAGGAGACGCGATGACCGAGTACCTGCCCAGCTACGTTCAGGACGCCTGGTGGACTCCCGTTGCCGGATCACCGGCGACGGAGGTGCGGGATGCGTCGACCGGCGACCTCGTCGCGCGGGTGTCGACCACGGGCCTCGACCTCGCGGCCGTCCTCGTGCACGCCCGCACCGTGGGCCAGGCGAGCCTCGCCGCCCTCACCTTCCATCAGCGAGCGGTCCTGCTCAAGCAGTTCGCGCTGGCGCTGACCGCCCGCAAGGAAGAGCTGTACGCGCTCTCGGCGCGCACGGGGGCGACGACCGCCGATTCGTGGGTCGACATCGACGGCGGCATCGGCGTGCTGTTCTCGTATTCGGGCAAGGGACGTCGCGAGCTGCCGAACAGTACCGTGCGCATCGACGGCCCGGTCGAGCCGCTGTCGAAGGACGGATCTTTCCTCGGTCGGCACGTGCACACGACGCTCCCGGGGGTCGCGGTGCAGATCAACGCGTTCAACTTCCCCGTGTGGGGTGCTCTCGAGAAGTTCGCCCCCGCCTTCCTCGCCGGCATGCCGACGGTCATCAAGCCCGCGACTCCCACCGGGTACCTCGCCGAGGCGATGGTCCGCATCCTGATCGAGTCCGATCTGGTGCCCGAGGGAACGCTGCAGCTCGTGAGCGGGAGCGTTCCCGATCTCTTCGACCATCTGCGCCTCGGTGACCTCGTGGGATTCACGGGCAGCGCGTCGACGGCCGAGTCGTTGCGCCGGCATCCGGCGGTGCAGACCGGCGGTGTGCGCTTCACCGCCGAGACCGACTCGATCAACGCCTCGGTGCTGGGCACGGATGCCACCACCGGCACGCCCGAATTCGACGCGTACGTGCGTCAGCTCGTCACCGAGATGACGACGAAGGCCGGCCAGAAGTGCACCGCGATCCGACGGGCCATCGTGCCGGCGGGATCGGCGGATGCCGTGATCGCGGCGGTGCGCTCGCGACTCGCGGAACGGACGGTGCTCGGCGATCCCCGCGCCGACGGCGTGACGATGGGCCCGCTCGCCTCGCTCGCCCAGCGCGACGAGGTGCTGCGGCAGGTCGCCGCGCTGCAGGATGCGGGTGGGCGGCTGGTGATCGGCTCGACCGGGACGCCGGATGTGCGGCACGTCGATGGCACGACAGGGCCCTCGACCGCGGGAGCGTTCGTCGCGCCGATGCTGATGCGATTCGATGACGCGCAGACGGATGCCGTGCACGGGATCGAGGCGTTCGGACCGGTCGCCTCGCTGCTCACCTACGCGACGACCACGGAGGCGGCGGATCTCGTCGCCCGCGGCGGAGGTTCGCTCGTGACCAGCATCGCCACGCACGACGCTGCGCAGGCGGTCGGACTCGCGACCCGTGTCGCGCCGTTCAACGGACGACTGCTGGTGCTCGACCGCGATGATGCGCGCTCGTCGACCGGCCACGGCTCTCCGCTGCCGAACCTGGTGCACGGCGGTCCGGGTCGGGCCGGTGGCGGGGAGGAACTGGGCGGCATCCGGGCGGTGCTGCACCACATGCAGCGCACCGCGGTGCAGGGTTCACCCGAGATGCTCACGGCGCTCACCGGCGTCTGGCACGCGGGCGCAGCGGTGCGCAGCGACGGACGGCATCCGTTCCGTCGCTCACTCGCCGAACTGCGGATCGGCGACCGGGTCGCCTCGCACGCGCGCACCGTCACCCTCGACGACATCGAGACGTTCGCCCGTTTCACCGGCGACACGTTCTACGCGCACATGGACGAGACCGCGGCGGCCGCGAATCCGTTCTTCCCCGGTCGGGTCGCGCACGGGTACCTGCTCGTGTCGTGGGCGGCGGGGCTCTTCGTCGATCCCGACCCCGGTCCGGTGCTCGCGAACTACGGCCTCGAGGACCTGCGCTTCATGACACCGGTGTCGCCCGGTGACGAGATCCGCGTCGAGCTGACCGCGAAGCAGATCACCCCGCGGGAGACCGACGACTACGGCGAGGTGCGCTGGGACGCGGTGATCCGCAACCAGCGCGACGAGACCGTCGCAACCTATGACGTGCTCACGCTCGTCAGCAAGCAGCCTCAGGGTGAGGCGGTGCCCGCCGAAGCCGTGTACCCCTGAGCAGGTCGCTACCCGCTATTCCAGATGCGCACCGATGTACAGCTCGCGGCGTAGCGTGCCGTCTTCCGCGGTGATCCCGATGATGGTGGCGCCGGACGTCGCGATGTCACGGTCGGTGTGGAAGAGGAGCACCTCGCCTTCCCTCGTCGACACCTCGTAGAAGTGAAGCGCGGCGGAGATCACGCGGACGGACGTGCCCTCGGGGAAGGCCGTCATCGCCTTCTCGATCGGATCGCCGATCCCGACGCCGTCGGCGCGCGGCAGCCCGGTGCCGTCGACCGGCGGCTCGCCGTACAGTGCGACCTTTCCGACCAGGATCGTCGCGACGGCGGTGCCCTTCTCCTGCGCGGTTATCTGAATTCTGGCGGAGCCGTCAGCGCTGGTGAGCATGCGGTCGTTCGGAGACCATTCCTCGGCTGAGACGCCGGCACCGGGCACAGTCGCCACCACCGCATCGATGTCCTCCCCCAGACGGAGCGGTCCCACGCCGCCGAAGTCGATCGGCCAGTCCGCCCACGCAGCGGAGGCATCGACGGCCGGCGGCTCAGCCGGGGAGGTCGGCGGGTTCGCCGTCAGATCGCCGACGAGCAGGTCACGCGCTTGCCGCAGGCGATCGTGTAGCGCTCGGGCAGCGGCTTCCGGGTCGAGCGCCGACTCACCGGTGAACGAGTGGGTGAACTCGACGAGCACGTTGCCCACCGATGCGATTCCGTAGTAGTTCTTCCAGCCTTCTGCGGAGTCGCCGATGACGACCGAGCCCGCGACCGAACGCACCCCGTCCTCGTCGATCGATGCATTCGCGAACGAGGATGCCTCTTGGTTGAACGTGAACTCGCTGCACCGCTCCGCTGCGTCGACATAGTCATCCATCCGACGCTCCGCCTGCGCGGGTGTCGGGAACTGCAGCACGCTCAAGCGACCCTCGTGATCGTTCTCCGCCTGCCAGGTCAGGGTGCGCGCGCCGACGGAGCCCAGTGACGCCTCCATCAGGAGCACCGAGCAGATCTCGGGTGTGATCTCGGCCCCCCAGCCGTCGGAGATCTGGACCAGAGACGCCGAAGGCTCGGCGAACTCCGCGGATGTCGGAACGATACCGGCGACCTCGTCGGCGGAGAGCAGCAACCAGTCCAACTGGTCGCCGACGAAGACCAGCGGCCCGTCGTAGGCCGCGGGCTCGGGTGTCTCGGGCGCGGCGGTCGCGGTCGCACTCGGTTCCGGCGTCGGATCGGGTTCGGGCGCGCACGCGGAGAGCCCGAGCAGAGATCCGACTGCGATCAAACCGACCACGCGGTACGAGAATCGTCGCAGCGTCGGCATCGCCCTGCCGCTCATCCGAACACCGCCGGCGCACTCAATTTCGCGTCCTCGACGCCGATTCCTGTCACGACCGCCGCCGGATCAGTGGGATCCCGGTCGGTGCGGAAGCTCACGGCTCCGCCATCCCGTGTTGCGAAGTCGTAGAAGAACTCACCGGAGGCGATGACCGTCACGAAAGTGCCTTCCGGGAAAGCCGTGACCGCCGCGCTCACGGGATCCCCCACCCGAATTCCGCCAGCGGCGGGGAGAGAGGATCCGTCATGCACGGGCTCGCCGTAGACGTTCGACACTCCGACCGTCACGCTCCCGACGCGTTCGCCGCTCTCATCGGTCCATATCCCCACCGATGCGGATCCGTCTGCAGCGGTCAGCCACCACGGACTCCCCGACCATTCCGGTTCGACCGCCCGAGCACCCGGTACAGCGGCCAGAGCAGTATCGAGATCACTGCCGAGAACGATCGGACCGACGGCCGCAGTGCTCATCTCCCACGCGCTCCACGGCGCTGACGGGTCGCCCGCTGTCGGTGTCTCCGACGAGGCCGGCGGATTCGCCGTCAGCTGGCTGACGAGAGCATCGCGTGCGGAGCCGCTGTGCTCTCGCAGCATCTCCGCCACCGCCGCAGCGTCGATCGTCGATCCGTCGATCCCCGTCTGGAACAGCTCGACGATCACGTTGCCCATCGACGCGTAACCCTTGTGATACTTCCACTCGCCGTCGACGTATCCCACGGTCAACGTCCCGGCGATCGCCTGCGCGTCGCCGCCGTCACCGACGATCTCGGCATCGAAGCCGGACTCCCGCTCCAGCACGTAGGAGGGACACTGCTCCGTCGCGGCGCGAAGCTGGTCCATCCGGGCTGCGACGTGCGCCTCGTCGGCGAACTGGAGGACGTGCAGCCGTCCCACGGCGTTGTCGCTTCCCTCGATAGTCCAGGTGAGGGTCCGCGCCCCGATAGATCCCAAGGACATTTCCGCGGAGAGCACGCTGCAGATCGAAGGGACCGGCGCTGGGCCGCCCCCATCGGAGATCTGTTCCAATGCGCTCGACGGTTCGGACATGTCCGCGATGCCTGGAAGCAGCGCGCGGATCTCGTCCTCCGATGGCAGGAACCAGTCGAGCTCGTCGCCGACGAAGTGGAGCGGTCCGTCATAGGCCGCGGGCTCCGGAGTCTCGGGAACCGCCGTCCGGGTCGGCTCCGGCGTCGGATCGGGTTCGGGCGCGCACGCGGAGAGCCCGAGCAGTGCCCCGGCCGCGACCAGACCGAGAACAAGATTCGTGTACGACCGCGCTCGCGGCATAGGCCCCTCCGATGATCCGCTGCACCGCCAGTCGGCGCCTCCCCTATGGCGAGCGTAGCGGTCGCTCTGGACGCCCTGCCCGCATCCGCCATCACTCGAGATCAGAACGATACGAATCGCATGCCCGTGGGGGCATATGCACCGACACGCACGGTGTCAGAGCCGCCTCTCGTCCACCAGGGCGGCGCCTGCTCGCTCCCGTGCCGCAGCGGCCGTCGGCGCCGCGAGCACGGCCTCGGCCGCACGTCGACAGGCGTCCTGATCGACGGAGGCGAGTGCCGCGCCGACGCGTCCGAGCGCGCGCGGTGCCATCGAGAGCGACGTGACACCGAGCCCCGCCAGCACCGGCGCCAGCGAGGGGTCCGACCCGGCCTCCCCGCACACCCCCACCGGCTTTCCCGCCGCGAGACCTGCCGCGCCCACGGCACCGATGAGCCGCAGCACCGCGGGCTGCCACGGATCGTTGAGGTCGCCCAGCTCACCGAGCAACCGATCGGCGGCGAGCGTGTACTGGGCGAGGTCGTTGGTGCCGAGGCTGACGAAATCGACGACCTCGAAGAGTTCGGCCGCGAGAAGGGCGGCCGACGGTGTCTCGATCATGATGCCGACGCGGTCGATCCCTGCGGCACGCGCCCGCTCGGCGAATCCCGCTGCCTCGTCGACGGTCGCCACCATCGGCGCCATGACCTCGACGAGGGCGGACTCGGCCTCGGCGGCCCGCGCGAGCGCCTGGAGTTGATCATCGAGCAGGCGCGGATTGCGCCGGGCGATGCGCAGGCCCCGAACGCCGAGCGCCGGGTTCTCCTCGTCATCGGGGTTCGCGAACGGGAGCGGCTTGTCGCTGCCCGCGTCGAGCGTGCGCACGACGACCTTGTGGCCTGAGAACGCGGCGAGCACCCCGCGGTATGCGATCACCTGCTCCTCGACGGTGGGAGCATCCGTGCGTCCGAGGAAGCAGAACTCCGTGCGGAAGAGCCCCACACCCTCGGCGCGAGCCTCGGCGGCGGCGAGCGCATCCGCCGCGCCGCCGACGTTGGCGAGCAGAGCGAGCGGATGCCCATCGGCCAACCGACCGTTCCCGTCGAACTCGACGACGACCGCCGCAGCGTGCGCCGACGCCACCCGTTCGTCGTCGGGGCCGACGTCGACGGTCCCGCGTTCCCCGTCGACGAGCACCGTCTCCGCCTCTCGGATTCCGGTCGCACCGGCCACGCCGACGACCGCCGGGAGCCCGAGCGAGCGGGCGATGATCGCCGTGTGAGAGGTGGGCCCGCCCTGTTCGGTGACGAGCGCGACGCAGGCACCGCCGGTGAGAGCCGCCGTGTCGGCGGGTGAGAGATCGACGGCCACGAGCACGAAGGGTTCGGCCCGATCGGGGATCCCCGGCATGTCGAGTCCGAGGACCTCGGCGACGATGCGGTCGCGCACGTCGCGGACGTCGGCGACGCGCTCGGCCATCCGTCCCCCGAGCGCGGCGAGCGCGGTCTCGTGCGCACGAGCGGCCTCCCACACGGCGCGCGCGGCGGTGCGGCCCTGCGCGCGCACCAGGGCACCGGCATCGGCGACGAGCTCGGGATCGGACGCCATGAGACGGGCGGCGTCGAGGATCTCCCGCGCATCCCCCGTCGCCGCACCGGAGCGGAGTCGCAGGTGCTCCGCCACCGCAGCGGCGGCCGCCTCGATCGCCGAGACTTCCGCGGCCCGGTCGCTCTCGGCGACGACGACTCCGGCTTCCGGTTCCGGCAACGACGGCGCGAGATGCACGACGGGTGCCGAGACGACCCCGGGACTCACGCCGCGTCCCTGCAGCACATCGCCCGTGGTCGGCGACAGGGATGTCTGCGGCGCATCCGTGGCACCCTCCGGGGACCCGTTCGGGACCTCGGCAGCACTCGACGCGTCGGCAGAGTCGTCGGTGCCCTCACCGAAGCCGTCGTCGAAGAGCGCCGCGATCCGCGCGACGGTGGCGTCGGTATCCGCACCTGCGGCCGAGATCTCGATCTCGGTGCCCTGCCGTGCGCCCAGCACGAGCAGTCGCGCGAGACTGGCCGCAGAGGCTTCCGGGCCGTCGGGAAGCCGCCGCAGGCGCACGTCGACGCCGGCGGATGCCTCGGCGATCAGCGCCGCGGGTCGCGCATGGAGTCCCTGCGGGTTTCGCACGCGCACGCGGCGGGTCACCCGGTCGCCGTCGGATTCGACGTCGCCCGGTGCCGGCGATGCCGCGAGGGGTTCCGGCGCGGGAGCGGGGTCCTCCCCACCGAGCTGCCCCGTCTTCGCTCCGAGCGCCGCGGATGCCTCCGCCGCGACCGCGTCGAGATCTCCCCCGGCCGCTGCGGAGACGACGGCGGCGAGCAGTCCCTCGACGAACGGCGCCGGAGCGAGACGCACCGGAACGTCGCTCATGCGCAGTTCGAGCGCGAGCTCGGCGCTGAGCACGGCCGACCCGAGGTCCATGAGCACGAGGACGCCCTCGCAGTCTGACGCGAGCTCATCGATCGCGGCGGCGACGGCGACAGCGTCCGTCCCCAGGATCGGCGTGCCGTCGGCATCCGTCCCGGCACCGGCGGCGACGCGCACCTGCGTCCCGGACCCGCGCACCATCTGCAGGGCGAGTTCGAGCGCCGCCTCCCCGAGTCGTGCACTGTGGGAGACGGCGACGATGCCGATCATCAGTTCGCCGCGATCGCCGCGGCGAGCGTCTCGAACAGCAGGGTGGTCGATGCGGCTCCCGGGTCGAGGTGCCCCGCGCTGCGTTCGCCCAGGTAGCTCGCCCTCCCCTTGCGGGCGACGAGCGGCAGCGTCGCATCACGGCCCGTGGCGGCGGCGACCGCCGCGGCCCGCGTCGCCTCGGCGAGATCCGCGCCTCCGGCGATGGCGGCGTCGAGCGCGTCGACCGCCGGCGACATGGCGTCGAACATCGTCTTGTCCCCCGGCTCGGGTTTGCCCCGCGCGACGATGCCCTCGAGAGCGGCGCGCAACGCCGCGGCGAGGCCGGCGGCATCGAGCTCCTGAACCGCGCCGGTCGTCATCCCCATGCGCAGGAAGAATGTGCCGTACAGCGGACCACTCGCTCCGCCGACCGAGCTGACGAGAGTCATCCCGACGGTCTTCAGGAGGTCGTCCGCGGCGGCCGGGGCGCTCGCGTCGAGCTTCTCGGTGACCGCGCTCATCCCCCGCGTCATGTTGGCCCCGTGGTCGGCGTCGCCGATCGCGGAGTCGAGTTCGGTGAGCCAGTCGCGCTTCTCGGCGACGGCGGCGCCGAAGCGGGTGATCCAGTCCTGCAGGGTGGCGATCGAGACGGTGTCCGCGGCCATCAGGCGCCCCACCGCAGACCGGGGGTCACGACCGGACTGTCCCACAACCGCAGCAGTTCATCGTCGGCCTTCAACACCGTCACCGAGCATCCGGCCATGTCGAGCGAGGTGATGTAGTTGCCGACGAGGTTGCGCACGACCTGCACACCCGCCGCCTCGAGCAGAGCGGCGACCTCGGCGTACATCAGGTAGAGCTCGATCTGCGGCGTCGCGCCCATGCCGTTGAGCATGACGATCGCGGGGCCCGCGAAGTCGAGGTCGGCGAGGATCGGCTCGACGAGCTGACGGGCGATGTCGGATGCCGGGGCCAGGGGCTCGCGGTGGCGGCCCGGTTCGCCGTGGATGCCGATGCCGATCTCCATCTGGTCGTCGGGCAGGTCGAAAGTGGGCTTGCCCGCGGCGGGCACGGTGCAGCTCGTGAGCGCCATGCCCATGGAACGGCCCTGCGCGTTGACGCGCTGCGCGAGGGCGACCACCGACGCGAGGTCCTGCCCCTCTTCGGCGGCGGCACCGACGATCTTCTCGAGCAGCACGGTGAGGCCGACGCCGCGGCGGCCGGCCGTGTAGAGCGAGTCCTGCACGGCGACGTCATCGTCGACCACGACCGTGCCGACCTCGATGCCCTCCATCGAGGCGAGCTCGGCCGCCATCTCGAAGTTGAGCACGTCGCCGGTGTAGTTCTTGACGATGTGCAGCACGCCGGCCCCCTGGTCGACGGCCTTCGTCGCAGCCTGCACGCGATCGGGGGTCGGCGAGGTGAAGACCTCGCCCGCGACAGCGGCGTCGAGCATCCCGACGCCCACGTACCCGCCGTGCAGCGGCTCATGCCCCGACCCTCCGCCCGAGACGATCGCGACCTTGCCCTGCGCCTTCGGTTCGGCCCGCGTGATGACGTGCGTCTCGAGGTCGACCGACAGCTCAGGATGCGCGAGCGCGACTCCCTTGAGCGATTCGACGAGCACGTCCTCCGGGGCGTTGATGAGCTTCTTCATCGTCCGATCTCCTTCGATCTCTTCCGTCGGGTATCGACGCGGCCACCGAGCGCACGTCGCGAAAGCAGGCACCGGGACCGGCGACCTAGCCGTCACTTCCGAACATGCTCGGGAGCGGTGCCGTTGTCAAGATCGAAAGGGATATCCGCGACCGGATCAGCCGCGCAGGGCTCACCCGCAGGGTTCAGCCGCGCAGGGTTCAGCCGCGCAGGGCGAGGACGAACGGCAGCACCTCGCTCGCTCCCGCGTGTCGAACGGTGCGCGCGGCGACCGTGAGCGTCCACCGACTGTCGGCGAGGTCATCGACGAGCAGCACGGGGCCATCCGGGACCTCGAGGTGCTCGGCGCTGAACCGCTCCCAGAGCCCGCCGAGCCGGAAGACGCTGTTGCCGCCCGGCTGCCCGCTCGGACCGCCGTCCACCGGCTCGAGGGCGCCGAGGTAGGGCAGTCGTCCGACGGCGGCGAGCCCCCGGGCGAGACTGTCGACCAGCAGAGGTCGCGAGCGCGAGGGCAGGGAGACGACCGCGACGGGGCGCTGCGACCAGCCCCACTCGGCGAGGACGCGGACGCAGCCGTCGAGCACCTGCGGGGTGATCGGCGCATCCGCCGCGCCGGCGGCGAAGGCCTCGCGCAACGTCCCACCCCAGCCCAGGTCGGTCAGCCGAGCCAGCGCTCGTCCCTCCGCCGCCTGTTCATCGGCGGCGATGCGCCCCTTCACGGGCACGCCGACCCGCTCGGCTCCGGTCGGCCACGCGCGCCGCGGCTCGATCGGCACCCCGACGCGGTCCAGCGACTCCGACGCCTGCGTCGTCGCGGTCGCTCCGATCTCGCGCGGGAACCACTCGCCCGCGCAGTTGTCGCACCGCCCGCACGGCTTCGCGGTCTCGTCGTCGAGGGAGCGCTGGAGGAACTCCATCCGGCATCCGTCGGTCTGCTCGTACGCGATCATGTGCTGCTGCTCGGCGACACGCTCGCGCGCGATGCGTTCGTACCGCTCGGCGTCGTAGCTCCACGGGACGCCCGTCGCGACCCAGCCGCCCTGCACCCGGCGCACGGCCCCGTCGACGTCGAGCACCTTGAGCAGGAGTTCGAGCGGAGTGCGGCGGATGTCGACGAGCGCTTCGAGCGCGGGTGTCGAGATCGGCGCATCGCCCAGCGCCGCGAGCACGCGTTCGGCGCGCTCGCGATCGGGCATGGACGCGGTCGCGAAGTACTGCCAGATGTCGCGATCCTCGACGCCGGGGAGGAGGAGCACGTCGGCGCTCTCGCTCGCACGGCCGGCACGACCCACCTGTTGGTAGTACGCCACGGGCGACGAGGGCGCGCCCAGGTGCAGCACGAAACCGAGATCGGGTTTGTCGAACCCCATGCCCAGGGCGCTCGTCGCCACGAGCGCCTTCACCTCGTTGCGCTTGAGCATCCCCTCGGACTCGGCCCGCTCCTCGGTGTCGGTCTGCCCGGTGTACGCCCGCACGTCGTGCCCCTGCTCGCGCAGCAGGCGGGCCGTGT
Organism: Microbacterium sp. NPDC008134; assembly: GCF_042957055.1. NCBI lineage: Bacteria > Bacillati > Actinomycetota > Actinomycetes > Micrococcales > Microbacteriaceae > Microbacterium > Microbacterium sp. NPDC008134. Next base: position 1,026,608 of record NZ_JBIBHO010000001.1, on the reverse strand, counting down.
CGACCGCCGCCGCGACCGTCAGCGTGTAGATGATGCCCGATCCCGGCAGATCGTCGAGGTGGCTGAGCAACCAGGCCAGGCGGCTGGCCGAATCCCGCAACCGCAACACCCCGAGCCGCAGCGACGTACGAGCGAGCGGGCCGCGGATCGTCAGCACCTCGGCTCCGGAACCGCCACCCGCGCTCGCGCCGAGCTGCTCGGCGACGTCGACCATGACGCGGCTGTTCGCCGTCGCAGTGGTCGCGAGCACCGGTACGTCCTGCGGCATCTCGGCGATGAGGGTGCGCAGACGCCGGTAGTCGGGACGGAAGTCGTGGCCCCAGTCGCTGATGCAGTGCGCCTCGTCGACGACCAGCATCCCCATCCGGCTCACGAGACCCGGCAACTGCTGCTCGCGGAAGGCCGGGTTGTTGAGACGCTCGGGAGAGACCAGGAGCACGTCGACCTCATCGCGATCGAGCTGCGCGAGCACGTCGCTCCAGGCATGGGCGTTGGTCGAGTCGATCGACACCGCCCGCACCCCCGCCCGCTCGGCCGCGGCGACCTGATCGCGCATGAGCGCCAGCAGGGGCGAGACGAGCACCGTCGGCCCGGCACCCCGGCGCCGCAGCAGCAGGGTGGCGACGAAGTACACGGCGGATTTGCCCCACCCGGTGCGCTGCACCACCAGCGCCCGTCGGCGCCCGGCGACCAGAGCATCGATGGCCTCGAACTGCCCGTCATGGAAGTCGGCGTCGGGGCGGCCGACCAGCTCGCGCAGGGCGTCACGGGCGGCCGCACGAAGGTCGACGGGAGTTCCGGAGGTCATGCCTCCACTCTGCCCGACGCCACCGACATCCCTGCTCGCACCGGCGGCCCTCGAAGCTCTCCCGGTCGTCTAGCGTGGAGGTCGTGATCACCCGTGACCTCGCCGTGGCCCTGCGTGCCGCCGGTCTTGTGTGGCATCCCGTCGAGGGCGACCGTTTTCAGCTCGACCTCCCGAACGACGTCGAGCTCGAGTCGGAGGCCGACGTCTTCACGGTAAGCGCGATGACGATCGAGGCACGTCGGACACCGAGCGGCACCGACCTCGCGTTCAACGGCACGACCGAGTGGGCACTCGACGCGGTGACGCTCGCGGATGCCGTGTGGCTCCCCCGTGAGGACCAGCTGCGCGAGCTGCTGCGCGGAACCTTCCGCTCGCTGGAGCGTCTCGACGACACCTTCCGCGTGCGGGTGGAGATCTCCGGCGCACAGTTCTCGTTCGAGCATCCCGATCCCGCCGAGGCGTACGGCCGCGCGCTGCTCGACCTGATCTCGCGCTCGCACTGAGCCGCGGCATCCGTCATCCTCCTTGAGGATCGTTCCCCGTCGTGACAGAATTACCTAACGATCGGTCAGTAAAGATGCTGGCCGGGAGGAGCCACGATGGACACCGCCGCCGACCTCACCGCAGACGTCTCCGACGAGGAGCGCCTCTTCGACGAGCTCATCGCGAACGAGCAGCGCATCGAACCGCGCGATTGGATGCCCGAGGCCTACCGCAAGACGCTCATCCGACAGATCTCGCAGCACGCGCATTCCGAAATCATCGGCATGCAGCCCGAGGGCAACTGGATCACCCGCGCCCCCAGCCTCAAGCGCAAGGCGATCCTCATGGCGAAGGTGCAGGACGAAGCGGGCCACGGCCTCTACCTCTACTCCGCCGCGCAAACGCTCGGCGTCACCCGTGACGAGATGATGCAGCAGCTCATCGACGGCCGGGCGAAGTACTCCTCGATCTTCAACTACCCCACCCCGACCTGGGCCGACATGGGCGCGATCGGCTGGCTGGTCGACGGCGCCGCGATCTGCAACCAGGTACCGCTGTGCCGCGCCTCGTACGGGCCGTACGGGCGCGCGATGGTGCGGGTCTGCAAGGAGGAGTCGTTCCACCAGCGTCAGGGGTTCGAGATCCTGCTCACCCTCATGCAGGGCACCGACGAGCAACGCCGGATGGCGCAGGATGCCGTGAACCGCTGGTACTGGCCGAGCCTGGCGATGTTCGGCCCGCCCGACGACCAGTCCCCCAACTCGGCGCAGTCGATGGCCTGGAAGATCAAGCGGTTCTCGAACGACGAGCTGCGCCAGCGGTTCGTGGGGATGCTCGTGCCGCAGGCCGCGATCCTCGGTGTCACGCTGCCCGACCCCGAGCTGCGGTACGACGAGGAAGCCGGACGCTACGAGATGGGCGCGATCGACTGGGACGAGTTCTTCGAGGTGCTCCGCGGCAACGGCCCGTGCAACACCGAACGGCTCGAGCGACGCCGCTCCGCCCACGAGGACGGGGCGTGGGTGCGGGAGGCCGCCGCCGAGTACGCACGCAAGCAGCCCGGGCCCTGGGTTCCTGAGCGCGTCGAAGGGCAGGTGGCGTGATGGCGAGTCCGGGCACCGATCCCCACGAGCCCTGGCCACTCTGGGAGGTGTTCGTGCGCGCGAATCGCGGGCTCAGTCACGTGCACGTCGGGTCGCTGCACGCACCGGATGCCGAGATGGCGATCCGCAACGCCCGCGACCTCTACACGCGTCGCGGCGAGGGCGTCTCGATCTGGGCCGTTCCCGCCGAGGTCATCACCACGAGCGACCCCGACGCGAAGGGCGCATACTTCGAGAGCGCGGCCGGCAAGAACTACCGGCATGCCGTGTACTACACGGCATCCGAGGGGGTGCCGCACCTGTGAGCGCGCACGGGGACGTCACGGTCGAGGAGCGACATCTCGCGCAGGAGTTCGCAGGCGCCGGCGAGCGCGCGGCATCCGCCGACATCGCCGAGTACGCGCTGCGCCTCGGCGACGACGCACTGATCCTGTCGCAGCAGTTGGGCGCCTGGATCTCCCGCGCTCCCGAACTCGAGGAGGACGTCGCGCTCGGCAACATCGCCCTCGACCTGCTCGGGCACGCCCGCTCGCTACTGCGCTACGCCGGTTCCTTCGATGGACGCAGTGAGGACGATCTCGCATTCTTCCGCGACGAGCCGGAGTTCCGCAGCGCCTGGATCGTCGAGCAGCCGAACGGGGACTTCGCGCAGACCATCGCGCGGCAGCTCGTCGTCTCGACGTACATGGTCGAGCTGTACGAGGCGCTGCGGTCGAGCAGCGATGCGACCCTCGCCGCCGTCGCCGAGAAGGGCCTCAAGGAGGTCGACTACCACCGCGACCACGCCGTGCAGTGGACGCTGCGGCTCGCCGGTGGCACCGAGGAGTCGCGCACGCGGATGATCCGCGCCGTGGGCGATGTCTGGCCGTTCGTCGACGAGCTGTTCCGCGACGACCCGCTGATCGACCGGCTAGGCGATGCCGCCGCTCGCCCGTCCGCGCTGCGCGTCGGATTCGACGCGGTGATCCGCACGGTGTTCGCACGTGCCGAGATGACGGTGCCCGATGTCGCGGCGTCATCGGCGGGTGGACGCCGGGGCTCGCACGCGACCCCGATGGGGCACATCCTCGCCGAGATGCAGGTGCTCGCGAGACGGCATCCGGGGGCGACATGGTGAACGACACGGCGACGATGACGCGGTCGGATGCCTGGCGGATCGCCGCCGGGGTCGCCGACCCCGAGGTCCCGGTCCTCACGATCGAGGACTTGGGGGTGCTGCGCGCGGTCGACGTCGACGGCGCACGGGTGCGCGTCGACATCACTCCGACCTACAGCGGATGCCCGGCGATGGACACGATCCGCGACGACGTGATCCTGGCGCTCACCGCCGCCGGCTACGGCGAGGTCGAGGTGCGGCTGGTCCTCGCCCCGGCATGGACGACGGACTGGATGTCGGATGCCGGGAAGCGCAAACTCGAGCGGTACGGCATCGCCCCGCCGACGGGGCGCGCCGCGGTGCCGTCCGGGCCGATCCGTCTGGCGTTGAGCGTGCGCTGCCCGCGCTGCGGATCGCTCGATACCCGGGAGGTGTCGCGGTTCGGTTCCACCTCGTGCAAGGCGCTGTTCGAATGCCGCGCCTGCCTCGAGCCATTCGATCACTTCAAGGTGCACTGATGTCGCTGTTCGCACCGGTCACGGCATCCGCTGCTCCCGCCTCGCGCGACGACGTGTCGGCGCCGCGTCGGCGCGCCCGCTTCCACACGCTCGTCGTCGAGAGCGTTCGTCCGCTCACCGACGACGCGGTCGAGGTGACGTTCACGGTGCCCGCCGAACTCGCCGATGACTACGCCCATCTTCCCGGGCAGCACGTCGCACTGCGCACCGTGCTCGACGGCGTCGAGGTGCGGCGCTCGTACTCGCTCTGCCGCGCCCCCGACCATCGAGCCGACGGGGCCGACACCCGGCTCAGCGTGGCGGTCAAGCGCGACGAGGGCGGCGTGTTCTCGACCTGGGCCCAGACGGGATTGCGGCCGGGGTTCGAGATCGACGTGATGAGTCCGCAGGGCACGTTCACCTCGGCCCTCCCCGACCTCGATCACCGGCACGTCGTCGGCATCGCCGCCGGCTCCGGCATCACGCCCCTGATGGCGCTCGCGCACACCGTGCTGTCGCGGTCGGACACCGCGCGGTTCACCCTGCTCTACACGAACCGTTCGACCCTCGACGTGATGTTCCTCGAGGAGCTCGCCGATCTGAAGGACCGCCATCCCGCGCGCCTCACGCTGCACCACGTGCTGTCGCGCGAGCAGCGCACCGCTCCCGTCCTGTCGGGCCGCATCGACGAACCGAAGCTGCGCACGATCCTCGCCACCCTCATCCCACCCGACGATGTCGACGAGTGGTTCCTGTGCGGACCGCTCGCACTGGTCGACCTGTGCCGCGAGGTGCTCGCGGATTCCGGCGTCGACCGCGCCCACGTCCGGTTCGAACTGTTCACGACCGGCGACGAGCCCGCCCGGGCCGCGCGACCGGTGCAGGTGCGGGCCGGGGAGCGCACGACGACGATCGAGGTCACGCTCGACGGCGTCTCATCGACAGTCGAGAGCCCGGTCGACGCGCACGAGTCTGTGCTTAACGCGGCGCTGCGAGTGCGCCCCGACACCCCTTTCGCGTGCGCGGGCGGAGTCTGCGGCACCTGTCGCGCCCGCGTCGTCGAGGGCAGCGTGACGATGACCGAGAACTACGCCCTCGAACCCGACGAGATCGAGCGCGGGTTCGTGCTCACCTGCCAGTCCCATCCGACCAGCGACCGCGTCGTCGTCGACTACGACGTGTCATGATGCCGGACCTACGAAACCGGGTCCCTGAGCCTGTCGAAGAGCCCCACGAAACTGGGTCCCTGAGCCTGTCGAAGGGCCCCGCCCCGAGAGGAGCACCGATGATCGACCTCACGATCGCCGACGACGTCGCGACCGTCACGCTGAACGCACCGACGAAACTCAATGCGCTCGACGAGCAGGCGCTGCGTGACCTCGACGCCGCCTACGCCGAGGCCGAAGCATCCGGCGTGCGCGCCCTCGTGCTCCGGGGCGAGGGCCGCGCCTTCTGCGCCGGACGGGACATCTCCGGCGTCGATCCGCGCGACGACGATGTCCTGGGGTATCTCGACGGGCTCGTCACTCCGCTCCTGCAGCGCATGGCGCGCTTCCCCGCTCCGACCTTCGCCGCGGCGCACGGTGCGTGCCTCGGCGTCGGCCTCGGGCTGCTGATCGCCACGGACGTCGTCTACGTCGCGGAGTCGGCGAAGATCGGATCGCCGTTCGCCGCGCTCGGAGCGACGCTCGATTCCGGCGGGCACGCACTCTTCCTCGATCGCCTCGGCGCGCACCGGACGCTCGACCTCATCTACACGGGGCGCCTGATGACCGGTGCCGAGGCGGTCACCGCCGGGCTCTTCTCGCGGGTGCTGGCAGACGACGAGGTGCAGGAGGCGACGGCGGATGCCGCGGCGACGGCAACTCTCGGCCCGACGGCCGCGTTCCTCGCGAGCAAGCGCCTGGTGGCACGAGTTCGCGACGAACGACTGGCGCTCTGGGAGTCGATCGAACTCGAGAACGCGGCGCAGGCGGCGCTGTGCGATACCGAGGACTACCGCGAAGGCTTCGCGGCGTTCCAACAGAAGAGGAAGCCGGAGTTCCGCGGCCGCTGAAGCAGGTGAGCGGATTGTCAACGCTCTGCCGGATGTCGGTGCCCGATGACACACTGCGAGGATGATGCTCTCGCAGCTGGTCTCGACGACCGAAGAGGTCGCCGCCACGTCGTCGCGCCTGGCGAAGATCGACGCGCTCGCCCGACTGCTGGCGCAGGCCGACGCGGATGAGATCGCGCCGCTGGTCGGGCTCCTCCTCGCGACGCCGCGACAGGGGCGTCTCGGTGTGGGATGGCGCGGCATCGCCGCCCTCGAGGTGACCCACGCCGATGCCTCGACGCTCGCCATCACCGACATCGATCAGGCGTTCGAGCGCCTCGCCGCGGCATCCGGAACGGGCTCCGCGACCGTGCGCAGCAGCACCCTGCAGACGCTCGCCGCACGCGCGACCGCGGCGGAGTGGGACTTCCTGACGCGCGCCATGCTCGGAGAGCTGCGCACCGGTGCGCTCGGCGGCGTGCTGCTCGATGCCATCGCCCGGGCATCCGACCGTCCCGTCCCCGCCGTGCGGCGCGCAGCGATGCTGTCGGGCGATCTCGGCGAGACGGCGCTGATCGCGCTCACCGGCAGTGCCGAGTCGCTCAACGAGGTCGGGCTCCGCGTCGGTCGCCCCGTGCTGCCGATGCTCGCCGCCACCGCTCCGACCCCGACCGATGCCCTGGGTATCACCGGCGAGGCATCGGTCGAGTACAAGCTCGACGGTGCCCGCATCCAGGTGCACCGCCACGGCGACGAGGTGTCGGTGTACACCCGCAGTCTCGCCGACATCACCCACCGCGTGCCCGAGCTCGTCGAGATCGTCCGAGGCCTCCCGGCGCGCGACCTCATCCTTGACGGTGAGACGTTGGCGCTCGACGAGGACGGCGGGCCGCGGCCGTTCCAGGAGACGATGTCGAGGTTCGGCGCGGATGCCGCCCGCGAGCTGGCTCTGCGCCCGTGGTTCTTCGACCTGCTGCACGTCGACGGGCGCGACCTCATCGACGAGCCGCTGAGCGTGCGGCTCGCGGAGCTCGAACGGGTCGCCGGGCCCTGGCGCATCCCCGGCACGGTCACCGCCGATGCCGACATCGCCGAAGGGGTCTCGCGCGATGCCCTCGCCGCGGGTCACGAGGGCATCGTCGCCAAGGCCATCGACTCGCCGTACGCTGCGGGACGCCGCGGCAAGTCATGGGTCAAGGTCAAGCCCGTGCTCACCTACGACCTCGTGGTGCTCGCGGCCGAATGGGGGTCGGGGCGCCGACAGGGGCTGCTCTCGAACCTGCACCTCGGGGCGCTCGATCCCTCCGGGGAGTTCGGCGACCCCGGGAGTCTCGTCATGGTCGGCAAGACCTTCAAGGGGCTGACCGACGAACTCCTGCGTTGGCAGACCGTCACGTTCCCGACGCTCGAGATCCGACGCACTCAGGGCACGGTGTTCCTGCGCCCGGAACTGGTGGTCGAGATCGCGATCGACGGTGTGCAGCGGTCGCCGCGCTATCCCGGGGGCATCGCGCTGCGCTTCGCCCGGGTGAAGGGCTACCGCCCCGACAAGACCGTCGGCGACGCCGACACGATCCAGACGCTCCGCGCGCTGCTACGGGAGTGAGGCTGCGGTGAGAGCGTCGGCCGCGTCATCCGCCCACCGGCGTCTGCTCGCCAGCATTCGCTCAGGCCTGCATCCGCTCAGGCCGAGGGCGCGAGCCCGAGGTCCTCTTCGCGCACCGTTCCCTGGAACGACCATGGGAAGTTGATCCAGAGGTCGGTGTCCTTCCAGGCGTAGTCGGGCTGAATGATCGTCGACGGCTTCGTGTAGATCGTGACCGAGCGCACGTCAGCACCCTTGTCCTTCAGCAGCTGCACCGCGAGGGCGAGGGTGCGACCCGAATCGGCGACGTCGTCGACGAGAAGCACGCGGCGTCCGTCGAGGTAGGCCATGTCGAGCTCGGGAGGGAGCACCTCGGGAGCATCGAGCACCGTGCCGATGCCGGTGTAGAACTCGACGTTGATCGCGCCGCAGTTCTTCGCGCCGAGCCCGTAGGCGATGGCGCCGGCGGGCAGCAGCCCTCCGCGGGCGATCGCGACGACGACCTCGGGCTCGAAGCCGCTGGCGAGGATGTCACGGGCAAGGTCGCGGGTCGCGGCGCCGAAGCCGTCCCAGGTGAGCGTCTCGCGCTCGTTCGATGCATCAGTCACCCGATCCATTGTCCTCCATCGCGGCGATACACTGATCACGTCCGGCCGCCCTGCGACCGGTGCCTGAAAAAGAGGCACGAAGCACTCCTCGCCGACGCGGGTGCGAGACACATACGGAACCTCGTTCTCCGTCCCTGTCTCGAAAGGCTTCGCCATGCCCTCGGTCTCCGCGCACGTCGCACTCACCCTCGCCCAGCACATCGACGCCGTCTTCGGGGTGATGGGCAACGGCAACGCCTACTTCCTCGACGCGATCGAAACGCAGACGGATGCCGTCTTCACCGCCGTGCGCCACGAACAGGGCGCCGTGGTCGCCGCCGACGCGCACTTCCGCGCCTCGGGCCGGATCGCGGCGGGCACCTCGACCTACGGCGCCGGATTCACGAACACGCTCACCGCTCTCGCGGAGGCGGTGCAGGCGCACGTGCCGCTGGTGCTCGTGGTCGGCGACGAGCCGACGTCCGGGCCACGACCGTGGGACGTCGACCAGATCGCCCTCGCCTCGGCGGTGGGCGCGCGCACCTATACCGTGGGGCGCGCCGACGCGGCGGCGACGACCGTCATCGCGATCGAGCACGCCCTGACCTACCGTGTCCCGGTCGTGCTGGCGATCCCCTACGACGTCGCCGCGCTGGAGGCCGGGCCCGTGCCCGCAGCTCCGGAACCGCGGGTGCCGGCACCGCTCGCGCCGCGCGGCGAGTTCGCCGAGGGCATGCTCGACGCGATCGCCGCCGCTCTGGCCGCGGCCGAACGCCCGTTCCTGCTCGCCGGTCGCGGCGCCTGGCTGTCGGGGGCGAGCGCCGCACTGGGAGAGCTCGCCGCGGCGACCGGTGCGCTCACGGCATCCACCGCCCTCGGCCGGGGAGTCTTCCCGGCGGTGCGCTTCGACCTCGGCGTGACCGGCGGCTTCGGGGCCGAGGGAGCCATGGATCTGATCCGCCAAGCCGATGTCGCCGTCGTGTTCGGTGCGGGGCTGAACCAGTTCACGATGCGCTTCGGTGCGCTGTTCGCGCCCGGCACGAAGGTGTTCCAGATCGACATCGCCCCGGCGGCCACGCACGCCCATGTCGGCGGGTTCGTGCGCGCCGACGCGCGTCTGGCGGCGGAGGCTCTCGTTGCCCGGCTCACCGCCCTGTCGCCCGCTGCCCCGCACGACTTCGGAGATCCGAGCCGACACGCCGCATCCGGGGTCTCGATCACCGGGGTGTCGCGTCCGGTCTCCGAAGTCGTGCGCGAGCCGTGGCGCGAGAGCGTGGATCTCGCCGCCGCACGCGCGTACGACCATGGCGACGACCTCGCGCCCGATGGACGTCTCGACCCTCGTTCGGCGGCCCGGCGCGTGGCCGAGTTGCTGCCCGAGGATCGCGTCGTGGTCTCGGACGGCGGGCACTTCATCGGCTGGGCGAACATGTACTGGCCGGTCGCAGCCCCCGACCGCATGATGATGATCGGCACGGCCTTCCAGTCGATCGGTCAGGGATGGCCGAGTGTCGTCGGTGCCGCGCTCGCCCGCCGCGACGCCACCGTCGTGCTCACCTCGGGCGACGGTGGGGGTCTCATGGCGATCGCCGACCTCGAGTCCGCCGTGCGCGCGGCCGCCGGGCGCGGGGTCGCCGTGATCTGGAACGACGCCGCCTACGGCGCCGAGGTCAACCTCTATGGGTTGAAGGGCCTCGCCGAGGCTCCGATGCGCATTCCGGAGGTCGATTTCGCGGCTTTCGCCGCAGCGGTCGGCGCCGAGGGGGTCGTCGTGCGCACGCTCGCAGATCTCGATCGCCTGGGATCCTGGACCGCCGAGGACCCGACGACCCGGCGATTCCTGCTGTTGGATCTGCGTATCTCGGGCGATGTGATCGCGCCGTACCAGCAGGAGATCATCCGTGTGAACTCGTAGGCGCAGAATCCGTCGGTCCGATCGGCGCCTGCTGTCGGTCCGGGCGGCGTCGGCTGTCCGTCCGGGCGGCGTCGGCTGTCCGTTAGGCTCCGATCCATGCCCGAGAACCCCGAGATCCTGCGCTACAGCGCGTTCGCCGCGACGCCCGAGGGCGGCAACCCTGCGGGGGTAGTCCTCGATGCCGCTGGTCTCGACGACGAGCGGATGCTGCGGATCGCGGCCGAGGTCGGGTACTCCGAGACCGCGTTCCTGACGGGGCATTCCGAGGTCGACGGGGTGCGCCATCATGACGTGCGGTACTTCTCGCCCGGTGCGGAGGTGCCGTTCTGCGGTCACGCGACGGTGGCGACGGCGGTCGCCCTCGCCGAACGCGACGGGGTGGGGACGGTCGTGTTCGAGACGGCGGCGGGCGCGGTGACGCTGAAGTCCGCGACGGATGCCGCCGGGGCGATCACCGTGTCGTTCACGAGCGTCGAACCGCAGATCCGCGAGATCGACCCGGGCGTGCGCGATCGTCTGCTGGAGATGCTCGACCTTGACGTCGCCGACATCGATCCGCAGTTCCCCGTGCAGGAGTCGTTCGCCGGCAACTGGCATCCGATCGTCTTCCTCGCCGATCGGGAGCTGTTCCACCAGTTCCGTTTCCGGCCCGCCGAGGTCGCCGACCTCATGCGCGCGCAGGGATGGCTGGGCACGGTCACGGTGCTGCATGCGCACGATTCCGGGGAGTTCGAGGCGCGGAACCTCTTCCCCGTGGGGCGCATCGCCGAGGATCCGGCGACGGGCTCCGCCGCCGCATCGACCGGCGCGTACCTGCGGGCGCACGGGCACGCGGGCGAGACGATCGTCATCCGCCAGGGCGCGCATGTCGGGCGTCCGAGCGAGCTGATCGTCACGATCCCCGAGTCCGGCGGCATCGTCGTCTCGGGCGGCGCCTTCGCGATTCCCGCCTCCGTTTCCTGAGCGAGCGGGGTCGGTACTGGGTCCCTGAGCCTGTCGAAGGGTCCACCCCGCAGGGCTGTCCACTCCACTAGGCCCCTGAGCCTGTCGAAGGGCCCCGCCCCGTGGTGGTGTTCACGAAACTGGGTCCCTGAGCTTGTCGAAGGGTCCCGCTCCGCGGTGGTGTTCACGAAACTCGGTCCCTGAGCTTGTCGAAGGGTCCCGCCCCGTATGCACTTGTTCTGCACCGTGACGGTGTTGCTTGGCGTTCTCCACAGATCGCGTCGATCCTTGCTGTGGTCTGGGGTTTTCGTGTCGGAATGTCGGTGGCGCCTGGTGAACTGGGTGTCATGAACAGCACCGCTGAACTCCTCGATCGGGTCGCCGCCGACCTCGCCGTGGTGTTGTGCGCTGACACGCTCGCGAGCTTGTCGGATGCAGAGAAGATGCAGGTGTTGCGTGCCGCGGGTGAGGTGTCCCGGCGGGTGGATGCGGTCGTGGTCGAGACGGTGGGGTCCGTGGATCAGCGTCCGGCGGGGTCGGGCGAGCTCGCGTTCTGCGGTCGGTTCGGATGCCGCACGATGAACGAACTCGTCCAACGTGTGCTGCGCACGGATGCGGCCGGGGCAGCACGGATCGTGAAGGCCGGGCGGATGGTGCGGCGGGAGTTGGACTTCTCTTCCGGGGCGTTGTTGCCGGCCCGGTGGCCGGCCCTACGCGACGCACTCCTGCACGGTGCGGTCGGGGTCGCCGGGTTGCTGGCGGCGACCGGGCCGATGGAGCAGGCCGGGCCGCGGATCGGCGCCGCGGACCGGATGCGCGCGGATGCCGAGTTGGCCGAGTACGCGCGCGGGCTCATCGCCGTCGACGACACCGATACGGATGCCGCGACCGATGTGGGCGCGGATGCCGATCGCGCGCCGGAGTCGGGTCCGCCGGCGACTCCGGAGGATCTGAAGCTGTTGTCGCGGGTGATCGTGACTTACCTCGATCCGGACGGCGCGGAGCCTGCGGAGGAGCGGGCGATGCGGGCCCGCGGGATCGTCCTGGGTCGGGTGAAAGACGGCGTGATCCCGATCCGGGGCTCGTTGCTGCCCGAAACGGCGGGACAGTTGCAGCGCATCTGGGACGCGTACCTGAACCCGAAAGTCGACGGACCACCCACCCCGACGACACCCGTGATCGGAACCGGGGTGCGATTCATCCCATCCGCGGACGAGGCAGCCGTCGACAGCGATGCCCTTCCTCGTCTTGGTGATCGCGTCTTCACCGCTCTCACCGACGGTGACGCCTCCTCCGGTCTTGGCGACGACGACATCCTGACCTCGGGTGATGCGGGCCGGACGGTCGATGACCGCACCCGGGCGCAGAAGCAACACGATGCTCTCGCCGCCGTCCTCGGAATCGCCGCCCGCCATGGGGACATGCCCACCCTCGGGGGTGCCGCGCCGACTCTCGTCGTGTCCGTCACCGCGGAGGACTATGCGACCGGGCGCGGGTGGGCGCACGTCGACGGCATCGACGACGCCCCCGTCTCCCTCGCGACCGCCCGGCACACTGCCTGCGGGGGCAGCATCCAGCGCGTCACCTCCGACTCGACCGGACGCATCATCGGCATCAGCACCACCGACCGGGTGTTCACCGTCCATCAACGCCGCGCGATCACTCTCCGCGACAGAGAATGTTTGATTCCCGGGTGTCATGTTCCCGCGACCTGGTGCGAGATCCACCACGTCACCGAACACGCCCGCGGCGGACCCACCACCACCGACAACGGCGTCACCCTCTGCTGGCACCACCACCGCACCCTCGACACCTCCGGCTGGAACATCCGCATGAACCACGGCACCCCCGAAGTCCGCGGCCCCGCCTGGTGGGACCCCCACCAGAAATGGCGAACACCACGACCCACCACCCCTCTCTCCACCGCGCCCGCAAGACGCCGAGCGCCCACCCGCGCAAGCACCGCCAAACGTCCCATCAACCGGCCGATCCGCGCATGACCGCGCAAGAGCACGCACGACACCGCGAGCATCGCGACCGCTCCCGTCATCCCGAGGACTTTGATCACCCCGAGGACTTTGATCACCCCGAGGAGCGCGGGATGACCATGACGAGCCCAGCGGATTGCCATCTAGCTGCAGACAACACGCGCGCGACACAGCGCGACCGCGGGCGACTGCAAGGGACTGCGCGCGAGACAGCGCGATCGCGGGCTGCAAGCAACCGCAGGCAGCCCGGTCACCGAGATCATCCGCGCGCACGCCCGAGGCGCCCCTTGCGGAACTCGGGAACGATCCTCATCCGAACATTGAGGCCTGCCAGAATCGATGCCATGGCAGGTCTCCACCACGTCGAAGTCTGGGTCGCTGAGCTCGAGTCCGCACGCCGCCACTGGGGGTGGCTCCTCCCGCAGCTGGGGTTCTCCCTCCAGCAGGAGTGGCCAGAGGGGCAGACCTGGGCCGCTGACATCGGGCCATATCTCACGCTCACCACCCCACCGGGCGTCGCGAATCGAAGCCACGACCGCCGTCGCCCCGGCGTCAATCACCTCGCGTTCCACGGGGGCACCGAAGCAGCCGTCGACGCGATCATGTCGACCGCTGAAGAAAACGGATGGCACCAGCTGTACCACGAGCGCTATCCGCACGCCGGCGGCCCCGATCACTACGCCGGCTGGCTCGAGAACTCCGCCGGCTTCAAAGTGGAGGTCGTCGCCGACGAAGCCTGAGCCGCTCAGCCCTGCGCGCCGTAATCGGGCAGTTCCTGCAGCGTCCAGGTGTTGCCATCGGGGTCGTCGAACGACACGAACCGTCCCCATCCCTGCTCGTCGACCCCCTCGGCCGCGACGCCGAGGCCCCGCAGGTGCGCGAGCGCCTCATCGGCATCCGGAACGACGACCTGGATCGTGTTCTGCTGCCCCGGTTCGAGATCGATCCCGAGCCCGGTGCCGAAAGCGATCGAGCAGGCCGACCCGGGCGGCGTCATCTGCACGAACCGGAGGCCCTCCATCGGGGTCGAGTCGTGATCGGCGTTGAAACCGATCTTCACGTAGAAGTCCTTCGCGCGGTCGACATCCGACACCGGCACGAAGATGAGTTCGATCTTCCAGTCCATCACGCCACTCCTCAGGTCGCGGCGGGCGTCATCACCCGTCCGCGTCCACGGTAGGCCGCGCCACGGACATTCACCAGAGCATGCGGGAGAACGTCAGCCCCACCGCGCGGGGAGCATCCCCGCGGCCAGGAACTCCGCCAACTCCCGCACCCCGCCGTCATCGAGCGGAAGGACGGCGGCGACGTACTGATCGGGCCGCACGACCACGACGACGCCGTCCCGCGACACCCCTCGCTCGGCGAAGATGTCCACGTCGGTCCACTTGCTCTGCCCTGCCGCGTAGACCTTCTCCCAATCGATGAGACCGAGCGGCCCGGTGCGCGGCTGGAACAGCGCCGGCGCCGTCGTCACCTCCACCTCCTCGAAGGGCTGCTGGTATACAGCCTTCACATCGAACACGGCATCCGCATCGGCATCCGCCGGCGTGAACCGCTCGAAGACCGGAGCAGCCGCGGCGGCCCAGTCACGCAGCCCACCACCGGTCCGATCGCCGAAGGCGTACACCCGCCAGCGCCCATCGGCGCGCGCGTGGTGCCCGAGGTGCACGACGTTGCCATCCCCCACCCGCACGACCTCCGCCGACCGGAACCGCTTGCCGAGCGGATACCCGGTGGCCAAGCCCTGGTGCGCATCCGTCCCCGTGATCATCGACGCCGAGTACTGCGTCATGAAGCCCGACGGGAACTCGGCCGTCGCGAGGTAGTAGGTCGCGAGCTCCTGCGGGTCGGAGATCTCCTCCGGCTTGCGCGCCATGAGACTCGACCACTCGCGGTCGAAGTCGATGAGCTGCTGAGCGACGGGCCGCCGCTCGGCACCGTACGTCGCGAGCAGCGCCTCGGGCGCGCGTCCGGTGAGCACCGATCCGAGCTTCCAGCCGAGGTTGAAGCCGTCCTGCATCGACACGTTCATGCCCTGACCGGCCTTGGCGCTGTGGGTGTGGCAGGCATCGCCCGTCAGGAACACCCGCGGGGAGCGCCCTGATTCCCCGGGGGCGTCGTCGAATCCGTCGGTCACTCGATGCCCGACCTCGTAGACGCTGTGCCAGGCCACCTCGCGCACGTCGAGCGTGTACGGATGCAGGATCGCGTTCGCCCGACGGATGATCTCCTCGATCGGCGTCTGCCGCACGCGGTGGTCGTCGTCGTCCGCGACCTCGCCCAGGTCGATGTACATGCGGCTGAGGTAACCGCCCTCCCGCGGGATGTGAAGGATGTTGCCCGCCCGCGAGTTGATCGCGCACTTGGTGCGCCAGTCCGGGAAGTCGGTGTTGACGAGCACGTCCATGACACCCCACGCGTGCGCGGCCATGTCGCCGACGTGAGTGCGGCCGATCGCCTCGCGCACCCGGCTGCGGGCCCCGTCGCACCCGGCGACGTACTTGGCGCGGATCACGCGTTCCTCACCGGATCGCGACCCCGCGACGTACCGCACACGCACTTCCACGGGGAACTCCCCCTCGTCGTGCACGGTCAACCCCTCGAACGCGACGCCGTAGTCGGGAACGATCCGCGCAGGGCCGTCGGCGGCCGCCTCGGCGAAGTAATCGAGCACGCGCGCCTGATTGACGATGAGATGCGGGAACTCGCAGATGTCGTAGGCGTAGTCGGCGGTGCGCGCCGTGCGCGCGATGCCGGCCGGGTCGTCGGGGTCCGGACCCCAGAAGTTCATCCACCCGATGTTGTACGCCTCGGCGGTGATGCGCTCGGCGAACCCGAACGCCTGGAAGGTCTCGACGCTGCGGGGCTGGATGCCGTCGGCCTGGCCGAGCACGAGCCGCCCGTCGCGCCGCTCGATGATGCGCGTCGTCACGCCCGAGTACTGCGACATCTGTGCGGCGAGCAGCATCCCGGCCGGCCCCGAGCCGACGATGAGCACATCGACCTCGTCGGGGAGGTCGTCGGGCCGCTCGAGACCCGTGCCCGCGGCATCCTGCACGCGCGGGTCGCCGGACACATAGCCGTGGTGGTGGAACTGCATCGTCGTCGATTCCTTCCGAGTTCTCTCATTGTGCGCGGCTTCTGCGCTCCCGTCGCACTTTCCGTCGGTCTGGACTCGCCATGCCGACGGAAAGTGCGACGGGAAGGCGCGGAAGTCAGGCCCGCGCGAGTCCGTGGATCGGACTCACGGCCTGCTCGTCTTCGTGATCCGGTCCGAGCGGGATGCCGGAGCGATCGCGCAGCAGCAGCGTCGCGATGAGTCCGAGCACGGTCATGCCGGCGAGGTACCAGGTGACGGCCTGCGTCGACCCGGTCGCCGAAACGATGGCCGTCGCGATCGTCGGAGCGAAGGCGCCGCCGGCGATGGCGCCGATCGCGTACGAGATCGAGACGCCCGAGAAGCGGATGCTGGCCGGGAACAGCTCCGTGTACAGCGCCGCCTGCGGGCCGTAGGTGAAGCCGAGGCCGATCGTGAGGATCGCGAGGCCCGCGAAGACGAGACCGATCTCCCCGGTGTTCACGAGCGGGAACAGCGCGAACACACCGCCGAGCTGGAGCACCCAGCCGATGATGTAGGTCGTGCGGCGACCGATGCGGTCGCAGATCCAGCCCGCGACGAGTGTGCTGATCAGCCAGGTGACCGCGGATCCCGCGACGGCCCAGAGCACCGGGCCGCGCTCGAGCCCGATCGGACCCTCGGGGTTGGTCGTGTAGCCCTGGATGTAGCCGCCGGTGGTCATGTAGCCGACGGCGTTGTTGCCCGCGAACACGAGGGCGGCGATGATCACGAGCAGCGCGTGCTTGCGGAAGAGCTGCACGATCGGCATCTTCGCCTTCTCCTTGCGCTCGGCCAGTTCGGCGAACACCGGGCTCTCCTCGACACGGCGACGCACGTAGTAGCCCACGAGGATCAGCACGACGCTCAGCAGGAACGGCACGCGCCAGCCCCAGGAGAGGAACTGATCGCCGGGCGCGATCACCGTCATGAGCGCCATGACGCCCGAGGCGAGCAGCAGCCCGAGCGGAACACCGATCTGCGGTGACGCGCCGAAGATGCCGCGCTTGGTGCGCGGAGCGTGCTCGACGGCCATGAGCACCGCGCCACCCCACTCTCCACCGGCCGAGATGCCCTGGACGATGCGCAGCAGCACGAGGAGCACGGGGGCGGTGATGCCGATCGTCTCGTAGGTCGGCAGCAGACCGATCAGCGCGGTCGCGACACCCATCAGGATGAGGGTCCACATGAGCACGGTCTTGCGTCCGAGCTTGTCGCCGAAGTGGCCGGCGAGGAAGGCCCCGAGCGGGCGGAAGAGGAAGCTCACACCGACCGTGGCGAACGCGATCAGGGCGCTGTCGGCGCCGAGCGGCGCGAAGAACAGCTGTCCGAACACGAGTCCGACGGCGGTGGCGTAGATGAAGAAGTCGTACCACTCGACGGTGGTGCCGACCACCGTGGCGAAGACGACGCGGCGACGGTCGGCCGCCGTCGCGATGGTTCCGGTGGGCGTGAAACCCGCCTGTGACTGACCGCTCATGCGGTGTCTCCTTTGTTCGTGACTGCATTGTCACGGCGTGCATCCGAGTCTCGGTCGGAGGTGCTTGCCGGGGGTGGAAGCGATGATATATGATTTCGGATACGACGCACAAGCAGCGTCCCCAGACATCTCGAAGAGCGCGAGGAGGCGCCCCGTGACGGATTCCATCGCCCGCCCCGGCAAGATCATCGCGATCCACCTGAGCTACGCCTCGCGCGCCGAGCAGCGCGGTCGCCGCCCCGCCTCCCCCTCCTACTTCTTCAAGCCCTCGAGTTCCGTCGGCGTCTCCGGCGGCACGGTCGAGCGTCCCGCCGGCACCGAGCTGCTGGCGTTCGAGGGCGAGATCGCCCTGATCATCGGCACGCCCGCCCGGCGGGTGTCGATGACGGATGCCTGGGCGCATGTCGCGCACGTCACAGCGTCGAACGACCTCGGCCTCTACGACCTGCGGGCGAACGACAAAGGCTCGAACGTCCGCTCGAAGGGCGGTGACGGTTACACCCCGCTCGGACCGAACCTGATCGATGCGCGAACGATCGACCCGTCGGCGCTGCGCGTTCGCGCCTGGGTCAACGGCGACCTCCGTCAGGACGACACCACCGCGGGGCTGATCTTCCCCCTCGCGCAGCTCGTCGCCGACCTGTCGCAGCACTTCACGCTGGAGACCGGCGACGTGATCCTCACCGGGACTCCGGCCGGGTCATCCGTCATCGTCCCCGGCGATGTGGTCGAGATCGAGGTGGATGCTCCGGACGCTCCGGGTGCACCCACCTCGGGCCGGCTCGTCACAACGGTCGCTCAGGGCGAGACCGCGTTCGACGCGACGATCGGCTCCCTCCCCGCCGTCGACGACCTGCAGCGCACCGAGGCCTGGGGCTCCCCCGAGGCCGCCGGCCTCGTGACGGGCCCTTCGTCTCGTCGCTACGCTCCTCGCTCAGGAACCGCCGATGAAAGACACCCGGTTCCTGAGCGAGCGAAGCGAGACGAAGGGCCCACCCTCTCCCCCGCCCTCCGCGCCAAGCTCCTCGACGCCCCGACCGCCGGACTCTCGGCCCAGCTGCGCAAGCGCGGGCACCACTCCTGCTTCATCGACGGCGTCTCCGCCAACCTCCCCGGCGCCAAGATCGTCGGCACCGCGAAGACACTCCGCTTCGTCCCCTTCCGCGAAGACCTGTTCGCGAGCCGCGGCGGCGGCTACAACGCCCAGAAGCGCGCCTTCGACGCGGTCGCCGAGGGCGAGGTCATCGTGATCGAGGCCCGCGGGGATTCCACGACCGGCACGCTCGGCGACATCCTCGCCCTGCGTGCCCGCACGCGCGGCGCGGCCGGCGTCGTGACCGACGGGGGCGTGCGCGACTTCGGTCAGGTGGCAGACATCGGGCTGCCCGTTTTCTCGCAAGGCGCGCACCCGTCGGTCCTCGGACGCAAGCACGTGCCCTGGGAGGTCGACGTCACGATCGCCTGCGGCGGCGCCACCGTGCAGCCCGGCGACATCATCGTCGGCGATGGCGACGGCGTGATCGTCATCCCGCCTGCCCTGGCCGAGGAGATCGCGGATGCCGCGCTCGCCCAGGAGCACGAGGACACCTGGATCGCCACACAGGTCGAGGCGGGGCATCCGGTCGACGGGCTGTTCCCGCTGAACGCCGAATGGCGAGCCCGCTACGAGCGCTCCCGCCATGAGACCGCCCCGAGCGCGCCGACAGAGAAGGGCACGAGCGCATGACGACCACCGCCGCCAGCAAGTCCGAGGTCGCGTACGAGTGGATCCGCTCGCGCATCACCGGGCACATGTTCAGCCCGGGCTACCGCCTGGTTCTCGGATCGATCGCCGATGACCTGAAGATGAGCGTCGTCCCGGTCCGCGAAGCCATCCGACGCCTCGAAGCCGAAGGGCTCGTGACCTTCGAGCGCAACGTCGGCGCCCGGGTCACGCTCGTCGACGAGAGCGAATACGCGCACACGATGCAGACGCTGGGTCTGGTCGAGGGCTCGGCCACCGCCCTCTCGGCGCCGTTCCTCGACGAGGCCGCCCTCGATGAGGCGGCCCGCATCAACGACCGCATGGCGCGGATGCTCGACCATCTCGACGCCCACGCCTTCACCGAGCTCAATCGGCAGTTCCACTCGGTGCTGTTCGAGCCGTGCCCCAACCCGCACCTGCTCGACCTCGTGCACCGCGGGTGGTCGAGACTCTCCGGCATCCGCGATTCGACCTTCGCGTCGATCCCGGGCCGGGCTCAGCACTCGGTCGAGGAGCACACCGAGATCCTCGATCTGATCCGCGCGGGCGCCGATCCCCTCGAGATCGAACTCGCCGCCCGCAACCACCGCTGGCGCACGATGGACGCGTTCCTCGACGCACTGCACACCCGTTCCGCCCACACGACCGGAGACAAGTCATGACCGATCCGCGCATCCCCGCCGACCTGCCCGACCACATCCAGCACTACATCGACGGCGCCTTCGTCGATTCGGTCGACGGCGACACCTTCGACGTGCTCGACCCGGTGACGAACAAGACCTACACGACCGCGGCCGCGGGTAAGAAGGCCGACATCGACCGTGCCGTCGCCGCTGCCCGGCGCGCGTTCACCGAGGGCCCCTGGCCGCGCATGCTCCCCCGCGAGCGCTCGCGCGTGCTGCACCGCATCGCCGACATCGTCGAGTCGCGCGACGCCCGCCTCGCCGAACTCGAGTCCTACGACTCGGGCCTCCCGATCACGCAGGCCCTGGGCCAGGCCCGCCGTGCCGCCGAGAACTTCCGCTTCTTCGCCGACCTGATCGTCGCCCAGTCGGATGACGCCTTCAAGGTGCCGGGCCGCCAGATGAACTACGTCAACCGCAAGCCGATCGGCGTCGCGGGCCTCATCACCCCGTGGAACACCCCGTTCATGCTCGAGTCGTGGAAGCTCGGCCCTGCGCTCGCGACCGGCAACACGGTCGTGCTCAAGCCGGCCGAGTTCACGCCGCTCTCGGCCTCGCTGTGGGCGGGCATCTTCGAAGATGCCGGGCTACCGCAGGGCGTCTTCAACCTCGTCAACGGACTCGGGGAGGACGCCGGCGACGCCCTGGTGAAGCATCCGGATGTCCCCCTCATCTCGTTCACCGGCGAGAGCCGCACCGGACAGATCATCTTCGGCAATGCCGCCCCCTTCCTCAAGGGCCTCTCGATGGAGCTCGGCGGCAAGTCGCCCGCCGTCGTGTTCGCCGACGCCGACCTCGAGGCCGCGGTCGACGCGACGATCTTCGGCGTCTTCTCGCTCAACGGCGAGCGCTGCACCGCCGGATCGCGCATCCTCGTCGAGCGCTCGATCTACGAGGAGTTCGTCGAGCGCTATGCGGCGCAGGCGAAGCGCGTGAAGGTCGGCTACCCGCACGACCCGTCGACCGAGGTCGGCGCGCTCGTGCACCCCGAGCACTACGACAAGGTCATGTCGTACGTCGAGATCGGCAAGACCGAAGGCCGTCTCGTCGCCGGCGGCGGCCGCCCCGAAGGCTTCGATGAGGGCAACTTCGTCGCACCGACCGTGTTCGCCGACGTCGCACCCGGTGCCCGCATCTTCCAGGAGGAGATCTTCGGCCCGGTCGTCGCCATCACCCCCTTCGACTCCGACGATGAGGCGCTCGCGCTCGCGAACGACACGAAGTACGGCCTCGCCGCCTACATCTGGACGAACGACCTGAAGCGCGCCCACAACTTCGCGCAGTCGGTCGAGGCCGGCATGGTGTGGCTGAACAGCAACAACGTCCGCGACCTGCGCACCCCGTTCGGCGGGGTGAAGGCTTCCGGACTCGGCCACGAGGGCGGCTACCGCTCGATCGACTTCTACACCGACCAGCAGAGCGTGCACATCACGCTCGGCGGCGCCCACAACCCCACCTTCGGCAAGAACTGACCCCCTCCTGTCACGCAGGAATCGACAGCAAGGACGCTGACATGACCGACAAGACGCAGAAGACGCTCACCTCCTCCGGCTACTACGTGTCGCAGGAAGCCCCCATCCACTCCGACAACCCGGTCACGACACCGACGAGCACCCCGCCCGACATCCTCCGCTGCGGGTACATGGAGCTCGTCGTCACCGACCTCGCCGCCTCACGGCAGTTCTACGTCGATGTGCTCGGACTCTACGTGACCACCGAAGACGAGAACGCGATCTACCTGCGCTCCACCGAGGAGTTCATCCACCACAACCTCGTGCTGCGCCGGGGGCCGATCGCCGCCGTCGCCGCGTTCTCGTACCGGGTGCGCGCAGCGGAGGATCTCGACCGCGCCGTCGCGTTCTACACCGAGCTCGGCTGCGACGTGCGCCGCGAGCCCAACGGCTTCGTGCAGGGTATCGGCGACTCGGTGCGCGTCGTCGATCCGCTCGGCTTCCCGTATGAGTTCTTCTTCGAGACCACGCACGTCGAGCGCCTCTCATGGCGGTACGACCTGCACACCCCGGGCGAGCTCGTGCGTCTCGACCACTTCAACCAGGTCACCCCCGACGTGCCCCGCGCCGTGCGGCACTATCAGGACCTCGGCTTCCGCGTCACCGAGGACATCCAGGATGACGAGGGCACGGTCTACGCCGCGTGGATGCGCCGCAAGCCCACCGTGCACGACACCGCGGCGACCGGCGGCGACGGCCCCCGCATGCACCACGTCGCCTTCGCGACGCACGAGAAGCACAACATCCTCGCGATCTGCGACAAGCTCGGGGCGCTCCGCCGCTCCGACGCGATCGAACGCGGCCCCGGCCGCCACGGCGTGAGCAACGCCTTCTACCTGTACCTGCGCGACCCCGACGGCCATCGCGTCGAGATCTACACGCAGGACTACTACACCGGCGACCCCGACAACCCCGTCATCACGTGGGATGTGCACGACAACCAGCGCCGCGACTGGTGGGGCAACCCCGTCGTGCCCTCCTGGTACACCGAGGCGTCGCTCGTGCTCGACCTCGACGGCAACCCGCAGCCGGTCGTCGCCCGCACCGACAGTTCCGAGATGGCCGTGACGATCGGCGCCGACGGCTTCTCGTACACGCGCCCCGGCGACGACGAGTCGATGCCGGAGTACAAGCAGGGCGAGTACAAGCTCGGCCACCAGCTCTAGGAGGGTCGGATGCTGTCCGCAGAAGTCATCACGCAGATCGCCGACGAGTTGGCGGAGGCCGAACGGGAGCACACGGTGATCCCGCGGATCACGGCGCGCTGGCCGGAGGCCACGATCGAGGACTCCTACGCGATCCAGGGCGTGTGGCGCGATACGCAGGTCGCCGCCGGACGCACGCTCGTCGGCCGCAAGATCGGACTCACGTCGAAGGCGATGCAACAGGCCACGGGCATCACCGAGCCCGACTACGGCGTGATGTTCGACGACACGGTCTACGAGTCCGGCGCCGAGATCCCCGTCGATCACTTCTCGAACGTGCGTATCGAGGTCGAACTCGCGTTCGTGCTGAAGCAGCCGCTCGAAGGCCCTGACTGCACGCTCGACGACGCGCTCGCGGCGATCGACTGCGCGATCCCGGCGCTGGAGGTGCTCAACTCGCACATCGAACTCGAGGGCCGCACGATCGTCGACACGATCAGCGACAACGCCGCCTACGGAGCGATGGTGCTCGGCACCGAACGCCGCCGCCCCGACGAGATCGACCTGCGCTGGGTGCCCGGCGTGCTCTCGCGCAACGGCGAGATCGAAGAGACCGGCGTCGCCGCCGGCGTGCTGGGGCACCCGGCCACCGGCGTCGCCTGGCTCGCGAACAAGTTCCACCAGCACGGCGCGCGCCTCGAGGCCGGGGAGATCATCCTGGCAGGATCGTTCACACGCCCGATGTGGGTGTCGCGCGGCGACGACGTGCTGTGCGACTACGGACCGATGGGAACGATCGCATGCCGCTTCGTCTAGCTCCCTCCTTCCGCGAGGCACTCGCGGAATCCGACCGCCCACTCGTCGGCATGTGGGTCTGCTCGGGCAGCCCGCTCCTCGCCGAGGTCGCCGCCGGTTCCGGCCTCGACTGGCTGCTCATCGACATGGAGCACTCCGCCAACACCCTCGAGTCGGTGCTGCTGCAGCTGCAGGCGGTCGCAGCATATCCCGTGGCCCCCGTCGTGCGCGCTCCGGCGAACGACATCGTGGCGCTCAAGCAGATCCTCGACCTCGGCGCGCAGAACGTGATCGTGCCGATGGTGTCGTCCGCCGCGGAGGCACGCGCGGCGGTCGCCGCCACCCGCTATCCCCCGGCCGGCGTGCGCGGTGTCGGCAGCGCCCTCGCCCGCAGCGCACGATGGAACCGCGTCGACGGCTACCTGCGCGATTCGGCGCAGCACACGTCGCTGACGGTGCAGATCGAGACGGCCGCGGGTGTCGAGGCGGCGGCCGAGATCGCCGCCGTCGACGGGGTGGATGCCGTGTTCGTGGGCCCGTCCGACCTCTCGGCGTCGATGGGCCTGCTGGGTCAGCAGACGCACCCGGAAGTCGTCGCCGCCGTCGAGCGCGTCTTCGCCGCGGCGAAGACGGCCGGAACACCGGTCGGCGTGAACGCCTTCGACCCGACGGCCGCCGAGGCCTACCTCGCCGCGGGGGCGGACTTCGTGGCGGTCGGTGCCGATGTGGCGCTGCTCGCCCGGGCATCCGAGGCGCTGGCTGCCCGGTTCATCGCATCGGATGCATCGGATGCTGCGGCCGAGGGTGAGAAACCGAGCTACTGACTGGCGGATTCATAGATTCAGCCACGAAACTGTTCGCATGACCTTCGCTGCGCTCCAGCCTCTCGCCGATCGTGCCGCCCTCTACTCGATGATCCGCCAGGATCAGCTCTCGGCCGCCGCCGATGCACTCGGCGAGCACCGCTGGGACGCCGACATGACCGCCGGCACCCTCACCTTCACGGCGAACGCCGACCCCTCGCGCCAGATCGTGACGCGCGCGCACCTCATCGCTACCATCGCGCCCGGACCCCGGTCGATGCTCTGGGCGTGGGCTCACCCGCAGGGTGACGCGCAGGGCGTCGCCGCGCAACTGCGCGCCTACGGCGAGGAGCACGGCATCGCCGAGCTCACCTCCGCCGAGGTGCCCTTCCCCGCTGATGCGTCGGGCGACGAGGACTGGATCGCCGCCGCGGCGCACACCGTCGGCGGCGTCGCCGTCGAACTCACCGGCCGCTCCCCCTACTACTCGGCGCCCGTCGGCGGCGGCACCCGCGCCGTCTTCCTGCTCGACGCACCGCTGCCGCCGCTCACCGTGGCGGACGCCATGATCGTGATGCCGCGCATGCTCGCGAGCGTCGCCCTGTCCGACGCGCGCACCTCGGTGTGGGACCTCGCCCGCCTCGCCGGTTGGACCCTCACCTGGACCGACGAAGCCTTCTCGGGCGCGACCGTCATCGACGCCACGGGCTCCGCGACCTTCAGCTTCGACGAGCACGCCCGCATCTCGAACATCCAGAGCTCGCTCGGCGGCCACGCCTGATCACCGCCCCCCGTGACCGGGGGTGCGCGCTCCGTCCGCGCTGTGGGATTCTGATCCCATGAAGAAGGCAATCGTGCGGTTCGGGTCGCTCTACGTGTTCAACGTGGCGGTGCTGCTGCTGATCGGGCTGCTGCTGCGGGGCGTCTCCGTGGGATGGCACGCGTTCTGGGCGGCGATCATCCTCACGCTCGCCGCACTGTTCGTGAAGCCGACGCTCGGAGCCGCGTTCCGCCGATCGGCTGCGAAGTCGGCCGCCGATCGCACGAAGGCCGGCGAGAAGGTCGTCCAGTACGTCCTCGTCTACCTCGTCGAGCTGATCGTCTGGGCCCTCACCGTGTGGCTGAGCGGCGTGAACGCGCACGGATTCTGGGGCTACGTCATCCCGCCGTTCCTCCTGCTCGTGGGCTGGATGATCTACGACCAGGTCGACGACAAGCTGCAGGCGAAGGCCTCGGAGGTCTACGACAGCGTCCAGGCGCGCGTCACCCGCGGCGGCACCAAGAACGCCGCGCCCGATGCCCCCACCCGCGATGCCGCTGCGCCCGAATCCCGCGAGACGCGCACGGAGCTGCGCGACGGCCTGACGGCGGAGCAGAGGCGGATGCTCGACGAACTCGGGTGAGCCGGAGCATCCGCCCCGAGAACGTCAGAGGCGTTCCGCCGCCTCGACCACGTTCGTCATGAGCAGCGCGACGGTCATCGGACCGACACCGCCCGGGTTCGGGGAGATGAATCCGGCGACCTCGGCCACATCGGGGTGCACGTCACCCGAGACGACGCTCTTGCCCGTCTCGGGGTCGGTCGTGCGCGTCACGCCCACGTCGAGCACCGCGGCGCCCGGCTTGACATCCTCCGCGCGGATGAGGTGCGCGACACCCGCGGCGGCCACGATCACGTCGGCCTCGCGGAGGTAGCGCGGCATGTCGACCGTGCCCGTGTGGGTGAGTGTCACCGTCGCGTTGATGTCGCGCCGCGTGAGCAGCAGACCGATCGAGCGACCGATCGTGACACCGCGACCGGCGACCACGACGTGCTTGCCCTTCAGGTCGTAGCCGCCTCGCAGCAGCAGCTCGATCACGCCCCGCGGCGTGCAGGGCAGCGGGGTGTGGATCGGGCTGTTGACGTTGAGCACGAGGCGCCCGA
Organism: Microbacterium sp. NPDC008134; assembly: GCF_042957055.1. Taxonomy (NCBI): domain Bacteria; kingdom Bacillati; phylum Actinomycetota; class Actinomycetes; order Micrococcales; family Microbacteriaceae; genus Microbacterium; species Microbacterium sp. NPDC008134. Next base: position 1,000,366 of record NZ_JBIBHO010000001.1, on the reverse strand, counting down.
GGTTCGTCGGGTGCAGACCGTCGGCATCCTTCGCCGGGTCGATCCGCTCGAGGATCGCATCGGTGTCGAGGTGCTTCGGCAGCGGCAGCTGCACGATGTACCCGTGGCAGTCGGGGTCGGCGTTGAGCTCATCGATCAGCGCCTCGACCTCCTGCTGCGTGGCATCCGCCGGCAGCTCGCGCTGGATCGAGTTCATCCCGATCGCCTCGGACTGGCGGTGCTTCATACCGACGTAGAGCTGCGACGCGGGGTCCGCGCCGACGAGCACCGTGGCGATGCCCGGCACGATGCCCCGCTCGCGCAGCGCGCTCACGCGCTCGGTGAGCTCGGCCTTGATCGCCGCCGAGGCCGCCTTGCCGTCGAGGACGACGGCGGTCACTGCTGCAGGTCCGGGTAGAGCGGGAAGCCTGCGGCGAGCGCGTCGACGCGGGCGCGGAGAGCCTCGACGTCGGCACCGGGCTGCAACGCGAGTGCGATGATGTCGGCGACCTCGGTGAACTCCGTGTCGCCGAAGCCGCGGGTGGCGAGAGCCGGCGTACCGATGCGCAGACCCGAGGTGACCATCGGCGGACGCGGGTCGTTGGGCACTGCGTTGCGGTTGACCGTGATGTGGATGTCGTGCAGCAGATCCTCGGCCTGCTTGCCGTCGATCGCGGCGTCGCGCAGGTCGACCAGCACGAGGTGCACGTCGGTGCCACCGGAGCGCACGCCGATGCCGGCATCCTTCACGTCCTGCTGCGAGAGGCGCTCGGCGATCAACGAGGCACCGCGCAGCACGCGCTCCTGGCGCTCGGCGAACTCGGGGGTCGCGGCGAGCTTGAACGCGGTCGCCTTCGCGGCGATCACGTGCATGAGCGGGCCACCCTGCTGCCCCGGGAACACGGCCGTGTTGATCTTCTTGGCGATGTCGGCGTCGTTCGTGAGGATGAAGCCCGAGCGGGGGCCGCCGATCGTCTTGTGCACGGTCGACGAGACGACGTGGGCGTGGGGCACCGGGTTCGGGTGCAGACCCGCGGCGACGAGACCGGCGAAGTGCGCCATGTCGACCCAGAGCAGCGCGCCCACCTCGTCGGCGATCGCGCGGAACGCGGCGAAGTCGAGCGTGCGGGGGTAGGCCGACCACCCGGCGATGATGACCTTCGGCTTGTGCTCGATGGCGAGGCGGCGCACCTCGTCCATGTCGATGGTCGAGGTCTCGGGGTTCACTCCGTAGGCGACGATGTCGTAGAGACGGCCCGAGAAGTTGATCTTCATGCCGTGCGTGAGGTGGCCGCCCTGATCGAGCGAGAGGCCGAGCAGCGTGTCGCCGGGACGGGCGATCGCATGCAGCACGGCGGCGTTGGCCGAGGCACCGGAGTGCGGCTGGACGTTGGCGAACTCAGCCCCGAACAGGCTCTTGGCTCGCGAGATCGCGAGCTCTTCGGCGACGTCGACCTCTTCGCAGCCGCCGTAGTAGCGGCGGCCGGGGTAGCCCTCGGCGTACTTGTTCGTGAGCACGGAGCCCTGCGACTGCAGCACCGACACGGGAACGAAGTTCTCGGAGGCGATCATCTCGAGGAAGGTCTGCTGACGCTTCAGCTCGCGGTCGAGCACCTCGGCGATCTCGGGATCGACCTCGGCGAGCGGGGCGTTGAAGTAACGGTCTGTCATGATGACGGGCTCCTCTGACGACGGATTCGAAGGGTGTTCTCATCGGCCCAGGCGCGCGGTCGAATTCCGTGGTCGGTCGCTCCCCGGTGGTAACCCACCCAGACGCCAGTCGCGACAGAACGAGCATAGCGGATTCCCCCTGGTCGGCTCCCGCCCGCGCGGCTAGGGTTTGTTCATGGTCTTTACACATCAGCTTCCGCTCGTTCCGCTGCCCGCCGCAGTCGTCGTGCACGACGGACGGATGCCGGTCACCGCGACGACGCGCGTGCACGGCTCCTCCCCCACGATCGACATCCTGACGGCCGCGGCCGCACGACGCGGCGTCCCGTCGCTCGCCGCCGCCATTCCGCCGGAGGGCACCGCGTCAGAGCCGGCCGCCGGCGACATCGTGCTGCGCGTCGACCCCGCCGTCACGGCATCCGAGGGATACCGCCTGTCGGTCGGCGCGCACGCCGAGATCACCGGCGCCGACGAGGCCGGCCTGTTCTACGGCCTGCAGACCCTGCTGCAGCTGCTCCGCGAGGACGACGCGGGCTGGAGCATCCCGCACGTCGAGATCGAGGATGCGCCGCGATTCACGCACCGCGGAGTGATGCTCGACGTCGCGCGGCACTTCTTCGACGTCGCCGAGGTGAAGCGGTTCATCGACGCCACCAGCGCGCTCAAATTCAACCGCCTGCACCTGCATCTCACCGACGATCAGGGCTGGCGCTTGCACATCGACTCCTGGCCGCTGCTCACCGAACGGTCGTCGTCGACCTCGGCCGGCGGCGACCCGGGTGGCTTCTACACCAAGGGCGACTATCGCGAGATCGTCGCCCACGCGGCATCACGGCACATGGTGCTGATCCCCGAGGTCGATCTGCCCGGTCACACGCACGCGGTCGGCGTCGCCTACCCCGAACTCGTCGAGGACCCCGTGCTGAACGACGCCCTCGTCGCGCAGTCCGAGAGCCTGGGGCAACCGCTGCCCGTCGCGGGAGAGACCTACCTCGGCTGGGGCGTCGGGCACTCGAGCGTGCGCATCCGCGAGGAGCGCACCTACGACTTCGTGCGCGACGTCGTGCGCGAGCTCGCCGAGATGACCCCCGGACCCTACCTGCACATCGGTGGTGACGAGTCGCTCGGCACCTCGCAGGAGGACTTCGACCACTTCGCCGCACGCGCGACGCAGATCGTCGTGGATGCCGGCAAGATCCCCGTCGCCTGGCACGAGATGGGCGCAGCCGCGGACATCGCCGGAGGCACCGTCGGACAGTACTGGGGCATGAAGGCGCCCCGGGGCACGCACGCCGCCGAGGCCGCGCACTTCGTCGAACGCGGCGGGGCGCTGATCATGTCGGCAGCGGATGCCACCTACCTCGACATGAAGTACGACGAGAACTACCCGCTCGGCCTCACCTGGGCCGCCGTGATCGACGTGCGCACCGCCTACGAGTGGGAGCCCACCGCTGTGCTCGACGTTCCGGATGCCGCCATCCTCGGCACCGAGGCGCCGCTGTGGTCCGAGACGACGCGCACGATCGACGATGTCGAGCATCTCGTCTTCCCCCGGGCCGCCGCGGAGGCGGAGATCGCATGGTCGCCGCAGCACGGCGAGGGGCGCGAGTGGTCGTCGTTCCGCGAGCGACTCGGCACGCTCGCGCCGCTGTGGAAGGCTGAGGGGACCCGATTCCACCCCGCCGCAGAGATTCCCTGGAGCGATCGATGAGCGTCCACCCCGCAGCCACCGGAAGCCTGGTGGTCCATTCCGCGCGCATCGCCGACCGCGGCGAGATCGTCGACGACGCCTGGGTGCGCATCGAGGATGGCCGGGTCGCCGACCGCGGAACCGGCGCGGACTGGGCGCCCGCCGACGACGTCGTCGACGCGGCAGCCGTCGCGGGCCCCGGTGCGATTCTCACGCCCGGCTTCATCGACATCCACGGACACGGCGGGGCAGGCGCATCGTTCGATGACGGGGTCGACTCCATCCGCATCGCCCGCGACCTCCACCGCGGGCACGGCACGACCCGAGCGGTCGTCTCGCTGGTCACGGCGCCGCTCGACGAGCTCGCCCGCAGCGCGGCGCTGATCGCCGACCTCGTGCAGACGGATGCCGACATCCTGGGCTCGCACCTCGAAGGCCCCTTCCTCGATCCGGGGCACCATGGCGCCCACGACCCCTCCCTCCTGCGCGAACCGCTGGCAGCGGACGTCGACCTGCTGCTCACCGCGGGTCGCGGGACGATCCGCCAGATCACGATCGCCCCTGAGCTCCCCGGCGGTCTCGACGCGATCCGTCGGATCGTCGCGGCGGGCTCCGCGGCCGCCGTCGGACACACCGATGCGGATGCCGCCACGGCCGTCGCGGCCTTCGAGGCCGGGGCGTCGATCCTCACCCATGCGTTCAACGCGATGCCCGGCATCCACCACCGCGCTCCCGGGCCCGTGCTCGCCGCCGCGGCGGATCACCGTGTGGTGCTGGAGGCGATCGCCGACGACGTGCATCTCGATCCGCACGTCGTCAAGCTCGTCTTCGACGCCGCCCCCGGCCGTGTCGCCCTGATCACGGATGCCATGGCCGCCGCGGGGAGCGCGGACGGCCACTACGACCTGGGGGCGGTGAGCGTCACCGTCGAGAACGGGGTCGCCCGCACCGTCGAGACGGGGGCGATCGCCGGATCGACGCTCACGCAGGATGAAGCACTGCGGCGCGCCGTCGCCGCAGGCGTTCCGCTCGCAGACGCGGTTCGCGCGCTGACCGAGACACCGGCAGGGGCCGTGGGCTTCACCGCGGAGCTCGGGGCGCTGCGCACCGGGATGGTGGGCGATGCCGTGCTGCTCGACGCAGAACTGCGCGTGGCGCGCGTGTGGGTCGGGGAGCGGCCCCGCAGGGCCTAGGTCCTTCCACCGCGCGCCGACGCGCTGCTCAGCAGGCTCCGGTCGTTCGCGCGGAAGGAGTGGAGGGTGCCGATCCCCCGATCGGCACCCTCGGGTTCCCCCACGTAGAGAGGGGGGCCGGGAACTCCTCCCCCGAGGCTCCCGACCCGCCCGACCGATACGCGAACCCCCGTGCATCGGAGCCCGAACCCCGCCCCCCGGTGGAGTTCGTCGTGGCTGTCTCTACTGATGAGACGACGGGATGACCGATTCATTACGCGAACCTGGGAAAAAATCTGAGAAAAGTTGGAGCATCGTCGCGTATCTCCCTTTGACCTGGGATTTCTTTTCCGAACTTTTTCTGAATCGAACGGGCGCGAGGGCTGGCCAGGAGAAGAGTTCCGGGAGAGAATGGACAACTGGCGTGATGATTCGGCCCATCGCGCGTCTCACTCTGTGAAGGCACATACCCGTGCCCCACGACCCAGGGATCACCGTGCACGAAGAGAACACTCCTCACAAGGGCGACACGATCGCCGACGCAGACCTCATCCTCCGCACCCGCTCGGGTGACACGGGGGCGTTCGGTGAACTCTGGCGTCGCCACTACCCCTCCGGGATCGCCGTCGCACGCTCGGTCACCTCGTCGATCGACCCCGACGACCTCGTGCAGGAGTCGTACACCCGCATCTACCAGGCGATCGTCAAGGGCGGCGGGCCCAACGGCTCGTTCCGCGCCTACCTCTTCACCAGCATCCGCAACACGGCCGCCGCCTGGGGGCGCTCGCGGCGCGAAGACGCGATGGACGAGCTCGACACGGTCGCCGATCCCGACAGCACCGAGCAGGCATCGAACGACGCCCTCGACCGCAGCCTCACCGCGCAGGCGTTCCGCAGCCTCCCCACGCGCTGGCAGGAGGTGCTCTGGTACACCGAGATCGAGCAAATGCGCCCGCAGGAGGTCGCTCCGCTCCTGGGCATGAAGTCAGGTGCCGTCTCGCAGCTCGCGTTCCGCGCCCGGGAGGGTCTGCGCGAGGCCTGGATCCAGGCGCATCTGCGCAGTTCGGCCCCCGGGTCGGAGTGCCAGTGGACGATCGAGCACCTCGGCGCCTACTCGCGCGGCAACCTCGGCTCGCGCGATCACCGACGCATCGAGGCTCACCTCGACGAGTGCGCCCGCTGCATGATCGTCGCCGCCGAGGCGAAGGACGTCTCCAAGCGACTCGCTCTCGTGCTGCTCCCCCTCGTGCTCGGCGTCACGGGTGCCGCGGGGTACCTCGCAGCTCTGCAGGGCGGCGGCGCACCGATCGTGGCCCTCGCCGCGATGCCCTCCAGCATTGCCGGTGGCGTGGTCGCCGGTGACGGCGGCTCCGGTGCTCTCGCTGCGGGAACGACCGCGGGCGGTGCAGGTGGTGCGGGCGGCGCCGGTGGAGCAGGAGGCTCGGCCGGCGGATCGACGGGCGGCGCCGGCGGCTCGGCCGGAGCATCCGGAGGGATGCTGTCGGGCATGGGCGCCCTCGTCGGCGCGGGATCGGCCGCTCTCGTGGTCGCCGGTGTCGTCGCCGCGGCGACGATCATCCCCGGCCTCGCCGGCGCAGACCCCTCGACCTCGCTGCCCAGCGCGGGCGACTCCGACTCGTCGTCGATCTCCTCCGATGTCGGCCCCGACTCGTCGATGAGCACCGAACCGAAGGAAGACGAGCTCGACGACACCGTCGAGAAGCCGAAGGACGAGACCGTCCCGCCGGTGGCGGACGACGAGACCGATGCGGATGCCGATACCGGGACGGATGCTCCGGCGACGCCCGTGGTGACCACGCCCGCGAGCCCGGCGCCAGGTAGCGGTGGCGACTCCGGTGCCGGTACGCCTCCAGCCCCGGGACCGTCGCCATCTCCCTCGCCTTCGCCGACCACGCCGCCGGAAGAGGAGGAAGAACAGCCGCCCGTCGAGCCCGTCCTTCCCGAGGACTCACCGAGCATCTTTTCAGCTTCGGTCAGCTGCCTGCCACCTGAGCGCGGAAGCCTGGAGACCACTGTCTACACCCTTCAGATCGAGGGCACGCCAGGCGCTCAAGTTCAGCCGTATCTCGGACTGCTCGACGCGGAACGGCAGACAGACTCCGCCACGATCAATGCAGAGGGCACGGGAACGATCGAGTTTCAACCGACCCTGCTGGAGATCGTGTTTGGCAAGGTTTCCGTTTCTTACTTCGTTGTGAACAGCAACAAGGAGGTCAAGAGTGGAGACCGGTCGGAGCCTGTATTCCTCGCTGACTTGATCGACCCCGAGAAAGTGCCGTGTGGGTTCGTGGAAACTCCCGATGAGATCGACCCGCTGTCGGTCGACGAGCAGCCCGTTGATGATGTTCAGAACGATGTAGGCCAGCCTGCCTTGACCGACCAGCCCGTGCCCGCCGATCAGCCGACGCTCGTTGACGAGGCCCCTGTCGAACAGCCCGTTACGGTCGAGCAGCCCGCGCCAGTCGAGGAGCCCGTTGCGGCACCCGCCGAAGACGAGCCCGCGCCCGATTCCGCGCCCGCTGAGACGGACGCCCGCGTCGACACCGCGGTGACCCCCGAGGTCGTCGTGGAGCCGGACGAGGAGCCGGTTCCCGCCGAATAGACTGGATCCATGCCCCAGGATCCCACCCCCGTACCCGGCGTCGAGCGCCCCGTCATCACGGTGATCGACGTCATCCGTGCAGTCGTGCTGGTGGTGGCCGTCGCCTCGCTCGCGCTCTGGGGCTTCGCGACCTGGGACCTCCCCTGGAACATCGTCGTCGGCATCGGTGCCCCGGTCGTCGTGATCCTCGTCTGGGCGCTGTTCCTCTCGCCGCGCCCCGTGCTGCGCGTGCACCCCTTCCTGCGCGCCGCGGTCGAGTTGCTCATCTACGTGGGCGTCACGATCGCCTGGTGGTCGATGGATCAGGCGCTGATCGGTTCGGCCTTCGCCCTCGTCGCGATCGTCGCCGGCCTCATCAGCGGACGCCGCGCACTCGGATGAGCGTCCTCGCGCAGCTGACCGCGGCCCTCGGCGATCTCGTCGACACGCGCCCGGCTGCGCTCGAGGAGGCCAGGGCCGACCGATCCGGGCATGCTGCCGAGGGGCGTCCGCTCGTGATCGTCCACGCCGAGACCGTCGCGCACGTGCAGGAGACCATGCAGATCGCGACCGCCACGCGCACGCCCGTCGTCGTCCGGGGAGCGGGCACCGGGCTCGCCGGAGGCGCGAACGCCGGCGACGGCGAGATCGTCCTCTCCACGGCCCGCATGACCGCGGTGCTCGAAGTGCGCCCCGACGATCTGCTCGCGGTGGTCGAACCCGGCATCCTCAACGCCGACCTCAACCGTCTCCTCGCCGAGCACGGCGTGTGGTGGGCTCCCGATCCGGCGAGCCGCGAGATCTCGACGGTCGGCGGCAACATCGCCACCGGCGCCGGCGGCCTGCTGTGCGCCAAGTACGGCGTGGTGCGCGACGCGGTACTCGGGGTCGATCTCGTCCTCGCCGACGGCCGCCTGCTGCACCTCGGCCATCGCAGCGTGAAGGGCGTCACCGGCCTCGACCTCACCTCGCTCGTCATCGGTTCGGAGGGCACCCTCGGCGTCGTCGTCGGCGCGACGCTCAAGTTGCGCCGCCGCGTGGTCGGCACGGTCTGCACGATCGCCGCGACGTTCCCCGACGTCCGCAGCGCCGCGACCGCCTCCGCCGCCGTCACGGCCTCGGGCGTGCAGCCCGCGATCATGGAACTGATGGATGCCGCGAGCCTCGCCGCTGTGCACAGCGTCCTCGACATCCCCGCTCCGACGCCGGGCGCCGCGCAGCTCACGATCCAGACCGACGGCCCCGCCTCCGCGGACGAGGCCGACGCGATCGCCGAGATCCTGCGCGCACACGATGGCACCGTCGCCGTGACGCACGACCCCGTCGAGGGCGAGCGCCTGCTGGCGATCCGGCGCTCGATGCATCAGGCGATGGCCGCGCTGGGCACCTCGCTGATCGAGGACGTCTCCGTGCCGCGCAGTGCGATGCCCGCGATGTTCGACGAGATCGCGCGCATCGAGCGACAGTACGGGCTGACGATCCCCACCGTCGCGCACGCGGGAGACGGCAACCTGCACCCGAACTTCCTGTTCGAGGGCGCCGAGACCCCGGCCGACGTGTGGCAGGCGGCGGACGATCTCTTCCGCACGGCGATCGCCCTGGGCGGGACCCTGACCGGCGAGCACGGCATCGGCACGCTCAAGCGCCGCTGGCTCGCCGAGGAGCTCGGCGACGACCAGTGGGAGCTGCAGCGGCAGATCGCGCGGGTGTTCGACCCCCTCGGCATCCTCAACCCGGGAAAGGTGTTCTCCCCCGATGCCTGACATCCATGTGAGCGCGGCGATCATCGACGACGGAGCCGGTCGCGTGCTCGTCGTCCGCAAGCGCGGCACCACGCGCTTCATGCAGCCCGGCGGCAAGCCCGAGCACGGCGAGACCCCCGCGCAGACCCTGATTCGCGAACTGCACGAGGAACTCGGACTCGAGCTCGATGAGAGCGCGATCGAGCCCCTCGGGCGCTTCGTCTCCGCTGCGGCCAACGAGCCCGGTCACCGTGTGGTCGCCGATGCGTTCCGCACGACGATCGACCCGGACGCGGTGAGCGTGCAGGCCGAGCTCGAGGAGCTGCGCTGGATCACGCCCGACGACGTGTCGGGGCTCCCCCTCGCTCCGCTCAGCGTGGAGCACCTGCTCCCGCTCGCCTGGCCCGCGACTCAGCGCTGACGGCCCAGCAGCCGATGCGGGTCCAGCGGCCGATGCGGGCCCGCAGGCCCGCCCGGAGCGCTCAGATGCCCTGCCAGGCCGGCTTGTTGGCGAACGTGTACCGGTAGTAGTCCGCCTGGGCGAGACGGGATGCGGCGGCCTCGTCGACGACGACCGTCGCGTGCGGGTGCAGCTGGATCGCCGATCCCGGCAGTGACGCCGTGAGCGGACCCTCGACCGCCGCGGCCACGGCCTCGGCCTTGCCCTCGCCGAACGCGAGCAGCACGAGGTGGCGCGCCTTGAGGATCGTGCCGAGTCCCTGCGTGATGCAGTGCATCGGCACGTCGTCGATCGAGTCGAAGAAGCGGGCGTTGTCCTCGCGGGTCTGGGCGGTGAGCGTCTTCACCCGGGTCTGCGAGGCGAACGACGAGCCGGGCTCGTTGAAGCCGATGTGCCCATCGGTGCCGATCCCGAGGATCTGCAGGTCGACGCCGCCGGCCGCGGCGATCGCGGCCTCGTAGTCGTCGCCGGCGTGCTGGATCGTCTCGCTCGCGCCGTTGGGCACGTGGATGCGACGGGGGTCGAGGCCGAGCGGCTCGATGACCTCGCGCTCGATGACCGAGCGGTAGCTCTCGGGGTGCTGCGGGTCGATGCCCACATACTCGTCGAGCGCGAAACCGCGCACCTGCGAGAGGTCGCGACCGGCGAGCTGCACGCGCAGCGCCTCGTACACGGGGAGCGGGGTCGACCCGGTGGCGAGACCCAGCACGGCGTCCGCGCGCGCGTCGAGGAGCTCGACGATCTCGGTGGCGACCAGGGAGCCGGCGGCTTCCTTGCTCTCGACGATGACGACCTCAGCCATGGAAGACGATCTCCTTCTCGGGGACGGCAGCGCCGACGAGTGCGGCGCCGAAAGCGGCAGCGGGTGAGCCCGCGGGAAGCATCTCGATTCTCTCATCGAGGTGGAGCGAGCGCATGAACGGCGACGCCTCGGCATCCGCCTGCAGGGCCGAGCGGATACCGTCTTCCAGGCGCGGGCCGAGGGCGGTGAGACCGCCGCCGATGATGACGGTGTCGACATCCGCCGAGAGCACGAGCACGCGCACGGCGGCCGCTCCCCCGTGGTGCAGGTCGGCGCGGAGGCGGAGGGCATCGGCGTCGCCGGCGTCGGCCGCGTCGATGATGTCCTTGACCGGCAGCGCGCCCGGACGGCCCCAGGCCTTGGCGAGCGCACCGCCGCCGCAGAGGGTCTCGATGCAGCCGCGCTGCCCGCACCCGCAGACGCGGCCGCGGGGGTCGACGGAGATATGACCCACTTCCCCGGCGGTGCCTCGGGAGCCGCGATGGATGCGCCCGTCGATCACGATGCCGGCGGCGACACCGGTGCCGAGGTTGAGGTAGGCCATGGACCCGGTCGCGCCGCGCAGCACGGCGGCGCCGAGGGCTGCGGCCTTGACGTCGTTCTCGACACGGAACGGGATGCCGAGCTCGGCCTGGGCACGAGCGGCGAGGTCGAGCGACTCGACCCCGAGGTTGACCGCGTGCAGCACGCGTCCGCTCGCGACGTCGACGAGCCCCGGGATGCCGATGCCCACCGAGCCGATGTCGGCCATCGCGATCGCGTTCTCCGCGGCCAGCGTGCGCACGGCGAGCACGATGCTCTCGACCACGGCCGTGTCTCCCCAGCCGGTGGGACGCCGCATACGGCCGATGATCTCGCCCGACGGCGAGACCGCGACGGCGTCGATCTTGGTGCCGCCGACGTCGAGGCCGACGCGCACGGCACGGCCGTCGGACTCGCCGGCGCCTGCGCGAGTCGCGAGCTCCGGGGCATCCGGGCTCGGGGTCGTGCGGGTCACGAGACTCCCAGCTGGCCCGAGAGCACCATCACCGCGGCGCCGCGGAGGACGATGTCGTCCTGCACGGTGAGGCGGATGAGGGCGTCCTCGAACACGCCTTCCAGCGTGCGGGCGTGCAGGGTCTCGACGGCGGCGTCGATGAGGATCCCGTCGAGCAGATCGGCGGGGCCCGAGAGCACGACCTCCGAGAGGTCGAGCGCCGCCACGATCGGGGCGATGGCGATCGCCATGCGCGTGCCTGCGTCGCGCAGGATCTCATCACGGGCGGACGGGTCGGCGGCCACGGCCTCGCTCAGGCGCGTCTCACTGAGCCACGCCTCCAAGCATCCGTCCTTGCCGCAGGCGCAGCGCGGACCCCCGTCGGTGCCGACCGTGACGTGACCGATCTCGCCGGCGGCGAAGCGGCTGCCGAGCAGCGGCTGGCTGCCGGTGATGAGACCGGCACCGACTCCGCGACCGATCTTGATGAGCATGAAGTCGGCCTTCGCCTCGCCGAACGTGTACTCGGCCAGCACGGCAGCATTGGCGTCGTTCCGGGCGAGCACCGGGAGGTCGAGGTCGGCCCCGAGCTTGGCCTCGAGCGGGAAGCTCGTCCAGCCCAGGTTCGGCGAGCTCAGCACGATGCCGTCGGGACGCACGACACCGGGGGTGCCGATGCCGACGCCGAGGAGCGGGCGCGTCGAGGCGGCGACCAGCGACCGCGCGAGTTCGAGCGTGGCGGCGTAGGCCGCGTCGCCGTCGGCGGATTCGGGGCGGGGAACCTCGCGACGCTCGAGCACCTCGCCGTCGAGGCTGAGAACGGCGCCGATGAACGCGTGCGGACCCGAGAGGTCGAGTCCGAGGATCTGGTGGCCGTTGCGGTCGATGTCGATGAGGATCGGCGGCTTGCCGGGACCCGCGGTCTCGCGCACGCCCATCTCGATGACGATGCCGTCGGCGATGAACTCGGCCACGAGGTCGGAGATCGTGACGCGGGTGAGCCCGGTCTCGCGCGAGAGGTCGGCGCGGCTCATCGCTCCCGCGTGGTAGAGCGTCTGCAGCACGAGGGCGCGGTTGTGTCCGCGGGCGTGCTCGGGGAGGACCTTCGCCCGCGAGCGCAGGTGGCGTCCCGGCCCGAAGGCGTGCGTGTTCGCACCGACGTACTCCGACGACGATGCGGTGCGCTGTTCATCCGACACGGACATGTTTGTTAGTAGACCTTACGAACATAATTTACGCAACCCCGCTCGCCGAGCGAGTCTCCGAGGTTACCGAAACGTTACTTCTGTGTTACGACCTCGTCGGGGGCCGTTTCCGACCGCTCCACGAGGCGTGCGACGAGCCCCTCGACGATGTGTTCCCGGGCCTCGATCGTCATCGGCTTGCCCGGGACGCCGGGTCGCCGCTGCGCAGGCGAGGGACCGTCAGGGGAACGGTACCGCACCCCGGCCGCCGCAAGGCGTCGGAGGTGCGTGGGGAGCCGGCGGTCGAAGTCGTCGAACGGAGCCGGGTCCCCGCCTTCCCACAGGCGTTCGGCGATCGCCGCGAGACGCGGGAACATCGCGAAGTCGACACGGTCGCGCGTGGGCAGGTGCTCGGTCCAGACGTTCGCCTGCCCGCCGACCGCACCGTCCTCGATCCGCAGCGTATAGCTGCGTTCGATGGTCAGCGGCGGCCCGACGCGGATCGGCTCCTCGGTCGAATCCGCCTGCGCGTAGTCGAGGTACACCTCCAGGTCCGGGCAGGCGATGACCGGGATGCCACGGCGCACCGCTTCGCGCATCGCCACGGGGCCGCGCCAGGCCAGGATGCGCACGCCGTCGGGCACGTCGCCCTCGAGCACCTCGTCCCAGGCGAGCGCGGAGCGACCACGGCTGCGCACGTGCGCAGCGAAGTGCGCGGTGAACCAGGGCTGCACGTCGTGCGGATCGTCGATCCCGAGCTCGGCCATCCGCTCGCGCGCCGCCGGACTCTCCGCCCACTCGGTGACCGGCACCTCGTCGCCCCCGATGCCGATCCACTCGGAGTCGAAGACGTCGCACAGCGCGTCGATGGCGGCCCGTCCGAAGGCGAGCGAGGCCTCCGTAGGCGCGAGTGTGCGCGGGTTCACGCCGAAGCGCTCCCATGGACCGGTGATCAGCTCCCCGACGTCGGTGTTCCCGAGGTCGGGGTACGCCGCGAGCGCCGCCTGGATATGACCGGGCAGTTCGACCTCCGGCACCAGCGTGACGAAGCGCTCCCCCGCGTACGCGACGAGATCGCGCAGCTCCTCACGGGTGTAGTGGCCCTCGTGCACGCCCGGCTCCAAAGTCGAGAGTGGGCCGTGACCGCGCTGCGTGACCTCCCGACGCGCTCCGACCTCGGTGAGGCGGGGATGGTCGGGGACCTCGAAGCGCCAGCCCTGGTCGTCGGTGAGGTGCAGGTGGAGCACGTTCAGGTGATGATCGGCGAGGAGATCGATCAGGCGGCGGATGTCGTCAGCGGGCCGGAAGTGCCGCGCGACGTCGAGCATCGCGCCGCGCCAGCCGTACGCCGGAGCACCCTCCCAGACCCCCGCCGGGATCACGGCATCCGCACCGCGCGTCGCATCTCCCGCCGCATCGGGGTCGCGCAGCTGACGGAGGGCGGTCGCGCCGCGGAAGACTCCGGCCGGCGTGGCCCCCGCGAGGTCGATGCCACCGGCGTCGACCGTGAGACGGAAGGCCTCCGCACCGATGCGCCCCTCCGCGTCGGCAGCCTCGGCGAGGTCCGCGTCGACGCGGAGCCGGATGGCAGGGGCTGAACCGTCGGCGGCTTCTCCGGCGCCCTCTCGACCGAGCCGACGGATCGCGGCGTCCACAGCATCCGTTCCGATGACCGGCGTGCGCGGGGACCAGCGGAAGCCCGGCGCCTGCTCGTCGATGTGCGAGGCGATCCGGGGCACCGTCGCGCGGTGCGCCGGCGGAGCCATGCGCAGCGCCCGTCCGGGCGTCGCCCCGGTGACCGTGCCGTCCGCCACGACCGGCACTCCCCCGACGAGCACCTCGACGATCCCCGTGGGCGGCTCGAGCGGCGACTCGAATGTGGCACCCGCCGCGATCGTGCGGGCGTCGAAGAGCACGAGGTCGGCGGTCGCCCGCTCGCGGATCACACCCCGTGGCGCATCGCCGCGATGGAGGCCGAGACGCCGCGCGGGCGTGCCGGCGAGATGCTGAACCGCTTCTTCGAGCGTGAGGATGCCGAGCTCGCGCACGTAGTGCCCCAGATAGCGGGCGAACGTCCCCCGTCCGCGCGGGTGCGGGCGGGCGCCGATCAGGATGCCGTCGCTCCCCGCCGTGTGCCGCGGGTGCCGCATGATCGCCCGGACGTTCGCCTCGTCGCCGATGTGCATGAGGATGCCCGTGGCCCCGGCATCCGCGATGATCGTGTCGAGCACCACGTCGACCGCGCGCCGACCGTCGGCCGTGGCGATCTCGGCGATCGTGCGCCCCACGAGATCGGCGAGCTCGGGGTTCGCGGTGCCGGAGATCTGGATCTGCGTCCAGTCCGCGCGCTCCCCGTGGAACCCGTCGCAGCCGATCTCCTCGAGCTCCACGCGCACGCGCTCGCGTCCGGCGTCGTCGAGAGCGGCGAGCGTCTGCAGGAGCGATCCGGTCTCGGAGAGGCGGCTGGGCAGGAGGGCTGCGAGCGTCGTGGCCCCCGGCAGGTAGGGATAGGTGTCGAGCGTCGCATCGACACCGTCGGCGATGGCCCGATCGATGAGGTCGAGGAGTTCATCGGCGCGCCCACGGTTCGGCGCGAAGTTCATGGTCGCGTGCGTGAGGTGGATCGGACACCCGGTGCGACGGCCGATGTCGAGCGCCTCGCGGTACGCATCCAGCGCGGATCCACCGTAACTGCGCGTGTGCGGGGCCCAGTAACCGCCGCGCTCCGCCACGACCCGGCACAGCGCCTCGAGTTCATCGGTGTCGGCGTACATCCCCGGCGTGTAGGTGAGCCCGCTCGACATTCCGAACGCACCCGCGTCGAGGCACTCGGCGAGCAGCGCGCACATCCGCGCGATCTCCTCGCTCGTCGCCGGGCGGTTCTCGTGGCCGACCACGATCATCCGCAGGTTGCCCTGCGGCACCAGCATCGCGGCGTTGGCGACGGATGCCGCATCGATCGCGGCGAGCAGATCGGAGACGGTGCGCCACGGTGCGGTGCTCGGCCCGTTCCAGCCGGCGATCTGCGCGGCGATCACGGGAGCCGTCGCGTCGTCGAGCGGGGCGTAGCCGAGACCGTCCTGGCCGATCACCTCGGTCGTGACGCCCTGCAGGATCTTCGCGTCGTGCGCGGCGCCCGCGAGCACGGCGAGGTCGCTGTGCGCATGCATGTCGATGAAGCCGGGCGCGAGCACGAGCCCGCGCGCGTCGACCTCGATCGTCCCGTCGGGGAGGACGAGGGCCGGGGATTCCGTGCCTTCCCGCACGACCGCGACCACACGGGCGGCTTCGACGGCCACGTCCGCCACGAAGCGCTCGGAGCCGGTGCCGTCGACCACGGTCGCGCCGCGGTACACGCGCACGCGCCCCTCCGCGGCCTTCTCGGCGCTGAGAACCAGGGCCTCTCGGGAGGTTCCGCCCACGGCATCCGCAATTTGTTGAGGCATCTAACAAGGCTACTAGGCTGGCCTCATGACTGCGAAGACCCGTATCTCCACCGACGCCGCCCCCGCTCCCGCCCACACCTTCTCGCAGGGAGTGCGCAAGGGCCCCTTCGTGCAGGTCTCCGGACAGGGTCCGGTCGACGCCGCGACCAACGAGTACCTCTACCCCGGTGACGTGGCCGCGCAGACGACCCGCACGCTCGAGAACGTCAAGGCGATCGTCGAGGCCTCCGGCGCGACGTTCGACGACGTCGTCATGCTGCGCGTGTACCTCACCAAGCGCGAGGACTTCCCGATCATGAACGACGCCTACGGCGCGTTCGTCGAAGCCCACACCACCAGTGGCGTGCTGCCCTCGCGCACGACGGTCTTCACGGGTCTGCCCCGCGAGGAGATGCTGGTCGAGATCGACGGCATCGCCATCGTCGAGTGATTCTCCCGGGGAGGCGGCGGGCGACCGTTGCCTCCCCGTTACATGCTCTCCGGTACTCTTGTCAAAGACCGCACGTTGGATAACCGGGGGGTGAAGTTCGTGACGGATGTGATCTCGACTCACGAGGCTGAGACGGAAGCGCTCGACGGAGCGCCGACCGCGGCGGAGTCGGAGCCGCCCACGGGCGAACAGCCCCTCGCGTGGGCACCCAACGAGCCGGCCCCCAAGAAGCGCCGCCTGGGCCTCTGGATCGGCCTCGGCCTCGGTGTCGTCGCCCTCGGTGCTGGAGCGGCTTCGATGATCCTCATCGCCCCCGGCACCACGGTCGCGGGTATCAACGTCGGCTGGATGACTCCCGGCGCGGCGAACGACGCGATCGAGTCGCACCTCGCCGAGACGCAGATCACGCTCACCGGTGCCGGCGACGGCACGGTGATCAGCGGCTCCGACCTGGGCATCGCCCTCGACGGCGAAGCCCTCAGCGAGCAGGCCTTCGCCGAGCGCCCGATGTGGAACCTCGGCGCGTGGATGGGCGAGCCGATCGCCGGTGACATCACCCTCGACACCGCAACGGCGACGAGCGCCCTGCGCGCCGCCGTCCCCTCCAGCTTCGTCGACCCCACCGACGCAGGCGTCACCTTCGACGCCACGAGTGGAACGTACGTGACGACGCCCGCCGAGGCGGGCACCGCGATCGACGTCGACGCGCTCACCGCAGCGATCGTCGAGACCGTTGCCACCGGAGGGTCGAGCGTCGAGTTCTCCGGGGACCCGACCGAGGCCGCAGCCGCCGTCTCCGATGAGGATGCCGCGACCACCGCCGCGTCGCTGAACACGCTGCTCGGCACCGCGGGGTTCTACGTGGGCGAGGAGCGCACGGTTCCCCTCACCGCCGACGTCGTCGCCTCCTGGCTCACGGTCACCGACGAGGGCGGCCAGCTCTCCGTCTCGGCCGACGCCGCCGAGATCCAGAAGACCGTCGACCTGCTGCCCGGGATCGTCGATCGTGCGCCCGTGAACGCGACCAACATCGTCGACTCGGCCGGCAACGTGCTGCGCTCCGAGACCGAAGGCGTCACCGGACGCACCATCGGCGAGACGACGGGCATCGCCGATGACGTCGCCGCCCGGCTCGAGGCCGGCGAGGGCGTCTTCCCGCTCGCCGTCTCCGAGGTGCCGTTCGAATCGGTGAACCTCTACCGCCACATCGACATCAACCTCAGCACGCAGCGCGCCACGCTCTACGAGAACGACCAGGTCGTCAACAGCTGGCTGGTGTCGACGGGCCTCCCAGGCACCCCCACCCCGACCGGCGAGTTCAAGGTCTTCGCGCACACGCGCATGCAGGACATGGGCTGCTACGAGGGTGCTCCGTACTGCACCGAGGACGTTCCGTGGATCACCTGGTTCACCACGAACATCGGATTCCACGGCACCTACTGGCACAGCAACTACGGCAACCGGATGAGCCACGGCTGCGTCAACCTGCCGATCGACCTCGCGAAGTACGTCTACGACTGGTCGCCGGTCGGCCTCGAGGTCTCGGTCCACAACTGATCGGGTGACATGCGAAAGGGGCGGATGCCGCAGCATCCGCCCCTTCGTCGTCTCCGCGATCAGTTCAGCGCGTCGATGATCCCGTTGAGGGTGGCCGACGGACGCATGACCGCTGCGACGAGCGCGTCGTCCGGGCGGTAGTAGCCGGCGATCTCGACGGGCGAGCCCTGCACCGCGTTGAGCTCGGCGACGATGGTCTGCTCGTTCTCGGTCAGCGCCGCGGCGACGGGCGCGAAGGCCGCCGCGAGGTCGGCATCCTTCGTCTGCTTCGCCAGCTCCTGCGCCCAGTACAGGCCCAGGTAGAAGTGGCTGCCGCGGTTGTCGATCGTGCCGAGCGCGCGACCGGGCGAGCGGTCCTCCTCGAGGAAGGTGCCGGTCGCGGCGTCGAGCGTCTCGGCGAGCACGCGGGCCTTCTCGTTGCCCGTGCGGTCGGCGAAGTGCTCGAGCGAGGCCGCCAGCGCGAAGAACTCGCCGAGCGAGTCCCAGCGCAGGTAGTTCTGCTCGACGAGCTGCTGCACGTGCTTCGGCGCGGAGCCACCGGCACCGGTCTCGAACAGTCCACCGCCCGCGAGCAGCGGAACGATCGAGAGCATCTTGGCACTCGTGCCGACCTCGAGGATCGGGAAGAGGTCGGTGAGGTAGTCGCGCAGCACGTTACCGGTGACCGAGATCGTGTCGAGGCCATGGCGCATCCGCGCGAGCGTGTAGCGCGTGGCCTCCTCGGGCGCGAGGATCGTCAGCGTCAGACCGTGCGTGTCGAGCAGCGCGAGGCCCTGGTGCACCTTGGCAATGATCTGGGCGTCGTGCGAGCGGTTCGCGTCGAGCCAGAAGACCGCGGGGTCGCCGGTCGCGCGGGCGCGGGTGACCGCGAGCTTGACCCAGTCCATGACCGCGATGTGCTTGGTCTGCGTCGCGCGCCAGATGTCGCCGGCCTCGACCTCGTGCTCGATGAGGGCGTTGCCCTCGCCGTCGAGGATCTGCACGACACCGGCCGCGGCGATCTCGAAGGTCTTGTCGTGGCTACCGTACTCCTCGGCCGCCTGGGCCATCAGTCCGACGTTCGGGACGGTGCCGATCGTGGCGGGGTCGAGCGGGCCGTTCGCGATCACGTCGTCGATGACGGCCTGGTAGACACCGGCGTACGACGAGTCCGGGATGACCGCGATCGTGTCGTCCTCGCCGCCGTCCTGGCCCCACAGCTTGCCGCCGTTGCGCACGAGCGCGGGCATCGAGGCGTCGACGATCACGTCGCTCGGAACGTGCAGGTTCGTGATCCCCTTGTCGGAGTTCACGTACGACAGGCGCGGGCCCTCGGCGATGGCCTTCTCGAACGCCGCGGCGATCGCGGCGCCGCCCTCGAGGTCGGCGAGACCGGCGAGGATCGAGCCGAGGCCGTCGTTCGGACGCAGGCCCGCCTCGGCGAGCTGCGTGCCGTAGGTCGCGAACACGTCGGCGAAGAACGCCTTCACGACGTGGCCGAAGATGATCGGGTCGCTGACCTTCATCATCGTGGCCTTGAGGTGCACCGAGTAGAGCACGTCGTCGGCCTTCGCCTGCTCGAGCGTCTCGGCGAGGAACGCGTCGAGTGCCGCGCCCGAGAGGAAGGTGGCGTCGATGATCTCGCGCGGCAGGACCTTCAGTCCCTCCTTGAGAACGGTCACCGTGCCGTCAGCGGCGGTGTGGCGGATGCTGAGCACGTCGTCGGATGCCGCGACCCACGACTTCTCGTTGGACTTGAAGTCGTCGTGACCCATGGTCGCGACGCGGGTCTTCGAGCCCTCCGCGAACGCCTTGTTGCGGTGCGGGTGCTTCTTCGCGTAGTTCTTCACGGCGAGCGGGGCACGGCGGTCGCTGTTACCCTCGCGCAGCACCGGGTTCACGGCGGAGCCCTTGATGCGGTCGTAGCGCGCGCGCACGTCCTTCTCGTCGAGCGAGGACGGGTCGTCGGGGAAGTCCGGGATGTCGTAGCCGGCCTTCTGCAGCTCGGCGATCGCGGCCTTGAGCTGCGGGATGGATGCCGAGATGTTCGGCAGCTTGATGATGTTCGCCTCGGGAAGCGTCGCGAGGCCGCCGAGCTCGGCGAGGGCGTCGCCCACCTGCTGCTCCGGCGTGAGCTTCTGCGGGAAGGCCGCGAGAATGCGGCCCGCGAGCGAGATGTCACGCGTCTCGACGTCGATGCCCGCCTGACCGGTGTAGGCCGAGATGATCGGCAGGAGCGAGGCTGTGGCGAGCGCCGGAGCCTCGTCGGTGTAGGTGTAGATGATGGCGTCGTCAGTCACCGGATGTTCTCCGTTCACAAGGGCGATTTGTCTCGATACCAAGATACCTGAGAGCATCCGAGCGCCCACCCCGCACGCTGTGGGAGAAATCTCGGAGCATTCGCGTGTGCGGGTGCGCGCGAGGGGTTAGCCTGGGGTCATGTCCGAACTGCGCATGGTCGAACTCTCCGCTGCGACGATCGTTGCCGTGAACAACATGTCGCTCAAGCCCGGGCAGGAGCAGTTCCTCGCTCCGGTCTCGTACGGGATCGCAGCGACCGTCATCAACCCGGCCACGTCGTGGCAGCGGGTCGTCCTCGACGGCGACGCTGTGGTGGGCTTCGTGAGCGCCAACTTCGATCCCGAGGCTCCGGAGGAGCACTTCCGCTCGGTGCTGTGGCGCATCAACGTCGACGCCGACGACCAGGGCCGCGGCGTCGGCCGGTTCGCCGTCGAGAAGCTGATCGACGAGGCCCGTTCGCGCGGCCTCGACCACGTCGACGTGATCTACGAGGCCGGCGACGACGGCCCCGAGGCGTTCTTCCTGCGCGTGGGCTTCACGCCCGTCGGCGAGACGGAGTACGCCGAGGTCATCGCCTCGATCCGCATCGCTTCCTGAAGCCGGCGGCGGGGTCCCGAATCCCCTCCCCCATCGAGACCCCGTCGCCTTCGGCTGATTTCGTCACGTCTCGGAACAAAATAAGCCCAGAGAGCACTAAGCTCGCACCATGTCCCTCTCGTCGACCTGGTCGTGGCCGGCTCTCCACGACGCGCAGCGCAGCGTGCTGCTCGAGGTGCTCGTGCACGGCTCTCGCTCACGGGCCGAACTCACCCAGCGCACGGGAATGTCCCGCGCATCGTTGTCGCGCCTCTCGCGCGATCTCGTCGATCTCGGATTCGTCGTCGAGGGCGAGGCACAGGCGCGTCCCGGACGCGGACGCCCGTCGGAAACCCTGCACGTGCGCGCGGATGCCGCGCAGTTCGCCGGCATCAAGCTCACCGGCGATGCACTCTACGCCGCGGTCGTCGACCTGTCGGCGTCCGTGATCGACACGGTCGAGCATCCGCTCCCCTCCCGCGAGGTCGACGACGTCGTCGACCTGATCGGCACGGTCGTCGCCGATCTTCTCACTGCTCATCCACGGATCTCCGCGGTCGGCGTCTGCCTCGCGGGTGACGTGGTGGGCGATCAGGGCCACCGGCGCATCGTCGGCTCGCACTTCCTCGGCTGGGAGAACGTGCCGCTGGCCGATCTCGTGAGCGACCGCTGCGGCCTGCCGACCGAGATCGGCAACGACGTGCAGTCGCTCACCGCCGCCCACCACTGGTTCGGCGCGGGTCGTGGTGCCCGCTCGTTGGCACTCATCGGCCTCGGCGCGGGGATCGGCGCCGGTCTCGTGATCGGCGGCGAACCGCTGCGCGGAGCTCACGGGCACCCCGGGAAAGTCGGGCACCTGCGCGTCTCCGATACCGGTCCCACCTGCGACCGCGGCCACGTGGGGTGCGCCTCGGCATTCGTGACCATCCCCGCGATCGAACGTCACGCCGGCGGTCGCCCGTTCGACGAGGTCATCGCGCGCGCCGCTCAGGGGGTGCCCGCGGACGTCGAGGTCGTCGAGAGCGCTGTACGAGCCCTCGGGATCGTGATCTCGAACCTGGTCTGCATCGTCGACGTCGAGAAGGTGATCCTCACGGGTGAGGGCCTCCCCCTCGCCGAGTCGTTCCCCGATCTTCTCTCCTCGGCCATCGCCGAAGCGCTCGATCCGGCCGCCGAGACGCCGTCCGTCCTGCTGCACCCCTTCCAGTTCGCCGACTACGCCTGGGCGGCGGCCGTGAGCGCCATCCGCCTGGTCCTCTGAATCGCGAGGTCCCGTGCCCTCCCCCGCTTCGCTCCCCTTCCGCCCCACGTCGCTCCTGTTCGGCGGCGACTACAGCCCCGAGCAGTGGCCCGAGTCGACCTGGGTCGACGACATCCGACTGATGCGCGAGGCGGGCGTCAACACCGTCACCCTCGGCGTGTTCTCCTGGGGCCTGCTCGAAGTCGACGACGACCAGTGGGACTGGGGCTGGTTCGACCGCATCACCGATCTGCTCGCCGACGCCGAGATCGACATCGACCTGGCGACACCGACCGCCTCCCCACCGATCTGGCTGCACCGCGCGCACCCCGAGATCCTTCCCGTGGACCGACGCGGTATCCGCTATCACCAGGGCGGCCGTCTGCAATGGTGCCCCAGTCATCCCGTGTGGCAGCATCACGCGACGCGCATCGTCGAGCGCCTCGGTGATCGCTACGGTTCGCACCCCGCGGTGACCCTGTGGCATGTGAGCAACGAGCTCGGCGGCGGCAATCGGCGATGCTACTGCGACGCCTCGACCGCGGCGTTCCGCACGTGGCTCGAGCACCGCTACGAACGGGTCGACGCCCTCAACGCGGCATGGGGAACCGCCTTCTGGGGGCATCGCTACCGCACCTTCGACGACGTGATCGCGCCGCTCGACAGCGAGTCCGCGCAGAACCCCTCGCTGCTGCTGGACTTCGATCGGTTCAGCTCCGACGCCCTGCGAGATCACTATCGACTCGAACGCGACACGTTGCGCGCGACCGGCGTGCGCGCCCCGATCACGACGAACCTGATGGTCTCGCCGCACGGCAGCGTCGCGGACTATGCGGGCTGGATCGACGACCTCGATGTGACCGCGATCGACCACTACACGATCGCCGACGATCCGCATCGCGAGCGGGAACTCTCGTTCGTCGCCACCCGCACGCGGGGCCTCGATGCGTCTCGCCCGTGGCTGGTGATGGAGCACTCCACGTCGGCCGTCAACTGGCAACCCCGCAATCCCCCCAAAGCACCGGGCGAGATGACGCGCAACAGTCTGCAGCACATCGCGCACGGCGCGGACGGCGCACTCTTCTTCCAGTGGCGCGCCTCGGCATCCGGTGCAGAGCAGTTCCACTCGGCGATGGTCCCGCACGCCGGAGCCGACACCCGGCAGTGGCGCGAGGTCGTCGCACTCGGCGCCGCTCTCGGCCGTATCGGAGAGGTCGCCGGCAGTCTCGTGCAGCGCTCGGAGGTCGCGATCGTCACCGACGACGTGTCGCTGTGGGCGTGGCAGGCCGGCCAGAAGCCCCTGCACGACCACCCTCTGCACCTCGACGCGCGGCGCTGGTTCGAGGCGCTGGCGGCGCGCGGGCTGGGTCCCGACATCGTGCCTCCCCGGTCCGATCTCACGGGCCGCGCATTGATCGTCGTCCCCTCGCTCTACCTCGTCGATGACGCGACGGCCGCGAGCATCCGCGACGCCGCCCACGCCGGTGCGACCGTCGTGGTCGGACCGCTCTCGGGGATCGTGGATGGCGACAGCCGCGTGCGCCTCGGAGGATACCCCGGCGCATTCCGCGACCTGCTCGGTATCGTGGGCGAAGAACTCGTGCCGCTGCTGCGGGATCAGCGACTGCTTCTCTCCTCCGGCGCCGAGATCGTCGACATCTCCACCCGCGTGCGCACGACCGGAGCCGAGGTGATCGACGTGCATCGTGGGGGCGATCTCGACGGATCGCCCGCTGTCACGCGGCACCCGACCGGGAGCGGCAGCGCCTGGCATCTCACCGGCCTGATCGACGCCGGATTCGCGGAGGTCGTGGATCGGGTCGTCGACGACGCCGGCGTGCGCCGCCGGCTGCCGTCATCCGACCAGATCGAAGCCGTGCGCCGTGTCGCCGACGACGCGTCCTGGCTGTTCCTGCTCAACCATGGATCGACAGACGCCGTCGTACCGGCACGCGGGCACGATCTGCTCTCGGGCGCGACGGCCGAGGGCCGATTCGCCCTCGCCGCCGGCGCGGTCGCCGTGATCAGGGAGTGATCAGGGCGTCGACCGCGCGCTGAGCCATTCGGCCTGGCGCACCCATTGATGCGTCTGCCCGCCCTCATGGCCGTTGAACGGGTACACGGCGATCTCACGATCGTCGACAGCGAGGTGATTGTACGCGGCGAAGACGCTCGACGGCAGCACGATGCCGTCCATGAGGGCGACCGAGAAAAGTGCGGGCGCCGCGACGCGACGCGCGAAGTTCACGCCGTCGAAGTACGACAGCGTGCGGAACACACGCTCGTCCTGGTCGCGGTGCACGGCCAGGTACCGAGCGATCTCCATGAACGGCTGGTCGGGGGTGAGCTGGACGGAGCGCCCGAAATGGCAGAGGAACGGCACGTCCGGGAGCACGCCGACGAGGCCATGGACGAGACCGCCGACGGCGAGAGCGATCCCCCCACCCTGACTCGAGCCCGTGACGGCGATGCGCCCCGCGTCGACGAACGGCAGCTCGCGGACGGCATCGATGAGCCGCACCCCGTCGGTGAAGACCCTGCGGTAGTAGTACGTGGCGGGGTCACTGATCCCGCGCGTCATGAAGCCCGGAACGGACGCCTCTGAGCCGTGCGGGTCGGGCGTATCCCCGCCGGTCCCCCAGCCGCTCCCCTGCCCGCGCGTGTCCATGAGGACGTGCACGTATCCCGCCGCGGCCCACTGCAGCTTCTCCCCGGCGACGCCGCGCCCACCGTTGTACCCGATGTACTCGACGACCACGGGCAGGCGCCCCTCGCGCTGCGGCCGGGTGATCCAGGCGCGGATCGCCTCACCGCCGAATCCCGGGAAGGTGAGATCCTCCACGATGAGCTCGCGGATGGGCGTTAGTGCGGCCCGGCGCTCGATCGCACCTCCGCTCGCGCGAGACTCGGCGAGCGTGTCCTCCCAGAAACGATCGAAGTCAGCGGGTTCGGCGACCTCCGGTCGGAAATCGCGCAGCTGCTCGAGGGGCAGGTCGGTCAGGGGCATCGAAGTTCCTCCGCATACATCCGATCAATTTCGGATTCTCACTTGACTTTATGTTTCAGCACAACACAAAATAGCACCAGCATCCTCCGACTGGGCTTCGCCCGGCAATGAAGCCTCCTCCTGGTCACCGACATCGCCGTCTGAAAGGAACTCTCCCATGACATCGATCCGCCACAGCAAGCGGACCGCCGCACGCTGGGCCGCCGCGCTCCTCGCGCCGGCCCTCGCCGTCACCGCTCTCGCCTCCTGCTCGGGCGGCTCCGAGCCCAGCGCCGACGAGCCCGTCACCATCGACTTCTGGGGCTGGGTCCCCGGCCTCGAAGACCTCGTCGCCCAGTGGAACGACGAGAACGACGACATCCAGGTCTCGTTCCACCGCATGACCGGCGACGACGGGCAGAAGGTCGAAGCCGCCGTCGATGCGGGTCAGGGACCCGACCTCGTGCAGCTGTCGACGCACGGTCTTCCCGAGTACGTGATCACCGAGCGCGTCGTCGACATCACCGATTACGTGTCGGAGTACGCCGACGACTACACCCCCGCCTCGTGGGCGGCGGTCTCGTTCGACGGCCGCGTCTTCGGCGTTCCGCAGGGTATCGGCCCGGCGGGCACGATGTACCGCACCGACATCTTCGCCGAATACGGCATCGAGTTCCCCGAGACCTGGGACGACTACCTCGATGCGGCGCGGACCCTCAAGGCGGCGAACCCCGACCTCTACATCGCCAACCTCTCCCCCGGTGAGATCGGCCAGTGGTCGCAGGAGATCCAGCAGGCCGAGAGCAGCTGGTACGGCATCGACGGAGACTCCTGGACCGTCGGCGTCAACGATGAGGGCAGCCAGCTCGTCGCCGAACGTTGGCAGACACTGCTCGACGAGGGACTCGTCACGACCGAGCTGATGTGGACGCCCGAGTACTGGGCGCTCGTGAACAGCGGCAAGATCGCGACCATCACCTACGCGGCATGGTTCCCCAGCATCCTCGCCGAGAACGCGGCCGACCTCGCGGGCAAGTGGAGCGTCGCGCCGATGCCCACGAACGCCGGTTCCGAGAACTCGGGCGATTCCGGCGGTGCGGCGGTCGTCGTGCTCAAGAACACGAAGAACGCCGAAGCGGCCGCGAAGTTCGCGGCCTGGCTGAACGGATCGGATGACACGCAGGAGGCGCTGATCACCGTCGGTGGGCTCTTCCCGTCGACGGAGAACGGCCTCGCCTCGCCCGCGCTGCTGCAGGAGTCGGAGTTCTACGGCGGCCAGACCGTCAACGAGGTCTTCATCGACGCGGCGAAGAACACCCCCGACACCTGGGTCGAGGGCCCGAACTACGGCACGATCCAGACTGCGCTCCTCGACGAGTTCGCGAAGGTCGTCGCCGGGCAGCAGACATTCCTGGAGGCGCTCGACGTCGCGCAGGCGGCGGGCATCGCCGACCTCAAGTCGCGCGGCCTCAGCGTCGAGGAGTGACCCGGTCGTGACCACCTCTGCCGCCACGACCTCCCGGCGCCGGTTCTCCGGCGCCGGGAGGCCCTGGGTGCCGTACGCATTCGTCGCCCCGTTCGTCGTCCTCTTCCTCATCTTCCTCGTCGCGCCGATCGTGGTCGGCATCGTCAACAGCCTCTTCTCACGGAAGTCCGCGGGCCTGGGATTCGGCGGATCGAGCATCGACTTCGTCGGGTTCGACAACTTCGTCCGCGCCTTCGCCGACAGCGACTTCCTGCTCGGCTTCCCGAAGGTGCTGCTGTACGGCGCGATCCAGGTGCCGGTCATGATGGTGATCGCCGCAGGCCTCGCTCTGCTCTTCGACACGGCACTGGTCAAGGCCAAGCGCTTCTTCCAGTTCGCCGTCTTCCTCCCCTACGCCGTGCCGAGCGTGATCGCCGCGCTGCTGTGGGGCTTCCTCTACCAGCCGTCGGTCAGCCCGATCCTGCAGTTCCTGTCGTCGCTCGGCATCGACGCGAATCTGCTCGCCCCGGGCACCGTGTGGTGGTCGATCGGCAACATCAATCTCTGGTCGCTCATCGGCATCAACATGATCATCCTGTTCGCCGCGCTGCAGTCCGTCCCCCGTGAGATGTACGAGGCCGCGCGCATCGACGGCGCCGGCGAGATCCGCACCGCGCTCCAGATCAAGCTCCCGATGATCGCGCCCGCCGTGCTGCTCACCACCCTGTCGTCGGTCATCGGCACGCTCCAGCTGTTCAACGAACCGCAGGTGCTCCAGTCGATCACCTCCAACATCCCCAGCGATTTCACCCCCAACATGGCGATCTACGCCGCCTCGACCCTCGGCAAGGATCCGAACCTGTCGTCGGCGATGGCCGTGATCCTGGGACTCGCCACGCTCGTGGTCTCGCTCCTCCTCCTCGCAGCCAACCGGCGCACGACCAAGGCGGCATCCGATGGCATCTGACACCCTGCTCACCGAGCCCGTCGGGGCGACCCGCGCCCTCGTCACGGCCGGAACTCCCGATCGCCGCCGCCGCACGACGTTCGTCAACGGCGACCGCGTGCACCGCGGGTGGATGGTCCTGGTCACCGCCGTCATGATCGTGGTCGCGGCGTACTTCCTCATTCCCGTGCTGTGGCTGGTCATCGCGTCGACGAAGTCCACGGGCGATCTCTTCTCGACACCGGGATTCGCGTTCGCGGACTGGCACCTCTGGGACAACCTGGCCGCCCTCAGCTCCTACGACAACGGCATCTTCTGGCGATGGAGCCTCAACTCGATCATCTACTCCGTGATCGGATCCGCGTTCACGACGCTCGTCTGCGCGATCACCGGGTACGCGCTGGCGGTCTACCGGTTCCGCGGGCGCAACGTGCTCGTCGCGGTCATCCTCGGCAGCCTGCTCGTGCCCGGCACGGTCATCGCGCAGCCCACGTACGTGCTGCTCGTCGGCATGGGCCTGAACAACACCTACCTCGGTCTGCTCCTCCCGGCCCTGGTGTACCCGTTCGGCGTTCTGCTGTGCTTCATCTACGCCCAGTCGTCGGTGCCGCACGAGCTGATCGAAGCAGCGCGGCTCGACGGGGCCGGGGAGTTCCGCATCTTCGGCACGATCGGCCTCCGGCTCATGTCGACGGGCATGGTGACCGTGCTGCTGTTCGCCTTCCTCGGCAGCTGGAACAGCTACATCCTCCCGCTCCTCGTCCTCACCGACTCGTCACTCATGCCGCTCACGGTCGGGCTCACGGGCTGGAGCCAGGCATCCATCACGATCCCCGGATTGCAGATCCTCACCGTCGTCGGGTCGTTGGTGTCGGTGATCCCGATCGCGATCGTCTTCCTGTCGCTGCAGCGGTTCTGGCGCGCGGGACTCACCGCGGGAAGCGTGCGCGGCTGATCCATGAGCTCGATCCGATTCACCGGCGCGGCGGGCGCCTGGCTGGAGTGCCTCCCGCTCGGCGACGGGCGCCTCGGCGCGATGACCGACGGCGGCGTCACGCGCACCGTCGTACACCTCAACGACGTCGGGGCGTGGTCGGGTTCTCCGTCGAGCGAGATGCGCGACGGAGGCCCGGATGCCGCCGAGAGCGCCCGGCTGCTGGCCCGGGCGCGCGCGGCGGTCGCCGCCGACGATCCGGTCGGCGCGGAGGCTCCGCTGCAGGCGCTGCAGACCCGGTACGCGCAGTCCTTCCTCCCGCTCGGGACGGCGACGATCGATGTCGTGGATGCCGAGGCGACGACCGCACGCGGTCCCCTCCGGCGTTCGCTCGACCTGCGCACGGGCATCCATCGTTCGACACTGGATGCGGTCGCCACATCGACGTTCGTCACCGCCGAACACAGCGTCCTGGTGCACGTGATCGATGCCCCGCTCGAGGTCGAGGTGGGCCTGGCATCCCCTCTGCACGGCGCACACGGCGACGCACCCGATCGGGTCTTCGCCGGCAGTGACACCGCGCTGCTGCTCCGGCTCCCCAGCGACGTCGCGCCCGGGCACGAACCGGATCTCCCGGCGGCGGAGTGGGCCGAGGGGACGGTGCAGGCCGCGATCGTCGCCCGGGTGCGACGCGAGTCCGAACGGACGGTGGTGCTGATCGCCACCGCGACCACCTTCCGGGGTGCCGGCCGCGCACCCGCGGGGACGGCCAAGGACGCCCTCGCCGACGCCGTCGCGCGTCTGGACCTCGTGTCCGCGATCGATGCGGGCAGCCTGCGCGAGGACTCGGCATCGGCGTCGTCACGCCGCCTCGGCACGGTCGAGCTGCGCCTCGGACCCGAGGACGTGCACACCGAGATCGACACCGCCGAGATCGACACCGCCGAGCGGTTCGCGCGGGCTCGGCGCGACCCCCGCGGCATCCTCGCCGCCGACCCCGGGCTCGTGGCCCTGCTGTTCGACTACGGTCGCTACCTCCTCGTCTGCTCCTCCCGACCCGGCGGGTTGCCGGCGACGCTGCAGGGCATCTGGAACGCCGAGATGCGGCCGCCGTGGGGCAGCGCCTACACGCTCAACATCAACACCGAGATGAACTACTGGGGCGCCCAGGTCACCGACCTCGCCAGCCAAGCGCGGCCGCTGGAGGACTTCACGACCGCACTGGCCCGTGCCGCCGCCTCGCAGACCCGTCGCCTGTACGACGCGCCGGGCTGGACCGTTCACCACAACACCGATGCGTGGTTGTACGCGACGACTCCCGGGCGCGGCGCGGGCGATCCGCGCTGGTCGTTCTGGCCACTGGGCGGAGCATGGCTCGGCTCGCTGCTGACCGAGCCATGGGAGTTCGGCGCCGCAGGCCGAGACGACCTCGCCCGCGTGTGGCCGACGTTGCGCGCGGCCACCGAGTTCGTCCTCGTCTGGCACCGGGACGGGACGACATCGCTCGCGACCTCGCCCGAGAACGCTTTCCTCCTCGACGGAGGCGGAAGTGTATCGGCCTCCGTCGTCGCGACCACGACGATGGACACCGCACTGGTACGCGCGCTGCTGCGCCGCACCGTCGAGGCGGCGCGGGTGCTCGGGATCGATGACGATGTCGCGGCGCAGGCATCCGCTCGGCTCGCCTCGCTCCCGTCTCAGCCGGCCATCGCAGCGAACGGCACGATCCTCGAATGGGATCGCGAGCGCCCCGAAGAGGACCCGCACCACCGGCACGTCAGCGCGCTCTACGGCCTCTTCCCCGGCGACGAGCCGTGGGACGAGGCGCACCGAGCGGCCGCCGCGACGACACTCGATCGTCGCGGCGACGACTCCAGCGGCTGGTCACTCATCTGGAAGCTCGCGCTCTGGGCGAGGCTGCGCCGCCCCGACCGGGTGTCGGCGATCCTCGCCCTCGCACTCCGCGACGCTCGCCGTGCCTCGGGACCGTGGGCCGGTGGCCTCTACCCCAACCTCTTCGCCGCCCATCCGCCGTTCCAGATCGATGCGAATCTCGGCTTCGTCGGGGCGCTCGCCGAGGCGCTGCTGCAGTCGCACGACGGCATCCGCCTGCTTCCCGCCGTTCCCGAGGACCTGGCCGACGGCCGAGTCTCGGGCCTGATCGCCCGCCCCGGGCTCGTCGTCGACATCGCATGGCAGGACGGATGCCTCGTCGAGGCCTCCCTGCGCGCCCGCACCGCGCGCGCGACCGGCGAACACACCGTCCACTGGGGCGAGCACACCGTGCGCGTCGCGGTCGGCACGGATCACCCCACCGTCCTCTCCCCCCGTTCGTTCCCCACCCAGGAGGTCCACCCGTGAGATTCACCGACGGGTTCTGGCAGCTGCGCGAAGGCGTCAGCGCTCTGTACGCACGCGAAGCTCGCGACATCGCGGAGAGCGAGGGGCGCCTGATCGTCACCGCGCCCACGAAGGTCATCGAGACGCGGGGCGACACCCTCAACCGCCCGGTGCTCACCGTGACGCTGGATGCGCCTCTCGACGGGGTCATCGGCGTGACCATCGAGCACCACACGGGCGGACGCGCCCATGAAGGCTTCGATCTTCCGGGTCTCGGGAACACCGACACGACCTCCGAGATCGTGATCGACGGTGCGGGCGGCACGCTCCGCAGCGGCACGCTCGTCGCGCACGTGCGCGCGGGCGCGGGGTGGTCGCTGTCGTTCGACGACGACGGGCGCCACCTCACCAGCGCCGACGAGAAGTCGATCGCGATGATCGACGTCGACCCGTCCGTGGCGCTCGACGGCCAGCTCGAGGATCAGCTGCGTACGCACCGCGGCGGGGGCGCCCAGCGCTACCTGCACCAGCAACTCGCGCTCGGCGTGGGAGAGCTCGTCTACGGTCTCGGCGAGCGCTTCGGTCCGCTCGTCAAGAACGGGCAGTCGATCGAGACGTGGAACGCCGACGGCGGCACCTCCAGCGAGCAGGCGTACAAGAACGTGCCGTTCTACGTGACCAATCGCGGGTACGGCATCCTCGTCGACCACCCGGGCCACGTCTCGTTCGAGGTCGGGTCGGAGAATGTCGAGCGCGTCCAGTTCGCCGTCTCCGGCGAGCGCCTGCGGTACTACGTCATCGCCGGATCCGGGCCCCGCGAGATCCTCGAGCGGTACACCGCCCTCACGGGTCGCCCGGCCCTGCCCCCGGCCTGGTCGTTCGGGACGTGGCTGTCGACGAGCTTCACGACCGATTATGACGAGCAGACCGTGAACTCGTTCATCGACGGCTTCGCCGAGCGCGACCTGCCGCTCTCGGTGTTCCACTTCGACTGCTTCTGGATGCGCGAGTTCAACTGGTGCGACTTCGAATGGGATCCACGGGTCTTCCCCGACCCGGAGGGCATGCTCGCGCGTCTGCACGCACGCGGCCTCCGGGTGTCGGTCTGGGTCAACCCGTACATCGGCCAGCGGTCCCCCCTGTTCGAGGAGGCTCGGGCCGGCGGATACCTGCTGCGGCGTCCGGACGGCAGCGTGTGGCAGTGGGACATGTGGCAGGCCGGCATGGCGATCGTCGACTTCACCAACCCCGCGGCACGCACGTGGTACCAGGACAAGCTGCGCGGGCTGGTGGCGCAGGGCGTCGACACGTTCAAGACCGACTTCGGCGAGCGTGTGCCGCTCGACGTGCAGTGGTACGACGGCAGCGCGCCCGAGGGCATGCACAACCGGTTCGCGCAGCTGTACAACGAAGCCGTGTTCGAGGTTCTGCAGGAGCGCGACGGCACGGATGCCGTGGTGTTCGCCCGCTCGGCGACGGTCGGCGGCCACCGGTTCCCCGTGCACTGGGGCGGCGACAGCGCGTCGACGTTCGTCTCGATGGCCGAGACCCTACGCGGCGGCCTCTCGCTCGCGTTCGGCGGCTTCGGCTTCTGGAGCCACGACATCGGCGGTTTCGAGGGCACCCCCGATCCCGCGGTCTTCAAGCGCTGGATCGCGTTCGGATTCCTGTCCAGTCACAGCCGCTTCCACGGGTCGCGCTCGTACCGGGTGCCGTGGGCGTTCGACGAGGAGGCGGTCGAGGTCACGCGGGTGTTCTCGCAGCTGAAGATGCGACTCATGCCCTATCTCTACGCCGCCGCGCTCGAGTCGGCGACGAGCGGCGCCCCGGTCATGCGTCCGATGGCGCTGGCCTATCCCCACGACCCGGCGGTCGCGTACCTCGATCGGCAGTACATGCTGGGAGCCGACATCCTCGTCGCCCCCGTCTTCTCCGCCGACGGAGAGGTCGAGTTCTACCTGCCGGAAGGCGGGTGGACGCACCTCCTGACCGGCGAGCGCGTGTCGGGCGGTTCGTGGCGACGCGAACGGCACGGGTTCACGAGCCTGCCGATCTACGTGCGCGACGGCACCGTCCTCCCCTGGGGCGCCCGGGTCGACCGGCCCGACTACGACTACCATGACGGATTGCAGCTGCGCGTCTTCGCGGGCGGCACCGGCACCGCGGCCGTCACCGTCACGAATCCCGACGGTCGCACCGAGACCTACACGGCCGACCTCGAGGAGATCACCGCATGACCACGCTGTTCACCCCCCGCGACGACTACCGGGGCTCGGGACTCATCCTCCCGGCGGAGTTCACGTTTGGTTCGGCGACCGCGTCGTACCAGATCGAGGGTGCCGCGGCCGAGGACGGGCGCACCCCGTCGATCTGGGACACGTTCAGCAAGACCCCCGGCAAGGTGTGGAACGGCGACACGGGAGACGTGGCGTGCGACCATTACCACCGCACCGAGGAGGATCTTGATCTGATGGCCGACTTCGGCCTGCAGGCCTACCGGTTCTCCATCGCCTGGCCCCGCATCGTCCCCGCAGCGAACGGCGAGGTGAACCCGGCCGGGATCGACTTCTACTCGCGTCTCGTCGACGGGCTGCTCGCCCGCGGCATCCGTCCCGTCGCCACGCTGTACCACTGGGACCTGCCGCAGTACCTCGAGGATGCCGGAGGCTGGACCTCGCGGGCCACCACCGACGCCTTCGAGCGGTACGCCGAGATCATGGGCGCGGCCCTCGGCGATCGCGTGCACACCTGGACGACCCTCAACGAGCCGTGGTGCTCCGCCTACCTCGGCTACGGTCAGGGCGGGCACGCCCCGGGGCGGCACGAACCGGCATCCGCCCTGTCGGCCGTGCATCACCTCAACCTCGCGCACGGACGCGCGGTGCAGGCGCTGCGGGCCACGTCGACGGGCGACCCGGACTACTCGGTCACCCTCAACTTCCATGTGCTGCGCGGAGAGGGCGACGGTGCGGCCGAGGCGATGCGACGCATCGACGCGCTGGCGAACCGCGCGTTCACCGGCCCGATGCTGCGCGGCGAGTATCCCGCTGACCTGCTCGAGGACACGTCGTCGGT
Organism: Microbacterium sp. NPDC008134; assembly: GCF_042957055.1. NCBI lineage: Bacteria > Bacillati > Actinomycetota > Actinomycetes > Micrococcales > Microbacteriaceae > Microbacterium > Microbacterium sp. NPDC008134. Next base: position 966,813 of record NZ_JBIBHO010000001.1, on the reverse strand, counting down.
GACCGACTGGTCGTTCGTGCAGGACGGCGACCTCGCCGCCATCCATCAGCCGATCGATGTGCTCGGCGTCAACTATTACTCGACCGCGACCGTGCGCCTCTGGGACGGCATCTCGCCGAGGCAGCAGAACGACGGGCACAAGGGCACCGAGGGCGGAACGGCCTGGCCGGGCAGCGATCAGCTCGTGGAGTTCGTCGAGCAGCCCGGTCCGTACACGGCGATGGGCTGGAACATCGCGCCAGAGGGACTCGAGGAACTGCTCGTGTCGCTGTCGGAGCAGTTCCCCGAGCAGGCGCTCATGGTCACCGAGAACGGGGCCGCCTTCGACGACGAGGTCGCGGCCGACGGGACCGTGCCCGACCCCGAGCGCACCGACTACCTGCGCCGCCACTTCACCGCCGCGCACCGTGCCATCGAGCGCGGCGTCGACCTGCGCGGGTACTTCGTCTGGTCGCTGCTCGACAACTTCGAGTGGGGCTACGGTTACGCCAAGCGCTTCGGCATCGTGCGGGTCGACTTCGACACCCTCGAGCGCACCGTGAAGGACTCGGGGCACTGGTACCGCGAGCTGGTGCGCAGTCGCACGATCACCGCCTGATCGAGCCGCGGGGATCCCGGGGACTACCTCGGGGTCTCAGCGGTCGCGGCGGTCGCGTTCGTCGCGGCCGTCGCCCTCGTCGTCGCGCGGGCGCTTGCGCGCGGACCACGCGGCGAACGCGGATGCCGCTGCCCCCGCCGCCCGATCGATCGCCTCGGCGGAGCGCGAGATCGCGTCCTGAGCGGCTTCCTGCCACCCCGTCGACGCCGTGGCGTCTCCCCGCCCCCGCGCCGTGTGCTCGGCGATCTCGAAGGCGCGGGCGAGGGCGTCGACGGCATCGCGGTAGTCGGCGAACTCCGCGGGCGTGGGGCGCTCTCCCGCCGTGCGCCGCGCCTCGGCGGCACGATTCGCCGCACGGAAGTAGGCCGCCGTCGCCGGCTGCTTCACGTCGGACATCGCCGGGTACGCGATCTGCAGCCCCGGGTCGGTCTCGTAGGTCATCCACCGCGCGACAATCGCATCGTGGTCGGCGCGCAACCGCTCGAGCGGTCGAGGGGCGGATGCCGCGGGCAATGCGGCGCGGGCCGCGTTCAGCCGCACCTGCTTCGCGCGCACATCGGCCGCGGCCGCCTTCGCGTCCCGCTCGGCGTCGCGCAGCATCCGCTTCGCGCTGGCCACGTGCTCGGCCGTCGCGCGGCGCGCAGTGCGCTCGGCGGCGATGCGGGTGTGGTCGGCGCGCGCGACCTTCACGGCCGCCCGCTTCTCGATCACGACGACCTTCGCCGCTCTCAGATCGTGGCGTGCGGCGTCGACGGCGAGACGCCGACCGCTGCGGGTACTGCGCCGCCGCAGTCCGATGGCACCCGCAGTGACACCGCCGGCACCGACGGCCGCGATCCACCACCACTCCCCGAGCAGCATCAACGGGTCCATCCTCCGATGCTATCGATCAGGTCCGAGGGGCGCTGGGCAGGACCGCGGAGGGAACCTCACTGAACAGGTGTCGAGTCCTGCCCGAAACCCCTTCCACGGCGTGCCCGGCGGGGTTACGTTGAACCTGCTCATCACTCCCCGATGGGCGCACAAGCCCACACCGCCGCACCGATCACGATTCGGCGCGGCACCGAACGATGGAGGCCCCTCATGGGATTCGTAACCACGGAAGACGGCGCGGAGATCTTCTTCAAGGACTGGGGTCCCCGCGACGCCCAGCCCATCATGTTCCACCACGGCTGGCCGCTCTCGTCGGATGACTGGGACGCGCAGATGCTGTACTTCCTCTCGAAGGGCTTCCGCGTCGTCGCCAGCGACCGCCGCGGCCACGGACGCTCGTCGCAGATCGGCACCGGGCACGACATGGATCACTACGCCAGTGACGCGTCGGCGGTCGTCGAGCACCTCGATCTCCGCAACGCCGTGCACATCGGCCACTCGACCGGCGGCGGCCAGGTCGCCCGCTACGTCGCGAAGTACGGTCAGCCCCAGGGGCGCGTTGCGAAGGCAGTGCTCGTCTCGGCCGTCCCGCCGCTGATGGTGCAGACCGAAGCGAACCCCGAGGGCACGCCGATCGCCGTCTTCGACGGCTTCCGCGAGGCACTCGCGACGAACCGTGCGGAGTTCTTCCAGGCCGTGGCCTCCGGCCCGTTCTACGGATTCAACCGCGAGGGCGTCGAACTCTCGGAGCCGGTCGTCGCCAACTGGTGGCGTCAAGGCATGACCGGCAGCGCGCTCGCCCACTACGAGGGCATCAAGGCGTTCTCCGAGACCGACCAGACCGAGGACCTGAAGGCGATCACCGTGCCGGTGCTCGTGCTGCAGGGAGACGACGACCAGGTCGTCCCGTACAAGGACGCCGCCGTGAAGCAGGCCGAGCTGCTCGCCGACTCGACCCTCAAGATCTACGAGGGCTACGCGCACGGCATGCTCACCACGCACGCCGACGTGATCAACCCCGACATCCTGGCGTTCATCCAGGCCTGATCGAGAGCATTCCCCGCGCAGGAACGGCGCACCCCGGGTCTCCCGGGGTGCGCCGTTCCGTCGTGTGATGCCGCATGCGGCGGGCGGGGCGATCAGTGTCGCGTCAGACGAGCGTCTCCTGCCACGCCGCGTGCAGCTGGGCGAACTTGCCCGTGCCGCCGATCAGCGCGTCAGGGGTGTCGTCCTCGATGATCTCCCCATGCTCCATCACGAGAACGCGGTCGGCGATCGCGACGGTCGACAGGCGGTGCGCGATGATGATCGCCGTCCGGTCGGCGAGCAGCGTCTGCAGGGCATCCTGGATCAGCCGCTCCGAGGGGATGTCGAGCGACGCCGTCGCCTCGTCGAGGATCAGCACCGCGGGGTCCGCGAGGAAGGCACGGGCGAACGAGATCAACTGACGCTGACCGGCAGATACGCGGCCTCCGCGCTTGTTGACGTCGGTGCCGTAGCCGTCCGGCAACGCCTCGATGAACCCGTCCGCCCCGACGGCACGCGCGGCCGCGCGGATCTCATCGAGCGAGGCGTCGGGCTTGCCGAGAGCGATGTTGTCGGCGACCGTTCCGCTGAACAGGTAGGCCTCCTGGGTGACCATGACGATCGCGCGGCGGAGATCCTTCGGGTGCAGCGAGCGCAGGTCGACGCCGTCGAGCGTCACCGTGCCCTTCGAGGGGTCGTAGAACCGCGAGATGAGCTTCGCCAGCGTCGACTTTCCCGCGCCGGTCGTGCCGACCAGTGCGATCGTCTGCCCCGCGGGGATGTCGAGCGAGAAGTTCGGGAGGATCGTCTTCTCGCCGTTGTACCCGAAGGTCACCTCGTCGAACCGGACGTGCCCGCGCGACTCCCACAGATCGACCGGCTTCTCGGGGTCCGGCACCGTCGGGACCTCCTCGAGCACGCCCGACACCTTCTCCAGCGCGGCCGTGGCCGACTGGTAGGAGTTGAGGAACATCGCGATCTCCTGCATGGGAGCGAAGAAGTTGCGCACGTACAGCACGGCCGACAGCAGCACACCGACGGTCAGCGCACCCTCGGCGACCCGGATGCCGCCCCAGAGCACCACGATCCCGAGCGTGAGCGCCGCGACGCCCATCAGACCCGGCTCGAAAGTACCGAAGAGCAGGAGCGAGCGCCGGTTGACGTCGCGGTACTCGCCGGAGACCGTCTGGAAGGCGACGTCGTTGCGCGGCTCTTTGCGGAACGCCTTGACCGCACGGATGCCGGTCATGGTCTCGACGAACTGCACGATCACCTGGGCGCTGATGACGCGCGACTCGCGGTAGACGAGCTGCGAGCGCGAGTAGAACCACCGCATGAGGAAGAACAGCGGAACACCTGCGATCGCGAGGATGAGTCCGGACTGCCAGTCCCAGATGCACAGCGCGATGAAGGTGAAGAGCCCGAAGAGCACGCCGGAGACGAGCTCGTTCAGGCCGCCGTCGAGCAGCTCGCGGATCGAGTCGAGGTCGCTCGTCTGGCGCGAGATGATGCGCCCGGAGGTGTACGACTCGTGGAACTCGAGGCTCAGGCGCTGGGTGTGCAGGAAGATCCGCTTGCGCAGATCGAGCAGCACCGCCTGCGTCAGTTTCGCCGCGATGATGACGTACCAGGCGATCATCGCGGCCGCCACGGCGCCCGCGAGCAGGTAGACGCCGCCGATCATGAAGGTCGGCATCCAGTCGGAGTGCTCGATCACGGCGGGTAGCGCGCGGTCGAGCCCGATGCTGATGAGGATGGGGCCGGCGACCTGCAACGCCGTCGAGATGACGAGCACCACGGCCGCCAGCACGATCCGCGCCTTCAGCGGACGCACGAGCGAGCCGAGCAGACGCAGCGAGCGCTGCCGGATGGCCCGGCTCTCCTCTTTGGTGTACCGGGAGCGGTCTTCGTCCTGCGTTCCGATGAGAGCGCTCATGACCGCACCTCCTTCTCGGTGATCAGATCTTCGTCGGCGATGTCATCGCCTTGCTCGTCGCGGATGACGGGAATCGCGCCGGTGCGCGCCGCTTCCTCGGCCTCGAGGCTGGAGATGACGTGACGGTAGTGCCGACTGGTGCGCAGCAGCTCGCTGTGCGTGCCGACGGCGGTGATGCGACCGGCCTCGAGCAGCGCGACGCGATCGGCGAGCGCGACGGTCGACGGCCGGTGCGCGACAATCATCGCGGTGGTGTCGGCGAGCACGTGGCGGAGAGCCTCCTCGACGAGCGCCTCGGTGTCGACGTCGAGCGCCGAGAGGGGGTCGTCGAGCACGAGCACCTTCGGTTTCGCGGCGACCGCGCGGGCGAGCGCGAGTCGCTGGCGCTGTCCGCCCGAGAGGCTCAGCCCCTCTTCGCCGATGACCGTCTCGACGCCGTCGGGCAGCGCGTCGACGAACGACGCCTGGGCGACCTCGAGGGCTTCGCGCAGCACGCGCTCGGCCTCCTCGCTGTGCACGTCGAGCTCGGCGCGTCCGAGCAGCACGTTCTCACGCACGGTCGCCGAGAACAGCGTCGCGTCCTCGAATGCCATCGCGATGTGCTGGCGCAGCTCGGCCAGCGGCAGGTCGCGCACGTCGACACCGTCGAGCGTCACCGAACCGTCGGTCACGTCGTAGAGGCGCGTCGGGAGCGTGGTGAGCGTGGTCTTGCCGCTGCCGGTGAGACCGACCAGCGCCATGGTCTCGCCCGGCCGCAGCACGAGGTCGATGCCGTCGAGCAGATCGCGCTCCTGCGCCCCCGCGTCCTGATAGCGGAAGTGCGCCTTCCGGAAGGCGAGCTCGCCCCGCGGCTTCTCGATGTGCACGGGGTTCTCGGGGTCGGTGATCGTGTTCGTCTCGGAGAAGATCTCGAACACGCGGTCGGTCGCTGTGCGGGCGTCGAGCATGAACGAGAACAGGAATCCGATCGACTCGATCGGCCACCGCAGCACCGTCGCCATCGCGAAGAAGGCGAACAGCTCGGGCAACTCGATCGCGCCCTGCGAGATGAGCCAGATGCCCGACATCAGGCTCAGGCCGAAGGCGATCTGCGGCATGAGATCGAGCCAGAACCAGATCGAGGCGATCGCTCCGGCCTTGCTCATCTCGGTCTCACGCAGCGTCTCGGCCTGACGGCTGAAGCGGCTGAGGGCGTGCTTGCCCCGGCCGAAAGCCTTGAGCACGCGGATGCCGTGCACGCTCTCCTCGACGCTGGTGGCGAGGTCGCCCGCCTGGTCCTGGCTGCGGCGGGTGAGTGCGCCGTAGCGCTTCTCGAAGAGGTAGCCGCGGATCCACAGCGGGATAGCGGTGACGATGAAGATGGTGCCCAGCAACCAATGCCACCGGAACAGCAGCGCCGCTCCGATGATGATCATGAGGATGTTCACGACGAGCAGCACGAGGCCGAAGGCGAGCCAGCGGCGGATGAGGCTGATGTCCTGCATCATGCGACTGAGCAGCTGGCCCGACTGCCAGCGGTCGTGGAACGCCACGGGCAGGGTCTGCAGCCGCGCGTAGAGATCGGTGCGCATGCGGTACTCGACCTCGGTCGACGGCTTGAGCACGAACTGGCGGCGAAGGAACACCATCACGGCTTCGCCGAGGGCGAGGCCGAGCACGGCGACGGCGCCCCACACGATGGCACCGAGCTCGCCGGTCTGCACCGGACCGCGGATGATCTGTTCGAGCACGATCGGGATCATCAACGCGATGATCGCCGCGGCGAGCGCGCTGGCGGCACCGCCGGCGAGTCGCCAGATGACGGGGCGGACGAAGGGCTTGAGCCGCCACAGCGCTGCGGCGGTCGACAGGGAGGAGGGAGCGGGGGGATTCTGCGAGGAAGACATGTCTCTCAGACGGTTCGTACGGAAGAGGTTGCGAAGCAGGCGGACGCCGAGCGGTCTCGGGGAGTGCAGCGGACTCGTCGAGTCCGGCGTCCGGCGGGGATGAGGCGGCGGAGAGGCAGGGCGCGGAGCGCGGTGCGGCTCTAGTGGAAAGTGCGCACCGGGGTCGTGCCGAGAGCTGCGATCTGCGTGACCAGGATCGTGGTCATGGTGTCCTCCTCAGGGCTCGGCGGTGTCGTCCGGTCGGTGCGACAGCCCTCCAGCCTATTGCTGTGAACAAGCTGAGCGCAAGAGGAATTCCTCTCTCCTCGCCCGGACACTGCCCTCCCCGCCTCCTCCGCAGCCCTCTCGGCCGCCCTCTCGGCTGCCTTCTCGGCTGCTTTCTCCGTCTGTCAGCGCGTGGCGCGCTCGCGGGCGAGCAGACTCTCCTTGACATCGAGCCCCCAGGCGAAACCACCGAGGGTGCCGTCGGTGCGCAGCACCCGATGGCACGGCACGAACAGTGCCGGAGCGTTGCGTGCGCAGATGGATGCGGCGGCCCGCACGGCACGGGGATTGTCGAGCACCGCGGCGAACGAGGTGTATGTGAGAGGAACGCCCGGGGCGATCTTCCTCAGCGCCGCCCATCCCGATATCTGCAGAGTCGTCCCCTTCTGCCGCACGGGAACGGTATCGATCGCCGCGACGTCTCCGCCGTAGTACGCGCGCACGGCCTCCGCCGCGTCGGTCTCGCCTTCGCGCACGTCCGTCGGGCGCTCCCCTGCGGCGAGCCTGTCGAGGATCGCCGCGTGATCGGCCGTCCAGCCGGACGCCAGCACGTGCTGCTGGTCGTCGGCGAGGATTGTGAACGCCCCGTCGGGTGTGTCGATGGTCTGGATGAGAGCGGTCATGGGGTCTCCTTCGGGATCGATGTCGTCGTGGCCGGAGTCGGCGTGCGTCGGCTCTTCGCCGGGCGGACGGGGGCGGCGCGCCAGAGGTGCGCCGTGAGATAGCTGCGCCAGGGGGCGGTGCGCTCCGCCCATCCCGTGAGCGCGCGCGGGTCGCCCGGGAGGCCGGACGCCGCGGCACCGGCGCGCATCGCGACATCGCCCGGGAGCAGGATGTCGGGGTCGCCGAGCACCCGCATGCGCACGTAGTCGGCGGTCCAGGGCCCGATGCCCGGCATCGCGAGGAGCGCGGCACGCTGCTCGCGCCCGTCGTCGCCGACGGTGAGGGTGAGCGATCCGTCGGCCAATGCGGCTGCCGCGCCGGTGATCGCGCGGATGCGGGCGGCCGGCCCCCGGAGCACCTCGGCGCCGTGCTCGGCGATCGCGGCCATGGTCGGGAAGAGCAGGCCGTCGTCGGTGCGCTCCCCGAGAGCATCGGCGAGCGCGGCCAACGCCGTACGCGCGGCGACCACGGTGATCTGCTGCCCGACCATCGCGCGGATGAGCATCTCGTGCGGATCAGCCGCTCCCGGAACCCGGATCCCCGGGGTCGCGGCGACCAGCTGCGCGAGCTCGGGGTGCGCGGCCAGCGCATCGTCGACGGCTCGCGGGTCGGCATCGAGATCGAACAGCCGCCGCACCGTGCCCACCAGCGGTGCGAGATCGCCGAGCTGGGTGACGCGGGCGCGCAGGTGCAGTCGCTCGGTGGAATCCTGCCGCACCTCGAACCAGGCCGGCCCTCCGTTCATGCGCAGGTGGCGGGCGAACGACGTCTCGCTCGCGACCTCGACACCGGGCAGCGCCCGGGCCGCCATCCACGCGAAGACACCCGAGGCGTCGAGCGGACCGCGGTAGGGCAGCACGAGATCGATCGTGCCGGGGGCTGCGGCCATCGGCATCCGTCGTCGAGCGCGAAGCTCACTGGGCGTGAGCGCGAACACCTCGCGGATCGTGTCGTTGCACTGCCGGATGCTGGCGAATCCCGCCGAGAACGCCACATCGGAGACGGGCATGTCGGTTCCGACGAGCAGCATGCGCGCGGTGTGCGCCCGGTGCGCCCGAGCGAGGGCCAGCGGCCCCGCGCCGAGTTCGCTCACCAGCATGCGGTTCAGATGCCGGGTCGAGTAACCGAGCCGCGACGCGAGCCCGGAGACGCCCTCGCGTTCCACGACGCCGGCGGAGATGAGCCGCATCGCGCGCGCGGCCGCGTCGCCGCGGAGGTTCCAGGCCGGAGACCCCGGCGCCGCCTCGGGGAGACAGCGCTTGCAGGCGCGGTAGCCCGCTTCGTGCGCCGCGGCGCTCGTCGGGTAGAACGTCACGTTCTCGGGCTTGGGCGTGCGCGCCGGACAGCTCGGACGACAGTAGATGCCCGTCGATCGTACGGCCGTCACGAACTGCCCGTCGAAGCGGGTGTCGCGTGCGTCGATCGCGCGGTAGCGCTCGTCGAAGTCGGTCACGGGGAGGCTCATGACTCCATGCTGTCACGGCCCACCGACATCGACTGGCGGAAATCGGACATCGCGGTGGGAGCCCCTGGTACGACCGAGACCCCCACCCGCGACGGCGGATGAGGGCCTCGAGAAGACGCTGCGGATGCTCAGTGGAAGAAGTGACGCTCTCCCGTGAAGAACATCGTGACGCCGGCCTTGCGGGCCGCATCCACGACCTCCTCGTCGCGCACCGAGCCACCGGGCTGCACGATCGCGGTGACGCCCGCGTCGATGAGCACCTGGGCGCCGTCCGCGAACGGGAAGAAGGCATCGGATGCCGCGACCGAACCGGCCGCGCGCTCCCCCGCGCGCTCGACCGCGAGGCGGCAAGAGTCGACGCGGTTGACCTGGCCCATGCCGACGCCGACCGTGGCATTGTCCTTCGCGAGCACGATCGCGTTCGACTTGACGGCGCGGCACGCCTTCCACGCGAAGATCAGGTTCTCCATCTCGAGATCGCTCGGACGCTCACCCGAGACGAGCTCCCAGTTCTTGGCGACCGAGACGATGTCGTCGGGGAAGCGGTCGGCGTCCTGCAGCAGCAGGCCACCCGACACCAGGCGCACGTCCATGCGCTCCTGCTGCCAGTCCTCCGGGAGCTGCAGCAGACGCAGGTTCTTCTTGGCCTTGAAGACCTCGAGGGCCGCCGGCTCGAACGACGGGGCGACGATGACCTCGGTGAAGATGTCCTTGAGGTTCTCGGCCATCTTGAGTGTCACGGTGCCGTTCGCGGCGATCACGCCGCCGTATGCCGAGACCGGGTCGCACTCGTGCGCGCGCAGGTGCGCGCTGGCGATCGGGTCGAGGGCGTTCGGAGCCGTCGTCGCGATGCCGCACGGGTTCGCGTGCTTGATGATCGCCACGGCGGGCTTGATCATGTCGTACGCGGCGCGCAGCGCGGCATCCGCGTCGACGTAGTTGTTGTACGACATCTCCTTGCCCTGGAGCTGCGTGGCCTGGGCGATGCCGTGGCCGCCCGCACGGGTGTAGATCGCGCCGCGCTGGTGCGAGTTCTCGCCGTAGCGGAGAGTCGCGAGGCGCTCGGCCTGGATCGTCAGGTGCGCCGGAAGGTCGCCGTCGTCCTGGAGCGTGCCCTCGGCGAACCACGATGCGACCGCCGTGTCGTAGGCGGCGGTGTGCGCGAACGCGCGGGCCGCGAGCTCGCGGCGCTGCGACAGCGAGGTGCCGCCCTCGGCGATGGCCGAGATGATGCCGGGGTACGACTGCGGCGAGACGACGATCGCCACGTTCGCGTGGTTCTTCGCGGCGGCGCGCACCATGGCGGGGCCGCCGATGTCGATCTGCTCGACGACGTCGTCGCCCTGGGCGCCCGAGGCGACCGTCTCGACGAACGGGTACAGGTTCACCACGACGAGCTCGAACGGCGCGATGTCGAGGTCGGCGAGCTGACGCTCGTGGTCCTCGAGACGCAGGTCGGCGAGCAGACCGCCGTGGATCTTCGGGTGAAGCGTCTTGACGCGGCCGTCGAGCATCTCGGCGACACCGGTCACCGCGGCGACATCGGTCACCTCGAAGCCGGCCTCGCGGATCGTCGCGGCGGTCGACCCGGTCGACACGATCTGCACGCCGGAGTCGGCGAGCGCCTTCGCGAGGACGAGCAGGTCGGTCTTGTCGCTGACCGAGACGAGCGCCCGGCGGATCGGCACCGTGTCGCGATCGCGGTACAGCGAGGGGTCGTGGCGGGGGCCGGCCATGGTGATGCTCCTTCGTGCGTCGTGCGGGAGAGAGAGGGGAGGAAAAGTCAGGAAGCGGCGTCGAGCGCGAGCTCGCCGGTCGCGATGCGCCGCACGACATCGATCAGCAGGCGGCGCTCGACGGGCTTGATGCGGTCGTGCAGGACGTGCTCGGTGTCGCCGTCGAGGATCGGCACGCGCTCCTGGGCGAGGATCGGTCCGGTATCGACGCCGTCGTCGACGACGATCACGCTCGCGCCCGTCTCGGCGACGCCGGCGGCGAGCGCGTCGCGCACACCATGCGCCCCCGGGAACTCCGGCAGGTAGGCGGGGTGGGTGTTCACCAGACGCGGGGAGAACTGCGCGACGAGCGATGCGGGCAGCAGACGCATGAGACCGCTGAGCACGACGAGGTCGGGGTTCCAAACGGCGAGCTGACGGCCGAGTTCCTCGCCCCAGGCCTCGCGGCTCTCGTGCTCGTGCCACGGCACGGTGAAGCTCGGGATGCCGAACGCCTCGGCGTGGGCCAGGCCCTCCGCCTCGCGGTCGGCGCCCACGACGACCACCCGCGCGGGAAAGTCCGGGTGGCGGGCGGCCTCGAGGAGGGCACGAAGATTCGAGCCGGCGCCCGAGATGAGAACGGCGACCGTGAGCACGCGCTCAGTCTACCGGGGCGCGGGAGGGCGCCCTTCCCCGGTGACGTCGTCGAGCGGGGCGGTCTCCGCGAACGGCTGAGGGGCGGTCTCGTCGAAGGCGTGCGGGGCCGTCTCCGCGAACGCGTGCGGAGCCGTCTCGTCGAGATCGGATGCCGTCATCTCCGCGACCCACCGATCGGTGCGTTCCTCGGCCAGCTCGTCGCGGTTGCGCGGCGACAGCAGCAGGATCGCGGCGCCGAGCAGCACCTCTCCCCCGAGGGCGAGGGCGAAGGCGCCGACCGACGGACCGGTCTCGGCGAGACGCCCGGGGCCGATCGACCCGCTGGTGAGCAGCGCGGCGAGGGCAGCGACTCCCGCGGTCACGGCACCGATGCCGACCGCGATGACGGCGCGCGGCAGCATCCGCAGTGGCGTTCCCTCCCACACCAGGCGCGAGCGCACGGCCCACCCGGCCACGGCACCTGCGGCGACCGGCAGGAGCACCACGATGAGCATCCAGATCGAGCTGTTCTCGGGCAGCAGCCCCAGCACCGGGATGCCGGGCACGACACCGAGCTGCGTGCCCGCCGGAGAGACGGCGGTGCCGACGCCCACGGCGAATCCGGGCCCCGCGATCCACGACGCCGTCCAGACGAGGAGGGTCGGCAGGTAGAGGAGTTGGGCGAGCGTGATCACGACGGCGCCGAGCAGATCGACGCGCGCAGCCTGGAAGAGGGCCACGACCTCGCCGCCACGGAAGAGCGTGAGGAGGGCGAGCGCGGCGGCCGAGACGCCGAGCACGGCGATGAGGGCGAACGCCGCGCCGCGCACGATGGCCGCCGGCACCGGGGTCCATTCGGGCCAGACATCCAGCCGATCATGGATCGCGTCGATCGGCCCGCCGTCGCCCTCTTCCCAGACCACCCGCACCGCTCCGCACACCGCACCCACGACGTAGACGACCGCGGGCAGGAGGATCGCGAGAAGCAGGGACGTCTTCGCGGCGTCGAGGCGCGAGGTGAGGGCGACACCGGCGGCGAGCGCGGCGAACACCGTCGTCCCGGAGAGGACTCCGGTGACCCACGACCCCGCGTTGGCCGCCCGCGCACCCGAGCGCGCCGCGAACAGCAGGGTGAAGACCAGCAGGGCGAGCGGCGCGACCGAGACCGTGAACGACGCCGCGGCCACGGGAAGACCGATCGCGACCAGTGCGTCGTCCGCGATGCCGATGTCGAGCGGCACCCCGTGCCCGAACGCCCACAGCGTCCCGGTCAGCGGCCAGAGCGCCCCCCAGTCGGCGGTGGCGCCGAATGCGAGCGTCCACAGCAGGGTGAGCGGCGCCAGGAGCACGGCGAGTCCGACGGCGGCCGCGATGGCGGCGTCGAACGCGGCGAGGAGGGCGACGAGAAGGCGTTGCATAGCGTTTCGAGACTACGACGAGAACCCCGCGGGAACCCGGTGGGCGCGCGCGACGTGGGAGAGACGATATCGTCTCATCCGGAGGTTCACCCGAATGACAACTGCCCCGTCCCCCGCACCCGCCACCGCCGAGCCGAAGAACGCCCTGGATCGCTTCTTCGAGATCAGCAAGCGCGGTTCCACCTTCGGCACCGAGATCCGAGGTGGCCTGGTGACGTTCGTCACGATGGCGTACATCGTGATCCTCAACCCGATCATCCTCTCGACGCCCGACGTCGACGGCAATGTGCTGTCCGGTTCCGCGGTCGCCGCGGCCACTGCTCTCACCGCCGGTGTGATGACGATCCTCTTCGGTCTGATCACGCGTCTGCCCTTCGCGTTCGCCGCGGGACTCGGCATCAACGCGTTCATCGCGTTCTCGGTCGTCGGCTCGGTGACCTGGCCCGAGGCCATGGCGCTCGTCATGATCAACGGTGTCATCATCGTGCTGCTCGCCGCGACCGGCCTGCGCAAGATGATCTTCGACGCCGTGCCCGTGCAGCTCAAGCTCGCGATCACGGTCGGCATCGGCCTCTTCATCGCCTTCATCGGCTTCGTGAACGCGGGCTTCGTGACGGCGACCGGCAACGCCTCGCCGCCCGTCGACCTCGGAATCGGCGGCTCCGTGGCGTCCATCCCGACCCTGCTCTTCGTCGTCACGCTGCTCATCGGCGGCGTGCTGACCGCTCTGCGCGTCAAGGGCGCGATCCTCATCGCGCTCGTCGGCGGCACCGTGCTCGGCGGCATCGTCAACCTCATCTGGCCGTTCGGCCTCGACTTCGGCTTCACCGGGTCGGTCGTCGGTCTCCCCGACCTCAGCCTGGTCGGCCAGGTCGACTTCGGCTTCGACCTGCAGAAGGTCAGCATCGTCGCCCTCGTGATGTTCGTCTTCACCCTGCTGTTCTCGAACTTCTTCGACGCCATGGGCACCATGACGGGCCTGGCGAAGGAGGCCGACCTGGCCGATGAGAAGGGCGACTTCCCGCGCATCAAGTCGGCGCTGGTCGTCGAGGGCATCGGCGCGATCGCCGGTGGTGGCACCTCGTCGTCGTCGGCGACGGTGTTCGTCGAGTCGGGTGCCGGTATCGGCGAGGGTGCGCGCACCGGCTTCGCGACCCTCATCACGGGCGCGATGTTCCTCGTCGCGATGTTCTTCACCCCGCTGACCTCGCTCGTGCCGGGGGCCGTCGCGGCCGCCGCGCTCGTGCTCGTCGGTGCGATGATGCTCGCCCAGATCAAGAACATCGACCTCAGCGACTTCCGCGTCCTGCTGCCGGTGTTCCTCACCGCCACCGTCATGCCGATGACCTACTCGATCGCCAACGGCATCGGCGCCGGCTTCATCAGCTGGATCGTCGTGAACGCCTTCTCGGGTCGCGCCAAGACGATCCACCCGCTGCTGTGGGTGGTCGGCGCGGGCTTCGTGATCTTCTTCGCCCGCGGGCCGATCGAGGCGCTGTTCGGCGTCGGTATCTGACACCGGATAGACAGAGGGGCGGATGCTGCGGCATCCGCCCCTCTTTCGTTCGCCACGCGGGTGCCGCGGAGGTCAGGCGGTGCGCCGCTCGCGCGGGGAGACGACGGGGACATGTCGCGGGCTCGTGCCGTGCACTTCGCGGAACGCGCGGGAGAACGCCGGGAGATGCGCGTACCCCAGGCGCCGGGAGACGGCGGATGCCGGGGCGCCGCCGTGCAGTTGCACGCGGGCACGGGACATGCGTGAGACCCGGAGCCACTGGGCGAACGTGAGCCCCGTCCGCCGGTTGACGATACGGCTCAGCTCCCGCTCCGACACACCGAGCCAGGCCGCACACCCGGCGAGAGTCTCGTCGGCGACTTCTCCCGTCGCGAGAGCGCTGGCCACCGCAGCCACGGCGACGTCGTCGTCGGTGGGTGCGCCGCCGGCCGCGGCCAGCACCCTGTCGATGCCGGCGAAGACATCCGCACCCCGCGCACGCACGGGCGTGTACGCCGAGACCATCGCATGGAGCATGTCCACCTCATCGGCTTCGGTGACCGTGGCCGGGGCATCGGGCAGCGCCACACCCACAGAGCGTCCGGAGCGGTAACCCACCGGCAGCAGCAGCGACCCCCGCGAGACGCGGATGCTGTTCGGCATCCCGGCCGGGATCACCATGGCGTCGCCCTGCGCGAGCGTCGTCTCTCCTCCGGCGACCGTGACCGTCGCGGTGCCCTGCACGATCCACACGGCGACGTGCGCGCCGTTCGCGCGCAGCCACGTGCGTTGCGGCGGAAGGCGCTCTCCGTGATCGATCGGCGCAGGGCGCAGGACGGTCATCCCCCGAGGTCCCGACGTATCGCGCCACCGTCCGGGTGCCATGCCCATCGCACGCGAGAACTGACGGGAGAAACCGCTGACGGTGGCGTAGCCGACGCGCTGCGCCACCGGGTGCACCTCGCCACCGGCGGCCAGCAGGCGCGCGGCCAGCTCCAGACGATGGCGGCGCGCCCAGCTCCCGGGTGTGAGACCGGTCTCCTGCACGAATCTCCGCTGCAGAGTGCGCGGACTCCAACCGGGGAGGAATCGGCGAGCGAGTTCCGCGACGGGGAGAGCGGGGGTGCGCTCGATGGCGGCGGCGAGCACACCGAGTTCGGGAGAACTCGGTGCCGCCGGGGGCGCGATCGAAGATGCTTCGCGCCTCGCGCGACCGAGGAGCGCGCTCAGGCGATCACGGCTCGACTCCCCGTCGAGGTAGACGAGCGCTTCTCCGAACGCATGCAGGATCCACGGCCTCCACGACGGCGGGATCACGACGCGCATCGCTGTGGACGCGTCGCCGTTTCCGATGCCCGGCACGGGGAGCACCACGTCGCGATGACCGATCGCGAGGCCCATCCGGGCACCGACGGGAACCCAGAGCCCGTCGCCCTCCGCGAGCGTCGTCTCGTCAGCGCCGATCACGACCGTCGCCGAACCGCGCACGCACCACAGGAGCACCGGTTCCATGAGCGGCTCCACCGTCTCGACGGGAAGTGGTAACACGTTGACGCTCCCAGAAATCTTCGACAGGTAAGGCAAGGCTAAGTTCAGATTCTACGGGCTCCACCGCCCGGTCCTCCGTGCGCCGAACGGCCCGCGCACGCTCTCCCGAATCAGGAAGTCCCCCTCATGCGCTCACGTCTGCTCGCCGTCTCCGCCCTCGCCGCCACCGCGGCTCTCGCCCTCGCCGGTTGCTCGTCATCGCCGTCGCCGGCGGCCGATGCCGCCTCCGACACCCCGACGGGCGACGGCTCCTGGCCGCGGACGATCGAACACGGCGCCGGCGAGACGGAGATCCCCGCGCAGCCGCTGCGTATCGTCTCGGTCTCACCGTCGATCACGGGAAGCCTGCTGGCGATCGATGCGCCGATCGCGGGATCCGCCGCCACCACGGTCACACCGCTGACCGATGACAAGGGGTTCTTCACCCAGTGGGCGGATGCCGCCGACGACGCGGGCGTCGAGGTCGTCTACACCGACCTCGAGCTCGACCTCGACGCGGTCGACCTCTTCGAGCCCGATCTCATCATCGGCTCGGTCAACGGCGGCGACGCCACCCTCGATGCGTACGACCAGCTCAGCGAGATCGCTCCGACCGTGCTCCTCGACTACGGCACGATCACGTGGCAGGAGCTCACCACCGAACTCGGCGAGATCACCGGCCTCGAAGACGCGGCCTCCGCCACCATCGCCGAGTACGACGAATGGGTGGCCACTCAGGCGGAGAAGGTCGAGCTGCCCGAGCAGCCCGTCACCGCCGCGGTCTACATGGGGGCGGACGGGGTGTGGGCCTTCGCTTCCGACAGCCCGCAGGCACAGCTGCTGACGTCGTTGGGATTCACCTACGCGGGTGTCGATGAGGAGTACCGCACCGAACAGGCGGGCGCCAACGGCGTCGACATCCTCAGTGCCGAGAACGCGGCGAGCGGACTCGGCACCGCCGAGACCCTGTTCCTCGTCGCGATGGGCGGGGGCGACCCGGTGTCCGCGCTCTCGAGCGATCCGCTGCTCGCCAACCAGCCGGCCGTCGCCGCCGATCGCGTCCACTCCCTGGGCAGCGAGTCCTTCCGCCTCGACTACTACAGCGCGAAGAACACGGCGCAGCTCATCGTCGACACCTTCTCCGGATGAGCGCGACGGCATCCTCGCCCGTTAGGCGGGACGGCGCTCCCCCGCGTCGTCCCGCCGTCGCGCGGCGGGCCGTCCCGCTCCTGATCGGTGCCGGTGCGGCCACCGTCATCGTGGCGATCATCGGTTTCGGTGTGGGCTCGCACCCGATCGCGCCCGCGCAGGTGTTCGAGGCGGTGACCGCGTACGATCCGACCCGCAACGATCACCTGGTCGTCATCGCCTCGCGTCTTCCGCGCGCGGTGCTCGGCATCCTGGTGGGCGCGGTGCTCGGCGTCGCCGGTGCGCTGATGCAGTCCCTCACCCGCAACCCGCTCGCCGACCCCGGCATCCTCGGGGTCAACGCCGGAGCGTCGCTCCTCGTCGTCGTGGCGATCGCCTACCTCGGCGTCACCTCCATCCACGGATACGTCTGGTTCGCCTTCCTCGGCGCCGCCCTCGCCGCCGTACTCGTCTTCGCCCTGGGCTCCGCGCATCGCAGCGGTGCGACGCCCGTGCGCTTCGCTCTGGCCGGCACGGCCGTCGCGATCGCCATCGGCGCGGTGACCCAGATGATCCTCATCAGCAACGAGACGGCGTTCCAGTACTTCCGATTCTGGTCCGTCGGCTCTCTCCAGGGCCGCGGGTTCGACGTGATCGTCGCCGTCCTCCCGTTCCTCGCCGTCGGAATCGCGATCGCATTGCTGCTCGCACGACCGCTCGACACCCTCGCGCTGGGAGATGCGACCGCTCGCTCGCTCGGCACCCCGGTCGGAGGGGTGCGAATCGCCACCGCCCTCGCCGTCGTACTGCTCTCCGGCGGCGCGACGGCCGCGGCAGGCCCCATCGGATTCATCGGCCTCGCGGGTGCGCATATCGCTCGGCAGATCGTCGGAAACGCCCACCGCTGGCTGATCCCCTGCTCGATCCTGGTCGGTGCCTGCCTCCTCGTCTGCGCCGACGCCCTCGGCCGCGCGCTGGTCGCCCCGGCGGACCTGCAGAGCGGGATCGCCGCCGCACTGCTCGGCAGTCCGCTCTTCATCGCTCTCGTGCGCTCGCGGAGGGTGGCCTCGCTGTGAGCGACCTGCTGCGCGCCGAGCGCATCCTCCGGGTCGGTGGATACTCCGTCCGAGTCCACGTCCGCAGCGCGAGAACCGCGGTGATCCTGACGTCGGTGATCCTCATCGCACTTCTCGTCAGCCTCTGCATCGGCACCATCCCCGTCAGCCCGGCCGACCTGTTCGGCACTCTCACCGGCGACGCGTCGGCATCGACGATGCGGTCGGTGTGGGGCAGGCGGATGCCGCGGGCACTCACGGCCCTGCTCGTCGGAGCGGGACTCGCGATGAGCGGAGCGGTCTTCCAGTCGCTGTCCCGTAATCCGCTCGGCTCCCCCGACATCATCGGCTTCACCACCGGCGCCGCGACCGGAGCGGTGGCGCAGATCGTGCTCTTCGGCGGCGGCGTCCTCGAGACCGCGGCGGCGGCCGTCGCGGGCGGTATCGTCACTGCCCTGGTCGTGTACGCGCTCGCCCGACGGGACGGCGTGAGCGGCGGCATCCGCCTCGTCCTGGTCGGCATCGGCGTCGGAGCCGCGATGAGCGCCCTCTCCGCGCTCCTCCTCGTGCGGGCTGACATCAACGACGCGACCGTCGCCCAGGTCTGGTCCTCCGGGTCGCTCACCGGGCGCGGGTGGGCGCACGCGTGGACGCTCCTCGCGGTTCTCGGCATCCTGGCTCCTCTCCTCGCCGCCTGCGTGCGCAACATCTCATTCATCGAGATGGGTGACGACGCCGCGCAGGCGCTGGGTGTCGCGGTCGAGCGCCGTCGCCTGCAGGCCCTGCTCCTGGCCGTGATCGCGGCCGCCATCGCGGTCGCCGCAGCCGGTCCCATCGCCTTCGTCGCTTTCGCCGCCCCGCAGATCGCACGCCGCATCTCCCCTGCCCCGGGTGTTCAGCTCGGGGTGTCAGCGCTCACGGGCGGCCTCCTGCTCCTGCTCGCCGATCTACTCGCCGCCAACCTCGATGTCGGGCTGCGCACCCCCGTCGGGCTGGTGACGAGCCTGCTCGGTGGCGTCTACCTGTTGTCCCTGCTCGCCCGACGCATCTGATGAGGACTCCATGATCCCCTCCACGCTCTCCGGCCGCGACCTTCGCCTGGGCTACGCCTCCCTCACGATCGTCGACCGCCTGAGCATCGACCTTCCGCCCGGCGGGTTCACGGTCATCATCGGCCCGAACGGCTGCGGCAAGTCCACGCTGCTCCGCGCGCTCGGACGCATGATCGTGCCCCGGGCCGGCAGCGTCACGATCGACGGCACCGATCTCGCCTCGTTGCGGACCCGGCAGGTCGCGCGCCGTATCGCCCTGCTCCCCCAGGCGCCCGTCGCTCCGAGCGCCATCACCGTCGCCGACCTCGTCGCCCGCGGGCGCAACCCTCACCAGAGTCTGTTGCGGCAGTGGTCGGCGGACGATGAGCGCGTGGTCGACGAGGCGCTGCGAGAAGTCGGGATGCATGACCAGGCCGACCGGCTCGTCGAGGAGCTCAGCGGAGGTCAGAGCCAGCGGGTCTGGATAGCGATGACCCTCGCGCAACAGACGCCCGTCCTGCTCCTCGACGAGCCCACGACGTACCTCGACGTCGCGCACCAGATCGACGTGCTCGACCTGTGCTCGCGTCTGCATGCCGCAGGTCGCACGCTCGTCGCCGTCCTGCACGATCTGAACCTGGCCGCCCGCTACGCCTCGCACGTCGTGGCGATGCGCGACGGAGCGATCGTCGTCGAGGGCGACCCCGCTGTCGTGTTCACCCCCGACAACCTCCGACGCGTGTTCGATCTCGATGCGCTCGTGCTCGAGGATCCCGAGACCGGACGTCCCCTCGTGGTGCCGCGGGATCAGCGTTCGCGCCACCTCCATCCCACCGAAGAACAGGAGTCATGATGACCGAGAACACCACCCCCGCCGTCGACAGGAGCCTGCCCCTGCACGAACAGGAGGCGATCCTCTCGAAGGACCACAACAAGGGCATGCACCGCACCCACGGCACCGTGCGCGAGATCGTCGATGTCACCGATGAACTCGTGCGCGTCGTCCTGCACATCGACGGGTTGGCCGACGACGCGCAGTGGTGCCGCCCGAACGTGTCGCTGCGCATCCATCTCACGGACGGCGACGAGCAGCTCTCCCGCGTTTACACCGTGCGATCGGCCGACCCCGCCGCGGAGACCATCGAGGTCGATGTCGTGCGTCACGGCGAATCGAGTCCGATGATGCGCTGGCTCGAAGCCCTCCGTGTGGGCGACGACGTGCCGATGGTCGGCCCGCGTCCGCACTTCGCGTTCCCGCAGACCGACGGTCGGGAGCTCTTCGTCTTCGCCGACGCCACGGCCATCCCCGCGCTGTTCTCGCTCCTCGAGCAGGCACCTGCCGGTGTGCACGGTCGCGGGTGGGTGGCCACCTCGGATGCCGTCGCGTTCGACGAGCTGCCGGCACTTCCCGGGCTGACCCTCGAGCGTGTCGAGCCCGGGTACGGCTTCGAGGAGCACGCGCGCTCGGTCGTCGCCGGCGCCGATGTCGTCGTGTGGGGTGCCGGCGAACGCGACGAGATGCGCGCCGTGCGTTCGCACTTCCGCACCACGGTCGGCGTCGCCAAGGCCGACGTCTCGGTCTACGGCTACTGGAAGCGCGGCACCAGCAACACAGCGATCGACGAGGCGCGCCTGCGCGCCTACGAGGCGTTGCTCGCCGACGGGGGCTCCGTGCTCGAGATGGACGACCTCGCCCTCCCGATCTGAGCCCGGGCACGAGAAAGGCCCCGGGGTGGAGCCCGGGGCCTTCACGTCAAGCGTAGCTCAGATCAGAGCGATTCGATCAACGCGCGCATCAGGTCGGCGGTCTCGGACGGCGTCTTGCCGACCTTGACGCCGGCGGCCTCGAGGGCCTCCTTCTTCGCCTGAGCGGTTCCGGCCGAACCGGACACGATCGCACCGGCGTGACCCATGGTCTTGCCCTCGGGAGCCGTGAAGCCCGCGACGTAGCCGACGACCGGCTTGGTGACGTGCGCCTTGATGTACTCGGCCGCGCGCTCCTCGGCGTCGCCGCCGATCTCACCGATCATGACGATGGCCTTGGTCTCGGGGTCGGCCTCGAACGCGGCGAGCGCGTCGATGTGCGTGGTGCCGATGACCGGGTCGCCGCCGATGCCGATGGCGGTCGAGAAGCCCAGGTCGCGCAGCTCGAACATCATCTGGTAGGTCAGAGTGCCCGACTTCGACACGAGGCCGATCGGGCCCTTGCCGGTGATGTTCGCCGGGGTGATGCCGACGAGCGCCTCACCGGGGGTGATGATGCCGGGGCAGTTCGGCCCGATGATGCGGGTCTTGTTGCCCTTGCTCTGGGCGTAGGCCCAGGCTTCGGCGGAGTCGCCGACGGGCACGCCCTCGGTGATCACGACGAGCAGCGGGATCTCGGCGTCGATGGCCTCGACCATCGCGTCCTTCGTGAAGGCGCCGGGCACGAAGGCGATCGACACGTCGGCGCCGGTCTCCTTCATGGCCTCGGCGACCGAGGCGAAGACGGGCAGCTCGACGGCGTTGCCGTCCTTGTCGGTGTGCGAGACCGTGGTGCCGGCCTTGCGGGCGTTGACGCCACCGACGACCTGGGTGCCGGCCTTGAGCATGAGCGCCGTGTGCTTGGTGCCCTCGCCGCCGGTGATGCCCTGGACGATGACCTTGGAGTCCTTGTTGAGGTAGATCGACATTTTCTCTAGTCCTTGTGTCTCAGCGAAGGGTCAGACGTTGGCGAGCTCGGCGGCCTTGTCGGCGCCCTCGTCCATCGTCGCGGCCAGGGTCACGAGCGGGTGCGCGTACTCGGCGAGGATCGCGCGACCCTCGTCGACACGGTTGCCGTCGAGGCGCACGACGAGCGGCTTGGATGCCGTGGCGCCCAGCGTCTCGAGGGCGCCCTTGATGCCGTTGGCGACGGCGTCGCACGCCGTGATGCCGCCGAACACGTTGACGAACACGCTCTTGACCTGCGGGTCGCCGAGGATGACGTCGAGGCCAGCGGCCATGACCTCTGCCGAGGCGCCGCCGCCGATGTCGAGGAAGTTGGCGGGCTTGACGCCGTTGTGGTTCTCACCGGCGTAGGCGACCACGTCGAGCGTCGACATGACGAGACCCGCGCCGTTGCCGATGATGCCGACCTCGCCGTCGAGCTTCACGTAGTTGAGACCCGAGGCCTTGGCCTTCGCCTCGAGCGGGTCGGCAGCGTCCTTGTCCTCCAGAGCCTCGTGCTCGGGGTGGCGGATCTCCGACGCGTTGTCGTCGAGCGTGACCTTGCCGTCGAGCGCGATGATGTCGCCCTCTTCGGTGCGCACGAGCGGGTTGACCTCGACGAGCGTGGCGTCCTCGCCCTTGTAGACGTCGAAGAGCTTCACGAAGACGTCGGAGACCTTCTCGACGAGGTCTTCGGGGAAGTTCGCGGCGCGCGCGATCTCGACGGCCTTCTCCTTGTCGATACCCGTGAGGGGGTTCACCTCGACGCGGGCGAGGGCCTCGGGGCGCTCGACGGCGAGCTCTTCGATCTCCATGCCGCCCTCCACCGAGCAGAGGCTCAGGTAGGAGCGGTTGGCGCGGTCGAGCAGCACGGAGAAGTAGAACTCCTCGGCGATGCGGGCGCCCTGGGCGACCATGACGCGCTTGACGATGTGGCCCTTGATGTCGAGGCCGAGGATGGCCTTGGCGGCCTCGTATGCCTCTTCGGGGGTCTTGGCGACCTTGACGCCGCCGGCCTTGCCGCGACCACCGGTCTTGACCTGCGCCTTGACGACGACGACGCCGCCGATCTTCTCCGCGGCTGCCTTCACCTCCTCGGGGGTGTCGGCGACGATGCCGGCGAGAACCGGCACTCCGTACTTCTCGAAAACGTCTCGTGCCTGGTACTCGTACAGATCCACTGTGGTTCCTTCACTGGGCTGCTGTCTGGTAATTCTCTCGATGTCGAGACATCGACCAGTCCCCCAGCCTACTACCTCGAACTGGACGCTCCTGCGGCCCCGGAGGCACCGTCGGAGGCCGCCGCCGTCACACTCTCCGCACGCCCGACAGCACGAGGTCTAGGCTCGTGCCATGCACGAATCCGCAGAACTGCGCACCGGCGTCGTGGCCGCTGCCCTCGAGCTCTTCGACACGCAGGGCTTCGATCAGACCTCGGTCGAGCAGATCGCGAAGGCGGCCGGCGTCTCGCGATCGACCTTCTTCCGCCAGTTCGGCGGCAAGGAGGACGTGGTCTTCGCCGACCACGAGGCGCTGCTGGAGCGCCTGCGGGTGTTCCTCGGCGAGGGGCACGACGATCCGTGGGGCGCGGTGTGCGCGGCATCCGAATCGGTCTTCTCCCATTTCGCTCACGACCCCGACCTCGCCCGCCGCCGCTACCGGATCGTGCGCGAGGTGCCGGTGCTCCGCGAGCGCGAGATCATCACGGTGTTCCGGTACGAGCGCCTGTTCGACGACTACCTGCGCGGGGCGCTCCCGGGCGTCGACCCGCTCGATGCCGTGGGATTCGCCGCCTTGGTGACCGCGGTGCACAACCACGTACTGCGCCAGTTGCTGCGTGGCACGAAGAAGGTTCCGCTCGCGACTCTGCAGGAGGCTCTCGCCGACGTGCGGCGGCGCTACGGGGTGCCGGCGGATGCGTCGGCGAGCGCCCCGGACGATGTCGTCGTGGCGGTTTTCCCCCGGTCGATGCCGGTCGCCGAGGTCACCCGGCGCCTGCGCTCGCAGCTGGACTGAACGCTCCACAGCGCCCGCTTCCGCAGGGCGGAGGTTCGCCGTGCCCGGAGTCGTGGAACTCAGTTTCGAGGAGTACGATACCTGGTGCCACGAAGGAGCCCCATGAGCATCGATTCCTCCCCCCTGCCCGGCGAGCGCGTCTCGTCGTACGACATCACCGGCCGGCAGGACAGCGACTACTACGCCGTGTTCGCCGACATCCCGGATGCCGATCGCGCGGCCTGGGAACGCGCGCAGGCGTACGTCGACGAGGTCGCTCCGCAGATGGCGGATGCCTGGGACCGCGCGGAGTATCCCCTGTCGGCCGCCCGCCGCATGGGCGAGATGGATCTCGTGATCGACGGCGTCGAGCACCCCGCCCTCACCCGACTCTCACCGCTCGCCGCCGGCCTGGTGAACATGGAGGTCTCGCGCGGTGACGGATCGCTCGGCACGATCCTGGCCGTCCAGGGCGGTCTCGCGCTGCGCACCCTCGCGCTGTTCGGCTCCCCCGTGCAGCAGGAGATGTGGCTGACCTCACTCGCCGATGCGAGCGTGCTGGGATCGTTCGCGCTCACCGAGCCCGACCACGGATCGGATTCGGTGTCACTGGAAACGGTCGCGCGCCGCGACGGCGATGCCTGGGTCATCAGCGGGACCAAGAAGTGGATCGGCAACGGGGCGTCCGGCGGGATCACCTTCGTCTGGGCGCGCGTCGAGGATGAATCCGACGCCGATCACGGCGCCGTGCGCTGCTTCCTCGTCGAACAGGACACCCCGGGGTATACGGGCACGGTCATCCGCGGAAAGGCGTCGCTGCGTGCGATCCACCAGGCGCACATCCGCCTCGACGACGTGCGCGTGCCGCTCGACGCCGTGCTCCCCGGCACCCACAGCTTCAAGGATGCCTCCGTCGTGCTCTACGCCACCCGCTCGGGCGTCGCCTGGTCGGCACTCGGCCACGCGACCGCCTGCTACGAGGCCGCCCTGGCCTACGCGACCCAGCGCGTGCAGTTCGGCAAGCCGCTCGCGAAGTTCCAGATGGTGCAGGAGCGCCTCACCCACATGCTCGAGGACCTCACCGCGATGCAGCTCTACTGCCGTCGGATGGCCGATCTCGAGACGGCCGGGGCGCTCCGCCCGACCCAGGCATCGCTCGCGAAGTTCCACAACACGCGCGCCGCGCGCCGCATCGCCTCGACCGCCCGCGACCTGCTGGGCGGCAACGGCATCCTGCTCGAGAACGGTGTGATGCAGCACCTCGCCGACATCGAGGCGATCCACACCTACGAGGGCACCGAGAGCGTGCAGGCGCTCCTGCTCGGACGCGACATCACCGGGATGAGCGCGTTCGCCTGACGGCGAGGAGCGGATGCCGGTCGGGGGCGATCAGTCGCAGCCGCACCCGCCCGAGGGCGTCTTGACCATGAAGCACACGTCGCACACGCCGTAGTCCCGCTCGGTCACGGGCTTCGGTGCCTTCTCACGCGGTACCGACGGCGTGCGCGGGGTCGACGAGCGCTTCGCCGCCCGGGCCGGGACCGCGGGCGCGTACTCGCTCGGGTGGGTGACGTAGAAGTACGGCGCCCGACCCTCACTCGGCTGCAGGCGCATCGGGGTGGAGCCGACGACGATCGTCTCGTCCTCGGTGAAACCGTTCGTGTAGGTGCGGCCGATGTGCAGCGAGGCGTGGTCGCCGCGACGCAGGGCCTCGATGTAGCGACCGCGATCGATGAACGAGGTCACCCCCACGGCGTCGACGATCGCACCGATGAACTCGTGGTTCACCGGGTCGATGCGGTGCGCGCGAAGCGCCTCCGCGAGGGAGCGGTAGGGACGGGAGGTGCCGGTCGGGGTGGGGCCCTGTACTTCGTTCATCCCTTCCAGGATCGCACGATCGCGGAGCCGTCTCGACCGCTTCCGATCCGCACCCGGAGAGCGTGCGCGTGCAAGACTGGCGGCATGGTGCGGGCGACGATCATCGGCAGCGGGCCCAACGGCCTGGCGAGCGCCGTGTCACTGGCGCGAGCGGGGTACGAGGTACGGGTGCTCGAGGCATCCGACACGATCGGCGGCGGTGTGCGCACGACCGACGGCATCCTCCCCGGCTTCCGTCACGACGTCTGCTCGGCGGTGCATCCTGCGGCCCTCGCATCACCGTTCTTCCGGGCCTTCGGCCTCGCCGACCGGGTGGAATGGATCCGCCCCGAGATCTCGTACGCCCACCCGCTCGATGACGGGCGCGCGGCGATCGCCTGGCGCGACATCGAGAGGACGGCCACAGCCCTCGGACCCGACCGCGAGGCCTGGCTCTCCCGCCTGCGGCCCCTCAGCCTGCACGCCGACGGAGTCGTCGACTTCACCGGCCACCAGATCCCCCGCTGGCCGCACGAACCGCTCACGGCCGCGCGCTACGCGCTGCGCATGCTCGACCAGGGCACGCCGCTCGCCTCGCGCGCCTTCCGCACCGAGGAGGCGGCGGCGCTGCTGACGGGAGTGCTCGCGCACGCCAACGCCCCCGTGCCCTCGCTTCCGGGAGCAGCGGCCGGACTGCTGCTCGCCGCGCTCGGTCACGCGCAGGGGTGGATGTACCCGCGCGGCGGTGCCCAGCGGATAGCCGATGCCCTCGTCGTCGATCTCGAAGCCCACGGCGGTCGCATCGAGACGGGCGTGCACGTGCGCGACCTCGGCATCCTCGACTGGGGCGACGCGGCGCGCGGCGACCTGCTCGTGCTGAACACCTCGCCGCGTCTCGCGCTGACCCACCCCGGCATCCCCGCGCGGTACGCGCGCGCCGTCTCCCGCTATCGCTACGGACCGGCCGCGGCGAAGGTCGACTTCGAGCTCGACGGTCCGGTGCCCTGGACGAACGCCGACGTGGCGCAGTCGCCCACCGTGCACCTCGGCGGCACCCGCAGCGAAGTACGAGCGAGCGAGAACGCCGTCGCGCGCGGCCGCGTGAGCGAACGCCCCTACGTCCTGGCGGTGCAGCCGTCGATCTTCGACCCGACCCGCGCCCCCGTGGGCAAGGCCGTGCTGTGGACATACATCCACGTGCCCCTCGACTCCGACCTCGACGCGACCGAACTCATCACCCGGCAGGTCGAGCGCTTCGCCCCGGGGTTCCGCGACCGCATCCTCGCGCACCGCGCGGTACCGGCATCCGCCCGAGAGGCCGTCAATCCGGCCGAGATCCAGGGCGATGTTCTCGGTGGGGCGTTCACGATGCGCCAGGCACTGCAGCGGCCGACCCTGTCGGCGGCCCCGTGGCGCACGCCGATGCGCGGCGTCTACCTCGCCTCCGCCGCGACCCCTCCGGGCCCGGGCGTGAACGGTATGGCGGGATGGCTCGCCGCCCGCACCGCCCTCTCCGACGCGGGCGAGCCGCACGAGCTGGGCGACCTCTTCCCCTGACCCGCACGGTCTTCCGCAGAACGCACGCGCTCGCCAGGATGGAGGCATGCGCTACGACATCCCCGCCCCGATGCTCGCGAAGGCCGCGGCATCCGTGCCCGATCCGGCAAAGACGCCGGGCGGCCTGCTCTTCGAACCCAAGTGGGACGGGTTCCGCGGACTCATCGCGTGGGACGGCGAGACCGTCGAGATCGGATCGCGCGGGGCGAAGCCCCTCACCCGGTACTTCCCGGAACTCGTGGACGCGATCCCGAAGATCCTCCCCCGCCCCGCTCTCCTCGACGGCGAGATCGTCGTCGCGACGGGTGCCGAGGGTGCGCAGCGCCTCGACTGGGAGGCGCTCAGCCAGCGCATCCACCCGGCGGCCTCCCGCGTGACCCGCCTCGCCGCGGAGACGCCGGCGATGTTCATCGCGTTCGACCTGCTCGCCGACGGCGACGACGACCTGCTCGCGCGGCCGTTCTCCGAGCGGCGGACCCGCCTCGAGTCACTCCTCGAAGGAGCGCCCCACCCGCTGCACATCACCCGCACGACGCGCGATCACGATGCCGCCGTGCGGTGGCTCGCGGAATTCGAGGGCGCCGGCCTCGACGGCGTCGTCGCCAAACCACTCGACCAGCCCTACGCCCCCGGTAAGCGCACGCTTATCAAGATCAAGCACGCGCGCACCGCCGATGTCGTGGCGCTCGGATACCGCATCCACAAGTCCGGCTCGGGGGTGGGTTCGCTCCTCGTCGGCCTCTACGACCAGGAGGGCATGCTCCACCAGGTGGGCGGCGTCGCCGCGTGGAGCGACGCGCGCCGCCGCGAACTCGTCGACGAGCTCGCACCCCTGGTCGAGCGCGACGAATCCGGAGACGCCGTCACCGGCGAGGGCGAGCGATCGCGCTTCACCGGATCGAAGGACGTCTCGTTCGTGCGACTGCGCCCCGAACGCGTGCTCGAGGTCCGCTACGACCAGCTCGAGGGCTCCCGCTTCCGCCACACGGTGCAGTTCGCGCGCTGGCGGCCCGACCGCGAGGCCCGCTCGTGCACGTACGCGCAGCTCGACAGCGTGGCCGGTTACGATCTCGCCGACGTGATCGGCTGAGTCAGTACTTCGCCGCGGGCTCTCCGTCGGCGTCCCAGTGCGCGGCAACCTTCTTGCTGGGTTGCACCCGCGGCGGCTCGCCGGGCATCTTGGGGAACTCGGGCGGGAACGACAACTCGCCCAGGCCGTCGGCGACATCGCGCTCCCACCAGGCGAGCAGCGTGTCGATGCGACCGGGGGTCTGCTGTTTGTCGGCCCACGGGTCGCCGATCTCGTCGAGGCGCTGCGGAACGGTGCGCACCGTGAACCGCGTCGGGTCGAGGCCGTCGAGCTCGTCCCAGTGGACCGGGGTCGACACGGTCGCTCCCGGCAGGGCGCGCGGGCTGTACGCACCCGCCATCGTGCGATCGCGATTGGCCTGGTTGAAGTCGATGAAGATGCGCTCCCCGCGCTCCTCCTTCCACCAGCTCATCGTGACCCGATCGGGCATGCGGCGTTCGAGCTCGCGCCCCGCGGCGATCACCGCGTGCCGCACGTCGAGGAACTCATGGGTGGGCTCGATCGGCGCGAACACGTGCAGACCACGGTTGCCGCTCGTCTTCGCGAACGCATCGAGGCCCGCTTCGCTCAGTACCTCGCGCAGACCGTGCGCGGCGGTCACGGCATCCGCGAAATCCGTGCCCGGTTGCGGATCGAGGTCGATACGCAACTCGACGGGGTTGTCGGGATCGGTCGCGAGCGACGCCCACGGGTGGAAGACGATCGTGTTCATCTGCACGGCCCAGACGATCGCCGACGGCCGGTTCAGGACGATCTGCGGATGCCGGCGCCCGCTGTTGTACGTCACGGTCACGGCGTCGACGTAGTCGGGAGTGCCCTTCGGCGGGTTCTTCGAGAAGAAGCCCTCGCTGCCCACGCCGTCGCGGAACCGCTCGAGCGAGACCGGGCGGTCGCCGTTCGACGCGAGGAAGGGCTCCGACACGCGCTGCACGTAGTCGACCAGCTCGGCCTTCGTGATGCCGACCTCGGGCCAGACGACGCGGTTCGGGCTGGAGAGAACGACCTCGCGCTCCCCCTCGGGGTCGGACACGGTCACGGGCACACGTTCGGAGGCCATGCAACGACCCTAGAGCGCGGCCGTCGCCCGCGGAAGAGCGCAACCGCGACCCGGCGCCGTGCCGCGCTCGGAGCCGTCAGTCCTCGGTCGCGGGGGCGAGTTCGAGCACGCGAGCGAGGGCGTCGCGTTCGACGATGAGCGACGGGCCGGCCGGATCGATCACCACGCCCGCCATCTCGTCGTGGCCCGCGAGCACCTTCGCGAGCTGCGTGGGCTCGAAGGGCAGCGGGCGGTCGCCGCGACCGAGGGCGATGACCTCGAGCGGGTGCGAGAACAGCTGCAGGAACCGCTTGCCGTCGGTCGTCTGCGCCTCGGCGATGCCGACCTGGCCGTCGGCGGCCCCCTCGTTCACGGCCACCCACATGCGCGTCTCGGCCAGAGCCTCGCCGGCACGGGTTGCGGAGTCCTGTTCGCGCGGCGCCGCGACGATGGCCTTGACCCTCATCTCGGCATCCGCCTGCTCGAGCGTCTTCTGGAGGAGCTCGGTGGGGAAGACGACGCGGTGCGGCGCCGAGGCGTTGTCGATGATGAGCCCCGCGAAGTCGCCGGCGACGACCTGCTGCATGACCGAGGTCGAGGGCTGCGCCACGGCCGAGGTGGCGGAGGGGTCGGCTTCGAGCCTCACGGAGTCGCGCACCGCGGCAGCCGAGCTGAAGGCGAGCATGAACTGACGTTCCTCGTCGCGCACGACAGCGACGGCGAGGGGCTTGCCCTCGGCGATCTGCGCCCGGGCGTCGCCGTTGACCCGGATGAAGAGGTGTCCCTGGAGCGCCTGGCGCATGACGCCGAGGAGCTGCTCGTTGGTGGCGCCCTTCTCGACCTGCTTCAGCGCTTCGCGCAACAGGACGTTGTCCTTCATGCCGGGAACGGACTCGGTCTGCTCGGGCGGCGATGCCGGGGCCAGCGGGAGACGCGGTTCGGCCGCGGGAGGAGCGGATGCTGCCGCGACGGGCGCGGCGGGTGCGGCCTTCTCCGGCTTCGCATCGGGGTCGGGCAGCGAGACCTCGGGGCCGGCCGCGGCGCCGACGCCGCGGAAGGCCTGCACGGAGATGCCGATCGACGGAGCGGGAGCATCCTCCGAGGCAGCGGTCGAGTCCGCGTTCGCGGCTCCCGTCCCGTCCGTCGGACCTCCGTCCGCCGGAGTCTCGTCCGTCGGCGCCTCGACCGCCTCGGCGGAATCAGATGCGGGCGTGACGGCGTCGTCAGCGGACTTCTTGCGGCGGGAGAAGAGGGCCATATGAGCCAGCCTAACCCTCTGCGACCCCGCCCCTCTGCACTGTCGCCCTCGGCGGCAGCACCCTCCGGCGTCGCGGGCGACGTGCCGTCAGATCTTCTCGATCGGCGCGACCTTGATGAGGAGCTTCTTCTGTCCCGCGGTGTCGAAACGCACGTGCGCGATGCGCTTGGCCCCTTCACCGGTCACGGCGTCGACGCGCCCCTCGCCGAAGTCGACGTGGCGGATGCGATCACCTGCCGTGAGTTCGAGGTCGCCGTTGTCGCGGACCTTGGCCGTGACCCGGTTCGGGAAGCGGTCCATGGCGGTCGACAGCGGCTTGAGCGATTCTCGCCCGGGCAGCGGCTTGACGCCGAAGCGGTCGCTGGAGCCCGACCCGGATCCGCCGAATCCGCCCGCACGACGCGCGTTGAGCGCGCGCGACTGCATGCCGCCGCGGGAGTTGACGTCTCCGGGCGACTGGCGCCAATCGATCAGCGCGACCGGGATCTCCTGCAGGAAGCGGCTCGGCATCGCGACCGTCACCTCGCCGAACTGCGCCCGCGTCATCGCGAGCGACAGGTGCAGCCGCTTGCGGGCGCGGGTGATCCCGACGTAGAAGAGCCGACGCTCCTCCTGCGGGCCACCGGGCTCGCCGGCCGAGATGCGGTGCGGGATGAGGTCTTCCTCGACGCCGGTGACGAACACCGCGTCGTACTCGAGCCCCTTGGCGGTGTGCATCGTCATGAGCGACACGGTGCCCGACTCGTCGTCGAGGTCGTCGGCATCCGCGACGAGCGCGACGTCGGTGAGGAAATCGACGATCGTGCCCTCGGGGTTGTTGCGTGCGAAGTCGCGGGCGACCGCGACGAACTCATCGAGGTTCTCGACGCGTGCTTCGTCTTGCGGGTCGCGGCTGGCGCGGAGCGCGTCGAGGTAGCCGCTCTTCGCGAGCAGCAGGCTGAGGCCGTCGGCCACGGTCGTCGGTGCGGGTACCTCGCCCGTCGGCGGGAGCATGATCGCCGTCGCCTCGGTGAGCACGGCATCGAGCTGCGCGATCGCCGCTTGGATCTTCGGCCCGAAGCCGAGCTGCGCCGGCATCGAGAGGGCGTCGCGGAAGGTGATCCCGTGCTCCTCGGCGAAGCGGGCGATGGCCGTCTCGGTCACGTCGCCGATACCGCGACGAGGCTTGTTGAGGATGCGGCGCACCGCCATCTCGTCAGCGGGGTTCGCCACCGCGACGAGGTAGGCCAGGGCGTCCTTGATCTCGGCGCGCTCGTAGAACTTGGTGCCGCCCATGATCTTGTAGGGCAGCGCCGAACGGATGAAGATCTCCTCGAGCGCACGCGATTGCGAGTTCGTGCGGTAGAAGACGGCCATCTCGGAGTAGGGCATGCCGGCGCGGTGCAGAGCCTCGATCTCATCGGCGACGAACTGGGCCTCGTCGTGCTGCGAATAGCCGGTGAAGCCGATGATCTTGTCACCCTCGCCCCGGTCGCTCCAGAGCTTCTTCTCTTTACGATCGAAGTTGTTGCCGATCACCGCGTTGGCGGCCGAGAGGATGTTCTGCGTCGAGCGGTAGTTCTGCTCGAGCAGCACCACGCGCGCACCGGGGAAATCGCGTTCGAACTCGCTGATGTTGCGGATGTCGGCGCCTCGGAAGGCGTAGATCGACTGGTCGGAGTCGCCGACGACGGTGAGCGATGCGCCCGCGGTGTCGGCGTTCTTCGGCTCCGGCTCGGGTTCGAAGATCATCATGCCGTTCGAGGCATACGGGTCGGGTGCCGACGACGAGGCGAGCGGCCGTGTGAGCTCGTGGATGAGCGCGTACTGCGCGTGATTCGTGTCCTGGTACTCGTCGACGAGGATGTGCCGGAACCGGCGGCGATACGTGTCGGCCACCTCGGGGAACGCGCGGAAGAGGTAGACCGTCTGCCCGATCAGGTCGTCGAAGTCGAAGGCGTTCGCCTTCTGCAGCTGGCGCTGGTAGTCGGCGAAGACCTCGACGAAGATCCGCTCGGCCGGGTCCGACATGTTCGCCTGGCGCGCGTAGGACTCGGCATCCGACAGCTCGTTCTTGAGCTTCGAGATGCGCGACTGGACGGATGCCGGGGTCAGTCCGAACGCGTCGGCCTCGTGCTCCTTCACGAGGCGCTTGATGAGTGCACGGGAATCGCCCGAGTCGTAGATCGTGAACGACTTCGTGAACCCGAACTGCTGCGCCTCGCGCCGCAGGATGCGCACGCACGCCGAGTGGAACGTCGAGATCCACATGCCGCGCGCGGCATCGCCGATCAGGCCCTCGACGCGCTCGCGCATCTCGCCCGCCGCCTTGTTCGTGAAGGTGATCGCGAGGATCTGGCTCGGCCAGGCCTCACGACTGCGCAGCAACGAGGCGATCCGACGCGTGAGCACACTCGTCTTTCCCGATCCGGCGCCCGCCACGATGAGCAGCGCGGGGCCGCGGTAGGTGACGGCTTCGAGCTGCTGCGGGTTGAGGCCGGCGAGGAGGTCGTCCTGGCCCTGCGGGCCGGCGGTTCCGGGAACGATGAGAGGAGCTTCGGTCATGGCTCTACGAGTCTAGGCCGCACCACCGACACCGCCTTCGCCGGGACCGCACGCACGGGCACCTGCTCCTCAGGCGATGCGCGTCCCCGGTGGCAGCATCCGCGCGGGTGTGCGCGTGCGCGACCACGCTCCGGCGAACAGCGCACCCGCGATCACGACCTGTACCCCGAGTCCGACGAACCAGCTCGGCACCGTGGAGTCGATCACCTCGCGCGGGGTCGGACCGGGAGCACTCACCGCGCAGTCGTCCCAGCGCTGCTCGAGCGGCGAGAGCTGCGCACTTCTCACGCCGTACTTGATCTGCCCGAACAGGTCGACCGGATAGCCGCCGGAGCCGTACTCGGTGGGCGTGGCATCGGCCAGCACGACGAAGGGGTTCGCGGCGAGCGCCCACCACACGAGATCGAAGCGGGGCACCTCGTGGGTGTATTCGTCCCACTCGTCGCAGACCGGACCGTTGTCGTCGTAGGGACGGGAGTAGCTCGTCGCCTCGCCGCGCACGGCGAGGCCACCCAGCGCGAAGACGATGAGCGTGCCGATCACGAGTCCCGCGACCACGAGGTATGTCGTGGCGACCGAGAACAGCGGGCGCGCGATCAACCCGCTCAGTCCCACACCGATGGCCGCCACGATGACGATCTCGGCGGCCAGAACGAGGATCGACACGAGCAGCACCAGCGGGTCGGCTCCCCCGCCGAGCAGGGAGAACGCGAGGAACGGCAGCGCCACGAGCAGGAATGCCCCGCCGGTCGCGACGGCGGCGACGAGTTTGCCGAGCATGATGTCGCCCGTCGAGACGGCGGTCACCTGGATCGCGGCGAGGGTCGCGGACTCACGGTCGCCGTTGATGGCGTTGCCGCTCAACGTCGGCGACACCAGGACGACGAGCAGCAGCACCATGTTGACGACGATCGAGAACACGCCCGCGCCCGGGGCGTCTCCGTAGGAGTAGACGGCGAACGACAGCGCGGTGACGCCGAGGAGCACGGCGGCGAAGACGCCGAGCAGCACGTACCAGCCGACACTCCGCAGGCGCTGGGTCAGCTCGAGGCGGGCGATGGTGCCGATGTGGGCGATGCTCATGCTCCGGCCTCCGTTCCGGGGTGGGCCGCGGGCGGCGGGGCGACCGCCGGGTTCAGGTGCAGGAAGGTGTGCTCGAGTGCGCTCTGCGCCGGGGCGAACTCCGAGATCGGGATCTGCGCGGTGACGAGTCGCTGCAGTGCGTGCGCGGCGGATTCCTCGGTCTCGAAGCCGATCAGCACCGCACCGCGGTCTGCGCCGAGCGACTCCGGAGCCACCCCCAGTGTCGACGCGACCTGCCAGGCGTCGGCGGGCAATCGATCTGGCGACGCGTCCACCAGCCGGATCCGCCAGGCGCGGACGGATGCCTGGGCCGGTGCCGCGTCGACCACAGCGCCCGCGACCAGGAAGACGGCATCGTCGACGACCTCCTCGAGTTCGGAGAGGATGTGGCTCGAGATGAGGACCGTGCGCCCCTCGGCGGCGAGGCGGCGCAGCAGCACGCGCAGGTGCACGCGCGCCTCGGGATCGAGCCCCGAGGCGGGCTCGTCGAGGAGCAGCACCTGCGGGTCGTGCACGAGCGCTCGGGCGAGGCCGAGCTTCTGCTTCTGCCCGCGCGAGAGCACCTTCGCGGGCGAATCGGCGAGCGGAGCGAGTCCGACGAGATCGAGTAGCGCCGCCGCCCGATGCGCGGCATCCGTCGGGGCGATGCCGTACAGTCGCCCCGTCGTCACGAGCGTCTCGCGGGCGGTCAGCGACGGCCAGGCGCCGAGAGCGTCCGGCATCCACCCCAGCAACCGACGGGCGGCCAACGGATCGACCATCGGGTCGACCCCGCCGATCCGGATCGTGCCGGTGTCCGGCGCGAGCAGGGAGGCCAGCATCAGGAGCAGGGTCGTCTTGCCCGCGCCGTTCGGCCCGACGAGTCCGGTCACCCGGCCCGGCTCGGCTCGCAGTGTGGCCGACCTGACGGCCTGCACCGCCCCGAAGGCCCGGCTGACGTCTTCCACGACGATTCCACTCATGCGGGCCAGTCTGGCATCCGCATCCGACGCGCGCGTCGCGCACCGCCGACCTACACTGAGCCGATGGATGCCGCCCGCCTGATCGCCTGGGACGCCGAGCTCCGCGCGGCGCACACCCGCCTCCGGGCGGCGTTGGCCGCGACGCGACAGGCGCTCCAGGACGGTGACGGCCCGGCAGATGCCGCGTCCGACCTGCTGCTCTTCTGCATCGGATTCTGCTCGGCCCTCGACGGGCACCACCGCGGCGAGGACCGCGCGCTCCTTCCGGAGCTCCGGCGCGAGCATCCCGAGCTCGGGGACACGATCGACAAGCTCATGCAGGACCATTCGATGCTGTCGCACCTGCTCGGCGCTTTGCGCAGCGCCGCCGAGCGCGAGGAGGACGCCGCGACGATCGCGCGGCACCTCGACGGGATCGGCGCGATCATGGAGTCGCACTTCCGCTTCGAGGAGCGCGAGATCCT
Organism: Microbacterium sp. NPDC008134; assembly: GCF_042957055.1. NCBI lineage: Bacteria > Bacillati > Actinomycetota > Actinomycetes > Micrococcales > Microbacteriaceae > Microbacterium > Microbacterium sp. NPDC008134. The sequence goes on along the minus strand of NZ_JBIBHO010000001.1, from coordinate 931,563 downwards.
GGCCCCGCTGCGCGCGCTGGTCCTCGACCGCGACGTCACCGAGGTTCTCGGGCCGCTCTGACGCCGGCCTCTCAGTGCCGCTTCCGCTCAGCCGCGGAAGAACCCCACGCCGAGGTCGGGATGATCGACGAAGACCCCGTCGACACCCTGCCGCGCGATCACGCCCCACTCCGCCTCGTAGTCGCCGAATGCGCCCTTTCCTCCGTCGCCCCGGAACTCGGGAGAGAGGAAGGCGTTCTCGGGGCGGCACGTCCAGGTGAAGACCTTCAGGCCGCGCGCGTGCGCATCCGCGACGATCGTGTTGCCGTGCGCGAGCAGCATCTTCTTGCTCACGCTGATGCCGTCGACCGCGCCGATCAGACCGTTGAGGCCTCGCGGGGCGACCGTCGCCTTGTAGGTGAGCGCCTTCTTGCCGTGGGCGACGAGCTGGTCGTAGGGGCGACCGGACGACTCGATCAGGTAGATGTACGACGCCGGGATGCCGCGGGCACGCAGCTGACCCAGCACGGTCTGCTCGAAGCACTCGATGATCAGCGGCAGTTCCCCGTCGGCCCATCCGGCCGCGCGCAGATCGCGCTCGATCAGGGGTACGAGGTCGAGGCCGATGCTCGCGAAGTACGTGGCGTGCTTGACCTCGAGGACCACGCCGATCTCCCGCCCGTGCTCGACCGATCCGTGCCGCACGAGGTCGAGCAGGTCCACGAGGCGGAGGATGGGCTGTCCGCCGTCGAAGCTCGCGCTGGTGGCGCGCACCTCCGGCAGGCGCTCGCGCCCGCGGAGTGTCGACAGTTCGTCCCATGTGAAGTCCTCGGTGAACCAGCCGGTCAGCGCCTGCCCGTCGACCCGCTTGGTGGTGCGGCGATCGGCGAACTCCGGATGCTCGGCCACGTCGGTCGTGCCCGAGATCTCGTTCTCGTGGCGCACGACCAGCACACCGTCCTTCGTCGCGACGACGTCGGGCTCGACGGCATCCACCCCCATCGCGAGCGCGAGCTCGTACGACGAGCGGCTGTGCTCGGGGCGATAGCCGGGCGCACCCCGGTGTCCGATGACGAGGGGTGATTTCCTGGGCACGCTCTCAGCGTAGAACACCCCACCGGGCGCGCCACGCCGGTATCGTGGAGGAAAGCGACCTACGACACCCTTCTGGAGTGAGGCCCACCATGAGCAATTTCGCATTCAACAACCCTGCTTTCAAGCAGCAGGATCCGCGCAACGTCGCGACCTATCCCGGCGCACCGCAGGGTGCTCAGGGGGCCCAGGCCGCATCGTTCCAGCACGCCACCGTCGACGCCGCCGCCAACGCGCAGCTCGAGGGCATGTACGCGGCTCCCCCGGCCGGCTCGATCGAGACCGACCGCATGTCCGTCGAGGACACCGTCTGGAAGACCGCCGGCCTCTTCGGCATCCTGCTCGTCACCGCGGCGATCGGCTGGGTGTGGACGCTCGGCGGCACCGACATCAACTCGTTCTCCAACGTCTCGCTCGTGCCGTGGATGATCGGCGCGCTCGGCGGCTTCGTGCTCGCGATGGTCATCACCTTCACCTCGCGCAAGAAGGTGCGTCCGGCGCTGATCTTCGCCTACGCCGCCCTTGAGGGCCTCTTCATCGGTGGCATCTCGGCCTTCTTCGAGGTGATCTACCCGGGCATCGTGCTGCAGGCGACGCTCGCCACGGTCTCGGTCGTCGGCGTGACCCTCGCCCTCTTCGCCAGCGGCAAGATCCGCGCGTCGAAGAAGGCCACCAAGATCTTCATGATCGCGATGGTCGGCTACCTGGTCTTCTCGCTCCTGAACCTCGTGCTCATGTGGACCGGTGTCCTGCCCGCGAGCCAGACGTTCGGCCTCTACAGCGCGACGATCGCCGGGATCCCGCTCGGCCTCATCATCGGTGTGCTGGTGGTCATCATGGCCGCGTACTCGCTCGTGCTCGACTTCGACCAGATCCAGCAGGGCGTGCGTAACGGCGCTCCGCGTCAGTTCGGCTGGATGGGTGCCTTCGGCATCATGGTCACGGTCGTCTGGCTGTACGTCGAGATCCTGCGCATCATCGCGATCGTCCGCGGCAACAACTGACGATCCCCCGGCACGTCACGGAAGGCCCGTCTCCTCGGAGACGGGCCTTCCGTCATGTCCGGCCGCCGCGCGCCTTCGCCTCGAGCAGAGCGCGTTCGCGATCGTTGCCCGCGAGGCCTGCGGCCGTCGCGAACTCACTGCGCGCCTCCTCCTCGCGTCCGAGGCGACGCAGCACCTCGGCCCGGGTCGCCGGCAGCAAGTGATACCCGCGCAGCGCTCCGGACGCCTCCAGCTGATTCAGGACCTTCAGCGCCGAAGCGGGTCCGGTGGCCATCGCGACGGCGGCCGCCCGATTGAGCTCGACGACGGGCGACGGCGCGAGACGCCCGAGCGCCTCGTAGAGCACGACGATCCGATCCCAGCCGGTCTCCTCGATCGACGGAGCGACGGCATGGCACTCGGCGATCGCCGCCTGCAGCCCGTAGGCGCCGCGACCTCGGCCGACGGCATCCGCTCGCGCCAGGGCGTCGCGTCCTCGCGTGATCCTGCTGCGATCCCAGAGCCGTCGGTCCTGATCGCCCAGGAGTACAGGGGCGCCCTGCGCATCGATGCGCGCCGGGAATCGCGCCGCGGTGAGCTCCATCAGCGCGAGCAACCCGAGGGCGTCCGGTTCGCGGGGCATCAGTCCGACGAGCACACGGCCCAGTCTGATCGCCTCGTCGGCGAGATCGGGGCGCATCCAGTCCGGTCCGCTGCTCGCCGCGTGCGCTTCGTTGAAGATCAAGTACACGACTCCGAGGAGAGCCCCGAGCCGGGCGGCGTGCTCCTCGCGCGGGGGCGTCTCGAAGGGCACCGCGGCGGCGGCCAGTGTCTTCTTCGCGCGCACGATGCGCTGCTGCACGGTGGCCGTGGGAACCAGGAACGCGCGGGCGATCTCCTCGCTCGACAGCCCCGCGACCACGCGGAGGGTGAGGGCGACCTGGGCCTCCCGCGACAGCACCGGGTGGCAGGCGATGAACATCAGCCGGAGCACGTCGTCGTCGACGGCATCCGGGTCCCAGGGCGCGGCGTCCATCCCTTCGCTCTGCTCGCGCTCGAGGTCGTGGGCGAGCACCTCGATACGTTCGTCGAGACGCTCCTGCCGTCGCCAGCCGTCGATCGCCTTGCGCTTCGCGACGGCCGTCAACCAGGCGGCACCGTTGCGCGGTACACCCTCGATCGGCCACTGCCGCAGCGCATCGAGGAGCGCCTCCTGCGCGAGGTCCTCCGCCCAACCGAAGTCGCCCACCATGCGGGCGAGCGTACCGACGATCTTCGCCGACTCGATCCGCCACACCGCGGCGATGGTGCGCTCCACCCCCTCCGGAGAGGGAGAGGGGCGCACCGTCGCGTCGTCGGAGGGGGACGTCATCTCACTGCTGGGCGCGCTGCGCCTGCTCCTCGCGCCAGCCGGCTTCCTTCTCGATCCACTCGTTGTCGGCCGGGAAGTCCGACATGTCGGTCACCCGGCGCACCTCGAGGAACGATCCCGGCCCGAGCGGCGCACGGCTCGCCCACTCAGCGGCCTCCTCGCGGCTCGACACCTCGAGGATCCAGAAGCCGTTGAACAGCTCCTTGGTCTCGCCATAGGGGCCGTCGGTGATGAGCGGGGTCTCGGCGCTGAAGTCGACGACGAAGCCCTCCGACGCATCGGTCAGCCCCTCGCCCGCGGCCAGCACGCCCGCCTTGATCATCGACTCGTTGTACTTCCCCATCGCCTCGATGACCTGCTCGAAGGGGATCTCCTTGTACGCCTCGACGGCCTCGTCGGTCGCGCGCATGATGAGCATGTACTTCATGATGTCCTCCTTGATGGATGGGGTCGTTTCTCGACCCTCTCATCAAAGACGTCGAACGCGAATGCACCGGATCGACAGTCGATCCGAAATTCTCCGAGATTTCTTTTCGTCAGCGGCGCGGCGGGCGGGCGACGGCGTCAGCGATCACGGCGGTGAGCGCGCTCAGCGATTTCTCCGGGCTCCACGCGGCAGCCACCTCGGGGGCCTCGGCGCTCAGCCGCGCGAGCAGCGCGGGGTCGGCCAGCACGCCGCGCAGGGCGGCGGCCAACGCATCGACGTCGCCGCTCGGGGCGAGCACTCCCCCGCCCGTTCCCAGGACATCGCGGATGCCGTACCGCACGTCGTACGACACGACCGGCGCTCCGTGCAGCAGCGCTTCGACGATCGACAGCGGCTGCCCCTCGAAGGCTGTGGCGGTGAGCACGACCGAAGCCCGGTCGAGCACGCGCCCCGGGTCATCTGTGTACCCGGCGAGCACGATGCGATCGTCGGCGCCCAGCTCGGTGATGAGGGCGGCAAGGCGCTCCTGCTCGGGTCCCCCGCCCCAGATCTCGAGGCGGGTCCCGGGCACGTCGGCCGTCAGGAACGCGCGGATGGCCTGATCGACTCGCTTACCCGGCGCCAGGCGCCCGAGCACGACGACCAGACCCGGCTCCCGCAGATCGTCACGGCACGCGACCGGAGAGATCGGGTTCGGCACCGTCTCGTTCCGGGCCGCGGTGCCGAAGCGCGCCACGACGTCGTCGCGCTGGGTCGCCGTCGGCCAGATCACGGCGTCGAAACGATCGGAGAGGGCGAACCAGCGCGTCCACAGCGCGTTGGTCGGGGCGTCCGCGGTGTACGGAGCCTCGAGGTGGATCGTATGGATCGTGTGGAGGATGCGTACGCGCGGGTCCTGCCATCCCGCGATGAGCTCGCCGAGCTGCCGGGCCTCGCAGATGATGACGATCGGGCGATCACCGAGGCCTGCGGTCAGGTGCGACAGCCACGCGCGGTACAGTCCGCCGAAGCCGGCGACTCCGCCGACGACCGCGCCCGCCGCGTCGAAGATCTGCACGGGTTCGACGCTCAGGTGCCAATCGGGGTTCCCCGGGATCACCGGGAGTGCGACGAACGGCCGCCCCTCGGCATCCGCGATCGTGCGGTACTCGACATCCGCGTTCGCGACCAAGGCCGGATCCGCGACCGCACGCAACCAGGCGGCTGCTCCACCCTCGGCATCGACCGCCTCGTCGAAGAGGTTGCGCAGGCGCGAAGCGTCGACCAGCGCACCGCGCGAGACGAAGGTCTCACGATGCTGCGCGTGGTCCGCCGCAGTGCCCGGGTCGAAGGTGAGCAACTGCGGTCCGCGCCCGTCGGCCACACCTGCACCGGCCAACTGCCGGGCGCGCGACAGCGTCGCGATCGTGTAGCCGCCGTCGAGGTCGGGGATGAGCCGGCTCGACAGCACCAGGTACTCGGCGTCCGGCAGGGCCGGCACACCGTCAGACGGAAGCGACACGCTTCGTGTCCGTCACTCCCACTCGATCGTCCCCGGCGGCTTCGACGTGACGTCGAGCACGACGCGGTTGACGTCGCGAACGCCGTTGGTGATGCGGTTCGAGATCTTGGAGAGCACGTCGTACGGCAGACGCGTCCAATCGGCCGTCATCGCGTCTTCACTCGACACGGGACGCAGCACGATCGGATGCCCGTAGGTGCGGCCGTCGCCCTGCACGCCCACCGAGCGCACGTCGGCGAGAAGCACGACGGGGCACTGCCAGATCTCCTGGTCGAGGCCCGCCTTCGTGAGCTCCTCACGGGCGATGGCATCGGCCTCGCGGAGGATCTCCAGGCGGTCGGCCGTGACCTCGCCGATGATGCGGATGCCGAGGCCGGGGCCCGGGAAGGGCTGACGACCGACGATCGCCTCGGGGATGCCGAGCTCGCGCCCGATCGCCCGAACCTCGTCCTTGAACAGCGCGCGCAGCGGCTCGATCAGCTCGAAGTCGAGGTCGTCGGGCAGGCCGCCCACGTTGTGGTGCGACTTGATGTTCGCGGTGCCCGCACCGCCGCCGGACTCGACGACGTCGGGGTAGAGGGTCCCCTGCACGAGGAACTTGACCGGCGCACCGCCCGAGGCCTTCGCCTCGGCGACGAGGTCGAGCTGCACCTTCTCGAAGGCACGGATGAACTCGCGCCCGATGATCTTGCGCTTCTCCTCGGGATCGGTCACACCCTTCAGGTGTCCGAGGAACGTGTCGGCGGCATCGACCGTGATGAGCCGCACACCGGTCGACTCGACGTAGTCCTTCTCGACCTGCTCGCGCTCGCCCTTGCGGAGCAGGCCATGGTCGACGAACACGGCGGTGAGCTGGTCGCCGATGGCCTTGTGCACGAGGGCGGTGGAGACCGCGGAGTCGACGCCGCCGGAGAGCGCCGAGATGACCCGGGCGTCGCCCACCTGCTCGCGGATGCGCTCGATCTGCTCGGCGATCACGTTGTCGCTGTTCCAATCGGACGCGAGACCGGCGCCCTTGTGCAGGAAGTTCTCGAGCACGCGCTGGCCGTGGTCGGAGTGCTTGACCTCCGGGTGCCACTGCACGCCGTAGAAGCCGCGGTCCTCGTTCGCGAACGCCGCGACCTTGGTCGCATCCGTCGTCGCCAGCACGTCGAAGCCCTCGGGAGCGCGGGCGACCTGGTCGCCGTGGCTCATCCACACGTTCTGCTCGAGCGGCTGACCGCCGAGGAGCGTGCCGCCGTCACCTGTGATGACGGCATCCGTCGCCCCGTACTCGCGCAGGCCGGTGTTCGCGACCTCGCCGCCCAGGGTCTGGGCCATGTACTGGAAGCCGTAGCAGATGCCGAGCGTCGGAACACCGAGGTCGAACACCGCGGGGTCGAGGCGCGGTGCGCCCTCTTCGTATACCGACGAGGGCCCACCGGAGAGGATGATCGCGACCGGGTTCTTGGCGGCGATCTCGGCAGCGGTCGCGGTGTGCGGCACGATCTCGCTGTAGACGCCGGCCTCACGCACGCGACGGGCGATCAGCTGCGCGTATTGCGCGCCGAAGTCGACGACGAGCGCGGGGCGCTGCTGGGTCTCGGACTGTTCGGTCAACGGGCACCTTCCGGGGCGGGAGCGGAGGCCTCGGCGGCCTCACGGGTGGCGAGGTAGGTCTTGACTTCACGGGCCACGATGGCCTCCATGAAGAACGACAGCAGCGGGATGACACCGCCGAGCGCGAGCAGGATGAAGCGCGGGAACGGCCAGCGCATCAGGCTCCACATGCGGAAGCACGCGAACAGGTACACCACGTAGAACCAACCGTGCGCGACCAGGATGAACAGCGACAGGTTGAAACCGTCGCCCAGCGAGGTCATCTCGCAGGAGTTCGTCATCGGTGCGAACAGCGACCACCACTGGCAGTCGGGCCCGGCGAGGACGCCGGCGAACCAGAGCGGTCCGCCCGATCCTCCGAGGAACAGTTCGAGGTGGATCGGCGTGTACTTCAGCACCATCTCGGCCAGCAGCAGGAGCAGCATGACTCCGGTGATGATCGACGCGATCTGGTAGAACTTCAGCGCACCGCGGATCGCCGGAAAACTGGCGACTTTCGGTTCGGGCATGCGTCCAGTCTAGTCGGCGCGCCGAGCGGCTCGATCCGGCGCGGATCCCCGGCTCATCGCGTGCTCACGGCGCCGGTGGCCGGGCGATCAGCGCTTCGCCGCGGCCCGTCAGCACGCGCACCGACGCCGCGGCGGGAACGAGCACCGTCGACCCCACCGGGAACCTCTGGGCGCCCAGTGCGATCTCGCCGTCGACCACGACGACGATCGCGAATCCGGGATCGAGCGCCAGGGTCTCGCCATCGACCGGAATCCGGTCGAGACGGAAGTACTCGTCGGCCGCCGCCGGGAGCACCGACCCCGATCGCGGCGCCCGTCGCACGAGCGCATCGAGGTCCGCCCGATCGCGTCCGGCGCGGTTCACCGCCGTCAGGGCGAGATCGAACCCGAGACCCAGGTGCCCCTCGCCGGGACCGTCGATCGCGAACCCGTCCCACTCGAGCAGGATCGAGAGGTCCTCTGGCTGCTGCAGCTCGAGCAGCAGCACCCCCGCGCCGATCGCGTGCAGCTCTCCCGGCGGCACCCAGACGACGTCGCCCGGTCCGACCTCGATCGCGTGCAGCAGGCCGAGGAGAGCCGCGACGTCCTGCCGCGCGACCAGGTCGGCGAGCGCCTCCGCCGTCACGTCCTCGCGCAGAGCCACGTGCACCGTCCCGCCCTCGAGGATGTACCAGGCCTCCGCCTTGCCGTGCGCTCGGCCCAGGTGTCCGGCCGCGAAGTCGTCATGCGGATGCGCGTGCACCGGCAGCCGCTCTCCCGCGTCGAGCAGCTTGACCAGGAGCTGAGCATCGTCACTCCATCGGTCGACATGCTCCTCCCCCAGCCAGGCGACCGGGTCCTCGGCGATCGCGTCGCGCAGAAGACGCCCGTCTGGCAGCGTGGTGAGGCCGAGCGCCTCCTCGCCGCGCACGGTCGTCACGGACCCGACCCAGTCCTCTGGCTCGCGAGGCGCGACCCCCTGGTCGCCGCGGAATGCGCGGAGGCGCTCCCCGCCGCGATAGAAACGCTCGGCCGGACGGTTCGCAGCGAGGGCGATCGGGTTCATCGGGTTCATCGGGTTTCTCCATCCACATCGGCATGCGCGGCGAGGAATCCGCCCACGAAGGTGTCACCGAGCCCGATCGTGGTCGGCTCGGCGATGTCGAGGGCGAAGGCAGCGACCCCGACCGTCCCGGGGAGTCCGCGCTCGACCGCGGCGACCAGCTCGGTGCCGCGCCGACTCCGGGCCATGGTTGCCGTCTCCTCGGCATCCGCCTCCGAGAATCCGTCGCCGAGACGGTAGCGCGTCGCGGCGACCCGCACGGCGCTCTCCAGCGCTGCACGGTGACGCACGGCATCCGCTCCGACGGCGATCGCCCAGTGCCGGGTGTGCACGACCAACGCGGGGGCGGGAATCAGCCGGGCGATCACGGCGAGAGCATCGATCACCCCGGTCGGATCGAGGAGATCGATGGACCGGCCGAGGTACTCCTGCAGCTCGTCCTCGTTCATGCCGTAGACGTCGATGCGCGGGAGCAGCCGCTCCCGGACCGTGTGCGAGAAGGCGCGCGTGTAGAAGCCCGCGTCCTCGTAGTACACCAGCGCGTCGTCGGGCAGCGACGCGAGCGCCCCGAGCAGCTCGTCGAGCCGGCGCTCGAGCAGGCTGTGGTCCTGCATCGTGTTGAATCCCGACACCAGGAAGACGGATGCTCCGGCCAGCGCCTCCGGCAGATCGTCGGCGAGACGCATCTCACGATTCGGCGGGTCGTTCGCGAAGATCAGTCGGTTCGCGCTCGGGGAGACGATGTCGCCGTCGGCCAGCTGCACGTGGGCCCCGACCGGGTACTGCACAATCAGGTGGGGATCGAGGGTGTCCCGCTCGGCCGATGACACGTAGGTGACGCGCTCCGGGAGCAGGCGACGGACGTTGTCGTCGACGCTCACCAGGTGCTGGACGCTCGGGATGCCGAGGCTGTCGAGCACGAGCCCCGCCCGCACGCCCGTGCCGCCCAGGGTCACCGCCACGTCGAAGTGCGCGGCGAAACTCTCGATCACCGCGGACGACTCGACGAAGCGCTCGGCCCCGGTGCCGGCCGCGACGAATGCGAGCACGGCCACCAGGAGCGAGCGTTCGTCGACGATCGGCGCCGTGGCGATCAGCTCGTTCCTCCGGATGCGATGTTCCCGGGCCAGCCGACCGACCACGACGGAGTCCCATCGCAGTTCGAAGTCGACCGTTCCCCCGAGCCCGAGCACGAGTCGCTCGCCCACGTCGCCGATCATGCGTCGATCGCCCTCCCCATCGAGATCCGTGCCGGTCAGTACAGGTCGGCCTTACCGTCCGCGCCGAACAGTTCGATCTTCTCAGCCGCGGTCGCCTTGAGGGCGGCGATCGGCTCGGGCTGGATCGCGTTCGGCTCGCGCAGACGCTCGTCGGTGCCGAGGATCTCGCGCATGCGGTTGTGGTAAGAGACCTTGATATCGCTGGAGATGTTGATCTTGTTGATACCCAGCTCGACGGCCCGACGCAGCTCGGAGTCGGGGTTCGCCGATCCGCCGTGCAGCACGAGCGGGATGCCGACCGCGGCCTTGATCTCCTGGAGCAGGTCGTGACGCAGCTCCGGGTTCTTCTCGGCGGGGTACAGACCGTGCGAGGTGCCGATCGCGATGGCCAGGCTGTCGACGCCCGTCTCCTCGACGAAGCGCACCGCGTCGTCGACGTTGGTGTAGATGATCTCCGCGGCACCGGACTCGCCGTAGCTGTCGTTCGCGCCGATCGTGCCGAGTTCGCCCTCGACCTGGACGCCGACGGCGTGGGCGGCCTCGACGACCTTGCGGGTGAGGGCGACGTTCTCGTCGAACGGCAGCAGCGACGCGTCGATCATGACCGAGGTGAACCCGGACTGGATCGCGGTGATCATCTGCTCGTAGCTGCCGCCGTGGTCCCAGTGGATCGCCACGGGGACGCTCGAGCGGTGCGCGCGGGAGTGCATCGCGGCGATCAGGTCGGTGGTGATGTGCGAGACCTCGTCCGGGTGGATCGCGATGATCACCGGGGCGTTCTTCTCCTCGCTGATGTCCATGACTCCGTTGAACATCGCCCAGTCGCTGATGTTGAACGCCGGGATCGCGAAGTTGTGCGCGTTGGCGACGTCGAGGATGGATTTTCCGGTGTAGAGCACGTGTTTCTCCTGTTTTCGTGATGGTCGAAGGCCCCGGACGGGGTGGCTGTCAGCTCTTCACCGACCCGGCCGTGAGGCCGCTGATGAAGTAGCGCTGGAAGAAGAGGAAGAGGATGAGCACGGGGATCGACCCGAGCACGCTCATGGCCATGATCTGGTTCCACTCGTAGGAGTGCTGACCCATGAGGAGTTGGATGCCGATGGGCACCGTGCGCATGTCGATCGTGCGGGTGAGCGTGAGTGCGAAGAGGTACTCGTTCCACGCGATCATGAACGTGTAGATGCCCACCGAGACGATGCCCGGCACCGAGATCGGCACGAGGATGCGCCACAGTGCGGTGAACGACCCCGCGCCGTCGACGCGGACGGCCTCGTCGAGCTCGCGCGGCAGGGTGTTGAAGTACCCGGTCATCATGATGATCGCGTAGGGCAGGGTGAACACCATGTACGTGAGGATCAGGCCGGCATAGGAGTTGTACAGGCCGAGGGCGACCATGAGCCCGAAGTACGGGATCAGCAACGTGATCGGCGGCACGGCCTGCACGCTCACGATCACCACGTTGAGGATGCGCTTGCCCCGGAAGTCGAAGCGGCTGAAGGCGTAGGCGGCCTGGATCGCGACGATGAGGGTGAGGATCGTGACCGACCCCGCGACGATGTAGCTGTTGAGGAAGAACCGCACCGTCTCGGCGTTCGTGAAGATCGCGATGTACGCGTCGAACGAGAAGGTGTCGGTCACGAGGCGCGGCGGCAGTTCGAAGATCTGGGTGTTGGACTTGAACGAGCTCGAGAGCATCCACAGCACGGGCCCGGCGGCGAAGACTGCTCCGATGACCAGGCCGATCAGCAGCGAGCCCTTCGCGACCACGCGGCGGTTCTTGACGGTGAGCGCCATGATCAGTCCCTCGCTTTCTGGTGACGGACGTAGAACACGGCGAGCACCATCGACATCAGCAGCACGAGCACGGCGGAGGTCGCGGCGAGCGAGAAGTCGTACTTGGCGAACGCGAGCTTGTAGGTGAAGGTGCTCAGCACCTCGGTGACGTCGATCGGACCGCCGCCGGTGGTCATCCAGATGAGGGCGAACTGCTGCGACGTCCAGATCAGGTCGAGGAGCACGAGGCTCACGATGATCGGCCGCAGCTGCGGGATCGTCACGTTCCAGAAGCGTTGCACGTTGTTCGCGCCGTCGACGGTGGCCGCCTCGTGGAGTTCGGCGGGAACGCCCTGGAGCCCGGCGAGCAGGCTCACCATGAAGAACGGATAGCCGGCCCAGATGTTGATGAAGATGATGGTGCCCAATGCCAGCTGCGGGGAGGCGAGCCATTCGATGTCGGTGTTGAGCAGGAAGTTGATCACGCCGTTCGGGGCGAGGAGCATGCGCCACAGCACCGCGATCACGGCGACCGTGAACAGCCACGGCAGAACGTAGAGAGCCCGGAACAGCGAGCGGGAGACCCGGCCGAGAAGAGGACTGTTCAGCATCATCGCGAACGCGAGGCCGAGCACCAGGTGGGCCAGCACGCTCGTCACCGTGAACAGGATCGTGTTGCCGGTGGCTTTCCAGAACCGCGGGTCCGAGAGGATCTCGACGTAGTTGCCGATGCCGACGAACTCCGGCGACTTGTTCAGGATCACGTTGTCCTGGAATGAGTATCCGATCACCATGACGATTGGCACGATCATCAGGACGAACAGCAGGATGATCGTCGGCGAGAGGAAAGCGTACGACTCGGTCGTCTTGCGCAGTTGCCGTCGGCGCCGCGAGTGCGGCACGCCGGTGACGATCACCTCGGTGTCGTCGGTCGTTCTCAGGCTCATGAGGTGCAGGCTCCTAGGTTGGTCGGGTGCCGCACCGCATCATCGGCGATGCGGCACCCCGTTCAGGCGGGAGGCGAGGAGCTCAGAACTCCGCTTCCCAGGACGTCTGCGCCGCCTTGAGCGCGTCGGGGATCGACTGCTGCCCGTCGAGCGCGGACTGCAGCTGCTCGCCGAACTGGCGCATCAGCTCCTCCGCCACCGGGAGACCGGTGAACTCGTTGGCGGGGTAGCCGGCCTGGTAGATGTCGAACGCGGTCTTAAACAGCTCGTCGTCGTTCACGAAATCGGGAACCGAGGTCGAGTTGCCGGGGAAGGCCTTCGCCATCGTCGAGAGCGTCGAGTTGGTCTCCTGGCTCATCAGGAACTCGACGAGCTTGAACGCCGCTTCCTTGTGCTCGGAGTTCTCGGCGACGCCGATGCCCCAGGAGGCATAGGGGATGCCGCGCTCGCCCTCGTATCCGTCCTCGGCGGGGATCGCCGAGATCGAGAACTCGAGATCGGGGTTCGTCTCGCGGATGAGGTTGATGTGCGCGAGCGAGTCGATCATCATCCCGGCACGGCCGTTGGTGAACTCCTCGACCTTGTCCTGCTCCTTCATCGTGAACGAGCCGGAGGCGATCACGCCCGCGTCCCACAGCTCGCCGATGTACTCGACCGCCGAGGTCACGTCGTCGTTGGTGAGATCGGGCTGGCCGTCCTTCAGCATGGAGCCGCCGGATGCCCAGACCCACGACATGACGTCGTTCTGCACGCCGTTCGGCGCCTCGAGCGAGAGCGGGAGGACCCATCCGGAGACGTCGCCACCGAGGGCGGACACCTTCTCCGCGGCATCCGCGAACTCGCTCCGGGTGGCGGGCGGAGCGTCGACGCCGGCCTCGGCGAGGAGCGCATCGTTCGTGAACATCGGGTACACGAAGTTGACGACCGGGATCATGTAGGTACTGCCGTCGACCTGGATCTGGCTGGCGAGCTCGCTGTCGTCGTAGTCGTACTCCTCCATCAGGGCGCTGAGGTCGGCGATGACTCCCTGCGAGGCGAAGTCGTTGACCCACGCGCCGTCGAGACCGACGACATCGGGCATGGTTCCGGATGCCGCACCCGCGAACAACTGCTCCTTGGTGGAGGCGTACGGACCGCTCACGAGATCGACCGTGATCCCGGGGTTCGCCGCCTCGAACTCATCGATGAGAGCGCGGAACTCGCCATCGGGCAGTTCCGGTTCCCACCACTGGGCGAATTCGATCGTCACGTCGCCGCCGTCGCCACCGCTGTCGCCGCCGGTGCTGGGCGCACAGCCCGACACCGCCAGAAGGGTCACGGCCGTTGCGGCGGCTCCGACGATGTTCCGGGTGCGTCGCTGCCCCAGTCGCACTGTGCTCATCACTTCTCCTCTTCGAGATCGTGCCGCATCACGCGCTTCAATGCTTGTTCATGCGGTTTTGAGCCATGTTATGCCCGCATTTGCGGGCACGTCAAGGGGTAATTCAGGCATGTCGTTACAGATTTCCGCGGTTGGCCACGCAACTCCCCCGGAAAATCGACGCTCACTCGATGTGCCGTTTTCTGCATCGATCTGCAATGTTCGACGCTTTCGTGTGCTAGAGATGTCTGCATGGAATCAACCGCACCGGCACATCGTCGTCGCCTCCCCGCGGGCAGGAAGGCCGATCTCGCCAGCTACGTCGAGCAGACGGGGCAGGTCACGGTCGGCGACCTCGCCGAGCACTTCGGCGTCTCGATCGACACGATCCGCCGCGATCTCGATCAACTCGACCGCGAGGGCGTGCTCGTCCGCACCCACGGTGGCGCCGTGAGCGCCGCGACCGGTCCCCTCAAGGACCGTGCGCTCGACGTGCGCATGCGCGTGCAGACCGAGGAGAAGGAGCGCATCGCCCGTATCGCCGCCGGCCTGATCGAAGACGGGTCGGTGGTGATGCTGAACGCCGGAACGACGACGTTGGCGGTCGCCCGCGCTCTCCGCAACCATCAGGATCTGACGATCGCGACCAACAACCTGCGGATCCCGGCCGAGATCGCCCCCACCGCGTTCCGCGACCTGTACGTGTTCGGTGGCGCGGTGCGCTCGATCACGCAGGCGACGACCGGTCCGGTGACATTCACCATGACCCCCGGCGGTCCGGAGGTCGACATCCGCTGCGACCTCGCTCTCATCGGTGTCGGAGCCGTCGACGAGGGTGGATATTCCGCGTCGAACCTCGGTGATGCCGCGATGATGTCCGAGATGATGCAGCGCGCCGAGCGCACCGCGATCCTGGCGGACTCCTCGAAGCTCGGGCGCCGGTTCTTCGCGCAGATCGCCCAGCTCGAGCGCGCCGACTATCTGATCACGGATGCCCCGCCACCCCCGCACGTCGCCGCCGCACTCGCGCAGGCCGATGTGCAGGTACTGGTGCCCTGAGACCTCTCCCGAACGACGACGGAGGCCGCCGGGATCACTCCCGGCGGCCTCCGCACGTTCAGCGAGGTGGGGTCACCACCATCCACCGATCAGATCGAGGATCCAGTCGATGATGCCGCCGATGATCCCCCCGATCGTGCTCGCCTTCTTGACGGTGACGGATGCCGTGGCTTCGTCTCCGTCCGCCTGCGAGACGGCGACGGTGTAATCGCCGGCCTTGGTGTTCTTCGGAACGGTCACGGCCGTGTCGAAGGAGCCGTCGCCGGAGACCTGGATCGTGCCGACTTCGATCGGCGCGCCCTTCTTCGATCGCAGCTGCACGATCACGGTCTCGCCCGGCTCGTATCCCTCACCGGTGATCTGCAGCTTCTTGCCTGCTGTCACCTTCGAGGAGCCGAGGTCGATGGTGCCCGCGAACTCGGCCTCACCGGTGATCGTGAACGGCACCTGCACCGTCGTGCCCGTCGACGGGACCGACACGGTGAGCTCCTGCTCACCCGTGACTCCTTCGGGAACCGTGAAGGTGAGCGTCGCGCGCCCCGCCTCATCGGTCGTGTCGACGATCGCCGGGTCGACCGCGCCCGATGCGAGCTGGGTGTCACCCAGAGAGAGCGTCACCTCGCCCGGGGCCGGCTCGCCCGCGCTGAACGCGAGCGACGACAGCGCGACGGTCACCTGGTCGCCGGCGCTGTAGCCGTCGGCGTCCGCCGGACTCACCGTCACACCCACGGCACGCTGAGCCTGATCGGGCGTCGCCGTACCGTTCGCGTCGAACCAGTCGACCATCGACTGCAGGTCGATCTTGCCGGTGTCGCGCTTGCCCGTACCCTCCCGGAAGGTGACGAAGTTGTCGCCGCCCGCCGCGAGGAACGAGTTCGCCGCGACCGTGTACTCGGCCGTCGGGTCGATCGGGACTCCGTCGAGCGTGATCGACGTGATCCGCGCACCCTGCGCCGCCGTGGGGTCGTGCGTGTAGACGAGCCCCTCCGACACACCGAGCTTCAGGAACGGACGCGCCGCTCCCGCGGGCTGCCACTGCTCCTCGAGCACACCCTTGAGCTGCTCCCCCGTCAGGGTGAGCGTCACGAGCGTGTTGGCGAACGGTTGCACGTTCGCCGCCTCCCGGTAGGTGACGTTGCCGTCGGGATCGGATGCCCCGCTCGACGCGTATGCGAGGTTCGCGCGCAGTCCGCCGGGGTTCATCAGGGCGATATCGGCATCCGTCGACCACTTCTGCACGTCGGCGACGAAGTTGCCGATCGTCGACTCGCCACCGCGGTTCTCCGAACCGTTCGCCTGACGCGCCCGGTTGAAGTCCGCCGTGATCTGTCCGACCTCGACCGCGCCGAGCACGTCGGCCTCGGCCTTCGCCTTCGCGACGATCTCGGCGACCTCGGGAACGGCCGGGTAGAGCGGCTGCCCGTTGGCGGTGAGGGGCTTGATCTCGTTGGTGATCGAGAGCAGCTCCTTGGTGGTCGGGTCGACCTGGATGTTCATCAGCCCCAGGTTCTCGCCGTACTGCCCCGCCGAGACGACCGGTCGGCCGTCGATGACGTGGTTGTACGCGAGGTGAGTGTGGGCCGAGACGATCGCATCGACGTCGTCGTCCACGCCGTACACGATCTCGCCGAGCGGGGAGTCGGGCGTGACCGCCGCGATGTCCGTGCTCTCGGCGCCCTCGTGCACGAGCAGGATGATGACGTCGGCCTCGCCGTTGGACGCGTCGCCGTCGCGCAGGTCGTCGGCCACCGCGTTCACGGAGTCGGCGATGCTGCGCACCTCGAGGTCGGCGATCCCCTCCGGGGACACCAGCGAATCGAGATCCTCTGTGACGGCTCCGATGAAGCCGACCTTGACCCCGTCGAGTTCCTTGACCCAGGCGGGCGCCAGCGCGGGCTCACCGGTCTCGGTCACGAACACGTTCGACGCGATGTACTCCCAATCCGCGCGCTCCTGCACGCGATCGCGCAGATCCTCCCAGCCCTGATCGAACTCGTGGTTCCCCGCCGAGCTCACGTCGAGACCGGCGGCATTGAGCGCGTCGATCGTGGGGTTGTCGTCGTTGATGAACGAGGTGAAGGTCGAGGCGCCGATCAGGTCTCCCGCTCCCGCGAAGATCGTGTTCGGATTCTCGGAGCGGAACTGCTGCACGGCTCCCGCGAGCACCGCAGCACCGGCGGCGGCACCGTCGGCCTCGATGCGTCCGTGGAAGTCGTTGACCGTGACGACATCGATGCTCACCGGCGGGATCTCCGAGGAGACGCCGACGATGATCGGGTCGTGGTCGCTCGAGCGGTAGGGCGTGCCCGCCTCGGTGGCGCCGAACGCGTAGCCGCGGTCGCTCCACTCGGGGGAGTTGATGCCCCAGACGCCCGCTCCGGTGATCGACGAGGTCAGCGACGGCGACGCGATCACGTGGTCGAGCGAGCCGAGCTCGCCGTCGAACGTGTAGGTGTACTGCCCGTCGGTCTTGTCGGCGACGAGATCGCTCCAGCCCGCCGACGTGAACACGTCGATCGGGTCTTCCTTGCCGTAGGCGTTGAAGTCGCCGATCAGCAGCAGGTCGCTGCTCCCGGTCGATTCCTCGAGGTCACCGGCGAAGTCGAGGATGGCCTCGGCCTGCGCCACGCGGTCGGCGTTGAAGAATCCCTGGCCGTCGGCGGGCTCGGCGCCCGCGCCGGTGGGCGGCGACTTCGACTTGAGGTGGTTCGCGACGACCGTCACGACGCGCCCATCGATGTCGAACGCCTGCGCGATCGGCTCACGGGCGTTGCCCCACACCGACTCGTCGGTCACGGTCGCACTGTCACCGACCGGCGATACGGCATCCTTCTTGTAGATGATCGCGTTGGTGATGTAGTCGGTCGTCTCGGCGTCGTTCAGCGCGTCGGGCGTCGGCACGAACGCCCACACCTCGCTGCCCGCCGCCTCGTTGAGCCCGTCGACCAGATCGGCGAGCGCGGTGTCGATCGGCTTGCCGAGCTTCACCGAGTTCTCGATCTCCATGAGCGAGACGATGTCGGCGTCGAGCCCGTTGATCGCCGCGACGATCTTGGACTTCTGGATCGCGAACTGAGCCGCATCGGCCGCACCGCGGGCGTCGAGGTTCTCGCTCTTCAGCGTCGTGAAGTAGTTGAAGACGTTGAACGACGCGACCTGCACGTCGCCGCCGACGTCCGGAGCGGTCTCGGTGCGCGGGTTCGTCTGCTCGAACCCGACCTTGAGCTCGGCGGGCGAGGAGTCGTCGATCGGCACCGTCGGCTGGAGCCGCCAGTCGTCGAAGCCCCACTGCAGGATGTAGCCGGCGTCGCTGAAGTCGACGACGTCGCCGGTGCGCACGACCTGGTCGGTCGTGAAGTAAGGCTGCTGCCCCGGATGGTTGTTGTTGTTCACCTGCAGCGACCAGGCATCGTCGAGCAGGAGGCGGTTCGCACGGTTGGCGGCAGCGATCGCCGCTGCATCGTCACCGGGACGCGTCGTCTCGGTGCTCTTGACGTTGAGGTCCTCGCCGGCGTTCAGCCACAGCGTGCCGAAGTTGTAGAGCTGGTGACTCGACGCGAGACGGTAGGTGCCGGTCGGAGCCACGAGCATGTTCTCGTACTGCTCGCGGTCGGCGCCCACGACGGTGTCGGGCAGGGGGGTGACTTCGGGCAGCCCGGCGTCGGCCGTGACGACCTCGACGCCCGCGAGCGCCGTGGGCGAGACCTGGGTCTGACCGAAGTACTCGCTCACCCGGCCGGTGACCGAGACGAGGTCGCCGATCTCGAGCGTGGGAGCGAGGTTGTTCAGATAGACGAACACCCCATCGGAGGCACCGGGCGTCGCGTCCTCGGCGCCGCCGGAGCCCTGCGTCTGGATCACGATTCCCTTGTAGCCGCCGGTGCGGTAATCGGCGGTGACGACGCCCTCGACCGTGACCGTCTGACCGTTCACAGGAGAGACGTCGCCGGTGCCCTGCACCTCGGCGATCGTGTGGGTGGCCGGAGCGCTCGCGGCCGCGGCATCCTCCACGGGAGCCGCCGGAGCGTCGTCCGGCGCGGGCTCCTCGGAGGGAGCGGCATCGGACTCATCGGCCGGCGCCTCGGTGGCCGGAACCTCGGTGGCCGGGGTCTCGGGCACCGGGGCCTCGGTGTCGTCCGGCGCGGGGGTCGCCGGGGCCTCGGTCTCGATGCTCGACGATGCGGGGGCATCGACCGGTTCCTCGGCGAAGGCGGGGGCCGCGGCGAGCGACCCTAAGGTCAACGCGACGGCGGTGGTCAGAGCGAGAGCGCCGGTGCGCCCCCGCTTCCGGAATTCTGACGAATCGACTCCCGAGCGGGCGTCGTCGTGGGGGGCTGACATGCGAACGGTCTCCTCGACATTGTGGATTTCGGTGACGTCGGGCCCTTGTGGGGCCTGTCGTGCGGCGCCCGAAGCGTGTGTCCGGACGCGCGCATGTCTTCGACCATACGGAGAGGGTCCGACATCCTCAATGGTGTTCGCCGTTTGGTCACCGAGTGCTCACCGACAGAGTGAGACCTCGTCCGCGGGGCGCCTCGGTCAGGCGGATGCCGCTGCGGCGTCCTCGAACTCCTCGACCTCGCGCTCCCAGGCATCCTTCGCCAGGCGGTACCAGAGGTAGAAGGCGAAGCCCGCGAAGATCGCCCACTCGACGGCGTAGAAGACGTTCAGCCAGTTGACCGGCGACATCTCGTTCGGGGCGGGGGAATCGATGTCGACGAGGCCAGCGGATGCCTCGATCGCGGCGAGATACGGCCGATACACGTCGAGCTGGTCGGTGTCGTGCCAGAAGCTGAGCAGCGCGGCGGGTGACATCCGGCTCATGCGGTCCGGCTGGTCGTGCGGCGGCGGAACCGGTCCCTCGTCGGAGATGATGCGACCGGCGATCTCGACGGCGCCGTCGTCATCGGCGTTCAGTTCGTCGATCGCCGCGTCCGCGCTCTCCCGGTCGGGTGCCCAGCCGATCGCGACCGCGATCGACGTGCGCTCGGCGACGCGCAGCTGACCGGTCACCCAGTAGCCCTCGACGCCGTCGTTGAACCGCTGCGAGACCACGAGGAAGTCGCCGGGCACCCAGGTTCCCGATGTCTCGACCCGCTGACCGACGAGCGGCTCCGGCAGATACTCCCCCGGGGAGAGGACGTCGTCGAGCTGCTGCACCTGCTCGGTCGCGCCGGGCTCGGGCGGGTCGGTCTCGATCGCCCGTTCGAGCTGCCACTGGCCGAGCCACGCGAACACGCCGGCCACCAGCAGGCAGAACAGCAGCATGCCGATCCAGCGTCCGCGCAGCATCACCTCACGGAGGGTCGGCGGGAACAGCGGAGCGGATGACACGGTGGCGCAGCGGTGGATCAGGCTTCGTACGGAGCGAGGACGACCTCGACCCGCTGGAATTCCTTGAGATCGGAGTACCCGGTGGTCGCCATGGACTTGCGCAGTGCGCCGATGAGGTTCGCGGTTCCGTCGGCCACCGGAGCGGGGCCGTAGAGGATCTCCTCGAGCGTGCCGATGCCGCCGACCTGCACGCGACGCCCGCGCGGCAGCTTCGGGTGGTGGGCCTCGGGGCCCCAGTGGTATCCCTGGCCGGGCGCGTCGGTCGCGCGGGCCAGCGCGACGCCGAGCATGACGGCATCCGCTCCCATCGCCAGCGCCTTCACGATGTCGCCCGACGTGCCCACGCCGCCATCGGCGATGACGTGCACGTAGCGTCCGCCGGACTCGTCGAGGTAGTCGCGACGCGCGGCGGCGACGTCGGAGACGGCGGTCGCCATCGGCGCGTGGATGCCGAGGGTCGCGCGCGTTGTCGACGCCGCTCCCCCGCCGAAGCCGACGAGCACACCGGCCGCGCCCGTGCGCATGAGGTGCAGCGCGGCCGTGTAGGTGGCCGCGCCGCCCACGATCACGGGCACGTCGAGGTCGTAGATGAACTTCTTGAGGTTGAGGGGCTCGACGTCGCTCGACACGTGCTCGGCCGACACCGTGGTGCCGCGGATCACGAAGAGGTCGACCCCGGCCGCGGCGACGGTGTCGTAGAACTCCTGCGTGCGCTGCGGAGTGAGCGAGCCGGCGACGGTCACGCCTGCTTCACGGATCTCGGCGAGGCGCTGCGTGATGAGCGCGGGCTTGATCGGCTCGGAGTACAGCTGCTGCATGCGCACAGTGGCCTGGGAGTCGCTGAGGCCGGCGATCTCCGCGAGCAGCGGTTCCGGGTTCTCGTACCGGGTCCACAGGCCCTCCAGGTCGAGCACACCGAGGCCGCCGAGCTGCCCGAGCATGATCGCCGTCTGCGGGCTGACGACCGAATCCATCGGCGCCCCCAGCACGGGGATGCCGAAGCCGAAGGCGTCGATCGTCCATGCGGTCGACACGTCCTCCGGGTTCCGCGTGCGCCGCGAGGGCACCACCGCGATGTCATCGAACGTGTACGCGCGACGCGCGCGCTTTCCTCGGCCGAGCTCGATCTCCATGGTCACCACTCCAGACTACCTGGGCGCGGACCCGGTCGATGGCTGGGAGACTGAGAGCGAGAACGGGAGGATGCATGGGAACGGATGCCGCAGCGGTCGTCGTCGTGGGCGGTGGGGTCATGGGACTCGCCACCGCGTGGGAGCTCGCACGGCGCGGGAAGCGCCCCGTCGTGCTGGAGCGGTTCGCCCGCGGCCACCACGAGGGCGCGTCGCACGGAGCCACGCGCAACTTCAACAACGCCTACGACGAGGAGCACTACCTCGATCTGCTCGTACGCGCGCGGGAGGGCTGGGTTGCGCTCGGCGACGTCGGGGGTGCGCCGCTGCTGCGGCTGCACGGCCTCGTCACGCACGGCGATGTCGACATCCGGCGAATCCACGAGCGTCTGAGCGCGCGCGGCATCCCGTCCGAAGTCCTCTCCCCCGACGAGTCGCGTCGGCGCTGGTCCGGCATGCGATTCGACGGCGATGCGCTGTGGTCGTCCGACGCCGGCGTCGTCCGGGCATCCGATGCGCTGATCGAGTTCGAGCGTCGCATCCTCGCCGCAGGTGGCGAGGTGCGCTGGAGCACACCGGTCGCGGCGATCGACGACCGGGGCGACGGCGTCGACCTCACCCTGGGCGACGGATCGCACGTGCATGCCGGAACGGTCGTCGTCACCGTAGGCGCCTGGAGCCGGAGCCTCCTGGGAGGACTCGCACTCCCCCGCCTCACGGTCACGGAGGAGACCCCCGCGCATTTCGCGCCGGTCGACGACGCCGTCTGGCCCTCGTTCAACCACTACGTCGATCCGGCGGAGTATCCCGCGACCGTGTACGGCATGCCCACCCCCGGCGAGGGCGTGAAGGTCGGCTTCCACCGCGTGGGCGACGAGGTCGACCCCGACGCCCGCCCGCACCGCCCGACGCATCTCGACGCGCTCGCGACCTACGTGCGCGAGTGGATGCCGGGACTCGACGCGGCGAGCGCCGTGCCGATCAGCTGCACCTACACGTCGACCGACGACGGCGCGTTCGTGCTCGATCGACGCGGGCGGATCGTCGTGGGCGCGGGATTCTCCGGCCACGGCTTCAAGTTCGCGACCGGCATCGGGGCGACGCTCGCGGACCTCGCGCTCGACGACTCCTCGCGGGCCGCCGCACCGTTCCGGCTGCCGCCGGTGTGAGGATCACCCCTGCGAGAGGCCCGAAAGCCGGAGCACCTCCGTGCGCGGCGCCATCGGGAGGGTGAACCAGAACTCGGTGCCCTTTCCGACCTCGCTGTGCATGCTCATGGTCCCGCCGTGGGCGAGAACGATCGCTCGTGTGATGGTCAGGCCGAGTCCCACCCCCGGCACGGCGTTGCGGGTCGCCGTCGAGGCGCGGAAGAACCGGGTGAACAGCATCCCCTGCTCCTCCTCGGGGATTCCGAGTCCCGTGTCCTCGATGCAGATGCGCACTTCGCCGTCGAGCTTCTCGAGCCGCGTCGTGACGCGTCCACCGCTCGGGGTGAACTTGATCGCGTTCGACAGGAGATTGTCGACGGCTTGACCGATGCGTCCGGCGTCGACGATCAGATGGATCGGATCCGAGGGGACGTCCATGATGAGCTCGACGCCGTTCTTCTGCGCGTTCGGCCCGGAGGATTCCACGGCCGCGCGCACGAGTGCGCCGAGATCGGCGTCCTCCTTCTCGAGGGGAAATCTGCCCGACTCCGCCTGCGCGGTGAAGAGCAGGTCGCCCACGAGATTCAGGAGACGTTTCGCGTTGCGTTCGATCACCGCGACGAAATCCTGCTGCTCGTCGGTCAACGGGTTCTCCGGATCGTTCTGGAGCAGGTCGAGGAAGCCGATGATCGCACTCAGCGGTGTGCGCAGCTCGTGCGAGATCATGCCGACGAACTCGTCCTTGAGACGCGCGACCTCGACGGCCTTCGTCTCGTCCGTGATGACGAGCAGGTACCCGCGCTGCTCGCCGGCGGCGCCCTGATACAGCGACAGTGTGAGGCGCACCGGCACGACCGATCCCCCGGCCGTGGTCATGTCGACATCGGCCTCGACGGTCCGCCCGGCATCGACCTCGTCGAGAAGGGCGCGCATCCCCGTCGGGTCCTCGGGCGATCGAGGTGTGGACGGATCGGCGAACTGGCCGAGTGCCGCCGGATCGAAGAAGCGATTGACCCGCACATCGTCGAGCGCCTCGTCGACCGAGAGCCCGATGAGTCGCTCCGCACCCGGATTCCAGGCGATCACCATGCCGCGGGGGTCGGTGGCGATCACGGCCTGAGCGGTGATCGAGTTCCACAGGCTGCTGAACGAATCCAGGAGGAAGCGGTACTGCTTCTCGCTCGCCTGGAGCTGCTGCACCATCGAGAGGTTCGCGGAGAGCGCCTCCGTCCGCTCGTCGACGAGAGCCTCGGCCTGCGCGGTGCGCAGGCGCTGAAGTCGCGAGAGTTCGTTCACGATCGCGCCCACGACGGCGAAGACGAGAGGGCTGATGACTCCTCGGAGCCAGGCCAGTTCCCCCGCTTGCGGGTCGAGCGCGATCGGCATCAGGAACGCGATCGACGTGAGCGCGCCGATCGCGAAGACGGGTCGCAGCCCCGGTGACGCGGCGAGCCAGATGACCGGTAGCAGCACGAACGATGAGAAGAGGGATGCTGTGCCCCCGGTGCCTACTCGCAGGGCGCCGATGGCCACGATGTCCACGGCGGGGATGATCAATACCACCCAGCCGTCGTGAATCCCCCTCGCCGCGAGAAGAGCCGCGAGAACGGTCACCAGCCCGACCAGGACGACTCCGACGATCGTCGCGGGAGGATTGATGGCCTGGATCCCGGGGACGAATACCACGAGCAGACCGGCGAGACCGACGGCGATCGCCGTGGGTCCCTGCTTCATCAGCGGCGTCGGATCATCGAAGTACCGCTGCCAGCCGCGCTGGACGGGCGCCGGTGCGGCAGCCGTGCCGAGCGAGGCGTGGCGGTTCACCGGCTGACCCCGGCGACGGCGCTGCGCAGGGCTGCTCCGCGCACGGGTTTCGGGAGTGCGGCATCCGCCGTCGGATACGAGGCCGCATCGAGCACGGAACTGATCACGAGGAAGCACCGCGGGAACGTCTCTCGGACCAGACGCGCGCACTCGGTTCCGGAGATGCCGGGAAGCATGAGATCGAGCACCGCGAGAGACGGATCGATGTGCGGGAAGGCGGAGATCGCCGACTCGGCGTCGCCCGCCGAGAACACGTCGAAGCCTTCCCGGTCGAGGTGACGACGCATCAGCGACATCTGGTCGAGGTCGTCCTCGACCACGAGCGCCAGCGGGCGTGCGCTCATCGGAGGAACATCTCGCGGACGACCACCATGACCACGACGACGGCGATGGCTGCGGCGGCCTGCCAGACGAGCCGCTTCTCAGAGCGCGCGTCCTTCTCGATCTCCTCGGCCTCGGCCTGGGGGGTGGGCATCTCGGTCATGAGTCGACCCGTCCGACCTTCTCGGTCTTGATCCAGGAGGCGTCGGCGCGACGCCACTCCTTGATGTACGAATCCACGGTGATGGCGCACAGCAGCGAGCCGTATCCGCAGATGTAGAGCAGGAGGCCGGCGAAGAATCGCCCGCCGGGGAGCTTCTCGACGGTCCGGGCGAGCCAGACGCCCAGCATCGAGATCGGACCCCAGAGGTAGAAGATGAGCGCCCAGACGAAGAGCGTGTCGTCGTTCAACGACCCGCCCAGGGCGAGCACTGCATCTTCGAACGCCCACGGGAACAAGGCGATCGCCATGAGGATGAGCGCGCCGAGACCGGGGAACATGATGGCCTCGCGCCACGAGTGCCGACCGATCCGCCCGTCGAGCTGCACGGAGTAGAGCATCGAGAACAGATAGATGCACGCTGCGGCGATCCACATGAACCGGAAGACGAACTCCGCGATGTCGCTGTGGAAGATCAGGAGGATCACGAGTGCCGTCGCCGCGACCAGCATGAAGGCCGGCAGCAGCAGGATCGTGAACCACGCGAGCCCGAACGAGAAGCTGCCCAGCTGGTGGTCGGGGCTCGGCCGGAACCAGAGGTGCTTGTAGATGGACGTCAGCTGCACGTTGCCGCGCGCCCACCGCAGGCGCTGCTTCCAGAGCGCATCGATCGTACGCGGCTCTTCGGCCAGCACGACCGCGTACGGCTCGAAGACCGCCCGTCTCCCCTTCAGCTGCCCCTCGAAGGTCGTCATGGTGTCTTCGGCGAGCGTCCCGGTGGGGATCCGTCCCCCGATGGCTTCGAGGTTCGCCCGCGAGTGCAACTGCGCCCCGCCGGCGAGGCAGGCGATCGCCCCGAGCACGTTCTGCGTGCGTCGTGCGGAGAGCTGACCGATGATGTACTCGACCCCGATGAATCGGGTGAGGTAGTTGCGGTCGCGGCTTCCCTCGGCGATGTACGCGGTCACGGCGCCGACCTTCTCGTCGGCGAGGTGCCGGGTGAGCTTGCGCAGGGCATCGCGGGCGAAGATGACGTCGGCGTCCATGATCAGCACCGCCTCGGTCCACGGGTCGGCGAGAGCGATGTCGAGTCCGTGGTTCAGCGTGTGCGCCTTGCCCTGTCCGCCGACCTCGCGCCGCAGGTGCTCCACGCGTCCCGGATACTGTTCAGCCTTCGCGCGCACGATGTCGGGGGTGTCGTCGGTGGACGCATCGTCCACCACGAAGATCCGCAGCCGATCCTCGGGATACTGCAGCTGCAGCAGTCGTTCGATCGCCGGCCCGATCACGAGCCCCTCGTTCCAGGCGGGGATGATCACCGCCACGTGGGGATGGTACGGGGCCGCCTTGCCGTAGTGGTTGCGGAACGCATGCATCGGCAGCGACAGGAACTGCAGCCCGGTGTTGATCACGGGCAGCGTGCCGACGAGGATGCAGAGGATGAGGACGATGACGATCGTCGTCTGCCACCATTCCAGTTGATCGATCATGCGGGCGCCTCCGTTCCGAGCAGGTCGCGCACGCGCGCGTACCGACCCACGTCGCGAGCATCATGACTGTCGGTCGATGCCACCAGCTCGGCACCCGCAGCACGGAGTGCGGCC
Organism: Microbacterium sp. NPDC008134; assembly: GCF_042957055.1. Classification (NCBI taxonomy): domain Bacteria; kingdom Bacillati; phylum Actinomycetota; class Actinomycetes; order Micrococcales; family Microbacteriaceae; genus Microbacterium; species Microbacterium sp. NPDC008134. Next base: position 905,179 of record NZ_JBIBHO010000001.1, on the reverse strand, counting down.
AGCGATGCGGGTTCCGGGCACCCCCATTTCTCATTGACCTCGACGAGCGTGCCCGTGAGCGCCGCGGCCTGCGCCCACGACGTGAGTCTTTCCTCGCCCAGATCGCTCTCGGCGAGACCGATCTTCGGCAGCAGCGAGAAGCAGTGGGCGAGCTGGTTGCCCGGGTGGCGCTCCATCGCGGCGATGACGCCCGTGATGAAGTCGTCGAGAACGTCGGACGCCGCCCAGCCGTGGGCGATGCGCTCGCGCACGGCGGTCGGGCTGAGCGGGCCCCGGGCGCCGGGGAACTGGTGGTCGGCGATGAGGATGCGATCGATCCCCAACGGCAGCTCGGGGATGTCGAGAGTTCCCGCGGTGTCGAGGATCTTGGCCTCGACACCCGTGAGCACGGTCAGTCCGTCGGGCACGCGGAGGCCCGCGATCGCGGAGACGTATTCGGGCACCCACGTGGTGTCCCGGCGCACGTGATCGACGATGCGGAGGGTCTCGAGGCCCGCGACGACGGCGGCTTCGACGTTCTGCTCGGGCGTCGAGACGGCGTCGTCCGAGAACGTGGAGTGGACATGGTGATCTCCGCGGAGGATGTCGACGCTCATTCGCCCTCCTGGTGACCGGCGTGCGCCGAGACGAGCACGTCGTCGATCTCGACGACGATGTCCTCGAGGAAGCGCACCGAGGCAAGTTCGCGGAACGGCAGTCGCTCGGGCAGTTCGGCACCGAGGAAGAGGTCGACGACGAGCGAGGGGATGTCGACGCCGGCGGCGATCGTGAGCGGCAGCGCTCCCGGGAACCGCGGGTTCACCTCGAGGAGCGCGGCGGCGCCGGTGCGGTCGCGCCGGAGTTGCACGTTCGCGACGCCCACGAGCCCGATGGCCCGGGCGATCTCGGCGGCGGTCTCCTCGAGGTCGGGGTCGTGGACCGTGCGACCGGCGATCGCGACACCGGAATCGACACGGGCACGGGTGCGTGGCACGGCGGCGACGACCCTCCCGGTGGCATCGGCGATGACGTCGACCGAGTACTCCTCACCGGGCAGGTAGTCCTGCACGATCAGTCCTTCGTCGGTCGGAAGGGCTTCGAGCGCTGCGCGATCGGGAACCAGGCGGATGCCCCGGCTCCCCGCACCCTGGCGGGGCTTGGCGAAGACCGGGAACTCCCAGTCGATCGCGAGCGCGTCGGCTCCGGCCAGCACGGTGCGGGGTGCGCGTCCGGTGGGCGCGCACCGCTCGGCGAGGAGAAGCTTGTCGAGTGCGGTGTCGAGGGTGTCCGCGGACGGCGCGGCGAGCACGGCGGGAGCGAGTTCCTCACGCCGTCGGGCGAGCGTGACGAGTTCGACGTCGACGGTCGAGATCACGAGATCGAGACGGTCGTCGACGACCATCCGGGCGAGCGCGGGCACGAAGTCATCGGCCTTGCCCGGCGGCACGAGGCGCCGCTGCTCGGCGGGCACGAGGTACAGGCCCGCCGCCCAGCCGTCCATGTCGGCCGCGAGGACCGTGAGTTCGGGGCGGCGCAGAAGGGAGCGGATGACGGCGACGCCGGCGGGACCGCCGGCTCCGGTCACGAGGACGCGGGCCATGTCAGCCCTCCTGTCGGGTGAGTTCATGGGCGCCGACGAAGGCCGCCGTCTCGCGGACGATCTCGAGCGGTTCGACCGCGAGCCCGTCTCCGAAACGCGACCAGTAGCGCGCGGTCGCCCGGACGAACTCCGGGTCGAGATAGGTGCGGTTCGCCGTCTGCGACGCGAAGCAGTCGAGCAGCCGGAGCTTCTGATCGATGTAGCCGTCGATGCGCACGAAGCGGGTCGGGCGGAAGTCGATCGTCGCCGAGGGGCTCTGGTAGCAGGCGACCGTGCCGACCCGGCGGGTCGCGACGGTGGTCGCCTCGTTCACGGCCCGGTGGTCCTGGTGGCGATCGTGAGTGGAGTGCGTGTAGACGATCGTCGGCTGGATCTGCTCGACGACCTCTTCGATCAGACGCACGGTCGACCCGCCGCCGGAGATCTCGGTGTCGACGAGATCCTTGAGGAACAGACGTGCGCCGAGCAGCTCGGCCGCGGCGAGCGACTCGTGCTGACGACTGTCGGCATCGCCACCGCGTGCGCCGCGCGAGAGCGTGAGGATGGTGATCTCGTCACCCGCTGCGGCGTGCGCGGCGAGCACGCCCCCGACGCCGATCTCGACGTCGTCGGGGTGGGCTCCGACCGCGAGCACGACCTCCTTTCGGCGCCCTTCGTCGCGACGACGGCGCCCCTCTTCGGCGAGGGTGCGGACGACCTCGACGAGCCGCGCATTGTCCAGCGGCTTGGTGAGGAACTCGTCGGCCTGGGCCCGGAGGGCCGACACCGCGTACTCCACGGAGACGTGGGCGGTCATGACGACGACGGGCACCGCCGGCACCTTGCGGCGCAGCTCGGCGAGAAGTTCGAGGCCGTTCAGACCGGGCATCTCGATATCGGTGACGACGACGTCGGGACGAACCTCGGCGACCCTTTCGACAGCCGTGAGGCCGTCGGGCGCGAGGTCGACGATGCAGCCGGCTCGACGTTCGAGCACCGTCTTCACGAGCAGGGATACGTCGGGGTCGTCATCGACGACGAGGACGCGGATGGCATCTCCGGACAATGCGGCTCTCCTTGGGGAGGTTCCCATCCGTTGCGGAGCGGTATGCGTCCGGTGCGTTCGCCACCGGGAGCACGCGGGAAAGGGCGAGCAGGTTACTCATGATTGTGACACACGCCCCTCGCCCGGCAGCGCGCGACACCACGCAGAGAAAGAGGGGCGGATGCCGCGGCATCCGCCCTCTTCATCCGCGCGAGCGGATCACTTCTTGTAGTTGGGCGCCTCGACGACGATCTGCACGTCGTGGGGGTGCGACTCCTTGAGACCCGCCGAGGTGATGCGCACGAAGTTGCCGCGCGACTTGAGCTCCTCGATCGTGCGGGCGCCCACGTAGAACATCGACTGGCGGAGTCCTCCGACGAGCTGGTACGCGACAGCGGCGAGCGGTCCGCGGTACGGCACCTGCCCTTCGATGCCCTCGGGGATCAGCTTGTCGTCGCTGGGGACGTCGGCCTGGAAGTAGCGGTCCTTGGAGTACGAGGTCTGCTTGCCGCGGGTCTGCATCGCGCCGAGCGAGCCCATGCCGCGGTACTGCTTGAACTGCTTCCCGGACTGGAAGACGATCTCACCCGGCGACTCGTCGGTGCCGGCGAGCAGCGAGCCGAGCATGACGGCATCCGCACCGGCGACGAGGGCCTTGGCGATGTCGCCCGAGTACTGCAGACCGCCGTCGGCGATCACCGGCACGCCCGCGGGGCGGGCGGCGAGGGATGCCTCGTAGACCGCGGTGACCTGGGGTACGCCGACACCGGCCACGACACGGGTGGTGCAGATCGATCCGGGGCCGACACCGACCTTGACCGCGTCGACACCGGCGTCGACGAGCGCCTGCGCACCCTCGCGGGTCGCGACGTTGCCGCCGATGATGTCGATGTGCGCGAAGGACTCGTCGGCCTTGAGCCGCTTGACGAGGTCGATGACTCCCTGCGACTGGCCGTTGGCCGTGTCGACCACGAGCACGTCGACACCGGCGTCGCGGAGCGCCTCGGCCCGCTCCCACGCGTCGCCGAAGAAGCCGATGGCCGCACCGACGCGCAGACGCCCCTGGTCGTCCTTGGTGGCAAGGGGGTACTTCTCGCTCTTGTCGAAGTCCTTGATGGTGATGAGTCCGGCGAGCTTGCCGTCGGCGTCGATCAGCGGCAGCTTCTCGACGCGGTGCTTCGCGAAGAGGGCGATGACCTCGCCCGCGGCGACGCCGACCGGAGCAGTGACGAGCCCCTCCGAGGTCATGACGTCCTTCACCAGCGTCGACTGGCGCTCGAAGCCCGACACGAAGCGCATGTCGCGGTTGGTGATGATGCCGACGAGACGGCCATCGCCGTCGACGACGGGAAGGCCCGAGATGCGGTACTGGGCGCACAGCGCGTCGACCTCTTCGACGGTCGCGTCGGGGGTCGTGGTGATCGGGTCCGTGATCATGCCCGACTCGCTGCGCTTCACGCGGTCGACCTGCGAGGCCTGGTCGGCGATCGAGAGGTTGCGATGCAGGATGCCGATGCCGCCCTCGCGGGCCATCGCGATCGCCATTCGCGCCTCGGTGACGGTGTCCATCGCGCTGGAGAGAAGCGGAGTGGCGACCGAGATGCGGCGAGTCACCCGCGAGGAGGTGTCGGCCTCGCTGGGGATGACATCCGTGTGCCCGGGAAGGAGGAGAACGTCGTCGTACGTCAGTCCGACGAAACCGAAGGGATCGTGCTGTTCCATGGATGCTCCTCCTGCGCGTGTCGCGCGACGCCGAGTTCGTGGGGCCGGCCGGATCGGGCCGGGAAACCGTATGAAGATTCTAAGCGGAGAGCGCCCGAGAACATTCCCGGAGCGGGCGGGGCGACCGGCTCCCGCGGTCCACCGGAGTATTGGTACCGCTCTCATTTCGATCAGATTAAAGGTGTAGGCGAAACGCCGATCGCACACTACAGTCAAGTGCGTCGTCCAACCCGAGACGGTCGAAGTCTGTGCGAAGGCGCACTCACACTGGAGGTTGCGTGGGATCCACAACAATCGCCGTCCACCGGAAGCCGTGGCTGGTCGCGTTCATTGGAGTGCTTCTCGCACTCGGCGCGATCCTCATGCAGCCGCCGCTCGCCGCCTCGGCAGAGACGACAGACGACGGCCAGGAGGTCACCGACTTCTACTTCGGCGGGGTCATCACCAACGATGACCAACCGGTCGACGGCGTCGAGCTCTCGATCTCCGGAAACGGCTTCGAGGGTGAGACCGAGACGGATGCCGAGGGCAAGTGGCGCCTGTACGTTCCCGAGAAGGACACGTACACGATCACGGTGAACGAGGACACGCTTCCCGACGGCGTGATCGTCGATGCGTCGCTCCTCCCGGAGGGCACGCAGCCCATCTCTGGCACCACGGCGTCGTTCGAGGTCGAGTTCGGCCTGACCGGAACCAAGATCCTCAACCTCTTCCTCGGCGAGGGCGAACGCATCACCGTCAGCTTCATCGATCAGCTGGCATCGCGTCTGGTCGGCGGCCTGAACTTCGGTCTGCTGCTCGCTCTCGCCTCCATGGGCGCCGCGCTCATCTACGGCACGACGCGTCTGTCGAACTTCGCGCACGCCGAGATGGTGACCTGGGGCGGTCTCGTCGCCGTCGTCACGACATCGATGTGGATGCTCCCGCCGTGGGTCGGCATCGCCGCGGCCGTGATCGGCGGCGCGCTGCTGGGATGGGCGATGGATGCCGGTCTCTGGCGTCCGCTGCGGCGCCGCGGACTGGGCGTCGTGCAGCTGATGATCGTCAGCATCGGGCTCTCGCTCGCCCTTCGCTACCTCTTCCAGTACATGATCGGCGGCGGCACGTACCAGCTCCCCGGGGCGAGCCCGGAGCCCATCCGGCTCGGACCGATCTCCCTGTCGTACATCGACATGATCGCGATGGGCGTGAGCATCGTCGTCATCATCGGTGTGGCGTTCTTCCTCACCCGCACCCGCATCGGCAAGGCGACGCGCGCGATCTCCGACAACCCGCAGCTCGCCGCGGCATCCGGCATCGACGTCGACCGGGTCATCCGCTATGTCTGGATCCTCGCGGGAACGCTCGCCGCGATCTCGGGTGTGCTGTGGGGCTACTTCCGCCCCGGAGTGACGTGGAACATGGGCATGCAGATGCTGCTGCTCATCTTCGCCGCCATCACGCTCGGAGGTCTCGGCACCGCCTTCGGCGCCCTCCTCGGCTCGCTCATCGTGGGCATGGCCGTCGAGGTGTCCACCCTCTGGATCCCCTCCGACCTCAAGTACGCGAGCGCTCTCGTCATCCTGATCGTGATCCTTCTCGTCAGACCGCAGGGCCTGCTCGGCCGCAAGGAAAGGTTGGGCTGATCCTCATGAACTTCGATTCCATCTTCACCAACACGGCTGCGTACCTGTTCAGCCCGATCACGCTGGCGTACGCGCTGGCCGCCACGGGTCTCGCCGTGCACTTCGGCTACGCCGGTCTGCTCAACTTCGGCATGGCCGCGTTCATGGCGATCGGCGGCTACGGCTACGCCATCTCCGTGCTGAGCTTCGGCCTGCCGTGGTTCGTGGGCATGCTCATCGGTCTGCTCGGCGGCGCGCTCTTCGCGGTACTGCTCGGCATTCCGACGCTGCGTCTGCGCGCGGACTACCTCGCCATCGCCACCATCGCGGCCGGCGAGATCGTGCGCCTGCTGTTCACCACGCAGGTCTTCGACGAGTTCACGAACTCGGCTGACGGCCTCGCGCAGTACAACGGCGGCTTCCGCGACGCGAACCCGTTCCCCCCGGGGACCTACGGCTTCGGCCCGTGGACGTACACGGCCAACGACCTGTGGAACCGCGTGTTCGGACTCATCGTCCTCGCCGTCGCGATCCTCCTCGTCTGGTCGCTCATGCGCAGCCCCTGGGGACGCGTGCTCAAGGGCATCCGCGAAGACGAGGATGCCGTGCGCTCGCTCGGCAAGAACGTCTTCGCGTACAAGATGCAGGCGCTCGTGGTGGGCGGTGTCCTCGGCGCGGCCGGCGGAATCGTCTTCGTCCTCCCGTCGGCGGTCGTCCCCGGCAGCTACTCGACGTCGTTGACGTTCTTCCTGTGGACGATCCTCCTGCTCGGCGGCGCGGCCACGGTGTTCGGGCCGACGCTCGGAGCGGTGCTGTTCTGGGTGGTCAACGCGTTCCTCGCGAGCCTGCTGCCGCAGATGGCGAACGCCGGTCTGCTGCCGATGACCGACAAGCAGGCGGCGACCGTCGTGTTCATCGTCGTCGGTGTCGCGCTCATGCTGCTCGTGATCTTCCGCCCACAGGGCATCCTCGGAGACAAGAGGGAGATGACCTTTGTCAAGTGAAAACACCCCCGCGCCCGCCGAAGGGGCCACGCCGACGGGAAGCATCCGTCGCCCGAAGACCACCGGACTGACGAAGGGCGACGTGAAGCCCGGTGTCACCAAAGTCGACCCGATCCTCGTCGTCGATGCGGTGCAGCGACGCTTCGGCGGCATGACCGCCGTCGACGTCGAGCACCTCGAGATCCCCCGCGGGGCCATCACGGCCCTGATCGGCCCGAACGGCGCCGGCAAGACCACGCTGTTCAACCTGCTCTGCGGGTTCGACAAGCCGAACAGCGGCACGTGGTCGTTCGACGGCAAGAACCTGTCGGGCATCCCCTCTTTCAAGGTCGCCCGCATGGGCCAGGTGCGCACGTTCCAGCTGACCAAGTCGCTGTCGCTGCTCACCGTTCTCGAGAACATGAAGCTCGGAGCCACCGGCCAGCGCGGCGAGGGCTTCTGGTCGAGCCTGTTCCCCTTCCTCTGGCGTTCGCAGGACGCCGAGATCGAGAGCAAAGCCCGTGAGCTGCTCGCCCGGTTCAAGCTCGATGCCAAGGAGAAGGACTTCGCCGCCGCGCTCTCGGGCGGTCAGCGCAAGCTTCTCGAGATGGCGCGCGCGCTGATGAGCGACCCGACGCTGGTCATGCTCGACGAGCCGATGGCCGGCGTGAACCCGGCGCTCACGCAGTCGCTGCTCGACCACATCCTCGACCTCAAGGAAGAGGGCATGACCGTGCTCTTCGTCGAGCACGACATGCACATGGTCCGGCACATCGCCGACTGGGTCGTCGTCATGGCCGAGGGCCGCGTCGTCGCCGAGGGCCCGCCCGACGAGGTGATGAACGACCCCGCGGTCGTCGACGCCTACCTCGGCGCCCACCAGGACGTCGACCTCGGAGCCGTGACGGGTCGTATCCCGGTCGTGGCCGACGCCGAGGCCGCGCGCCTCCGCGAGCAGATCGAGGCCGAGGCCGAAGCAGAGCTCGAGTCGACGGATCCCGTGGACTCCGACACGAAGGACAACGCATGAGCGAAGACAAGGTGGTCGTCGAACTGACCGACGTCCACGCGGGCTACCTCCCCGGCGTGAACATCCTCAACGGGGCCAATCTCGTGGCACGTCAGGGAGAGCTGATCGGCATCATCGGACCGAACGGGGCGGGCAAGTCGACGCTGCTGAAGGCGATGTTCGGTCTCGTCAACGTGCGAGGCGGCGAGATCACCCTGAACGGCGAGAGCATCGTGGGCCTCAAGGCCGACAAGCTCGTGAAGCGCGGAGTGGCGTTCGTGCCGCAGACGAACAACGTCTTCCCCTCGCTGTCGATCGAGGAGAACCTGCAGATGGGGCTCTACCAGAACCCCAAGATCTACGCGGAGCGCCTCGAGTTCGTCACCAGCATCTTCGCGGAGCTGGGCAAGCGGTTGAAGCAGCGCGCCGGCTCGCTCTCGGGCGGTGAGCGACAGATGGTCGCGATGTCACGCGCGCTGATGATGGACCCGTCGGTTCTCCTGCTCGACGAGCCGTCGGCCGGCCTCTCCCCCGTTCGTCAGGACGACGCGTTCATCCGCGTCTCCGACATCAACAAGGCGGGCGTCACGACGATCATGGTCGAGCAGAACGCACGCCGCTGCCTGCAGATCTGCGACCGCGGCTACGTGCTCGATCAGGGCAAGGACGCGTATGAGGGCACCGGACGCGAGCTGCTGAACGATCCGAAGGTCATCGGACTGTACCTCGGAACGCTCGCCGACGACGTCGCCTAACAGCGAACAGAGAAGGGGGCGGGACGCTTCGGCATCCCGCCCCCTTCTCTGTGCGCTCCCGCATTCCGGCCCTGTACGCACGAAGAAGGCCCCGGATCCGAGGATCCGGGGCCTTCCTGTGATCAGGCGATCAACTCATCCGTCGGATCAGTTGGTGCGCTCGATGGTGTTACCCGCGACGTACTTGTAGATGCCGATCGTGGCGCCCTGCGGGTCGCCGTTCTCGTCGAACGTCACGTCGCCGGAGTAGCCGTCGTAGTCGGCCGTGCCGCCGTTGTTGATGATCTCGGCGCAGTCGGCGAAGCTGGTGCACTTCTCACCGTCGCCCGAACCGCCCGAGACCTCCTGCATCTTGGCGGCGATGTCGGCGCCCTCGGTCGACCCCGCCGCCAGCGACGCGAGCGCCACCAGGATCACGGCGTCGTAGGCCTCGGCCGCGTAGGTGAAGTCCTTGACCTCGGGGTTGCCGGCAGCCGTCCACGACTCCTGCAGACGATCCGTGAAGTCGTCCTCGAGCGCGGGGCCCGCCTTCGTGCCCTGCGCACCCTCGAGCGAGACCGGGATCTCGTCACCGTAGTCCGACAGGTTGCCGTCGACCATGTAGAACTTGTCGGCCGTGATGCCGGCGTTGACCAGCAGCGGGGCGATCGTCTTGAACTGCTCGAACGACACGATCGCGACCGCGTCGGGGTTCTGCGCCTTGATCGACTCGACCTGCGCGTCGAACGACGAGTCGCCGACGTTGTACGAGACCGACTCGACGACCTCGCCGCCGGTGCCCTCGAACGTCGTGGTGAGCGCGTCGTTCAGGCCGGTGCCGTAGGCGTCGTTCTGGTAGATGATGCCGAGCGTCTTCGCGCCGTCCTCGGCGATCAGGTTGCCGAGCACCTCGCCCTGCAGCAGGTCGCTGGGGGCGGTGCGGAAGTAGAGTCCGTCGTCCTCCCACGCGGTGAAGTCGGGCGACGTGTTCGAGGCCGAGATCTGCAGGATGCCTGCGCTCACGTTGCCGTCGAGCACGAGCTTCGAGACGCCGGAGGCGGCAGCGCCGACGATCGCGCTGACGTCCGCGTTGCGGAGCTTCTCGATCGACGTCTCGTACGCCTTGGTGTCGGTGTCGCCCTCGTCCTCGGCGGTGAGGTCGATGGTGATGCCGGCCTCGGCCGCGTTGACCTCTTCGACCGCGAGTCCGACGCCGGACTCCATGGGCGGTCCGAGGAACGCCAGCGAACCCGTCTTCGGCAGTAGCGAGCCGAGCTTCAGGGTGAGATCGGTGGCGGGGGCGCCGCCGTCGGACGAGTCATCGGACGGAGTGCTGCTGCAACCCGCGATGACGAGGGCAGACGCGCTGACAAGCGCAATGCCTGCGAAGATCTTCGCGGTGCGCGAACCCTTCAGTGCCTTCATAATGCTCCCTTGCGTAACTGAGAGTGGACGTGACCACAGTCGAGTGCTCTAACACTAGGGCGCGAAATCGCTCCGTAGGGGTCGCAAGTGTTTCGGTGCGTTAACGATCCGCTACGCGATGGAATACCGCATTCAGGCGAGGGGCGTGGGAGCGGTCCTTCGCCCGCGCCGCGCGGCGAGCAGCAGGTCGATCACGAACACGACGATCGCGATCCAGACGATCACGAAACCGGCCCAGCGCTCGGCAGGCATGGGCTCGTGGAGGAACACGACACCGATGACGAACTGCATGATCGGGGTGATGAACTGGATCATCCCGATGACGGTCAGATCGATCCGGCGGGCACCGGCGGCGAACAGCAGCAGCGGCACGGCGGTCGCGATCCCGGCACACGCCAGCAGCACCGCGTGCCACGCGCCGTTCGCCCCCATCGTCAGGCCGTCCGGGGTCTGCGCGACCAGGACGAGCTGCACGACGGCGATCGGGATCAACCAGAAGGATTCGAGGGTGAGGCCGCTGACGGCATCGACCGCCGGGCCGATCTGCTTCTTGATGAGGCCGTAGAGGCCGAACGAAGCCGTGAGGGAGAGCGCGATCCACGGGGACTCGCCGTGGGCGACGATGATCACGATGACGGCCACGGAGGCGATGGCGATCGCGGCCCACTGGAGCCGGCGGATGCGCTCGCGCAACACGAAGACACCCAGGAGAACCGTGGTGATCGGATTGATGAAGTATCCGAGGCTCGTCTCGACGACATTGCCGGTCAGAGTGCCGATCAGGAACACCTGCCAGTTGACGTAGATCAGGAGGCCCGCGAGCGCGGTCCACCCGAGGAGCTTCGGCCGCCGGATGATGGCGAGGAACGCCGTCCAGCCGCGCATCACGGTGAGGAGTACGAGGCAGAAGACGAACGACAGCAGCACCCGCCAGGCGACCACCTCCCAGGGCCCCGTCGGCACCAGGAGCAGGAAGTAGAGCGGCAGCACGCCCCAGAGGAGGTAGGCGCCGCCCGCGTAGGCGACTCCGGAGGTCTGGCTCGACGAAGCGCGGGGGACGGAACTCACCGCACAACCCTATGCCCGCCTCGCGCCCGTGCCAGCGGTTCCGCGGCCTGCGGGACGAATTCGGCAGGAATCGGATGCCGCGTGTCCGATGTCACCATTTCTCCGACAGTCGGAAAGTATCGATCGGTATACTGATCGTCATCGCCTGATCCCTCGCGATTCCGCGAGTTCCTCGTGGACAACCCCGCCTCCGCACCCGACGGCGGCGGTCTCCCGAAGGACGTGCCGTGCCCCCGCACCCGCTCCCCCTGGTCGTCGCGTGCGGCGCCTACGAACGCGACAACCTCGGCGATCTGCTCTTCCTCGTCGTCGCAGACCATTTCGCGCGCGAAGTCGTCGATGTCGAGTACACCGCACCGATCGCCGTCGATATGACCGCACTTCTCGGGCGCCGGATCACCTCGACCGGCACCGTCCTCGCAGAGAAGCCCGCCGCGGGCATCTGGACCGTCGGCGGCGAGGTCGGAGCCACACAGCGCGAGTACGTCTACCGGACGGCCGTCGACGACGACGAATGGCAGCGGTTTTCCTCGCTCGACGCCGCCGAACAGGACGCACTCCTCGACGAGGCCATGAACGCGCGCATGGAATCGCCGTATGTGCCGCGCCCGAGCGCTTTCCCCCGCAATCGTGGCGCACGTCTGGTGCTCAACTCCGTGGGCGTCTCCGGAATCGCGGGCCTGAATCCCTGGCGTGCGACCGTGGCGACGAGCGCCCTGCGCGAAGCGGACTACATCTCGGTCCGGGACCCGAAGTCCGCCGAGCTTCTCGAACGCCTCGGCATCCCCCATCGTCTCGCCCCCGACCTCGTGCACACGATCGCGTCGGTTCTCCCGATCGATGCGTCACGCAACGACACGGTGCTGCTCCAGCTCTCGGAGGGGCATGTGCGCACGTACGGCATCGACGCCTGGACATCCGCCATCGTGGCCTGCGCGGAACTCGGGGACCGTCCCCTCCGATTCTTCATCGCCGGCTCCGCCCCCGCACACGATTCGATCGAGCTGTACACCCAGCTCATCGGCCGGATCACGGCCGAGCGACCGGACTGGGACGTCGCCCTCAGCGGCGCGCGCTCGATCGAGGACCGTGTGCGCGAGATCGCCACGGCTGCGCTCTGGATCGGCAGTTCGCTTCACGGCCGCATCCTCGCGTGCGCCTACGGCACGAAGCGCCTCAGCATCGCGAAGCCGAAAGTCGACGTCTACGCAGAGACCTGGGACGTGGACTTCCCGTTCGGAGTCGAGCCCGCGACCCTGCCGACGGCGGTGTCGGCCGCGCTCGCACACGAGCCGGATCCCGCACATGCTGCCGCACTGGCGGAGGACGCGCGAGCGAGTGTGGTCGACGCGTTGTCCGTGTTCACGGAGTCCGACAGCGCCCCCGCAATCGACCCGCTCTCCGTCCGCCTCGACGAGGTCTCACGACTCCAGGTGGCCGCGATGCGCCTCGAAAGCGAGCACGCCAGAGCGGCGGCGGTCGCGAAGGAACGATCCGCGGAGGCGGCCCGACTCGCCGGCGACCGCGATGAGCAACGTCGGGCCCGAGAGGCCGCCCAGACCGAACTCGCCGATGCGCGCACCCGGCTGAAGAAGGCGGAAGCCGAACACACCGAGCTCGAGAGTCTCCGCTCCCGACTGCACGAGATCGAAACGAGCACGTCATGGAGGATCGGATCCCGTGTGACCTCCGTGGCGCGAGCCCTTCGACTTCCTCGTCCGTCGTGGCTGCTCCGTCGCGGGCGTGGTGACGACACCACGACGCGCTGACGTCGAAAAGGGGGCCCGGATGCCGAAGCATCCGGGCCCCCTTTCAGGAACGCTGGATCAGCGGACGACGACCGCCAGGACGTCGCGAGCCGACAGGACGAGGAACTCGTCCGCACCGAACTTGACCTCGGTGCCGCCGTACTTGCTGTAGAGCACGCGGTCGCCGACGGCGACGTCGAGCGGAACGCGGTTGCCGTTGTCGTCGATGCGACCGGGGCCGACCGCCACGACCTCGCCCTCCTGGGGCTTCTCCTTGGCGGTGTCGGGGATGACCAGGCCACTCGCGGTGGTCTGCTCGGCCTCGACCTGCTTGATGACGATGCGGTCCTCGAGCGGCTTGATGGAAACCGACACGGTCTACCTCTTCTTTCTTGACGCTGACACGAAAGACTTGTTCGCACTCTCAACCCGAGAGTGCTAACGCCAGTGTAGGCGCTCCGCTGGCACTCATGCAACGCGAGTGCCAGCGCCCGCCGCCCGCGTAGGCTGTGCGGGTGGAGATGTCTGAGCTGCAAGCGCTGCTGACCCCGGTCGGTCTGGAGCTGCTGGATGCGCTCGGCCGCATCGATTCGACGGACGAGGTCACACGTGCGGTGTCGCGGTTGCGGGCCGACGGCCACTCGCCCGAGCTCGTATCGGCCGTGGTCGGTCAAGCGCACCTGCGCGCGAAGGCGGGAGCCAAGTTCGGACCGTTCGCCGAGCGGATGCTGTTCACCCGCGCGGGTCTCGAGCAGGCCACGCGCCTCGGGGTCGCCGCTCGCCACGCCCAGCGCATGCGCAGCGCCGGGCTGACGCGTGTCGCCGACCTCGGCTCCGGGATCGGCGGCGATGCCCTCGCATTCGCGGGTGCCGGTCTCGATGTGCTCGCGGTCGACGCCGATCCGGTCACTGCGGCGATCGCCGCGTACAACCTCGCCCCCTTCGGCGCGAGCGCGACCGTGCAGCACGGAACAGCCGAGAGCGCCGATCTCGACGGCCGCCATGCGGTGTGGATGGACCCCGCCCGCCGCACGGCCGGGCACAGCGAGACCCGCCGCGTGTCACCCGACGACTATTCTCCCTCCCTGGACTGGGCGTTCGACCTCGCCTCCCGCGTGCCGACCGGGATCAAGCTCGGCCCCGCGCACGATCGCGATGCACTGCCGGCGGATGCCGAAGCCCAGTGGGTCAGCGCCGACGGCAGCGTCGTCGAGCTCGTGCTGTGGACCCGCGCGCTGGCCCGCGAGGGCGTCCGCCGCGCCGCGCTCGTGATCCGCGGCGAGCGCTCGCACGAGCTCACCGCCGGCGCCGATGCCGTCGACGCCGACGTGCGCCCGCTCGGCGCCTTCCTGCACGAGCCCGACGGAGCGGTCATCCGCGCCCGCCTGATCGGTGACGTCGCCCGCAGCCTCGACGCCGGCATGCTCGACGCGAAGATCGCGTACCTGACCTCGGATGCCGCGCTCACCAGCCCGTTCGTGCAGTCGTTCCGGGTACGGGAGACGATGCCGGCGAACCCGAAGGCGATCAACGCCGTGCTGAAAGCGCACGACATCGGAACCCTGGAGATCAAGAAGCGCGGGGTCGACATCGACCCGGCGCAGTTCCGCAAGAAGCTCACGCTGCGGGGCAGCAGTGCGGCCACGCTGATCCTGGTGCGGATGGCAGATCAGCGCCGCGCGATCCTCGCCGATCGCGTTCCCGCCGCGGAGTAGGTCAGCCGGTCCCCGAGGCGGTGATCGTCAGGAACGGCATCTGACTCGCCGTGAACGCGAGAGTGAGTGCCGCACCGGGCCCGGAGCCCGATCCGTCGTCCGACACGAACACCGACACCCCGTCCTCGATCGCCGCCGTCGACGGGAGGCACACGGGGTCGCTCTGACCGGCGTCGACGATCAGGCACGTCTCGGGCTCGACCGTCTCTCCGTATCGATTCGCCATCCAGACCGGCTTCTCCTGGAAGTAGCCGACGACGCTCAGATTCATCTCGAAGCCCTGCGCGACCAGGTCCTCGGCTCGCGCGCGCTCGTCGCCCACGAACTGCGCGAGGATCGACGACGACGAGTCCCACTGCTGCATCGACGCGATCGGGCGCCCGTCGGTGGCGCGCACGATGTAGGCGTTGATCGTCGAGAACGTCGCGGTCACGTCGTCGACGACCTCCCCGGCGAGCATCACCGAGACGTTGATGCCGAAGTCCTCGAAGTCCGACGAGCGCTGGCACTGCGACTGGGTCGCCTCGTCGACATCGATCACGGCACAGGTCAGATCGCCCTCACCCTTGGTGCCGAGCCAGGCGATGGCACCCGAATCATCGTCCTTCCCCACCGCGCGCAATGTGCCGGGGTCGAAGTCCGACTCGACTTCGAGGAGTGCGCGCCGCTCCTGCTGCTCCGCGGTGAGTGCGATCGCATCCGACGGCGGCGCGAACACGACCCACCCCACGCCGATGCCCAGCGCGAGCAGCAGCACAGAGCAGACGGCGATGAACCGCCAGTGTCGGCGCAAGACGGCGCGCACCCCCGGGACCGCCACCGGTTCCCGCTCCTCGGCGGGACCCTCCTCCGGGGCATCCGACTCTTCTGCCGGTTCGACCTCGACGGAGTCCGCGTGGGGATCTGCGATCGCGTCTGCGGGCGCCGCGGGCTCCGCGCTGACACCGGGACGGGCCTGTTGCAGTTCGCGCAGGCGGTCGGCCTCGGCTCGCGTCACGTCGCCCGTGCGGCCGTAAGCCTTGCGCTGCAGGGCACGGAGTTCGTCTTCGGCGCTCACTCCGCGCCTCCCGGTGCGGGGGCGCGCGTGATCTGCAGGTAGGACGGGCCTTCCCCGTAGGTGAACATGAGCGAGGTCGTCTCGCCCGTGTTCTCATCGACGCTTTCGTATCCGATCCCCCGCTGACCTGTTCCGATCGCCGTGAGTTCCTCGCAGAACAGCATCGGCTCGGACTCGGAGTGGGACGTGTCGTAGACGAGGCAGGTCTGGCCGGTCGATTCCTTGATGCCGGTCCAGACCGGCTTCTCCCCGTCGTAGCCGACGACCCAGACGCTGCTGCGCTCCAGACCGCGCTCGACGAGTTCCTCCGCCGTGGCCGCCTCGCTCGCATCGCGGTACGACATGCCGAGCTCATCCGGGGGAGCCATGAGGAAGCTCCCCGCGATGACGGCGGGCTCGTCTTCCGGGGTGAGGAACAGGCGTGCGGACACCTGCCGCTTCAGCTCACCGTCCGCATCGACCGTGCGCACGGTGTCGAAGCCCGAGGAACGCACGATCTCCGTCGGGATGCATGAGGGTACGCGCTCCTCGGCGTCACCCAGCACGAGGCACGTGGTCAGCCCGCGATGCTGTGTCGCCGCCCAGATCACCATCCCGTCCTCGACCGTCATCGCCCGGATCGAGCCGTCGTCGAACTCGCCACCGTCGATGAGTTCCTGTTGCCAGGCCGCCTGCACCGGGGAGAGCTCCACCTCGTGCTCCGACGGGCGCGACAGCAGCCACCCGGCGGTCGCGCCGAGTGCGAAGACGACGAGGAGAGCAGCCGCGATCCACGGCCAGCGCAGCCGACGAGCGGATGCCGGGGACGATGCGGGCGCCGATGCGGGCGTCGATGCCGATTCCACGGTCGGCGACGGCTCGTTCCGCATCCGGTCGTCCCGCGCAACGACTGCGTCCTCGCGCGGCGCGGCCACGCCACCGGTCGGAACGTCTTCATCCGACCTCGCTGCGCGCTTCGCGTCCAGCTCCGAGAGCCGTCGGCTCTCGTCGGCGGTCAGAGCTCCCCCGCGCCCGTATGCGCGCGCCTGCAGGGCGCGCAGTTCGACGGCTTCCTCGGCGTCGAGCATCCGGCGTCAGCCCAGTCTCTCGAACTGCATGCCGGCCCAGACGAGCCACCCCAGGCTGTAGACCGTCGCGGTCAGCCCGAGCACGAGCGCCCAGCGTCCCATCCGGCGGCTCTCGACGGGGCGGCGCAACGACATGATCGATGCGATCACCGCGACCACCGCGACCGGCAGACCCCAGCCGACGAAGAACGAGGCACCGAGGGCGACGATCGACGCGAGCAGCGCCCACGGCGCGAGCCGCGCATCATCGACGACCATCTCCGTCTCGGCCGGCGCCCACGCGGTGCGACCGGTGGGATCATCGGCATCCGGGCCGCTCGCGACCACCGGCTCGATGCCCACAGGACCCGTAGGCAGCCGCGTGTATCCGTCACGACGAGCCCCGGGCAATCGCGCCGTGCCCGCCGGGCTCTCGACCTCACCGCTCGGCCGCTCGATGCGCGGAGACGGCGGAGGCGTGGGAGGCGTGCCCGCGGGTGATACCGGCTCCATGGGATCGGTCATATCGTGACCGCCTCCGCGACCTGGATCTCCGTCACCGGAAGCGTCGAATCGGCGCCGAAGGCGAGTGTGGAGGGCCGCTTGCCCGAGGCGATCAGCTCGGCGGCGAGCGCCGCGATCATGGCGCCGTTGTCGGTGCACAACGAGAGCGGCGGAATGCGCACGGTCACCCCGGCCGCGGCCGCGCGCTCGAGGGCGACGTCGCGCAGGCGGCGGTTGGCGATCACTCCCCCGCCCAGCAGCAGCCGAGGAACACCGAGATCCGCGCACGCGGCGAGCGCTTTCGTGACGAGCACATCGACGACCGCCTCGCGGAAGCTCGCCGCGACATCGGCCACCGGTACCTCGACGCCATCGGCCTCGCACTTCTCGACCCAGCGGGCGACCGCCGTCTTCAACCCCGAGAACGAAAAGTCGTACCGGTGCTTCGCCAGATCGGAGGCACGGGACAGCCCCCGGGGGAAGCGGATGGCGTTCGGGTCTCCGTTCACAGCCGCCCGATCGATCTCGGGGCCGCCGGGGTACGGCAGCGAGAGCAGGCGGGCGACCTTGTCGAACGCCTCGCCCGCCGCATCGTCCATCGTCTCGCCGAGGAGCTCGACATCGGTCGTGAGATCACGGACGTGCAGGAGCGAGGTGTGCCCGCCCGACACGAGCAGAGCGATCGTCGGATACTCGAGCGGTTCGGAGTCGGCCGTGAGGATGTCGGCGGCGATGTGTCCGACGAGATGGTTCACGGCGTAGAGCGGCTTGTCGAGCGAGACCGCGAGCCCCTTGGCCGCTCCGACACCGACCATGAGCGCGCCGGCGAGACCCGGACCGCTCGTCACGGCGACGGCGTCGAGATCGGCGAGGCCCACGCCCGCCTCGGCCAGAGCCGCGTCGATCGAGGGCTGCAGCGCCTCGAGGTGCGCACGGGCGGCGACCTCCGGCACGACGCCGCCGTAGCGGGCGTGCTCGTCCATGCTCGAGGCGATCGTGTTCGCCAGCAGGGTGCGTCCGCGCACGACACCGATGCCCGTCTCGTCGCAGCTCGTCTCGATCCCCAGCACCAGCGGCTCGCTCATGCGCTCACCTCGCTCGCCGTGTCGGCATCGTTCCCGGACGACCGGCGCAGCACGAGCCGCATCACGATCGCATCCACATCATCCGGCTGATAGTAGCGGGGGCGGCGGCCGATCTCCTCGAAACCCTCTGAGAGGTACAGGCCCTCGGCGGAGGGGTTGTCGGCGCGCACCTCGAGGAACACTTCGCGCGCCCCGCGGTCGCGTGCCGTGTCGAGCAGCGCGCGCAACAGTGCCCGCCCGCGCCCGGCCCCGCGGCGCTCGGCGTCGAACGCGATGGTCTGGATGTCGGCATCCGCACTGCCGCGCAGCGCGCGCACACCGCCGTAGCCGATGATCGTTCCGTCCTCGTCATCGACGAGATACCGCCCGTGCTCGCTTACGAGTTCGGCGGCCATCGCCTCGGCGCTCCACGCATCGGTCGGGAACGATCGCCGCTCGATCGCCATGATCGCGTCGAGGTCCGCGGCGGTCGCGTCGCGCAGAGTCACAGTCGCACCCGCTTCGGCGCGGCCGGCCGCTTCACATCGGGCTGACGGAGGTAGAGGGGCTCGGAATCAGCGAGCTGACGCCCGGCGGCGAGAGCACGGGCGCCGACGCGCGCGAGGTCCGCGGCCGACAAAGCGACGACGTCGACACGACGGATGCCGTCGAGATGCGCATCCGCCTCGATGGCCGGTACGAGCACGGTGTCGGCGATCACGCGCGGGAGCCGATCGGCGTCGAGACCGTCGAAGACCGTGACCGCCACCTCGCGTCGGCGTGCATCGGTGACGATCGCGAACGGCTCGGCGACGGCATCCGTCTCGATCGCCGTCAGTGCTGCCGCATGGTGGCTGGGCACGGGGATCACCGGCACGCCGCGACCGAGCGCGAATGTCCGCGCGGCGGCGATCCCGATGCGGAGTCCGGTGAAGGGTCCGGGGCCCATGCCGGCGACGACCTGGGAGACGTCGCCGCCGCCCGATGCGGCCAGTGCCTCGACGAGCAGGTCACCGATCACCTCGGCGTGCCCGAGCGGGTCGCCCGTCCCGGTCTCGGCGCGGCGCGTGCCGTTGGGGTCGATCAGCGCCACGGCGCTGCCCAGGGAGGTGTCGACGGCGAGAATCACCTCTCCAGGGTAGTCGCCGATCGCCGGTACCCGGCTGTGCCCTCCTCCCGCTCGGCCGCCAGCTCCTAGGGTGGGGGCATGACGTCCCCCCACTACGAGAACGCCGCCCGTCTGCTGCGCACACCCGATGCCGATCCCGCAGAGCTCCACGCCGCGGCGGTCGAGCTCTGCCAGGCGTTCCTGCGCAACGAGCACTCCATCGGTCTCCTCCCGGGTGACGCGCCGGACCTCCTCGTGCAGACGCTCCAGGCCGCCGGCGACCGCGGGCATGTGCCGGCGCTGCTCGACCTCGCGCTCCTCTACGAGCGCGGCGGCATCGCGCCGTGGGCGCCCTTCCCCGCACACGACGCCAGCGCGGCGATCTCGCTCTACCGCGCCGCCGACGACCTCGGCGACCGAGATGGTGCGCTCGGCTGGGTGCGCACGGCCTACTTCGCCCGCGACGAGAGCGAAGCATCCGCCGCCGCCGCCCGTCTCGGCGCCCTGCATACGGACGACCCGGAGAACGCCGAGCTGTTGCTGTTCCTCGGCTACTTCCTGCAGCAGGGGTACGGCTACGCCGAGGACGCCGCGGCCGGAGCGCGGTTCTTCGAGGCGGCGGCCGCACGCGGCGATGCCGCCGCCGCATTCGAGCTCAGCATCCTCACGGCGGACGGCGGGGTCACCGACGCCTCGGTCGCCTGGACGCAGCGGGCCGCCGAGCTCGGCAGCGACCGCGCGCAGTCGAACCTCGGCGGGATGTACGCCACGGGCCGAGGAGTGCCGAAGGACACCGTGCAGGCAGTGCAGTGGTACGCCCGCGCGGGCGAGGCGGGGAACGCGCGCGCCGCGTTCATCGCGGGCGTCATGCTCCTCACCGGCGACGAGGGGCTCGACCCCGATCCCGCTTCAGCGGTCGAATTGTTCGAGCTGGCCGACGAGCTCGGTTTCGACGTCGACGGCTCTCTCGACGGAATGGGCCTGGCCCGCCCGGAGTGAGGGGGCTCAGCGCTCGACGCGCGTCATCGTGAAGAATCGCGGGGCATCGGCGTCGAGCTCCGCCGGATCGATGTCGCCACCGCCGTCGTCGCCGACGGGACGCTCGAGCTCGATGTCCCACCAGGCGTCCGCGAGGTCTTCCGCCATCCCGCGCCCCCACTCGACCACGACCACCGAGCGCGCGAGATCGAGGTCGAGATCGTCGAGCTCCGCGCCGGACCCGAGCCGGTAGGCGTCGACGTGCACCAGCGGAGCCCGGCCGACCAGCGACGGATGCGTGCGCGCGATCACGAACGTCGGGCTCTGCACCGGCCCGCGCACACCGAGACCCTCGGCCAGCCCCCGCGTGAACGTCGTCTTCCCGGCGCCGAGGGGACCGGTGAGGATCAGCAGGTCACCGGCCTCGAGCTGCTCACCGATGAGGAAGCCGAGGCGCTCCATGTCGTCGGATGAGTCGACTTCGCGGCGTCCGAGGAACGCGGGATCGACGCTCACGTGGTCCTCCGCGGAACCCGGGCGCCGATGCGCGTAACGATCTCGTAGTTGATGGTGTCGGCGGCATCCGCCCAATCGGCGGCCGACGGCACTCCCAGCGTGGGATCGCCGAAGAGCACGACCTCGTCGCCGATCGAGACCGGGGTGTCGCCGACGTCGACGACGAACTGGTCCATGGCGATACGGCCGACGTTCGTGAACCGGCGCCCGCCGATCGAGACGGGCAGGCGGCCGGAGGCGTGGCGCGGAACCCCGTCGGCGTATCCAAGGGGCACCAGCGCGAGAGTCGTGTCGCGATCGGTGCGGTGGTCGTACCCGTACGAGACCCCCGTGCCGGCGGGCACCCGGCGCACAGCGGCGACGGCTCCGCGCAACGTCATCGCGGGGCGCAGCCCCAGCTCGGCCGAGGTGCGGTCGTCGAACGGGGAGAGTCCGTAGATCCCGACGCCGATGCGCACCGCGTCGAGACGCATCTCGGGCAGGTCGATCGCGGCGGCTGTCGCCGCGATGTGGCGGATCTCCGGACGGATGCCGAAGGCAGCCGCTGCCTCGACCCCCTCCTCGAACTTCGCGAGGGCGGCGCGATCGTCGTCGACGGAGGTGTTGGAGAGGTGGCTGAAGAGTCCCACCACGCGCAGACGCCCGATGCGCTCGTGCCGGGCGGCTTCCGCGAGCACCCGCGCCCAATCGGCGGGGGCGATGCCGTTGCGCGACAGCCCCGTCTCGAGCTTGAGATGCACACTCACGGGCCGGTCGACGCTCGCGACGGCGGCCGCCGCCTCGAGCTGGTCGAACGAGGAGATACCGAGCTCGATGTTCTCGGCCGCGGCGCGATCGAAGCGCTCGCCCGGCGCGTGGAGCCACGCGAGAATCGGAGCGGTGATCCCCTGCCGGCGCAGCTCGAGCGCCTCGGGGATCTCCGCGACGCCGAGACGCGTCGCGCCACCCGCCAGTGCGGCCACGGCCGCCGCTGCCGCACCGTGACCGTAGGCATTGGCCTTCACGACGGCGATGACCTCGACGCCGGTCAAGCGGCGGAAGTGGCGGACGTTATCGGCGATGGCGTCGATGTCGACGGATGCTTCGCGGAACGGAACGGTCACTGCGGGCCTCCCTCGGCGACGACGAACGCGGTCGCGAGACCCGCGTCATGACTCATGGTGAGGTGCAGGGTCGCGATCCCGCGCTCGACGATCACGTCGGCCGTCGACCCTGACAGCACGAAGTACGGTCGACCCGATTCCTCCGAGGCGATCTCGATCTCGATCCAGTGCACCCCGTCCGAGCCGCCGAGCGCCTTGATCAGCGCCTCCTTCGCCGCGTAGCGGGCGGCGAGCGACGGAAGTCGCAGGGCGCGCTCTGCGGGCGCGAAGAGACGCTCCAGGAGACGAGGGGTGCGCTCGAGGGTCCGCTCGAAACGCGGGATGTCGACGAGGTCGATGCCGGTCCCGATGATCACCGTTCCAGCCTACTCGCGGCGCACGGTGCGACCCGTGCACCGCGAACGCGGCTCACTCGACGGTGACGGACTTCGCGAGGTTGCGCGGCTGGTCGACGTCGAGGCCCTTCGCGGTGGCGAGCGCCATGGCGAAGATCTGCAGCGGGACGACGGCGAGGAGCGGCTCGAACATCGCGCCGGCGAGCGGGATGCGGATGACCTCGTCGGCGAAAGGCAGCACGGCGGCATCGCCCTCTTCGGCGATCACGATGACCCGGGCTCCGCGGGCGCGGATCTCCTGGATGTTCGAGACGACCTTCGAGTGCACGAGCGCCGAGTGGCGAGGCGACGGCACGAGGACGAACACGGGCTGCCCGGGCTCGATCAGGGCGATCGGACCGTGCTTGAGCTCACCGGCGGCGAAGCCCTCGGCGTGGATGTACGAGATCTCCTTGAGCTTGAGCGCGCCCTCGAGCGCGATCGGGTAGCCGACGTGGCGACCGAGGAAGAGAACCGAACGGGTGTCGGCCATCCAGCCAGCGAGCTGGGAGACGTGCTCGTTCTCATCGGCGAGCACGCGGGCGATCTTCTCGGGGAGCGAGCTCAGCTCGTCGACATCGGTCGAGGCATCCGCGACCGCTCCGCGCACGCGGCCCATGTGCAGCCCGAGCAGGAGCAGAGCGGTGATCTGCGCCGAGAACGCCTTGGTCGAGGCGACCGCGACCTCGGGTCCGGCGTGCGTGTAGACGACGGCATCCGACTCGCGCGGGATCGTCGCGCCCTGCGTGTTGCAGATCGACAGCGTGCGCGCTCCGCGCTCGCGGGCGTACTTGACCGCCATCAGCGTATCCATCGTCTCGCCCGACTGGCTGATCGAGACGACGAGTGTGTCGGCGCCGATGACCGGGTCGCGGTAGCGGAACTCGTGCGCGAGCTCGACGTCGACGGCCACGCGCGCCCACTGCTCGATCGCGTACTTGCCGACGAGCGCGGCGTACGACGCGGTGCCGCAGGCGGTGATGATGACGCGGTTGATGCCGGTGAACAGCTCATCGAGACCGTCGAGCTCGGGGATCACGACCTGACCGTCGTGGATGCGTCCACGGATCGTGTTGGCGACCGCCTCGGGCTGCTCGGAGACCTCCTTGGCCATGAAGCTCGCCCACCCGCCCTTCTCGGCGGCTGCGGCATCCCACGAGACCTCGAAGGGCTCGGGCTCGACCGGGGTGCCGGCGAAGTCGACGACCGTCACGGCATCCGGAGTGATCGAGACGATCTGGTCCTGACCGATCGCGAGCGCCTGACGGGTGTGCTCGACGAAGGCGGCCACATCGGAGCCGAGGAAGTTCTCGCCCTCGCCGAGGCCGATCACGAGCGGGGAGTTGCGGCGAGCGCCGACGACGAGGCCCGGGTGGTCCTGGTGCACGGCCAGCAGGGTGAACGCGCCCTCGAGGCGGTTGACGACGGTGCGGAACGCGAGCTGCAGGTCGCCTCCGTTCTGCGCGTACTCACGGCCGAGCAGCGCCGCCGCGACCTCGGTGTCGGTCTCGCTGCGGAACGCGACCCCGGCGGCCACCAGCTCGTCACGCAGCGACGCGAAGTTCTCGATGATGCCGTTGTGGATCAGCGCGAGCTTGTCGCCGTCGGCGAGGTGCGGGTGCGCGTTGACGTCGGTCGGGCCGCCGTGCGTGGCCCAGCGGGTGTGCCCGATGCCGGTCGTGCCGTCGGGCAGCGGGGCGTCGGAGAGCGAGTCGCGCAGAGCGCTGAGCTTGCCCGCCTTCTTGCGCATGCCGAGCGCACCGTCGCCGTCGATGACCGCGACGCCCGCGGAGTCGTATCCGCGGTACTCGAGGCGGGCGAGACCGGCGAGAAGGATGTCCTGGCTGGGGCGCGGGCCCACGTATCCGACGATTCCACACATGCCGTCAAGAATAGGCGCGTTTTTTTGCGAGCCGTCCGAACAATCGAACCCGCCCGCGAGGCTCAGAGCTTGCGCAGCAGCACGCTCTCGACCGAGTGATCCGCGCCCTTGTTCAGCACCAGGCGGGCGCGGTGCTTGGTCGGCATCACGTTCTCGACGAGGTTCGGCATGTTGATCTCGTTCCAGTACCCGAGCGCCGTCGTGATCGCCTCCTGATCGGTGAGGTGGGCGAAGACGTTGAAGTACGACGAGGGGTTGCTGAATGCGCCCTCGCGCAGGGCGAGGAAGCGCTCGACGTACCAGTTGGCGATGTGGTCGGTGTCGGCGTCGACGAAGATCGAGAAGTCGAACAGATCGCTCACCGCGACGTCGTTCGGTGCCGCCGGCGGCTGGAGCACGTTCAGGCCCTCGACGATCACGACGTCCGGACGCCGCACCACGACGTGCGCATCCGGAACGATGTCGTAGCGCATGTGCGAGTAGAAGGGCGCACGCACCTCTGCCGCCCCGCTCTTGACCTCGGTGAGGAACTCGATCAGAGCCCGGCGGTCGTACGACTCGGGAAAGCCCTTGCGCTCCATGAGCCCGCGCCGTTCGAGTTCGGCGTTCGGGTAGAGGAAGCCGTCGGTGGTCACGAGCTCGACGCGCGGGGTGCCGGGCCAGCGGCTCATCAGCTCACGCAGCAGACGGGCGATCGTGGACTTGCCGACCGCGACCGAACCGGCCACTCCCACCACGAACGGCGTCGTGGTGTCCTCCTCCTGGAGGAAGGAACTCGTCGCGGCCCCCAGCCGTTTGGTCGAGGTCGCGTACAGGCTCAGTAGGCGGCTGAGGGGCAGGTAGACCTCGCGCACCTCGTCGAGGCTCAGCCGGTCGCCGATGCCGCGGATCTCGACGACCTCGGTCTCGCTCAGCGGCTGGTCGAGGTCGGCCGCCAGGCGCGCCCATTCCGCCCGCCCGATCTCACGGTACGGCGAGAGGGGCTGCGTGGGGTCGACAGTGGTCACCCGATCATCGTATCGGGGCGGCGGTAGTCTCTACCCGTGCGCCTCGGAGTCCTCGACATCGGTTCCAACACCGTCCACATGCTCGCCGCCGACGTGCGGCCCGGTGGGCGTCCGCTCGCGACGACGAGCGATCGCTCGGTGCTCCGCCTCATGAGATATCTGCTACCCGACGGCGCGATCTCCGAGGAAGGGGTGCAGGCACTGGAGCAGGCGGTCACGCAGGCTCGTCGGGTCGCCGAGGAGCAGCGCGTCGATGCCCTGCTCGCGACGGCGACGAGCGCGGTGCGCGACGCCGCGAACGGCGCGGAGGTGATCGCGCGGATCGAGGCGGCGCTCGGACAGCCGCTCCAGGTGCTCGATGGCGAGACCGAGGCCGAGCTCACGTTCCTCGCGGTCCGGCGGTGGTTCGGATGGTCGGCGGGGCAGATCCTGCTCCTCGACATCGGCGGCGGCTCGCTCGAGATCGCCGCGGGCGGCGAGGAACTGCCGGATGCCGCGGCATCCGTTCCTCTGGGCGCCGGGCGCATGACCGTACAGTTCCTGCCGAACGATCCGCCCGGCGAGGACGACGTCGAACGGTTGCGTGTGCACGCCCGCGACACCCTCGATGAGGTGCTCCCGCGCTTCGCGGCCCTCCCCCGGCCCGACCACGTGGTGGGTTCGTCGAAGGCCATCCGCTCGCTGGCGCGGCTCGTCGGATACCCGGTGCCCGGCTGGTCGGGATCGGAGCGGATGCTGCTCCCCCGCGCAGCACTCGGTTCCTGGATTCCTCGGCTCGCGCGCTTGCCCGCCTCGGCCCGCCAGGAGTTGCCGGGGATCACGCCGGACCGCACGTTCCAGATCGTCGCCGCGGCGGTCTCGCTGCACACCGCGATGACCGCGCTGAAGGTCGACGAGCTCGAGGTCTCGCCGTGGGCGCTCCGCGAGGGCGTGCTCCTGCGCTACATCGAGCAGCTGGGTCAGCCGCAGTCCTGAGCATCCGTCGACCGCGGGAAAGCGGGCGGATGCTCAGGACGTGGACCGACGTGGTCGGTCGTGGTGTTCAGAGTGCCAGGCGCTCGCGGACGATGCCTTCGAGCCGCTCGGCGTAGGACTGCGCCGACTCGGCGTCGGCAGCTTCGACCATGACACGCACGAGGGGCTCGGTTCCGGACTTTCGCAGCAGCACGCGCCCGGTGTCGCCCAGTTCGGTCGAGACTTCGCGCACGGCGGCCTGAACGACCTCGTCGTCGTCGACACGGTCCTTGTCGACACCGCGGACGTTGATGAGGACCTGCGGGTAGACGGTCATCACAGCGGCGAGCTCGGCGATCGTCTTGCCCTGGCGCGCCATCTCGGCGACGAGGTGCAGACCGGTGAGGAGGCCGTCACCCGTGGTCGCGAACTCGCTCATGATCACGTGGCCGGACTGCTCGCCGCCCAGGGCGAAGCCGCCTGCGTTCATGTCCTCGAGCACGTAACGGTCGCCCACCGCGGTCTGCCGCACCGTGATGCCGTGCTCGCGCATGGCCACGTGCAGACCGAGGTTGCTCATCACCGTCGCGACGAGCGTGTCGTCGGTGAGATGACCGCGCTCCTTCATCGAGACGGCGAGGATCGCCATGATCTGGTCACCGTCGATGACGTTGCCTTCGGCATCCACCGCGAGGCAGCGGTCGGCGTCGCCGTCGTGCGCGATGCCGATGTCGGCGCCGAGACGCACGACCGCCTCCGCGAGGTTGTCGAGGTGCGTCGATCCGACGCCGTCGTTGATGTTGAGCCCATCGGGGTCGGCACCGATCACCGTGACGTCGGCGCCCGCATCGCGGAAGGTCTCGGGCGAGACACCGGACGCGGCGCCGTGGGCGCAGTCGAGCACGACCTTGATGCCCTCGAGGCGGTTCGGCAGCGAGCCGAGCAGGTGCACGACGTAGCGGTCCTCGGCATCCGAGAACCGGTCGATCCGTCCGACACCCTCACCGGTCGGGCGCAGCATCTCGCCGGACATGGCGGCCTCGATGCGCTGCTCGACGATGTCAGGCAGCTTGACGCCACCACGGGCGAAGATCTTGATGCCGTTGTCGGGCGCCGCGTTGTGCGAGGCCGAGATCATGACGCCGAAGTCGGCGTCACGGTCGGCGACGAGGAACGCGAGCGCGGGGGTCGGGATGACCCCGGCCTCGAGCACGTCGACGCCCGAGGAGGCGAGACCGGCGGCGACCGCAGCGGTCAGGAAGTGTCCCGAGACCCGGGGGTCGCGAGCCACGACTGCGGTCAGACGCTTGCCTTCGGCTTTGCGTGCCTCCGCAGTACGGCCCTGGCCCAGGACGACAGCAGTCGCCTGGGCCAGGGTGAGCGCGAGGTCGGCGGTGAGGATGCCGTTGGCAAGCCCCCGCACACCGTCCGTGCCAAAGATCGGCATCGGAAGCAGTGGACCTTAACGCTTCGAGTACTGAGGCGCCTTGCGGGCCTTCTTGAGTCCAGCCTTCTTGCGCTCCTTGACGCGAGCGTCGCGCGAGAGGAAGCCGGCCTTCTTCAGGGTCGGGCGGTTGTTCTCCTCGTCGATGCCGTTGAGGGCACGGGCGATGCCGAGACGCAGCGCACCGGCCTGGCCCGAGGGGCCACCACCGGAGATGCGCGCGATGACGTCGTAGCCGCCGGCGAGGTTGAGAACCGTGAACGGGTCGTTGATGAGCTGCTGGTGCAGCTTGTTCGGGAAGTAGTCCTCGATCGAACGGCCGTTGACCGTGATCGTGCCCGAGCCGGGGATCAGACGCACGCGGGCGATGGCCTGCTTGCGACGACCGACAGCGGCGCCCGGGACGCTGAGCACGGGGCGGGGAGCCGCCTCGACTGCGTCGGTCTCGGGGGTCGAGGTCGAGAAGCTCTGGGGGGTTTCGGTGGTGTCCTGGATGTCAGCCACGAGTATGTCCTTAAGTCTGTACGGCGCTTACTGGGCGACCTGGTCGAGGGTGTACGGCTGGGGCTGCTGCGCGGCGTGCGGGTGCTCTGCACCGACGTACACCTTGAGCTTGGACAGCTGCTGGCGGCCGAGGCTGTTCTTCGGGAGCATGCCACGGATGGCCTTCTCCACGGCGCGGACCGGGTTCTTCTCGAGGAGCTCGGAGTAGGTGACCGACTTGAGGCCGCCCGGGTAACCCGAGTGACGGTAGGCCAGCTTTTTCTGGAGCTTCTGACCCGTGAGCGCGACCTTGTCGGCGTTCACGATGATGACGAAGTCACCGGAGTCGATGTGGTTGGCGAAGGTGGGCTTGTGCTTGCCACGCAGGAGCGTTGCCGCGTGCGAGGCGAGACGGCCGAGAACGACGTCGGTGGCGTCGATGACGACCCAGTCACGCTGGACCTCGCCGGCCTTCGGGGTGTAAGTGCGCGTCACGATAGTGCTGCTTTCTTGTGTCGAACGGAGAAGTTCGTGAATCCCACTCCGGGGTGGTTCTTCCCGACAGGGAGGAACACGCCAGTGGAGGGCTCACGTTCGGATGATGCACCCCGCCGATGAACGGCACGGGCACCAAAGAGACAGCATACGCTACCGAGCGCCGTCCCTCAAACCGGCCTCACGCGAGATCGGACCGCTCCCCCGGGGTCAGCACCCGCAGCCGGTGCCCCTGCTCCGCGTACTCGAACATCCCGACCAGCCGCTCGAGCGTCTCCGAGAAATGGAACCACCCCTCCGCGTGCACCGGCACGATGACGGCATCCGTCAGCACACCCGCCGCCTCGAGCGCCGTCCGCGCGTTGAGGGTGAGGTCGGTGTCGCCGAAGGCGCCGACGTTCGCGGCACCGGTGAAAAGCACGGCGATGTCGATCGCGGGGAATCGCTCGCCGATGCGGCGCACCAGATCGACGGAGGCATTGTCGCCCGAGACGTAGACGGTGGGCTCGCCGGGCGCCTCGAGCACGAATCCCGTGACGAATCCGACCACGCCTTCCGCGCCCTCGGGGCCGTGCAGCGCGGGCACCGCCGTCACGGTCACCTCGCCGATCCGATGCTCCTGCCACGGCACCAGCCCCGTGACCTGCGGGATGCGCGTCGCCGACTCCGCCGTGCCCAGCACCAGCGGCACCTCGGGCAGGAGCGCGCGACCCGCGTTGTCGAGGTTGTCGGCGTGCTCGTCGTGCGAGAGAAGCACGACATCGATCGGGCCGAGTGCCGAGGGGCGCACGGCCGGACCGGTCAGTTTGCGCAACCGGGAGCCTCCCTCGTACACGCCGGGCTCGTCGAACGTCGGATCGGTCAGGAAGCCGTAACCGCCGTAGGTGAAGTACAGCGTCGGCCCGCCGACCAGGACTGCGGGAATCGTCGTCATGCTTCGAGTCTGCGGCATCGGTGCGCCGGATGTCAGTCCGGATGCACCGACACGAGGATCGGCCGGTGGTCGCTCGTCCCCTGCGGCAGGGTGGTGATCCGCTCGATCTCGAAACCCGTCGAGGTGGCGAAGTCGTAGTGGCCACGGAAAACGCGATAGCGCGTGTAGGTGTGGTCGTCGCTGAGACTGAGCGCGTAGCCGTGGTCTCGCACGGCCTGGCCCAGGTTCTCTTTGAAAACCGGGTAGTTGTAGTCGCCGACCATGAGCTGCGGGAGCCCCTCGCCGAGCGCGGCCAGCGACGACAGTGCTGCACGGATCTGATGGCGGCGCAGGGAGTTGAGCGCGGTGAGCGGAGCGGCGTGGAACGACCCGACGATGATCTCGCGCCCCTCGTCGATGTCGAACAGTCGCGCGGCGAGGATGCGCTCGTGGGCCGGTTTGAGCATGCGGTCGTGCAACGACTTCTTGAGCCCGATCGCGCGGATCTCCCGCAGACGGAAGGTGCTCGCGCGGTAGTAGAGCGCCAGGCCCAGCCGATTTCCCTGCGTCGCGTCGGCGAGCACGAGGCCGCCGATGCTCTCGGGCAGATGCTGCACGTCGCACTCCTGCAGGCACAGGATGTCGGGGTCGTGCTCACCGACGAGCGCCACGAGCTCGGTGGCGGCCCGGTGCTTGCGGAGGTTGTACGAGATGACCTTCATGATCGTTGCCACGCTACTCGCGCCCGCTATGGGTCGGCTCCGGGTTGTCTGTGCCGCACCGGTCTGTTATTGGATCACTCGCTGTCGCGCCGAGCCCGGGTCTGCTCGGCTCGCGCGGCAAGTAAGTCGTCGGCCGGATACCCGACCTCGGTGAGGATCAGCCCGCGGGCGGCGAGCACCTTGAACTCGCTCGTGCGGGTGAGGGCATCGCGCAGCACGACGAGGTCGCCGACGTCGAGGCGCCCCTCCCCCACGGCGACGCACCCGCCGACGAGCGCGCGCACCATGCTGTGGCAGAAGGCGTCGGCCTTGACCTCGGCGACCAGAACTCCGTCATCGTCGCGGGCCCACCGGTAGTCGAGTAGCGTTCGGATGGTCGTGGCCTCGTCGCGCGGCTTGCAGTAGGCGGCGAAGTCGTGCAGGCCGATGAGCGTCTGCGCCGCGGCATCCATCGCCTCGGCATTGAGACGCCCCCGCACGCTCGTCGTGTCGAGTCGCCGCAGCGGGTCGAACCCCGCCACCTCGTCCGCGAGGCGGTAACGGTAGCGGCGCCACACCGCGGAGAATCTCGCATCGAAACCCTCGGGGGCGATCGAGGTGCGGTGCACGGCGACGTCGGAATAGGCGCCGAGGACTCCGCGCATCCGTCCGGCGATCGACGCCGCCGGATCCACTGCCGCACGCCCGTGTCGTTGCTCGATGCGCGCCCATTGCTCGTCGTCGAGATCGACGTGCGCGACCTGACCGGAAGCGTGCACCCCGGCATCCGTTCGTCCGGCGACGACCAACCGCACGTCGGACCCGACGATGCGCGCCAACGCGTCCTCGAGCGTTCCCTGCACGGTGCGAAGCGTCGGCTGCCGGGCCCACCCGCGGAAGTGGGTTCCGTCATAGGCGATGTCGAGCCGGATGCGCACGTCGACAAGCCTAGGACACCGACGGCGACGGCCCCGGGAAGCATCCGAGGATGCTGCCGGGCCGTCGCTGCGATCCGGGAAAGGTCAGATGCCGCCGTCGATCGAGCGGATGGTCGTCGCCGGCTCGTCGGGCACCATCACCTGGGTGTCGCGGTTCAGGCTCTCGCCGCGGAAGAACCGCTTCGAGCGCGGGAACAGGTACCAGAGGAACATCAGCACGAGTCCGAAGGCGAGCGAGCCGATGCCGATCACGAACGTGCCGCCGATGCCGAACAGCACGGTGTAGCCGTAGTCGACGTCCCACATGTCGATCGCCGACTGGACGAACGCCCCGGTGAGCATCAGCCCGCCGAGCAGCGGGAACAGCCCCTTGAAGAAGAATTCGCGCGGTGAGCGGAAGATGTCGCGGCGGAAGTACCAGACGCAGGCGAAGCCGGTGATCGCGTAGTAGAACGCGATCGCGAGACCGAGCGAGAGGATCGAGTCCTGCAGGATGTTGTCGCTGATCAGCGTCATTCCGATGTAGTAGACCGAGGCGACCACGCCCATGACGATCGTCGAGAACGACGGCGTCTTGTACTTGGGGTGCACGTCCTTGAACTTCGCGGGAAGCGCCCGGTACACGCCCATCGCGAGGGTGCCGCGCGCGGTCGGGAGGATCGTGGTCTGCGTCGAGGAGATCGCCGAGATGATGACCGAGACGACGAGGACCCAGCCGAACGGCCCGAGAAGTCCGTCCTTGATCGCGAGGAAGAAGTCGTCGGCGTTCGCCTCGTTGCCGAGTCCCGTGCCGGTCTCGCCCAGCCCTGCGTACATCATCGCCGCGATCGTGACGGCGACGTAGGTGAAGAGCAGGATGACCGTCGTCAGCAGCGCCGCTCGACCAGGAATGCGCTTCGGATCCTTCGTCTCTTCGTTCAGGGCGAGGCAGGTGTCCCATCCCCAGTAGATGAAGAGAGCGAGCAGGATCGCCTCCGTGAAGCCCGACCAGTCGGTGAAAGCGAACGGGTTGAGCCACTCGAGGTCGAACGGCGTCGGGTTCGGCGCCGACCCGGCGAAGAACTGCCAGAGCGCGGTCACGACGAAGATGCCGAGCGCCAGGTACTGGATGCCGAGCAGGATGTTCTGGATGCGCTCACCGATCTCGACCCCGCGCCAACTCACCCAGGTCATCGCGGCGATGAAAGCGACCGCCACGACGACCACGCGCCAGTCGTTGTTCTCGAGGTCTTGCCCGATCAGCGACCAGAAGTAGACCGAGGCGATCTGCGCGAGGTTCGCGAGCACGACCATGCCCGCGACCGCGACTCCCCAGCCACCCATCCAGCCCACCCACGGACCGAACGCCTTCGTGCCCCACGTGAACGTCGTGCCGCAGTCGGGGACGGCGTTGTTGAGCTCTCGATACGCGAACGCGATGAGGAGCATCGGCACGAACGCGATGATGAAGGCGATGGGCGCCTGCGCGCCGACCGCGAGGACCACGAAACCGAGAGTCGCGACGAGCGAGTACACGGGCGCCGTGGAGGCGAGACCGATGACCGTCGATCCCCAGAGCCCGAGTGTGCCTGCCGCCAACCCCTTGCCGTCGGGCCGTTCAAGGTGGATGGGCGTCGTTGCTGCCATGGTCAGACAGTAGGGCCATTGCGGTTATCGAGTCAATGGCTTTCTCTGAACGACTGATTCCATCTGCGAATGGGTAGCAAGGCGACGAAATCCGCAGTTCAGTTTCGCCCCAGCATCCTGTCGGCGTGGTCGGCGATCCAGGCCATCAGCGGCAGCATCCGCTCCATGAGGTCGCGACCGAGCGGGGTCAGACTGTATTCGACGTGCGGCGGCACCGACGGGAACGACTCTCGATGCACGAGGCCGTCGTCGGCGAGGGTGCGCAGCGTCGAGGCGAGCATCTTCTCGCTGATGCCGTCGACCTCGCGACGCAACTCGCCCCAGCGGAGCGTGCCGTCGGACAGCGACGAGAGCACGAGGACTCCCCACTTGCTCATCACATGGTCGAGGATCACGCGGGTGCTGCACCCCTGCTCGAAGACGAGCGGCGTGCTCTCCCGGATCTGCGCATAACTCACCGACATGTAGGTACCTTACTTCAAAGTGGGTACCCGAAGATCGGAAGGTTTTGAATGGGCGGCGGGTTGTCGAGGGTGTCATTCCCACGAAAGGACCCTCATGACCATTCTCGTCACCGGCGCCACCGGACAGCTCGGCCGCCTCGTCATCGACAGCCTCCTCGAGCGCGACGCAGAGCCGTCGTCGATCATCGCGGGCGTGCGCGACGTCGCGAAGGCATCCGACATCGCCGCCCGCGGCGTGCGCACCGCGGTCGTCGACTACGACCGCCCCGACACGATCGCCGCCGCTCTCGAGGGCGTCGACTCCGTGCTCCTCATCTCGGGTTCCGAGGTCGGTCGCCGCACTGCGCAGCACCAGACCGTCATCGATGCGGCGAAGGCCGCCGGTGTCACGAAGCTCGTGTACACGAGCGCGCCGAAGGCTCCGACGAGCGACCTCGTGCTCGCTCCCGAGCACAAGGCGACCGAAGATCTCATCGCCGCGTCGGGCGTCCCCGCCGTGATCCTGCGGAACAACTGGTACACCGAGAACTACGCCGGCAACATCGCTCAGGCCCGCGAGACGGGCGTTGTGGCAGCGAGTGTCGGCGAAGGCCGCGTGGCCTCGGCGAGCCGGAAGGACTTCGCGGATGCCGCAGCCGTCGTGCTCCTCGAGGACGGCCACCTGGGCCAGGCCTACGAGCTCGGCGGAGACGTCGCCTGGAACTACGACGACCTCGCCGCCGCGATCGCCGAGGTCATCGGAAGCCCCGTCGAGTACCGCTCGCTGACGACCGAGGAGCACGCCGCGGCTCTGGCGTCGGCCGGACTCGATGAGGGAACCATCGGCTTCGTGACCGCTCTCGATGCCGGCATCCGTGGGGGCGCTCTGGCCGACACCGACGGCACGCTCGCCCGCCTGATCGGTCGCCCGACCACTCCCCTGGTGGAGGGCCTTCGCCCGCTGGCGTGACTTCGACGGCGCTCGCGCCGCAGAGAGCCCGGTGTCCCTCGCGGACGCCGGGCTCTTCTGCACCCGGACGCAGACCGCCCGCTAGTCTCGCGAGTATGAGCACCGACGCACACGCCGCCCTCGCCGCGATCACCGCCGAGGAGCGGGAGCTGGACTTCGACCGCTTCACCGTGACGGATGCCTGGGAGGTGGGCTCGTGGCTGCGTGCGCGAGCCACCGCCGATGCGCTCCCGGTCGTCGTGTCGGTCTCGCTCGGCGGCCAGCGCGCCTTCCATATGGCGGCGGCGGGCACGAGCGCGCTGAACGACGCGTGGCTGGATCGGAAGTTCCGCGTCGTCGAGCACTTCGGCCAGGCGTCGCTGGGCGTGCACTACGACTTCCTCGCCCGCGGGGAGGAGTTCGATCGGTCGTCGCGCCTGGACCCTGCGCTGTATGCGGCGGCGGGCGGCGGGTTCCCGATCCGGATCGGCGGTACGCTCGCCGGCGCGATCGGCGTGAGCGGTCTCGAGATGCATGCCGACCACGCATTGGTCGTGGAGGCGCTGCGCGCCCACCGCGCGCGCTGAGGGATCAGCCCGCCCGTCAACCCCCTGTGCCCACGGCGCGCGAGCGGCGATCGTGGGCGCATGGTGAAGAACGTGCGCACCCTGCGCTGCACCCCGGCGGATGTGTTCGAGGTTCTCGAGAACGGCTGGCTCTACCCCGCCTGGGTCGTCGGCGCCTCGCGCATGCGCGAGGTCGATGACACGTGGCCGGCCGAGGGCTCTCGGCTTCATCACTCGGTAGGCGTGTGGCCCGCGCTCCTCGACGATACGACCGTGGTCGAGGAATGGTCGCCCCCGAACCGCATGGTGATCCGTGCGAAGGGCTGGCCGATCGGCGAGGCGCGAGTGACGCTTCGCGTACGCGCGTGGGACGGGGGCTCCATGGTGCGCATCGACGAGGAGCCGGTGAAGGGGCCGGCGACGTTGTTGCCGAGCTTGATCACGACGCCGCTCCTGCGATTCCGCAACGCGGAGACCCTGCACCGGTTGGGGCACCTCGCCGAGGGACGCGCGCGCTGAGCGACTAGCGCCCGAGCGAGCGCGTCGTCAAGTCCCTGGGACGCCGCACGCATGGCCCGCAGACTGCTTTCATCCATGAACGGAGCCCACCGATGACCTCCCCCGTCCTGTCCCCCGCAGCCGTCCTCCCCCGACCGCGCGGCCCTCTCAGCCGCACGATCAGCGCGCGCTTGACCGGCGACGCGGATGCCGTCGATTCGACGCTGGTCAGCGCTTCGCTCGACGCGGCCACCGACATCGCGACCGACGACGATGTGCAGATCTCGCTGTTCCTTCTCTACGCTTCGGCCTACGGCTCGATGCCCGCGCTCGACGCCGAGCTGGAGTGGGACCCCGAGCTCATCGCCATCCGCACGACTCTCGAGGCGGCATTCGAGACCCGGTTGCGCGCGGCGGTGCCGGCTCCCGACCTTCCCGAGCCCACCGTCGACGCGGTCGGTCGATCGCTCTTCGCTCTTGCAGAGGCGGACGACGGACCCAGCCTCTCCCGGTACATGGCCCGCAAGGCGACGCGCGATCAGGCGCTCGAGTTCTTCCGGCAGCGGTCGGTCTATACGCTCCGGGAAGCCGATCCGCATTCGTGGGCCATCCCCCGTCTGCACGGTCGGGCGAAGGCCGCATTGGTCGAGATCCAGTCCGACGAGTACGGCGGCGGCAGGCCCGACCGGGTGCACGCCGAGATCTTCGCGGCCGCCATGCGCGGCGCAGGCCTCGATGACGCCTACGGCGCATATTTCGACGCCGTGCCCGCCATCACCTTCGCGTCGCACAACATGATGTCGATGTTCGGGCTCAACCGTCGCCTGGTGGGCGCGATCGTCGGGCACCTCGCCGCGTTCGAGATGACGTCGTCGATCCCGAACAAGTTCTACGGAGACGGACTGCGCCGCCTGGGCTTCGGCGAGGATGTCACGGACTACTTCGACGAGCACGTCGAAGCGGATGCCGTGCACGAGCAGATCGCGGCACGAGATCTCGCCGGCGGACTCGCCGAGGATCGACCGGACCTCCTGCCGGACATCATGTTCGGCGCCGCAGCCTGCCTCACCGTCGACGGGTGGGTCGGTGCGCACATGCTCGAGGCCTGGTCCCGCGACGAGACGTCTCTGCGACAGGGGGCGACGCCATGACCCGTCGACACGAGCCTGCGACCATCACGGCCTATCCCGACGGCCCTCTACTCGTGCGCGGCGACATCGATCTCGTCGATGCCGACGGCAAACCTGTCGAACGGCACCGCCGTACTGTCGCGCTCTGCCGGTGCGGCCTCTCTGCGATCAAGCCGTTCTGCGATGGGACCCACAAGCCGGCCGGATTCCGCACGGAGGAGTGATGCGCCGACCCGCCATCCGCTCTGCCCTGCGGGAGGCGACACGGCCCGCGCGGCTGCTGCTCGTCGCGAAGACAGCGCTGGCCGTGGGGATCGCCTGGTTCATCGCTCGGTACATGCCGGGCGTTACCCAGGAATACCCCTACTACGCCCCGCTCGGCGCGCTCGTGAGCATGTACCCGACGTTGATGGGCTCGGTGAAGTCCGGGCTGCAGACGATCCTGGGGCTCGCCGCCGGTATCGGGTTGGCCTCGATCATCGTCCTGACGGTGGGGCCGACCTGGTGGTCGATTCCGATCATCGTCGGGCTCGGGGTGCTTCTCTCCGGTACCGGCTGGTTCGGTGTCGGTCGCGAGTACGTACCGATGGCCGCGCTGTTCGTGCTGATCGTCGGCGGGCAGAACGCCGATGACTACTCGCTGGGGTATCTGACGCAGATGACGGTCGGGGTCGTGGTCGGCCTCGTCGTGAATCTGGCGATCGCTCCCGCGCCGCTCACCGCCGAAGCGACGGCGAATCTCGAGGTGTTCCGGAAGAAGCTGGCAGCCCACCTGCACGACATCGGAGATGCCGTCTCGGATTCCTGGCCGCCCGAGAAGGAGAACTGGGCGAGCGATGCCGCCTCGCTGTCGGAGACGGCGGGAGCCCTACGCCTCGCGCTCGTCGAGGCCGATGAGAGCCGCCGGGGCAATCCGCGCGCCTGGGGCCGGCGCGCCGCGACGGACGACGCGCACGCGCAGTTGGAGGCGTTGGAGAGGATCGCGCAACACATCCGCGATGTCTCCGACACGGTCGCCGACACGATCTGGGGTCGACCGGGAGCGATCGACCTCGATCCCGCGCTTCCCGCTCCGTTGACCGACGCCTGCCATGCGGTCGCCGAGGTGATCTCTCTACAGGATGCCGATTCGCCCGACGCTCATCGCGTCCGGGGAGAGGCGACCCGTGCCGTGCGTCTTCTCCTCGAGACGGTCGACGACCGCACGATCGAGTTGCGTCGATCGATCGGCCCCGGTGTGCTCGCAGCGATGCACCTGCGGCGGATCCTGATCCTGAGCCGCCCACCCGCCGATTCGCCGTCGGCCGAGGTGCGGTAGGAACAGAAAACCCCGGTCCGAGGACCGGGGTGAATTCCTGTAGCAGGAGCGGGGCTTGAACCCGCGACCTCACGATTATGAGTCGTGCGCTCTGACCAGCTGAGCTACCCTGCCGCGACGCATCCGCGTTCTGCAGAGACGAA
Organism: Microbacterium sp. NPDC008134; assembly: GCF_042957055.1. NCBI lineage: Bacteria > Bacillati > Actinomycetota > Actinomycetes > Micrococcales > Microbacteriaceae > Microbacterium > Microbacterium sp. NPDC008134. The sequence continues at coordinate 867,328 of NZ_JBIBHO010000001.1, read as the reverse complement.
TGCTGCGAGCCCCGAGTCAGGATTGAACTGACGACCCCTTCCTTACCATGGAAGTGCTCTGCCACTGAGCTATCGGGGCGTGCTGCCCCTCGCGGGGCAACCACACGAGAATACCATCAAGGTGGCGTCCTCATGAAATCGAGCCGGTCAGTACTCGTAACGACCGGCGTTCGCCTTGAGCCACGGCAGCGGATCGATGGTCGATCCGTTGACGATGAGCTCGAAGTGCATGTGCGCGCCGTACGAGCGACCGGTGTTCCCGGTCTTGCCGACGACGGTTCCGACGGTGACCTTGTCGCCCGCCTTCACCTGCAGCGAGCCGTACTGCATGTGCGCGTAGTGGCTCGTGATGACCTCGCCGTCGATGACGTGGTCGATGTACACGGTGACGCCGTAGGCGCCGCCCTGCTCGGTGGCGATGCGCACCGTGCCGTCGGCGATGGCCTGGACAGGGGCACCGTTGCCGGGCACGAAGTCGATGCCCTCGTGCAGGCGGCCGCTGCGCATGCCGTAGCCGTAGCTCATGCCGACGCCCACGAGGAACGGCCACTGGATGGCCGCGTCGGGGTCGTTGGTGAAGACCTCGTTGGAGTAGTTGATGCCCTGCTCGGCGGCGACCTCGACGAGGGAGACCGTGCTGAAGTCGTCACCCCGGTCGAGTGCTTCGTTCTGCACGTCGGACGACGTGACGAAGGCCTGGATCTCATCGTCTGCCGCGGCCTTCTCATCCGCCTCCGCGGGAGCGATGAGTGAGGTGGACGCAACCGAGGTGCCCTGCACGGCGGCGAGGGCTTCGGCGGGGAGAGTCATGGAGACCGCGAGGAGACCGGCGAGGCTCATGACACCGAGGGATGCGCCGACGGCGACGACCTTGCGGATGCGACCGGAACGACGCGGAGCGAGATGCACGATCTCTTCGATCGAGGACTTCTCAACGGGGACCGCGGCGGTCGCACGGTGGAACGACGATCCCTTGAACGCCTGCGAGGCCTGTTCGAACGCGTCTACGAGGCTCTCGGTGGGTGCGGGGATGGCGGGGCCGTCGAGGACGGTGTCATCGATCACGACGGTCGGGACCTTGGCCGGCTTCGGCGTCGATTCGCCGAGTTCGGCGACGACCTCTTCGGGCGCGGCGATCTTCTCGACGGCATCGTCGGCGGCGATGGCCTCGGCCGCCAGCATGCGGGCGGCACGTCGGGACAGCGGCGCGGAGGAGACGGGTGCGGAGGTCTCGGGGGCCGAGGGGGATGCAGAGGCTGTCGCCGTCTCTCCCACCGCGGAGGCCTCGTGAGCCTGGATGCGGGGTCTGCTGGAACGGTGCGTGGGCGCAGATTCAGCCTGGGGATTCTCGAAGGGCAAAACGATTCTCTCGGGGTCGTGCGTCAAGCTCGGGGGCGCTTACTCATCTTCCGCCTTCGGGCGACGGAAGTAACGATCGGATAAACACTACCCCGCCTCGGCTGGGAAAGCCATGAGTCATTCATCTTTCGCGCCGATCCGCTCGATCAGACGCGCGTGCACGGCGCTGCCGCCGGCGACGATCAGGGGGCGCGGGGTGTCGACGTCGAACCGCGACACCTCACCTCCGGCCTCGCGGACGAGGAGTGCTCCGGCCGCGAAATCCCAAGGCTTCAGACCGCGCTCGAAGTAACCGTCGAGGCGACCGGCGGCGACGTACGCGAGGTCGAGCGCCGCGGCGCCCATCCGCCGCAGGTCACGGGCGATCGGCATGACGCGCCGGACGGTCTCGATGTCGCCATCGTGTGTGGCGGGGTCGTACCCGAAGCCCGTCGCCAGCAGAGCACCTGCGGGCGTCTCGTCGGTGACCGCGAGGCGCTCCTCGCCGAGCCAGGCGCCGTGACCGCGTGCCGCGGAGAACAGCTCGCCCAGCGCCGGCGCGTACACGACTCCGGCGAGGTGCTCCCAGCTCGCGGGGTCGGCCGTTCCACGCACGGCGGCGATGCTGACGTTATAGGCGGGGATGCCCGTGGCGTAGTTCACGGTGCCGTCGATGGGGTCGACGACCCACGTGATGCCGCTTTCGCCCTGCGCCGCCTCGGACTCTTCGCCGAGGAACCCGTCACCCGGCCGCGCCGCGTCGAGCCGGGTGCGGATCAACGCCTCGACCTCACGGTCTGCCTCGGTGACGATGTCGGCCAGGGTGGTCTTGGTGGCCGCGAGCGTGACGCCCTCACGCCGTCGGCGCTGTGCGAGTTCGCCGGCTTCGCGCGCGATCTCCCGTGCGAGCTCCGAGAGCTCGACCTCGATCTCGCCGCTCACTGCGGAGGACGCGGGGCGGGAGGAGGCGGCGGGAAGGCATCGTGCGTCTGGGGAGCCGGCGGCACCGGCTGAGGCGGCGCGGGCTGCGGAGGAGCCGGCTGCGGCGGCGCAGACTGTGGCGGCGCGGGCTGCGGCGGGGCACTCGGGTACGCGAATCCGGGATCTGCGGCAGCGGTCGGCACGGGTGGCACGCCGGGAACGGGAGGCGCGGTCGGCGCGCCCTGCGGTTCGGGAGCGACGGGGAACGACGTGGCCGGGAGTGCCGCCTGCGGGACGTACGGCGTGGGCTGGCCTGTGTAGTAGGCGTTCCAGTCGGGGCTGCCGTCGGCCAGCGCCGGAAGCGGGGTCACGCCGTCGGCGAAGGTCGGCCACGAGAGGAACGCGCTCGGTGCCGGCGCCTGCTGCGCCGGCTTCTTCGGCGCGAAGAGAGCGTTGAGCAGAGGAACCAGCGTCGTACCGACGGCGGCGAGGATCGTGAGTGCGACGACAATGCGCCAGTACAGCTCGACGTAGTCGAAGGAGTCGGGGAACGTCAGGTAGAAGACGAGCATCGCGACGAGTCCGCCGAGAAGCACGACCGTGACGATGTAGATCACCCGGTTGAACGTGGTCGGATGGCGGTGAGCGGCCGGCGTGAACAGGCGCACGTGCAGGAGCGCGAGCTGCAGGATTCCGACGACGAGGAGCAGCTGGAAGAACCGTGCGGCCCCGTTGAAGTAGTACTCGTCCTCGGGCAGCCAGATCTTGAAGGCGCCGACGATGAGCGCGATGATCCAGGTCACCATGCTCGCGAGCGCCAGCCAGTCAGGGCGCTTGGGAGCGAGCCCCGCCTCGGCGATCGCGATGCCCGCGAACCCGGCGAACAGGAGGATCGTGAGGAATGCCCGCCCGATCAGACCGTCCTGATCTCCGATCAGCACCCAGACGACGCAGACGAGCGCTGCGGCGATCAGAGCCCCGATGGCGATCCAGATGGCTCCCCTGATCAGGAGCGACATGTTCTTCTTCTCTTCGGTCACGGTCTCCGGCTGGGACATGACGACCCTCCCTCTAGCGGCGTTGCCCCTCATCCTGCCATGTGACCCGGGCCGAGCACCGCCCCGACGCCCTAGTTGTGCACAAGCATCCGAAAGCCGCCGCCAGTGCAGTCGGACTCAGCCGGCCTTCTTCGCGGAAGCCGCGGCGAACGCGGCGATTCGCGCCTGCGCGTCGGGCGTCTGCATCGCAGCTCCGATGGACCGCGCTTCCTCCGACAGCTGCTCGGCGAAACTGCGCTCTGGCTGCGCGCGCACCAGGTGCTTCGCCTGCCCGTAAGCATCCGCTGCTCCTGCGAGCCAGAAGCGAGCGATCTCCTCGCCGCGAGCCCGTACGAGCGCGGCTTCGGCCGCCGAATCCTCGCCCGTCACCGTTTCGGCCGCGAGCCCCCATTCCACCGCCTCCTCGGCCGTGAGCAGGCGATCTTGCAGCACGAGCTGCAGAGCCCGTCGCTGGCCGACCGCTCGGGCGAGCTGCGCCGAGACCGAGAGATCGGGCGTCAGGCCGATGTTCGCGTAGAGACTGCCGAGTCGCGAACGCGACCCGACCACGGCGTAGTCGCTGCTGAGCAGGATACCGAGCCCGCCACCCGCGGTCGTGCCGTGCGCGGCCGCGACGACCGGCACCGACGATTCAGTCAACGAACGGATGCCGGTGTTGATCACTTCCGCCAGGGCCGTGATCTCGTCGCCCGAGCCCATGGTCGTCGCCATGTCGATCACGTCGCCACCGGCGCAGAACGCGGGGCCCGCCGCATCGATCAGGATCGCCTTCACATCGGAACGCGACGTCGCTTCCCCCGTGGCGTCGCGCCACGCGTGGGCCAGATCGGCGTTGAACGCGTTGAGTCGTGCCGGGCGGTTCAGCGTGAGCCGAGCCATCCCCTCATCGACCGAGAACAGGATGGCATCGCTCATGGCTTCTCCTTCGAGCACAGGACGTTGCCTCCAGCGTAATCGCGGTCAGGCGTACTGCCACACCCGCGATACGAAGGCCTCCATGCGGCGACGCGTGCCGTCGATCCGGAAGTCGACCTGCCCGTCGGCGAGCACCTCGTTCGGCGCGAGCGGATGCGCGAGACGCACGTTCTCATGGCACGAGAGATCGGCGCAGATGTACGTGCCGAACGAATCGCCGCGCTGCCCCGCCTCGCCCGCCCGCCGCGCCGAGAACAGCGTCACCTGGTTGCCCGGCTGCATGGTGCGGCAGATGTTGCAGATCCCGGAGCGGCCGCGCCCCGGGTCGGAGGCGCGCAGCACGATCCCGACGATCTCGTCGCCCTGCGGGATCAGCACGTATCCGCGACGGCCGGCGCCCGGGTCGCGCCAGGCGAAGAAGTCGAGGTAGTCCCAGTCGACCAGCACGAAGTCGTGCGGCATCTCCATGACCCGGAGTTCGTCGGCATCCGCATTGACGAACGATGCCCGGACGTCTGCTTCGGTGAGCGCTCGCATCGTCCCAGTCTAGGAAGTCGCGGACCGGGGCGGCTCGTAGAGTGGCGGGATGGCACATGCACTCGTCACCGGAGCATCCCGCGGCATCGGCCGGGCCACCGCGATCGCGCTGAGCGCGCGGGGCGATCGCGTCGCCGTGCACTATGGCAGCGATCGTGACGCAGCGGGCGAGACGCTCTCCCTGTTGCACGGAGACGGCCATGTGCTGGTGGGTGGTGATCTCTCGACCCCGGCGGATGCGGCGACCATCGTCGACGAGGCGACAGCCGCACTCGGGGTCATCGACGTGCTCGTGAACAACGCAGCCATCGCGCCGAGCCCTGCCACCCTCCATCGGGTGGATGCCGTGGACTACGCGACGTGGCAGCAGGTCTGGACGCGGATGCTCGACGTCGATCTGCTCGCGGCCGCCAACGTCTCGTATCTCGTCGCGAACGCGCTCATCCGCGCCGACGCTTCGGGGTCGATCGTGAACGTCGGATCGCGGGGCGCCGTGCGCGGCGAACCGGACTTCCCCGCCTACGGCGCCGCGAAGGCGGGGCTGCACGCGCTCGGACAATCGCTGGCCGTCGCGCTGGCTCCGCACGGCATCGCGGTCGCGACGGTCTCCCCCGGCTTCGTCGGAACCGAACGGCAACAGTCGAAGCTCGATGGGGCCGAGGGTGACTCCGTGCGCGCGCAGAGCCCGTTCGGGCGCGTCGGCACGCCGGAGGAGGTCGCTGCGGCGATCGTGTATCTCACGTCGCCCGAGGCGCAGTGGGCATCGGGGTCGGTGTTGGATCTCAACGGGGCGTCGTACCTGCGCTGAGCGTTCCGCGAAACACGCCGAGAACCCAGAAGGCCCCGCGATCGCGGGGCCTTCTTCTGGTGGGGAATTCGCGTATCTCCCCGATCCCTACTCTCTACAGGGATCGCACGCCGCTATTCCTATGCGTTTCCCACGCCCTCCTTTCGCTATTCCCACGCACGCCCCCGACCGCCCTACTCTCGCTTGAGAACTGGCACCCCCGAATTCCGCTTCCCCCAACCTGCCCGTTGCGCCTGGGAATCGGCCATTGCCGAGCCGCTGAATCGCCAGCTCGGAGTCCGAGGATCGCCAATAGTCGGCGCGCGTCCAGCTGCTGCCGACTCTCGTCGACGGTGGGTCGTTCGTGGCGCCTTCTGGTGCGCATCGCCGAGCCGAGCCATCGACTCGCCGGCGATTGACACCCCGGGCGACCACGCCCGGACCGACGCGAGTGAGGGCGTGCCGCGCTGCAACATCATTCGGCCCGGCAGCGACGCTCGCCATGCGTCCCGCGGCGGCCCAGCCGACTATGCTCTCGGAGCGCTGCTCAGACGTGCTGGTGCATCCAGTCCGTGGCGACTTTGCTGATCTTCCGCGTTGCCCATCCCTTCCTGGGTGTGACGATGAGCAGCTTGTCGTTGCTGTCCACGTGCGCAGCAAGAGCATTTCGAACTTCTGCAGCCGACTTCGTGGTCTTCACGACCCAGACGCTTTCCAACGGCTTCGCGCGCGTCCCATGGGTCCTGATGATGTGGTCTTTCACCGCCTCGTAATCACGATTCGGTCCCACGACGTCGTACGAGATCAGATAGACAGCCACAATGCTCCGTGCAGTCGTTGACTTGAGATTGCCGCGGAGATGAGGCTGTGAGCCTCCGTTCGACTGCACGGCGGTGTCGGAGCTCGCCACTACGTTCGTCATGAACAAGAAAGGGGTGCGATGAAGCGCACGAAAGAGGACGAGGAGTTCTCAGCCGAAATTGACTACCAGTTGAGGCACGGCGATTTCCAGTCGGTGCCGTTGCTCGATACCAGCCAGGGCACGAGGTACCAGAGGTGGTACGCGCGACTTCTCACGACGTTGTCGCTCACCACCGAGGGCCAGAAGATCGTGTACGCACAAACGGATCATCGACTGGGCGACGAGACCGTGCGGTTCCTTCTGGTCACCGAGAAAGTCGTGGTGGTTGTTGACGTCGAAAACCTCACGGGAGACCAGCCCAAGACAACGACTCGCGTCATTGGCCGCGGAGCCCTCACGTCCCTCGCGGTTGGCGCGTCCATGCCGATTGATCAGGACGGGGCCGCGTCCTACGGGTGGCCGGGACTGGTGGAGATCATCGCGGAGTATGTCGGTCTCGATGCCCCCGTTGTCTACACGAGCATGGGCCACCAGGCCGGCAACAGTGCAATCCGGGGTCCGATCCTTGAGTTGCTGGCGGAGTTGCAGTCGGATCTGAGTCACTGACTTTCGCTAGAGTGTCCGCCGGAAGGCCGGGCAGGCAGTTCACCCCACGTGCGACGCACGAGTGCCGTTCAGGTGCGAGGACAGCCGGGCCCGGTCTTTTCCGGACGGTCACCCTCGACGTATTTCGCGTTCGCGGAAGCGCGCAAGGAACAGCTCTCCGAAAGCCACCCAGTCGTCCGCGGACACTGCCGATGCGGAAAAGTGGGAAAGCGCGTCGTCGAGCGTCCACCGCGGATGTAGGGAGAGGCCCACGTATCCTCCCTCCAGGCGGCGCACGCGTTCTGTCGCTCTTCTGACTTCCCCATCCCGATCCAGAACAGGTTCCCCGGGTTGTTGCCGCGGATGCTGGCGAACGCATCTGCTTCCGCCATGCGGCAGGAGTGAGGCGACCGCCCGGAGGACCGCCCCGAGCAAGACACAGTGCACTCACTCGGAACTATGGACGGCGAGCTTACGCTCAGCGCCTCCGACGATCTCCTTTACGACATCCAGAATGCGCTGAGCTTCTGGTACGCATGCGGACGTCACCCACATCGTTCGCTCGGCGGAGTGCAACAGTTCATGATCACGACTGCAGACTTCCGCTACGTCAACGGCGCAAGATTCTGGCGGTTCACTCGCGAGCAGACCGACGACATGCTGCATGCTCGCTGGCCAGGCGAGGCCGCCGGCATCTTGAACCTTCTTGCCCAGACGCGTCCGACGACAGATGAGAGGCGGCGCTGGACAGCGCCGCCCCCCGAAGACGTGCTCAGCATGATCATCGGCGTCGTGGTGACTTCGTTCGGTTTGCACATCCTTCGAAGTGCCGGCCTCGTAACCGGCGGGACCGCGGGACTCTCCATCCTGTTCAGCTACCTCCTCCCCATCCCCTTCGGCCTGCTGTTCACCGTCGTCAACATCCCGTTCTTTGCTCTTGCGGCCAGAGGTAAAGGTGGAGCTTCATTGTCCGCAGCGTCGTCGCCATCGGCGCCGTGAGCGACCTGGCACCGGTTCACTCCCACTTCCTGCCGCTGACAGACTTCGACCCGATCTACGCAGCCGTTCTGGGCAACATGCTCTGCGGGATCGGAGTGCTCATCCTGTTCCGGCACGGCGGCAGCCTCGGTGGGTTCAACGTCGTCGCGCTCCTCCTGCAAGAGAAGTGGGGGTGGCGCGCTGGGTACGTGCTCATGGTCACCGACCTGCTCGTCGTCTGCGCCTCAATCGCTACAGTGTCGATTGAACTAGCGATTGTCTCAGCAGGCGGGGCGCTCCTGCTCAACCTGATTGTCGCTCAGAATCATCGCCAAGGGCGCTACATCGCGTAGCCCTAGTGGCGGCGAAAGGACACACGCCTGATGGCGCCGACGAGTGCTCACACAGACATCGCAGAGGGCGCGTGCGGCACCGCCTCTGCATCCCGAAGCCGAAAGGGACGTGGCGAAGGTCAACCACTCCACCCGGACATAGCGAACCTGCTCTACCAGGGTCGCCGCGACGCGGACACCAACATCGAGGAGTGGGTCGGTAGCGACGAAGTCACCGTCGAGGATCTCAGGTATGTGGCTGGGTACCTGCGCACCCGAGATCGAGATGCCATCTCCAACGACTGGAGAGCCAGCATGGCAGCCCTGTTCGTTGCGATGCCCACTCTCGCTGTCACGATATTCACCGGCTTCGCGCCAGAAAAAGTTGTCGCGCAACTGCTCCCCTACACGATTGTGGTGCTGGTCTCATCCGGCGTCGGAGTGCTGTGGTGCCTCATTTTCATGCTCATACACACGGTTCATTCCGCCCGCTCGACGAGGCTTCTGGCGAAGGTGGAGCACCGACTCGAACTTGAGTCTCGCGTGCCGCCCAAGAAGAGGTTCCCGCGGTTGCGTTGGTCCAGTCCACCTGCGGTCAGAAGCTGACGACGGGGACGGGTTGCTCGTCGTTCGGCTGGATCTTCGCGACGCGCCACTGCTGGAGCGCGCCTCGTGCCGCCCTCTCCCCCAGGGATATCACCGCGGTGAGAGACTCGGTCTTCGTAGACATCACGCCGCTGAGAACGTTGCCCTCCTCGCTCACGGTCGTGAAATCCAGCACCGAGGTGCCGCGGGTCAGCGATGGGTGCGATAGCCCGCTCGCCAACCGCCACACGACTGCCAGGCCGTCGTTCGGGATACCGAGCGCCCGCCCCGCCTCGGAAATGCGGGCCTCCCAGGCAGGCACTGTGTTCTCGTACTCGCCGGGGTCAATGCCATTGGCCTTCGCGACAGCACGCAGGTGAGACTTCCGACGCCGCTCCCGGACGGCCTCTGCACGCCGCGCCTTGTTCGCCTCCGAGTCCCCCCGGCCGCCGATGGCGCTGACCACGAGCGCTTTCTCTTTCGATATTTCGTCGTGGCCGACCTGCAGGCGGCGGAGGACCCTGTCGCGTCGCAGCTTCGGCGCCATCACCCACGCGGCCATGGCTGCGCACTCGATCTGGCCTCGCGCAAGTGGGTACAGCGCCATGATGGGGAGCTCCAATGAGCCATCCGGTGCTCGGACAGCGCGGGTCATCGCACGCCCGCAATCGATGGCCTGAAGCAGGCAGTAGCTGACGAGATGCTCGAGCTGTACCGGCGACGTCGCCTGGTTGTCCGCGGCGATCCTCGACCTCGCCAGCGCACGCGGTTTCTGCGCGCGGTCAAAGAGACCGTTGAGCTCCGCCTGTCGGCGCAGAACGAACTCGAACTGCTCCGCGAGACTCGGCTCCTCATCGACCAGGTAGTCATCCGGGGAGGTCACAAGACTGAGCGTAGCGAGCAATCCCAAACCAGCGCCGGGGCGCGCAGCAGGGCACATTCAATTCGCTCCGCCGCTCGCTTTTCAACGATCATCCCGGTATACAGGGCCATCTGACGCCACAGACACCGGTCCTCACAGCCCGCGAGTACGCCGATAACCTCACCCTCCCCGACCGTCGCGCCGCTGTCTGCGGCGACTGGCACGGAAACCAGGGGTGGGTGAGAACGCTGGCGAAGGCCCTCCCTGTTCTCGCTCCCGACGTGACTACCGTGCTCCAACTCGGCGACTGGTGGATGGACCCAGCCGCTACCGATGACGCGTTCGCCAGCACTGCCGTACAACGCATCTACGTGACGCTCGGCAACCACGAGCCGTGGGGCGAGATCTCACCGCTGCTCGACACCCGCCCAGGGGCCGCCGTCCGCATCTCGGACATCACCTGGCGTCTCCCCCGGCCCGCCCGCTTGACTATCGGCGGCCGCACCGTGTTGTCCCTGGGCGGCGCCACATCTGTCGACAAGGCGTGGCGCCGGGATGGCGTCAGTTGGTGGGCAGATGAAGAAATCACCGATGAGCATGTGGCCGCTGCGATCTCAGGCGGGCCAGCGGATCTGATGCTCACCCACGAGTCGCCGGCAGGCACACCCGTCAGCGCCGTTCGGGCAGTGCTCCGCACGAACCCGATGGGTTTTCCCGATGACGCGCTCCGAGACTCAGCGACATCCCGCAAGCGCGTCGCCAAGGTATGGAATTCGACCAGGCCCGAGCTTCTCGTCCACGGTCACATGCATATTCCGGGAGGCGGACAGCTACCTGACGGGCGACGGGTAGCGAGCCTTGGCCAAGACACTCAGCAGGGCAGTCTGGGGGTCCTAGACATGGCCACGCTGACGATGGAAACACCTAGCCTCCGCCAGATCCGCGAGGCGGCGGAGCGATGACCGAGCCGCACAGCCCGTGGGCGAAGGCTGTCGGACCCTGCTTCACGGCGGCGAGCATCGCTCGTGAACTCGGCTGGACGGACGAGAAGGTGACCGCAGCGGACACATCGCTGACGCTGCTCGGGCTCGACACCGCCGAAGGGACACGGCTGTTCCCGGCCTTCCAACTGTGGAACGGCGGACCGGTTCCTGGACTACGTGAAGTGCTGGAAGTCCTGCGCACTGGGACCGAGAGCCGTTGGACCTGGGTGCAGTGGCTGAATACCGCGCTCGCCGACGACGGCACGGCTCACATCGAGCGGCTCCGCATGGGTGACCTGGGTGGAGTGCTACTCGAAGCGCGTCATGACGCGTGGGCGTGGAGCTCCTGACACCGGCTACTTCGTCCTCCGTGTGACGTGGAGCACGTTCCCGTCGCGGGTGATGTTGTTGACGACTCCGGCCGGCCGCAGGTCTTGGAGAACGGTCTGAGCATGCTCAGAATACGGAATCGGTGTGCTCTTCCCAAAGCCGGGGTCCGCGAGCTTCGACCACGGCAATCCCAGGGAGCGAACAACGTCGCGAAGATCTTCACCGGAAACACCGTCACGGAACCGAGCAAGGAGGCGCAGTGTGAGGTCAACACTGATGCCACCATTTCGCGAGCGCCGGATGCTGGCGATACTCGGGATGTAGCCGCCTTTCAGCGCCCGCTCGGCATATGCCTGGTGCGCGGCGAGCGGAAGGTTCGAGTATGCGTTGAGCGCCTTGGCCGCCGGCAGATGAACAGACTTCATTGCATCGTCGGCGAGCAGCGTCGATATGTACTTCGCGTCAAGGGTGGACGGGGAAACGAAGTCAGAGAAGTGTGTGGAACGGGAGATCGCGTACGCCTGAGTGTCCCAATCGACCATCAGCCGCGAGGCGAAGGCTTCCTCATCATCGGCAATCAGCCCGGACTCGATCAGCTTCCCGATGAGCTTGCCGGAGCGGGGCTGCACCTCCGACGTCGAGAAAACACCCGGGTCGAGCGAGGTAGCGAGGGTCACCCGCCGTCCTGCAGTGAGTTCGTCGGAGGGGGAATTGACGATGGCGAGGGCGAGTTCCGCGCGGACATCGGCATCGGCGCCTGCCGAGCCCGCGAGGCTGTCCGCAGATGCGAGAGCCACCGCGATGTCATCGTCGATCTCGTCCCGGTCTTCAAAGTAGGCGTAGACGTTCTCGAACGACATTTCGGCATGTCCGTGTCGGAAGAGCGCGTCCCACGTCACTGACGGGACGTTTTCAATCTGGTCGATCTTGCACTGAGGGTGCGCCAGTTCAATGATCCCGGCGCACGCGGCGTCGTCGGTGGAACCAGCGGCAGTCAGGAACTTCTCCAACATTGCGGGCGACGTCACCGAATGCGATGTCGCGTCCGACTGCTGGCATGCGTCGAGATAGGCACGAGGACTCGCGGCGACGACTTGCACGATGTACGGGTGGACCTTCGCCAGAGCGTCGAGGGACAGATCGGAGCCACCGGTGAGTTCCTCGAGGTTGGCCTGCGTGACCGCATACGAACCCGTCGTCCGGAGTTCCTCGATTGCAGCATTCGGGAGCCCCTCCAACGACGCCAGCACGGCTCCGACCGCACGAACGAATCTGACCGTCGTCCTCGCAGCGTCCGCGGGAGCATCTGCGGCGAGTGACGGAAAGTCTCGATAGCCGGCTTCGACACGGTGACGCAACGCCAAGGGATACACGTAGACTCGGTCTGCATCGCGGTGCGCAATGGCAACGTCGAGCAACTCGATCAGGTCAGCGCCCTCCACTGCCGTCGACGCCATGAGGTGCACGAACACCTCACTCCATTGCGGTGTCAGCATCGCGACGAACTCCGCGGTGGACGCACCCGATTCGAGATATCGGTCGACGAACTCCTCGACTGCCGGTTCGGAGACGAGAGTGGAGATGACCGTCTTCGCATCGTCGGCCCTCGACTCCAGCAGATGATCAAGAATGCTGACATTGAGCATGCTCTTCTCAGTGAGCACCGACGCGCCTTCGCTCCAGATGACGGCCTCGACATCAAGCGCGTCGAGCTCGAAATCGGGGTCCGCTTTACGTTGGTCGACGAAGCGCATTACATATGTCATCGCCCGCGGCCGGACCACCGTTCCGTAGAACGACGACACGTGCAGCGGGAAGTAGGAGGTGATGTAGCCGTGGACGACGAGATCGGCGGCAAGTCGCGAGGGGAGCAGCGCCGTCGCCCATTCACCGAAGCTCCAACCATCTGGGGCCCGCTCGTCCCGCAAGACGTATCCGGAACCGGTGAGGTCCGCCCAAGTCATACGAGCGATCCCGGCCAGTTCCTCCTCCTTGGCCCGAATCGCGCTCTCGATACCTGGTTCCACCACCCCCGCATACGACTCCACATCGACGGACCTTCCGGTCAGCGTCTCAATTGTCGTTGCAGACAGCTGCATTGCTCGCGTGGCGGGACCGTAGACGTTTCCGGTCCGGTACACATCGACGGTCAGCGGCGCGCCCTCCGAGAAGAACTTCCTCCAGAAGTCCGGTGTCTTCAGTTCCTCTTCCCCAACGACCGTGCCTTGGTAGGACAACGTCGCCGAAGCGAAACCGGTCTCCGGCGCGTTTGCGAGCGCATCGATACGAGTCACCAGTTCAGTGCCGAGAACGGCCGCGTACTCCTGCATGTCCGCGTGGCGCTGCACCCGTGCTCGCAATACGCGAGCCTCGCCGCGCAGCTTGTCCGCGTTCGCGCGTATCAGATCCCGGGAGATGTCCCACAGCGCGTCAAGGGAGCTAGAGCCGCGGCGGATCTTCTCGAAGTCGGACATGTGAGCGTTCTTGTACAGGACAATCGCGAACAGCCTGTCCGGATCCAGCTCTGGCATCGGGGTAGGCACGTCGAGCAACCGGTGCTTGAAGACTTCGTACTCGTTGATGATGTTGTGTATGAGGCGCATGTCGGCAAGGTCACGGGCCGCGAGGTCGATGAGATCCTTCGACACCTGGTGCCCTCGGTCCTCCAGCTCGCGGGACATGAGGTCCCGAGCGTTGCGGTGCGTGATGAACGGCACGACGGGGACCACCAGCTCGAAGAATTTGGTGCGGTTCGCTCGGACCAGTTCTGCGCGCGCCTCATCGGTTACATCGTCGTTTTCTTCTCTGCCGAGCTTCTCGAACACGCTGTCCCGGACCGCGTAGATGAATCGGATGTCCCGACCGCCGAGCTGCTTGGCGGCGTTGAGTATCCCGTTCAGCGAGTGCAGGGACTCGAAGATGTTCGGGTCGTTGAACCGGTCGAGGTCTTCGATGATGACGATGTCGAGATTTCTGTTCGTCTCGAAGAAGTAGATGATCTCGTCGAGATACTCGTCGAAGTAGCTCGCTGACCGCGTGGGCAACGTGATGGTGGCTGGACCGGCGGTCACCTTGTCGATGGAGACTCGACCTCGCAGAAGCGCCCTCACTAGGAGCATCAGCGCCGCCGCAAGCGCGGCGATGGCGATGAACAGAGCGACAACACCGAAGTAGTGCGGCCGGTCCGCGAAGGCGATGCCGAATGCAGGTGCCGCAACGACATCCAGGCCGACGAGGAGCCCGAGGAGGATGACGAGAACTCCGGCGGCTGCAGCGAAGCCGGCCTCGACCCAGCGGTTGTGGCCGACGATCCGGCGGAACCGCGACCCTGGCGCCTTCGTTGGTTTCTGGGTGTATAGAAGCTGCTTGACGATCTCTTTCTGAATCCGATTGGTCGTGGAGGACGCCGCGGGATTCGTCTCCGGTGACAGGCCCCGAGGAGCCTCATCTTTGGCCCCGAGCGTCAGGAGCGACACTTCGACGACACGCTTCGGAAATCGCGTCGCCACTTCGCTCAGGACGCTGCTCTTGCCCGCGCCATAGGTACCGGCGAGAGCGATGTTATGGACCCAGGGTTGGTCGTCGATGGTGGATTTCAGGATAGTGAAGTACGTCCCGTGAGCGGCGAAAGAGTACTCCGGCGCCAGAGTCTTGAGCTCCGGTGCGTTTTCGTCCAAGCGCATCGGCTCCGTCTGTCGTGACCTCATGACTCCCCGTTCCACGCGGACAGCTCGTAGGGCTGCCCGAGACCAAGGCTGCTATGCCTCTTCTGCGATCCTATGAGCGGATCCAGACATCGCGCGGACGCGGCCCCGCCCCGACGATGCGCGAGCCATCACCTTGGGGGGCAAGCGAGACGCAGCCGCCCCGTCGCGATACTGATTCGTTGGGGAGCCAACGGAGGCGGCTATGACGCTATCGGCTCTCAGGGTGGCGGACCGCCCAGCGCCAACGGTTCTGCCCAGCGTCCATATATTGCGCGACACGAATTTTCCCGACAGGTCTTTCGCCGCCTACGAGCCCGCGGGCTGCCGTGCATCGGCCGCCTCGAGGTCATGGTGCGCGTTGGCGAAGTACATGTCGACGAGTTTCCAGACCAGCCACCATGCGTACACGCTCGTGTGGGAGGCACGTCCCGCATCGCTGACAAGACCGTGTGCGTATTCGTTGCGAAGATTCGGTCCGAGCGGACCGCAGAACAGGGCCCGAATCTCGAAGGCAAGGTCTTCTCCGAACAGAGAAACGATCTCCTTTCGTTCCATCAGCGATGACAGCGCGACCTCGTGCTGAATGCCGTCCTCGTACGAGCGGGTGCTCGCACCGGAATTGGCGAGGTGAACGCGAACGAGGTTCTCCACCTGCGGGGCAAGCAGTTGCGCCGCCGTGAAGAAGTCACCGCTGTACCCGTACGCGAGGGCTCGGGCGATGGAGTACTCCCGCCCCGCTGGAACGATGGAACTGACCCTCGTCAGCGCATGGAAATCATCGACCTGGAGCGCATGGTCGGCCCTCGTCGCCTGCCATGTTGGGACGATATGCCCTGCGACGAGTAGGCCGATCCGCCGGTCGTACACGTCCATCATCTCGGCCCAGATGTCGTCGGGCACCTCGTAGATGTCCCTGCTCCCACTACGGCCCGTGGTGCGCGCGTCTGACGCAATGTAGACAGTGGAAAACCACCTGCGGCGGCTGGCTTCCGAGCTCGCCGCCTGGATCTGCTTGTAATCGGCAAAACCCGGTCGCAGCAGGAAATCGATTGCCTCACCGATAGAGCGTCCACGTATCGCGCTCCAACGACGCTTCGCCGGGGACGAAAGGTCGACTTCCTCCTCGCTTACCGTCGTCAGCAATCGATGTCTTTGGGCGTTGGCGGCGTCAATCCCCGCCTTCACCCGCTCGGCGGCATCCGACAGCCCCCGAGAGGCACGTTCCGTCTGCGGGATGGTTCGTAGGACCTTCAACGCCGTTTCGAGCGCGTCCGCCGCGAGCATGGGCCGTGATTCGCGTACGACCTCCGCTTCTGCGATGTAGCTTTCGACGATCCAGGCGACGTCATCGAAAGCCGCGGCTCTGTCCTGCGCGACGTAACCCCAGTTCGCTGCGGCTTCGCGCAGTGTGCGCGCGGCGCCAGCGTCCTCCGCGTGCGCGAGCTGCCGTAGATGCGAGGCGACGTCGGACGCGCTGGCGCGTGCGCGGTCGTGTCTGAGAAACAGGTCGGAGATCAGAATGGACTCCGACGTATCGGTCGTGGCGAGGAGACGGGCGTGCAGTTGTGCCTCGATGCGTTTACCTTGTTCGCCCACCTCACCCTTGAACCGTCTGGCCACCTCGATTGCTCTGTCGCATTGGTCGATGTCGTAGCGCTCGAGTCCGATGGTGTCGATACCGTCCGCAACCGCAGCGACCATCGCTCGGAACGCGTCAGCTTTCTCTCGTCCTGTGGAACGGATCGCGAGAACGTCCAGCAGCCGGATGCGTTGTTGCCGATCTACAAGATTGGGATCGATACCGCGCAGCACATTCAGATCATCATCCGTGAGGTCGGCTGGGGACTTCCACGGCGTTTTCCGCTCGGTGCGGTACGGGTCTTGCCAATCATCGGGACGCAGATCCCAGACGCCAAGCACACCCATCAGCATCATTTCGTCCTCGGTGGCCTTCACGCGTTCATCGTGCCCGAGCTCGTGCGCAGATTCAAAACCGATACAGCAACCCTGCCAGCGCTGGGCACATCGATCCCTCAGGGACCGAGACTGTAGTGTCCGCGCGGAATCTCCTCAGACCACAGATTTTCGGACAGAACTGACTTGGGAGACCACGAGTGTTATTCGTCTCCCAAGCACGCTACGACAATCAATCCCAGCGCGAGCACGCCACAGATCGGAAGCCCAATCAGCGCCAAGACGTCGTTCTGGCCGGCCCCCGAATCAACGATGCCGGCTCGAATCAGTCCGAAGAGAAGGCACAGAATCGCGGCTAAGGCCGCCCCAATGGCGGCGTTTCGCGCGCGACGTGACTTACGCTGTGGCGGGTGCTTACTCGAATCCATAACGTCTCTATGCGCGCCGCCCATGCTTGACGACGAGCAGCCCGGTCGACCGAACTCGGCTGGCGATTCCGCGCTGGGAATGCTGACCATCGGGACGATCCTCGTCCTGGTGCTGCTCTTCGTCCCGCCGTCTTTACGAGCCCGTGCTTTCGGAAGTGGCGATGATCTCGGAACCTCCGTGCTCGATTGGCTGACGACGCTCTACGCCTCACCGGGAGCGCTGGCGAGCGTGATCTCTGCCTTCGCCGTACTGATGCTCGCGCTCTTCATCGAGGAAAGCCTCAAGGCCTCCGACAAAGTCGCCGTGGGCACCAGGCGAAACATTGCGACCTTCGCGTTCATCGGCGGCATCGCCACCGTCGTGATCGCAGGTATCGCCATCGCCGGAGTGAGCATCGGCATGGATGCCGGAGCGGCAATACAGATCGCCGGTAGCGCGAGTGTCGTGCTGTTCTTCGCATCACACATCGCCACCCGCTCCGTCACCTCCTTGAAGAAGCAGAAGCAGAACCTCGCTGATGCTGCCTCCAACCTCGCCACAGCCATCGCCGCCATCAACCTGCGCAACACGATGTCCGACCGAGTGGCCCGCTGGACATTGGGGACACTCGGCGCGCTGTGCTGGGTGATACTGCCGGTCACCGGATTCTTCCTCGCCGCGGTCGTTGATCCCGACCGAGCAGGGGGATGGGTTGGCGGTCTGCTCGGCGTCGCCTACCTCAGCACACTCGCTTTCTTCGCAACGTGGGCTACCACTCCCGGCTACGCGAAGGTCGTGGTCGTGCTGGCCCACATCGGCTGGTGGATCCTCGTCGTATTCCTCGTATTCGCAGTGCTCGTTGCGTTCTCCGTCAATACGAGCGAGAACCCTGTGCTCCCCATACTCGTCATGGTGACGCCCGTGCTCACCCTGGTCACCGCTCCGTTCGCCCTGATGCCGTCA
The DNA here is from genome assembly GCF_042957055.1 of Microbacterium sp. NPDC008134. Lineage (NCBI taxonomy): Bacteria > Bacillati > Actinomycetota > Actinomycetes > Micrococcales > Microbacteriaceae > Microbacterium > Microbacterium sp. NPDC008134. The sequence goes on along the minus strand of NZ_JBIBHO010000001.1, from coordinate 849,263 downwards.
TGGACGATCACCGCGGCGGCACTGCGGCTACAGCAACGCAGCCTCACGAAGTCGCAGGCAGCCAACACGGAGGCCACCCGAAAGCTGCAAGAGTACGAAGAGGCGCTGGCACAGACTTCCCCTACCTCCTGCTGCGCAACGCATCAATGAACAGATGTTCCCGACATCGAGGCAACTAGGTCGCCGACAGACCGGTCCTCAGTGGCGGTGCCCCACACGCCGTCGTAAGTCAGCCCCCTAAGCGGGTCCCGCTCATCCCGCAGGCCGACTTGCGCTACGAGGCGACGTGCTGCCGATCAACGCCCACTGTCGGGCGACGTCAGAAGGGGCATTCCTCGTGCTTGTCACCCAGCTGCGCCTCCCTCAAGGACATCTCAAACCCACATTCCATGCACGTTGTACCCCGACGTTTCTCGCATCCGCATGTCCCGCAGTCAGGGCACTTGTGCAGTAGGCATGTTCGGCAGAGGACGGCATTCTGACGCGCAAAAATGCTGTCGCAGTTCGCAGACACGCATTCGAGGTCATCTCTGTCCCATTGCGCGTCGCCGAAGCGGTACGTGGGCCGGGCCACGATGAGTAGATGAGTGCCGTCGGCGTCCCATCCCCAGTCATAGGTGATGTCGGACCTGGATGTGTTGGTGGAGTACACGAAGCCTTCGGTGGCTCCCCTGCTTCCTTCGGCTCCTGCAGTCAGGGTCCGGAAGTCGGATTGAATGCTGCCTTTCGGGGGCCGCGCCAGCGACGACGTATCGGCTGATTCTGATGAGAGCACCAGACCGGTGGTCGGGTCGGCCACGATGAGTACGGCGTTCGGGTCGTCTGTTCGCGCCCATCGCGACGCCCGCATGGTGGCCGCCTGTCGGGAAACGAGGCCGCCTCTGGTGAGCGCTCGCACGAAAGCGGGCGTCAGGGTTCCCGTCCATGCGGCGTGGACAACGTCGTCCGGCATGAGAAGCAGAACCGCGACATGGTTGCTCACAGCCTCCTCGACGTGACGCGTCATCGCGGTCTGAGCACGGCGGAGATCAGCGAGCTCCATCGCCCAGTCTTCATCCTGCTGCTGCAGATGATGACCAAACTCGTGTGCGGCGGTGAAGTTGGCGCGGGCGGTGCGTTGCCGCCGAGCAACACGGATGCGCGGCGGACGACGCGTGTAAGTGCCCAGCAGCTCGCACTCTGTCTCGACCGTGGCGCTCCACTCGAATTCGATCAGGTCCGATTCGGAAAGCGCTTGAATGAGATCCGACTCCAACGCAGCTCGAGGCTGATCGAACTGCATGTTCGCCAGAAGGTGCTCGGCCACAGCCGCGGCTGTCGCGGGGTGGAGCCACTCCCCCGCGCTTCGCACCTCAGGAAGCATGGGCGTCTTGGATAAGCACGCGCAGGGTGTCGGCCGCACGCGTCGACGCCCTTTCGCTCACGCTTGCCGTGCGGGCCGCGAGGGCATATGCGCTGCGCGCGGTGTTGCGAGCCTGACGTTCGGAGACTCCGGCAGCCTCGCAGAGCTCGACGATGAGCGGTTTCAGCTCGGGAGTTGCGAGCTCCCTAGTGATGAGATCGTGGGCCGGCATCGTCCATGCATGAGCATTGTCACCGAGGGAGTGGAGCTCCGCTTCATCGAGCAGGTCGCCTCCCCACAGCTCGAGGACACGCGGCGTGTCAAAGCCCGTCGCGTCGCGGAACTGACGAGCGTTCATGCCCGTCGCATCGACATCAACTATCAGCTCAGTTTCCGAAGGCCATTCGATGAAGCATCGACGTCGATACTCGTCGAGGAGCTCTGTCAAGGAATTCGCGTTCGCAGATCCGGATCCGGAGATCAGCGTCGACAGGTTCGCCCGTTCCGCGGCCCAGAGCCGGACTTCTCGGACCTGTGCATCGTCGAGGACGTTCCCGAGCCTTCGGTGGAGCAGGAAGCTTCCGAGTCCCGTCTCCGCTTGGGGCCACAGTGCCACGTTCGTTGTTCCGAGTTCGACCGTCACTTCAGTTGAGGTCGCGGTGTCGGTCGTCACGGGAATTCCGAGGATGAAGTCGTCATGCACCTGTGCGATGACGACCACACCTTCGTGGACTCCGTCCCAGGACAGCGCCCACGCATCGCCAGGCGCCGGGGCTGCAGGCGCGCTACTGATTTCGCTGACCCACTCTGGTGTTCCTGTCGCGTGCACGGTCGCGTCCCTTCTGATTGCAAAGTCTGTCAGCTTATCTGACGTGTTCTCTATGCGCGGTCCGTTCAGAACCCGTTGACGCGATCCCAGAACTCTCGGAGGCTGGCAGTCTCGTCAGGACCGAGTGCACCGTAGAAGTCGCAGTCCTTCTCGTTGGCGAAGTGTGGGCGATACACGCTGTGCTTGAAGCGCAGTTCATACATGCCTTGCTTGTCCAGCCTGCAGGATTCGTCGATCTCGCTCAGCAGGCACGTGTCCGTGTCGAACCCGGCACGGTTCGAGGTGCGCCCGAGGAGCGTGACGATGTCCGTGCGAGGCTGCACGACGACGTTGCGCCGCGGTGCGTCGTGAGCGTCCGGGACGACGTGAGGGGCAACGCCATAGATGTCCGCGAACTCTGGATTCTCCTTGGGCATGCGTGGATCGTACCGAAAGGTTCGAGCTTCTATGACCCGGCGTCAGCTCTGATCGCTTTCCGTTTCGCTGACGATACCCGTCGAACCCAGAAGGCTCAGCCAACAAGAATTGTCCACATTTCTGTAGCCGCGCGTTCCTCCGCACTTCGCGTTGGCACGTACCTCTGTCCCGCGCTCGTAAGCGCCAGTCCAGATTCTGAGACAGCATCCGTTGCTTGGCTATTCTGCGCCGCATGGGTGTGGATAGGTTCGGCTGGCGTTCGATTGACGCAAATCCAACGGGGATGCTCCGACGACAAACGACTTCCTTGATTTCACACATTGATTCGCGTGAGTCGTCGGCGGCTTCTCGCATCGGTGTCTGGAAAGCACCGACGACCGGAAGGAATCACATGTTCACCAAGGCAAAGCGCAAGGCCGGTATTGCTGCCGGGCTCGCACTGATTGCGGTGCTCGGCGGGGGGATGGCTGCTTCGGCAGCGACCGCAGGCAGCAGCATCAGCAGCTGGAGTGTGGGAAGCACAGGTTCATGGCGTAAGGCCACGAGCAACAGCATCGCTCAGACGTTCACGTTCAACACCTACTGCCAGTGGGGTAATGGCGCGATCCTGCCGACGTACGCCCAGATGCAGCTGCAGCGTGAGAACGGCATCCTCGCACCGATCTCGCAGGGCAACCGCGACCTCAACTGCTCCGGCTCCGGGAGTGGCAACTGGGGTGGGCAGGTACAGGGCGTCCAGTACCGCTACCAGTACAACGGCGTCAAGGTTCCCAACCAGACTGGCCTCAAGAACGGGCTGTTCAGCGTCAGCTCCGTAACCATCCAGTACTGACATTCCCGACCGGTGCCGAGCGGTTACACCGTTTAACCGCTCGGCACCTGGTCGCTTTCTTATCGGGATCAAGCTGAACACTATGCTCCGCACCGCTGTACCGCTTCGCAGTTCACCCGCCTTTTGGGCGGCGCCAATCGTGGCGTTTTTGATTGTCTATTGCTGGGCGTCAATTCTAGGATCCGCCGTTCTCGACCCGTACACCATGGGGGTTATTACCAGGGCTGGAATCGGGCTCGAATATGGCCTTCCTATCGCAGCAGGCGCGTCTGCATGGGCTTCGCGACGGCGACTTACCCTCGGCGAACCAGCCGAAATCCGCACTGCACCCCGCGGTGCGCTCCCCATCCTCTGCGCACACCTGTGGCCCCTAGCCGTAGGTGTCGCAGTCGGCTACCTCCTGGTCGTGCTGCTCGAGCTCCAGACCGGCGCTCCGCAAGGGCACCTGGACCTTCTGCCACTCATTCCTTTCAGTGCGATGACCCTCGCCGCACTCAGCTTCGGCTGGATCGTTGGATCGCTCGCGCCCACTCCCCTTGCCGTACCGATTGCGATTCTCGCAACCGCACAATGGGTGATGTATCCCCTCTCCGACGGTGACAACGTTTCGTGGCGCAACATCACCGGCTACGCCACCTTCATGTGCTGCGACCTCGTCGACCTCACCCTTGACCCACGCGCCGCCTGGGGTCCCGTCCCCATCGCCCTTGCGTTGTTCGCAGTCGCCGTCCTCACCATCAAAGCCAGGATGATGAGGATTGCGTTGCCCGCCCTGGTCACCATCACGCTTGCAGTGATCCTTAGCAACGTCATCGTGCTCGGAACTGACGCGACGGCAAGCCAGTTGAGGTCCGCAGATTCGCAGGTCTGTCAGGGCGAAGCGCCCGTCGTGTGCTTGTACCCGGAGGTGCCGGAGGCGACGCGCGATCTGATCTCGACGACACTCACCTCCGGGTTCAGCGAACTCGAGGCCAGCGGCCTCGATCATCCGACCGTTGTTGCCGCACCCTCTTCTGGCACAACGACCACATCAGGTGAGACGACCACCGTGAGGTTCCCCATGTCCACCACCCGGGATGCTGTCCTCAGCAGCGTTGCGGGAGCCATGTACGAGCAGATGACCTGCGCGCCGGCCTCCCCTCCGCAACCTGGAGCGCTCCCCGAGAATGTGGTCGTCCCCTACGCCCTCGCGCTCGCGATGGGGGCAGACCCGGTCGCTGCGTTGCCATCGGTTGCGTTCAGCGAAGGTGAAGGGACGTCACTCGACACATCCGTCGATCCCGCGGAACTGCGGCAGGCCCTCGGCATTGCAAGTCAGGACGACGCAACCTCAACCGTAAAGACCTGGCAGCAACGCCAGTTGGCATGTCAGGAGTGACGCCGTGCACATCAATTTCAAAAGGATCTCCTTCGGATACTCCCGAGACTCCACCGTCTTCAACGATGTGACGCTGGAGCTGTCACACTTTCCGGTCGCGGTTCTCGGACCTAACGGGGCCGGGAAGTCGACCCTCCTCGCACTTCTCGCCGGCCGCCTCACTCCGCAGCGTGGCATCGTCGAGGTACTCGGCGAGCCCGGCCAGACCGCGCGTGGAGCTCGTGGCCTTCGAGCTCTGACGAGTTGGATGCCGCAGGACACCAAGCCAGTCCGCGGGTTCTCGGTCCGCGAGTATGTCGCCTACGCCGGTTGGCTCAAAGGAATGAGGTACCGGGATGCCTGGAAGGCCGCGCGGCACGCTGCGCAGACAGTCGACCTGCAGGACCGTCAGCGAGTCCCGGTGACCGCATTGTCAGGTGGGCAGAGACGCCGGCTGGGGATCGCGAGCGCACTCGTCAGTACGCCATCGGTGCTGATCCTGGACGAACCCTACGCGGGCCTCGACCCGGACCAGCGTGGCGCCGTACGCGACACTCTTCGTGAGCTTCGCGGCAGCACCGCGCTCGTAGTTTCGACCCACCAGACGGAGGACCTCGACGACATCTATGGTGGCGTCCTCGTCATCGACAACGGTCAAGTGCTTTTCAACGGGAGCACCCGCGAGTTCGTTGCCGGCATTCCTGCGAACGTGCCCCAGAGCGAGCGTGCCGAGTACGCCTACCGTCGAGTTACGCGCGACGCAGCGACGAGGATCCAGTGAGTGGATGGTGGAAAGCTAGGCTTGGGCTGCTCCTCGTCACGGGGCTCCTCGCCTCGTTTGGCACGATCTTCGCAGTCCAATCCGTCGAGGTAGTTCTTCCCAACCTCGCGGCGGGTAGCACGAACACCTTCTCCCTCGCCTATGTGATGGGATTCACTCCTGGCTTGTTGTGGCTGATCATCGTCGAAAATCGACGCATACCTCTCGAAGCTACAAGCACACGGAGCGGGACTCTTGCCGCGCTCGACAGTGTGCTCGTGCTCGTCCCACCGTGCGCGGGATACGCGCTGCTGCTTGTGACGAATGAGCCCGTCCTCCAGGGCGCTGGCCGAAACCTCCTGATGATCGCGGCGCTGGGACTGCTCACCGGGATCGTCGTTCCCCGGCACCTCGCATTCCTCGTGCCGGTCGGATACCTTCTGCTCGCCGGCACGCTCGGATTCTCCCTGCGAGCGACCGACCCGGCGGTTTGGGCTCTGGCTTTGGGAACCTGGAGTGCGCAGCGTGATGTCGCCGTGCTTGTGATCATCACCTTCGCGGCCGTGCTCGCTCGGGCTATCACGGGAATCTCTACGAAGGCCGCCGCTCGAGCTCGGACGTAGGGACCGATACGCGGCGAGTACGCGCGGAAGGTGTCCAGTCTTTGAGGCTCAGAGCGGGTTGCTCGACCAGGCGGCATGACAGCCATGCCAAGACGCAGGTGATCATCAGAACGAGCGCCGTGTTCACGAAAAGGTCGACCGACCCCACGACCTGGATGACGATCTGTTGAACGAGGAATCCCCACAGGTAGACGCCGTACGAGATGTCACCGAAGCGGCTTCCCTCACGCAGCACTGGCCATGATGCGCGGCCGAGTGGAATCACGCACAGCGGCAACAGAAGCCACGACAGCGCGAGATTGCCATCGGGGAACACCGCGCTGCTGAGAAGCCATGCAGCGAGCGCGAAGACCGCGTGGACGGGTCGCCACGTGACTGTGCCGGACCGTTCGAGCGACTTCATCAGAGCGCCTACGAAGAAATAGACGGCCACGGGTGCAGCGTCTGCGAGGCCCGCAAGCGGACCGTGCTTGGTTGCGATGGAAAGGGACGCCACCGCAAAAACCAGTGCCGCGACCGCGAAACCCAGCGCAGTGAAGCGTCGGCAGAGCACAGCGAGAGCGAGGAGGGCGAGGTAGCACGCCACCTCCACGCCAATAGTCCACAAGGACCCGTTGACTGCAGGATTGACGTGCTCCTCAAAAACGCCGGGAAGCCGGTATGTGGCGGCAGTAGTCAGGTTGAGAAGGTATTCGAAGGTCGTCGGTGACCGGTAATAGTCCTCGGGACTGAGACGACTGACTGCCGGACCAACGATGAACGTGGTGACCAGGATGAGCACCCAAAGTGCGGGGATGACACGCAGAAGCCGATGCCACAAGTACCGCGGAGCTGATCGAGTCCGGTACCAGCTACCAGCTATCAAGTAGCCGCTGATACAGAAGAAGACCGCGACCCCAAGCTTGTGGATGGTGAACCCGAGTACAGATGGCGCCGGGCCCGCCCCGGTGAGCACGTAGGCGTGTCCGATGACGACTGCTGCGGCCGCCGCGAGCCGCAGACCATCGAAGTTGTTCGTGGGCCGCGCAGTCAGTCTCATCAGATGCCTTTCCCAGTCGCAGCACGCCTCAGCCGACGTCGCGAACTGCAGGGACTGTATCGAGAACCCGCCATCGACGGCCCCAAGTCCGACGCGGCGCGGCGCGGATCGCCCCGTCCCCCTAAAGGGGGACATGATGGCCCAAAACGATGCGGCTGCAACCCTGAGCGCTTCGTCGCTTCGCGTTCATGGGATGGGGTCCCGGCCCTGACTCCTGGCGATGGGCTGGGGCCGAGAAGCCCTCGTTCTCGCACGTAAATCCGGCCTTTTCATCCGTTCGCGACATCCTCGAACACGCGGCCTGAGTACGTTGCGGGTCGCCGGATCACTTGCTACTCGAAAGTGCGAGCGCGGTCGATGAGTCACACGGTTCTCGGCCTGGCATGTAGGCCGGCGACCCGGAGAAGTCTGTCCAGAATTCTGCACACTGCGCAGCTGTTCAGTCGGGCAAGGTCCGCCAGGGGAACTAGCGCACTCCAAGCCCTGGAAAGGCGTCTGCGAGGTCGCCGCGCGCCGCGCGTGTAGATCGACGACGCTCGCCTCCATCTTCGCTATCCGGCGGGCGCATGCACTGCGACCTCGGTAACACGGCGGAGTTCGCCGTCCATGATCATGTCTCTCCCGCGGGCCGCCAGTCGTTGAGCAGGGAGCGGCTCCGCAGGTTCAGCATGGGCCGGCGTCCGGCTCCCACTGCAGAAATTGCGTCAGCGTTTTCGCCGCCATCCGCGGAATGACGCGGATCAGTTGCGCGAGCATGCTCGACCGCCGGAACCCCCGGACAGGGCTTGGACATAACGAAGCGAATCCAACCCCTATCGGAGGAGCTTTCCTTGTCCCGTCGTCTTGTAGCAGTTTCTGCGGCTCTTATCGCAGCGCTCACCCTTGCCACTCCCGCTGCCGCAGTCGCAGCCACTGAACCGGTCCCTCCTGTCGCCTGCACCGTCGGCGGTGTTGCGATCCCTGATGGTGAGCCCACTCCAGATGACTTGCCCAGCGTCGTCTCGTGTTTCGACTCGGTGAAGGATGCCGAGCAGTTCATCGAAGACGGTGCGCCCGGAGATATCGAGCAGCTGCTGCCTGCGGGTACCAGCAGCCGCGCGGCGGCCGCGGCCGCCACCGTCACGGTCGGCAAGATCTGGACGGGGACGTCACGTTCCGGTTCGGTGTTGATTCATTGGGGCTCGGGTACCGGGTGCAATGGAGTCACCTTCGGTTTCCCCAGTCTGGGGGCTGGCTGGAACAACAACGTGCGCTCCGCTGAGGGTTTCAACAACTGCTGGTCGTCCCAGTACGACGGCACGAACTACACCGGCGCGGTCCTCACCTGCGCCCCCTACTGCTCCTCACTGGGAGCGCTGGCCGCGAAGACCTCGTCCATCGTCTACCGCCCGGTCGGCACCTTCGGTTGAGTCTCGCCCCGCTCAGCTCTGATATGGGTGTAGGCGAAGCGTCGAGCACTCGATCTTCCCCGGAACCACCGCAGCCTCGCCGCTATCAGTGACGCAGGTGGTGAACTCGGACGGAGCCACGGCGGGCGCAGGTGTCGCCGACAGCGGATCGGTCTCCGTGAATGCGCCGGACTCCCACATCTGAACGCACACCGCTTCGGCGTCTTCAATCGGCACGACGCCGTCTGGCGTAGCGATACTCACAGCTGCGCCAGACAGCGTTCCGTCCGAGTTCCGGTATGGCCCTTCGAGACACTGCACAATACTCGTGTCATCGACGGGACGCTCGTCCAGGAGGACGACGGCCGCAACGCCGGCTCCGGCGACGACGAGCACGCTTCCGGCGATAGTGAGCCGACCCCATAGGGTCTTCCACCACACGGGACGAGAGAGGTCCCGACGCATCTGCTCGACGAGGAGATCCTGCACCTCTTTACGGTGCGGCATGCCTCCGAACTCTTCGGTCATGCGGTCGCCTCCTCTGTGCTCGGAGCATACTCGTGCAGCGCTCCTCGAAGTCGGGACTTGACGCGGGACAACCGCGATTTCACGGTCCCTTCGGGGATCCCGAGCACGACCGCGGCCTCGGCTGTGGGGAGCTCGTGGACGACGCAGAGAATGACCACACTTGAATCGCGAGAGTTCAACTGATGCAGCGCCTCGCGAACGCCGTGAGTGATCTTCATGGCGTCCATAGCCCGAGCAACATCTTCTGCGTGGTCAGGGACATTGCCGTCTTGCGGGATCTTGGCCAGCAGCCGCTGGTAGCGGCGCCGGGATCGCAGGCTGTTTTTCGCGGCGAAGGAGGTGGTCGCCAAGAGCCAGGGGAGCACCGATCCGTCGACGACTCGGACCTTGTCCCGTTTGCGCCACAGCTCGAAGAACGCGGTCGCCGCGACCTCCTCGGCATCCCATGTGGTTTGCATCAGCACGAGAGCCACCCGATAGACAGGAGCCTGGTGGCGGTCATGCAAGAGGCGGTACGCGGGCTCGTCGCCGCGGGATAGCCGGAAGAGCAGTTCACCGTCGTCGGGACTTCTCGACCCTTGCGTTTCCGACACTGCCTCACCTCGTGCATCACAGTCAGCGGGGCTGCCTGACCGTCCACTCCGAGTCTAAGCGCCCGCCGGCGACACTCGCGCGGAATCCCCGAGGGTGCGGGGAGTTCAGGCGGCGTCAGACAAGTCGCGGGGCCTCTGCAGCGCGGCGCTCTGCGCATCTCGCGCCTCCCTTGGGCTGCATCCGAGATATCGGTGACATTGCGCTCGGAAGGTCTCGTAGGTGCTGTAACCGTAGTGACGTGCGATCTCCAGCATTGGCACTTCTGGGTTGTGTGCTGCCATAGCGACGACTTGCCGGAGCCGCCGCTTTGCGAGGATCTCCGCCACGCTGGGACAGCCGGCGAACGCTCGGTCAAGCTGTCGGCGGGAGATGAAAAGTTCGCTCGCGAGCCATGCAGGTCCGACCCGAGGGTCGCGATAGTACAGGTCGATAAGTGCGAGACAACGCTCGCGTAGCGCACCGATCTCAGAGGCCCTCATACAACGTTATGTCCGGATGCGCGCGAGCAGTTCCATTCTCGCTGTCACCGACTGATGACGCAGTTACTCATAGCTGCTGTTCAACCATTCACTCCCCTTCTCGTTGAACCCGTACCAGGCTCGCGCCTGACCGGTGACGTCGATGACAAGGAGCTCATCGTCCGCATCAAGGTGCGTCAGCAGAACGTTGCGAGCCTGCTCCGGCGACTTCGGTGTCACAACGAGCCATGTCGAATCAAGGTGGTGCCACCACGCGGTCCCAAGGCCCTTGATTGCCTCGATGAGGTCTGGGTAGTTCTTTTGCTTGTTCAGGTCGTAACCGATGAGAAGAGTTGCCATGCGTAATCGTTGCTCGCCCGGCGGTGACTGCGGGCAGCTTCAACTACAGGATCTTGGACGAGTCCGCATATGCCCGGACTCTGCGCACCTCGTCTGGCAACGTCCGCGTCTCCACGTCGGGGATAGAAGGAGTGGACGGCATATCTTGGTCCTCAGTTGCCGCCGATGCAGGGACAGGGCCGCCAGGTAACCGCGTGGGCTCTCGGCAAGGACACACGACAGGAGGCGACGGGATGACTCCGAGGCACCACACGGTCCCGCAGTTGTACCTGGTGAACTTCGCGAACCCTGCCAAGAAAGTCATGCTCGTCGACAGGAACTACCCCAGCCGAAAGCACCTGTCCGTTGTGCGCAAGGCGATCACCGAGGTCGGCTTCTACCGCATCGAAACCGAGCACCTGGCGCGCGCATCGGATCGGGCGACGTTTGATCCGGAGAGCGTCGAAGCTGGTCTCAGCGCACTCGAGACCGCCGTGAAGCCCACCATCGACAAGCTCGTCCACCGGACAGGCAGATTGGATGACAACGACTGGTATCGCTTGATCCAGTTCACGGCTCTACAGACAGTTCGCGGGAACCGCTGGAGAGAGATCCTGATCGACCGAATCTCCGCCCGTATATGGGACGAGTACTTCGTCACACCTCGACCCACAGCCGGCGAGAGTCCCGCCGCGAATCTGAGCGCCGAAACTCGGTTCCCCCGGGTTGTCCCGCCTCAGGCAGTGCTCGTGCAGGAAAGCCTGAAGATGGCGCTAGGAACCGAGACGGACATCGGCATCGGGAGATACCTTGCCGAGAAGACGATCCGCTTCATCCGCCCGTCGAACGCGCGCGTACTGACAAGCGATGAGCCCGTGGTGTGGTGGTCCCCGGGTGACGATTCTTGCGCTTACGCCTTGGCCACCTGCGTATGGATGCCGCTATCGCCTGCGCTCATTGTGGAGTTCGCCGATGTCGACTTCGACCGTAGTGCTCACGATGTTCCCGACAGCGGCGATGATCTTGTCACCTTTGTGAACGGCCTGGTCGCGTCCCAAGCCCACCGGTGGATCGTTCATCATCCCGATGACAATCCGCTGGACTTCTGCACGCTGCCCGAGCGAGCGCCGAAATAGCTGTCGGGCCGAGCGTTCAACCGCAGCTTGACGCATGCCGACAGTGATCTCGCCCGTTATGCGCGCAAGGGTCCGTCGCCCGGCGATGGGTTGTCGGCGAGCCGCAAAGCGCTCGATGCTCGTCCTGTGGCCACCGGGCACTCGACCCGCTGGCCCGCTCCAGCGAGCGCGTCAGCAAGATCGAGTCGGAGACAAAGGAACGGGCCCCACGCGAGTGGCGCCCGTTGCCGAATCCGCCCACCCCTGCTCATCCCCATACGCGAGACAACCTCGCCCCGCAGGAACTACAGAGTATGAGACAGCAATCCGGTGCCACACTCACGCGTGCAGGGATAGCGCCCATCTCCGACCCACCGCGGCGATACGGTCTATTCGTGGCCGACAACAAGCAGACGAAGACAATTGGCGAGCACCTCGTCGCCGCAGAGATCGCACGACGAGGCTGGGCGCCGGCGCTCACTCGAGACGGCATCGAGCGGACGGACATCCTTGCCGTGCATACGGGCGGCGAACGTCGCATGGTCGAGATTCAAGTGAAGACCGCCAGGGTGACGGATTGGGATAGGGCGAATTGGCCGCTCGGGTTGAAGAATCAAGTGCCCAGTGCCCACGACCGCGAGTACTACGTCTTCGTAGGGGTCCCTCAGGACGAAGATGCCGCTCCGCGACTATTCATTGTTCCCCGCGCACACGTTGCCGCCGCCGCATGGATTTCCCACCAAGACTGGCGCACCGAAGAGGGCGTGCCCGCCGGGACTCGCAACGCCGGCCCGGAGATGGCCCGAGTGAACATGTGGGTCTTCGAGAATTACGAGAACCGCTGGGATCTGTTGTTTCAGGATGAGACGGACGCCGACGTCCTCCTCCCGCCCCGCTATCGTGATCTTGCGGCGGGCGAGCGCGTAGGACTTCCCGCTGACCACAGATGGCAGGAAGGGAACCTGCCTAACTGGTGACGGCGGCCACGTATCGAAAGGTCTAGCGATGGAGCTCGACGATCTGCGCGCCCTCTCCCCCACCGATCAGCAAACCTTCCTCATTGGCCGCATCGGCATGGAAACCGTCCGTATGGACATCGCACTCCGCTTTCTGAACGGCGTTCTTCGCGGACATCGGACCTTCGATGCATTCATGGTCGCCCCTGAGGGCTTCAAGGCGAACGCTGCCGAATGCGACCTCATGATCGACCGACGCGTTGATACGTCTGAGAGGGAAAGGCGGGCGCTGCACAGCGCCATCGACGCTGCACGGCAGATCTACTCCCACCGGAACCGGTACGTCCACCGGTTCCTTCGAACCGGCCTCCTGCGCAAAGAGCAATGGGAACTAGCTCACCTGTCCCGCCCGAAAGGCGACGCCCCCGAGGTCGAGAATGTCTCCTTCGACGAGATGGTCGAGGTCGTCTGCGACATCGTTGGCGTCACGTATCGGCTGCGCTCTGCCGCGATGTACGTGGCGAGCGGCACCTGGAGCGACTCGCTTTTCGGCCATGTCGAAGGAGCGTGGGATGGATCCGCCGAATGGGTGGGACCTGACGACGACGCGGAGGGGTTGCCCACCGGGCCACATCACGCACCCGCTTCGGGCGGCGACTGAGGCGGTCGCCGCCGTTCGAAGATCGCGACGGTTTGGTCAAGCAAGCAGCTGCGGGACACCGCTGGTCCCAGCGCCCAGGTCGATGCACTCGTCAGTCGGGCTCGTCGCGTCGGGCGCGAGCGGGAGTACCCGGATGCGCTTCGATCACGTAGAGACGGTGCGAAACCTGCACTCAGAACCGTTACCGAAACCACAGACGTCCACGGCTTTACCCCAGAAAGCACGCTGGCTCCACTCTCAGTGAGAGATTGCTCCGGCCTGACCGGCGGAAGCTGATCGAACCATAGCGTTGCCTAACTGCAACGCGATAGAGCAAAGCGGGAATCGACCGCCTCGAAGCGCAGCAGGAGAGCGTCTCCGTCACCCGCACCGCCACCGTCTGTAGTACAGGAACTGCGACAACATCTGAGCTGCGTTGCGCCAGAAATCGGTCATCGCCACAGAATCGTTTCGTCATACACGGTTTGCGCACTTGCCATCGTCTCCGAGACACGATGTTCTGGCGACTGGGCGCATGCCGCGAAGGCATGCTGAGCAGCTGGGGGCAGGAATGACTGGTGCACAGGTCATGCAACGACCGAGGCGTCTCATGCGCACGATTCTGGGATGCGCAGGCGCTTTGCTCTTCCTGGTCGGCGGTGTGCTCGCAATCCGGGCGGTAAGAGATCCCGACCTCACCAAGCTTGAGGGCTGGGTGGCATGGATCGGTGCGCCCCTCCAAATCACAGCAGAGTTACCTGAGCGTCTGACAGCAGCCTCCGCGGCAGTCGCGTTACTGCTCGGCTTCGCGCTCATCATCATCTCCGGGATCGTTTCGGGATGGGTTCGCACCCGCCGAGTCAAAGCCCACGGACACGATCTGCGCGTCGACCCGGCGATGCTCGAAGCAGAGGAGGCAAAGATCGTCATCTCTGGACGACAGGCCTACATCTTCTGGGAGGCGCTCAACCAGCCAACAACTCGGTACTCGAGAATCAGCGAGACCGTTGAACCGGGCACTCGGACATTCCGCGTGTCGTCAAACGTGGCAATCGCAACGACAGGGCTCGGCGAGCACACGCATGCCATCCCCGTGGCCCTGTTCACCCGCGGCCGAATGGAACACGGACTCTCCTTCAGCGACGGTGCGCGAGTGTCATCGCTCTCCCATGTGCAGTCCGTCGCCTACGCCGCGCGAGTCGTAGATCGCTTCGTGCACGCGGCTGGCTGGCTGGCCGTAGTCGAGTACCGGAGATCAGTATCGGGAAGGCCGTCACTGAAATCTCGCGTGCGGACCGTACTCGGCTCCACACGAGAAGGGGGCTCCCCAAACGCGCAAGCCGTTGCACGAGCTCTCGCTCGCCTACCCTGCTTGCCTTGGGACCGTGAAATGCTCTACGCCGCCGCTTCGGTAGTCGCGTATCTCGCCGAACAATACCCGGTGTGTGTCCGTGTGCGGTCGTCCTCTGAGAAGCCTGACGCCCCTGTGCGGATCTCAATGGAACGCGTGGTCTTCCCTTCGGTGCTGCAATACGAGAGGTCCCTCAAAGGACTCCGCAACCGTCTGGAACTCCTGCGAAAGCGGATCATCCACCTTCAGCGGAACATGTTCGGCGTCCCGCCGCACACCGTCGACTACCCAACGCAGATGGCGCAGCGCACGCCTTCCTACCACCTGAACGTCCGCGGACCCGACGGCTTCTATCTGGCCCACCAGGAGCTCCGCGACGACACGAACGACGGCCGCACTCTCACGGCCGCGCAACTGTCAACCCTCGAGTACGCCATGAACCCTCGCCGGGGGCAGCGAACCGGGCATCTATACACACGCAGCGGCCACGGCATGAAAGACCTGCTCTACTCCTGCGCATTCTTCGAGCGCATGCCCGGTTCATTGAGCACCGCCTTCGTTGGAGCACTCGCCACAACTCTCGTAGCACTCGCGCTCGCTTGGTCCATGCTTTTCAATGAAGATGACCGGAGCGGGCTGCTCCAGATTCTGCTCGCGTTCCCACTCGCCCTGACTGCGGCCACCAGTTCACGGAGTGGATCACCGTTCTGGGGCGGCGACCTCGGCGCGCGCTGGGCGACCATCATCACAGTCACCGTCTTGACCCTGAGCCTCCTCGCTTCCACCATCGGAAGCGACCTGACACGAGAGTCGCAAGTAGTCTTCTGGGCGATCCTCTTGGTAGTTTCCGCAACCAATACGTTATTGTGTCTCGTGTTCTGGACAACAAGGGCAGTGACCTATCACAAGTTCCTTCGCCGGTAACACAATGGGGAGATCACAGTGGCTAAGTCATCTGTACGCAAGGACCGCAGTAACCGCAGGTCAGCGAAACGCCGCGACTGGGTGCAGGACACGACGTTGTACATCGAGCCGACCAGCAACGTGCGCGTTGTGCACCTAGAGGAAGCTTGGACCAGCCTCAGCGCTAGCCGACTGTCTGAGAGGCTCGGCGCGTAGACCGCTGCGCTGTCCTGCGAGGGCGACGCGTAAGGCGCCCGCAGTGAGCATCCATGCAGTGCAGATGTGGCCCCGGGCTCGACCCGAGCACTCGTGAGGCTCGTGTATGAGCGCCCTCCGCGCATACGTGAAGCAGTCGCCGACAGCTCGCGTGGACTTGTGGACGGCCCCACCTCCTCTTCGGCCCCCCGCTCAAGGCGGTGGAGGCCGTCCTCGCCTACGGTAAGCCGGAGGGTGCCCGTGCTGCCTCGCATCCCGGGCAAATCAGTCCGAAGATCTGCATTGACGCGTAGCCCGGCCTCTGTGCGCACAGCGTGTGCGGCTTACCTCCAGGCCAACGCGCCGTGCCCCGCCAAGCTGACGACGAAGAGCACCATCGCAATTGCGAAGAGGGTCTGACGCACCCGCGTGCGACCGGCCGCGAGAGTGACGAGCGGTGACAGAATCACAACAGCCGGCACCAGGAACCCGAGTGTCGTGAAGATAGATCGTCTCCCAACCGGTCCTCCGCACACCGGCTCGTCGAAGTCCGACTCAAGCGCGTTTGGACAGTTTCTTCCGCTGTGCACATGTACTTGATAGAGAGCGCGAGAAAGGGACAGCGATGGATGACGATGAGTTCGACGCCAGGATTCGAGATGCAGCTCCGGTCGTCGCCGTACCGGCCAACCTCGCAGAGCGGCGCGCGGATCTGTTCAGCCGGACACGTAAGCGCCAAGGTCGTGCGCGTGTAGGCCTAGCAAGTCTGATCGTTTCAGCGGTCCTCATCGGCGGCGGGACCATCGCCGTGGCAGGCGGCGACCACATGACACCGTGGGGTTGGATGGCCGACAACTCCTTCACAATCGAGCGCCCGGCTGGTGAGAACTGCTTCGTGGGGATTCGCGTCAAGTGGGACGGCGTATCGGAAGACGATCCCATGGTTCAGGATGCCAAGTCGATCCTCAACTCAATCGACCTCGCAAGCCTCGACATCAGTGACGCTCTGGCCGAGGCCCGCTCGAGCAACACCACCGTCCCCGAGATCAGTAGGCAGACCGACGACGAGATGCGGATGCAAGCGATGGTCACAGTCGCGGCGCGCATGACGTTCGACGAACTCATCGCTCGCGGGCACCAGCTTCGCGTGGGCCATGAAGTCTCGATCTCATCAGACAGCACAGCATGTCGATGAGGTCTGCGCGCGCGGCCGACGAGCGGCTTGAAGACGCACTGATCGCGAACGAAGCGGATATGGCACGATACTTCCGCCGACGCATGGACAACGCCGCGGACGCCGACGACGTCTACGGAGACTTCCTCCTCACTGCCTGGAAAATCCGTCGCAAGATCCCCGAAGCCCATGACGACGCACGCCTCTGGCTGTTCGGAGTGGCACGCAACGTGCTCATGAATTCGAGACGAGCAGCTAACCGCCGTAAGAGCGCTGGCGACAGGTTGACATCCTTGCTGCGTCACGAGCGTCCACCGGTCGAACTAGACACCGTTCTCGACGTGCGCGCTGCGCTAGCTGCGCTTGACCCTGATGCCGCAGAACTCGTCCGATTGATCTACTGGGACGGACTTCGCTCCCACGAGGCAGCGCGCGTGCTCGGGATCAACCCCTCCACCGCACGCTCTCGACTCTCAGAAGCCAAACGCCGACTACGAAACGCGCTGGGTGCGAACACCGGTCCCACCAAGACCCTAGGCCCGGAGCTCCCCGCAGAAAGAACACGATGAAACCCACGACCATCGGCCCGGCAGCGATCTCACTGCCTCCGACCCGCTCCGTCGAGATCAACGTCTGCGTTCTCGGCGGTGCTGACAGCGCACCCGAAAATCACGAAGTACCGCCCTCGCGGAACGACGAGAAGACAACCCGTCTATGACCGGCGGGAACGGGCGGATGCTCAAGCTCTACATCTCGGCACTCCTGGTCCTCGGACTCGCGATGACGATCTTCGGGACTCTGATGCCCCTCGGTGGTGGGCTTGCAATCGCCGGGATTGGATCGGCATCTGTCGGTGCGGCACTTGCATTGGTCGGAGTGACTCTGCTGCCCCCGAAGAGGTAGGAAAGCGTGAATGGAATCCCGCCCACAGATCCCCGCTTGAACGCCGTCGTAGGGATCGTTCGCTACCGATATATTCGATCCGTGACCTCTCCGAACACCACACCTCCCGTCGCCGGCTGGCACGTGAACGCCCGCGGACAGCAACAATGGTGGGACGGTAGCTCCTGGGGCCCGCTCGCTCCGCAGCACTCGGCACCGGTGTCGCTCAAGACCCGCACGGCCGCAAACCTGTTGTGGTTTTTCCTCGGTGGATTCGGTGCCCACCGCTTCTACCTGCGGCGATTCGGCACAGCGTGGATGTTCCCTGTCATGACGATTACGCAAGCGATCTTCCTTGCCAGCGGATACCCCTCGACGCGGGCAATCGGTATCGGGATCCTGGCCGTTCTTGTGCTGTGGCTCTTCATCGACCTCTGGCGCATCCCGATCCTGGTCGATAACGCCAACGGGACTCCCCGCCCGCTTTACTGATCGAAACGCTGCGCCACCGGCGTGACCCGAACCCGGATCCGAGGACTCCCTCGAGAGTGATGTCATCGAGATCCAGGCGCTGATAGACGCCAACAAGATCCCGCTGCCTGCGGTCACCGGTTCGCTCATCGCTAAGACAGTTGCTGAAGCGCGGCTCGACCGCCTCGAGGTCAGAGGAGACTGAGGGGGTGGTCCGTCGAGACACGTCGAACGGCAGTGGCAACCCGTCCATTGTTCTCGAGTCGTCTGCGCTCCCGGACAGACGCGCTCTTCGCGGACTGATCCAGGTGGCCGGACGAGGCATGCCGCAACAGATCGAATACGTACGCCTGGAAAGTCACACGGGGATCTCCGTCGACGAGGACGAGTCGAACTACTTCAACTCAAGACTCTCGCCCGTTGTACCCGCATTGATCCGCAGCCAGCAGAAGCTTTAACCCGAAGTCCTCGACGGGCACGAGAGCCGATTGCCGATCAGCCGCCGACCACCGGGAACCAGCAAACGCCAGCACGTCCGTCGGAAGAAGCGCTTGGCCGAAGAACACTTGAAGAAGAATGCGCATCTTGCCAAGGGGTACGTCGATTGGGCCATCGGGCCCAAGACCGCGCCCGTCCCGCTGGAAAGATTGGACGAACTCGCGGCCATCACAGTCGAGGTGTTTGAGCGATGGTTCGCGGCGGAGTCGCGTTGAGGAGCTCCCGCCCGGTCAAACGGCGGCGCTCTTCAAGGCGCGGCGGGTCGAATCGGAGGACCGGTTCCTAGAGAACTACTGGCTGTGTCGCCGGCGGTAGACACGCGCCGAGAGCTGCGCCGCAGTACTCAGCAGTGCGGCGGCGCTTGAGGACACTTGCTCTTCCGTCTCCCGCTCGTACTCGAATGTGAGAGCGACGGCTGCAATCGGCCAGTCACGGTGATCCAGGATTGGGGCTGCTATCGACGAGAATCCATCGGTGACGAGGTCGCGCTCGACTGCAAACCCGCGAATCGCGGTCTCGGTCAGGATCGAGCGCAGCGTCGAGTACCGGTCTACGTCACGGGCGTCGCCGTGGCGCGTCTCGAACGCGCCTCGGTCAGGGAACAGTGTTCGAGCTTGGGCTCGCGGCATGGCAGCGAGGACCGCACGCCCGCTGGCGGTCATTGCCATCGGCAATCGCACATCGACATCGGTGATGAGATGGCGAGCTCCCCTTGCGCGCTGCTCCAACACGTAGAGCATGTCGCGGCCATGGGGAACGGGCAGGTGACCGCTGAAGCCGACCTCATCGACAAGCGCTGCCAGCAGAGGAGCACCCAAGCGGGACAGCGGTTCATGACGCTGGTACGCGAAGCTGAGCTCGACAGCGGACATGCCCAGTCCGTACCGGCGCTCCTCGGTCAGGTGCAGCACAAACCCCCGCGTCTGTAGCGTGGTGAGCAGGTGGTAGACCGTGGATCGCGGAAGACCGAGGCGGCTCGCGATGGTCGCGGCAGGAAGCGGCCCGCGCGAGGCTGCAAGCAGCGAAAGGATGTCGAGCACCTGTTCCGCGGCGGGGACCTGTCCATACGACGGTGACTGTTCAGCCATAGTCCATCTCACCGCTTCTGCAGGCAGCGCGACAGGGACAGCATCCCCATGGTGTCTGGCATCACAGACACAACGGCAGCCCAAGCCTCTGGCCGCACCTATGGCCGTTGTTAGCGTCCAATCATGCTTTCCGACGACGAAGTGAACACGTCGCTTTCTCATGACCCCTTGTGGCCGAGAGCAGGGTCTTGGGAGCTAGCGACCGACGCCGATGCCGTCGACCTTGCAATCGTCGGGATCCCGACGCATCGCCTCTCGCTGTCACCAACCAACGCGCACATGACTCCTCGCGCCGTGCGTGATGCCCTGCGCCGATACTCGACGCACGTTGCGACGAACGACCGCCAATCGCTCGGTCATGTCCTCGACGAGGACCTTCGCATCTTCGACTTCGGTGACGTAGACGACCCGGATTCGGAGCTGGGCGAGAGGGTCGCCATCGCGAGAGTCACGGAGATCGCCGCGCGCGCGGACCTGACAGTGTTCCTTGGCGGCGACAACTCGCTGACCGTACCTGCGGCCCTCGGTGTCGTCGGTGACCGCATCGACCGCGCAGGCCTCATCACCCTCGACGCACACCACGACCTCCGAGACGGACGCAGCAACGGTTCGCCGGTCCGCCGCCTCATCGAAGCGGGGCTCAACCCGCACCACGTCGTCCAGATCGGGATCGCCGACTTCGCGAACTCCCAGGCGTACCGCCAGAGAGCACTCGACCTGGGCATCACGGTCATCCACAGGGATGAATTGTTCGAGCGCCCTATTTCGGAGATTGCGGCAGAAGCGTTGGCGATTGCGGGCGCCGGCGGCGGGGACGTACATGTCGATGTCGACGTTGATGTCTGCGACCGCTCTGTGGCGCCCGGGTGCCCGGCATCCATCCCCGGAGGCCTTCAGGCGCACGAGCTGCGGCGATTGACTCGCGCGTTTGCCCGCAGCCCCCTGGTTCGCGGGCTCGACATCGCAGAGGTCGATGCCACCGCTGACGCCGCCGACGGGCGCACCGTTCGCCTGGCCGCACTGACCGTGTTGGAAGCGGCGGCGGGACTCGCCGAACGCATCGCCTGATAAACCACGAGAGGGAGCGCCATGACTCAGATCACAGTGGTCGGCAGCATCAACGTCGACCTGACGTCACACTCGCCACGGCTGCCGTCGCCGGGCGAGACTGTGGGCACCGGTGTGTTCACGCGCCAACCAGGAGGAAAGGGTGCCAACCAGGCGGTTGCCCTGAGCAGGCTCGGAGCAACGTCATCCATGGTGGGAGCGGTGGGAAGGGACGAGCCCGGGTCGTTCGCCCTGACCAACCTGCGGGATGCCGGAGTGCACGTCGACCATGTTGCGGTGCGTGGCAGCCAGACCGGCGTCGCCCTCGTGATGGTGGACGATGCTGGTGAGAACCAGATCGTCGTCTGCCCTGGCGCGAATGGCGACGTGGGTGTCGATGGATTCGACTTCGTCGACGGCGCGATCCTGACTCAGTTGGAGATCCCGATGGCGGCCGTCGAGGCCCTTGCGCGGACGACGACCGGCTTCCTTGCTATCAATACCGCATCGGCGACTCCGCTCACCTCCGAGATCGTCAAGCGCGGTGATCTGTTCATCGCTCGACTCCTCTCGCCCGCCCCGTGCCATCTTCGCGTCGTCGGATGTCCAAGCGTTGGGCGCGTTGCATGCACTTCACGCCCGCGGAGTCCGAATCCCCGAAGAGGTCGCTGTCATCTCCATCGACGGCACGGAGGCGTCGGAGTTCGCCGTTCCCTCCCTGAGCGCCATCCGTCTCCCCCTCGACGAGATCGCCAAGTACGTCGCGCACACGCTCACCTCGCCCGACGAGGCGCCCTCGCGCCACACTTTCGCCCATACCCTCGTGCGCCGCGAGAGTTGCGGGTGCGCGCCCAACAGTTAGAACACACCTTGGAGAGCTCTCAATCCCCGGGTCAGAATTACTCGTAGCTGCGATGGACGTGCCAGCCATCTTCCGCTTTGAACACGTCGAAGACGAACGACAGTCCGTCGTCGTCGGTGCCTTGGAAGCGCCAGCCGTAGAGTCCGGCGCTGTCCTCGTGAGGCGCGGCCCAGATGGAGTGGCGGAGGCGGGTGGGCGTGTCCGTGACTATCCAGCGGCGACCAGCGAAGACCATCCTGGTGGGAATGTCGTCGACCATCCAGAGGGTGGCAGGCAGGTGAGCGGTCGGGGGTCTCATGCTCCGAGGATAGAACATAGATTCGAATGTTGCTAGCCTGATCATGGCCGGAGAGAGGATGCCGGCGTGGGATCGAGCAAGAGGTTGGCGGCTTACTACGACATGCGTTCCCAGCATCAAGAGATCCTGCGCGCAGCTCGCGCCGGGCCGCTGCAATCACTCACAGAGCGCGAGCTTGCGCTGCGCGAACAGCCGGTGACGATCTATCCGCAGCCCTATCGGGTAGTCCGCGCCTGGGTGAGGCTCGGGCCCTCCGCCATCCGCCATCCGCGTCGACGCCAAGCTCGTCCGCTCCACGCCACTGGCCGTGGGTATCGAGTTTCGCGCGGAAAGACGGACGTTTCGGTGCTGGGTGTGGGGCAACGCGGTACAAGACGCCGCTGAGGAGTAGATCGGCTTGACGCGGCTTTTCCAGGACCGAGCCGCTGACAGTACCTCCTGCCCTGAGTACTCTTCGAATATGGCGAGCAACGAAGTCACTGAGCTGGTTGATGACCTCGATGGTTCGGAGGCGCACCACAGGATCACCTTCGCTTATCGTGAGCGCCGATATGAGATCGACCTCTCCACTGACAACGCGGAGACGTTCTTCAATCTTCTACTGCCGTACATCGAGGCGGGACGACCGGCCCGCCCTGAGACGGAAAGCACACCACCACCCCACATCGAACACATCAGAGCATGGGCGCGTGAGAACGGATTCGCCGTTTCTGACCGCGGTCGCATCGCGCATCACATTCGGCGCGCCTTCGCGGAAAGCCAGCGAGAGTCCAGCACCGGGACTCGCTGAGCAAAGCCGACCACGGCGTCGACCGCCTCGTCACATGCTGGCAGCCTTTCTGCCACTTATCCCGGTATACTTGACCATATGGCCTGGACGCCACCGCCGCTGCGGGAGCTCGAGTTCGCATCGAACATCGACCTACCCGATGAGCGCGTCGCCGTGGTCGGTGACGTACACGGCAACTTTCGGTGGCTGGGCACCGTCGCCCGAGCGGTTCAGACGCTTGCCCCGGACGTGACCACCATGCTGCAGCTCGGCGACTGGGCGATGGATCCCGACACCACCGACGAGGCCCTGGACGGAACAGGTATCGAGCGCATCTACGTGACGCTCGGCAACCACGAGCCCTGGGACCAGATCAGCCCGCTCCTCGACTCGCATCCTGACACAGCCGTTCGGGTCTCGAAGATCACATGGCTGTTGCCGAGACCTGCCCGCATGACAATCGGCGGACGGAGCGTGCTGTCGCTCGGAGGCGCGACATCCGTGGACAGAGCATGGCGGGTGGAGGGCGTCAGCTGGTGGACGGACGAGGAAATCAGGGAAAAGGACGTCGCCCAGGCCGTCGACGGCGGACCTGCGGATCTGATGCTGACACATGAGTCACCAGCCGGCACTCCTGTCCGGGCAGTTCGAGAGATCCTCCGAACGAACCCCTTCGGTTTCCCGGACGACGCCCGCGCGGCTTCGGCCACGTCGCGTGCGAGGGTTACCGAGGTCTGGGACGCCGTCCGCCCTTCATTGCTCATCCACGGTCATATGCACATGCCGGGAGGCGGGGCCACAACGGACGGCCGACGTGTAGCAAGCCTCGGCCAGGACGGGCAACAGGGAAACCTCGGGTTCCTCGACATGCGGATGCTGCGCATCGAGACGCCGACGCTCCGGCAGATCCGGGAGGCGGCAGGGCGATGACCGCCAAGAGGGCATGGGCCGAGATCATCGGGCCGTGCTACAGCGAAACGTCGCTTGTGCGCCGGTTTGGGTGGACCCTGCACGGGCTCCGAGAGGCCGTCGCTGCGCTTGAGGTGCTGGAGCTCGTCACCGAGGACGATGTCCGTTTGTACCCCGCCTTCCAATTCGACGATGGGCGACCGGTCCCCCACCTGGCTGACGTCCTCACAGTGCTGCACTCGGGAGTCGAATCGCCTTGGACCTGGGCGCAGTGGTTGAACACGCCGCTCGTTACCGACGTTGGCGGGGAACTGCCGAGGAACATCGACCGTCTCCGCGCGGGAGCGTTAGGCGAGCTGCTTCTTGAAGCGCGCAATGATGCGTATGCGTGGGGAAACTGAGCTCTCGAAAGTCGACTCAGGCATACTCTGTGGACTTGTCAGCGGTGAACACAGGCCCCGGCGCGAGGACTCCTCCTCCTGCTACGGTCGCGGCCGCTCGGCAGCTCATGGCTTGCTCGACCGGGGACGTGTTCTCCGCGACTCTCTCTCGCCTTGTACCCTACGGCGCATCGAGGCTCGACTCCCGGGATCCGCGGAATGGAGCCGGTGGCAGGGCTCCGACAAGGCCGCTGCCAAGGCCAGAATGGCCTCCGATCCCAGTCGAGAGTAAGGAACCCGCCCGACCTGCCAAGGTGACCAAGTGCGGGGTGTATCTATATAGGGGATTTCAGAGAGAAGTTAGGCCCCTTCTACTACTTACTTACTTTTTTTCTCATATGAACTACCTACTACTTGGCAACCTTGCCACCGGCCTCCGATCCCTTGAAAACACTGGGCAAACTCCAGCCAAGGTCACCTTGGCCGGTAGTTGGCATTTTCGCCTTCAGCCCCAGATCGACATCCTGCGCGGGGACAGCGCATAGGGGCTTCATCGCCCCGCGGCGCCAGTCGCCGCAGGGTAGAGAGCAACGACAACTTCCCGACTCACGGACTGACAGGAGACGCCATGCGTGCAACCTACGCACATGCTGGGCGCACTGGGACAGCGACCATGTCGGACAGCAGTCGTCTGCTCTTGACCGAATCGAGTGAAGGGACGTACCGAGCACGCGTCTGACTGAGCTGCCGCGATCTTCTCCCGCGACTTCTGCAATGATGACGCCGTGAGCATTCTGAAGCGACTTTTCGGCAAGAGCGAACCGAAGACACAGGCTGTGGCGAAGCGCGCTGAGGCACCCTCCACCGCGGCCTCGGTCTTCGTCGAGTACCGGGCCAACGTGCCCGATCTCGTCCAGCTCGCCGGCACGATGACCGGCGCCAGGGCCGCTGTGACGCGGTTGGTTGAGCGGCTCGACCCGGACGACAACGGATACCTTGAGCTTGCTGGGGTCATCCAGCGCGAGCCCGACAACCCCGTGGACCCGTCTGCGGTCGTCGTCATGGTCGAAGGTGAGCGTGTGGGCTACCTGCCTGGCTTCGTCGCGAAAGAGTTTGACCTGTCGACGAGCGGTGCGCGTCCGGTTCGTGTGCAGATCTTCACCCAGCTGCTCGAGAAGGGTCTCCGCATTGAAGCGTGGGCGTGGTTGGGCACGAACAGCGCGAAGTGGCAGTGGTCCGAGAAGAACCGGCCCCCGATGTCCCCTACCGCGAAAAACGTCGCGCAGCACCGGGGCAGGGACCAGATGGTGAAAGAGGCACTCGCTGGCGGCGGCACGCGAGCAGCCGAGTTCAAGGCGGGCATGGTCGACGGCCTCCACTACCTGCAGACTGTCGAGCCGATCAAGCAGTTCAAGCGGGAGGGACGGCTCGATGAGGCTCTCGAGCTCTGCTACCAAGCGATTCAGGGTGCGGAGAACGCTGCCCGCCGGGAGAAGACCTCCCCTCCGCCGTTCTACACGGAACAGGCGGCCATCATCCACCGGAAACTCAAGCAGCGCGATGAGGAGATCGCTGTGCTGCAGAGGTACGTGGATGCGTGCCCGCCGAAGTATAAGGACAGCGGCATCAAGGCGCGGCTCGACAAGCTGACTGCCGCGACAGAGGACTCATGATCCTGATCTCTTGTAAGGTGGCGCCGCTCTTAGACGATAGCGCCCGGCGCTAGCTGACCGGAGGAGACCGGAACAGCCCTTCACTGCGGAATAGCGCCTCGGCTTCGGCCTGAGAAACCCACAAGTGCGTTCCCCACCCAAGGCCGTTGGCGTCGGTCTTTCTGACGCGCAAGAGTTCGCCGCCACCACATGTCGATGGCTTCGCTGTACAGTCGGAGCGATTGGGGATGGGAACAATGGGGACAACAGCGAACTTTCAGGCTCTCAGGTCTGCCGTGATCGCGGCATCAGATGCTGATAAGTGGAAGAAGGCGCTCCTCGAGTGGGACGTGACGTCGCTCGAGGAGCATCCGAGCAGTGACGGGGTGTGCGTGTGCGGGCAGACTGGCCTGCTCTGGATGTACACCATCACCAACGATGCCAACGGCGCCGAGTTGTTCCCCATTGGCAGCTCCTGCGTGAACCACTTCGGCCGCACCGACCTCAACCGCCGGGTCGATGTCTTCCACAAGCTCGCCCTTGTGCAGGCAACGGCGAATGCCGGCAAGCCGGTGGAGATGACGACCGAGTTCTTCTCCCGTGCAGCGCTGAAGTTTCTCTTTGAGGAAGGCGCGTTCACCCCGGACAGCTACAACTACGGAGACGGCGTCAACGACTACGAGTTCCTGCTCAAGATGTTCGGGAAGCGAGACAAGAGCACCATCACGTCGAGACAGGGGTACAAGATCCGCAAGCTGGTCACGAGCAAGATCATCCCGTTCGTGCTGGCTGACCCGCGCGTACGCTGACACCAGCGCCCCGCCTTTCCTACGACGGAAGCCAGAATCTAACGTGCGGGCCGTGCGGGGATGGCGCGAGCGACGGATTGTACGTATTCAGCTCTTGCCCACCGCCACTCGTCACCGCATCTTTGAAAGCCTTCTGATTGTCTCTCTGCCCATCCAAGTACCGCTTCTCACCGTTCTGACTGACGAGGCCATGACTGGCACGCGGGAAGCGGTCTCGAACGGCTTTCGAGACCTTCGTGGTCCCGTGATGGGGCGCAAGGATGATGGGGTAGGACGCACGCAGCGTCTGGTCGTCTGCCTCCATCTTGAAGAGCGCTTTGAGCCCTGACTTTTCGCAGTCACCGAAGTTGGCGACGAGTTCGTTGGAGTGCACAAGGCTCAGTTCATTCGTGAACGCTCCCAGGCGCTTCGCGAACCCCTCGAACCCCTCGTCCCCCAGCGCACCCTTGAGCGCATCAGATAGTTCTGCTGCAGTGACCCGGTTCAACTGGTCCACATCAACCGAGTTGTCGTCGCCGCCGAACCATGCGGCCTGGACCGCGTCGAGGGCCACCCCGAACTCATCGACCTGCTGCGCAAGGGTTCTAATCTCTGTTCCCAGTCTCCGCAGTCGGCGCTGAGTTCGATCATCGAAACGGTGGTCGTCCGTGGGTGGCCAGTGAACGCTCCACAATGAACCGCCACCCCAGAATCTGTCTCCACGAATCGACGGGCGACGTCTCACCGCGACGCCCTCCCGTTGCCACGCGCCGACGAGGTCGAGAGCCCCGAAGATGGGGCCACTCAGCCGCGACGCTTGCAGTGCGACATAGGCCCTTTGGGTGAGCCCTGCATCGCCGGGGAGAAGTGCCGGGTACCGGAGCTCCACCTCGCGGCCAGGTGGATATACCCAGTGCTGGGGCAGATCACGAAGACCCCGCCAGTGATCGGCGTCGAAATGCGTGATCACCACGGTGTCGATCAAAGCAGTGTGCCAACGCAGTTCCATCGCCAGCGTCCCCGACGCAGAAACGCCCGCGTTGCCGGCGGTTCCGCAGTCCACAAGCATCACCTGGGAGTCAGGCCAGCCTCGAACAACGGAGCATGCCCCATCGCCGACAGCCACGACGGTGAATATCACTGAGCCTCCCCGCTCAACGAGGCCCGCGGGGGCCGCTCAGGTAATTGACGAGCCCACCAAGGTCTGGGTACACGCTCGCGGTGTGCAGCCCCTTTCCTTGGAGGTAGTCGAGAATCGGTCGCTTCGCGGCGGACGTGATCCGGATGGCGAACAACGGCACCAGGTGGGCGGCGTTCTGCTTCGTCAGCACATCATGGCGGGACGGAAGACCGACCACCGACGTCGCTTGGGCGATTTCCTCGCTGGTCCAGGACATCGGGAGGAGGTCATTGAACACCGAGACGACGTCGTCGGTGAGGATCGGGCCAGCCTCGAGAATGAATCCCGCGCGCTGCGCGCGCATCCGGTCGCTGAGCGCCGGCGGAAACCACGTCCAGGCCCGTGTCCCGGTGCCCCATCCGACTTTCGCTCGCTCTTCATCCTCGACCCAGTCATGCCAGAAGGGAGCGTCCGCATAGTCAGCCGTCAGCTCCTCCGGTGCCGAGATCTTCCGGCCCACGCGCGGCGAGCGGCCCCAGGCGAGGACCAGAGCATCAGCCGCGTCGTCTTTGGGATGCTGCTCCACGGCGAACCAGCACGCCATCTCGGGGTCGACGGAGACGTCGATGAGTCTGGTCGGTGCTCCGTGATGTTGCAGTTGTGCGAAGTACTGCAGTGGTCTCGGCGTATCAATGCCCCATGCAGCGGCGTGCGCGAGTTCCGTCGTTTCAGCCTCGATGAGCCGCGTTTCGTCGACGGCCCCGCTTTCGGCGAGCTGCCGGTAGAGCGACGAGTGGACTCCCCACTTGATGTTGCGCTGCCCACGCCACACCAGTCGATGCTCATGGTGCTTCGCTTGAATCGTGTACAGAGTCTTGAGCAGCTTCTCGACACTGTCCACTTCCACAATGACTTGGCTAAAGAAATCTTCGGCGGTTCGTGACTGACGCGGCGGACGCTTCTTCTTCTTCTCTGCCGCCCGGACCAGCTGATCCGTCGAGTACAAGGACGCCACGGATGCAGCGCTCTCCGCTAGACGGGTGTTCTTCGCGAGGGACTGCCAGAACGAGTGCGGAAGGTTTGCCTCCACCTCTGGGATGGACATGCGAAAGTCGGCGATACTCTTCGTTTCGCCCAGGATGGCGTTACGGAGCTTCTCGAGAACCTCCGGCGAAAGCGATTGGATACCGAGCGCTTCGGCCGCACCCAACCGAGAGTAGAGCCGCCCGAGCGTCATCGGCGCGGGGATCTTGGTGTTTACGAGGTAGGAGTCCAGCGTCCCGCTCCAGTCGGGCTCGCTGTCGGCGCCTTCCGGCTCCTCGGCGTTCTGGCCGGTGTCCTTAACCATTGTCAGATACGGGATGCCGTGAGCAGCTCAGCGACCGAGGTCCCCAAGACATCGGCGAGGCCGGCGAGCGTGGAGAGTCTGGGATTGGAGGGGCCTGCCGTCTTCGCAGGTCCTGTCGTCCGCCCTGCCTCGATGAGCTGGAGCTGATTTTTGGTGATCCCCGCTCGATAGGCCAGCGCCTCCTGCGAGAGCCCACGCGCTTTCCTCAGATCCCCGAGAGTTACGCCTAGGCGCTTAGCGCTTCTTTCATCCCACACCATTCCAGCATGCGCATGCGGCCCAGAAAAGCACACCCTATGTAGCGGGTCGGATTTTCCAGGACATATGTACAAGACCATATAGCCCGTGCTAGCGTCTCGAATCCAAGTCGAGGAGGTCGCAATGCCATCCCTCCCCCGCTCTATGCGCGAGACGACCCTAGACGTTTCGGACTACGTTCCGGATCTGCCCTCGGACGATTGGCTAGTGATCCGAGACTTCGTGGTTCGTGCCGTACGCGAGGCTATTCCGCATCTCACGTACTCGGGCGCGTCGGTCGTCAACGCGATAGCGCATCATGTGGACTGGTGCGTGAATGTCGCCGGCTACTCGATGACGCGCGAGACCGTGTTCAGGCGCGACGTCATCGCAGCGGCCGCGTCCATGATGCCGACGGCGCACAGCGCGAGTCGCGGGCGACGCCGCTCACTGATGTTGCGCGTCGGGGAAGTGCTGGGGGTCATCACCCCACAGAAGCCGCTAACTCCACTTGCCGCGTCCTCCCCAAGCACCCCCTACTCGCGAACCGACGCGTTTGAGGTTGCCCGGTGGGCGGTGTCACAACGGGACGAGCATCGGCTGTCGTCTCGCGCGCTTGTTGCGCTGGGCCTCGGAACGGGAATGCCGACGCGCGAGATCTGCGCGACACGAGCCGCCGACATCCTTTACGACGGTGCTGTCGTTCGAGCCGGCGACCGCCTCACGCCCGTTCTCGAGCAGTGGCAGCGCGAGCTCGCGGAACTCGCGTCGCTCGCCGCGACCCCCGACTCAACGCTCTTTCGACCAGGAGTGGCGTGGCATCGGAACATAGTCACGACCTTCATCGCCAGATCGCTGCCGGAGGGGATCCCGCCGACCGCTCAGCGGATGCGCGCCACCTGGCTCGTGGAGCACCTCACCGCAGGAACCCCGATGCAGGATCTTCTGGCTGCTGCGGGACTTCGGTCGATGGACGCTCTTGTTCGATACGAGCAGTTTCTTCCTCCACCTTCTCCAGTTGCTCCCGAAGGTATGAGCTGATGACCTTCTTCACCCGTGCACTCTGATGAGTCCCGTCGCCGATGGCGAGCGAGACAGAAGTCAGCGTCGCGCCGCACCCACCAAGAAGCGTCTCGAGATCGATGAGACTCGCCCACATCGCACCAGTGAGCAGTCTGCTCACCTTCGGACGGTCCATCCCGATGCGCTGCGCGAACTCCTGCTGCGTGATTCCATCCGCTTTCAATCGCAGTCGAACGATTCGCGACGCCTGATCCTGAATCCTCGCCGCGCGGCGCTCCGGGTCAGGATCGTCCGGCCCGGACCACGGCGAAACGTCGTTCTGCCCGAAACGCGCGTGCTCCGGCATGTGGTGGTTAGGCGGGTAGCGGTAGTCCATCGAGACCTCGGTTCGTGCGGTTTATCGCTACACAACGTGCCGCGGATAGCTCCGTACACAATACCGGCGCGGACTTCGCATGAGGTCAGCATGAACAACGACCACCACTCCCCTCGTCCGACTCCGACCGGAACGCACCCTTCGTGCGCCGAAGCACCACACCGCACGCACTCTGTAGCTCGGTACACAACCGAATCTCACACTTCGCATGAAGTGGTCATGAACACCTCCCTGAATCTCAGCTCTTTCATCGCCGACAGCGGCCAGATGACCACGGAATCGCTACACCACGACCTCGCTGTAGCCCCGTACACAACAGAGGTGCGCACTTCGCATGAGGTAGTCATGAACAACCACGACTACATCAACAACTACACCCCGATGTTCCTCGAGCCCCACGTCTGGACCGACATGGCCGGCTTCATCCGGGACACCGTCCACCGTCAGTACTCGGAGGGACGCAAGCTCCGGGACACCGAGCGCGCACTCTCCACCCTGACATCGTTCGCTGAGTGGGTACTCATCACAGGCGTCACCTCAGTCGATGAGGCCGCACTCAACGAGCGCGTCATCAACTCCTACACTTCCCACCGCAAGTCCGAGGTCGAAGCGCCTGTCGCAGAGCGCGAACGCAAGCTGATGCGCACCCTCGCCGGCCTCGCGAACACCGTCGAGAAGCGCACGGTGGCAACGACCGCGACCCCGTCGACGCCGTACTCGCTCGTGGAGCAGGAGGAGATTCGCTACTGGGCGCACTGGCAGCAGACCGACTACCGCACCCGGAACGCAACGGCTATCGCGACTCTCGCACTCGGGTGCGGGCTGACGACCGCCGAGATGGCACGGGTGCGCGAGCAGGACGTAGTCGAACTTGCAGACGGCATGCTCGGCGTCCAGCTCGCAGACCGCACCATCCCGGTCCTCGCCGCCTGGAATGATGAGCTCGCTTCGACCCTCACCGGCACGCCGTCGCAGTACCTCGTCTCCCCGAAGTCGGAGATGCGGGACAAGCCCGCCATGACCAGCACCCTGCAAATCTGTGGACCGGGCTCACCCTCCCCACAGAGGATGAGGGCAACCTGGCTGCTCGCACACGTCGATGCATCCACCAACGTCTTCGCGCTCATGGCCGCCGCCGGCCTCAGCGCCCCGGACTTCCTGCGCCGTCTCGCGTCGTTCGCGTCGTTCACTCCCGCCTCCGAGCAGGCCGCGTCCTTCCGTCTCGCAACGGAGGTGAAGTGATGACCGCGCACCTCCTCCCCATCAACGTCGTGAAGTGGGCCGGAAACATCGTCGACACCTCCGGCGTTCTGGACAAGGTCTGCGTCTGGGAGCAGGAAGACCGCAAGTACCGCGGTGGCCGCCCCACGTCCCTCAACGTCCGTGCCACGCTCATCGCCTGGCTGATTGTCGCGTTCGAGCAGCAGCCCCTGTACTCGATGCGCGTCGCCGAAGTCCTCTCCACCCGCATGACCCCGGAAGCGGCGGTCATCATGGGCGCACCATTGGACTACGCCACCGCCAAGTACGCGGACATGCAGAACCGCGTGGAGCGGGCAACGAACCGCTTGCTCGACGTGTTCGACTACAAGCCGCTGCCGAACCGACAGCGGCGGGTCCTCAAGGGCGAGTTCGCCGCCATCGAAGAGGACCGTGCATCGCGCGCGGACGAGCTGGAGAACAAGCGACTGCGTCTGTTCCGATTCGCCAACGACCTGCTCCACGCCCAGTACGACTCGCTCCCCGAATCCGCGAAGACGCACGAACTCAGCCTCACCATTGACGCCACGTTTCTCGCTGCCCCCAGCCGTGGGATGTCCAAAGCCCAGAAGGAGAAGCGTCGCGACGACCAGACGTTCCCCCTGGACCCGGACGCCGGCTGGTACTACCGCGAGTACGACCAGCGCGACAGCTGGGATGGCACTGAAACCCACGCAAAGAAGGTCGGTTACGGGTACGAAGCGGAACTCGCCGTCCTCGTCTCCAACGACTCCGAGCACCGAGAGTCGGTGCCGCACATCATCGTCGGCTTCAACTTCCACCGCCCGTCGACGGAGTGGAACTATCACGCTCGCGAAGTCTTCGACGACATCCTCGCCTGGGGCCATGGGTTCGGGTACATCATCGGCGACCAGGCGTACCTTCCGAATGCGAACCCCGAGATGCTGCAGAACCCGCTGCGCGACGCGGGGGCGATGCTGAGCATGCGTTACCCGGTCGGCTCGTCTGTCGCTTCCAAGGGCGAGGGCACCAAGCAGGCCGTCGCCCATGGAGCGTTCATGCTCGAAGGTCGGTGGATGTGCCCGGCTACCCCGATGACCCACCGCGACATCATGCTCCGCTACAACAAGGCTGTCGCCGACGATAAGAAGAACCCGAAGCTCACGAAGGCGATGCGCGAAGAGCGGGAGCGCAGCCACCGCCAGCGTCGCTACGCACAGCTGCAGGAGCGCGCAAAGTGGGAACTGCAGCAGAAGGACAAGAAGGCGAACGGCAACCTCATCATGACGTGCCCCGCGTCCGGCTCGAACCGGCACCTCGACTGCCCCCTGAAGCCGAACGAACCGGCCCCGAAGTCAGGTGTCGACCTGATGACCGTCGAGAACACGCCGAAGATGCCTGGCGACATCTGCACCAACAAGAACAGCGTGACCTTCGAAGCGGAGCACGGGGCGAAGTATCGCCAGCACCACCGCTACGGCACCGCCGAGTGGGACGAGATGCACACCTATGGGCGTCAGACCATCGAGTCGTTCAACAGGTCGCTGAAGCGCTCTGACAACAGCCTCCACGATTCCACCAACCGTCGCCTTCGCGGAGAGGCGAGCCAGGCGTTCCTCGCCATCCTCGGTGTCGTCGCACAGAACGCACGAAACATCTACAACTGGCTGGAAGAGGAGTACGACGAGACCCGGCCCGCACAGGCCCCGCGCCGGCGTCAGAAGCGCACGAATCACCTGGCACCGGTCGTGCGCACCACTCGGACGCAGAGGGCGAAGAAGAAGCCGAGCCGCGACCTGCCCGCCAGCCGCCAGGCACGCTACGGCCTGATTTCCGCGTGACGCACGCATCGCGCTAGCCCGCGCATGGAGGGGGTGTCCGGAACCCCGGATGCCCCCTTCATCATCAGGAGCCACCATGACCTTCTCGCAGCCGATTCACCCGGACGACTTCATCGGCGACATCACCGTCGACATCGGCCTCGACCTCTACGAGCGCCTCGACGCCCGTTACCCGGGAAAGATCCGCCCGGACGCGCGAGACGGCGCACTCACCACCGTCCCCGGGCACACGATCTTCGTACCGTCTTCCGGCAGCCCTGCCCAGACCACCGACACCGCGAACACCGCTGACGCGGCCGCACGCATCCTCCCCATCGTGATCCGCGACCTGCAGGCTCAGCTGGCCGCATCCGGGATCGCCGAAGACTCCGAGCACTGGAGCTTCGCGTACACGTGGGACGGGCACGGGCTCTTCAACGACTGCCAGTACGTGGAGAACGGCTTCCGGTTCGACGCATACGTGGAGGTGTTCGACGAGGCGGTGAGGTGAGGCGCGGTCGCGGAGCGCACCGACCTCGCCGCCTGGTTCGCGGGCGTCTCATCTCGATTCCCTGCACATTCCCCGGCTGCACGCAATCGCCGCCCGTGTCTCCCGATAGCCTGGCGAAGCTATGGAATCGTTCGCACGACACACGCCGGAACCTACCGCCGAAGATCGTTTCCTGATCCTCCACCGGCAGCTGCACTACCCCTCGATCCGACCTGAACCACGCCAGTCGTTCATCCGAAGAATACTCGGTCGCGGAAAGCGCACAACCTCAACCTCCCGACCGTCGGAGACCGACAGCCAAGATCTCCAGCATCTCGCGGCTGCAGCTGCTCGTGGCATCATGTTCGCTGCGTTCGAACGTGAACGCGTTCCGCCTCAGACCCACCGGCACGCTTACCACCCTGAGGTTTTGCTCGACGAGGGCTCGCTCGAGCGCGCCGCGTCAAGCGCTCTGACCACGATCATGCCTAGTACTAGCCGACGTTCGCTTCGGCAGCCAGATACTTGGGGCGCCTATCCGGAGATTGCATCTCTCGTCACTGTTGCCTCGCTTCGCGCGCTCGTCCACGGGGAGGTTGCACGTCTTCAAGAGATCGCCCAATCACCGACTTTCAACATCCTCTGCGCATGCGAGAACCCAGAGCGCTGCGCATGCACGTCATTCGTCATCGAGCATGACGCGAGCGGACTCCGAGCCCGATGCTTCCTCAGAGATCACGACAAAACCTGGGGCATCCTGCCCAAGCCCCACAACGTCGGATCTCCATCAGGCAATGCAGATGCTGGCCAACACTACGTCGGTCTAGGAATCGGCCGCTGGCTCTACACCGTTGCTGCCAGCCGTAAACCGTCCGCGAGGTGGGGAATGGACCCCGTGAGTCAGCCTGCCGCCCTCTCTATCCGGCGGGTACTGCACCGCGAAGATCCCTTCGTCTGGGACTGCGGCGATGGCCAGTGCGAGTGGTGCTGGGAACGAGAGCTCGTGTGGCGCGAAGCCACGCGCCAAGATTTCTCAGCGCACCCCGTTCAGGTTCCTCAGCGGTACCCGGCAGCGCAACTACGTTTCTTTCAGCTGTAGCAAACGGGGTGAACAAGGGCCGATCCTCGGGGTCGACTAGTACATTGAGGAACCCGACCCGTGCCCAGACATCCTCGTTGTGGACGGACAGGCTGCCGTCGCGTGAACCGAGAATCTTCCGTGCCGCACGTCTCGTTCCACCAGCACTTCGGAGTCTTGCGATGGCGCGGGCCTCGTAGAACCTCGCAAGCTCTTCTGATGCTGCCGCCCACACCCGCGCATTCCTCGCAGCCAGCACCAGGTCCTCAGCACTGTCGTCGCGTTCCGCCTCCGCAATGAATTCAATGCTCATATTCCGTACCCTGCGGCAAGTCGTTCGTGAGGCCCCGACGACAACCAGTCAGCGCCCAAACCTCAGCCGCCAGAAGCTCCTCTGCGGGCGTCCGACCCGCGCCGCCTCACTCGCGATATGCACTGTGCCGTCAGAGTCAACCCGAGCGCGCAACGTGGGCACGGTCACCACCGCGTCGGGGACAGCATCCTTGACCGGCGGAATCGATACCCCGCGGCGACGCACGATGCCTCCGACGTTCACGACGGAGCCGCCTGCGTCGATCACCAGACGAATGACCTGGAGCGTGCCGTCGTCGATACGCGGGTTCGCATCCCGCCAATCC
Source organism: Microbacterium sp. NPDC008134 (assembly GCF_042957055.1). Lineage (NCBI taxonomy): Bacteria > Bacillati > Actinomycetota > Actinomycetes > Micrococcales > Microbacteriaceae > Microbacterium > Microbacterium sp. NPDC008134. Next base: position 813,428 of record NZ_JBIBHO010000001.1, on the reverse strand, counting down.
TTGGCCTCAAAGTTGCTGAGCGTCCACGTCAGCCGACCCAAACGGACTTCGTCGCGCCACGCCCACCAACTCCGGTCACCATCGAAACGCACGTCGAGCACGTCCCCAACCCTGACGGACGCGACGGCCTCACGGTCGACCGAACGGTCATACATCTTGTTGACGAGATTGTGATTCGCGGCTCGAAGCTGCGTCGCGGCGTCAGGGAGCACACGCACGCCGATGTGCGTACTGCCATCCTTGTGCGGGCCGCTGAGCACCTCCCAGCGTCCCAGCGGACGTCTCATGACCTCATGGCAGCCACGACGCGGGCTACGAGCTCCTCAGCGAGCTCGTCACTGTGTGCGGCGATAGCGTCACCCTGGACGTTGTCCGGCATCGGCACCGGGAACCTCTCTTCGTACCCCATCCCCATTGACGCTGAGCTGCGCGCGCCGACCGTCGATGCGTCCCCCACCATGAGCGATCTCGACGGATGAAGACGCGCGGTGAAGCCATACCTGACAGCAAGCGGTAGATCGACACTGAATAGCAGCTGCAGAACGCGCGACACTCTTGGTCGGATTTGCTCCGGGTCGAGGACGCTGCCGAGCAAGTCGTGCGGCAACGTAATCCATGCGGTCCTCTGACCCTGGCGCGTCACGAGAAGGCCCGCTGCGTCGTCATCCTGCGTCTTTGCGAAAGCCACGTCTGCTGTGGCACCATTCTCGACCGCTCCGCCCTGCGAGAACAGCCCCGCAGCGCGGCCGGTCGCCACGAACTCGTCAGCCATCGCCTCCAGCTGCCCGACGCGCAAAGTTTGCACCTCAGCCGGCACCAGTGAGACTTCGAAGGCCACATAGACGTCGTTCGACCAGCTACGCGGCAATACTGACTCCCGCGGCACAGAAGTGAGCGTCGAAGTCGTGGGCGACCAGCTCAAACCAGTTGCGGTGGTAACCACCGTAGGTGCCAGCCCAGGCACGGACACCGCACCAGGGAATGCTGGTTCGGCGGAAGGCTTGCTGCGGCCGGGCTCGACGGCAGCGATGAGCGCGGTCGCTGCACTATCCCTGCTGAGACCGACGAGGTTGACGTAGACGATCTGGCTGAGGAGGCCGTCTAGCTTCGTCGGTGAGATGAGTACTGGGATCACGTTTCGGTTCAACCCCTGGGGATCCTTCGCGAATCCGGCCGCCCACTCCGACGCCGCGAACCCGCTCTCGAGGAACGCCGGCGACAGTACGAGCAAGGTCTTCTTCGCAGTCGAGGCCGCTCGGTTCATCTCCAGAACGAAGTTGCTACCGGCTTTGAAGTCCCACTTCTGGATGACGACCTTGTATCCCGCGGCCTCCAACTGCCACGCGATCCACTCCGCCCACCCAGAATCAGCCTCGGTGTAACTCACGAAGAAGTCGGCTGCGTCATCGGTCATGGACCGATCTTCTCAGACGGCAACGACACAAGGACGCTCTAGCGCGACACAAGGGCGGTCACGTGTCCGACTTCGATGAGAAGCCCCTCGGACTTCCCACCCCACCTCCGCTGCCAGCATCCGCGAGGGCGCTTACCGAGGGGCAGAATTCCACGCGAAAACGAGGAAAGCCGCCGGAAACCCGGCGGCTTTCTTCATCTGACCTGGCATTCTGAGATACGGGAATGAAAATCCCGAGATACGCGAATACCCCTCTGGTGGCGAGTGAGGGATTCGAACCCCCGAATGCAGTGCAGTCTGATTTACAGTCAGATCCCTTTGGCCGCTTGGGTAACTCGCCAGAGCGCACCCGTCCAACTTCGACAGCCAACCGGGGGCACGAGTATTTATAGTACCCGCCGAACGCCGGTGGATGAAATCGAGAGCTCAGCTGCCCTGCACGCCGCGCGCCGACTCCGCGAGCGACTCCGGCGTGCGCAGCAGACCGCCCTCGGCACGGCACGTCGCGGCCGCGATGTCCATCGCCCGATGCAACAGCGCCTGCCACTCCTCCGCGGCCTCGGGACGTGCCCCGACCAGCCCCGCCGCGACGGCGGCGAGGGTCGCATCGCCCGCGCCGACGGTGTCGACGATCGGCCCCGGCAGCGTCGCGATCGGCGCAGTGATGGTCGCGGCATCCGTCTCGATCACCGCGCCGTCGGAGCCCGCCGTCGCCAGCACCGAACGCACTCCGAGACCCCGCAGACGCGCGCGCAGCGCGTCGAGGTCTCCGTCGTACAGCAGCGCCGCGTCATCCGCGCCGACCTTCACGATCTCGGTCGCCGAGGCGAGGCGCTCGAAACCGCGCACGAACTCCTCGCGGTCGCTGAGCATGCCCGCGCGCGGGTTGGGATCGATCGCGAGGCGCGCACCGTCCACGGCATCCGCCAGCGCATCGACTTCGGCGGGCACGTCGAACGGGAAGCAGCTGATCGCCACCAGATCCGACGCGGCGATCGCCTGCCGCGCGGCAGCCGAATAACGGATGCTTCGCCCCTGCGCCGCCTCGTTGAAGACGTACTCCGGTTCACCGCCGGCCGAACGCTGCACGATCGCACGCGAGGAGCCGTGCGGTGCCGGCTCCGCAATCAGCGTCACCCCGTGGTCGTCGAGGTACTCGCGGATGTGCGCGCCCGCGTCGTCGTCGCCGACCATGGCGATCAGCGTCGTCGGCACGCCCAACCGGCGGAGGCCCACGGCGACGTTCAACGCGGCGCCGCCGACCAGTTCACGGATGCCCGCCTCATCGCGGATCTCGTCGATCAGGGCGTCTCCGATGACGACCGCGGATCGGGAAGAAGTGTCTGTGCTCACCCGCCCGACATTACCGCGCCCCGCCACGATCGTCCGCTCGCGCATCGGCGGATGACGCAGGAGTACGGTGTGGCTATGAAGGCACGCTCCGTTGCCGCCGTCGCGGCCCTCCTGCTCATCGCCGGCCTCACGGGCTGCGGCGCCACCTCCGACGGTGACGGGGGTTCCTCGGCCTCGCCGTCGCCCACGGGCGAACCGACCGAGTCGGCATCCGCCTCCCCCAGTCCGTCGCCGACACCCACCGTCTCGGCCGTGGCACTTCCCACCGACTGCCGGGCGATCCTCTCGGAGGACGTGCTGTCGCAGCTCGGCGAGACACCGTTGAACGACGCCGCGTTCGGACCATCCGGCGTCGGCACCGATGGCACTCTCACCTGCATCTGGCGCGACCCCCGCGCCGACACCACCGGGCTCGTGACCACGATCGAACGCATGAACCGTGGACCCGCGCTCGACCTGCTCAATGAGCTCGCCGACACCGAGGGGTTCAGCTGCTTCACGCCCGACGGCGGCACCCGCTGCGAGAAGACCTGGCAGAACGACCAGTACCCCGTGACCGACGGTCGCACGCTCTTCTGGCGCGACGACATCCTCATCGATACCCAGTATTCCAACCTCGCACCGACCGGCTACACGGCCAGCATCATCGCGAGCATCTTCGGCTGAGGCATCCGCTCTGCCCGCCCGGATGCCGCGACGGCGCAGACAGGCGGGAACGACGAAGGCCCCGGGGAGAACCCCGGGGCCATCGTTCACTCACTCACGCTCAGTTGTAGGTACCGGGCGTGATGTCGTCCGTCGAGAACGCGTCGAAGTCGACGTAACCGAAGTCACCGTCGGCGTACGCACCGTCGGATGCGAAGATCCGGTTCGGGTAGCGCTCGCTCTTGGCCTCTTCCGTGGCCTCGACCGTGACGTCGCGGTACTTCGAGAGACCGGTTCCGGCGGGGATGAGCTTTCCGATGATGACGTTCTCCTTGAGACCGACCAGCGGGTCGCGCTTGCCCTGCATCGCAGCCTCGGTGAGCACGCGGGTCGTCTCCTGGAAGGAGGCGGCCGACAGCCACGACTCCGTCGCGAGCGACGCCTTCGTGATACCCATCAGCTCCGAACGACCCGACGCGGGGCGCTTGCCCTCGGCCACGGCCTCACGGTTGATCTGCTGGTAGCGCTTGAGGTCGACCATCTCACCCGGCAGCAGGGTCGTGTCGGCGTGATCGACGACGGTGACCTTGCGGAGCATCTGGCGGACGATGACCTCGATGTGCTTGTCGTGGATCGGCACACCCTGCGAGCGGTAGACGCCCTGGACGCCGCCGACGAGGTACTTCTGCACCTCGCGGGCACCCATGACACGCATGACCTCCTTGGGGTCGAGCGTGCCGACCTGCAGGGGCTGACCGACCGTGACGTGCTGGCCGTCCTCGACGAGAAGCGTCGCACGCTTCAGCACCGGGTAGATGACCGGCTCGTCGCCGTTGTCGGGCGTGAGGATGACCTTCTTGGCCTTGTCCGTCTCGTCGATCGTGATGCGACCATCGGCCTCGGCGATCGGCGACGCACCCTTGGGGGTACGGGCCTCGAAGAGCTCCTGCACACGGGGAAGACCCTGCGTGATGTCATCGGCCGACGCCGAACCACCGGTGTGGAAGGTACGCATCGTCAGCTGGGTACCGGGCTCACCGATCGACTGGGCCGCGATGATGCCGACGGCCTCGCCGATGTCGACGGTCTTACCCGTCGCGAGCGAACGGCCGTAGCACTGCGCGCAGACACCGACGGCGGAGTCGCAGGTCAGGACCGAGCGGACCTTGATGGTCTCGACACCGGCAGCGACCAGCTTGTCGATGAGCACGTCGCCCACGTCGTCGCCGGCGTCGGCGAGGACCTCGCCCTTGCTGTCGACGACACCAGCGGCCAGCGTACGAGCGAACACCGAGTTCTCGACGTTCGCGTCGCGCACGAGCTCACCCTGCGAGTTCGGAGCGGCGATCGGGAGCTCGAGGCCCTTCGACGTGCCGCAGTCCTCTTCGCGGATGATGACGTCCTGCGAGACGTCCACCAGACGACGGGTCAGGTAACCCGAGTCGGCGGTACGCAGAGCGGTGTCGGCGAGACCCTTACGGGTACCGTGCGTCGCGATGAAGTACTCCGCCACCGACAGACCCTCGCGGTACGAGGAGATGATCGGACGCGGGATGATCTCACCCTTGGGGTTGTTCACCAGACCACGCATACCCGCGATGTTGCGGATCTGCAGCCAGTTACCACGAGCACCCGACGACACCATGCGGTTGATGGTGTTGTCCTCGGGGAAGTGCGCCTTCATCGCGGCCTGCACCTCGTCGGTCGCCTCGGTCCAGATCTTGATGAGCTCCTGACGACGCTCGGCGTCGGTCGTGAGGCCCTTCTCGTACTGGGACTGAACCTTCGCGGCCTGCTTCTCGTAGCCCGCGACGATCTCGGCCTTGTTCGGCGGGGTCAGGATGTCGCTCAGGGCGACGGTCACACCCGAGCGCGTGGCCCAGTAGAAACCGGCGTCCTTGATGCGGTCCAGCGACGCAGCCGTCTCGACCTTCGGGTACTCCTCGGCCAGCTTGTTGACGATCTGCGACAGCTTGCCCTTGTCGGCCTGCTCGCGCACGAAGGGGTAGCCCTTCGGCAGCGTGTCGTTGAAGATCGCCTGGCCCAGCGAGGCATCGACGAGTCCGTGCTTCTCGTAGCCCTCGGGAGCTTCGCCCTCGAGGAACGTGAGACCCGGGATGCGGATGCGGATCTTGGCCTGCAGGTCGAGGGAGCCCTCGTCCTTCGCCAGGATCGCCTCGCCGACCGAACCGAATGCACGGCCCTCACCGGCTGCGCCCTCCTTGACCGTGGTCAGGTGGTGCAGACCGATGATCATGTCCTGCGAGGGCAGGGTGACCGGGCGGCCGTCGGACGGCTTCAGGATGTTGTTCGACGCGAGCATCAGCACGCGGGCCTCGGCCTGAGCCTCGACCGACAGCGGCAGGTGCACGGCCATCTGGTCACCGTCGAAGTCGGCGTTGAACGCCGCGCAGACGAGCGGGTGCAGCTGGATGGCCTTGCCCTCGACGAGCTGAGGCTCGAACGCCTGGATGCCGAGACGGTGCAGGGTGGGTGCACGGTTGAGCAGCACCGGACGCTCGCGGATGATCTCCTCGAGCACGTCCCAGACCTCGGGACGGGTGCGCTCGACGGCGCGCTTGGCGGCCTTGATGTTCTGCGAGTGACCGAGGTCGATCAGGCGCTTGATCACGAACGGCTTGAAGAGCTCCAGAGCCATCTGCTTGGGCAGACCGCACTGGTGAAGCTGCAGCTGCGGTCCGACGATGATGACCGAACGGCCCGAGTAGTCGACGCGCTTTCCGAGCAGGTTCTGACGGAAACGACCCTGCTTACCCTTCAGCATGTCACTGAGGGACTTGAGGGCGCGGTTACCGGTACCGGTGACGGGACGACCACGGCGACCGTTGTCGAACAGGGCGTCGACGGCCTCCTGCAGCATGCGCTTCTCGTTGTTGACGATGATCTCGGGGGCGCCGAGGTCGATCAGACGACGAAGACGGTTGTTGCGGTTGATCACGCGGCGGTACAGGTCGTTCAGGTCGGAGGTCGCGAAGCGGCCACCGTCGAGCTGCACCATCGGACGCAGCTCCGGCGGGATGACCGGGACGACGTCGAGGACCATCGCGGCCGGGCTCATGCCGGTCTCGAGGAACGAGTTGACGACCTTGAGGCGCTTGATCGCACGGATCTTGCGCTGGCCCTTGCCCTCGGCGATCTGCAGGTGCAGGTTCTCGGCCTCGGCCTGGAGGTCGAATGACGCCAGACGACGCTGGATCGACTCGGCACCCATGTAGGCCTCGAAGTACTGACCGAAGCGGTCCTGCAGCTCGTGGAAGACGTCGTCCTCCGGACGCAGGGCACCGACCTCGAGCGTGCGGAAGTCCTCCCACACGCGCTCGAGCTTGGCGATCGCCTCGTCGGCACCCTTGCGGATGAGCGACATCTCCTTCTCGGCGGCGTCCTTGATCTTCTTCTTGGCGTCGGCCTTGGCACCCTCGGCCTCGAGAGCGGCGAGCTCCTCCTCGAGACGAGCGAGGCGCTCGGCGATCTTGGAGTCGCGGCGGTCGCCGAGCGTCTTCAGCTCGAGACGGACGTTGTTCTCCTGCGTGCCGAGGTCGCGGTGACGAGCATCCTCGTCGACCGAGATGACCATGTACGCGGCGAAGTAGATGACCTTCTCGAGGTCCTTCGGCGCCATGTCGAGCAGGTAGCCCAGACGCGAGGGAACACCCTTGAAGTACCAGATGTGGGTGACGGGAGCGGCGAGCTCGATGTGACCCATGCGCTCACGACGGACGGAGCTCTTGGTGACCTCCACGCCGCAGCGCTCGCAGACGATGCCCTTGAAGCGGACGCGCTTGTACTTGCCGCAGGCGCACTCCCAGTCGCGGGACGGTCCGAAGATCTGCTCTCCGAAGAGGCCGTCCTTCTCGGGCTTCAGGGTGCGGTAGTTGATGGTTTCGGGCTTCTTGACCTCGCCGTAGGACCACGCGCGGATGTGGTCTGCGGTCGCCAGGCCGATGCGAAGCTCATCGAAAGTTGTGGACTCGAGCACTAGTTCTCCTGTGTCGGAAATTCTTTTTGAGAAGTCTGGGCTTCGACAGGCTCAGCCACCCAGGGGTTCCTGAGCCTGTCGAAGGGTTAGATCTCGTCGATCGAGGCGGCCTCGAAGCGGCTGGAGATGTTGATACCGAGCTCTTCCGCGGCGCGGAACGCCTCGTCGTCGGTGTCACGGAGGTTGACCAGCGTGCCGTCGGCCGAGAGCACCTCGACGTTCAGGCAGAGCGACTGCATCTCCTTCATGAGCACCTTGAACGACTCGGGGATGCCGGGCTCCTGGATGTTCTCGCCCTTGACGATCGCCTCGTAGACCTTGACGCGGCCGAGGATGTCGTCGGACTTGATCGTGAGGAGCTCCTGGAGGGCGTACGCGGCGCCGTAGGCCTCGAGGGCCCACACCTCCATCTCACCGAAGCGCTGTCCACCGAACTGCGCCTTACCACCGAGCGGCTGCTGGGTGATCATCGAGTACGGACCCGTCGAGCGCGCGTGGATCTTGTCGTCGACCAGGTGGTGCAGCTTCAGGATGTACATGTAGCCCACCGAGATCGGCGCCGGGAACGGCTCACCGGAGCGGCCGTCGAACAGCTGCGTCTTTCCGGTGGAGTCGATCAGGCGAACGCCGTCGCGGGTCGGGGTCGTCGAGTCGAGGAGACCGGAGATCTCCTCCTCCGACGCACCGTCGAACACCGGGGTCGCGACCTTCGTGCCGGGAGCGGCCTCAAAAGCCTGCTCCGGCAGACGAGCGGCCCACTCCGGGGTGCCCTCGACCTTCCAGCCCTGCTTGGCGATCCACCCGAGGTGGGTCTCCAGCACCTGGCCGAAGTTCATTCGACCCGGGATACCGAGCGGGTTGAGGACGATGTCGACCGGGGTTCCGTCCGCGAGGAACGGCATGTCCTCGATCGGGAGGATCTTCGCGATGACGCCCTTGTTGCCGTGACGGCCGGCGAGCTTGTCCCCCTCGGTGATCTTGCGCTTCTGGGCGATGTAGACCACGACGCGGCGGTTGACGCCCGAGCCCAGCTCGTCGTCGCCGTCCTCGGCGTTGAACTCCTTGACGGCGATGATCGTGCCCTGCTCACCGTGGGGAACCTTCAGCGACGTGTCGCGGACCTCGCGGCTCTTCTCGTTGAAGATCGCGCGGAGCAGACGTTCCTCGGCCGACAGCTCGGTCTCACCCTTCGGCGTGACCTTGCCGACGAGGATGTCGCCGGGGCGGACCTCGGCACCGATGCGGATGATGCCGCGCTCGTCGAGGTCCTTGAGCAGCTCCGGGCTGACGTTGGGGAGATCACGGGTGATCTCCTCCTTGCCGAGCTTGGTGTCGCGCGCGTCGACCTCGTACTCCTCAATGTGGATCGAGGAGAGGGTGTCGTCCTTCACCAGGTCCTGGCTCAGGATGATCGCGTCCTCGAAGTTGTAGCCCTCCCACGTCATGAACGCGACGAGGAGGTTCTTTCCGAGGGCCAGCTCGCCGTTCTCGGTGGCGGGGCCATCGGCGATGACCTCTCCGACCTCGATGCGCTCACCGGCGGTGACGACGACCTTCTGGTTGTAGGACGTGCCCTGGTTGGAGCGGTCGAACTTGCGCAGGTGGTACTCCTGCGTGCCGCCCTCGTCGAGCATGACGACGACGCGGTCGGCGGAGACCTCGGAGACGACACCGGCCTTCTCAGCAGTGATCACGTCACCGGCGTCGATGGCCGTGTAGCCCTCCATACCGGTTCCGACGAGCGGCGAGTCGCTGCGCAGCAGCGGCACGGCCTGACGCTGCATGTTGGCACCCATGAGGGCGCGCTGCGCGTCGTCGTGCTCGAGGAACGGAACGAGCGAGGTCGCGACCGACACCATCTGGCGCGGCGAGACGTCGATGTAGCCGATCTCCTCCGGCAGGAAGAGGTCGACCTCACCGCTACCGCCCTTGGGGCGCGCGAGGACGTGGCTCTCGCGGAAGCGACCCTTGGCATCGAGCGGGGCGTTGGCCTGCGCGATGTTGAAGTCGACCTCTTCGGAAGCCGTGAGGTAGTCGATCTGCTCGGTGACGACGCCGCCCTCGACCTTGCGGTACGGGGTCTCGATGAAACCGAACGAGTTGATGCGCGCGAAGGTCGCGAGAGCACCGATCAGACCGATGTTCGGGCCTTCCGGGGTCTCGATCGGGCACATGCGGCCGTAGTGCGACGGGTGGACGTCACGGACCTCGACGCCGGCACGGTCACGCGAGAGCCCGCCGGGGCCGAGCGCCGAGAGACGGCGCTTGTTGGTCAGACCCGCGAGCGGGTTGTTCTGGTCCATGAACTGCGACAGCTGCGACGTTCCGAAGAACTCCTTGATCGCGGCGACGACGGGGCGCACGTTGATCAGGGTCTGCGGCGTGATCGCCTCGATGTCCTGCGTGGTCATGCGCTCGCGGACGACGCGCTCCATGCGCGACAGACCGGTGCGGACCTGGTTCTGGATCAGCTCGCCGACCGCGCGGATGCGACGGTTGCCGAAGTTGTCGATGTCGTCGGTCGCGAGACGGATCTCGGACTTCTTGCCACCGCGGATGCCCTCGAAGGTCTCGGTGCCCGCGTGGATGCGCACGAGGTACTTGATCGTCGCGACGATGTCTTCGACCGTGAGGACGGAGTCCGTCAGCGGGGCGTCGAGACCGAGCTTGTGGTTGATCTTGTACCGACCGACCTTGGCCAGGTCGTAACGCTTCGGGTTGAAGTAGAAGTTGTCGAGGAGCGCACGCGCGGCCTCGGCGGCCACCTGCTCGCCCGGACGCAGCTTGCGGTAGATGTCGCGGAGCGCATCTTCCTTCGTGACGATGGTGTCCTTCGCGAGCGTCTCCTCGATGGAGGTGAAGCCGGCGAACTCCGCCAGGATCTCCTCGCTCGTCATGCCGAGAGCCTTGAGGAAGACGGTCACCGACTGCTTGCGCTTGCGGTCGATGCGAACGCCGACCTGGTCGCGCTTGTCGATCTCGAACTCGAGCCATGCACCACGGCTCGGGATCACGCGCGCCGAGACGATGTCCTTGTCGGACGTCTTGTCGGGGGTCTTGTCGAAGTAGACACCGGGCGAACGCACGAGCTGCGACACGACGACGCGCTCGGAGCCGTTGATGATGAACGTGCCCTTGCCGGTCTGGAGCGGGAAGTCGCCCATGAAGACCGTCTGCGTCTTGATCTCACCCGTGAGGTGGTTCATGAACTCGGCCTCGACGTACAGCGGAGCGGCGTAGGTCTTGCCACGCTCCTTGCACTCCTCGATCGAGTACTTCTCGGGCTCGAGGTACGGGTTCGTGAACGAGAGCTGCATCGTCTCGCCGAGGTCCTCGATCGGGGAGATCTCCTCGAAGATCTCGCCGAGACCGCTGACCTCGTTGACGTCGGTGCGACCGGCCTTCTTGGCCTCGGCCACACGGGCCTTCCAGTCGTCGTTGCCGACGAGCCAGCCGAAGGACTCGGTCTGGAGGGCGAGAAGGTCGGGGACCGTCAGCGTGTCGGAGATCTTGGCGAACGAGAGGCGGGAAGCTCCGCGTCCGTTCTTGGTGGTGGTGGATGTGGATGCGTTGCGAGCAGCAGCCAAGGGAATAACCTCCGTGAGCCCCGCAGGGCTTCTCGATTCCTTTGTCGTCAGGTGGAGTGTGCGCTCAGAAGCTCAACGAAATGCCGACCACCATATGAGGGCATGGAGAAGCGAGCGCAACTACTAACTATAGACACGAATCTGCGACATGGCAAGCGGAATCCTTGACCAATTTCGGATGCTGCGGTAAAAGCATCCGCTCGTGGGTCTGCTGCCGACGTTACACCCACGTCCAGGTGACGAGGACCGACTCGGCGATCTGCTGGCGCTCGGTCGCCGGCACGGTGTCACTGAAGGAGAAGGTGACGATGTACGTCTGGTCCGCGCTGCTGACGTAGTACTGGTCGACCGAGTACGTGATGGAGCCGCTCGACATGGCCGCCGAGATGTGCGCCGACTCGGCACCGGCGATCGAGACGCGATCGTGCACGACGATGTCCGTCGCGCCGGCGGCCTCGAGCTCCGACAGGCCCATGGTCTCGACCTGGTCGGGCGTCACGACGCCGAGCGGAGTCTTGAGCACGTTGACGTTGTCGGCGAAACCGTCGGTGTCCTGGAGATTCGCGGCGAAGCTGTCGGGATCGAACCCGGGGAGCTCCTGCTGCGGGTCGTCCCATCCGGCCGGGACGACGAAGGTGTACCCGTCGCCGGAGATCGTCGTTCCCGTCGCGGGCGCGGCATCGAGCTCTCCCGCCGTCGACTCCTCGGTCGAGGACTCGGCCCCGCTCCGCGACGACGAGCCACCCGACTCCTCCACGGTCGGGATCAGCGTCGAGCACCCGGTGAGCGTGAGGGCGGCGACGACGAGCAGGGCGGCGGAACGAAGAGGCGTGCGCATGCGAGACATGCTAGCGATTGCCTATGACATCGAAGGTCGGGCGACGGTTCTCTGTGGAGAACCGCCGCCCACCCCTCACGACGCGATGTCGAGCTCGTTCCCGGGAATCGACGCGAGCAGGCGGCGCGTGTACGGGTCGCGCGGGTTCGTGAAGATCTCCTCCGACGATGCGGCCTCGACCAGAGCGCCGTCCTTCATGACGCACACGTAGTCGCTGATCAACCGAACCACGGCGAGGTCGTGCGAGATGAAGAGGTAACTGAGCCCGTACTCGCTCTGCAGATCGCCGAGCAGCGTGAGGATCTGATCCTGCACGAGCACGTCGAGGGCCGAGACCGGCTCGTCGCACACGATGAGGTCGGGTGAGAGTGCGAGCGCCCGCGCGATCGCGACGCGCTGGCGCTGACCGCCCGACAGCTCCGACGGATAGCGCCCGAGCATCGACTGCGGCAGCGCCACGTCGTCGAGCAGCTGGCGCACGCGCGCCCGGCGCTCCGCCCCGCTCCCCCGCCGGTAGAAATCGAGGGGCTCGGCGATCAGTCGTTCGATCGTGAACATCGGATTCAGGCTGGAGTACGGGTCCTGGAAGATCGGTTGCACGCGCTGGCGGAAGTCGCGCGTCTCGGCACGGGTGAGCGAGGCGACGTCCTTGCCCTCGAACCGGATCAGACCGCTGGTGGGCTCGATCAGCTTCAACAGCATCCGCGCCGTCGTCGTCTTGCCCGACCCGGACTCCCCCACGATCGCGACCGTCTCGCCGCGCGGGATCGCGAGCGACACGTCGTTCACGGCGACGAAGTCCTCGCCGCGCCCGCGCACCGGGTACACCTTGGTGAGGCCCTCGATCTCGACGATGTTGTCGGCCCCGGGCGCAGAGTCCGCCGGGTCGACGGAAGCGTCGGCCCCGGCATCCGCTCGTTCCTCGACCTGGAAGGCCTCCGGCCGCAGACGCGCCGCCGCCACCGACGGGGCGGCCTTCACGAGCGACTGGGTGTACGGATGCTGCGGGTCCTCGAGGATCTGGCGAGCGGGCCCCTGCTCGACGACCTTGCCGCGGTGCATCACCACGACCCGCTCCGCCCGCTCGGCGGCGAGACCGAGGTCGTGCGTGATGAGCAGCACCGCAGTGCCGAGCTCGCGCGTCATCGCCCCGATCTGGTCGAGGATCGTGCGCTGCACCGTGACGTCGAGCGCACTGGTCGGTTCGTCGGCGATCAGCAGACGGGGCTTGCAGGCGAGTCCGATCGCGATCAGCGCGCGCTGACGCATGCCGCCCGAGAACTCGTGCGGGTACTGCTTCGCACGTTTCTCGGGGTCGGGGAGGCCCGCGGCCGTGAGAGCCTCGACGACCTTCTCCTGCACGTTCTGCCGGGTGGCGAGTCCGTGCGCGAGCAGGGTCTCGGCGACCTGGGTGCCGACCTTCGCGACGGGGTTGAGGTTCGACATCGGATCCTGCGGAACCAGACCGATGTCGCGTCCGCGGATCGTGCGCAGCTCGTTCTCACCGGCGTGCGCGATGTCGCGCCCGTCGAGGCGGATGCTGCCGCTGGCGACCCTGCCCCCTCCCGCGAGCAGGCCGATGATGGCCATCGCCGTCGTCGACTTGCCCGAGCCGGACTCGCCGACGATCGCGACCGTCTCCCCGGCCGAGATCTCGAGGTCGACACCCTCGACCGCGTGCACGACGCCGTCCATGGTGGTGAAGTCGACCGCGAGTCCCTCGACCGAGAGCAGCGGAGTGTCGTTCATCGTGTTCTCCTGGGCGTTCATCGGGCACGTGTCCTCGGGTCCATGGCCTCGCGCAGCGCTTCACCGAACAGCGTGAAGCCGAGCGCGGTGACCGCGATGCAGATGCCGGGCAGGAACGCCAGCCACGGCGCGATCGATAGCTCGGCCTGTGCGTAGGTGAGCATGCGCCCCCACTCGGCCGTCTCGGGGCGACCGCCGCCGAGACCGAGGAACGACAGCGCCGCGGCATCGATCACGGCGGTCGCGAGCGTCAGCGTGCCCTGCACGATGACCGGGCCGATCGCGTTCGGCAGCACGTGCGACATGGTGATGCGGCCCCGACCGAGACCGAGGGTCTGCGCCGAGAGCACGTAGTCGCTCGACCGCTGCTGCAGCATCGACGCGCGCAGCAGGCGCGCGAAGATCGGCACCTGCGAGGCCCCGATCGCGATCATCACCGCGAACGGCGTCTGACCGAGGATCGCCGCGATCGAGACGGCGAGCAGCAGGTTCGGCACCGAGAGGATGATGTCGACGAAGCGCATGATCACGGTGTCGACCCAGCCGCCGAAGGTGCCGGCGATGAGGCCGAGCAGCATGCCGCCGATGAGTCCCATCGCGGTCGAGACGACACCCACGAGCAGCGAGGCCCTGGCGCCCCAGATGAGCTTCGAGAGCACGTCGCCGCCGAACCGGTCGAGGCCGAGCGGGAACTGCGGCAGCTCCCCCGGTCCCGGGATGTAGGTCGGGGTGATGAACTTCGCGCCCGGGAGAGCGGTCTCGGGGTAGGGGGCGAGCAGCGGGGCGAGGCCCGCCACGAGCAGGAAGAGCAGCACGATGATCACGCCGATCCATGCCGTGGGGTTGCGGCGCAGACGCCGGAAGACGTCGCGCCAGAACCCGCCGGGTCCTTCCTTGATGCCGGCCTGGGCGATCGCGACGGTGTCGATGACGCCGCCGCCCTGGGCGGGTGGGAGTGCGACGCTCATGACATCGCCCCCTTCCGGATGCCGGTGATGGTCGTCATTGGACCCTCACTCTCGGGTCGATGAAGCTGTAAGAGACGTCCACCGCGAGGTTGATCAGCGCATAGGCGATCGCGATGAAGATGATGAAGCCCTGCAGCACCGGGAAATCTCGGGTGAAGATCGCCCTGGCCAGGAACGATCCGATCCCCGGGAAGGCGAACACCGTTTCGGTGAGCACCGCCCCCGAGATGAGAAGGCCGGTCTGCAGTCCGATCGTCGTGATGACGGGGAGCATGGCGTTGCGCAGGATGAAACGGCTGCGCAGCGTCGACGTTCCGACGCCCTTGGCCCGCCCGGTACGCACGTAGTCGGCGTTCTGCACCTCGAGCACGCTCGCGCGCGTGATGCGCACGATGATCGCGAGCGGGATCGTTCCCAACGCCAGCGCCGGGAGGATCAGGTGCAGGATCGCGTCCCACGCGGCGTCGAACTCGCCGGTGATGATGCCGTCCCACACGTAGAAGCCCGTGGGATGGGTGGCATCGATCCTCGGATTCTGCCGCCCGTCGGAGGGCAGCCATCCGAGCTGCACCGCGAAGACGTATTTGAGGATGAACGCGAGGAAGAACACCGGGATCGTGATGCCGATGAGGCTCAGCACGACCGAGGCGTGGTCGCTGAACTTGCCGTGACGGCGAGCCGCCCAGTAGCCCAGCGGGATGCCGACGCCCACCGCGAAGATGAGCGCGACGACACTCAACTCGATCGTGGCCGGGAAGCGGCGGAAGAACTCCTCGACGACCGGACGGTTGGTCTGGATCGAGGTACCGAAGTCGCCCTGCAGCAGTCTGGTCACCCAGACGAAGTACTGCTCGATGAGCGGTTTGTTGAATCCGTAGAGTTCGTTGACCCTCTCGATGGCCTCGGGGGTCGCCTTCTCACCGAGAAGCGCGACGGCCGGGCCGCCGGGGAGGGCTCTGACCCAGGCGAACAGCAGGATGCTGAGGCCGATCAGAGTGGGGATGAGGAACAGCAGTCGCCCGCCGATGGTGCGCAGCACAGAGATCTCCGTAGATCGGGCGCGCACCCTTCGTCTCGCTCCGCTCGCTCAGGGACCGGGAGGTTCGGTCCCTGAGCGAGGAGCGGAGCGACGAGACGAAGGGTGCAGCGCCGGTCGGGCCTACTTGGTGAGGACGATGTCCGTGAAGACCTCGTCGTTCACCGGGCTGGCCGGGTAGCTCTTGACGCGCGGGTCGAACGCCAGCGTGGGCGCCGGGTGCGCGAGCGGAACACCGGGGATGAACTGCGCGACCATCTCGTTGATCTCTTCGTACAGCGCCGTCTGGTCCTCGAGGTTCGAGACGCCGCGCGCCTCGGTCAGCTTCTGGAACAGTTCGGGGTTGTCGAAGCCCCACTCGGAGCTCTGCTGGCCGAAGAAGACGCCGACGAAGTTGTCGGTGTCGTTGTAGTCACCGGTCCACCCGAGCAGGTGGATGCCGTGGTCGGACGTGCCGGTCGTGCGGTCGAGGTACTCGACCCACTCCTCCGAGACCGGGGTGGTCTCGACGCCGACCTCGGTGAGCTGCGACGACAGCACGGTGAAGATCTGCTCGGGGTCCGGCATGTAGGGACGCGAGACGTTGACCGGGTAGTTGAAGGTGAGCTTCAGCGGGTTGGCCTCGTCGTAGCCGGCTTCGGCGAGCAGCGCCTTGGCCTTCTCGGGGTCGTAGTCGTAGGTGGTGACGTCGGGGTTGTATCCGTTGACGACCTCGGGCACGAACTCGATGGCCTTCTCGGTTCCCTCGGGGAGCACCTGGCTGATCAGCGCGTCCTTGTCGACCGCGTACGAGAGCGCCTCGCGGACCTTCGGGTCCTGCAGCTCGGGGATCGCCTGGTTGAACGCCAGGTAGAGGATCGTGAACGGCGGACGCGACACCATGGTGAAGCCGTCGTCCTCGAGCGCCTGGGTGTCGGCCGGGCCGACGAGGTCGTAGCCGTCGATCGAGCCGGACTCCAGCGCCTGGCGGCGAGCGGTGGGGTCGTCGATCGTGCGGAAGATGATCTCGTCGATCTGTCCGGCGTCGCCCCAGTAGCCGTCGTAGGCCTTGAGCGTGACCTGCTCGCCCGGAGCCCACTCCTCGAACTGGTAGGGGCCGGTACCGACCGGGTGACCCATCGCGTACTCCGAGAGCTGCGGGGCCTCGGCGGATCCGCCGACCTCGTCGGCGCCGAACTCCTGCATGGCCGAGGGGCTCTGCATCGCGAAAGACGGCAGCGACAGCGAGGCCACGAAACCGGCGAAGGGCTTGTTCAGGTCGATCGTGACCGAGTAGTCGCCGTCGGGCGTGCACGACTTGTAGACGGCATCCGCCGCGGTGTCGGCGTAGCCCTTGAAGAGCTTGTTGTAGTAGTAGCCGAAGGCTTCGGACGCGGCGAGGCCGGTCCAGTTGTACCAACGGTCGAAGTTGACGCACACGGCTTCGGCGTTGAACGGGGTTCCGTCCTGGAAGGTCACGTCCTCCTTGAGAGTGAAGGTGTGGCTCATGCCGTCCTCCGACGACTCCCAGCTCTCGGCGAGGAGCGGCGCGGGGTCGGCCGTTCCCGGCTCGGTGCCGACGAGTCCCTCGAAGATCTGACGGGAGACCCGGAAGCTCTCGCCGTCCTGCGCGAACGCGGGGTCGAGGCTGGCCGGGTCGGACGATGCGGCGAAGACGAAGGTTCCGTCGACGTCGCCGGAACCTTCCGAATCGTTGTCGCCTCGCTCGCTCGCGACACAACCCGCGAGGGCCAGGGCGGCGATCGTCGCCCCCGTGATGGCGACGAGACCGCGTCGTCGAAGTGGTGACTGGTGCATGTGTGAACCTTCCCTGTGGGGCGTTTCGCTGCGCATGCGGGCATCGTCGCCCGCATGGTGATTCCCTCGACGCTACTCAGTGCATGTTGGTATGCCAAGCATCTGGCGTTACGAGAGTGTTGCGATCCGGTATCGCGGTCCCCGGGCCCCGGTCTCAGAAGTGGATTTCAGCGGCGGTGGTGCACCGCGGCGTCGTGCGTGAGGCGCAGAGGGATCGCCACGGGCTCTCCCCGGTGTTGCACGACGCGCACGAAGAGCACGTCGACGAGGGCCAGCTGCGCGATGCGACTCGACATCGCCGCCATACGGAACGGCGACTCGTAGGCGTGCGTGAGGAGCACCAGTTCGGCGGTCCGCGCGAGCGAGGAATCCGCGACGCCGGTCACCGCAACGGTGAGCGCACCGGCATCCCGCGCCACCTCCAGCGCACGCAGCGTCTCGACCGTCTCCCCGCTGTGCGAGAACGCGACCGCGACGTCGTCGGAGGTGCGCAGCGAGGCCGCGGTGAGCGCGAGATGCGGGTCGGCGGAGTGCGAGACGGCGCTGCCGATGCGCGACAGTTTCAGCTGCAGATCCTGCGCGGCGAGAGAGGACGCCGCCTGTCCGAAGAGGTCGATGTGGCGGGCGTCGACGATCGCCCGCGCCACCCGGTCGAGGGTCGCCGCATCGAGCCCGTGCGCGGTCTTCTCGATCGCGTCGATCTGCTGCGCCGCGAGTTTCGCGGCGATCGTCGCCGGGCCGTCGTCCGCCGAGATCGTGGTCGAATCCAGCCCGAACCGCGCCTGCTGCGCCTGGGCCAGCGTCACCGATCGCGCGACCGCCACCCGCAGTTCGCGGTACCCGCTGAAACCCAGCGACTGCGCGAAACGCGCGACGGTCGACAGCGACGTGCTGCACAGCTCGGCGAGATCGGTGATGGCGAGTTCAACGACCAGCATCGGGTCGTCGAGGATGCGCTCGGCCACCCGCGTCTCCGCCGCGCTCAGCTTGGGGACCGAGCGGCGGACCAGCGCGAGAACGTCGTCGTCCATCGTGCGCACTCGTCTCAGCCGGCAGCGCCGACCAACCGCTCTCGTGCCATCCGCGCGCCCAGCCTGCTGGCGGCTCCGACCTCGATCGTCGGTAGCGGGAGCGCCGTGCGTGCGGCGAGGCCCACATTCACGACGACCGCACCGGGGTCGCGCACGGCGGCGCGCTCCACGAGCGCGCGCTGCGCGGCATCCGTGTCGGGACGGTCGATGAGCAGCACGGTCGTGCCCTCCGTCGCCACCGCGTCGTCGAGCACCCGGTCCTGCTCCTCCACCGAGGTGTGCGCGACGTCGAGACGCACCCGGCGTCCGTCGTCGGCGAGCGTCGACGAGACGTACGCCGAAGCGCTGTCGACGGCCAGCGTCGACCGACGCCGCGCGTCGACGATCGAGAGGACGGATGCTGCGGCCGGCGCGTCTCCGACGACGCTGATCGCACGGCGCACGACGTCGGTCGCATCGAACTCGTCGGCGTCCTCCGTCACCGCGTCCGCGGCCGCACGGAGCTTGCGCGCGAGCGCCGACACCCGGGCGGCGGCCTCCTCGACACGGGCACGCGAGAGCGACCCGTCGCGGAGCGCCGCGACGATGCCGTCGCGCGCGGCGCGGAAGTCGCGCTCGTCCTGGTCGGGCAGGGCGTCGTCGCCGGGGTTCGTCGGGTTGCCGATGCAGAGCAGGTCGGCACCGGCGGCGAGGGCCTGAGCCGCTCCCCCGCCGATCCCGACGGTCTCGCGGATCGCGGCCATGTCGAGAGCATCCGTGATGATGACGCCCTCGAATCCCCAGTCGCGCAACATGCCGAGCACGCGCGGATTGAGGGTGGCGGGCTGGTCGCCCCACGCCGGAACGACGATGTGGGCGGTCATGATGCTGTCGACGCCCGCCTCGACCGCGGCACGGAACGGCGCGAGGTGCACCCGCTCGTACTCGTCGATGTCGAGCGTGATCTCGGGCAGCGCGTGGTGCGAGTCGAGGTGCGTGTCGCCGTGACCCGGGAAGTGCTTGATGCAGGCGGCGACCGCGCCGTCCTGGATGCCGTCGACCGCGGCGATCACGTGGCGGGTGACGAGCGGCTCCTCCGAGCCGAATGCCCGCACGCCGATCACGGGGTTGCGGGGGTCGGTGTTGACGTCGGCGACGGGTCCCAGCACGACGTTCGCGCCGACCGCGCGCACGCGACGGGCGAGCTCGGCGCCCGTGCGCTCCGTCGCGACGAGGTCGTCGAGCGTGCCGAGCTGCGCGGCACCGGGGAGCGTCGAACCGGTGGCCGACTCGAGGCGGGTGACGCTGCCGCCCTCCTCGTCGACGCCGATCAGCGCGTCCGGGTTCGCGGCGAGGATCTCGGCGCTCAGTGCCGGGAGCCCCTCGCCCACGTTCTGCCCGAAGTACACGACACCGGCGAGGCCGTCGCGCAACTCGGAGGTCAGCCACGCGGGCGCCTCGGTGCCGAAGAAGCCCGGCCAGAGCACGCCGTTCGCGAGGCGCTCGAGGTCGTCGGTCATCCCTTCACGGCTCCCGCCACCATGCCCGACGCCAGTCGGCGCTGCACGATCACGAAGAAGACCATGACCGGGAGGGTGATGATCGTCGAAGCCGCCATGATGCTGCCCCAATCGTTCGCGAACAGACCGAAGAACGACTTGAGGCCGATCGAGACCGTGTACTGGTCGGTCTCGGCGCCGAGGATCGTCATCGCGAAGATGAACTCGTTCCACGCCGTGATGAAGCTGAAGATGCTCGTCGCGACGAGACCAGGCATGACCAGCGGCAGCAGGATCGAGCGGAACATGCGCCACCAGCTCGCACCGTCGATGTACGCCGCTTCTTCGAGCTCGACGGGGACGGCCGCGACGAATCCGCGCAGCATCCAGATGCCGAAGGCGAGCGACAGTGCGACGTACACGACCATCAGGCCGAGGATGCTGTTGAGCAGGCCCAGGGTCTTGACCTGCAGGAACAGCGGGATGACGAGCGCCTCGAGCGGCACCATCTGCACGACGAGGATCATCATGAGGATCGTCGTGCGGAACTTGAACTTGAAGCGGGCGACCGCGACGGCGGCGAGCAGGCACACCAGGGCGCTGACGAGCACCGTCACGAGGGCCACGATCGCGGAGTTGCGGAGGAACGTGCCGAAGCCGCCCTCGGTGAGCACGAACGCGAAGTTGTCGAAGGTGAACTCCTGCGGCAGGAGCGACTGCCCACCGGACGACGCCTTCTTGTCGAAGGCGCTGGAGACCATCCAGTAGACGGGGAACAGCGTGAAGATCAGGACGGCCGCGACGGCGATCCCGATACCGATGCGGGAGCGGAGGGATTCGCGCGGGTTCACAGCTCGTCCTCCTTCATGAGGGATCGGATGTACACGATCGTGATGCCGATCAGCACGAGGGTCAGCAGCACGGCGAGGGCCGCACCGAAGCCGTAGCGGTTCTGGCCGAAGGACTCGACGTACGACCAGACGCCGAGGTTGAGCACCTGGCGGTTACCGCCGCCACCGCCGGGCATCAGGTAGACCTGCGCGAAGACCTTGAAGTCCCAGATCGTCGACAGGATGATCACGACCGAGAAGACGGGCTTGAGGGTCGGGAAGATGATCTTCCAGAACCGGCGCCAGGCGCCGGCGCCGTCGAGGGCTGCGGCCTCGAGCATCTCCTTCGAGACGCCCAGGAGCCCGGCGAGCACGGTGATCGCGACGAACGGGAAGCCGTGGTGCACGACGTTCAGCAAGACGATCGCGTAGAACGACCACTGGTTCGTGAACCAGTTGACCGACGCATCCATGAGGCCGAGGTCCTTGAGGACCGCGTTGAAGATGCCGCGGTCGGCATCGAAGATGAAGGTCCAGACGTAGGTGCCGGTCACCGCGGGCATCGCCCAGGCGACCATGATGCAGCTCGAGACGATGACGCGCCACGTGGTGCCGAGCCGCGCGAGCAGCAGGGCGACGAGCGTGCCGACCGCCACGGTGGCGAAGACCGCCACCGCGGCGAACCCGACGGTGTTGGGCAGGACCACCGTCCACAGGGTCGGGTTGGTGAGCGCCTCGACGTAGTTGTCGAAGCCGATCCAATTGCTCTCCCCGGTGTTGATCTCGCGCAGACCGTAGTCCTGCAGCGAGTAGATGAACACCTGGACGAGCGGCCAGAGCATGAGCACCCCGAGGATGATCAGCCCGGGCGCGAGAAGGAGCCAGGGGCGGGCCGTGACGATCGAGAGACCGCGACGCTTCCGGCCGCCGGCCACGGAGGCGGAGGGGGACTCCGCCTTCGTGGCCGGCAGTGGCGCTTGCACCATCGACATGGAAGGGATGCTTCCTTACTGGTTGAGCAGGTCCGTCATCTCAGCGGCGGCATCCTTCGTCGCGGTCGCGACGTCCTTCTGCCCGCTGAGGATGGCCTGGATCATGGAGTTGGTCGTCTTCTTCGCCTGGACGGCGCCGAAGTTCGGGGTGACCGGGACGGATGCTCCGCCGTCGACCATCTGCTCGGCGAACGGTGCGACGAGCGGGTCGGTCGAGGCGAGGGCCTCCTCCATCGCGGACTGGACGCCCGGGAAGTAGCCGGTCTCGTTCGACCACTGCTCGGCGAACTCGCCGGTGGTCATGAGCTTGACGAACTCCCACGCGAGGTCGGCGTTCTTGGTGGTGTTGAAGACCGAGAGGTGCGATCCACCGAGCACGGACGGGGCGATGCCGCCGTCTTCGCCGGGGATGACCGCCGCGCCGATCTTGCCCTCGAGGTCGGGGTTCGCCTCGATGAGCGACTTCGGCGTCCACGAGCCCGAGAGCATCATGGCGACGTTGCCCTGCGTGAACGCGTCACGGAGGTCGGTCTCCTTCCAGGTGGTGGCACCTGCGGAGGAGAAGCCGTGCTCGGTGGCGAGACCGGTGTAGAACTCGATGCCGGCCTGCGACTCGGTGCTGTCGAGCTCGCTGGTCCAGGTGTCGCCGTCCTTCGTGGCGATCTCCCCGCCCGCGCCCCAGACCCAGGGGTAGACCTGGAACTCGGCGTCACCGGGGACCGGGAACGGGAGCATGTCGGGCTTGGCGGCCTTGATGGCGTCGCCCGCGGCGATGATGTCGTCCCACGTCTTCGGAGCCTCGAGACCGAGCTCCTCGAACACGTCGGCGCGGTAGACGAGCGAACGAACGCCGGCATACCACGGCATGCCGTAGAGCTCCTCGTCGTAGGTGCCCGCGACCTCGAGGCCCTCGACCAGGTCGTCGCGCAGGCCGTCCTCGGCGTCGACGTACTCGTCGAGCGGGAGGAGGGCGCCGGCGTCGGCGAACTCGGCGGTCCAGGTGGTGCCGGTCTCGGCGATGTCGGGGGTCGTGCCGCCGGCGATCGAGGTGACGAAGCGATCGTGCGCGTCAGCCCACTGGATCTCCTCGATGTTGACCGTCGCTCCGGTCTCCTCTTCGAAGGCCGCGGAGACCTTGTCGTAGAAAGCGGTGGAATCCGGGTTGGTGCCCTTCATGATCCAGACGGTGAGCTCCTGGCCCTCTCCGTCTGCTGCTCCGCCGTTGTCGCCGCCGGCACAGCCGGCCAGCGCGAGCGAAGCCACGGCGCCGAGCGCCACGACCGGAAGAATGCGCTTGTGCATCAGTGGATCTCCTCTTTGAAACGTCCTGGGGATGACGAGTGGGTGCTCGTCCTGTCGAATAAGTATCCACGACTAACTAATTCCCGGCAAGTTTTTCACACGATCGTCACATGCTTGTGACAATTGTTTCCGTGACTGCTTTCCCAGGCATCCTGCCGAGGGTCTGACTATGCTCTCGGGATGCCTCGCTCCCGCCACAAGGACCGATCCACCGTCGCCCGCCATGCTCCCCTCCCCACCCCGGGGCCGATGAAGGGCTTCCTCAAGATCGCGGGGATCAGCCTCGGCGTCATCCTGGTGTCGGCGATCGCCGTCGGCGCCTTCGTCGTCGTCGATTACATCAACCGCTTCAATGCGGATGCCGTCGCCCTCGAGGGCGCTCCGGAGGTCGAGCCCCCGTCGATCAGCGCCTTCCCGGGAGAGTTCAGCGTGCTGCTCGTCGGCACCGACGAGTGCGGCGAGGTCTCGAGCGGACTCCTCGGCGAGCGCTGCTCCGAAGCGGACGGCGGAGTGCTCAACGACGTCAACCTGCTCGTGCACGTGTCTGCCGAGCCCCGCAACGTCACGGTGGTCTCCCTGCCGCGCGACCTCATGATCGAGACCCCCGAGTGCACGCGCGAGGACGGCTCGATCGCCTCGGCGACCAGCAAGACCCAGATCAACTCGATCTACCAGAACGCCGGCCTCTCGTGCGTCGCCAAGACCCTCACCGACCTCAGCGGCGTCGAGATCCCGTTCGCCGCGCAAATCGATTTCGACGGCGTCATGGCGGTCACGGATGCCGTCGGCGGCGTCGAGGTCTGCATCGGCGGCGACGGCATCAGCGACGAGCAGACCGGCATCGACTACTGGGCGCCCGGCCCCCGTACCGTCTCGGGATACGAAGCGCTCCAGTTCATCCGCACCCGGTACGGCGTCGGCGACGGCAGCGACATGGCACGGGTGTCGAACCAGCAGCAGTACATGTCGCGCCTGGTGAAGAAGATCCTCAGCGACGAGGTGCTCAGCGATCCCGGGAAGGTGCTCTCCCTCGCCAACACCGTCGCCGACAACATCAACCCCAGCACCGAGCTCGGCAACCCCGTGCGCATCGCGCAGCTCGCCCTCTCGATCAAGGACGTGCCGTTCAGCGACTTCGTGTTCGTGCAGTACCCCGTGTTCGAGGATCCCGACAACAGCAACCGTGTGGTCCCGAACTACGACGCCGCC
This sequence comes from Microbacterium sp. NPDC008134, assembly GCF_042957055.1. Taxonomy (NCBI): domain Bacteria; kingdom Bacillati; phylum Actinomycetota; class Actinomycetes; order Micrococcales; family Microbacteriaceae; genus Microbacterium; species Microbacterium sp. NPDC008134. Next base: position 789,202 of record NZ_JBIBHO010000001.1, on the reverse strand, counting down.
GAGACGCTCTGGGCGGCGCTCGCGGCAGGGCAGCCCGTGCAGCTCACCGGGGACGCCACGAACAACGAGGGCGTCGAGCTCGTCGATCCGGGAACCGGGACCGACCAGGGCACCACTCCCTCGACGGATGCTCCGGCGACCGCGACCCCGGCCCCTCGCGCCACGCTCGACCCGAGCATCTCGGGCCAGACCGCCGAACAGGAGACCTGCTCCAACGGCCGCCAGCGCTGACCGGCACGGCACGAGCGCGTAGGCTCGCAGACATGGGACGGATGCGTGCACGCGACACCGAGCATCCGCAGGCGAAGCTCGATCACGGTGGCGTCGCCAGCATCGCCCCCTCGGAGTTCACGAGCGGTTTCGAGCTCATCGTCGACGGCACCCCGCAGTCGCACGTCGACCTCGACGACCCGACGCACCTGCACTTCGAGTACATCGTGCGCATGGGCGCCGTGATCGACCAACTGCCCGCGGGCCCGCTCACCGCCGTGCACCTCGGTGCGGGAGCGCTGACCGTGCCGCGCTACATCGACGCCACCCGCCCGGGCTCCCGGCAACAGGTGATCGAGTGGGAGGCGCCGCTCGCGGCACTCGTGCGCGAACACCTCCCCCTCCCGAAGGGCGCGTCGATCCGCATCCGCATCGGGGACGCGCGCGAGGGCGTGCAGAAACTCCCCGCTGCTCTCACCGGCGCGTGCGACCTCGTCGTGTCGGACGTCTACTCCGGCGCGCAGACGCCCGCGCACCTCACCAGCGTCGAGTTCTACGGCGAGGTCTCGCAGCTGCTCTCCCCCGGAGGAGTGCTGCTCATCAACGTCGCCGACGGCCCCGGTCTCGCGTTCGCGCGCCGGCAGGTCGCGACCGTCGCCACGGTGCTCCCCGAGGTCGCGGTGCTCGCCGACACGCAGGTGCTCAAGGGGCGCCGGTTCGGCAACCTCGTGGTCGCGGCATCCGCCTCTCCCCTGCCCACCGAGTGGCTGCCGCGCCTGCTCGCCGCGGGTCCGCATCCGGCGAAGATCGCGCAGGGAGCCGAGGTGAAGACGTTCGTCCAGGGTGCGCTCATCGTGACCGACGCGGATGCCGTCGCCTCCCCCCGCCCGGACGCCTCGCTCTTCCTGCGCTGATCCGCATCCGGGATGCGGGCGCGTGGGCGCGCCGACCCGAGGACCGCGCGAACGGCATGCAGACTGGACGGGGACGCTGCGGAAGGAGAGCAATGAGTTTCATCCGGGGATACGACCGGGAGAACCTCCGCGAGTTGGTCGACATCGACGAGTGCGCGGCACGGCTCGAAGAGATCGAGGGCCAGCGCAGCCTTCCCGCTCTGCTGGAGCGCGTGTGGCTGCTGAAAGTGCTGGGACGCCTCGACGAGGCGCTCGCCCTCGCGGAGACGACGGTGCGACAGGCCCGCATGGCGGGCACGCGGAAGGACGTGTTGCGCGCCCGCGTGCTGCGCGCGACGGTGCAGCAGTTCCGGGGTGCGCACGCCGCCGCCGAGCAGGAGCTCGCCGCGTGCGCCGAGGAGGCGGAGGGGCAGGGCTGGATCACGATCGCCGCCTTCGCTCATCAGCACCGCGGCAAGAACGCCTTCGACGCCGAGGACTTCGACACCGCTCGCGACAGCTTCAAGCAGTCGCTCTTCCTGCGCCGCGAGGCCGGGGCGGCCGATCGCGAGCTCGAGGTGACGCTGCTGGCGATCGAGGCGGCGGAGCGCCGCCGCCCGACGCAGCTCGTCGCCGGCTGACCCCGTACACCCGCCGTTCGCCCCGGTGTCGGTGGCATGGCTTAGCCTGAGCGCATGGCGGATCTTGACCGTGTGCGCATCTGGGGCGAGGCGCTCCTGACGATGTACCTCGACGACTCCTGGTCGTTCGGCTTCGACCATGCCAAGCGACGTGCCGGGCAGTGCGACTACACGAAGAAGCGCATCACCGTCTCGCGCTATCTCGCGGCGCGCTTCGACGACGACGAGATCCACCAGGTGCTCCTCCATGAGGTCGCTCACGCTCTCGCCGGGCACGCCGCCGCCCACGGCCCGGCGTGGAAGCGCGTCGCGCGAGACCTCGGCTACGTCGGCGGCACCACGCACCGCGGCGAGACCGCCGTCGAGCTCGCCCCTTGGATCGGGCGCTGCCCGGCCGGGCACGAGACTTTCCGGCATCGCCGGCCGACCCGGGCCACCTCGTGCGCCCAGTGCTCGCGCACCTTCGACCAGCGGTACCTCTTCGCGTGGACACGCCGCGAGATCACGGCCGATGTGAAGCTCGCCGCTCAGGCGCCGCGCTAGGCCGATCCGCGCTAGAGAGCGCGCGGGTCGTCGCTCGGCTCCTCCGGGGCGATGGCATCCCGGTCGACAGGATCCTCGCCCTCACCCCCCGGGCCGGCCATCACCGAGCGCGACGCCCGGCCACGACGCACCAGCGCCGTGACCGCCCGCCATCCGACCAGCAGAACCCCGAGGGTCAGCGTCGCGACGATGATGAACGCGAGCTGAGCGGTGTCTCCCGTCGCCACGCGCAGCAGCATGCCGCCGGCGACGGTCACGACCCAGACCACCACACCCCACAGCACCGACCACGGGCGGCGCGGACGCCCGGGCAGCAGCGCGGCGAGCACGTGGCCGACGATCAGCGCGACCAGGAAGGGCCACGCCGTGATCAGGAAACCGGCGGGGCTCTCGTCGTGCGAGGCGCGGCCGATCACGGCGAAGATCAGAACCAGCACGGCGTCGACGATGACTGCGGGGAGGAACCTCATGCCCCGACCCTACGCTCGTGCTCCGCGCCGAGGGCGCTGCGCCCGGGCGTGCCGCCCCGCTGACTCAGCCGAAGGCCGTGAACACCCGGTCGCGGAACACGGGCACCGCCGAGACGGCGTCGAGACGGGATGCTGCGGCGACCGCCTCGGCATCTGCGCTGTCTCGGGCCGAACCGCTCGCCGAGATCAGGTGCCCGAGCGCGCGGCGCAGGGCTCGGAAGCCCTCGGCCGCGACCGCCGCGTCGGGCGCGGTGTGATCGATGCCGAGGTCGGTGAGCGCCGCGATGATCGCTCCCGCGGCGAGGTGGTCTTCGACCGCGAAGCGCACGTCGTTCGAGCCGTCCCGCTCCCCCGCCGCGATCAGCGCGACGGAGGTCCGCGCCTGCCGCTCTTCCTGGATCGCCTGCACGGTGCGCGCGACGGCGGTGGCATTGCGGATGCCGCCGACCAGCACCGTCGCCCCTCCCGCGGCCGAGGTCACGGCGAGGGCCGGGGCCACGGGGTCCGGCGACCAGGTGGCCGCCTCGGGCAGCTCGATCGTGGCACCGTCGGCGACGGCATCCGCCAGTCTCGTGGAGAAATGCAGCACGTCGACGATCACGACCACGTCCGATTCGGCGAGCCGCTCGAGGCCGGCGAGGCCCCAGTCGAGGCGGACCTGGTAGGTGGACTGATCGAACGGCGACGGCATCCGTCCAGCCTATGCGGCACGTGACGCGTCAGTCGGCCGCCAGCGCCTCGACCGGCGCGACGCGCGTCGCGAGGCGGGTCGGCGTCGCGGCGGCGACGAGCGTCAGCACCGCCGTCGCGACCACGATGATCACGACGGGCACCCACGGCACCTGCGGAGCGACGAGCCCGGCGGGCGTGAAGTCGGGCAGTACCGGCACCGAGCCGAGCAGAGACTGCGCGGCGATCCACCCGTAGACGATACCGAGCACGAGACCCGTGAGCGTCGCCGCCACCGTGATGTGCGTCGCCTCGAGCAGCACCATCCGGCGCACCTGCCCGTTCGACAGCCCGATCGACCGCAGCAGACCGAGCTCGCGGCGCCGCTGCACGACCCCGATCGTGAGCAGGTTGACGAGCCCGACGGCGGCGATCACGGCCGAGACCGCGACGAGCACCATCATGATCGAGGCGAAGGCGTCGAACGGCGCGAAGAACTCCGGCGGAACCTCTTCGGAGGTCTGGCTCATCATCAGCCGCTTCGCCGACTCCAGCGCGACCGCGAACATCGTCACGAGGGTGACCCCCATCACGACGCCGATCGCCATGCGCGACGAGCGCTCGGGGTACCGCAGGGCGTTCTCGGCGGCGAGGCGTGCCGTGGCGGAGGACCCGAACAGGCGTCCGACCAGTCGCAGCACCGGCGGCATGAACAGCACCGAGCCGAGAGCGAGTCCGGTGAACGAGAGCAGTCCTCCCAAGAAGGCGATGACCACCCCGAGCGGGGTCACGAGACCTGCGAGCACGCCGCCCGCGAGCAGCGCGGCCCCGGCGATCAGGAGCACCCAGGCGCCGACGTGCCGCCCGGCTCTGCCCGACACCTCGTCGTGGGCGCGCTCGACCGACCCGCCGATCGCCTGCAGCGGCGTCACCGTGAGCACACGGCGCGACCCGGCCCAAGCCGCAGCCCAGGTCGTGAGCGCGACCCCGGCTGCCGGCAGCAGCAGGAACGGCTGTGCGAGCGTGAAGTCCGACGGGACGTTCGCGATGACCATGCCGCCGACCTGCACGCCGAGCGCGGCGAACGCGACACCGACGATCACGCCGGTGAGCGCGCCGATCACGCCGACGACGAGTCCCTGGCGCCCGACCTCCGCCCGCTGCGAGCGCGCGGTCGCCCCGATCAGACGCATCAGCGCGATCTGACGGGTGCGCCCGGCGATGATCGTCGAGAACGTGTTGGCGGTGACGATCGCGGCGACGTACATGGCGACCGCTGTGAGCAGCACCGAGAGGATGCCGACGACGATGGCGAGCGTCTCGCTGTCGCCGATGAACGGGTCGGCCTGCAGCACCGCGCCGATGAACGCGGTCACCTCGACGAGGATCACCCCGAACGCCGCCGACAGCGCGGCGACCAGGATGCTCGCTCCCATGCCGCGATCGCGCAGCCACGCGAGGCGCGGGGCTGTGGCGGAGGTCTCGGGAACGACGGTGCCGATGACGGAGGCGCCGGCCGCGGTCATGCCGACACCTCGGCGGCGAGCATGTACGCCGAGATCTCCTCGGCGGTCTGACGCGGGTGGTCGGCGACGATGCGACCGTCTCCGAGGTAGAGCACGCGGTCGGCGTGGCTGGCGGCGATCGCGTCGTGCGTGACCATCGCGATCGACTGCCCGTGCTCGCGACTCGCTGCCTGCAGCAATTGGAGCACCTCACGGCCGGTCTTCGAATCGAGGTTTCCCGTCGGCTCGTCGGCGAACACGAGATCGGGTGCCGTGGCGAGCGCACGAGCGATGGCCACGCGCTGCTGCTGCCCGCCCGAGAGCTGGTGCGGACGGTGACGCAGGCGCGACCCCAGGCCCAGGGTGTCGATGAGACCGTCGATGCGGGCACGCTCCAGCGCGCTCGGCCGACGCCCGTCGAGTTCGAACGGCAGCAGGATGTTGCCCAGCGCATCGAGGGTGGGCACCAGGTTGAACGCCTGGAAGATGAACCCCACCCGGCGGCGGCGCAGGATCGTGAGGTCGAGGTCGCCGAGACCCGTGATCTCGGTGTCGCCGATGAACGCGCGCCCCTCGGTCGGGGTGTCGAGGCCGGCCATGATGTGCATGAGCGTCGACTTGCCCGAGCCCGACGGGCCCATGATCGCGGTGAACTGGCCACGGCGGATGCCGACGCTGACGTCGTCGAGCGCGCGGACCTCTCCCTCGCCGGAGCCGTATGTCTTCTTCAGGTGCTGGACGCGGGCGGCGAGGCCCAGGTCGGTGGTCGTGATCTCCATGTCACCGACGCTACGGAGCGGGTGCCGTCGCGGTCGTCGCCCGGCGGATGCATCCGTCTCCGCCTGGAGGATGATCCCGGAGAGACCGGAGACGGATGCTCAGGCGAGGCCGTGCTCAGGCGAGGCCGTGCTCGAACGCGAACACGACGAGCTGCACGCGGTCGCGCAGGCCGAGCTTGGCGAGGATGCGACTGATGTGCGTCTTGACGGTCGCCTCGCTGAGGAACTCGCGCGTTGCGATCTCGCCGTTCGAGAGGCCCCGCGCGGCGAGCGCGAAGATCTCCCGCTCGCGGTCGGTGAGGTCGGCGAACTGCGGCGGGACCGGGGTCGGCGCCTCGGAGAAATGCGCGAACAGCTCTCGGGTGGCGGACGCCGCGATCACGCTCGAGCCCGCGTGCACGGTGCGCACGGCGGCGAGCAGGAACTCGGGGTCGGCGTCCTTGAGCAGGAAGCCGCTCGCGCCCTGACGGATGGCGCGAGCAGCGGCTTCGTCGAGGTCGAAGGTCGTGAGCATCACGATGCGCGGCGCGTCGGGCCGCTGGAGGATCTCGGCGGTCGCCGTGAGGCCGTCCATCACCGGCATCCGGATGTCCATGAGCACGACGTCGGGCCGGGTCTGCTGCACGACGTCGAGGGCCTCGCGTCCGTCACCGGCTTCGCCGACGACTTCGAGGTCGGGCTGCGACGCGATCAGCATCCGCACGCCGGCGCGGAAGAGCGACTGGTCGTCGACGAGGACGACTCTGATCATGACGGGACTCCTCTGGTCACGCGGGGTGTCCGATCGGCAGCATGCCGTAGACGTGGAACTGCGCTCCGCGGCGCTCGGCCTGCAGACTACCGCCGACGAGCTGAGCGCGCTCGCGCATGCCGATCAGGCCGTGTCCGCCCTGCCCGAGCTGGACGGGAGCAGGACCCGGCGCGACGGTGTTCGCCACCCGGATCTCCACCCGATCGGGCAGCCAGGCCAGGTGCACGTCGACGGCGCCGTCGCCGTGCCGGATGGCATTCGTCAGTGCCTCCTGCAGGATGCGGTACACCGCGAGTTGGATGGCTGCCGGCGGCTCACCCGGCGGCATGGGGTCGACCGTGATCCGCGGCTCGATGCCGGCGTGCCGCACCTGCGCGAAGAGGGTCTCGAGGTCGGCGAGGGTGGGCTGCGGCCCATCACCCTGACGGTGACGCAGCTGGGTGAGCAGCATCCGCACGTCCGACAGCGCACCGCGGGCGGTCTGCGCGATCGTGCCCAGCGCCTCGGTCGCGATCTCGGGCTTCGCCGCGGCGGCGTAGCGCGCGCCGTCGGCCTGCGCGATCACGACGGCGAGCGAGTGTGCGACGACGTCGTGCATGTCGCGGGCGATGCGCACGCGTTCCTGCTCCTCGGCGGCCATGGTCTCGGCCTGCGCCCGCGCCACCTGGGTGGCCCGCCCCGAGAGGATCACCCGCCAGAGGAAGCCGGCCCCCCACGACATCACCATGACGAGCACGAAAACCGAGGCGAGGAGCGCGGCGATGAGCGCGGCGCGCAACGCGCTGGCGGCGTCCGTCAGCAACTCACCCGACCACACGACACCGAAGTACGCACCGCCGACCAGTCCGCCGCCGAGAGCCGAGATCCCGCCGATCCACAGCAGGCGGGTGGTGCCCCACGCAGCGGTCGCGAACAGCACGACGAGGATGCCGAGGTCATAGGCGGCGGGTGGGAGACCGAGCCCCATCTGCACGACGGCACCGAACCACGCGACGCACAGTGCCAGAGCGGGTGACAGGCGCGCGATCGCGGCGGCCCCCCAGAGCACGAGCCCGACGACGACGTAGGCGACGACTGCCGCCGACCCGTCCGGAATCCACGCGCTGAGGCCGGCTGCACCCATGACGAACGTCAGGGGCGTCGTGATGGCGAAGCCGACGACGGCGCCGACGATGTCGACGACGAGCCAGGCGCGGGAGATGGGGCGGATCACTCCTTCACGCTACGCGAGCGGCTCGGCGGCCGCGTCCGCCTCGCGATGTATCCGGATGCATCGCGAGGACCAGGCGGGAGTCCGATCCGGGGCTCAGGCGCGGGCGATGATCTCGCCGTGCGGCACGAGATACCAGCCGTCACCGGCATCCGCCCAGCGCTTCCAGGCGTCGCTGATCGACTGCAGCTCGGAGCGGCCGGCGAGCCCGCTGTCGACGAGCTGACGCGCGAGCGCCGATTCGAGGATGCGGTCGGCCCACATGCCACCCCACCAGGCCCGCTCCTCGGGAGTGGCGTAGCACCAGGTGGATGCCGTCGCCGTGACGTCGTCGAATCCGGCGGCGCGCGCCCACGAGAGCAGGCGCCGTCCGGCGTCGGGTTCGCCGCCGTTCGCGCGCGCGGCTTCGCGGTAGAGGCGCAGCCACTCGTCGAGCTCGGGCAGCGCCGGGAACCAGATGAACCCGGCGTAGTCGGCGTCGCGCGCGGCGACGATGCCCCCGGGCACCGTGACCCGGCGCATCTCGCGCAGGGCCTGAACCGGATCACCGACGTGCTGCAGCACCTGGTGCGTGTGAACGACGTCGAAGCTGTCATCGGCGAACGACAGCGCGTGCACGTCTTCGATCGAGAAGTCGACGTTCGTCAGGCCGCGATCGGCTATGAGGTTCTGCGAGAGCGCGAGGGCGCTCTCGTCGATTTCGGTCGCCGTGACGCGACCGACCACGGTCGCGAAGTCGGCCGTGATGCTGCCCGGGCCCGCCCCGACATCGAGCAGCCGGGTGGCCGGTGCGAGGTGCGGCCGGAGGTACTCCGCGGAGTTCGCGATGGTGCGGGTGTTGTGCGAGCGGAGGACGGACTCGTGGTGTCCGTGGGTGTACGTGGCCATGCTCCAGTCTGGCACCGCTCAGGCGTGGCTCCGCACGAACCGTACGGACGCCGGAGCGAACGCCTGCCTCACGCTGACGGGGTCGATGTCGACGGATGCGACGACGACCGTGGTTTCCGCTCCGATCGAGGCGAACAGCGCCTGCATCTCAACGGTGTTCTCGAGGCCGATCTTCGACGGCTCCCACGCCACGAGCGAGAGCCGCGCGACGTCGACGAATCCGGTCCGCTCACCGCGGGACCACGCGGCGGAGGCCATCTCCCAGCCGATGCGCGAGGCGTCTGCCGGGCGCGCACCCGTGATCCAGACGACACGCCCCGGCCCGGCCGCCTGGGGTGGGCCCAGCGGCTCGGCGATCCGCCGACGGAGCGTACGGAGGTGTTGCACCCGGTCCGCCGTCTCGGCGATCGAGAGCGCATCGGTCGGAACGCGCACCCACTCCGCAGGGGCTCGGCGCGCCTCGTCGCCGCCGACCGCCACCACGCGCTCGACCTCTTCCTCAGACCACCCGCGTGTTTTCAGCCGTCGGCGCCGGGTCGCGGCCGAGGCATCGAGCCAGTACGAGGTGACCTGGGCCGACGTGTCGGGCGGACGAGTCGGCTCGACCACGCCGGACACCACGAGAAGGTCCGTCCCCTCCGCGTGGAATCGCCGTGCCACCCGCTCTAGAGCGCGCTCCTTGAGCGACCAGCGATCGGGGTCGTCGTCCGGGGCCGGGTAGCACATACCCAACTGATCGATGTCGACATGGGCCACCCGCTCGCCCGCGCCCCGGAAGCGCGCGAAGAGCTCGGCGGCGACGGCGCTCTTGCCGACACCGGGAACACCGGCCAGGCGCAGGATGTGCACGCCCCCCACTTTAGGCAGAGGGGCCGAGTCGTCAGTGCAGCTCGGCCGCGATGCGACGGATCGCCTCACGGTCGGGCTTGCCCGACGCCAGTGTCGCGATCTCGTCGACCAGGATCAAGCGCGCCGGACGCGCGTGCTTGCCGAGCGCCTCGGCGACCGCGTCGCGCGCCTGCACGAGCTGGTCGGATTCGCTGCGGCGAAGCACCTCGCCGCGCGCGGCGACGATGACCGATGCCTCTCCCCACCGCTCGTCGGCGACGCCGACCACCACGGCCTGGCGGAGGCCGGGCACCTGGCGCACGATCCGCTCGACCCGGTCCAGGGAGATGTTGATGCCGCCCGAGACGATCACGTTGTCGGCGCGACCGTGCACCCGCACGACGCCGTCGTCGACGAGACCGAGGTCACCCGTGCGGTACCAGCGGATGCCGTGCTCGTCGCGCACGAACATCCGCGCGGTCAGTTCGTCGTCGCCGAGATAGCCGTCGGCGAGCATGGGTCCCGCGATACGGAGTTCGCCGTCGACCGTGCGCACCGACACGGTGTCGAGGGGAACACCGTCGTACACGCATCCGCCGCTGGTCTCGGTCGAACCGTAGGTGCGCACGAGGTGCACGCCGAGATCGGATGCTTGCTCCCGCAGCGGCTCGGGCAGGGCCTGTCCCCCGACGAGGAGCGCGCGATAGGCCTGCAGCGCGGCGCGCACGGCGACGTCGTCCGCCGCTTCGAGCAGCGTCGCCACCTGCGCCGGTACGAGCGAGGTGAACAGCGCCTCGTCTCCGTGGCGAAGCATCGACAGCGTGGCGTGCGCGAACGCCTCGGGAGAGAACCGTCCCGTCAGCGCGACCGGCTCGGTGCCCGCGAGTATCGACCGCACGAGGACCTGGAGCCCGGCGACGTACCCGGTCGGGAGGGCGAGCAGCCAGCGACCCGCGCCGATGCGTCCGGCGGTCGCTTCGGCGCTCGTGCGCAGCGCCTCGGCGCTCAACGCCACGCGTTTGGGGATGCCGCTCGACCCCGAGGTCGCGATGACGACGGCGGTTCCCGCCGGGACCCGCTCGGGCACATCGGCGAGCATCCCGAACCCGAGCGCCGGCCCGCCGTCGAGCGCCCGGTGCAGCGCGAGACCCAGCTGGTGCGGGTCATCGGCCTCGATGGGGATCAGCGCGGTCATGATGGCTTCTCCGTCGTCAGTTCCTCAGTAGTGCCAGGGGAACGACGACCAGTCGGGGTCGCGCTTCTCGAGGAACGAGTCGCGTCCCTCGACGGCCTCGTCGGTACCGTAGGCGAGACGCGTCGCCTCGCCCGCGAAGACCTGCTGACCGACGAGCCCGTCGTCGACGGCGTTGAACGCGAACTTGAGCATGCGGATCGCGGTGGGCGACTTCGTCAGCACGGTGCGCGCCATCTTCAGCGCCTCGCGCTCGAGTTCGGCGTGCGGCACGACGCGGTTGACCGCACCCATCTCGTAGGCGCGCTGCGCCGAGTACTCCTCGGCAAGGAAGAACACCTCGCGGGCGATCTTCTGACCGGTCTCGCGGGCCATGTACGCCGAGCCGTATCCGGCGTCGAAGCTGCCGACGTCGGCATCCGTCTGCTTGAAACGCCCGTGCTCGGCGCTGGCGATCGTCAAGTCGCAGACCACGTGCAGCGAATGCCCGCCGCCGGCCGCCCACCCGGGCACGACCGCGATGACGACCTTGGGCATGAAGCGGATCAGACGCTGCACCTCGAGGATGTGGAGGCGGCCCAACGAGGCGGGAGACGGAGAAGCCTGGGTCCCTGAGTCCCCGCCATGGGTCCCTGAGCCTGTCGAAGGGTCGGAGTACTTGTACCCGTCGCGCCCGCGGATGCGCTGGTCGCCGCCCGAGCAGAACGCCCACCCGCCGTCCTTCGCGCTGGGTCCGTTGCCGGTGAGCAGCACGGCGCCGATACGCGGGTCCTGACGGGCGATGTCGAGGGCGCGGTAGAGCTCGTCGACCGTGTGCGGGCGGAAGGCGTTGCGCACGTCCGGCCGGTGGAACGCGATGCGGGCGATTCCTCCGTCGTTCGAGACGTGGGCGGTGATGTCGGTGTAGTCCTCGGCTCCGGGCGCGAGCTGCCACTCGGCGGGGTCGAACAGGTCGGAGACGAATGCGCTGGTCACGCTTCCACCCTATTCCCGCGCTCGGCGCGCGCCGTCTTGATCCATCCGTCGACGATGTCCCAGATCGGGAAGGCGACGATGCAGAACCCGGTCACGATGCCCACGATGCGCCACGCCTCGGCGGTGACATCGCCGCCGACGAACTCGATGAACGCCGGGTTGATGAGGTCGCCGCGCACGAGCAGCGTCAGCGCCCAGCTGAGGAACGCCACGGCGAGCACCGTGTTGACGACGGCCAGCGCGGTGGTCCAGCGTCCGCGGGCGTAGATCGCGATCGCGAGGAGCACCTCGGCGACGATCAGCACGAAGAGCACGGCGATGCCCCAGGGCCACAGGCCCGGATGCAGGATGGCGATCGGGTCGCCGCCGGTCGGGAAGAAACCGAGCATCGAGTCCCAGAAGACCGCCCCGACGGCAGCGCCGAGGAAGACCAGCGCGGCGATCACCTCGGCCCGCCCGGCCCCCTGCTCGGGTGTCTCGGGGAGCTGGTCGACGTCCCATTCCGGCAGGCTCGACTCGCTGTTCGTGCGCTCGAGGATGAAGAACACCAGCGTCGTCCAGAACGCGATGTGCACGATCGAGCTGAGCGACGCGGCGATCGATGACCCGATCACCTCGCCGACGGGCGCCTGGGCGATCACCTGCCCGAGGGCGACGCCGCCGAGGACGCACACCGGAACGATGATCAGCAGCAGCTTGAGCAGGCGCCACCACGCAAGGTAGAACCGCGGGCCGATCAGGTGCAGCGGCCGATCGGCGTAGCTGGCGGCGAGGATGCCGGGGTCGCCGAGCTCGGTGAGCACGGCGCGCTCGGCCTCGGCGGGGGTCTCCCCCTGTTCGAGGCGGGCCTCGACGGCATCCGCGATGGAGGCCTCGAGCTCGGCCCGGACGTCGTCCTGCGCCGTGGGCGGGAGGCTGCGGATGGTGGCGCCGATGTAGCGCTCGGTGAGGGTGGCGGTGGAGGTCATCTCAGTTCTCCTCGGTGAGGGTGGCGATCGCGACGGTGAGCGCGCGCCATTCGTCTGTCAGGGCGTCGGCGAGGCGGATGCCTGCGTCCGACGTGCGGTAGAACTTGCGGGGCCGAGCCTCGTCGGTGTTCCACTCGCTCGTGAGGTATTCCTGCTTCTCGAGGCGGCGCAGGAGGGGATAGAGGGTGTTGGCGTCGGTCGCGAACCCACGCGTCTCGAGCTCTTCGAGCAGGCCGTAGCCGTAGCCCGCGGTGCGCAGCAGCTGCAGGCAGGCGAGCACGACGGTTCCCCGTCGCAATTCCTGCAGGTGCGTGTCGAGCGTCTCGTTCATGTCGATCACATTACTGTGCGCCACACACCATTGTCAATGACACATCGTTGTGACGATGAGAAATCGAAGCCGGGGAGCAGAATGAGACGCATGACGCCAGAACTCCGCGACATCCTCTCCACCGCGCGCGTGGTCGCCCTGCCGATGCACACGCGATTCCGAGGGGTCGACACCCGGGAGGCGCTGCTCTTCGAAGGCCCCGAGGGGTGGGCCGAGTTCTCGCCGTTCGTCGAATACGCGGATGCCGAGGCCGCGACCTGGCTCACCGCAGCGATCGACTTCGCCTGGAACCCGCAGCCCTCGCCTCTGCGCGACGGCATCCGCGTCAACGCCACGATCCCGGCCGTCGACGCCGAGCGCGTGCCGGAGGTGCTCGCACGCTTCTCCGGATGCCGTACCGCCAAGGTGAAGGTCGCCGAGCCCGGGCAGACGCTCGCCGACGACGTCGCGCGCGTGCGCGCGGTGCGCGAGGCGATGGGGCCGGAGGGCCGCGTCCGCCTCGACGCGAACGGCCTGTGGAACGTCGACGAGGCCGAGCACGCCGTCCACGCACTCAACGAGTTCGACCTCGAGTACGTCGAACAGCCCTGCGCGACGGTCGACGAACTCGCCGAGCTGCGCACCCGCGTGAAGTACCTCGGCATCCCGGTCGCCGCCGACGAGAGCATCCGCAAGTCGTCCGACCCGCTCGCCGTGGCACGGGCCGGCGCCGCCGATCTGATCGTCGTGAAGGCGCAACCGCTCGGCGGGGTGACGCACGCACTACAGATCATCGCGGCCACGGGACTCCCGGCCGTCGTCTCGAGCGCCCTCGACACCGCGGTCGGCCTTTCGCAGGGCGCGGCCCTCGCCGCCGCCCTCCCCCGACTCGACTACGACTGCGGGCTCGGCACGGCATCGCTCTTTCTCGACGACGTCGCCGACCGGCGCCCTCACGACGGCGCGATCCCCGCCGGCCGCGTCACCCCCGAGGGAGCCGGCCTTGACCGCCTCGCGGCCTCCGACGACCGTCGCGACTGGTGGCTCGCCCGTCTCGAACGCACCTTCCGGGTGCTCGACGCGAGCTGAGACCCGTCAGAGAGACGGTGCGTCGCCCACCGGCACGTGCGGCAGCCGCCGGAAGCGCGGGTGCAGCCACACGAACAGTGTGACGATCGCCATGATCGCCGCGCCGATGATGATCGGCAGCACCGGCATCACGCCGTAGAGGGCCGTGCCGAGCGTGGGCGAGATCACGAACGTGAGACCGGTCGTCGCACCGATGAGTCCCGCGAGTCCGCCCTGCTCGTCGCGCCGAACGAGCAGCGTCGGCCCTGCCGTGTAGCCGGGCATCGCGGTGCCGAGCCCGAGGCCGATGATCAGGATCGCGGTGAACAGCGACCACGGGCCCAGATCGACGATGAGCAGCAGGAAGCCGAGCAGCGCCGCGAGGCCTCCGACACGCAGGAGCGTCGCCGGGGTCCAGCCGCTGCGCGGCACGATCAGGGTCTGGGCGACGACCATGCCGACGCCGGCGGCGAGCAGGGCCGCTCCGGTGACGAGCCCGGTCTGCGCGGAGGTGAGGCCGAGGCGATCCTGCACGACGAATCCGGTGATGACCTGAATGAACCCCAGCGCCGTGAACATCCCGAAGCCCGCGACCAGGAACGGCCAGACCCGGGTGTCGAAGGGCCGCACGCTCGCCGGCTTCTCGATCAGCTCGGTGCGCGTCTCGCGCCGCAGTCGGAAAGCGACGACGACCAGGGCGGCCGCGAGCAGGAACGGCACCACGATCAGCGGAGTGATCAGACCGAAGGCCGAGAGCAACCCGCCCACCACGGAGCCGGCGATCATCGCGATCCCCTGCACCGCACCGACACCGGCCATGCCCTTCACGCGCGCCTTCTCGTCGGTCGTCACATCGGCGATGTAGGCCTGGGCGGTCGGCGGCACGGCGGCGAGCGCGGAGCCGAACCCGATCCCGCGAAACAGGATGAACAGCACGAAGAGCACCGTGCCGCTGAGCAGACCCGTCATGCCGGCCCATGCCGTCAGCGCGAAGAGCGCCATCGTGACGACGGCGAGGCCGAGGGCCAGCACCAGCACCGGCTTGCGCCCCCAGGACTGCGAACGCCTCCCCCACATCTGACTCGTGAGCACGATCATCACCGCGGCGATGCTGATGGTGACGCCGATCTGCCACTCGGCGAGCCCGACCTCGCGCGACAGCGGCGCGATGATCGGGTTCAGCGTCATCTGCCCGAGGTAGGCGAGGAAGACGGCACCCAGCAGGAGCGGCACCTGCGAGCGCGGTGCGGCGGACTCCACGGTGGGGATCGAGGCGGTGTCGGCGTGTGTCATGCGGAAGTCCCTGTCGTTCGCGGAGTGATGTCGGTGGCCGACGGATGCGGCGGCGCGAGCTCGACGGCGATCCCCGCCAGCACGACCGCGAGCTTGCGGCGGAACCAGTCGAACGGGTCGCCCTGGATCGCGCGCAGCATCTCGGCCCGCACCTCGGCCGAGGCATCCGGCGCCTGGGGCGCGTGCCACTGACGCTCGATCTGCCGACGCATCTCGCCGTCACCCGCCGGCACCGGGGCGTCGTACGACTCCACGCCGCGGCGGCTGTCGGCGGCGAGATCGAACACGAGGTCGACGGCGAGCACTGCGGCGGATGCTGTGAATCCCTGCGCGACGAGGGCGGCGGCAACGCCGTCGGAGAGCGCGACGATCGACGGCGGGTAGATGCCGCGGGCGGCTTCGATCACGGCACCGGGGTGGCGCTCCCACGCGCGCCAGGACGCGATCGACCACCGCTCGAGGAGGGGCCGCCAGTGCCCGGTCAGATCGGGCCACTCCTCGGTGCGCAACGCGAGGTCGAGGCCGAGGCGCACGAGCTCATCACGGTTGGGCGCGTGGCGGTACAGCGTCGCCTGGCCCACGCCGAGCCGGGCGGCGACGGTCGCGAACGTCAGGTCGGAGAAGCCGACGGAGAGCACGGCGCGAGCGATAGCCTCCCCGTCGACAGCGGGCGGACGACCGGATGCCGGGCGGCGCGGCATCCGTCCACCGGAAGGAGTAAGGGTCACCTCACCAACTTATGAGAGTTAACTCTCGAAATCAAGCAGCACGACGACAGGGCCGCAGCGATCTGCCGCTCAGGCGAGCAGCAGATCCACCAGTCGCGCGAGCTCCTCGCCGCCCGCGCGTCGCAGCTGGGCGTCGTCCTGTCCGGCCATCGCGCCGCGCACGGTCATGCCCTCCCAGACGATCATGAGGATGCGGCCGGCCACCTCGGCCGGCACCCGCAGTTGCAAGCCGGCGGCATCGACGATGTCGCTGACGATCTGCGCGATGCTGCCGACCATCTCGCGCTCCTGCGCCAGATACGCCGCACCGAACTGCGCATCGCGGAGCGCCCGGATACGGATCTCGCTCATCAGCATCACGCCCATGCGGTCATCACTGCCCGAGTCCATCACCTTCTGCAGCAGATCGGTCGGATCGCAGCCGGGAGCGAGCCCGCCCTCGGCAGTGATCTCGGTCACCCGCTCGCGCACCGCGTTCACGCGTTTGTCGGCCACGCGGCCGGCGAGCATCAGGAAGAGCTCGTCCTTCGATTCGAAGTTCGAGTAGAAGGCACCGCGCGTGAAGCCGGCACGCTCGCAGACAGCCTCGACCGAGGCGCCGTCGAGGCCCACCTCCGCGAAGAGCTGCTCCGCGGCCTCGAGCAGTCGGGCGCGGGTGTTCTCACGACTCCGGGTTGCCGGTATCGACATCGAAACCTCCTGGTGTTCGCGATCGTGTCGATTCTCACACCTCGCACACAGATTCCCGCGTGCGAATCGCCTTACGATACAACTATGTATTGGATACACCTGTGTATCCACCCCATCCCCCACTTCCTGGAGGAACGCGCGTGTCCACTCTCCTGTCCTCACTCGGTCGCTGGTCGTTCCGGCACCCCTGGCGCGTGCTCGCCTCCTGGTTGCTCGTGCTCGGCCTCGCCGGCACCGGGGCGCTCGTGCTCGGCTCCGGCACGGACAACACGTTCTCGATCCCCGGCACCGAGTCGCAGGCCGGCCTCGAGCAGCTCTCGCGCTCGTTCCCCCAGGTGAGCGGCACCGACGCGCAGATCGTCATCGTGGCGGCCGACGGCGACGAGATGACCGACGACGCGTACCGCACCCCCATCGAGGATGTCGTCGACGAGCTCGGCGATCTCGACGGCGTGCTCGCGGTGACCTCGCCGTACGACGAGATGGTCAACGGCATGATCAACGACGACGACACCGCCGCGATCGTGCGCCTGCAGTTCGACGGGCAGGCATCCGACGTCTCGCAGGACACCCAGGACGAGCTGAGCGCCATCGTCGACGACCTCACCTCCGACCTCCCCGACGGCACCCGGACGGCCCTCGGCGGCGACCTCTTCGCGATGTCGATCCCCGGTATCACCCCCACCGAGGCCGTGGGCCTGCTGATCGCCCTGCTCGTGCTGATCGTCACGTTCCGCTCGTTCGTGGTCGCCGGCCTGCCCCTGCTCACCGCCATCCTGGGCGTCGGCATCTCGATGGCGGGCATCTTCGCCGCCACCGCGTTCGCCACCGTCTCGTCCACCACCCCGCTGCTCGCCCTCATGCTGGGCCTCGCGGTCGGGATCGACTACGCGCTGTTCATCATGGCCCGACATCAAGACCAGGTGCGCGCCGGCGTCGACCCCGAGGAATCGGCGTCCCGCGCCGTCGGCACCGCCGGATCGGCCGTCGTCTTCGCCGGGATCACCGTGCTCATCGCTCTCATCGGCCTCGGCTTCGCCGGCATCCCGTTCCTCACGACGATGGGCATCGCGGCCTCGGTCGCCGTCGCGATCGCCGTGATGATCGCGGTCACCCTCACCCCCGCCGTGCTCGGCTTCATGAAGGGACGCATCGTCGGGCGGCCGCGCCGCGAGCGCGCCTCGAAGAATAAGGACGGCTCCGCACGCGACCCGCGCCGCGCGTTCAGCGAGCGCTGGGTCGGCGGGGTGACGAAGCATCCCGTGGTCGTGTCGATCGCCGTGGTCCTCGGCCTCGGCATCGTCGCGGTGCCCGCCCTCAGCCTCGACCTCGCCCTGCCCAACGCCGGCGTGCTGCCGAAGGATTCCGAGGCCCGGCAGAGCTACGACATCGTCGGCGAGGAGTTCGGGCCCGGGTTCAACGGACCGCTCATCCTCACCGGCACGATCGTCACCTCGACCGACCCGGTCGGGCTCATGGACGACCTCGGCGACGCGGTCGCGAAGATCGACGGCGTGAAGAACGTCGCGCTCTCGACTCCGAACGAGACCGCCGACACCGGCAT
This sequence comes from Microbacterium sp. NPDC008134, assembly GCF_042957055.1. Lineage (NCBI taxonomy): Bacteria > Bacillati > Actinomycetota > Actinomycetes > Micrococcales > Microbacteriaceae > Microbacterium > Microbacterium sp. NPDC008134. The sequence continues at coordinate 771,027 of NZ_JBIBHO010000001.1, read as the reverse complement.
CGTGCAGATCATCCCCGAGACCGCGGCCGACGACCCTGCCACGGCCGATCTCGTGCGCGAGCTGCGCTCCCACCACGACGAGTGGCTCGACGAGTTCGGTATCGACCTCAAGGTCACCGGCTTCACGGCGGTCGGGATCGACATCTCCGACCAGCTCGGAGGCGCTCTGCTGCCCTTCGGGATCTTCGTGATCGGACTGTCGCTCGTGCTCCTCACCATCGTGTTCCGCTCACTGTGGGTGCCGGTGACGGCGGCCCTCGGCTACCTGCTCTCGATCGTCGCCGCGTTCGGCGTCGTGGGCGCGGTGTTCGAATGGGGCTGGTTCGCCGACCTGCTGCACGTGGCGAAGGTGGGTCCGATCATCAGCTTCATGCCGATCGTGCTCATGGGTGTGCTGTTCGGCCTCGCGATGGACTACCAGGTCTTCCTCGTCTCGCGCATGCGTGAGGACTTCGTGCACGATCGTGCCGCACGCTCGGCCTCACGCGCCGAACGCCGGGCAGCCGCGCTGCGCGCCGTCCGCAGCGGCTTCACGGGGTCGGCGAAGGTCGTCACCGCGGCCGGGCTCATCATGTTCGCGGTGTTCGTCGCGTTCGTCCCCGAGGGCGATTCGTCGCTCAAACCGATCGCGCTGGGTCTCGCCGCGGGTATCGCGATCGACGCGTTCCTCGTGCGCATGACGCTCATCCCCGCGCTGATGGCGATCCTCGGCGAGCGCGCCTGGCAGATCCCCGCCTGGCTCGAGCGCATCCTCCCCCGCGTCGACATCGAGGGCGAAGCGGTCGAACGCGAACGGCACCTGGCCGAGTGGCCCGGCGACGATTCGATCGTCGCGGCCGACGACCTCACGGTCAGCGCCGATGCCCCGGTCGTCACCGCACTGTCGTTCCGGGTCGCCCCCGGCGAGGCCCTGATCGCGACCGGCGGCGACGCCCGTGAGCGACGCGCCCTCGCCCTGGCCGTTGCCGGCCGAGTCTCCGCCGACGACGGGCGCCTCCGCGTCGCCGGGCACCTGCTCCCCGGTCGGGCGGCCTGGGTGCGCGCGCACGTCGGCTGCGTGATCGTCGACGATGCGGATGCCGCACTCGACGACCTCGCCGAGGCCCTGCGCGGGCGCACGGAGGTCGTGGTCGTCGACGGCATCGACCGACTGTCCGGCGGCCGACGCGACCAGGTCACGGCGATGCTGCGGGATGCCGCGGCCTCCCGTTCCCTCGCCGTCTTCGCCACGGCATCCGATGCGGCGACCGCCCGCACGATCCTCGCGGAGGCCGGCTGGCCGGACGCGAACCTTCTCGACACCCGCGCCCCGCGACGGGCGACCGCAACCACCGAGGTGACCGCATGACCCTCCCCATCGAGCGCGCACGCTCCCGCAAGCCCATCACGTGGCTGACGATCCTCGGCATCCTGCTGTTGCCGGCGGCGATCGGCGGCATCCTCGTCACCGCGCTGCAGAACCCGACCGAGCGCCTGGACTCCATGACCGCCGCGATCGTGAACCTCGATGAGCCGGTCGAGATCGACGGACAGCTCACGCCCCTCGGCCGCCAGCTCGCCTCCGGTCTCGTGGAGGGGTCGGACGACCTCGACTCGAACCTCACCTGGGTGATCTCGAACGAGGACGACGCTGCCGAGGGACTCGCGAGCGGCGACTACCAGGCGGTCATCACCATCCCCGAGGACTTCTCGTCGGCCGCGACCTCGGCCGGACGCACGATCTCCGAGGGCGAGGGCACGCCCGAGAAGGCGACGATCGAGGTCACCACGCCCGACGACGGCCTCGTCGCCGACGACCTCATCACGGGTCAGATCGCGAACGTCGCCGCCTCCACGCTCGGCACCACGCTGTCGGAGGCGACAACCGAGAACATCCTGGTCGGCTTCACGACCATCGGCGACCAGATCGGCGAGGCCGCATCGGGGGCGCTGGAGCTCGCGAACGGCGCGCGGGATGCCGCCACCGGCGCCGCTGCGATCCCCGACGGGGCCACGCAACTCGCGTCCGGTGCGGGCGAACTCGGGACGGGTGCCACGTCGCTGGCGACCGGACTCGACACGATCGCCGCGAACACGCGTCAGCTCGCCGCCGGTGCGGGTGAGCTCGGGGCGGGGCTGACCGGGGGTGCGGCCGCGCTGACCGACCCGAACGGCGCCTTCGGCCAGCTCATCGGCGCCGCGCAGGCCGGGGCACCGTTCCTCGCCACCGCGACCTCGGAATCGGCCAAGGCCGCGACCGATCTGGGCACACTCGCCGCCACCTGCGCGCAGTCGGGAGCGAACCCCGAGTTCTGCAACGACCTCGGTGAGGCGGCCACGTCCGCTGCGACCTCCGCCACCGCCACCGGCACGGCCTCGGCCTACCTCACTCCCGTCATCACGGGCCTCCCGGCCGCAGCCTCCACGCTGTCGACCAACATGAGCGAAGCGGGCGCAGGAGCCGCCCAGATCGCCGCGGGGCTGAACCAGCTCGCGACCGAGGGCGTCGACCAGTCCGCTGCGGGAGCCCGCGCGCTGGCGACCGGAGCCGGACAGCTCTCCAGCGGTGCGACCGAGCTCGCGACGGGTGCGACCGAACTCGCCACGGGTCTCGACACACTCGCGACCGGAGCCGGCGACCTCGCCGGTGGGCTGCGCACGGCATCCGACTCGCTCCCCTCGTTCAGCGACTCCGAGTCGACGTCGATCGCCTCGGTGATCGCTGACCCGGTCGAGTCGACCTCATCGATGAACACGATCTTCGGGCCGACTGCCATCCCGCTGCTCGCCGCGGTCGTGCTCTGGTTCGGCGGACTGGCCTCGTTCATCGTGATGCGGGCGCACACCGCGCGCACGCTCACGTCACGCCGATCGTCGCCGACGCTCACGCTGCGCGCCTTCTGGCCCGCCGCCCTGATCGGCGCCGGCCAGGGCCTCCTGGTCTCGCTGATCGTGCAGATCGTCGCCGGATACGACGCGGCCGCCTGGTGGTCCTTCGCCGGGACAGCCGTGCTCGCGGGCGTGGTCTTCGCCGCAGTGAACCAGGCGCTCGTGGCGATCTTCGGCGGCGTGGGCCGCTGGGTCAGCGCGCTGATAGGCGTCCTGGCCGTCGCGACCGGGTTGATCTCGACCGTGCCGGACTGGCTCGCCGGCCTCGGGGCCGCGCTCCCCACCTCGCCGGCCTTCACCGGGCTCATCGCGGGCAGCGGTTCCGCGGTCGCGGGGCTCGTGGTGTGGGGCGTGCTCGCCCTCGGCGCGACGACCCTCGCCGTGGCCCTGCGCCGCACGACCTCGGCGAAGACGGTGCTCGCGACCTGAGCCCCGGCATCCGCCCTGGCCTGTCACCGCCGCATGCGACGACGCCCCGTCCCTCGGAAGAGGAGCGGGGCGTCGTACGCACGGGGCGGATGCCTCAGCTGATGCCGGAGTAGGCGTGCAGACCCTTGAAGAACACGTTCACGATCGTGAAGTTGAACAGCACCGCTGTGAAGCCGACGATCGCGAGCCAGGCCGAGGGATTGCCGCGCCAGCCGCGGGTCGCACGGGCGTGGATGTATCCGGCGTAGAGCACCCAGATCACGAAGGTCCAGGTCTCCTTGACGTCGAAGCCCCAGAAGCGACTCCACGCGTAGTACGCCCAGATGGAACCGGCGATGAGGGTGAAGGTCCAGAGGATGAACCCGATGATCGTGAAGCGGTACGCCATGCTCTCGAGGCGCTCCGACGAGGGGAACGTGCGGAGGAACCCGGGGCCGGTCTTCTCCGCGCCCTCCGTCACGAGGCGCTCGCGACGTGACTGCATGAGCTGGATGACCGAGAGGGCGAAGGCGAGCGCGAAGAACGCCGTGCCCAACGAGGCGACGAAGACGTGGATCACGAGCCACACGCTCTTGAGCGGGTCCATGAGCGGGGTGACATCGACATAGAAGTTCGTCGACGACAGACCGAGCAGCACGACCACGAGGCCGGTGATGAACGTTCCGAGGAAGCGCAGGTCGACCTTGATGAGCACGATCAGGTAGACGGCGATGATGAGCAGCGTGCCGATCATCGCGAACTCGTAGAGGTTGGCCCACGGCACACGACCGGCGTGGATGCCGCGGGTGAGGGTCGCCCCGAGGTGGAAGATGAACCCGAGCACGGTGAGCGAGGTGCCGATGCGCGCCATGACGAAGCGCTGCGGCTTCGGTTCGATGGGCTTGCCGGTGGCCGTGAGGGTCGCTCCCCCGCGCGCTCCGGCACCGACGAGCTCGCCCTCGCGCACGCTCTGCGCGTCGGCGGAGACCTGCGAGCGGCGGGCGAGGTCGAATGCGAACGCGATGAAGGCCGCGGCGTAGATCGCGATCGCGGTCCAGAGCAGGACCGGCGAGATCACTTCGAGGTCGAACATGGTGTCAGTCTACTTTCGGGGAGTCGGATGCCGTCGGGTCGGCATCCGCGAGGTTTTCGGCCGAGTCATCAGCCGGTTCTTCGGAGGTCTCTTCGTCGGTCTCGGCATCCGCGCGGGCGACCGTGCCGCCGGCCGCATCGAGCAGGCGGCCGTGACCCGCGACGATGTCGTCGAGCGCCACGGCGATGGTCGGGTCCTCGCCACGGGCGAGTCCGGCGTACTCGAACGCCACGCTGTCGCCCTCGGCCGTCGCCTTGACCCACATGCGGCGGCGCGGAACGAACAGCGCGAGCATGAGTCCGCCGAGCGCGAGAACCGCGAAGCCGAGCACCAGCACGCCGGACTCGTCGCGGTGGATCTGCAGCGAGGCGAAGCGCTTGACCGACTGCGTGGCGTCGGTCGCACCCTCGGGCGACTCGTCCTCGAAGGTGACCGTTCCCATGCCGTTCGGCAGGTCGGCGGTCTCGCCCGGGGCAAGCTCGATCGAGTCCTTGTCGACCGCGCGCCCGGTGAGCTGGGTGAGGTCGGTGGTGTCGAGCACGTACACCGACCGCGGGGTGCCGTCGTTGATGCCGAGGTCGCCCGAGTACACGTCGAGCGTGAGGGTCGGGTTGGTGAGCGCCGGGTACGCCGAGAAGAACGCCCCGGTGTCGAGCACGGCGGTGGTCGGGTAGAAGAAGCCCAGCAGACCGAGCTGCTCGGGAAGTCCGTCGGTGACCTTGATGACGCCGAGCGAAGTCATGTTGGTGTCCTGCGGCAGGAACGGCACGCTGTTCGTGAACACCACGTCGCCGTCGGCGTTGCGCACCGTGATCGTCGGGGCGTAGCCGTTGCCGAGCAGGAAGATGTCGTCGTCGGCGACCGGCAACGGCTCGTTGACCTTGATGGCGCCGGTGCGCTCCTCGCCGTTCTCCTTGACCGTGACGTTGGCCGAGAAGTCGCCGGCCTGCCCGGAGCCCGCCTCACCGAACGGCGTGTACGAGACGTCGAAGGTGTCGAGACGCATCGAGTACGGCGCGAGGGCGTCGTCGGCGACGAAGCGCCCGCGGTTCATCGAGTCGTAGTCGACGAGCGTGTTCGCGAAGGTCTCGCCCTCGACCAGCACCCGCTGACCGGTATACGCGAAGCCGCCGCCGACACCGACGGTGACGAGCACGCCGACGAGCGCGAGGTGGAACAGCAGGTTGCCGGTCTCGCGCCAGTACCCGCGCTCCGCCGACACCGAGAAGGTGCGCCCGCGGTCGTAGCGCTCGACGCGATAGCCCAGTGCCTTGAGTTGTTTCGTGGCGACGTCGATCGATGCGGATGCCTCGGCCTCGGCATCCGCCTTCTCACCGCTCTTCGGGGACGCGACGTCGCGCGTCACGGCTCGGAAGTCGTCGAGTCGCTGTAGGCGCGCCGGCGTGCGAGGCGGGCGGGCCTTGAGCGCCTTCCAGTGGTGCCGGATGCGCGGGATCACGCAACCGACGAGCGAGGTGAACAGCAGCAGGTAGATGGCCGAGAACCACGGCGACAGGTAGACGTCGAAGAGCTTGAGCCCGTCGAGGATCGGGAAGAGATCGGGGTTGTCGCGCTCCCACTGCGTGACACCGTTCGGGTCGGCCATGCGCTGCGGGAAGATCGAACCCGGGATCGCCGCGACCGCGAGCACGAGCAGCAGGATCAGAGCGGTGCGCATCGAGGTGAGCTGGCGCCAGCCCCAGCGCAGCCAGCCGACGAAGCCGAGGCGCGGTTGCGTGATCGAGTCGTCGCCGTCGACGTGGTCGGACGGCCGCAGCGGATCGCTGGACCTGGTCGTCTTGCTGCTCACGGCACTCTCGTTCTTCCGGGGCTTCTTCTCGGTCGTCTCGTGATCAGAGCGGGAGGATGACACTGCTCATCACCGCCGTCAGTCGGGACATGATGTCGGTCCACAGCCCCGTGACCATCAGCACACCGAGCGCGATCAGCAGCACGCCGCCGATGACGTTGACGACGCGGATGTGGCGGCGCAGGAATCCGATAGCCGTCGTCGCCCAACCGAACCCGAGGGCGACGAGCAGGAACGGGATGCCGAGACCGAGCGAGTAGGCGAGGCCGAGGGCGCCCGCGCGCACGGGATCACCGGCGTTGAAGGAGAGGGCGAAGATCGCGGTCAGGGTGGGGCCGAGGCACGGCGCCCACCCGATCCCGAGCGCGATGCCCAGGAGCGGTGCCCCGATCACGCCGTACTTGCCGTCGACATGGAACCGCAGCTCGCGCTGCGCGAAGCCGAACAGTCCGAGGAACACGAGGCCCATGAGGATGATCACGACGCCGAGGATGCGGGTGATGAGCTCACCCCACTGGATCAGGAAGACGCTGGCGACACCGCCGAGAGCGGTGATCGCGACGAAGACCGCGCTGAAACCGGCGATGAACAGCAGCACGCCGAGCACCAGGCGGCCGCGCCCCGGGGCCACGGCATCCGTCGTCGCGCCGTTCGTCGGACGCGGGGCGACCGATCCTCCGAGGAATCCGAGGTACCCCGGCACGAGCGGAAGCACGCAGGGCGACAGGAACGAGATGAGCCCGGCGAGCAGGGCGACCGGGATCGCCAGCCAGAGCGCTCCCGAACCGATGATGTCCTGGGGGTTCACGCGCTCTCCGCGAGCGCGTCCTTGACGAGCGTGGACAGGATCGAGGTCCCGTCGATCGGCCCGATGATGCGGGCGGCGACGCGGCCCTGCTTGTCGAGCACGAGGGTGGTGGGCGTGGCCTGGATGGGCGTCTCGGCCGCGAAGGCGAGCTTGGCCTGCGCGGTGTCGACGTCGATCAGGCTCGGGTAGGTGATCTCGAACTCGGTCGAGAAGGCCTTGGCCGTATCGGCCTGATCGCGGGTGTTGATGCCGACGAACGACACGCCCTGGTCTTCGTACTCCTGCCAGACGGCCTCGAGGTCGCCCGCTTCGACGCGGCACGGAGCGCAGCCGGCGTACCAGAAGTTCACGACCGTGACCTGGCCCGCGATGTCGGCGCTGTCGAACGCCTCGCCGTCTTCCGTGACGCCGTCGAACTCGATCGGCTCGCCGCGCTCGGCGACGGGGATCTCGACGATCGCGCCATCGGCGGCGACGTAGCCGGTGTTCTCACCGCTCAGGAACGACTCGCTCACGGCATCCGGAGCGCACGCGGTCAGGCCGACGGCAAGCACCGCGGCGAGCGCGGCTCCGACCGCACGCCGGGAACGGCGAGTGCGGGAGGGGCGGCCGCTGCGGATCGGGTCAATCCTCGAGGCGAGTGGCACGGTTACGAGTTTACGCCGAGGTTCCTATGGTTAGGCCGGATGCGAGTGGCGCTCAGGGGTGTTCTGCGCAGCCACTCTGAACCACGAGAGCTCGCGGGTATCAGCAATCCGACCGAGTTCCTTCGCTCTGCATCCTCACCGTACGGCGCGAATGACCTCGAGCCCGCGGATGCTGTCGCGAGGATCGACGGGAATCGCGCCGCCGCGGGTCAAGGAGCTGGCGACGCGCTCATAGAAAGAGAGGTGCCGACCAGCCTGCAGCTCCACTTCTTCCACGACGCCGTCGGGGCGACGCACGGTGGCGGCGCGTCCGTCCTGATGCACACCGAATCCGGCATCCGTCGGACGCATCCCGGCGATGGACTGCGGTTCCTGCGGGTCGAGCCCCGAGAACTCGAAGACTCCCGCCGAGCCGACGACTCGAAAGCGCGGTCGGTTCGACGGCGCGATGGCGCTCATCCACAGCCGTGTTCGAACACCGTTGGCGTGCGTCATCGAGACGAACGCATCGTCATCGGCTCCACCGCCGCGACGATTGTCGAGTTCTCCGTGCACGCTGACGACATCGCCGAACAGCACGAGCGCCTGATCGATGAGATGCGGGCCGAGGTCGAAGAGTATTCCTCCCCCGTCTTCGGGCGTCGCGGTGTCCTTCCACCTGTCGCTGAGCTTCGGCGACCACCATTCGAACGCCGAATCGAACTGGTGGATGTCGCCGAGAGCTCCCTCGGAGATGAGAGCTCGAACCGTGAGGAAATCGCCGTCCCACCGGCGATTCTGGAACACCGTCAGCGGAACACCCGCTGCCTCCGCCCGCTCCACCAGAGCGCGTGCGCTTTCGACGTTCGTGGCCAGTGGCTTGTCGAGCACGACGGCAATCCCTGCGTCGACCGCGCGCTGCGCATACGGCACGTGCGTCTCGTTCGGGCTGGTGACCACCACCAGATCGAATCCGCCAGCGGAGAAGAGATCATCGACGCTGGAGTGGATGGAGGCTTGCGGGTATCGTCCCGCTGCGGCTCGGGAGCGCTCCGCATTGGCCGTGACGATGTGCGACACCTCGAGCCCGTCCGTCGCGTCGACGAGAGGCGCGTGGAACACCCTTCCGCCGGTGCCGTACCCGATGATTGCTGTGCGGATGCTCATGTGACTCCTTCTCAACGGGGACCGGCGAGGTCCGCGGGCAGGGCGGCAACGACGCTGTCGATCTCGACGAAGAGCTCGTCAGGGATGGCGCAGGTCACCGCCGCAACGCTTTCCTCGATCCGCTCCGGGCGGGAGACGCCGACGATGGTGGTGGCGATCCTCGGGTCGCGCGTCGAGAACTGCGTAGCGGCAGCGGCAAGCGGGACGTCCGCTTCAGCGCACAGCTGTTCGATGCGACGGATGGCGATCAGCAGTTCCTCCGGCGCTTCGCGGTACCCGTACCTCGAGGACGAGCCTGTGCCCGTGGCGAGGATGCCGCCTCCGAGCACAGCGGCGTTGACGACGCCCATCCCGCGCTCGACGGCGGCGTCGATCATCCGCTCCGCACGTCGGTTGACGAGTGTGAACCGGTTGTGCGTGAGCAGGACGTCGAAGAATCCGGTCTCGACATACTCGGTGATGATCGTGGTGTCGCCGCCCGCGACGCCGATGGCGCCCGCGATGCCCTCGTCCTTGAGCGCCCGCACAACCTCGACCGCTCCACCGGGTGCAGTCGCTTCGGCGAAGGTGGTGTTCTCCGGATCGTGAAGGTAGAGCAGCGGGACACGGTCGACGCCGAGGCGTTCGAGGCTGCCCTCGATGGCGCGACGCATCTGCGCACCCGAGAAATCACCGGTCGTGAGGTCTCGCGTGACCTTGGTCGCCAACACGAAGTCGTCGGGCACTCCGCCGATCTGCGCGATGGCCTTACCGATGCGCCGCTCCGACTCTCCATCGCTGTACGCGCAGGACGTGTCGATTGAGCGGATCGGGCCGGTGAGCGCGGCCAGCGCAGTCGCGATGCCCTGCTCCTCGGCGACGTCGTAGCCGAAGTTCTTCGGCATCGAGCCGAGCGGGGCTCCGCCGACGGTGAGCGGGGTGATCTGCAGTCCTGTGCCTCCGAGGGCGCGCAGGTTCCATTCCATGGGTCAGTGCTCCTTGATGTTCCAGTCGAAGAAGTCCTCGGCGCCCGGCTCGAGGTGCGCCGCCGCGGCCTCGCGGTCGAAGTCCACCCCGAGTCCGGGGCGGTCGCCGACGCGCACATGGCCATCGACGACGATGGTGTCGTCGAAGCCGTCGAGGATGTCGTACCACCAGGCGTCCGCTGACACCGGGTACTCGAAGGCGATGAGGTTGTCGGGCAGGGTGGCGGAGAGCTGGATGAGCGCCGCGAGGCCGAGGAGCCCGCTGCTCACTCCGTGCGGGGCGACCTGCACGCCGTGCAGGTCTGCGTACTCGGCGATCCACTTGAACTCCGCGAGTCCGCCGACGTCTCCGGGATCGGGGCCGATCACACGGACGGCGCGCTGCTCGATGAGCTCGCGGAAATTCTGCCGCAGGTACAACTGCTCGCCCGTGTGGGTCGGCACCGTCGTCGCGGTCGTCACCTCGCGGTAGCCGGCGACGTCGTTCCACGGCACGAAGTCGCCGGTGAGCAGGTCTTCCGCCCACGCTATGTCGAACGGCTCGAGAGCACGCAACAGCGTGATGGCATCGGGCACCGTGAACCCCGGCCCCATGTCGAGCGCGAGACGTCGGTGCGGTCCGATGACGTCCTTCATCGCCGCAACGCAGTCGACGATGTGTCCGATGCCCCGAGGGGTGAGGGACCCGCGGTTCGGGTGCAGGGGCCCCTCACGGAGTTCTCCATAGAGGAAATCGGGTGTGTTCGGCGCCATGAAGCCGTGCAGGCCGACGCCCTCTTTGAAGATCGAGAACCCCTCCGGGGAGTCGACCATGAACTGCATGGACGCGGCGTAGTCCTCTGGGGTGTGGTTGCCCAGGGTGGTGCGGATACCGCCGTTGTAGACACGGATGCGGTCGCGCACCTTGCCGCCGAGGAGACGGTGGATGGGCACGTCGAGTGCACGCCCGGCGATGTCCCACAGCGCGATCTCGATGGCGCTGACCACGGCGCCCCAGGGCTTGGATGCCCCGTAGCGGCGGATACGCATCATGCACCGCTCCACCTCGGTCGGGTCCTGCCCGAGCAGCAGGGCACGGTACATGTCGAGGGATCCGGCGACCGCGCGCGGCTTGGAGAACTCGATCTCGGCGAACCCGTCGATACCTTCATCGGTGAGCACGCGGATGATGGGGCTGCGACCGATGCGGGCGCAGCGGACATCGGTGATCTTCATCCCTTTACCGCCCCTCCGGTGAGCCCGCCGACGAAGTAGCGCTGCAGGGCGATGAAGGCGATGACCAGCGGAACGGTGAGCACGACGGATGCCGCCATGGTGGCGCCCCAGTCGACACTGAACTCGTTCGCGAACTCGGTGAGCGCCACGGGCGCCGTTCGCGCCGCAGTAGAGCTCGTCATGACGGAGGCGAACAGGAACTCGTGCCACGACTGCAGGAACGCGAACATGCCGGCGGCGACGAGACCCGGCGCGCAGATGGGCAGGGTGATGTAGGTCACTGCGTCGAAGCGGCTGCCGCCGTCGATCTGTGCGGCCTCTTCGAGGTCGACCGGGATGGCAGCGATCTGATTGCGCACCATCCACGTCACGAGCGGCACGGTGATGGCGAGGTGCGCGCACGCGAGGCCGATGGTGGTGTCGAGCAGCTTCATCGACGACACGATCTGGTACAGCGGCAAGAGCACCACCGTCAGCGGCACGACCTGGCCGAGCAGGATGAACAGCGCGAGCGGGCGGGCACTGCGGAACTTGAACCGCGCGAGGGCGTACCCGGCGCTGAAGCAGAAGATCAATGTCGCGATGGCCACGAGCAATCCGACGATGATCGAGTTCAGCAGCGCGCCAGGCATGTTGGATGCCGTGAACACGGTGACGAAGTTGTCCCAGGTCCACGCGTCGGGCAGAAGCCTCGTCGGCACCTGGAAGATCTCGTCGCGAGGCTTGAACGAGGTGAACACCATGACGACGACGGGCGCGAGAGACCAGACGAGGATCAGGGCGAGGACGAACCAGACGCCGATGACGGCGAACGAACGGGCGAGAGAACGGTTCTTCATGACTGCTCCTCGATATCGGTGCGCATCGTTCGCGCGAACAGCACGGCGAACACGGCGCCGATCACGAGCTGGACGAACGCGACGGCATAGACGAGCGTCTGGTCACCGTTCTGGAACGCCTGGTACAGCAGAATCGGCAAGATCGTGGATGCTCCCGCCGGTCCCCCGCTGGTCGTGACGTAGATGATGGTGAACGAATTGAGCGCCCAGATCGCAAGGGTCAGCACGCAGATACCGGTGGTGGTGCGGATAGCGGGAAGGATGATGTGCCACAGGATCGTGGCGTTGCCTGCGCCGTCGAGACGGGCCGCCTCGTATCGCTCTTCGGGGATTCCGGTCAAGGCAGCCGAGACCATGAGCATGACGAACGGCGCGGTCACCCAGATCTGGATGAGGGCGACGGCGATCAGGACGATATCGGGGTTCGAAAGCCACCGGATCGGGGAATCGATGAGACCGATGTCGAGGAGGGTCTGGTTGAGGATGCCGTAGTCGGTGGAGAGCGTCCAGCGCCAGACGGTCGCCGCGACGACGCCTGGGATGATCCAAGGAATCATCACCAGCCCGCGCCACAGCCCGACCAGGCGCAAATGCTTCGACTGCAGCACAAGGGCACCGAGGTACCCGATGATGACAGCGCCCACGACGGACACGAGGGTCCAGACGAGGGTGTTCCACATCACCGGCCAGATGTTGGGGGCGGCGAACAGACGGACAAGGCCCTCTCCTCCGTCCGTGATGACCCGCACGATGGTGGTGCCAATCGGCACCACCATCAGAACGACGGTCAGCACGAGCGCGGGGAGCATGAGGGCCACGGGGCGACCGGACCGGCGTCGCGTGCCGGTCGCCCCCGTGGTGATGCTCTGCGTCGACATCTTCTCTACTAACTGTGTTGCGTGCGGCGCGTCAGCCGGCGAAGGCCTGGTCGACGATCTGCTGGATGTCCGTGGCCGCCTGCTCCGCGGTCTTGCGCCCGAGAGCGACCTCCTGGATCTGGTCGTGCACGGCCTGCACCGACCCGGTCCAACGGGGATCGTTCGGTGCCGGCACGGAGTACTCGGCGAGCTGCTCGGCGTACGCGACCCGCTCCGGGGTCTGGAACTTCTCGTCGTCCGACGCGCTGATGCGCGCCGGGAACGTCAGGGTCAGCGCAGCCATGCTCTCGGGCTCGGCGAGGAACGCGACGAAGTCTTTTGCGGCGTCGAGGTGAGTGCTCTCCGCGGGCACGAGGTGCGCCCAGCCGACACCGAGGGCGGTGCCGGGACCATCAGGGCCGGGCAGGACAGCGGTGGCGATAGGCGCGCCCTGCGCCTGCGCCTCGGCGACATCGAAGACACCGCCGGGGTACATCGCGACACGACCCTGGAGGAACAGTTCGCGGATCGCGGTGTTGTCGAGCTCGAACGAGCTCGGGCTCGCCCAGCCGTCGACGATGGATCCACCGATCATCTCGACTGCGGCCTGGGTGGATGCCTCATCGAGCTCGGGCGCTCCGTCGACCACATCGGCGCCGTCGGAGACGGCGAACTCGAGGAAGCGAAGCGTCAGGTCACTGGGCTCCCCCTGCATCGGCCAGGCGGTGCCGACGACATCGCCGGAGGTGAGGGCCTTGGCGTCGTCGATGAACTCGTCCCAGGTCGCGGGCGGGGTGTCGATGCCGGCCGCTTCGAAAAGCTCCGGGTTGTAGATCAGCGCGTTCGTCGCCCAGCGGTACGGCATGGCATAGGTCTTGCCATCGAAGGTGAGCGCGTCGACGAGGCCGGGCGCGAAGTCGTCCTTCGGGGCATCCGCTCCGAACAGATCGCTGAGGTCGGCGAGCTGGTCCTTGTCCGCGTACGTGCGTACACGCGAGATGGACTCGGTGATCACGTCGGGGACATTGCCGGAGTCGAGAGCCACTGCCGTGCGGTTGGCAACCGTGTCACCCGTCGTCTGGATGATGTCGACGGTGACGCCGGAGTTGTCCGCCTCGTATTGGTCGACGAGCGCGACGGCTGCGTCGTAGTCCCAGTCCGGAACCCACCAGGTGACGACGTTCTCGTCGTCGCCCGAGTTCTGCACCACGTTCACGATCACGGTCGCTGCGATTGCGGCGACGGCGACACCCGCGGCGCCGAGGAGTACCCCTGTGCGCGCCTTGATTGCCATGTTCTGCTCCATTGCTCGAAACCGCCCCTCGGGTAGGGGCTGACAAGACAATGATGCAATTGGTAATTACAGGATGTCAACTCCGAGAGTGTTGCACTTCGACATCGAGGCGGCTCAGGTCCCCGCGGTGGAAGCCGGCGAAGCGCTCCACGGCACGCCCTGACTCATCGAACGAGACGCTGCGCATCACGAGGATCGGCGCTCCCGGATCGACATCGAGCGCCTCCGCGACCTGCTGCGAGGCCTGCTCCGCAACGAAGGATCGACGCGCACGGTCGAAGGTGACGCCGAACTGCCGCTCGAGGATACCGAAGAGCGACACGTCTTCCAGAGGCACATCGAGCAGGGGGCGGCCGATGTCGAGCGGGAGGTGAGTACGCGTGAAAGCCCACGGCACTCCGTCCACTTCGCGAATACGCTCTATTTCGACGACCTCGGTCCCCTCGGCAACGCCCAGGTCGTCCGCGATCCGCTGCGATGCGGGAACGATCCCCCGCCGCGCGACACGCGAGTGCTGATGGCCCTCTTCGCTCTGAATGTCCTCGAACGTGCCGACGAGCGCGCCACCGAACCCGGCGGAGGTTCGACGGTCGGCGAGGAACGTCCCCCGCCCTTTCTCACGGCTGATGACCCCCTCGTGCTCCAGCTCCAGAAGGGTCTGCCGGACTACCGTCCGCGAGACGTCGTACGTGTCGCAGAGCTCACGCTCGGTGGGGATGCGGTCGCCGGCTTCAAGCCCTCGAGCCGCGATATCGGCGAGCATCAGCGCCTTCAACTGCGAGTAGAAGGGAACGGGTGAGCGACGGTCGATGGTCGCGGGCACGTCGGACATGACAGAAACCTTAGGGCTTCGGGGCGGGTGCGAGCACGCTGATCAGCGCAGCCATGGCAAGATCGTGGTCGCCTTCTGGCGAGGTGACGATCCCGGACACGGTGACCGTGCCGACGACGTTTCCGGACATGAGAACGGGCACTGCGCCGCCGGCGACGGCGAATTCCGTGGGGTCGAGCCAGTCCGGAACACGACCCGACTGGCGCTGACGCAGGAGGAACTCGTAGCTCGGAATCTCATGACGGACGGCGGTGTTCACCTTTCGCCGCACCCAGTCATCGTGCTCGGCAGTGGTCCCCGCGCGAGCCGCGTGGAAGACGACATGATGACCTCGTCGCACGTCGATGACGACGGGAAGATCCTGTGCTTCGGCGATACGAAGAGCCTCTTGACCGACGGCGAGAGCTTGGTCGTGGGCGAACTGCAGAACCTCCAGGTCGTCGCGTTGCCCTCGGACACGAAGCAGCTCATTTTCTATGAAGGACTGGTCCATCACTCTCCCATCATTGGTAATGACAGGATAGCCGGAGATCGATTGTGCTCGCTCCACGCACCACCGGTTCGGACGGCACGGATGACATCCGCCGCCTTATCGACGCAGTGCTCAGAATCGCGAGAGCACGTCGTCGACGCCCGCCCGGAATCGCGGGCACGTGGCGATGTCATGCGAGCGGCAGCGCAGGGCGTGCTCGGTCATCTCGCGCGAGCGACGCATCTCCTCCATGCGCCGGTCGATGTCGTCGATGTGCGACTGCAGCACCTGATGCCGCCCCCAGCTGCTGTCGTCGAGCAGCACGGCGATCTGGTCGAGCGTCATGCCCGCCGCCTTGCTGCGCTGGATCACGGCGATGCGCACGACGTCATCCTCTACGTATCGACGGCGACCGGCGTCGTCGCGCGCGGGGGTCAGCAGGCCGACCGATTCCCAGTGGCGCAGCACGTTGGTCGGCAGGTCGACGCGCGCCGCGACATCGCCGACGGACCACGGGTGCTGGGCATTTGACTTCATGTCAACATGAAGTCACAGACTGAGCGGGAACGCAAGAACCACCGGTCGGAAGGACCCCTCATGTACGACGTGATCGTGATCGGCGCAGGCCCCGCAGGGCTTCAGGCGGCGCTGACGCTGGGACGGATGCATCGCTCGGCGCTGCTCCTCGACTCGGGCGAGTACCGCAACGGCACGGTGCTGCACATGCACAACGTCGCCGCGAACGACGGCACCCCGCCCGCCGAGTTCCGTGCGACCGCCCGCGCGCAGCTCGCCGAATACGCGGACGTCGAAGTGCGCGACGCTCCCGTCGAGCGGATCGACGGGGAGCAGGGGGCGTTCACCGTCACCCTCGCCGGCGGCACGGTCGAAGCTCGGCGCATTGTTCTCGCGACCGGCATGGCCGACGAGCTGCCCGCGATCCCCGGGCTGCAGGACCTCTGGGGCGTCGGCGCGTTCAGCTGCCCGTTCTGCGACGGGCACGAGCACGCCGACAAGCCGATCGCGGTGATCGGTGAAGCCGCCCGCGCAGCCCACCTCATCGGCCTGCTCGGCCGGATCGTGTCATCGATCACGGTCTTCCCCGCCGCGGGGTCATTCTCCGACGAGGATCGCGCGAGCCTCGAGGCGCTCGGTGCGATGGTGGCACCGGCGGCTCCCACGTCGGTGGCCCGGCACGGCGACACCGTGACGGTGACCACGGCGGAGGGCGAAGCATCCGTCGCCGGCATCTTCGTCGCCTCGGTCGTCTCGCGCCAGCGCGCCCCGTTCGCCGAGCAGCTGGGACTCACGATGCTGCCCTCGGGCGCGATCGAGATCGACGACTTCGGTCGCACGTCGGTGGCCGGAATCTCGGCCGCCGGCGACATCGCGCACCGAGCCTCCCTCCCCGGCCCGATGGCCGCGGTCGCCCTGGCGGTCGCTGCCGGTCAGATGGCCGCCGTCGGCCACATCCAGTCTCTGATGGCCGAGAACGTCTGACCCCGCTTTCGAATCGCTCACTTAGCTGTTTTCAGCGGCCGTTTTCAGCAAAGTGAGCGATTCGAACCGGAGTCAGACCGCGCCGACGTCGACCGCGCCGCCCGTCGCCGCAGGTTCGACGTAGTCGACCTCGCGCCAGACGTCGCCGACGCGCTCGAACGAGGTGACGCTCGACAGCGCGCATCGGCGGGTGCGGGGATCGTGCCGCAGCGGCAGCCCCGCGACCGAGAGGTGCGTGATCCAGATCGGCGCCTGGTGCGACACGATCACCGCATCGCCCGCCTCGGTGGAGTGCCAGAGGTCGTCCATCGCGGAGCGCATGCGCTCGGCCACCGACACGTAGGGCTCGCCCCAGCTGGGCACCGAGGGCTGGCGCAGGTGCCACCAGTTGAGCGGGTTCATCAGGGAACGGCGCATCTGCGTTCCCTCGAACACGTTGGTCGGCTCGATCACGCGCTCGTCGAGCACCGGGTCGAGATGGAAGCGCTCGGCGAACGGTGCCGCCGACTCCTGCGTACGTTCCAGCGGCGAGCACCGCAGAGCCTCGACGTCGCGACCGAGACCCGCGACATGCTCGGCCGCGGCGAGCGCCATGCGCTGCCCGTCGTCGCTGAGGTGGAAGTCGGGCAGCCTGCCGTAGAGCACGCGACCGGGATTGTGTACCTCGCCGTGACGGACGAGGTGCAGACGGGATGCCGGCACGTCAGGCCTTGCGGTAGCGGGAGTCCCCGAACCCGAGGATGAAGTACCCGATGAACGGGATCAGGAACAGCAGGAAGAACGAGAACACACCGCCCTTGCCGAAGCGATCGCCGACCTTGACCGCGACGATGATCGCGAGGATCACGTTGGCGATCGGTACGAGGTAGAGCAGCACCCACCAGCCCGACATTCCGGCGATGCGCAGCAGGATGATCGCGTTCACGATGGGGATGAGCGAGAGGATTCCGGGGTATCCGGCCTTCGTGAACACCTTCCACCAGGCGATTGCGAGCAGCACGTAGAAGATGATCCCGATGACGCTCGTCGTGCCGGAGAAGAACGCGGAGACGAAATCGGGGACGACCGGTACATCGGCGGCGGGGACGAGAGCGAGGTTCATGGGAGCACCTTCCTTTTCCCTGCCACCCTACTGATGACCGCGGTCCCGTCGGAGGTGCCTCGCGCACCCCCGTAGAATGGGCGGATTCGCCCGTTCACAGAATAGAAGGAATCCTCCGTGCTTCGCACCCACTCGGCAGGCTCACTGCGAGCCGAGCACATCGGTCAGACCGTCACCCTCGCGGGGTGGGTCGATCGCCGTCGTGACCACGGAGGAGTCGCGTTCATCGATCTTCGCGATGCATCGGGCATCGCCCAGGTCGTCATCCGCGATGAGGAGATCGCCCACCCGCTGCGCAACGAGTTCGTGCTCAAGGTCACGGGTGAGGTGTCGCGTCGCCCCGAGGGCAACGCGAACCCGAACCTGCCCACCGGCGAGATCGAGCTCATCGCGACCGACGTCGAGGTGCTCAACGAGTCCGCTCCCCTCCCCTTCCAGGTCTCGACGGCGCTCGCCGACAGCGAGACGGTCGGAGAAGAGGCGCGCCTCAAGTACCGCTATCTCGACCTGCGCCGCCCGGCCCCGGCATCCGCCATGCGTCTGCGCTCCGACGTCTACAAGGCGATCCGCGACGTGCTGCACGGCGAGGACTTCACCGAGGTCGAGACCCCGACCCTCACGCGCTCGACGCCCGAGGGCGCCCGCGACTTCCTCGTTCCCGCACGCCTGAGCCCGGGCAGCTGGTACGCCCTGCCGCAGTCGCCGCAGCTGTTCAAGCAGCTGCTCATGGTGGGCGGTGTCGAGAAGTACTTCCAGATCGCGCGCTGCTACCGCGACGAGGACTTCCGCGCCGACCGCCAGCCCGAGTTCACGCAGCTCGACATCGAGATGAGCTTCGTCGACCAGGAAGACGTCATCCGCCTCATGGAGACGCTCGTCGTCGCGATGTGGAAGACGATCGGCGTCGAGGTGCAGACCCCGCTTCCGCGCCTGACCTACGCCGACGCGATGGCCAAGTACGGTTCCGACAAGCCCGACCTGCGTTTCGGTCTCGAGCTCGTCGAGGCGACCGAGTACTTCTCCGACACCACGTTCCGCGTCTTCCAGAACGAATACGTCGGTGCGGTGCGCATGCCCGGCGGCGCGAGCCAGCCCCGCAAGCAGCTCGACGCCTGGCAGGACTGGGCGAAACAGCGCGGCGCCCGCGGACTCGCCTACGTGCTCTTCAACGAGGACGGAACCCTCGGCGGCCCCGTCGCCAAGAACCTCTCCGAGGCCGAGCAGGCGGGTCTCGCCGAGCTCGTCGGCGCCGAGACCGGGGACTGCGTGTTCTTCGCCGCGGGATCCACGAAGGAGAGCCGTGCCCTCCTCGGCGCTGCGCGCGTCGAGATCGGTCGTCGTCTGGGATACCTGAACCCCGACGAGTTCGCCTTCACCTGGGTCGTCGACGCCCCGATGTTCGAGCCGGCGGCGGATGCCGTGGCCTCGGGCGACGTCGCCGTCGGCGCCGGAGCCTGGACCGCCGTGCACCACGCGTTCACCGGCCCCAAGCCCGAGTTCGAGGCGACGTTCGACACCGACCCCGGGTCGGCGCTCGCCTACGCGTACGACATCGTGTGCAACGGCTCGGAGCTCGGCGGCGGATCGATCCGTATCCACCGCGAGGACATCCAGAAGCGCGTCTTCGACGTGATGGGCATCAGCGACGAGCTCGCCGAGGAGCAGTTCGGCTTCCTGCTCGACGCGTTCAAGTTCGGCGCCCCGCCCCACGGCGGCATCGCCCTGGGCATGGACCGCGTCATGCAGCACCTCACGAAGACCGAGTCGATCCGCGAGGTCATCGCGTTCCCGAAGTCGGGCAACGGCTACGACCCGCTCACGGCCGCGCCCGCACCGATCTCGGCCGAGCAGCGCGCCGAGGCCGGCGTCGACTTCGAGCCGGAGGACGACGAGGCCTGACCCTCGTCCCCACTTCGACAGGCTCAGCAACCCGGTTGGGGTGCTGGGCCTGTCGCGTTGGCGGGGTGCTTCGACAGGCTCAGCAACCCAGTTTCGGACGCTGCGCCTGTCGCGCCACTGAGTCCCTGAGCCCGTCGAAGGGCCCCGCCCCGCACACCCGCACGGAGAAGTCACACCTGCACGGAGCATCCGCCCGTATCGCCGTGCAGACGTGCGCGCTCCGTGCGCGCGTGCCGCGCTGCACGGCTCATCTGCAGGGAGAAAGCACACCTGCAGGGAGAAGCCGTCGAATCCTCCCCGCATCCGTCATCGCTCCCTGCAAAAGGATGCCGTCGCCCACCGGCCCGGGATGCTACGACGCGAGACCGAGGGCCGGGGCGAGGTTCTCGTTCCACACGTCGACGCCGAGCTTGGCGATCAGGGCGATCACCACGATGAGGAAGACGACGCGGATGAACTTCGTGCCGCGCGAGATCGCCATGCGCGACCCCAGGTAACTGCCGGCGACGTTGGCGACCGCGAGGATGCCGCCGAGCACCCAGAGCACCGACCCGTGCGGGATGAAGAGCAACAGCGCCCCGAGGTTGGTGGCGAGATTCACGATCTTCGCCTTGGCGCTCGCCTGCAGGAAGTCGTAGCCCAGCAGCGCGACGAGGGCGATCACGAGGAACGTGCCGGTTCCCGGACCGATCATGCCGTCGTAGAAGCCGATCACGAGACCGGCCGCTCCCGCCATGATGTGGTGCTTGTGCCCGTGGAAGCGCAGCATGGTCGCGGCGCCCATCTGCGGTCGGAACGCGGTAAACAGGGCGACCGCGAGCAGCGCCACGACGATGATCGGCTTGAACGCCGCCGCGGGCAGGAGGGTGGCGACCGCCGCCCCACCGAACGATCCGGCGAGCGCGATCACGGCCATCGGGATCGCGGTGCGGATGTCGGGTTTCGCCCGCCGGTAGTAGGTGACGCTGCTGGTGGCGGTGCCGAAGACCGAGGCGAGCTTGTTGGTCGCGAGCGCTTGGATCGGCGCGATGCCGGGGATGAGCAGCAGCGCGGGGAGCTGCAGCAATCCTCCGCCGCCGACGACGGCATCGATCCAGCCCGCGGCGAATGCGGCGATGACGACGAGCAGCAGCATCCCCCAGGTGAGCTGCTCGAGTCCGAGCACGGCGCCGATATCCACTCGGCCATGATTCCAGAGTTCCGGGGTCCCGAAGATCACGCTGGCAGACTGGAACCATGATCGATGCCCTCCCCCTGCCGTACCCGTTCGCATCGCGTCTCGGGAGCGCCGTGCTGCGACGCGCGACGGCCGATGACACGGACGCCGTGATCGCGCTGCTCGCGGACGACCCGATCAGCGCGGCGCGCGGCGATGTCGCTTCGGCAGACGATCGGCCCGCGTACGCCCAGGCGCTCCTCGAGATCCTCGCCGAGCCCTCGAACGACCTGCTCGTCGTCGAGCTCGACGGCGCGATCGTCGGCACGCTGCAGCTCACGTCGATCCCGGGCATGGCGCGTCGGGGCGCCCGGCGCCTCCTGGTCGAGGCCGTGCGCGTGCGGAGCGACCTGCGATCGTCGGGCGTCGGTTCGGCCGTGATGCGCTGGGTCGGCGAGGAGGCCGCTCCCGCGGTCGGCGCCGCGATGGTGCAGCTGACATCGGATGCCGCGCGCACCGACGCGCATCGCTTCTACGAGCGCCTGGGGTATATCGGGTCACATCTCGGTTTCAAATACGCCGTCGAGACCGCCTGAGATCCGCGCCACGGCGGGGTTCGCCCCACTCCGCCACCACCCGGTCACCGTTCGTTCACCCACGCCGCTCCGACCGGTAACTCACGGCCCATAGTTTCCTCTCGCAACCCGAACCGGCGCTCCGCCGGACACCCGAGAGGACACTCATGGCACGCTTCACCCGCCGCGCGCGCATCGGCGCCGGTATCGCACTGGTCACCACCGCCGCCCTGGCACTCACCGCCTGCTCCGGCACCGCCGACGCGACCGACGGCGGCGAGGGCTCGACCGACGCCGCGACCGCGACGTCCGTCGCCGACTTCGGCACGTTCGCCGACCTTGAGGCCGCCGCGAAGGCGGAGGGCCAGCTCAACGTCATCGCGCTGCCCCGCGACTGGGCGAACTACGGCGAGATCCTCGACCTCTTCGCCGAGAAGTACCCAGAGATCACGATCAACGAGGCCTCCCCCGACGTGTCCAGCGCCGAGGAGATCCAGGCTGCCGAGACCAACAAGGGCCTCGACACCGCTCCGGACGTGTTCGACATCGGCCTCACGGTCGCGCTCCAGAACACCGACTACTTCGCCCCCTACAAGGTGCAGACGTGGGACGAGATCCCCGACGAGCTCAAGGAGCCGACCGGTCTTTTCGTCGGCGACTACGGCGGGTACATGTCGGTCGGCTACGACTCGTCGAAGTTCGACGCTCCCGCCGAGCTCGCCGATCTGCTCTCGGCCGACTACAAGGGTGCCGTCGCGATCAACGGCGACCCGACCCAGGCAGGCGCCGCGTTCGCCGCGGTCGGTCTCGCGACCGTCCAGTCCGAAGGCACGCTCGACGACTTCCAGCCCGGCATCGACTTCTTCTCGGAGCTGCAGAAGGCCGGCAACCTGCTCAAGGTCGACGTGACCACCGCGACCGTCGCGAGCGGCGAGACTCCCGTCGTCTTCGACTGGGACTACCTGAACGCCTCGCACAAGGCCGACAACCCCAACTGGGAGGTCGTGGTCTTCGACGGCACCGGCTACGCGGGCTACTACAACCAGGCGGTCAACGTCGACGCCCCGCACCCGGCTGCGGCGCGTCTGTGGCAGGAGTTCCTCTACAGCGACGAGGTGCAGAACCTGTGGCTCGGCGGCGGCGCTCGCCCCGTGCGCATGGAGGCCATGACCGAGGCCGGCACGATCGACGCCGACCTCGCCGCGGCCCTGCCCGAGGTTCCCGAGGAGACGGTCGTCCCCACCGAGGAGCAGTCCGAGAACGCCGGCACCCTGCTCGGTGAGAAGTGGGCAGCGGCGGTCCAGTGACGACTCTCGTCCACACGGGGGCGGATGCTCCGGCATCCGCCCCCGCCACCACCGCCGGGCCCGCGCACTCCGCGCGGGCCCGGCGGTCCGCGCCTTCCTGGGCCTGGCTGGGACTCGTTCCCTTCGCGGCCTACATCGTGCTGTTCCTGGCGGTTCCGACGATCCTCGCGATCGGCTCGGGATTCTTCACGAAGGACGGCGCCTTCACCTGGACGAACGTGGCGGCACTCGGCGACCCCGTCGTGCTGAACACGTTCGCCAATTCCGCCTGGATCTCGCTCCTGACCGCCGTCGTCGGCGCCGTTGTCGGCGCGCTCGTCTGCTACGCCCTGCTCGGCATGAATCCCGATGGCGCGATCCGCTCATCGGTGGATGCCGCAGCCGGTGTGCTGGCTCAGTTCGGCGGCGTGATGCTGGCGTTCGCCTTCATCGCGACGATCGGCATCCAGGGCGTCCTGACCGTGTTCCTGAAGGACACGTTCGGATTCAACATCTACGAGAACGGCACGTGGCTCTACGAGCTGCCGGGCCTGATCCTGCCGTACATCTACTTCCAGATCCCGCTCATGGTCATCACCTTCATGCCCGCCCTCGCCGCGCTCAAGCCGCAGTGGGCCGAGGCGAACCTCACCCTCGGCGGCACGCGCACGAGCTTCTGGCTGCGCATCGGCCTGCCGGTTCTGGCGCCGTCGTTCCTCGCCAGTCTGCTGCTGCTCTTCGCGAACTCGTTCTCGTCGTACGCCACGGCCGCGGCCCTCGCCAGCCAGGGCTCGCAGATCGTGCCGCTGCAGATCCGCACCGCGCTCACGAGCGAGACCGTGCTCGGCCGCGAGAATCTCGCGGGTGCACTCGCGCTCGGCATGATCATCGTGGTCGGCATCGTGATGGCCCTCTACTCGCTGATCCAGCGTCGGGCTGCGAGGTGGCAGTCGTGAACCGTCTCGCCCCCTCCCTCGCGACCCGCTGGGTCATCGGCATCCTCGTCGGCCTGTTCTTCGCCGTCCCCCTCGTGTCGACCTTCCTCTACACGCTGCGCGACACCGAGAGCGGCCTGTCGTTCGACCACTGGATCGCACTGTTCGACCCCGCGGCATCCGCGGCGATCAAGCCGATCTGGACCGGTCTCGGAAACTCGCTGATCCTCGCCGTCGTCACGGTCGCGATCGTGCTGTTCCTGCTCACGCCGACGATGATCCTGGTGAACCTGCGCTTCGGCAAGCTCAAGCCGATCTTCGAGTTCGCGGTGCTGCTGCCGATCTCGATCCCCGCGATCGTGCTCGTGGTCGGTCTCGCCCCGATCTACCTGCAGATCGGACGCTCGGTGGGCACCGGCACGTGGACGCTCGCGTTCGCGTACGGCATCACGGTGCTGCCGTTCGCCTACCGCTCGATCCAGGCGTCGATCGATGCCGCCGACCTGCGCACGCTCTCCGAGGCCGCGCGGTCGCTCGGCGCGAGCTGGCCGACGGTCGTGCTCAAGGTGCTGGCGCCCAATCTCCGCCAGGGCCTGCTGGCCGCATCACTCATCTCGATCGCGGTGGTGCTCGGCGAGTTCACCATCGCCTCTCTGCTGAACCGGCAGGTGTTCCAGACGGCCATGGTCGTCGTGCAGAAGCAGGATCCGTACGCGCCGGCGATCTTCACGCTGCTGGCACTCGCGCTCGTGTTCCTGCTTCTCCTCCTCATCGGTCGCGTCGCGCGCGGCAACGGAAAGGCCCACTCATGACCATCGACCACGCACTCCCCCGCACTCAGGACAATCTGCTGCTCGCCGAGGCGGGCGAAGGCACCCGGGTGCAGCTGCAGAGCATCGTGAAGAGCTACGCGGGCAACCGCGTGCTGCACGGCGTCGACCTCGACATCGCCCCCGGAGAGTTCGTCTCGCTGCTGGGCCCGTCGGGATGCGGCAAGACCACACTCCTGCGCGTGCTCGCGGGCCTCGAGGGCTCCGACGAGGGCGCCGTGCTGCTCGGCGGTCAGGACGTCTCGCGCGTTCCGACCAACAAGCGTGACATCGGCATGGTCTTTCAGTCGTACTCGCTGTTCCCGCACCTGCGCGTCGCCGAGAACACGGCGTTCGGACTGCGCCGCCGCGGGGTGTCGGCATCCGAGTCCGCCAAGCGCGCGAAGGACGCCCTCGCCCTCGTGGGGCTCGCCGACTTCGCCGACCGCTACCCGCACCAGTTGTCGGGCGGTCAGCAGCAGCGCGTCGCGCTGGCGCGCGCTCTGGTCACCGAGCCCAAGGTGCTTCTTCTCGACGAGCCGCTCTCGGCGCTCGACGCCAAGGTGCGCGTGCAGTTGCGCGACGAGATCCGCCGCATCCAGCTGCGCCTGGGCATCACGACCGTGTTCGTCACGCACGACCAGGAGGAGGCGCTCGCCGTCTCCGACCGGATCGCCGTGATGAACTCGGGCCGCATCGAGCAGATCGGCTCGCCGGAGGAGCTCTACACGACACCGGCGACCGTCGGTGTGGCCGCGTTCGTGGGTCTCTCGAGCATCGTCGCCGGTGTCGCCGAAGGCGACCACGTCGTCGTGTGGGGGCAGCGACTGCCGCTCCAGACGCCGGCGGACGGTCCCGTCGACGTGTACCTGCGTCCGGAGAACGTGTTCTTCGCCTCGGAAGCGGATGCGGCGACCGACGCGATCGTCGAGGAGAGCACCTTCCTCGGCAGCATGCGCCGGACGCTCGTGCGCACGGAGTCGGGAGACATCGTCCGGGTGCAGCACGCTCCCGGAAGCTATCCGGCCTTCGGCGACCGGGTGCGCATCGCGATCGCCCCCGAGCCCGTGGCCGTGAACCCGCGCGCCTGACATCTCGCCCTATCGATCAGCGAAGGCTACTCCTCGAAGTCCGCCGCACAGAACGGGATCGAGTCGGTACGCACCCACGCTCCCGACGCCGAGGTCGTCGAGGTCTGATCCTTCTCCTGACGACGACGAGGCCCCCGGAGCGCTGCGCTCCGGGGGCCTCGTCGTGTGTCTGCAGTTCACAGCACGCGCGAGAGGAAGTCCTTCGTGCGCTGGTGCTGCGGGTTGCCGATGACCTCGCGCGGGTCGCCCTCCTCGACGATGTGGCCGCCGTCCATGAAGATCAGGCGCGAGCCGACCTCCCGGGCGAAGCCCATCTCGTGGGTGACCACGAGCATCGTCATCCCCTCGTCGGCGAGCGAGCGCATGACCTGCAGCACCTCGCCGACCAGCTCGGGGTCGAGCGCCGACGTCGGCTCGTCGAACAGCATCATGTCGGGGTTCATGCACAGCGCACGCGCGATCGCGACGCGCTGCTGCTGTCCTCCCGACAGGTGGCCCGGAAACGCCTTCGCCTTCTCGGCCAGGCCGACACGGGCGAGCATCTCGTGCGCGATCTTCTCGGACTCCGCCTTGCCCCGCTTCTTGACGCGCTGCTGGGCGATCGTGAGATTGCCGAGCACGTCGAGGTGCGGGAACAGGTTGAAGCTCTGGAAGACCATGCCGATGCGGGTGCGCACGCGGTCGATGTCGGTCTCGGGGTCGGTGATGTCGATCCCCTCGATCAGCACCTTGCCGCCGGTCGGCTCCTCGAGCAGGTTGACCGAACGCAGCAGCGTCGACTTCCCCGAGCCGGAGGGACCGATCACGCAGACGACCTCGCCCTTGGTGACGGTGAGGTCGATGCCCTTGAGCACCTCGTTGTCGCCGAAGGTCTTGACGAGCCCCTGGATGTCGATCGCCGGGGCGTGGACATCAATCAGTTCCGTGATCATCGCTGCCTCGCCATCCTTCGCTCGAGCCACGCGCTGAAGCGCGTGAGGGGGATCGTCACGATCAGGTACAGGATCGCCGCCATGATCAGCGGTGTCGCGTTGGAGTTCTGCGTCGCCGCGTCACGGGCGAAGTTGGTGAGCTCCTTCGACCAGATGAATGTCCCCGCGATGAACAGCAGCGAGGTGTCCTTCAGGAGCAGCACGAACTCGTTCGTGAGGGGCGGGATGATGATGCGGAACCCCTGCGGCACGACGATCCAGAAGGTGGTCTTCATGGGAGACATGCCGAGCGAGCGCGCGGCCTCGGTCTGCCCCTTCGGAACCGCCTGGATGCCGGCGCGGATCGTCTCCGCCATGTACGCCGAGGCGACGAGGATGAGACCGATCAGGCCGAGCACGACGGGGCCACCGAGATCCTTGCCCGGCACCCCCGACGCGATCGGCAGGATGAAGGCCACGGCGAAGATCGTCAGGATCGCGGGGAGCCCCCGGAACAGTTCGATCCACGCCGTGGCGATCCACCGGAACGGCAGGATCGACGACATCTTCAACAGCGCCAGAATCACGCCGAGCACCAGTCCGAGGATGAAGGCGACGGCTGTGAACCACAGCGTGTTGACGAGTGCGGTGGTGATGATCCCGGGGAACATCTTCGCCGCGATCTCCGGGTTGAAGAACAGCGGACCGATCTTCGCCCAGTTGGTCCCGACCGCCGCCCAGACGACGATGGCGATCAGGACCGCGTAGACGATGTAGCGGTACAGCTTGCTCTTGGTAGTTCGCTTCAACGCCATTGTGAAGGACCTCCGAGACGACTCCTACGACGCACGGCTCAGTTGGCCGTGAAGTACGTGTCGTAGATCGTCTGGTACTCGCCACCGTCGCGCAGCTCCTGGAGAGCGTCGTTGACGGCCGCCAGCAGTGCGTCCTTCTCGCCCTTGGCGAAGGCGAAGCCGTACGACTCGTCGGTGTTGTACGTCTCGACGATCTCATAGGCGCTGTCGGCCTTCTCGTGCTCGAGGTTCACCGGCTGGTCCTGCAGGATCGCGTCGATGAGGCCCGACTGCATGGCCGGCCACAGCTCGCCGTCCGAGGGGTACTGCACGAGTTCGGCACCCGTGGCGTTCTCGGTCGCGTAGGTCTCGCCCGTGGTGCCCTGCTGGACGCCCACGTTCTTGCCGGCGAGGTCGTCGATGCCCGTGATGCCCGAGTCGGTGCGCACGAGGAGCGACTGCAGCGAGTCGTAGTAGGGGTCGGAGAAGTCGATGTTCGCCTTGCGCTCGTCGGTGATGGTCATCGCCGAGGCGCCGATGTCGCAGGTGCCGGCGGCGAGCGTCGTGCCCGACTGCAGGGCGTCGAAGCCCACGTCCTGCACCGAGAGCTCGAGGCCGAGCTTGTCGGCGATCGCGTCGAGCAGGTCGATGTCGAAGCCGGTGTAGCCGGTTCCGTTGTCGCCGCCCTCGAACTCGAACGGAGCGTATGGGATGTCGGAGCACACGGTGAGCGTGCCGGCCGTGACCAGTCCGTACTCGTCGCCAGCGGCGGGTTCGCTGGATTCGGAGTCGGTTCCGCCGGCGCAGCCTGCGAGCGCGAGGGTTGCGGCAGCCACGAGTGCGAGGCCGGCGAAGGTAGTGCGACGGTGCATAACAGCTCCTGAGAGTCGATGGCAGGGTAGGGCCCACCGACGGTGGGCCGATAGGTGAACATCCTGGCACGTGCCGGGTGGATGCCCTACTAAGAGTGCCCGATCGAGGATTACGGTTTTGTTTCGGTGCGTTTCGGCCGTGCGCGGCTCAGAGCTCGAAGTCGACCGCGACGCGTGCGCTCACGACCGAGCGGATGTATCCGGATGCCTCGACATGTGCCGGATGCACCTGGTACTCGTCGAGCGACTCGACCGAGGCGAAGTCCGCCACGAGCACGACGTCCCAGTTCGACTCCGGCAGCACGACGTTCGCGCCGGCCGAGATCGACAGCAGCTGGGGTACGACGCCGTCGAGAGCGTTGAGACGACGGGCGACCTCGGCGGCCTGAGCGGCGCGCTCATCGGCGTCCTCCGCGGCGAGCTTCCAGGACACGACATGGCGGATGGTCACTTCAGGGCCTCCTCGAGGGCGGTGCGCAGTCGATCCGGCGACAGCCGCCAGTGCGCGTGCAGTTCGCCGTCGATGAGGACGACGGGGATCTTCTCCCACCAGAGTTCGTACAGGGCGGGATCTTCGGCGATCGAGGCCTCGACGATCTCGATGCGCTCGGCCGCGGCATCCGGGAACTCGGCGACGACGGCGTCGATGACCTCGGAAGCGACGTCGCAGAGGTGGCAGTCCGGCTTGCCGATGAGTGTCAGCGTGGTCACGCCGACGGCACCTCGACCGCGCGTCCCTGCGCGATCCACTCGCCCGTTCCGCCCTCGACGTTGGTGGCGTCGTAGCCGCGCGCTTCGAGCGCCTCGACGACGCGGGCCGAGCGGCCGCCGGCCTGGCAGATCACGTCGAACGACTCGGCCGGCAGCTCTTCGAGCCGGTTGCCGATCTCGGACATCGGGATGTTGACGGCGCCGGGCACGTGGCCCGCCGCGAACTCGTCCTTCTCGCGCACGTCGATGAGCGGCGTGCCCGTGCGGTCGGCGAGTTCGGTGACGGTGATCGACTTCATGGCTTCCTTCGAGCTGCTCGGACGAGCGGCAGAGACACAAAGCGCCCCCATTCGACATGCTCCGAGGAGCTGTCGGGGGCGCTCGTGTCTTGGCCGCTTACTTCTTGTTGCGGCGCTGGTGGCGAGTCTTGCGAAGCAGCTTGCGGTGCTTCTTCTTCGCCATGCGCTTGCGGCGCTTCTTGATGACAGAACCCACGGAAACCTCACTAAGTCAGGGGGTTGGGCGTCGCGATGATCGGACGCCCGGGTACGGGCACGGAAAAATGCCTCGGATCAGTCTAGCAAACCAGCGGGCCTGCGCCGTCACACCGACGTCGTAGGACTTCCGAGGGTCAGCCGACGTCGGCGATCGGGCGCTGGAGGGCGTCCGCCACGGCGGACTCCGGCACGCGATAGCTGCGTCCGAAACGGATGGCCGGCAGGTCGCCGGAGTGCACGAGCCGATAGACGGTCATCTTCGACACACGCATGATCTCGGCCACCTCAGCAACTGTGAGGAACCGGACGTCAGGAACTTCGGGCATCCCACATACCCCTTTCTCGAATGAGCACACTCTATGGGTTGTCAGTGACGCATGTAAACCCTTGGGGCCGGTGTGAACAGTGGGACTCGCTGCGTCAGGAGCCCGAACGCCCCCGCGCGAGCCGCTCCGCGGCATCCTTGCGCGCTTGCCGCTCGAGCTTGCGCGCGACCCGCAGCGCCTTCTCGGCCTCGCGCACGGCCTTCTGCGCGTCCTTCAGCTTTCGATCGCCCGCGAGTTCCGCCGGGTCGAGCCCCGTCCAGTCCGCCGTCGAGACATGGGGCGCACCTCTATCGAGACCGGCGATGTACCCCTCGACCCCGTCGAGCACGCGTTCGAGACCGAAACGGAACGGGTCCGCCTCCGACAGGAAGACCCCCGCGTCGACCGCGCGGCGCAGCGCCGGGAACTCCTCGGCGGTGATCACGCGGTCGAACAGCGCGGACTCCCGGAGCGCGACCTCCTCCGGCGACAGTCCGGTCACGCGCACCTGCTCGGTGTAGCCCGCCTGCACGATGCCGCACCAGCGCGCGCTCCCCGTGACGGAGAGCGCGACCGCGATCCGCTCCTCCTCCGTGAGTGGCGTCCCGTCCAGCGCCGAGAGCGCCGCGTCCAACCAGGCCGAGCTGTTCGGCGTCACCGGTGATCCGGTGATCGGGAGAGACAGCATCCACGGATGCCGCAGATAGAGGAGGATCTGCTCCTGGTACAGGGCGAGGAGGCGGGCGCGCCAGCCGTCGGCCTCGAGGTGCGCCTCCGACGGCAGCCCGGTCGCCTGCTCCTGCATGAGCAGCAGCAGATCGTCCTTGGCGCTCACGTAGCGGTAGAGCGACATCGGGGTGAACCCGAGCTTCGCGGCCACCGCCGCCATCGACACCGCACCGATCCCCTCGGCATCCGCGAGCTCGACCGCCGCGTCGACGATGCGCTCCACGCTCATCTCGCGCTTGGGCCCGCGTTGCGGACTCGCCGCGACGCCCCAGGCGAGAGCGATTCCACGGGGGAGCTCGGGGAGATCGGCATCCGTCATGTCGATCATCCTACTTCTGTTTATTAGCTAAACAGTGTGTTACTGTCATACACAGTTGTTTCTGCTGTACACAGTTTCATCCATACACAGAAAGGCCCCTCCCATGCACGCCACGATCGAAGCCCGCGGGGTGAGCAAGGCATTCGACGGATCTCCCGTGGTCGACGGGCTCGACTTCACCGTCGAGCGCGGCGAGATCTTCGCTCTGCTCGGCCCCAACGGGGCCGGCAAGACCACGACCATCCAGATCCTCACCACGCTCATCGCGGCCGATTCCGGCAGCGCCCGCGTCGCCGGATTCGACGTCGGTACGCAGAGCACCGAGGTGCAGCGCCGCATCAGCCTCACCGGGCAGTCCGCCGCGGTCGATGATGCATTGACAGCCACCGAGAACCTCACGATGTTCGCCCGGCTCGCCGGCCTCAGACGATCGGACGCCCGCCGACGAGCGGTCGACCTCCTGGCCCGATTCGGGCTGACGGATGCCGCCTCGCGCGCCGTCCGCACCTTCTCCGGCGGCATGCGCCGCCGGCTCGACCTCGCCCTGAGCTTCGTCGTCACCCCGGACGTGCTCTTCCTCGACGAGCCGACGACCGGCCTCGACACCCGCAGCCGCCGCGACCTCTGGGAGATCATCCGGGCGATGGCGGATGCCGGAACGACCGTGTTCCTGACGACGCAGTACCTCGAAGAGGCGGATCGCCTCGCCGACCGGATCGCCGTGCTCCACGAGGGGCGCATCGCCGCCCTCGGCACACCCGCGCAGCTCAAGGCGAGGATCGGCGGCGACACCGTCGAACTGCACGACACCGCGGGCGACCTCCTGCGCGCGATTCCGACCGACGGCAGCGTGGGCGACCTGCGGCGCGCGCTCGACCGCCTCGACGAGGAGGGACGCGACGGCATCGTCTCGCTGCGGCGCCCCAGCCTCGACGACGTCTTCCTCGCCATCACCGGCGGTGGCAGCACGGATGCCGTCGCCGCGATCCGCGAGGAAGAGCTCGCATGAGCGCCGTGATCACGGATGCCGGAGCCACGGCATCCGTCCCGTCCCCCGCCCCGCGGCCCCGTCTGCGCGGTTTCACCGC
The DNA here is from genome assembly GCF_042957055.1 of Microbacterium sp. NPDC008134. Taxonomy (NCBI): domain Bacteria; kingdom Bacillati; phylum Actinomycetota; class Actinomycetes; order Micrococcales; family Microbacteriaceae; genus Microbacterium; species Microbacterium sp. NPDC008134. The sequence continues at coordinate 739,194 of NZ_JBIBHO010000001.1, read as the reverse complement.
CGAGGCCGTCTTCGTCGGCCGGAGCCTGAAGCACTCGTTGCGCGACGGGGAATCGCTGCTGATGGCGATCATGCTGCCCGTGATGCTCATGCTGATGTTCACCTGGGTCTTCGGCGGGGCGATCGACCCCTCCGGGGCCTACGTCGACTACGTCGTTCCCGGGATCATCCTCACCTGCGCCGGATTCGGCGCCTCATCGACGGCCGTGTACGTCGCCAACGACATGCGCACCGGCGTCATCGACCGCTTCCGCACCATGCCCCTGCGCGCCGGAGCCGTGCTCACCGGACACGTGGTCGCGAGCATGCTGCGCAACCTCGTGGCGACCGCGATCGTCATCGGCGTCGGAGTGCTGGTCGGCTTCCGTCCGACGGCGACACTGCTCGACTGGATCGGGCTCGGCGCGCTCATCGCGCTGTACATCCTGGCCATAACCTACCTGTTCGCGGCGATCGGGCTCGCGGCCGGCAGCCCGGAAGGAGCGAACGGGTACGGCTTCATCCTGCTGTTCCTCCCTTACCTGTCGAGCGCGTTCGTTCCCGTCGAAAGCATGCCCGACTGGCTGCAGCCCGTGGCCGCGCACCAGCCGATCACGCCGATCGTCGAGACGATCCGCGCCCTGCTGACGGATACCGCCGCGAACGGAGAGGCGTGGTGGGCGGTCGGTTGGTGCCTGCTGATCCTCGCGATCGCAGGCGCCTGGGGAGCGTGGCTCTTCCGCCGCAAGGCCGGGCGGCGCTGAGGCGCGCATCACAGGAGAGGCATAGCCTCTCTCCGAGATTCACTCAGCCGGAAGTGTCACACTCGGCGCAACACCGGGGCAGGCACCGCCCCGGGACACGCGGGCTGGGGCCCGCGGCATCGCCCCCGACGACAGTCCCCCGGTCGTTCGGGGGCGATCTGCGTTCGGGATCGGGGCGCGGATCGCTCCGTCAGGCGCCGAGGCGCTTGAGAGCGGTGGCGACCACGTGCTTGGCGGATGCCGCCGCGCGTCCGACGACCTCGGCCGCGTGCGCGGCGCTCTCGGACATCGGCGCGCCCGGGTAGTCGATGTCGGGGGCCTCGTCGCCGAAAGCATCCACGAGGAAGGGCACCAGCCAGTCATCCACGACCTCGAGCGGCTCGACCGCGAGGCTGTAGAACCGGCGCTGGCCGTCTTCGCGCACGGTGACCAGCTCGGCGTCGCGCAGCACCTTGAGGTGCTTCGACACGGTGGGCTGGCTGATGCCGAGGTCGGCGACGATCTGGCTGACGCTCGTGCCCGCTTCTCCTTCGGACGTGCGCCGCAGGAGGAGCTGGAGGATGTCTCGCCTCGTACCGTCTGCGATCACGTCGAAGATGTCGGTCATGTGTTCAGGGTAGTCGTCCCCGGCACGGAGTACCATGACGAGGGCTCGGTCGCAGGTGCCGAGTCGGCGCCGATCCACGGCGGAGGCAGACGAAGGGGGACGCGATGTCGGGCATCGTGTCTGCGTCGTCCCCCAAACAGCGCCTGCGCAATGCCGCCGCCCACGGGCGCCACATCCTCACGTCTTCGCCCTCGCGTCTCGCGATCGTGGTCTTCGCGCTGCTGATCCTCGTGTTCACCGCGCTGCTGTCCCTGCCGATCGCCTCTGCGGACCGCACGGTGACCCCGCTCAGCGACGCCCTGTTCACCGCGGTATCGACCATCTGCGTCACCGGACTCGCGACCGTCGACATGGCGAACCACTGGTCGCCGTTCGGGCACGTGCTGATCTTCATCGGCGTCAACATCGGCGGCCTCGGCGTGCTGACCCTCGCCTCGCTCATGGGCATGGTGATCTCCAAACGCCTGGGTCTGCGCGCCAAGCTCCTCGCCGCGGGCGACACCAACCCCATGCGCGCGCACGGCGGAGTCGTCAACGAGAGCCAGACCGTGCGCCTCGGCGAGGTCGGCCAGCTGCTGCGCACCGTCGCGGTCTCGGCCCTCATCATCGAGGGAGCGCTCGCGGGCCTCCTCTACCCGGGGCTGGTGATGGCCGGGGTGAGCCCCATCGCCGCTCTCTGGGAAGCCCCCTACTTCGCCGCGATGGCGTTCACGAACACGGGCTTCGCGCCGAACGACGGCGGTGTCGCGGTGTTCGCCGACGACTACTTCGTGCTCTCGCTGCTGATGGTCGGCGTCTTCCTCGGCAGCATCGGGTTCCCCGTGATCTACTCCCTGGCCAAGCACGTCTGGCACGTCAAGCGCTGGTCGCTGCACACCAAGCTCACGCTCGTCACGACGGTGCTGCTGTTCGTGCTCGGCGCGGCCGTCTTCCTGATCCTCGAGTACGAGAACCCGCGCACGTTCGGGTCGATGGATGCCGCCGACACCACGTTCCAGGCGTTCTTCCTGTCGGCGATGACCCGCTCGGGCGGGTTCAACGTGATCGACATGGCCGATCTCAACGGCTCCTCGCTCGTCGCCGCGAGCATGCTCATGTTCGTCGGTGGAGGGTCGGCATCGACAGCCGGTGGAATCAAGGTCACCACCCTCGCCGTCCTCGCGATCGCGGTGTGGTCGGAGGCGAAGGGACGTCAGTCGGTCGAGGTGTTCGGTCGGCGCATCCCCAGCGATGTGCAGCGCGTCGCGCTTAGCGTCGTGGCGTGGGGCGCGACGATCGTCGCACTCTCGACGATCATCATCGCCCAGATCACGAAGGCCGACATCAGTCACGTGCTGTTCGACGTGATCTCCGCCTTCGCCACCGTCGGCCTCTCGACGGGGCTCACCGCCGAGCTCCCGGACGCCGGCTCGTACGTGCTCGCCGTGACCATCTTCATGGGGCGCATTGGTACAGTGACTCTCGCCGCGGCAGTCGCCGCGACGTCGCGATCGCAGTATTACTCGCTGCCCGTGGAAAGGCCGATCGTTGGTTGAAGTCCTCCGGGGCGACGCGCCCGTCCTCGTCATCGGTCTCGGCCGGTTCGGCGCCGCGTGTGCGGGCGAACTCGACCGCCTCGACCGCGAGGTCCTCGCGATCGACGACAACCTCGAGCTCGTGCAGAAGTGGTCCGACCGCGTCACGCACACGGTCCAGGCCGATGCCCGCAACATCGAAGCGCTGAGTCAGATCGGGGCGCGGGACTTCCAGGTCGCCGTCGTCGCGGTCGGCTCGTCGATCGAGGCATCCGTCCTCATCACCGCCAACCTCGTCGACCTCAAGGTCCCGCAGATCTGGGCCAAGGCCGTCTCGCAGTCGCACGGAAAGATCCTCGCCCGCGTCGGAGCGAACCACGTCATCTACCCCGAGCGCGAGGCCGGCGAGCGCGTCGCCCACCTCGTCAGCGGGCGCATGCTCGACTTCATCCGCTTCGACGACGACTTCGTGCTGGCGAAGATGTACCCACCCAAGTTCATCCGCGGCGTCGGCCTGAACGAGTCCGGAGTGCGCACGAAGTACCGCGTCACGGTGGTGGGCGTGAAGAGCCCCGGCAAGCCGTTCCGGTACGCCGAGGCGAACACGATCGTCACCAACCACGACCTGATCATCGTCTCGGGTACGAACAGCGACATCGAGCGCTTCGCCGCCCTCGACCGCTGACGCGCGATCCTGATCCGTAGCGGCGATCAGGCGTCGTCGACGCCGAAGCCCTCGCCGTCCTGCAGGGCCTTCTTGATCGGCACGATGTAGCCGCCGTCCTTCGGCCAGAGCGAGGTCGTCACGCGGGTTCCCCCGATCGTGACGGATGCCGGGATCATGCCCCAGCCGTAGGTGACGACGGACGCGACCTCGCCGATCATCGCGGCCTCGACCTCGGGCACGGTCACGAAGTGGAACGGCGCGGGTCCGCGCCAGTACCAGATCCCACCCGAGAATCGCAGCTGCATGGTCAGGCCCCGGCGGCGAGCTCCTTGGCGCGTGCGAGCGCGGCGGCGGAGGCATCCGCGAACGTGTTCTCGAGATGCGCGTCCTGCAGCACGGCGATCGCACGCTCGGTCGTGCCCTTGGGGCTCGTGACCCGTCGACGCATCTCGGTCGGGGTCTCCCCCGACGCCTCGAGCAGCGCCGTCGAGCCGATGAACGTCTGTTCCGCCATCAGGCGGGCGTCGGCTTCGCTGAAGCCGAGTCCGAGGCCGACCTTCGTCCACTCCTCGATCAGCAGGAAGACGTAGGCGGGGCCCGATCCGGAGATCGTCGACAGCGCGTCGATCTGCGACTCCGGCACCTCGATCACCGCACCGACCGTCTCGAACAGCCGGCGCACAAGGGCCATGTCCTCGGCCGTCGATGCCGGTCCGGCCGCGAGACCGGTGACCGCCTTGCCGACCGTCGCCGGGGTGTTGGGCATCGAGCGGATGACGTGCGCGTCCGCGCCGAGGGCGTCGGCGAACGTGGCCAGCGTCACACCGGCCGCGAGGCTCACGACGATGGCGTCAGGGGCGAGGTGCGGGGCGATCTCGCGCAGCAGGTCCGGCACCATCACCGGCTTCACGCCGACGAGCACGATACGGGCGGATGCCAGGGCCTCGCGGTTGCCATCGGGGCGATCTTCGAGCGCGATGGTCGTGACCCCGGGGAGGTCGGCGAGATCGGCGGCGCTCACGAGCGAGCGGTTCGTGGCCGTGATGCCGCCGTCGACGGTGACGCCCGAGGCGACGACGCCGCGCAGGATCGCCCCTCCCATCGAACCGGCACCGAGGAACGCGAGAGCGGGGAGAGAGTCAGCCATGTCGTCATCCTACGGCGGGCGCACCTGCGATCCCCAGAGGAGGCGATCTAGACTCGACGCATGAGTGCATCCGGCGGCGGCAAGGCGATCATCGCAGCGTTCCTGGCGAACATGGGCATCGCGCTCGCGAAGCTCATCGCCTGGCTGCTCTCGGGATCCGCGTCGATGCTCGCCGAGGCCGTGCACTCGATCGCCGACTCCGGCAACCAGTTGCTCCTCCTGCTCGGCGGTCGCAAGTCGCGCCGCGAGGCCGACCGCGCTCACCCCTTCGGCTACGGCCGCGAGCGGTACGTCTCGGCGTTCGTCGTGTCGATCATCCTGTTCTCGCTCGGCGGTCTGTTCGCCATCTACGAGGGCATCGACAAGCTCACCCACCCGCACGAGCTCGACCCCGTGTGGTGGTGGCTGCCGATCGTCGTGCTCGTGATCGCGATCGGCCTCGAGAGCTTCTCGCTTCGCACCGCGATCAAGGAAAGCAATCTCGTGCGCGAGAAGGGGCAGTCGTGGGTGTCGTTCGTGCGCCGTTCCAAGGCGCCCGAGCTGCCCGTCGTGCTGCTCGAGGACACCGGTGCGCTCGCGGGTCTGTCGTTCGCGCTGTTGGGCGTCGGCCTCACCGTCATCACCGGAAACTCGGTGTTCGACGCGATCGGCACTCTGATGATCGGTGTGCTGCTCGTGCTCATCGCGATCGTGCTCGGCATCGAGACGAAGAGCCTGCTGGTCGGCGAGGGTGCGACGACCGCCGACCTCGACCGCATCGTCGACGCGATCGCCGCCGGTGACGAGGTCGAGAAGCTCATCCACATCAAGACCCTCTACCTCGGCCCCGACGAGCTCATGGTGGCGGCGAAGGTCGCGCTGACCGCCGACAAGTCGGTACGCGAAGCGGCCGACGACATCGACGAGATCGAAGCGCGAATCCGCGAGGCCGTGCCCGCCGCACGCGTGATCTACATCGAGCCCGACGTGTACCGGCCGGCCCTCGACCCGGAGCCCCCGACGGACGCGTTCGTGCTCAAGTCCTCGGACTGAGTCGGGCGTCGCGCGGTCGTCAGCGCTTACGCGCGAAGAAGTCGCGGAGCAGAGCGGTCGCGGCATCCGCTTCGACTCCCCCGACGACCTCGGCGCGGTAGGGCAGCCGACGGTCGCGCAGCACGTCGTACATCGACCCCGCGGCTCCCGCCTTGTCGTCCCATGCGCCGAAGACCACCCGCCCGATGCGCGCCTGCAGGATCGCCCCGGCGCACATGAGGCAGGGCTCCAGCGTGACGACGAGCGTGTGACCTTCGAGATTCCAGGAGCCGACGGATGCCGCCGCTGCACGCAGCGCCTCGACCTCGGCATGGCCGGTCGGGTCGTGCGTCTCCTCGCGGGTGTTGCGCCCCTCGGCGATGATCCGACCGGTGGAATCGATGACCACGGCGCCCACGGGGATCTCGTCGGCGATACGCGCCTCCGCCGCGAGCGCGAGCGCTCGGCGCATCGCGGGCAGGTCGGCGGCGGTCATGGGTCGAGCCTACGACAGGGGCGTGCGGCGGCCGCCGCGCGCGAAGCATCCGATGTCGTGCCGGGCCGCTCGGCGCATTAGCCTGTATTCCATGCGTGTTCACGTCGCCGACCACCCCCTCGTCACCCACAAGCTCTCGGTGCTGCGCGATGCGCGCACCCCGTCGCCGGTGTTCCGCCAGCTGACGGAGGAGCTCGTGACGCTCCTCGCGTACGAGGCGACCCGCAACGTCAAGGTCTCGCCGGTCGAGATCACGACCCCCGTCACCACCACGATGGGCGTGAAGATCTCGGAGCCGCGACCGATCGTCGTCCCGATCCTGCGCGCGGGCCTCGGCATGCTCGAGGGTCTGGTCAAGCTGCTCCCGACCGCCGAGGTCGGATTCCTGGGAATGGTGCGCGACGAGGAGACCTTCGAGCCCACCACCTACGCCGAGCGCCTCCCGGACGACCTGAGCGACCGCCAGTGCTTCGCCATCGACCCGATGCTCGCGACGGGCGGCTCGCTCGCCGCCGCGATCCAGTTCCTGTTCGATCGCGGTGCGAAGGACGTCACGGCGATCTGCCTGCTCGGCACTCCTGAGGGAGTCGCGGCGATCGAGGCACTCGTGGGCGACCGCGACGTGACGCTCGTGCTGGGCGCCCTCGACGAGCGCCTCAACGAGAAGGGCTACATCGTGCCCGGCCTCGGTGACGCGGGCGACCGTCTCTACGGCACGGTCTGAGCGCGATTCTTACAGCTCGGCTCTCATCGGCGTCGAGGTCACGGTCTGATCGGCGTCAGCGGACGACGAGACGGTACGCGCGCTCGTCGCCGTAGTGCGCGAAGCCCGAGCGCCGGAGGATCGGCGCCGAGGTCGAGATGCGACCCTTCACGAGCGCGGTCTCGGCACCCCAGCTCTGGGCGAGCCGGAGGCGCTCGGCCAGCACCGCCCGGTAGGCACCACGACCGCGCTGGCCCTGGAAGGTGGCCGCACCCCACAGCCGGGCGAACCCGTCAGCGAGCGTCACGCCGCCCGTACTCACCGCGCGCCCCTCGATGCGCGCGAGCACGCGTCCGTGCGACTTCGCGACGAGGGAGCCTGCGACCTCGTCGAGTTCTTCGCTCAGGCCGCTCTCGTCGAGCGGGAGCTGTTCCCACACCGCCACGTTGATCGCATCGACCTCGCGGATCTGCGGAAGAGTCGTCACCACTTCGACGGTCGTATCGGCCGGTGGATGGATCGTGGTGCTGTCGATCGGGGCGGCGAAGACGGCGACGGTGTCGATGTGCTCGGCACCCCGTCGGCGGAGCTCATCCTCGAGGTCCGGCCCGTCGGAGGGGTTCGTCCAGAAGGTGAGGACGTCTTCCTCCCACAGCGCGGTGCGCGCGATGGCACGGTCGACCACCTCGGCGGCGCTGAGTGAGGAGTGGACCTGTGATCCGCGCACTCCTCCCCCGAAGCGTCTCGGGTATCGCACGAGGAGGAGCTCCGCGCTCTCGCTCTCGGATCCGCGAGGGAACCACGCCCACTCCGCGGCTGCACGGAGGATCTCCTCGCTACTGTGCACGCGCGGCCTCTCTCATTCGGCCGCACCGACGAGGCGGGCGAAGGCGCTGAGGCGCGCCACCCCCTCGGGTGTGTAGGGAAGATCGTCGAGCAGTGCCGGCGAGTGGACCAGGTAGGCGACGCACTGCGCCCGCGAGATCGCGACGTTGAGCCTGTTCTGCAGCAACAGGAACTCCGGTCCACGGGGCGCATCACGCCCGCTGGATGCCGCGAGCGAGGTGATCGAGACGACGGCTTCCTTGCCCTGGAAGTTGTCGACCGTGCCCACCGGGACATCGGCGAATCCTGCGGCCGAGAGGGCGTCGTGCACCAGCTGGCGCTGCGCGTTGTAGGGCGTGATGACGATGATGTCGGCCGGCGTGAGCGGCCGCACCGTCGGGGCTGTTTCGCCGCTGCCGCCGCGATCGCCGCCGTCGTTGTCGGTGAAGGATCGCCCGACGAGATCGCGCACGATCCGTACGACTTCGGCGGCCTCCTCCGGTGATTGCGTGGCGTTGCCGCGATGCCTCAACGGCACGATGTGGAGCCCGGGGTCGATACCGTCGACGGATCGCTTCTCCGTTCCCGGCGCAGAGGCGAGCCTGCCGGCGTACGCGAGTTTCGAGACCGGTTCCGCCACGAACGGATGCATCCGCCAGGAGCGGGCGAGGAAGTACCCGTACTCGGGGCGCACCACCGCATCGCCGTCCATCACCCAGCCGAGGGCCGAGGTGTCGACGGGCTCGGGGTGAGCGCCCTGGCTGACCTGCGGCAGCTGCTGCGGGTCGCCCAGGAGGAGAAGGCGCTTCGCGCCCGCCGCCACTGCGATGGTCGAGGCGAGCGAGAACTGTCCGGCCTCGTCGATCACGAGCAGATCGAGACCCGAGCGGTCGACGCGTGCGGTGTTGCTGAAATCCCACGCGGTACCCCCGACGACGACGCCGTCGTCGGCGTGCTCGGCGAGGAACGCTGCCATGCCGCTCTTGGGGATCACCGTGTACGCCGGGTCGGACTCGGGATCCTTCGGAGCCTTCGCGACCTGTGCGGGAGCGACGCCGTCGGCGACGACTCGGGCGAGGAGCGTCTCGATGATCGCGTGGGACTGCGCGACCACCCCGATCTTGAAGCCGTACTCGTTCACCAGCCGGGCGATCACCCGCGACCCCGTGTAGGTCTTGCCCGTTCCGGGAGGACCCTGCACCGCGAGGTAGCTCCGGTCGAGGTCGAGGACGCCGCGCACGATGGCGTCGATCGTGTCGCCGCCTGCGGCATCCACCACCGGAAGCGGACCGCCCGAGCGCGTGCGCGGCGGGATCCGGCGCAGGATGTCGGTCGCCGGGTCTTCGGGAAAACCCGGGGCCGCGGTGTGCACGGCATCGGCCCACTCGTCGATCGCTCCCTGCAGCGACACGACGCGCGGCGGCGCAGCAGGCGTGAGGGCGAGCGGGACTTCGTCCCACGTCTGCCCCTGGATCGCCGTCTCGGTGATGAGGAACCCGTCGTCGAGGATCTCGGCCACCGTGACGACGTGCGGCACGTGCACCGCGCGAGAGGGAACATCGACGTCGAACGGTGCCGGCGCCTCGTACAACGCGAACGGCTGTGCGCCGACGCCCAGCGTCGTTCCCGGCGAGACCTCTCCGCGGATCTCGATATCGCGCGACATCACCCGCCGCCCCTCGCCGATGCTCCAGTCGCGCCGCACGATGGAGGAGGCGGCGTCGACGCGCACCACGTCACGTGTGCCCTCCCACATCGTCACCGGCTCGCGAAGGCGCTGGAAGTGGGAGACCCAGAAGCTCTTGGCCTCGCGCGGGAAGTAGTCGATGGCCGCGGCAGCGATGCGGTGCACCTGACCGTCACCGCCCGCGGCGACGGCCCGCTCGGCGTCAGCGAGGAGCGCGACCGAACGGGGGGACGGCTCGTAGATCACCTGGTCGGCGGCATCGGGCGGGGCGGGTGTGACGCCCTTCTCCCGAGCGATCTCGATCAGCCAGTTGCGCAGGCGCCGGGTCGAGACGCAGTCGTAGCGGTTGTAGTCGGCGAGGTCGGCGAACACGGCGTCCGCTTCGCTCTGCTCGCCCGCGGCGGCGAGCTCGCGTGCGGCGACGTACTGCACGATCGAATCGTCGCCCTTCTGCACGTCGCTCGTGCGCACCTCGTCGCCCATGTACAGGGGCTCGAGCTTCTTGATCGAGTACGAGCGCGAACCGATGCGCACCGTGCGCAGCACGAGCGGGTAGAGGTCGACGAAGACGCCCTCGCGGAGCAGTCGATCGACCTCGCCCTCGCGCACGCCGTGACGCGCGGCCATCGCCACCAGATGCGCGGTCTCGTAGGGCGCGTAGTGGTAGATGTGCATGCCGGGGTGCGCCGCCCGACGCACGGCGACGAAGTCGAGGAACGTCTCGAACGCCCGGCGCTCCTCGGCGAACGTATGCGCCCACAGCGCCGTGTACTGATCGGTGTTGTCGACCCAGCCGAAGAGGTAGTCGATCCCCCAGTGCGACTCCCCGATCGGCGCGGGCTCCGTGTAGAGCGGGTCACCCTCGAAATCGAAGAAGATGTCGCCGTGACTCGGCACCGGAAGCGTGTGGATCGCCGGCGCGTAGTGCACGTCGAAGGTCGGCGCTCCGTCGGCATCCGCACGGAGCTGCAGCGCCGCCTGGGCGCGCAGCCCCTCGAACGTGTCGACGTTCATCCCCTCGGGCGCGGCGGGCGCCGCGGCGAGCTCGTCGATCGTGGTGACCCCCGCCGCGCGCAGGCGCGCTCGTTGCACCGGACGCATCCGAGCGACCGTCAACAGGTCGCGGTGCGCGACCACCTGCTCCTCGCACGTCGCGCAACGGCCGCACGCGACGACCTGCAGATCGCCGCGGTCGTCGCCCCAGGCGAGCGGTTCGCCGGCTGCTCCCGTCTCGATGCGACGGTCGGCGATCAGCGCACGCAACCGTGCGCGCCGCACATGGAAGAGCGGAAGGAGGTCATCGACCGCGTGCGTGCTCACCGTGCCGTCACCGAGGATGAGGTCGACCTCGTCGGCGCGTGGGACTCCGAGACGATCGAGCTGATCGACATATGCCGCGAGCTGCATCAACGCCGTGACCCGCGCCTTGCGCGCCAGCTTCGAGTCCTGCACCCGCCAGCGACCGTCGATGTCGCGCCGAAGGAAGTCCGCGAATCCCACGAACTCGTCCGTCGCGAACGCGGCCTGGAAGACGACCTGGGCATCCGATCGCAGCGCCGCCACGCTCTCGTCGACCGCCGCGCTCAGCGCCGCGGCATCCGTGGACGAGACCTTCGCGATCTGACGCACGGCGTCGTCACCGAGATCGGCGACGTATCGGGCGAGCACGTTCTGCTCGTGCACGTCACCGAGCAGCGCCGCACGCGCGAGCGTCGCGTCTTCGGGCTCATCGACGGCCGGAACACGGCCCAGCTTGGCGTCGATCGCGCGACTCCACGCGAACTCGCATTCCGCTGCGGCCTTGAGGTCGCTGGCGCTCCAGATGACGCGCTGCGCCTGAGTGTCGATCCGCACGATGCTCCATTTCGTCGTGCTTCGACACTAGCTGCGGCATCCGACATCGCCGCCGGTCAGGGCGTTGCCGGTCAACGCCACCAGGTGTCGTCGGGCGTGACGGGGAGATTGCGCTTGTGCTGGGTCGCGAGGTACCGCGCCTCGATCCGTCCAGCGACATCGGGGTCGACCGTGCGCCCCTCCAGGAAGTCGTCGATCTGCTCGTAGGTGAGACCGAGCTCGTCCTCGTCGGCGCGACCGGGCTGGCCATCGAGGAGATCCGCCGTCGGCACCTTGAACGCGAGGCGGTCGGGGGCGCCGAAGAACTGCAGCAGCGCACGCCCCTGTCGCTTCGACAGACCGGACAACGGCAGGATGTCCGCCGCCCCGTCGCCGAACTTCGTGTAGAAGCCCGTCACCGCCTCGGCCGCGTGATCGGTGCCGATGACGAGTGCGCCCTCGTGGCCGGCGAGAGCATACTGCGTGACCATGCGCACGCGGGCCTTGATGTTGCCGCGGTTGAAGTCGCTGATGTCGCTCGTCACGGCGAACTCGATGTCTTCCTCCACACCGTCGACGCCGTTCTGGATGTTGACCTCGACCGAGCTGTCGGCGGCGATGAACTCGAGCGCCGCGTCGGCATCCGCCGCATCGTGCTGCACCCGGTAGGGAAGGCGGATGGCGAGGAAGCGGGCTTGCCCGCCCTCGGCGCGCACACGTTCCACCGCGAGCTGCGCGAGGCGACCGGCGAGCGTCGAGTCCTGCCCACCCGAGATCCCGAGCACGTAGCCCCGGGCACCGGTGGTACGGAGGTAATCGGCGAGGAACTGCACCCGCCGCTCGATCTCGGACTCGGGATCGATCTCGGCGCGGACGCCGAGGGCATCGGAGATCTGCTTCTGCAGGGACACGGTTCCTCCACTCTTCCTCCTCCCAGTATCTCCCGGTCCTGTTACGGAGGGATGACGCATCGCGGATGCCGTGCGGCTTCGCGCCACGCGTCGGCACCTGAGAGGATGGCGAGGTGAAACTCCTCGTCGCCGCCATGGCCTCCGAACTCGAAGCCTTCCCCGATCACCTCGAAGGATTCGATCAGCTCGTCACCGGCGAGGGCAAGATGCAGGCGACGTATGCGCTCACACGCGCGCTCGACGCGAAGCCGTACGACGAGGTCGTCGTCGTGGGGACGGCGGGTGGGATCGATCCGAACCTCGACGCGAGCGTGCACGAGATCGGCAGCGCACTGCAGCACGACGTCTTCGACCTCGACGGCGTCGCGGGCCAGCACGTCTCCCTGCCCGCGCGCGTGTCGACGGGACGCGAGGGCGTGCTGATCGCGACCGGTGACAGCTTCGTCGGCGACGCCGGGATCACGGCGGTCATCCGGCCCTCCGGTGCCGGGCTCGTCGACATGGAGACATACGCGTACATCTGGGTAGCCGAGAAGTTCGGCGTGCCGATCCGGGCCTTCCGCGCGATCTCCGACCGTGCAGAAGAAGGTGCGCTGGTCGACTTCCGGGCGGCGATCGCCCGGTGCAGCGTCCAGCTGCGCGAGGTCATCCGGCAGGAGTACGGCGTCTGAGCGGATGCCGCGTCACCGCGTCTCGATGACGCTGGGTCCCTCGCTCGTCGCACGCACCCGGAGCTGCGCCGGGATCTGATCCTGCATCGCCTCGACGTGACTGATCACTCCGACGGTTCGTCCGCCCTGCCGTAGCTCGTCGAGGGTGCGCATGGCGATGTCGAGGGTGTCGCCGTCGAGAGACCCGAAGCCCTCGTCGATGAAAAGCGTGTCGAGGCGGATGCCGCCGGCCCGGGCGGTGACGACCTCCGCGAGTCCGAGGGCGAGAGCGAGCGAACTCAGGAACGTCTCGCCACCGGAGAGCGATTGTGCGGGACGCGTCTGCCCGGTGAACGCATCGAAGACGACGATGCCGAGGCCGGACGCTGCGCCGCGCGCGGCGAGGGCGTCGGAGTGCCGGAGCTGGTAGCGGCCGGTGGACATGTCGCTGAGGCGACGGTTCGCGGCTTCGACGATCTCTTCGAGCTCGGCGGCGAGCACGAAAGTCTCGAGCGTCATCTTGCGCGTGTTCGGCCCGCGACCCGCGATCGCATCGGCGAGGTTCTGCAGCACCGCATGTTCGGCCATGTCATCGGCACTGCGGTCGTGCTCGTCGGAGGCCGCGGCGATGAGCGAGGTGAGCCGTTCGAGCACCCCCGCTGCGGTTCCGGCGACCGAGACCGCGGTGATCCAACCGGCCCGCGCTTCGGCGGCAGACGTCTCGAACGGAGCGACCTCGATCGGTTCCTCGGGGAGCGCGCGCATCTCGAGCGGCAGAAGGATGCTCTTCTCCTTCTCGCGATTCACCGCGTACCGCGTGATCCTCTCGTCGAGCACGTCGCACTCGCGCGGCGAGCGCAGCGCCGCGTGGGCGTCATCGATCGTGTCGAAGGGAGAGTCGGCGAGGGCGTCGCGCCGAGCCATCTCGGCTTCGGCGAGCGCGAGGTCGCGCTGTTGACGATCGCGCAGTGCGGAGGCGAACGCCGTCGCTGCGGCGATGCCCGCGCTCGCGGCGGCGATCCGCGCGGCGACCGAGTCGAAGTCGCCGCGCGCCTCGACGATTCGCGCGTCTGCCTCTCGAGCGCTCTGCTCCTGGGCCGCGAGCGCCTCGCGCGCCGCTCCCGCCGCCGCGTCGGCGGCCGTTCGGTCGTCGTCGAGCGCCGCCGCTCGCGCGGAGATCTCGGCGATGACCGAGTCATGGACGGCGAGAGCCTTCTGCGCATCCGACGAGGACCGCCGCTCGATCTCGATCGATTCGAGTTCGGACAGCGCGTCTTCCGCGGTGCGGCCCTCAGCGGCGGCGTCCGCGCCGGCGATCCTCTCGCGCAGCGCAGCGTGAAGCTCGGAGGCGGCCCGCTCCCCTCGGGCGGCCACGTCACGCACGGTTTCGGCCGTCTCGACGTCGCCTGCCGACACCGGGTCAACGTGCGCGGCGGGTGCCGGGTGCTCGCGTGATCCGCACACGGGACAGGGCCCCTGCGCCGTCAGCGTCGATGCGAGTTCTCCCGCGAAGCCGTCCAGGCGCCGTCGTCGCAGCAGGGCGAGTGCCGTCTGAGCCGTCGCCAGTTCGTCGGTCGCCTCTGCGAGCGCACGCTCGGCCGAAGCGCTCTCCTCCTTCAGCGATTCGCGCAGGCGTACGGCCTCTGCACGGGCGACCGCCTGGTCGCGTCGTCGGGTGAGGTCGTCGAGACGGTCGGCGGAGCGCCTCGCGTCGTCGCGTGCGCGGGTCTCGCGGTCGAGCTCGCCGGGAAGATCTCTCTGCGCCTGAACCAGTTCGGCGACGCGCACCGCTGCGGCGCTGACGTCCGTGCGAGCGCGTTCGATGTCCACGGTCCGTGACGGGGACTGCTCCTCGAGGAGAGCTGCCTGCTCCCATGCCCCACGTTCGCGCAGTCTTTCGGCCACCCAATCGTTCAAGGCGTCGACGGTGGGCTCGTCGAGCGCGGTGCCCGTGGCATCCCACTCCCCCTCGGCGACCCGCACGGCTTCGGCCGCGGACTCGGCCGCACGGGAGGCCCGTTCGGCGGCATCGATCACCGCACGAAGGGACTCGGCGCTGCGCGCTGCCGTGAGCGTGATCCGGTCCTCGTCGATCTGCGGCTGCTCGGCGGCGAGCATCGCGAGCGCGGCACGCGAACGATCGCGCTCCCTCTGCGCCGTGCGCTCCTCACGAACCTCGGCAAGACGGGCGTCGGCCGCGGCGAGGGCACGTTCGGCATCGCCGCTCTCGGCACTGCGGCGCTCACTGCGATACGCGGCACGCGCTTCTGCCCGGCGGAGGGCATCGAGCCTCCCGCCCGTGTCGGCAGCGGGCACGTCACGCGCGGACGACGCCGAGTCGGGCTGCACTTCCGCGGCGGCGGATCCTTCGGAACCGGCAGAGCCGCCGGACAGCACCTCGACGTCCCCCGACTGCACGCGCTCGTCGGCCCCGAGGTCTTCACGGGAGACGAGCGTCTCCGCCTCGTCGAGACGCGCACCGATGGCCGCGAGGCGCGCATCGAGTGCGCGCTCCGATGCTCGACGCCGCTCGTCGAATCTCGTCTGCACGTCGTCGAAACGCTCGGTGCCGAACAGCCGTCGCAGGAGCGCCTGCCGATCCTTGCTGTTGGCGAGCAGGAACTCCGAGAAGCGGTTCTGCGCGAGGAGGATGACCTGCAGGAACTGCTCGCGACTCAGCTGAAGGATCTCGTCGAGCTCGTGGGCGACATCGACCGCGCGGGCCGCACGCCCGACCCACCCGGACTCCGTGTGCTCGTCGAGCGCCACGGACGGCGCCTGCTTGGTCAGACCACCGCCGCGTTTCGCCGGGCGCAGGTACTCGGGCGAGCGCGTGACCCGAAAGCGACCGGCCGGGGTGCTGAACTCGATCGCGACCTCGGAGATGTCGTCGGGCTCGCAGTAGTCGCTGCGCAGCCTCTTCTCGCCGCTCTCGTAGCGGGGCACACCACCGTAGAGCCCGAAGCACACCGCGTCGAGGATGCTCGACTTGCCCGCCCCCGTGCGACCGGCGATCAGGAAGATCCCGTCGTCGGCGAACGCGTCGAAGTCGACGACCTGACGCGAGCGGAACGGGCCGAATCCCTCGACCTCCAATCGGTGCAGACGCATCTAGACGAGCGCCTCTGCCCGCACGCGGTCGTCGAGCACCTCTCGGATCAGTTCGGTCTCACGCGCCGTGGGCCCGCGGCCATCGCGAACGTGCTCGAGGAAGGCGGTGATGCGCTCATCGTCGCTCACGGCCTCACGCAGGCGAGCCGTGTACGACCCGTCACCGCTCTCGACCGCCGTCGCCGGCAGGTGCTGCACCACCGCGCAGAACGGGAAGCGTTCGCGAAGCCGGCGCATCGGTTCGATCTGTGGGAGGGCATCGGTGTAGTTCGCGCACACCCAGTCCTCGGCGTGAGCGGCGACGTTGTCGTCGGAGAGGATCTCGTCGAGGCTTCCCGTCAGGGTGACGAGACGACGTGGCACCGGAAGGTCGAGCCATTCGACTGCGGCGAGGCCGCTCGCATCGAGATCGACGAGCCAGGAGCCCCGCGGCTTGCTCTGCTCGCCGAAGCTGTAGTGCAGCGGTGCCCCGGCGTAGCGCACGCGCTCGCTCAGCCGGTTGCGGCCGTGGATGTGCCCTAGAGCCACGTAATCGGGACCGTCGAACACCTCGAGCGGCACGACGTCGAGCCCACCCTGACGCACCTCTCGCTCGAGTCCCGTCGTCGCATCGACGCCGGCTGCGAAGCAGTGGGCGATCGCGACCGAACGCCCGTCGCGACCCGACATACCCGCGCGCACGAGATCCATCGCGTGCGCCATGGTCTGGGCCTGGGTGCGCAGGGGGCGGCCCTGGGCGTCGCCTTCGGGCCAATGCTGGCGCACGATCGCGGGCTCGAGGTACGGAATGCCGAAGAAGTCGACCGGACCGTCGGAGTCGTGGATGGTCACCGGGGTGCCGATCGAGAGCGGATCGGTGAGCACGTGGATCCCCTCGCGCAGCAGCCGCGCCTGGAAACCGAGTCGCGCGGCCGAGTCGTGGTTACCGCTCGTCACGATGACACTCGCCCCCGTCTCGTGCAGCGCGACCAGCGCATCACCGAGAAGGGTGTAGGCAGGGCCCGACGGCGTGGCCGAGTCGAAGACGTCTCCCGCCACGATCACGACGTCGACCGCATGCTCGCGCACCTGCTCCGTCAGCGCGCCGAGGACCTCGGCCAGCGCGTCCATGGTCGAGTTGCCATGGAAGGTGCGGCCGATGTGCCAGTCGGAGGTGTGCAGGATTCGCATAATCACACGGTACGAAGGGCCACCGACATTCCGTCCGAGGCGTGCCGTCGACAGCGAGGAGAGCGCCGTGGAGAGAAGCGGAAGGTCCCCTGACCCACCCTCGTCACGACGATCGGCACGCGGTGATGCGAGATGCGCGGTGCGCGATCACCTGTGCGGCGTGCGGGGCTGCGCGATGCGAGATCAGGGCTGCCCTCCGCCCACAGGAGCCGGGATCTGCCCCTCCCGGCGGGGGTTGTGCCCGCCTCGTCGTGACTACCGACTTCCGCTACTCCTCCAGATCGTTGGTCCAGTTCGCCTGCTGGATTCGGTTGTCGAGTTCGCGCAGCTCCTGCGCGACCCGATCCGCGTTCGCCCGCAACTCCGCCACGGGAAGCGCCGAGATCTGTCGCAGCTCCGAACGCATCTGCCGTGGGAACTGCATGTTGCCCGAGGCGGATGCCGCGGCATCCGCCAGCAGTGAATGCCGGAGCCGGAGCACGTCCCGCGTGGCGAGCGCATCGGTCATCGTGCCGTCCGCTCCCAGATCGAGGCGAGCGTTGGTGGCGTTGATCCGGCGGATGAGGTCGCGCAGCCGTGCGAGGTCCGACTCGGCATCGACGATCAGGGCGCTCGCGTCCTCGGACGGCTCCTCCCCCTCCTGGAAGCGGGCGTTCGCGGTGATCCGCGCGCGGAGCTGTTCGATCCGACGCTGCAGATCGGCGCGCGCAGTGAGTGCCTCGGCGAGTTTCATACGCCCCATCCTTCCAAATCGACGTCGTAACACAACGTCACGGACGAGGCCGTCACCGCGAGCGCAGGAGCGACGCCTTCTCGGGGTGCGCCGAGAACCAGTCGGCGACGTACCAGCACACGGGGTCGACCTTGCGGTCCCCGCGCTGCTCGATGTCGGCGACCGCGCCCTCGACGACCGTCCCGGCATAGCCGTGGCCCCGGAAAGTCGGGATCGTGAAGGCCCGGGTGAGGGCGACGGTGCTGCCGTCGTCTCGATAGTCGAGAACGCTCACGAGCTGTCCGTCGCGGGTCAGCGTGTAGCGCGAGGCGTCCTTCTCGTCGGTGAGGATGAAGCCGGAGGCGAGCGTCGAAGTGGTCACCGCATCCACGTTACGCCCGCCACGCGATCATCCGGTCGTTTTGACACGGGCCGACATGATCGGACATAATCCCCCCATGACCACCAACGCATGCCCTTTGTCCGCCCAGGAGGCGAACGGGACTGCCGGGATGATGATGCCCGGTCGCGTTGGCATGTGTTGCCGAATGTGCAGCTGAACGAACAGCCACCCGCCTGACCCGTCCCTCGCGATCTTCGAGGCAGGGTCCCCGAGCATCCACCCTTTGCTCGCTTCCCGGCTCGCCCCGGTCATTCATGCAACGCATCAGAGCCCATCGGCTCACGTCCTGAGGACTTCATCATCATGTCGAACATCGCACTTCTCGAGCGTCCCTCCACCGCCCCGCTGCGCACCGTCCCCGCACGCCCCGAGGCAGACGCACCCCTGAACACCGCCGCCGATCTTCCCGCGGCCCGCTCGCCGCGCGGCTTCGCCCTGTACGTCGGACTCGACGAGATCAAGGCGGCCGAGGCCGGCGTGAGCCTTCCCCTCCTCGTCGATGCCCTCCGCCGCACGCTGGCGGAGCTCGCCCCCGGCGCGGAGACGCACGCCACGGTGGCTCTCGCCCCGCACGGCTCCGGCGGCAAGGACCTCGACGTCGTCCGTCTCGCCCTGCACGAGCCCGGCGCCATCGCCCGCACCAAGGCCGCCGCCGAGGACGACGCGGTCGACGAAGAGGGCGGCGTGACCGTCGACATCTCGCGCAAGCGCGTGCTCATCGACGGCGAGTCCGCTGCGTTCACCTACAAGGAGTTCGAGCTGCTGCAGTACCTCGTTCTCCGCGAGGGCCGCACGATCGAGCGCTCGGAGCTGGTGTCGGCCCTGTGGCAGGCACAGGACGACGAGACGCCCGGTGAGCGCACGATCGACGTGCACGTGCGCCGTCTGCGCGCCAAGCTCGGCCGCTACGAGGACATCGTCCGCACCGTGCGCGGTATCGGCTACCGCTTTGACCGTCACGCCGACGTCGTCATCCGCTACGGACACGGCACGCCCTCGCCCGACCGCTTCTGACCCGCACGCCCACCGCTCTGTCGGACGCCCGACGTAGGGTGGGCGCATGACGATGACAGCGGATGCCGGTGCGGCCGATGCCGCGCGCACGACCGGTTCACCGCGCGAGACGGTCTACCGTCCGACGCATCCGCTCGACCTCCATCGCACCGTCGGGATGCTGCGGCGCGGCCGTACCGACCCGACGACGGTGATCGAGAACGGCGTCATCTGGCGTGCACTGCGCACACCGTCCGGCATCGCTACCCTCGCCCTGCGCGCGACGCGCTCGGAGGTTCTCGCGACCGCGTGGGGACCGGGTGCAGACGACGCGCTCTCCCGCGTGCCGCGCCTGTGCGGCGCTGACGACGACCCCACCGGATTCGATCCGTCCGGGCATCCGCTCGTCGCCGATGCCGCCCATCGCCACCAGGGCATCCGCCTGGCGCGCACCGACGAGGTGTTCGATGCGCTGGCCTGCGCGATCATCGAGCAGAAGGTGACCGGTATGCAGGCCTTCGGGGCCTGGCGGTATCTCGTCTCCCGGTTCGGCGAACGCGCGCCGGGACCGACGCCTCGCCCGATGTTCGCCGCTCCCCCGCACTCCGTCTGGCGCGGCATCCCTTCGTGGACGTGGCAGCGCGCCGGAGTCGAGCCGCCGCAGTCGAAGACGATCGTGCGCGCCGCTCAGCGCGGCGACAGCATCGAGCGCGCCGTGCGCGCAGCCGGTACCGGCGACGACCGCGAACGCGTCCTGACGAGCCTGCCCGGCATCGGGGCCTGGACCTCGGCAGAGACCCGTATCCGCGCGCTCGGCGACCCCGACGCGGTCAGCGTCGGCGACTACCATCTGGCGCACCAGGTCGGCTATGCGCTGACCGGCAGGCGGACGGACGACGACGGGATGCTCGCCCTGCTCGCCCCGTGGGCCGGGCACCGTCAGCGCGTGCTCCGCCTGATCCATGCGAGCGGCGTGCAGGAGCCGCGCCGCGGGCCACGGCTCGCCCCGCAGGATCACCGCTCGCACTGATCATGCCCGGTCGCACTCCGAGCGGCGACCGGGTCGTCGGGACGGGCTCAGCCTTCGCCGTCGCCCTCCGGAGCGGACTCCTCGCCGGACGCGCCGTAGCGCTCGACCCGCAGCACGCAAGACAGGTCCTCCTCATCGAGGGCGACCGTCGTCGACCATTCGGTCTCTGCGCCCGCGTCGATCGCCGGCACGTCGACCTGCGTCAGGGAACGGGTTTCGCCGCCCTCGTTGAGCAGCGACACGTAGATGCGGTACGAGGCGCTCGCGTCGCTCGAGTTGGTGACGGTTCCGTCGACGTTCCACTCGCCATCGCCGAGCTCGCACGTGTCGACGGTGGTGTCGGCGAGCGCGCCGACGAGGCCCTCTCCCGATCCGGGCGCATCGGTGATATCGGTGATCCCCGACTCCGGGGCCTGGGTCTCGGTCGGCGTGGGGGCGGGCTCCGCCTCCCCCGTGCACGCACTCAGCGCCGTGATGCCGATCATTACCGCGAGACCGGCACCCAGCATCCGTCGGGTCCCCGGACGCCGTCTCGGCGCCTCCGGGAGGGTTGCGGTCGAGGGGGCGGGATCCGTGATGACGCGGTTCATGCGGTGCCTTTCGAAGTGCGGACTGCCGGGGAAAAGTATCAGGAAGCGGAGTGGTCGCGACGACGGCGCGCGACGATCAGCAGCACGAGACCGCCGATCAGCAGCACGCCGGCTGCGCCCAGATAGATCGTCGGGTCGGCGCCGGTCGGCGGCAGCGGGTTCGGGATCGGAAGGATCCCGCCGAGCCGCTCGGGGAGTTCGACCTCCGCCGCCGCCGTATCGGCGACGACCTCGGAGGTCTCGACCTCGATGCTGGTGACCTGGGCCTGCGACGACACCACGGTGCCCTCCATCTCGGGGGTGATCGTCACCCGCGCGATCGCGGTGACCGTCTGCCCCGGGAGCAGTACTCCCGGCTCTCCCGGCCAGATGTACTCGATGTTCGAGAGTCCGGGATAGGGGTCGACGATCTTCACGCCGGTGAGCGTCGTGGTGCCGGTGTTCGTCGCGGTGTACGTGAAGACGAGGGTGTCTCCGGCGTAGCCCGATTGCCCATCGGCGATCGAGATCTTCATCCGCAGGTCGATCGTCGCGGTGCGCGGGACGGGTACGGTGTTCTCGTCCTCGGCCGAGACGACCGTCTCATCCGGCGCAGTTCCGACCACCGATGCGGTGTTGACGATGGATCCGCGATCGACATCGGGCTGGCCGATGACATAGCGGGCGGTGAACACCGCGGTCTGCCCGGCGGCGAGCGTGCCGGGCGTTCCCGGCCACACCGCCGTGAGCGGGCTCAGGCCGGCGAGCCGGTCGGTGACCGCGACTCCGGAGAGCGTGACGTTGCCGTCGTTCGTGACGCGGATCTCGTAGCGCACGCCCGCGCCCTGCTGGGCGACGGTCTCGAGGGTGCTCGTCTTCTCGATGCGGATGCTCGGGTCGGCGACGACCGTCACACCGCCGTCATCGGTGTCGCTGACGGCCGTTCCGCCACCGCGCCCGCTGACCGTCGCGGTCGACGTCACGCCGCTGCCGTCGACATCGGCCGGACGCAGCACATAGGTCGCGACGCCCGTGGCCGTCTCGCCCGGCGCCAGGACCCCCGGTTCGCCCGGCCACGTGATCGTGATCGCGGAGATGCCCGGCTGCCCGTCGACGAGGCCGACACCGGTGAGCGTCACGTTGCCGTCGTTGCGGAAGGTGTAGGAGTACTCGACGGTGTCACCGGGGCGACCGGCGGCGCCGTCGGCGAGCTGCTGCGACTTCTCGAGCACGATGCTCGGCGCCGCGGTGGTCGTCGGGACGATCGATTCCGCCGAGTCATCCGTGACGGACGTCCCCTGCGGCGTCTCGCCGGTCGCGCTCGCGATGTTGCGCACCGCGCCGGCGTCCACATCGGCCTGCGTGATCACATAGCCGGCCGACGCCGTCACCGACTCTCCCGGGCCCAGGCGTCCTTCCGCGCCCGGCCAGGCACCGTAGGTGATCGGTCCGAGTCCGGCAAGATCATCGGTCAGCGCCACTCCGGTGAGGGTCACGGCACCGGAGTTGGTGATGAGGAAGGCGTAGTCGATCCCGGTGCCCACCGAACCGTCGCCGAGGCGGGTTCCCTTCTTGGTGACCTCGAGCGAGGCGGCAGCCGCGACGAGCGGGACGACCGTCTCGACGGACTCGTCGCTCACGCCTCCCCCGCGCGGGCGCTCGCCGGTCCCGGTGGCGGTGTTGCGCACCTCTCCGGCATCGACATCGGTCTGCGTGACCGTGTGCACGGCGGTGATCGTGACGCTCTGCCCCGGAAGGAGGCGCCCGGGGTTCGCCGGGTCGGGCCAGGTGTATGCCAAGCCGGTGAGCCCGGGCACCGTGTTGTCGAGCGTGACGTCGTCGAGCGTGAGGTTGCCCGAGTTGCGGATCGTGAAGACGTACTCGACGGTGTCGCCGAGCACTCCGGTGTCGCCGTCCGCGAGCTTCGCCGTCTGCGTGGTCTCGATCGCCGAGGCTCCGGGCGACGGCGGGGCCGTGTCGATCTCGAACGGCTCGGAGGTACCCGAGACGACCGTGCCACGCGGCGAGGTGCCGAACGAGGTCGCGATGTTCGTGATCGACCCGGCGTCGACATCGGCCTGGGTCACCGTGTACCGGGCGACGCCGGTAGCGGTGGCGCCCGGCGCGAGGATGCCGGTGGCCGACGGGAACTCCATGTCCGGCGTCCCGACGCCCTCGAGCTCGTCGACCACGCGGATCAGACGGAGGGTCACGTTGCCCGTGTTGGTGACGTCGAACGTGTATTCGATCACGCTGCCCACACCGCCGTCTCCGGTCATGTAGGTGCCGCCCTTGACGGTGTGGATCGACGGCTGCTGCTCCTCGGTGGCGAGCGGCGGGATCGTGGACGACCCGGTGACGGACGCGCCCGCGGGGGTGGTGGCACGGACGGATGCCGTGTTCTCGACCTGTCCGCGGTCGACGTCGTCCTGGCTGATCGCATAGGCGGCCGTGCCGGTCGCGACGTCACCGGGGGCGAGCGTGTTCGCCGCTCCCGGCCAGTCGATCTCGATCGGACCGATGCCGGTGAGCTCGTCGGTGATCCGGATGTCGCTGAGCGTGACGGTACCGGTGTTCTCGAGGCGGAACCCGAAGGTCACGGCGTCGCCCAGACCGTTCTCGCCCGCGGCATCCAGCGTCGCCGTCTTCTGGAAGACGAGGCCGGAGGTCGGCGCGATCGCCAGGGTCGCGGGCTGCGTCGCCGTGGCGGGCGCACCGACCTGCGGGGTGCCCGTTCCGGTGACGATGCTCGAGACCGAGCCGGCGTCGACGTCGGCCTGGGTCAGGGTGTACTCCGCGGTCGCGGTGACCCGCTGCCCCGGGGCGAGCGCGAAGGGCGTGCCCGGCCACTCGTAGCGGGGCGAACCGATCGCGGTGACCGCATCGGTGAGTGCCACGGAGGAGAGCGTGACATTGCCTTCGTTGGTGAACGAGTAGCTCCAGATGACGGTGTCTCCCGCCTTGCCGGTCGACCCCGGGGCGAGCGCGCCGATGTCGGTGATCGTGACGCGGGGCGTTCCGGCCTCGGTCGCGACTATGCTCGGCAGCGACTCGGCGGTCGTCTCCTCGCCGCCGGGCGTCAGCCCGCGCACCGCGGCGACGTTACGCACCTCGCCGGCGTCGACGTCGGGCTGGGTGATCGTGTACTCGGCCGTCGCGGTGGCGCGGTCGCCGGGGGCGAGCACCCCGTCGGCGCCGGGCCAGTCGACAACCGGCGTGCTGACGCCCGGGAGGGCGTCGGTGAGCCGGACGCCCGAGAGCGTGACGTTGCCGGTGTTGACGATCTCGAAGTCGTACTCGATCGTGTCGTCCACACCGCCCGACCCGATCGGCGCACCGATCTTCGTCACCGACAGAGCCGGCGCCGGAAGCACGGTGTTGATGGTGACGGTGTTCGTGTCGACCTGCACGAGTTCACCCGTGGGGGTCTCACCGCCGACGGTTCCCGTGTTCACGATGGACCCGGCATCCACATCGGCCTGCGTGATGCGGTACTTGCCGCGACCCGTCACCGAATCACCCACGTTCAACTGACCCGAGGTCCCCGACCACGCGATCGAGACGTCGTACAGACCCTCCATCGGATCGATCAGACGCCCCTCGGTGATCGTCACGTTGCCCGTGTTGGTGGCGACGATCTCGTACTGGATGACGTCGCCGACCTCGCCGATTCCGTCGCCGACGAACTCGCCGGTCTTCACCGCGGTCAACGCCGCCGCCTGCGGGATCGCAACGGTCTCGCGGTCGTTCGCGGGAACGAGGGTGCCCCGCGCGGGGTCCGCGTCGGCGGTGACGGTGTTGACGACCGATCCGGCGTCGATGTCGGTCTGCGTGAGCGCGTAGGTCGCGGTGCCGATCACGGTCGCGCCGACGGGCAGTTCCCCGGCGGCACCGGGCCAGTCGATCACGATGTCGCTCAGCCCCACGAGCGGGTCGGTGAGCGTGACGCCGGTCAGGCTCTGGTTGCCCGTGTTGCGCACGGTGAAGGTGTAGTCGAGCTCTTCGCCGACGACACCCACGCCGCCGCCCGTGAGAGCGCCGACCTTGTCGACGGTCAGGGCGGGCGCCGCATCCGTCGTGTCGGTGGTCACCGTGTCGGAGCCCGACACGGCCCCGCCACGCGCGGTGCCGTTCGCGGTCGCAGTGTTCTCCACCGTGCCGGCGTCGACATCGGTCTGCACGATCGTGTAGCGGGCGGTCGCCGTGGCGACGTCTCCGGGGGCGAGCACGCCGGGGTCACCCGGCCACTCGATGACCGGCGTCGAGAGACCCGCCAGCGGGTCGTCGAGCACGATATCGGAGACCGTGACGTTGCCGGTGTTCTCGATCGTGAACGCGTAGACGATCTCCTCGCCCACGCCTCCCCCGGCGCCCGATGTGACGTCCTTGGTGACCGTCAGTTCGCCGCCCGCGGGAGCGACGGTCGTCTCGACCGACTCGGTGCTCGCGGTGATGATGTCGCCCACCGGCGGCTTGCCGCGCGCGGTGGCGATGTTCGTCACGGTGCCGCGATCGACGTCGGCCTGCGTGATCTCGTAGTCGGCGGTCGCGTCGACCGTCTCTCCGGGCGCGAGCACACCGGGCTCCCCCGGCCAGACGAACACCGGGTCGGTGATGCCGACGAGAGCATCCTGAAGGTCGACCAGGGTCAGCGTGACGTTGCCGTCGTTGGTGATGGTGAACGCGTAGTCGATGCGGTCGCCGACTGCTCCGGTGCCGGTCAGCTCGGCATCCTTCGTGGCAGAGAGCGCGGCGCGCGCCCCGATGGTCACGGATGCCGCGGCCTCACCGGTCACGTCGGCGCCGCGCGGCGGCACACCGGTGCCGTCGACGCTGCTCGCCACCGAACCGCGATCGACGTCGGCCTGGGTGAGCGTGTACCGCGCCGTCGCCGTCACGGTCTGACCGGGCAGCAGCTGCCCGGGGGCGTCCGGATCGGGCCAGACGTACTCGGCCGCGCTCGTGTCGGGGAGACGGTCGACGAGCGTGACGCCCGTGAGAGTGACGTTGCTCGTGTTGCGCAGCGCGTAGCTCCAGATGACCTCGTCACCGGCAATGCCGGACGCGTCGGGTTCGAGCGCCCCGGACTTCTCGACGACGATCGACGCCTGGATGCTCTGGGTCGGCACGGTGGCGATGCCGGGAGCGCTCGTGACGGTGCCGCCGCGCACGGCGCTGCCCTCGGCGGTCGCTGCGTTGACGACGGCTCCGGCATCGACGTCGGCCTGGGTGATCGCGTACTCGGCGGTGGCCGTCGCCTCCTGCCCCGGGGCCAGGGTGCCGTCCGCGCCCGGCCAGTCGATGACCGGTTCCGAGAGACCGGGCATCGGGTCGGTGAGGGTGATGCCGCCGATCGAGACGTTGCCGCTGTTGCGGATCACGAACTCGTAAGCAACGGGCGCGTCGACTCCGCCGTTGCCGGACACGAGGCCCGACTTCTCGACGGTCAGTCCGGGCACCGGCTGCACGGTCTGGATGCGCACGGTGTTGGTGAACGCCTCGACCTCGACGTCACCCGGGGTGAGGCCGCCGACCTGCGCGGTGTTCTCGATGAAACCGCGATCGACGTCGGCCTGGGTCAGACGGTACTTGGCCCGCCCGGTGACCGAGTCCCCCACCTCGAGCCGGCCCGGATCCTCGGGATCCGCCCACGCGATCGAGAGGTCGAAGAGGTTCGGCATCGGATCGATGAGTCGGCCGTCGGTGATGGTCACGTTGCCGTTGTTGGTGGCGACGACCTCGTACTGGACGACATCCCCGACCTGGCCGATGCCGCCGTCGAGGATCACGCCGGTCTTGACGGCGGAGAGCCCCGGCGTCTGCGGAACGGCGACGCGGACGTCGTCCGTGCGCTCGATCGCCGCGCCCCGGGCGGGGTTCGACGTCGATGTCGCGACGTTGTCGACGTAGCCGCGATCGATGTCGGCCTGCGTCAGAGCGTAGGTCGCCGTGGCCGTGGCGACCGCCTGCGGGGCGAGCACACCGTCGGCGCTGGGCCAGACGATCTCGATCTCGGAGAGACCGTCGAGTTCGTCGGTCAGCGTGATGTCCTCGAGGGTGACGTTGCCGGTGTTCTGCAGACGGAACGAGAACTCGATCAGGTCGCCCGTCTCGCCGGCGGAGCCGGCCGCGAGGCGCCCCTCCTTGGTGAGCAGCGCGTCGGGGGCCGCCGCCGGAAGGGTGACGACGTTCTCCTCGGACTCGTCGTCCACCGCGGGTCCGGTGGGCGGGGTGCCCGCCCCCGTCGCCACGTTGACGATCGTGCCGCGGTCGATGTCGGCCTGCGTGATGTCGTACTGTCCGGATGCGGTCAGCACCTGTCCCGGGGCGAGAACGCCCTCGGTCTGCGGCCAGGTGAGGTCCAGCGACGAGAGTCCCTCCAACGGGTCCTCGACGGTCACGTCGTCGAGGGTCACGTTGCCGGTGTTCTCGACCTCGATCGTGTACCAGACCGTCTGCCCGACGACCGGCTCGCCGTCGATGGCCGCCGACTTCGTGGTCGCGATCGCCGGTGCCGCGGCATCCGTCAACGTGCGCGTGGCCGCCGGTGCGGACGCGAGCGTCGCGCCGGTCGGGGTGGTCGCCGTCGCGGTCGCGGAATTCTCGACCGCGCCGGTATCGACGTCGGCCTGGGTGATCTCGTAGGTCGCGGATGCCGTCGCGACCTCCCCCGGAGCGAGCACGCGGTTCGCGCCGGGCCAGGTGATGACGGGCGCGCTGAGGCCCGCGAGCGGGTCGTCGAGCACGACGCCCGAGAGCGTCACGTTCCCGCGGTTCGCGATCGTGAACTCGTAGGTGATAACGTCGCCGACCACGGGGGCCTCGGGAGCCGATGCGGTCTTGCCGAGCGAGAGCGAGGGAGCGGGGTCGATCGCGAGCGTCGCGGGGCGGGTCGCCGTGACGCCTGCGCCCACCTGGGGCGTCCCCGTTCCGGTGACGATGCTCGTGACCGATCCCGCATCGACGTCGGCCTGCGTGAGTGTGTAGGTGGCGGTCGCCGTCACCGACTGCTGCGGGCCGAGCACACCCTCCGGGGTGGTCCAGACGTAGTTCGGCAGACCGACGTTCGCGAGGGCGTCGCTGAGCGCCACTCCACTGAGGGTGACATTGCCCGAGTTGGTGAGCACGTACGTCCAGGTGACGATGTCGCCCGCCTTGCCGGTGGCCTCGGGGGCGAGCTCTCCGACATCGGTCACGGTGAGCGCGGGCTCACCTGCGACGGTCGCGACGGAGCTGACGGGCGAGGTGGCGGAGACCGGGTCAGCGTCGCGCGGCGGGATGCCGGTCGCGGTCGCGGTGTTGTCGACCCGCCCGGCGTCGACCATCTCCTGGGTGATCAGGAGCGTTCCCTGCGCCGTCGCCACGTCACCGGGCTCGAGGCGGCCAGGCTGTGCGGCATCCGGCCAGGCGATGTCGGAGACCTCGACGTCGGGGCGCACGTCCTCGAGCGTCACACCCGTGAGGGTGACGTTGCCGGTGTTGGTGATCTCGAAGTCGTAATCGATCGTGTCGTTCACCCGGCCCGAGCCGGTCGTCTCCCCGGACTTCGTCACCGCCAGTCCCGGCGCCGGCAGCACCGTGTTGATCGTCACGGTGTTCGTGTCGACGCGCACGGGTGCCCCGGTCGGGGTCTCACCGCCGACC
The DNA here is from genome assembly GCF_042957055.1 of Microbacterium sp. NPDC008134. Lineage (NCBI taxonomy): Bacteria > Bacillati > Actinomycetota > Actinomycetes > Micrococcales > Microbacteriaceae > Microbacterium > Microbacterium sp. NPDC008134. Next base: position 710,769 of record NZ_JBIBHO010000001.1, on the reverse strand, counting down.
GTTCCGGTGTTCACGACCGAGCCGGCATCCACGTCCGCCTGCGTGATGCGGTACTTGCCGCGACCCGTCACCGAATCGCCGACGTTCAGCTGACCCGGCGTTCCCGACCACGCGATCGAGACGTCGTACAGCCCCTCCATCGGGTCGATCAGGCCGCCCTCGGTGATCGTCACGTTGCCGGTGTTGGTCGCGACGATCTCGTACTGGATGACGTCGCCGACACGACCGATGCCGTCGTCGACGAAAACTCCGGTCTTCACTGCCGACAGCGCTGCTCCCGGAACGATCGAGATCGTGTGGGTGTCGCTGCGCTCGGATGCCGGGGGCAGTGCTCCGCGGGCCGGGAGGCCGTTCGCGGTCACGGTGTTGACCACCGAACCGCTGTCGACATCGGCCTGCGTGAGCGTGTAGGTCGCGACACCCGTGGCGGTCTGGCCGGGGGCGAGCACCTGGGCGTCGGCCGGCCACGTCATCGCGATCTCGCTGAGACCGGAGAGCGGGTCGGCGAGGGTGATGTCGGAGATCGACACGTCGCCGCTGTTGGTCACCGAGAAGCGGTACTCGACCGTGTCTCCCGCACGGCCGGTCGAGCCGGCGACGAGCGAACCCGTCTTGTCGACCGTGAGCGCCGGGTCTGCGCCATCGGCGGACGCCTCGGCCTCGGCCTGCTCCGAGACACGGTCTCCGACGGGCGGCTGGCCGCTCGCGGTGGCCGTGTTCGTCAGGGTCCCGGCATCGAAGTCCGCCTGGGTGACGGTGTAGCGCGCGATCGCCTCGACCCGATCCCCCGGCTCGAGGACACCGGAGTCGCCGCGCGGCCATGCGCCGTACGAGATGGCGGAGAGCCCCTCGAGTTCATCCGCGATCGAGACGTCGGTGAGGGTGACGTTGCCCGCGTTCGCGATCGTGAACGCGTACTCCACCACGTCACCGGGGACCACGGCATCCTGCGCCGTCGTCTTCGAGAACGTGAGGGCGGCGTCGGCCGCGACCGTCTCGACGGTGATGGTGTCGGATGCCTCGATCGCCGCGCCGCTCGGCGGCCGGCCGGTCACCGTCGCACTGTTGACGATCTCGCCGCGGTCGACGTCGGGCTGGGTGACGGTGTACGTCGCCGTGCCGGTGACCGTGTCGTTCGGTGCCAGTGCGCCGGTGCGGCCGCCCGGCCAGCCCGTGAACACGATGTCGGAGAGTCCGGGGAGGGCGTCGCTCACCGCGATGCCGTCGATGGTCAGTGCCCCCGTGTTGGTGACGAGGAACGAGAAGGTGACGACGTCGTCGACCGCCAGTCCGTCCGTCACATCGGCGGTCTTGTCGATCGTGAGACGGGCGGGCGCGGCGATCCCGACCGTCGCCGGGGCCGAGGCGGTCACCGCGGCGCCGGACGGCGGCGTGCCGCGTCCGGTGACGACGCTGACGATGGATCCGGCGTCGACGTCGGCCTGGGTGAGCGTCGTGGTCGCGGTGGCGGTCACGCTCTCCGTCGGCCCGAGGCGGAACGGCGTACCGCCCTGCCAGTCGTAGACGGGCAGGCTGGTGCCCTGGAGGGCGTCGGCCAGTTCGACACCGGTGAGGGTGACGTTGCCCGTGTTGGTGAGGACGTAGGTCCACGTCACGACCGAACCGGCGACCGCTCCCTCGGGCAGCGATCCGCTGTTCTGCACGGTGATCGCGGGCGTCGAGCGCTCCGTCGCCACGGTGCTGACATCGCTGACGACGGTGACATCGACGGGGCCGTCGGGACCGGGCGCGGTGCCGGTGGCGCTCGCGGTGTTGTCGACTCCGCCGGCGTCGACATCGGCCTGCGTGATCGTGTAGGTCGCTGTCGCCGTCGCCGTGGCGCCCGGAGCGAGCTCACCTGCCACGTCCGGCCAGGTGATCTCGGAGAGGGTGACGTCGGCGCGATCGTCGGTCAGCTCGATGTCGGAGACGGTGACGTTGCCGACGTTCGTGAGGCTCACCGCGTAGGTGATCTGGTCGCCGGCGCCGGCTTCGTCGGGCACAGTGGGAGCGCCGGTCTTGACGAGCGCGAGCTGCGAGCGCTGCGCACCCGTCGCCACGGTGACGTCGTCGGTCGCCGAGACGATCTGCGCGCCCGGAGTCCGTCCGGTGACGGTCGCCGTGTTGAGGACGCTGCCCTCGTCGACGTCGTCCTGGGTGAGGACGTAGACGGCGGTCGCGGTGGCGGTGGCGCCGGGGACGAGCGTTCCCGCCGCGCCCGGCCAGGCGATGGTCGGAACGAGTCCGTCGATCGCATCCGTGAGTTCGACGCCCGTGAGCGTCACGTTCCCGGTGTTCGCGAACGTGAAGGCGAACTCGATCGTGTCACCGGCCTCGCCGGCCTGCCCCTCGGAGACCACGCCGGTCTTCGAGAGCGAGAGCGACGAGGACGGAGCCACCGGAACGGTGACGCCCGTGGTCTTCGACAGCGCGTCGCCGCGCGACGGGGTACCGACGGCCTCGACACTGTTCGTCACCGCGCCCGCGTCGACATCGGCCTGCGTGAGCGCGTAGGTCGCCGTCGCAGTGGCGGTCTGCCCGGGTGCGAGCGTGTTGGCCTCGGCCGGCCAGCTGAAGGCGAGCGGCGAGATGCCCGGAAGGGAGTCGATCAGATCGGCACCGGTGAGGGTGACGTTGCCGGAGTTGCGCAGCGAGAACGAGAAGTTCACGGTGTCACCCGCGCGTCCGGTCGAGCCCGGAGCGAGGGCCCCGCGCTTGATCACTTCGAGATCCGCCGCGCCAGGGGCCGTGGAGGTGGTGGTCGATGCCGAATTCGAGACGGTGGGCCCGGTGGGCGGTGCGCCCACCGCCGTGGCGGTGTTCGGGATCGTTCCCGCGTCGACGTCGGCCTGCGTGATGCGGTGCGTCGTGGTCGCCGAGATCGTCTGTCCGGGCTGCAGCGTGCCGCTCGCCCCTGGCCACTGCCCGTACGTGATCGGCGAGAGTCCGGGCGCAGGGTCGGAGAGCGCGACACCTGTCAGCGTGACGTTTCCGGTGTTCGACGCGGTCAGGGTGTACACGACCAGATCGCCGACCGCGCCCGTGCCCGAGACGGTCGCCGACTTGCCGGCGGTGATGGCCGGGGCGGCGGCCACGGTGTCGAGCACGACCGTCGGCGAGACCGCATTCACGGTCGCACCGGCCGGGGTGCGACCCGAGACGGTCGCGGTGTCGGTGACGCTGCCCGTGTTCACGTCGGACTGACGCACCTGGTAGGTCGCGGTCGCCGTGACCGACTGGTTCGGGTCGAGCGTGCCGGCCACGTTCGACGGCCACGGCGAGTACGTGATCGCCGAGAGACCGCTGTGCGGATCGGCGATCGTCACCCCGGTGAGCGTGACGTTGCCGGAGTTGCGCACGGTGTAGGTGTACGTGATCGTGTCGCCGCTGGCGCCGCTGCCCGAGGTGTAGACACCCGTCTTGTCGATCACGAGGCGCGGGGCCGCCGCGAGCGGAACGGTCGCCGACGAGGTGGCCGTCGCCGCCTGTCCGCGCGCGGGGGCGCCGGATGCCGAGACCGTGTTGGCCACCGAACCGGCGTTCACATCGGACTGCCGGACGACCGAGGTGGCCGTCGCGGTGACCGTGTCGCCGGGTGCCAGCGTGCCCGCCGTGCCGCCGGGCCAGGGACCGTAGTTCAGTGCGGAGATGCCGGGCAGCGAATCGGTCGCGGCAACGCCGGTCAGGGTGACGTTGCCGGAGTTGCGGATCGTCACGGTCCACGTGATGGTCTCCCCCGCGACGCCGGTCGCGCCCTCGGGCAGCGCGCCGGCCTTGCTCACCTGCAGTTGCGGGGTTCCCGTGACCGTGGGCGTCGTGGCTGCCGGGGAGGCCGCGGAGACCGCCGTACCGTTCGGCGCGGTGCCGTTCACCGTGGCGACGTTGACCAGGGTGCCGGCATCGACATCCGCCTGGGTGATCGTGTGCGAGGTCGTCGCCGAGACGATCTGACCCGGGGCCAGCACTCCCGAGGCACCCGGCCAGGAGTACACCAGCGGGGTGAGTCCGGGCAGGGTGTCGGTGATCGCGACCGAACGCAGGGTGACGTTTCCGGTGTTCGTCGCCGTGATCGTGTAGTTGACGACGTCACCGACCGAACCGTTGCCGGTGACGGTCGCCGACTTGGTGGCGGCGAGCGCCGGCCCGGCCTGCGCGGCGGGGAGCACGACCGTGGGAGACGTCGCGCCGACCGGCGCGCCGGCGGGCGGTGTCCCGGCGGTGGTCGCCGTGTTCACGATGCTTCCGGCATCCACATCCGCCTGGGTGACCGTGTAGGTCGCCACGCCCGTGACCTGCTGGCCCGGGGTGAGCCGGCCGGCGGTGCCGGGCCAGGTGAGCGCGATCGGGCTGAGCCCCGTGTGCGGGTCGGTGACGGTCACGCCCGTGAGGGTGACGTTGCCGGTGTTCTGCGCCGTGAAGCGGTAGGTGATGACGCTTCCGACGGCCCCAGAACCCGTGGTGTACGAGCCGGTCTTGGTCATCGTCATCGCGGGGCCGGATGTCAACGGCAGCGTGGCGGATGCCGTCTGCTCCACCGCGGTCCCGGCGGGCGACGTGCCGCGTGCGGTCGCCGTGTTCGCGACGGCGCCGGCGTCGACGTCGGCCTGGGTGAGCGCGCGCGTCGCGGTGGCCGTGACACTCTGCCCCGGCTGGAGCACGCCGTCGGCTCCAGGCCAGGCGGCGACGGTGATCGCCGACAGCCCGGGCAGCGGGTCGGTCAAGCCGACGCCGGTGAGGGTGACGTTTCCGGTGTTGCGCAGCGTGAACGTGTAGGTCACGACATCATCGGCTCGCCCGCTCGACCCGGCTGGCAGCGCGGCGCTCTTCGTCAGCGCGAGCTGAGGGGCCGCGGTGGCGGTGGCGGTGTCGCGAGTCGCGGCGCCGGAGACGGGCACTCCTCCGGGCGCGGTCGCCGTCGCCGTGGCCCGGTTGCGGATCGTGCCCGCGTTCACATCGGCCTGGGTGATCACGTAGGTGCCGCGCGCGGTCGCGACCTGGCCCGGCGCCAGAGTTCCCGCGGTACCCGGCCAGGTGATGGCGAGGCCCGAGAGGCCCGGCAGCTCATCGGCGATCGCGACGGAGGTCAGCGTCTGGTTACCCGTGTTCTCGACGCGGATGCCGTACTGAACGACGTCGCCCACGCGGCCGCCGTCGTTCACCGTGGAGGTCTTCGAGACGGACAACCCCGGCGCAGCGGCGAGGGTGGGGACGGTCGCCGTCGATGTCGCCGACACCACGGCACCCGCCGGGGGCCGCCCGGAGACGGATGCGGTGTTGCGCACCGATCCCGCGTCGACATCGGCCTGGCGCACGGTGTATGTCGCCGTTCCTGTCGCCGTCTGCCCCGGGGCGAGGGAGCCGACGGCACCGGGCCAGGTGAGGGCCGGCGTGCTCAGTCCGGGCAGGCTGTCGCTGAGAGACACGGCGCTGAGTGAGACGTTGCCGGCGTTGCGGATGGTGAACGAGAAGGTGACGACGCTGCCCGGTCCCCCGCTTCCAGTGGTGACCGCGCCGGTCTTGTTCACGCTGATGGCGGGGACCGCGGCGATCGGCACCGTCGCGGGCCCGGTCCCGGTGACCGCCGCTCCGCGCGGGGGCTGCCCCGTCGCGGTCGCGATGTTCGCGACCGATCCGGCATCCACGTCGCTCTGCCGGAGCGTGTAGGTCGCCGTTCCGGTCACGGCCGCTCCCGGCGCGAGGGTCCCGGCGGTTCCCGCCCAGCCGCTCAGCGAGATCGGCGTCGAGCCGATGAGCGGGTCGACGAGGGAGACCCCCGTGAGCGTCACGTTGCCGGGGTTGCGCACGGTGAACGCGTAGGTGATCGTGTCCCCCGCGACGCCCGTGCCGTTGAGCGTTCCCGTCTTCGCCACCGTGATCGCGGGTGCGCTCTGCGCGGTCGCGGTGACCACCGCGCCGGAGGTCGCCGTCACCGTGGCCCCACCGCCCGTGCCGCGGGCCGTCGAGGTGTTCGTCACCGAACCGGCATCCACATCCGCTTGCCGGACCGTGTACGTCGCCGTCGCGGTCACGCTCTGCCCCGGGGCGAGCACCCCGGAGACCCCGGGCCAGGAGTAGTTCAGACTCGACAGACCCGCGAGCGGGTCGGTGATCGCGACGCCTGTGAGCGTCACGTTGCCGGTGTTCGTCGCGCGGAAGGTGTAGGTCAGGGTGCTGCCGACGCCGCCTCCGGCACCGGTCGCGCTCTTCGTCGTGGTGAGGGCGGGGGCGGCCGCGACGGTCGCGACCGAGACCTCGGCCGACGACGCGGTGACCGCCGCTCCGGTCGGAGGCGTGCCCCGCACCGATGCGGTGTTCTTCGTGGATCCGGCGTCGACGTCGCTCTGGCGGATCGCGTACGTCGCGGTCGCCGTGACCGTCTGGTTCGGCTGCAGGGTACCGGCCGTGCCCGGCCAGGTGTAGGCGATGTCGGAGAGACCGGGATGCGGATCGCTGATCGCCACACCCGTGAGCGTCACGTTGCCGGTGTTCGTCGCGCGGAACGTATAGGTGACGGTGCTACCCACTCCCCCGGAACCCGAGGTGATCGCACCGCTCTTCACGAGCGCGAGGCTCGGAACCGACGCGAGCGACACCGTCGCCGGCGTGCTCGGACTCGTGATGGCCGCGCCCGTCGGCGGAGTGCCCGACCCCGTCGCGGTGTTGCTGACGGCTCCCGCGTTGACGTCGGTCTGCGAGATCGTCGAGGTCGCCGTCGCGGTCACGGTCTGGCCCGGAGCCAGGGTCCCGGCGGTGCCGCTGGGCCAGTTGCCGTACGAGGGGGCCGTGATGCCGGGGAGCGAATCGGCGACCGAGACACCGGTGAGGGTGACGTTGCCGGAGTTGCGCAGGGTGATCGTCCAGACGATCGTGTCGCCCGCCCTGCCGGTCGAGCCGCTCTGGAGTGCTCCGGCCTTGGTGGTGACGAGGCCCGGCGCGGCCGCGGCGGTCGCAGTGACGACGGGGGCGGACGCGCTCGAGACGGGCGTGGTCCCGAAGACGGCCGACGAACTCGCCGTGTTCCGCACCGACCCGGCATCCACATCGGCCTGCTTGATCGTGTAGGTCGCGACACCGGTGACCGTCTGACCGGGCGCCAGGCGGCCGCTCGTTCCAGGCCACGTGTAGGTGAACGCCGAGAGTCCGGGAAGCGGGTCGGTCAGCGAGACGCCGGTGAGCGTGACGTTGCCGGTGTTGGTCGTGCGCACCGTGTAGGTGATGACGTCGCCCACGCGCCCGGTTCCCGAGACGGATGCCGACTTCGTCGTCGTCGATGCGGGAGCAGCGGCGATCGTGTTGACGCGCGTGGTGGGCGAGGTGCCGGTCACGGTCGCGCCACCCGGGGTGCGCCCCGTGGCCGAAGCGGTGTTGGTCACGAATCCCGCGTCGACGTCGGCCTGCTTGATCGTGTAGGTCGCGACGCCGTTCACGGTCTGGCCCGGGGCCAGGGTACCGGCGGTTCCGGGCCACGTCGCCGAGATGGTCGAGAGCCCGGACAGCGGGTCGGCGAGCGCCACCTGCGTGAGCGTGACGTTGCCCGCGTTCGTCGCCGAGAACCGGTACGTGACCGTGCTGCCGACGCCGCCGTCGCCCGAGGTCACCGAGCCCGACTTGAGCACGGTGAGCGTGCCGCTCGGAGCGACCGGAACCGTCGCCGACTTCGTCTGGGTGAGCCGAGCACCGACGGGAGGCTTCGCCGCGGCGGTCGCCGAGTTCGCGACCGACCCTGCGTCGACGTCGCTCTGCTTGAGCGTGTACGAGGCGGTCGCGGTGACGGTCTGCCCCGGCGCCAGGGTGTTCGCGGCGCCCGGCCACGTGTAGGTCAACGCCGAGAGACCGCTGAGCGGATCACTGATCCCGACCTCGGTGAGGGTCACGTTGCCCGTGTTGGCGAGGCTGAACGAGTAGGTGACGGTGTCGCCGGCACGACCGGTGCTGCCCGGGGCGAGCGCTCCGGCCTTCGTGAGATTCACGGAGGGCGCGGCGGCGACCGTGGCGACGGTCGACTGGCTGCTGGGGACGGTGAGGGTGGCGCCCGCGGGCGTCGTCGCCGTGCCGACGGCGGTGTTCTTCACGGAGCCCGCGTCGACGTCGGCCTGGGTGACGGTGTACGTCGCCGTCGCCGTGACGGACTGGCCGGGAGCGAGTCGGCCGCTGGTCCCGGGCCACGTGTACGTGAGCGCCGAGAGACCGGGAAGCGGATCGGCGATCGAGACGCCGGTGAGAGTGGTGTTCCCCGCGTTGCGGGCGGTGAAGCTGTAGGTGATGACGCTGCCGACCCCGCCGGATCCCGAGGTGATGCTGCCCGACTTCGTCGTCGTGAGCGCGGGTGCGGAGGCGACCGTGTTGATCTGGACCTGGGGCGAGGATGCCGAGGTGGTGGTGCCGGAGGGGGTGCGTGCGGTGACGGTGGCCGTGTTGCGGACGAATCCCGCATCGACATCGGCCTGGGTGATGACGTAGGTGGCGGTGGCGGTGGCCGTCTGACCGACCGGAAGCGCGCCGGTGGTCGCGGTGGGCCAGGTGACGACCGGAGGCGACAGACCGGGCAGAGGGTCGACCAGTGACGCGTTCGCGAGAGTCACGTTGCCCGTGTTCGTGAACGTGAAGGTGTACGTGATGCGGTCTCCGACCCGGCCCGTCGAGCCGGACGGGAGGGCACCGGCCTTGGTCACGGACAGGCCCGGTGACGAGGCCAAGGGGGTGACGCGGTTGCTCGAACCGAGCGGCTTCACCCCGCCGTCGTTGTCGTCAGCGGAGACGGAAGCCGTGTTCGCGATCGACCCGGCATCCACGTCGCTCTGCTTGAGCGTGTAGGTGGCCGTCGCGGTGACGGATTGGCCGGCCGTGAGCGTGCCGACCGTGCCCGGCCAGGTGCCGAAGGTGATCGCCGAGAGTCCGACGAGCGGATCGGTGATGACGATGTTCGTCAGCGGCGCCTGCCCCGTGTTCGTCACGGTGAAGGTGTAGGTCACGACGTCGCCGGCGCGGCCGGATGCTCCCGGAGCGAGCGAGCTCGTCTTGGAGAGCCCGATGGCGCTCAGCAGCACGGTCGTACTGTCGCTGTCCTGCGCCAGATAGTTGCCGACGACCGTGTAGGCCGTGGCCTCGGCGGTCGAGACGTACCCGGTCGATGAGGGGGCCGTGGCCGTGCACGTGTAAGTGGTGGACTCGAGCGGAGCCAGCACGAGCGCGCCCAGATTGCGCGCGCAGTCGGCCTGGTCGTCGGTCACGACGATGTTGCGGAGCGTCCCGGCTCCGGTGTTGGTGATGCGCACGGTGAAGGTCGCGCGCTCCGAGGCCGTGCGCGACTGGGTGTCGGCAGTGCCGTCGAAGGTCTTGGTGAGCTGCAGGCCGGCCGTCGGCACCGAGAGCACGGCGTTGCGCAGCAGGTAGGAGTCGCCGCTCGTGCCGAGACGCAGATTCACGCGGGAGTCCCCGGCAACGACGTTGCCGAGGGATGCCGTCGCGACGTCGACACTCTGGTTGGTGAAGGCGGTTCCCGCCGTACCGGTATACCTCACGGAGTTCTCGGCCCGTCCGATACCGAAGTTGTTGCTCGCGCCGGCCGCGTTGGGGATGGCGGTGAACGTCGACGATCCCCCGCGCGAGTACGACGCCGTGTCCCCGGTGATGTTGCGGTCGCCCTCGAAGAGCGTGAATCCCGCACGAGTACCGGGGGCGACGGCGGTGAAGCCGTTGAAGGCGACGGTGAGGTCGGGGTCCGATGCGCCCTGACGCACGTGACCTTCGTAGTAGATGATGTTGTGCGGCACAGACGCGGCGTTGCCGGGGATGAAGGTGCCGTAGTCGTAGACGACGGTGACCGACCAGCCCGCGTAGCAGCCGGCGCCGGTCGGAGCCCAGATATTCCCCGCCGAGAGCGTGACATCGGACCCGGTGGAGACGTTGGCGAAGGCCGCGGTGACGTCGGCGCTCGCCGAGTAGTAGCGAGCCGTCGCCTGCGAGGTCGGATCGACGAGCACGTTCTGCGGCGAGACGTTCGCCGTCGCGCCGGAGCCCACCTTGAACTGGATCGCCCGGTTCAAGTACCCGGTGGCCGAGCCCGTGGGCATCGTGGCGACGCCGCGCGCAGCGGAGTAGGAGGCGCAGAGCATGCGGGTGTCGCCGGTGAAGGCGCCCGTGTTCGCGCTCCAGGTGAGGAAGGCCTTGACCACGGTCGCACCGGCGGGCACGTTGATCGTCGCGCTCGACGAGTTCGTCGTGAATCCGGCGACCGTGTTGCTGTTCGACATCACGAAGTTGTCGTTGACGTTCTCGGTGTTGCTGCTGGAGGCCGCGTGGAGATCGTTGCAGGTGCCGACGGTCGTGGTGGCGGCCGACGTGCAGGCGAGTACGCCGTTGCCGGACATCAGGAAGTCGCCGTTGACGTTGGCCTGGTAGTTCGGGGACTCGCCGGAGTTGGTGCCCCACTGCACGACGACGGCTTCGGCCGATGTCGGCGCCGCGAGCGTCAGACCGACGGTCGCGAGCGTCGCCGCTGTGAGCATCGCGACGAACGATTTCCATCGCGGGGCGCGACGAATAACACCCTCCATGTAGCAGAACCCTCCCCGGTTCGTACCGCCGCCGGATGATTCCCCCACTGGCTACGGTTTCCATCACCCTAAACAGACATGGAGAGAACGTTCAAGAACTTTCTCCGGAATTCACCCCCCTTTAGAGTTATCCCATGAATCCCGCCCGTCGCCGCCTCGCACTCCGCCTCTCCGTCACCGTCGGACTCCTCGTGCTCGGCGTCGTGATCGGACTGATCTTCCAGAACGTCTGGCTCGGTGTGCTGCTCGCCGCGATCGTCTGGATCGGGTGGTTCCTCGGTTACGAATCACGGCGGGGGCACAACGCCGGCGTGAACGACGAAGACCACGGCATCGAGATCTGATGCCCCTCCTCGATCACCTCGGCATCACCGTCGCCGACCTCGAACGGGGGCGCGCACAGTTCGATCCGGTGCTCTCCGCGCTCGGCTTCTCGAGCGGGTACGGTGACGACCACTCGCTCTCCTGGAACAAAGATGGCGAGACTGAACTGATCCTCATGGCGCCCCGGGACGACGCTCCGGAACCCCACCGCCACGGAAGCGTCGGCTGGCAGCACCTGGCCTTCGCCGTCGGGTCTCGCGACGAGGTCGAGCGGCTGCACGCCGTCGCCGTCGCGGCGGGATGGACACCCGTGCGAGAACCGAAGGAGTACCCGCGCTTCACCGAGCGCTACTACGCGTCGTTCGTCGAGGACGACGGCGGCATCCGCATCGAGTTCATGCACAACCCGCCGCGCGACGCTTGACACCTATGCCGACGGGTGGGCGCTGATGTGGGGATGGCATTCATGAACGACGCGCAGATCTGGGCCATGATCGGAGCCTTCACGGCACTGATGCTGGGGATGCTCACGGTGATCTCGACCCTGTTCATCCACGTCGTTCGCGCCGAGATCGGCGGGCTGCGCAGCGAGATGAACGGGCGGCTCGATCGCGACTGACCGATCCGTGCGCCCGAGGTCAGACGACCGGCGACACCTCGACCTCGGCGGGACGGTCCGTGAACGCCGTCTTCGGCACGAAGACGAGCGTGGCCGCAGCCACCAGAGCCGTGACACCGCACACGATCCACACCGTGAAGTAACCGGCGAGCGATCCGGCCGTGCCGTCGGCTGTCGAGGCCGCGGACTCGGCCACACCGTTCAACAGCGCGATGCCGAAGACGCACGACGCGATCGCGCCGCCCACCGTCTTGACCGAGTTGGTCAGGCCGGTCGCCACGCCCGTCTGCGTCGCGGGCGCACCGGAGGCCGCCGCCGCGGGAAGGGCGGCGACGAGCGCTCCGGAGCCGAGCCCGGCGATCACCATGTTGGTCACCACCTGCGCATACGTGTCGTGGAACGGCAGGAAGAGCAGGAAGCCGATCCCGACCAGGAGCGACGCGCCCATCAGCGTGAGTCTGGGCGTGGTGCGGCGCGCGATCAGCGGGAAGAGGAGTGCTCCGGCGATCATCGCGATGAGGTACAGCCCGATGATCAGCGATGTCTGGAAGCCCGAGGTGCCCAGGCCGTAGCCGTGCAGGGCGGGATCGGTACGCGCGAAGGTCGACAGCGGAGCCTGTGCGCCGAGCACGCTGACGCCGAAGAGACCGGCGGTGAGGAACACCGGACCGAGTGCCGGGGAACGGAACATGCGCACGTCGATCAGAGGGTCGTCGTGGCGGAGCTCCCACAGCACGAACGGCACGACCAGCACGATCCCGAGCAGCACCACGGCCCACGACCACGGGTTAACGAGGCCGCCGTCGAGACGCAGCAGGCTGAGCCCGCCGGTGAAGCACACGAGGGCGAGCGAGATGAGGATGAGTCCGACGGTATCGAACGCACCGCCGGTGGGGTCGGGCGACTCCTTCACGCCGAACAGGATCACGAAGAAACACACGACGATGAGGATCGCCGGCACGAGGAGAACGACCGTCAGCGGCAGCGCATCGACCAGCGCACCTCCGGCGAGCGCACCGAGGATCGCCCCTCCCTCGAGAGCGGCGACGAGAAGTCCCGCGGCCTTCGCCGTGATCGTCGAGCGACCCTCCATCCGCCGCGAACGCGACCAGATCAGGGCGATCTCGAGCGGCAGCCACACGACGTAGAAGCCCATGAGCGTCCATGCGACGAGGAAGACCGCGAACGAGTCGGTGAACGGCAGCACGAGCGCGGCAGCGGCGGTGAGCGCCGTCGAGATCAACAGCATCCGCTTGTGGCCGATCATGTCGCCGAGCTTCGCGAACGCCGGCACGACCAGGGCGGACAGCATGAGCTGCGTGCCTTCGAGCCAGTTCACGTCGGCATCGTGGATGCCGAGATGGCGGGCGATGTCGGTGAGCATGGGGGTGTAGTACCCCTGTAGCACTCCGCTCGTGAACTCGACGAAGGCGAGATAGCCGACGACGGCGGCGAGGGTGCCCAGCGTGCGGGTGCGAGTCATCGCAACTCCTGCTTCTCTCCCGGCCCTGGCTGCGAGGAGTTCGGGCCTCCGGGCCGTTGCAGGGCGACTGAGATCACACTAGCCGTTCGAGGAGCGCGCGATGGAAGCGCTCTCCCCGCATCAGGGCGGCGATCTCGACGTTCTCGTCGACGCCGTGGATCGATGCCCGCTGCGCGTTCGACATCTCGAGCGGCGCGAAGCGGTACACCGCCGGAGAGAAGCGGTGGAAATGCCGGGAGTCGGTCGCGGCCATCATCACATAGGGCACGGCGGGCACCCCCGGATGCGAGACCTCGAGCGCCTCGGCGAGGAGCGCGAACTGCTCGTTCTCGGTCGAGGACTCGGGCGACGGCTCGCTCGCCTCGATCACCTCGACCTTCACGAGGGGGTCGCGCACGCGTCGCCGTACCCGCAGGACGGTCTGCTGCGTGGTCGCCCCCAGCGCGATGCGCAGATTGACCGTGGCGGATGCCTGCGACGGCAGCACGTTCGCGGCGGTACCGCCGGACTGCATCGTGGGCGCGATGGTCGTGCGGACGAGGGCCGCCGGCTCTCCGCCGAGCGCAGCGAACACGCGCGCCGTGAGCAGAGGAGCGGATCCGAGCACGCGCAGCAGATGCCTCGCGGAGCCGGGCGTCTGGTCGGCGAGCCGCGACAGCATCCGGAGGATCGCCGTCGATGCACGGGGCCGGAACGTGCCCGGCCCCAGCCGATCGACGGCGCGGGCGATGCGCCGCACCGCCGTGAGCGTCGGTGGCGCGGAGGCATGGCCGCCCTCGCCGCGGGCCGAGAGCCGCACGGTCATCACCCCCTTCTCGCCGACGCCGATCATCGCCGCCCGTCCGGGCACGAACGGCAGCGGCGCGTCGACCACTGCTCCCCCCTCATCGACGACGAGCCAGGGCACGATACCGCGATCGCGCAGGACCCGCGCGATCTCCTGCGCCGCGTGCCCGTACGTCTCCTCGTTCCCGCCGAACGACAGATAGACGTCGCGTGCGGGCACGAAGCCATCGGCGAGCAGGTTCTCGACGGCTTCGAGCACGACGATCAGGGGCCCCTTGTCATCGAGCGCGCCCCGCCCGTAGACGATGCCGTCGGCGATGACCCCGGCGAACGGAGGGTGCGTCCAGGCGTCGCTCTCGTCGACCGGGACGACGTCGTAGTGCGCCATCAGCACGACCGGGCCGTCGGATCCCTCGGCACGCCCGCGCCAGCGGAAGAGGAGACCGAAGTCGGTGTGGCGCTCGAGCGCGAGATGCGTGTGCGTCAGCGGGTAGAGCTCGGCGATCAGGGCGACGAAGGCTTCGAACGGCTCGCGTCCGCGCTCCTCGAGTTCTGCCGAGACGGTGGGCAGCTGGATCATCCGCGAAAGGCGTTCGTCGATACCGGGGCGCACGGTGGGGGTCACGTTCGCCATCGTATCGACCGGCGCCGGCGCCGTCGGAGCGAGGAGGACAATGGAGGAGTGAGCCTCTTCGCCTTCGCCCCCTCCCGTGGACCGCGTCGGCCCCTCGCCCTCCAGGCCGCGATCGGCATCGCGGCTCCGATCGCGGTGATGACCCTCGCGGGTCACGCGCCGCTCGGGTACGTCGCCGCTTCCGGCGCCTTCACCGTGCTCTACGCCGGGTCCGCTCCGGTGGTCGACCGCGCACGAGTGCTGCCGATCGTCGCCGTCGCGCTGCTCGCGAGTGCCTTCCTCGGCACCCTGGTCTCGGGGAACACCCTCGTCGTGAGCATCGGCGTCGTGGTCGTGGCGACGGTGAGCGCCGCGCTCGCTTTCGGCTTCCGGCTCGGCCCGCCCGGGCCGCTGTTCTTCGTGCTCGTCTACGGACTGTCGGCCCACGTGGTGGCCGGGGCGCTCCCACCGCTCGTCTATCTCGCGGCGCTCGCCGGCGGCTGCCTGTTCTCGTACCTCGTCGCCCTGACACCGCTCGCGCTCCCGCGCATCCGAGGGATCGGAGCCCGTCCGCTGCGGGAGATCCTGCCCGGCCCGGCGTGGAACGCGGATTCCCGGATGCTCCTGCTCCGTGTCGTGATCGTCTCGCTCGTGGGCGTTCTGCTGGGCCTCGTGGTCGACCCGGATCGCACGTACTGGATCGTGGGTTCGGCCGTCGCCGTGATCGGCGTCGCGGCCGCGCGTCGCGCCGCCTTCCAGCGCGGGCTGCATCGGATGCTGGGGACCGTGGTCGGCGCCGGCCTCTACATCATCCTCGCCCTGCTGCACCCGGCCGGCATCTGGCTGGCGCTGCTGCTCGGCCTGCTGCAGTTCTCGATCGAGCTCGTCGTCGTGCGTCACTACGCGCTCGCCCTCGTGTTCATCACCCCGCTCGTGCTCCTGCTGACCGGGGCAGCGACCGGCAGCATCGGTTCGCTCGATGTGGCGGGCGAACGGATCGTCGACACCATCGTCGGCGCGGTGCTCGGTGCGGCCTCGGGTGTCCTGCATCCGCGGGCGGCGTCGCGGGATACGTGAGGGGCGCATTTTCTCTTCACAAGTGGTGATCGTGGCGAGTTCTCCACAGATCGTGACGGGCAGTGCGGACAGCGCGTCGACCCTTGGCAGGATGGACGCAACGCCGCACGATGAGGAGATGATCGCCATGGCCGAACCGCAGATCTGGACGATGATCGGCGCATTCGCCGCTCTGATGTTCGGCATGATGACGACGGTCTCGACCGTTTTCATCCGCGTGTTGCGAGCAGAGCTCGGCGGCCTGCGCGCCGAGATGAACTCTCGCTTCGAGATCGTCGGTCACCGCATCGACGGGCTCGACCGCGACGTGCAGGCACTCGTCAAGCGCACCTTCGGCCTGGACAGGGAGTGACGGCGTGACGCGCGACGCCGCGATCGAGGACTACCACGCCCTCGTCCAGCGCACCGACTTCTGAACGACCGGTTCCCGACCGGATACGTCAGGTCGGGAACACCCGCAGGCGGTCTCCGGTTGCATCGGTGGAGGCATCCGCCGAGAGGAGACGCGCATGGAACTGACGCTCGTGACGTCGGCGTTCTGCGGCGCATGTGCCAGAACCCGGGCCGTCCTGAATGACGCCGCGCGTTTCCTACCGGATGCGACCATCACCGAGATCGACGTCGCCCGCGATCCCGACGCCGCCGAGGCGCTCGACATCCGCTTCACGCCGACCGTGATCATCCGTCGCACGGACGGCGAGACGGTCTTCCGCGCCGAGGGAGTGCCGACCGTTCCGCAGGTGCTCACCGCCGCGGTTCGCGCCCTCCCCGCCTGAACCGCGACGAGTCCGCACGACTCTCTTGTGCGCAGCCGCGGACCGACGCAGACTGGGCGTGTCTCGGAGCCGGGGCACCCCTCTCACCAGGAGCAGTCATGGCGAATCTCAACCCCTACCTGTCGTTCCGCACCGACGCCCGCCAGGCGATGGAGTTCTATCAGAGCGTGCTCGGTGGAGACCTCGACATCAGTGTGTTCGGGGACTTCCCCGACATGATGCAGGATCCGAATCAGAAGGGCCTCATCATGCACGCGCAGCTCACCACGCCGGACGGCCTGGTACTCATGGCCTCCGACACCCCCGACGGGATGCCCTACGAGAGACCCGCAGGGATCTCGGTCTCGCTCAGCGGCAACACGCAGGCACGCACCCAGGAGGTGTGGGACAAGCTCTCCGACGGAGCGACGATCACGATGCCCCTCGACGTTCCGCCGTGGGGCGGCACGTTCGGAATGCTCGTCGACCGCTTCGGCATCGACTGGATGCTGCACGGCGACCCCGAGGAGTGACCCGGTGGCGACCGCTGCGCCCTTCGACAGGCTCAGGGACCCAGCGGTCGCAGACCAGGGACGCAGCGGGAGCGATCAGCGCAGAGCGTTCGCTTCGATGAACGCGCGCAGCGCGTGCTCGTCGTCGGCCATCTCCGTCACGTGCTGGGGCGCACCCAGCATGTCGCGGAGCTCCTTCGAGTAGTCGAGCTCGACACCGATCGCCTCGTTGATCGTCTCGGCGAACTTGTGCGGCTTCGCGGTCTCGAGAACGAGCATCGGCACGCCCTCCTCTACGTACTGACGCGCCACCTTCACACCGTCGGCGGTGTGGGGATCGATGATCTCCTCGGTCGCGGCGTACACCGCACGGATGGTCTCGAGGCGATCCGCGTGCGTCGACGTGCCGCTGACGATGCCGAACTCCTCCGCGAAGCGCGGCTGATCGCCGGCGAAGTCGAAGTAGCCCTGCTCGTCGAGGTCGCGCCAGGCGCCGACGACACGCTCGGGGTCCCGACCGACGAGCTCGAAGATGAAGCGCTCGAGGTTCGAGGCCTTCGAGATGTCCATCGAAGGGCTCGACGTGGCGAGGGTCTGCGCCGCGTTGCGCGGCCGATAGACACCGGTGCGGAAGAACTCGTCGAGCACGTTGTTCTCGTTGGCGGCGAGCACGAGGCGACGGATCGGGAGACCCATCTGCTTCGCGAAGAATCCCGAGAGGATGTTGCCGAAGTTGCCCGAGGGAACGGTGAACGACACCTCGGTCGGGCCGTCGGCATCCGTCGCCCGCAGCCAGGCCCAGAAGTAGTAGACGACCTGCGCGGTGATGCGCGCGAGGTTGATCGAGTTCACCGCGCCGAGGTTCTGCGCCCGCTTGAAGTCGAGGTCGCCCGCGAGGTGCTTGACGAGGTTCTGGCAGTCGTCGAACACGCCCTCGACAGCGAGGTTGTGCACGTTGGCGTCGTCGAGCGAGAACATCTGCGCGCGCTGGAACGCGCTCATGCGCCCCTGCGGCGAGAGCATGAAGACCGAGACGCGGTCCTTTCCGCGCAGCGCGTGCTCGGCCGCGGAGCCGGTGTCGCCCGAGGTCGCCCCGAGGATGTTGAGCACCGAGCCCTTGCGCTCCAGCGCGTACTCGAGCACCTGACCGAGGAACTGCATCGCCATGTCCTTGAAGGCGAGCGTCGGCCCCTCGGAAAGGCCGACGAGCGTGAGTCCCCCGTCGATCGGGCGCAGCGGCACGACGTCGCCGGGGAACGGCGCGTACGCCGCCTCGGTCATCCGTGCGAGGTCTTCGCGCGGGATGTCGGTGGCGAAGAGGCCGAGCACCTCGGTCGCGAGCTGCGGGTATGTCAGGGCCCGCCAGCGTTCGAGCGTCTCGGTGTCGACGGTCGGCATCTCGGCGGGGACCGCGAGCCCTCCGTCGGGCGCGAGGCCCTCCAACAGCGTCTCGCTGAACGGCTGCGGCTGCATGCCGCCGCGGGTGGAGATGAACTGCACGTTGGCTCCTCGGCTCGGGACTTCGGCACGTCCATTCTCGCAGGACGGCGGGCGCGTCGATGACGCGATGACGGATGCCGTGCCGAGCCGGGACGCGAGCCGTCAGAAGAGAGACGCCGGGAGCGCCCCTTCGTGCTCGAGAAGCCAGCGCTTGGTCTCGAGACCGCGGCCGGGAGCACCGCCGGAGTACCCGCCGAGTCCGTCTCCGGCCACGACCCGGTGGCACGGCACGATGAGCGGCACCGGATTGGCGCCCATGATCGACCCGATCCCCCGGGCGGGCACGTCGGTTCCGCTGCGGGCCGCGAGGCCGCCGTAGGTGACGGTCTCACCGTGCCCTACCGTCTCGTACAGCGCCGTCAGCACCGCTCGCGTCGCGACGGTCTGCTCGCCGAGGTCGATCGGCAGGTCGAGGCGCGTGAGCCGACCGGTGAAGTAAGCGTCCAGTTGCCGGAGCGCTTCGCCCAGCAACGGCTCCGAGCCCGTGTCGGCCCCGGTCGGCGGGTCGGTGATCCACGTGACGCGCGTGAGGGAGACCCCGTCACTGACGACGCCGACGACCCCGACCGGCGTCGGTACCGTTCCGAACCACGACGTGCCTCGAACTTACCCCGCCCCGGTCAATACATATTTCGCTTAATTCAGAAAGCCATGTACTCTCAGAACGTGACCACCGCCACGCTTTCGCACACCGCCGCCCTCGCCCGCCTCGGACACGCGTTCTCCGACCCGACCCGCGCAGGCATCCTGCTCGCTCTGCGCACCGGCGACGCGTTTCCGGCCGATCTCGCCGACGAGCTCGGGGTCTCGCGCCAGGTCATGTCGAACCACCTCACCTGCCTGCGCGGCTGCGGCCTCGTCGAGAGCATTCCCGACGGACGACGCAGCCGCTACCGGCTCACCGACCCGCACCTCGCGCCGGCGCTCGACGAGCTGCTGCGCGTCGTGCTGATCGTCGACCCCGGATGCTGCGACGGCGAGGGGTGCACCTGTTGATGTCGACCACACTCACCCCGACCCGACGCGACACCCTGCACCGACGCATCCGCCTGATCGTCGCGATCACGATCGGGTACAACCTCGTCGAAGCGGTGATCGCGATCACGGCGGGCACCGTCGCCTCGTCGGCGGCCCTGATCGGCTTCGGCCTCGACTCGAGCATCGAGGTGCTGTCGGCGGCGGCGGTCGCCTGGCAGTTCACCCGACGCGATCCCGAGAAGTGGGAGAAGCCCACCCTGCGGGTGATCGCCGTCGCATTCTTCCTGCTCGCCGCGTATGTCACGACGACATCCGTCCTCGCTCTCGTGACGGCCGAGCGCCCCGAGCACAGCACCGTCGGCATCGTCCTCACGGCAGTCAGCGTCGCGATCATGCCGTTCCTGTCGTTCGCCGAGCGCCGCGCCGGCCGCGAGGTCGGATCCGCCACCGCCGTCGCCGATTCGAAGCAGACCCTCATCTGCACGTATCTCTCGGGCGCCGTGCTCGTGGGGCTCGTGCTGAACAGCCTGGTCGGATGGTGGTGGGCGGACGCCGTCGCCGGCCTCGTCATCGCTGCGTTCGCCGTCCGCGAGGGATGGGAGGCCTGGCAGGGCGACGCCTGCGCGACGTCGGTCGGGATGATCCTCGAAGACGGCCACGAGGACGACCCCGACCACCACGCGCACTGAGCGCGCGAACCGTCAGACGAGTTCGGCGACGAGGCTCTCGATGCGGGCGCGGATCTCGTCACGGATCGGACGCACCGCGTCGATGCCCTGACCGGCCGGGTCGTCGAGCGTCCAGTCCTCGTAACGCTTGCCGGGGAAGAACGGGCAGGCGTCACCGCACCCCATGGTGATGACGACGTCGGACGCCAGCACGGCCTCGGTCGTGAGCACCTTCGGCTGCTCGGCGGTGATGTCGATGCCGAGCTCGCTCATCGCCGCGACCGCGACCGGGTTGATCGCGTCGGCGGGCATCGACCCGGCCGAGCGCACCTCGATGCGATCCCCGGCGATCTCGCGCAGGAATCCCGCGGCCATCTGCGAGCGGCCGGCGTTGTGCACGCAGACGAACAGAACCGAGGGCTTGGCGGCGGAGGAGGTCATGATGCCCAGGATAAGCGGCTCAGATCCAGCCGCGCTCCTCGGCGAGGAGCACCGCCTGCTGCCGCGTCGCGACCGAGAGCTTGCCGAGGATCGCCGAGACGTGGTTGCGCACGGTTCCCGGGGCGAGGGACAGGATTCGGGCGATCTGCCCGGTCGTCTCGCCGCGGCGCCCGGCACGCAGCACGTCGAGTTCGCGATCGGTCAGCGGCGAGCGCTCGTCGCTGAGGGCGTCGGCGGCGATCTCCGGATCGACGTACTTGCCCCCGGCGGCGACCTTGCGGATGACGGCTGCCACCTCGTTCGCTCCGCGGGACTTGGGCAGGAAGCCCGACACCCCCGACGCCAGCGCGCGGCGCAGCACACCCGGCCGGGCGTGCCGGGTGACGACCACGCAGCGGGTCGCGATGGCGCGGTTGAGACGCTCGGCGACCTGCACGCCGTCGAGGCCCGGCATCTCGAGGTCGAGCAGGCATACGTCGGGTTCGAGCCGCAGGGCCTCGGCCACCGCCTCCTCGCCGTCACCGCACTCTGCCACCACGTCGATGTCGTCTTCGAGTCGCAGCAATGCGGCGAGCGCCGACCGGATCATGCCCTCGTCGTCGGCGAGCAGCACGCGGATCATCGCGCGTCCTCCGCCGGTACGGTCACGGTGACCTCGAACTCTTCGCCGTCGTCGTGCACGTCGAGTTCTCCGTCGACCTCGGCGAGACGGCGGCGGATGCCGTCGAGGCCCGAGCCCTCGGCATCCGCTTGCCCGCCTGGCGGGCGGTCGTTCGCGATCACGTAGCGCCACCGCGTTCCGTCGCGTTCCAGCGACAACCGTGCCCGAGTACCGCCGCCGTGACGCAGCGCGTTGGTGGTGGTCTCGCGGATCACGGGTCCGAGAGCGGATGCCGGGGCGAGCGCCGCGTCCGGGGCGATCCGCGCCTCGACCTCGAGTCCCGCGGCGGTGAGCAGGTCGCGAGCGTTGGCGAGCTCGTCGCCCAACGGCACGGAGCGGAACCGGGTGGCGAGGTCGCGCGTGCCCTGCCGCGCGTCGTCGACGCTGCCGCGCGCGGCGCGCAACTGCTCCATCCCGGCATCCGCGTCGACCGGCATGAGGCGCTCGGCGAGCTCGAGCTGAAGGGCGATCACCTGCAGGTGGTGTCCCTGCAGGTCGTGCACGTCGGTCGCGACGCGCAGACGTTCCTGGGTGGCGGCGAGCTTGACCTCGGCAGCGCGGGCGCGGTCGAGGGTGTTCAGCACGTCCCACCACCACAGCGTGCTCACGGTCATGAGCGGCAGGAGCGCGGTGTAGAAGATCGGCATCCACCACACAGCCGCCGCTTCGTCATGCGCGTCGATGAACCCGAGCACCCCCATGACCAGCACCGCCGCGATCGTCACGCGGTAGCGCACCCCGGCCGGCCAGTTGAGCAGTGCGAGCGACTGGACGATCGGCATGAGCGCGAGTTGCCAACTGCCGAGCGCGATGCCCGCGACGACACCGAACACCACCGCGATCGTCATCGGCAGGAGGATGCTCCGCCAGGCGACGCCAGGCTCGGCGTCGATGCGGTGCCGGTAATCGCGCAGCAGGAGAGCCGTGGACGCCCACCAGATCAGCCCACCGATCGCCACGACCATGCCGGGCACGATGCTCTCGGGTTCGGCGAACGCGAGCACCGTCCAGAAGAACACCAGCATGAGCTCGAGGAACAGCACTCCCGACACCGTGTACCACCACGTGGCGATGATGCCGCGCGCGAGTTGGCGGGCGCCGGGGGTCGAGGGGGTGCTCACCCCACCACCCTAGAGCCGTGACAGTTGTCACCCCTCGGGCGTGCACAGCGCATGGATTCCGGTGACACCGCGGCACTGCCGCGAACGGGCGAAGGCGGGTGAACTGGAACCATGAACCTCATCGAGACCTTCCAGAACCTGGTCGCCCAGGTGCCCGAGCTCGTCCAGCCCCTGATCGTCGCCCTCGCCGGCGCCATCCCGTTCATCGAGGGCGAGGGCGCCGCGTCGATCGGCATCATCGGCGGCATCCACCCGGTCGTCGCGGCGATCGCCGGTATCGTGGGCAACTTCCTCTGCGTGCTGGTGCTCGTGCTCGCGAGCTCCGGTGCCCGCCAGGCCATCGTGCAGCGCAGCCAGGCCCGCAAGCTCGTCGCGGCCAGCGGCGATGCGACGGCGCTCGAGACCCCGGAGCCGACGAGCCCCCGCAAGCAGAAGTTCCAGAACGCGCTCGAGCGCTACGGCGTTCCCGGCGTGAGCCTGCTCGGCCCGCTGCTCCTGCCGACGCAGTTCACCGCGACGATGCTCGCCGCGACCGGTGTGAGCAAGGCGCGCATCCTCTTCTGGCAGGGACTCGCGATCGTTCTCTGGACGACGCTCCTGACCGTCATCGTCGGCGGCGCGGTGCACGTAATCGCCTGACACGGGCTCGCCGGAGGGAGATGAGGGGCGGCATGTGGGGACCACCGCCCCTCGGGTGTGGTGCCCGAAGCACCGACGTGATCGGGGAGATCACATGGGGCCCTGGGGAAGGGCCTGTTCAGAACAACGAGGGGCGTCGGAGAATCTGACGCCCCTCGTTCGTCGAGTTGCCGCGACCTGACAGAATGGACGCGTGCACCCGTCCAGAAGACCCGCCGTCCTGCGCGGGTTCGCGGCATCCGCGGTGGCGATCTTCGTCGCACTGGCCGGGCACGTCACGGCGGGTGGCGCGATGCCGGGGCCGCTCGGGATCCTCGTGCCCTGGGTGCTCTCGTTCATGGTGTGCGTGCTCCTCGCCGGCCGCCGGCTCTCGGTCATCCGGTTGAGCATCTCGGTGGCCGTCAGCCAGTTCCTCTTCCACACGCTCTTCGTTCTCGGCACGATCACCCCGTCGGGCGTCGTCGCCCCGCACGTGCACGGCGCCCCGCTGGTGCTGCCGGCTGCGGGCACGATCCCGGATGCCGTCGCCGCCGACGGCATGATGTGGATCGGCCACGTGGTCGCCGCCCTGATCACGATCGCCGCCCTGCACCGCGGCGAGCGCCTGCTCCTCGGCCTCCGCGACCTCGCGCAGCAGAGCATCCGTTGGGTGCAGCGTCGCGTCGCATCCGCGACCTTCGTGCCGCTGCCGCGCCCGCTCACGGCTCCCGCGGTCATCTCCGTCATCGTTGCCCTGCGCGATGCCCTGCTGCTGTCGACCCTCCGCGGTCGAGCTCCGCCCCTCTCCCCCGCGATCTGATCCGCACCTCCGGCATCTGGGCCGGCAGGTGATCACGCCTGCGCCGGCACGCTGCCGTGCGGGCATCCGAACGCACATACGGCGCCGGCTGTCGGCGCCCGTCGAGAGGTCTGTCCCCATGTCCCCTGTCCGCAGATTCGCGGTCGGGATGGCGGTGGCGGCTGTCGCGGTGTTCGCGACGGCTCTGCCGGCATCCGCTCATGATTCGCTCGTCCACAGCACGCCCGAAGCCGACGAGAGTCTGGCCACGGCACCCGAGAGCATCACCCTGACGTACTCGGGTGAGCTGCTCGTGCTGGGCGATTCCACCCAGGGCGCGGTCGTGCTCGTGATCGACGAGAGCGGCCGCGATTGGGCGACCGGCGACGTGGAGGTCTCGGGCAACACCGTGACCGCCACCGTCGAACCCGGCATGCCCGAGGCCGGCTACCAGGTGCGCTGGCAGGTCGTCTCGGAGGACGGGCATCCGATCTCGGGCATCGTCCCGTTCACGATCGGCGATGCCGAACCGATGACGACGACGCAAGCGCCGACGGATGCCGATGCTCCCGCGTACGTTCCGGATGCCACGGATCAGCCCACTGATGAGGCCGACGGCGGCCTGCGCGTGCTGCTCGTCGGCGGCGCGGGCGCGGCGATCGCCGTCGTCGCCCTCGTCCTGTATCGAATTTTCCGCCGTCCGAAGACGGCCCCCGCCGCGTCCGCCGATGCCGACGCCGCGGAAGCGAACTGAAAGGCATTTCATGCACACCACCACGAAGAACCTGTCCCGCCTGACCGCGCTCGTCGCCGTCACGCTGCTCGCCCTCACCGGGTGCGCCACCACCGAGGCACCCGCCGAGTCGGCTCCCGCCGGCGAGACCGTCACGATCGAGGACGCCTGGGTGAAGGCGACCGATGAGGACATGTCGGCGGCCTTCGGCACGCTGACCAACAGCGGCACGGATGCCGTCACGATCGTTTCGGCCGAGACCGAGGCCGCCGGCATGGTCGAGCTGCACGAGACCGTCGAGAACGAGGCGGGCGAAATGGTCATGCGCGAGATCGAGGGCGGATTCTCGATTCCCGCCGGCGGCTCGTTCGAACTCGCTCCCGGCGCGAACCACATCATGCTGATGGGGCTCACGGGCGCGCTCACCGCGGGCGACGAGGTCACCGTCACCCTCACCTTCTCGGACGACTCGACGTACGCCTTCACTGCTCCGGTGAAGGACTACTCGGGCGCCAACGAGAACTACGAGGGCGACGAGGGCGACGACCACGAGGGCATGGATCACTGATGCCCCCGCGCACCGAGGGTGCGCGCTCCGATCGCTCCGGGTCGACCCGGCGGCAGTTCCTCCTCGGAGGGGCTGTCGCCGGTGTCGGCGCGGTCGCGGCGATCGGGGTCGACTACGCCCTGAACCGGCAGGATGCCGGCACCGCAGCCCCCGCCTCGACGCCGATGAACGGCGAGGAGACCGTGCCGTTCTTCGGCGCGCACCAGGCGGGGATCGACACCGCAGCGCAGGCGCACGGACTGTTCCTCGCGCTGGATCTGCTCGAGACGACCGATCGCGACGGCCTCACCCGGCTGCTGCGCATCCTGACCGATGACGCCGCCCGGCTCACGCAGGGGAAGGCCGCTCTGGCGGACTCCGAACCGGAGCTGGCCGCGGCCCCCGCACGCTTGACCGTCACGTTCGGCTTCGGGCCGAGGCTCGTCGCGCGCGCGGCGGGTGCGGGACCGTCCTGGCTCGCTCCGCTGCCCGCATTCTCGATCGATCGCCTGCAGCCGGAGTTCTCCGACGGCGATCTGCTGCTGCAGATCGCGGCGGACGATCCGCTCACGGTCGCCCATGCGGCGCGGATGCTGCTGAAGGATGCCCGCAGCTTCGCCTCGCTGCGGTGGAGCCAGCAGGGCTTCCGTCGCGCCTACGGCACCGAACGCCCGGGCACCACCATGCGCAACCTGTTCGGCCAGGTCGACGGCACGTCCAACCCCCAACCGGGCACGACCGAGTTCGACTCCGTCGTCTGGGCGGCGGACGGCTGGCTGACCGGAGGCACGGGGATGGTCGTGCGCCGCACGCGGATGGATCTCGACAAGTGGGATCGCCTGGACCGCAGCGGCCGCGAGGCATCCGTCGGTCGAACGCTCGCGAACGGTGCGCCCCTCACCGGCACGAAAGAGTTCGACGAGCCGGACTTCGACGCGGTCGGTGCATCCGGGTTCCCCGTCATCGCGCAGTTCGCGCACATGCGACGGGCGCGCGGCGACGACGGCGAGAAGATCTTCCGTCGCGCCTACAACTACGATGAGCGGTCCGCGGGCGCGAGCGTGTCGGAATCCGGGCTGATCTTCGTGTCGTTCCAAGCCGACATCGACCGGCAGTTCATCCCGATGCAGCAACGCCTCGCGGACCTCGATCTGCTCAACGAGTGGACGACCCCGATCGGCTCTGCCGTGTTCGCGATCCCGCCCGGATGCCGCGAGGGCGGCTTCATCGGCGAGACGCTGCTGGGAGGGGCGTCGTGACGGTCACGGAGGCCCCGGCGCACGCGGCACCCGCTCCCCCTCCACGCCGAAAACGACCCCGCTGGTTCGGTGCCCTGATGCTGCGGCTGCACTTCTACGCCGGCATCCTGGTGGGACCGTTCATTCTCGTGGCGGCGTTCAGCGGTGCGTTGTACGCCGCCACCCCGACGCTCGAGCAGGTCGTCTACGCGCACGAGCTGCACGCGCCGGTGACCGACGAACGGCTGACGCTCGCCGAGCAGATCGCGATCGCCGAGGAGCACATCGACGGTGAGGCGACGCTGTCGGCCGTGCGCCCCGCACCGGAGGCGGGCGACACGACCCGCATCCTGTTCGCGCAAGAGGGGCTCGGGGCGAGCGAGTCGCGCGCCGTGTTCATCGACCCCGGCACGGGCGAGATCCGCGGCGACCTCACGGTCTACGGCACGAGCGGGGCGCTGCCGTTGCGCACGTGGATCGACAATCTGCATCGCAACCTGCATCTCGGCGATGTCGGCCGGTACTACAGCGAGCTCGCGGCGTCCTGGCTGGGAGTCGTCGTCGTGGCGGGCCTCGCCCTGTGGATCATCCGGATCCGCAAGGCCCGGGCGAAACGGGATCTGCTGCGTCCGAACCCGAAGCACACCGGGTATCGGCGGGTGTTCGGCTGGCATGCGTCGCTCGGCGTCTGGGTCATGCTCGGCGCACTGTTCCTGTCGGCGACCGGCATCACCTGGTCGCAGTTCGCCGGGGCGAACGTGTCGAACCTGCGCGCCTCGCTCGACTGGGGGACGCCGCAGTTGAACACCGCTCTCGGTGAAGAGGCGGATGCCCCCGTCGACGAGCACGCCGGCCACCACGGCGCCGTCTCGGCTCCGACCGGCGCGGCGAACCCCGCCACGTTCGATGCGGTTCTCGCGATCGCGCAGCGCACCAACGTCGACACCGGGCTCGTCGAGATCACCCCTCCCGCTCAGCCGGGCGCTGCCTGGGTCGTGCGCGGGATCAAGACGAGCTACCCCACCGAGGTCGACTCCGTCGCGATCGACGGCACGACGATGCAGGTCGTCGACCGGGTCGATTTCGCCGAGTTCTCGCTGCCGGCGAAGCTCGCGCGATGGGGCATCGATCTGCACATGGGGGTGATGTTCGGTCTCGCGAACCAGATCGTGCTGCTCGTCATCGCACTCGCGATCGCCGGGATGGTCGTGCTCGGGTACGCGATGTGGTGGAAGCGGCGACCGCCGCGGTCGACCCGCCGCTTCGGGGGCGCACCGCCCGCGCGAGGCGTGGTGCGCGATGCGCCCTGGTGGGGTGTGGCCACTGTCGCGGCGGTCGGCGTCGTCGTCGGCCTGTGGCTTCCGCTCGTCGGCTGGACCCTCGTGGGCTTCCTCCTGATCGACACGGTCGCAGGGCTCGTCTCGCGGCGTCGATCGACCTGACGCCTCGCGCCCTCGCGGCGGCCGCGTAGGTTGGGGGAATGGATGCTCCCGACCTGCGCGGCCGCACGATCCTCGTCACCGGGGCGAACGCCGGCATCGGCTATTGGTGCGTCGAGAAGCTCGCGTCTCGCGGGGCACGGGTGCTGCTCGGATGCCGTTCCGCCGAGCGTGCGGCGACCGCGGTCGCTGCCGTGCAGGGTCATGTGCCGGACGCCGATCTGCGCGTGCTCCCCCTCGACCTCGGCTCGCTCGACGGCATCGCGCGCGCGGCATCCGCTGTCGACGAATCGATCGACGCCGTGATCTGCAATGCCGGCGTGAAGGCGGCGACGCCCGAGGCCCGGACCACCGACGGACTCGACCTCATGGTCGGCACCAACTTCCTCGGGCACCTCGCGCTGATCGCGCAGCTCGATCCGATGCTCGCCGCCGACGCCCGTGTCGTCGCGGTCGGCTCGCTCGCGCATCGCTTCGCGGCGCTCGACCCCGCGCGGATCACTGCCCCCTGGCGCGGGTCGTCGCTACGGCAGTACGGCCGCTCGAAGGCGGCGCTCATGGCGTTCGCGTTCGAGCTCGATCGACGATGGTCGGGCACGGGGCGGTCGGCGCTGTGCGCGCACCCCGGCTACGCCGTCGACCCCCTCACAGCCGAGCGCCCGGGTCTCGTCACGGGTTCCCGCCTGATGCGCGCCCTCGCGGTTCCGACGCGCGTGATCGTGCAGGGCAAGGACGACGGCGCACGGCCGATCGTGCACGCCGCGACGGCGACGGATGCCGCGAGCGGCGACTACTGGGGGCCGGGCGGGCTGCTCGAGTTCCGCGGCGCCCCGACGCGCGTGGTCGCCTCGGATGCCGTGCGCTCCCCCGCGACCGGCGCGGCGCTGTGGTCGGCCGCCGAGGCGGCGACCGGAGTGCGCTTCGCGAGCTGAGCGATCAGCCGGTGAGCGCCGGGATCAGCCGGCGAGCTCCGGAATCACGACGTTCACCGAGTACGACGACCCCTCGATGTCCGACACTGTGACCGTCGCGGCGTACTCGTCGCCACCCTGGATCGCGGTGCACTCGAGGCTGTAGCCGTTCGACACCTCGTGCGAGGCGCCCGGGCACAGCACGGTCGGGCTCGCGAGCACCGCGGCGTCGGTCAGAGCTCGCGCGGCGGTGACGCCGATCTCGTCGGCGGTCAGGGTCAGCGTGCCGGCGGTATCGGTGGCGGGCGCATCGCTCGGCTCACCCTCCGGGGCGTTGTTCGGGGTGTCGGCGACCTGCACAGAGACGGTCACGTTCGTGCCGTCGACCTTCGACAGCGTGACGTCGGCGTCGAACTCCGAGCCCGTCGACGGATCGGTCAGCAGGCAGCTCACGACCGAGCCCTGCTCCAGCGGAATGCTGTCGTCGCCGCAGTCGATCTCGGGACGCTGGCCGACCTCGGCCTCGAGTGCGTCTTCCGCGAGGCTCGCGATCTCATCGGGCGAGGCGGTGGCGGATGCCGAGAAGGTGCAGCCCGTGAGAGCCGTGGCGAGCAGGCCCGCGGCGGCGGCGAGCAGGGCGAGTCGAGAAGTGCGCATGGAAGTGTCCCCCGTGTCGATGTCCCCGCCAGAGTATCGGCATGCCGCGATGACGGTGCGCCCCCTCGCCCGGGGCAGAGGCATCCGCTCCCGCTCGCCGAGCCACCCCGTTACGGCCGAGCCACCCCTCCCCGCACCGCCCGCACAGGGGTGGCTCGCGCAGAAAGGGGTGGCTCGGCGACAGCGGCGCAGGGTGCGCAGGGTCAGGTGATGGGGGCCGGCTCCTCCTCCACGCGCGGGGTCACCCGCACACGGGCGATGCGGCGGCGGTCGAGTTCGGCGACCTGGATCGTCGCGCCCGGCACGTCGACCGTGTCACCGACGACCGCGAGGCGGCCGAGCTGCTCGGTGATGAACCCGGCGATGGTGTCGCTCGAGCCGCGCGGCAGTTCGAGACCGGTCGCCTCCTCGAAGTCCTGCAGGTTCAGGCGTCCGTCGAGGGCTCCGCCCGGAGCATCCATCTCGGCCGTGTCGTACTCGTCGAAGATCTCGCCGACGACCTCCTCGACCAGGTCCTCCAGCGTGACGAGTCCGTCGGTGCCGCCGTACTCGTCGACGACGACCGCGATGTGGTGCCCATCGGCGCGCATGCGCGTGAGGGTCGGCAGCACGCGGGCGGTCGACGGGATGTACGGGATGTCGCGCAGCAGCGTCTTGACCGGGCGCGACGGGTCGTCGCCCGCCGCCTCGAACAGGTCGCGCACGTGTACGAACCCGACGATGTCGTCGATCGACTTGTCGGCCACCGGATACCGCGAGAACGGGAGTTCGCGCACCTGCGCCATGGCCTCGGATGCCGTCGCGGTCTCGTCGAGCGCGACCACCTCCGGGCGCGGCCGCATGACTTCGCTGATCTGGCGTCCGCGCAGCGAGAGGACGTCGTCGAGGATGCGGCGCTCGTCATCGGGAAGGCCCTGATGCGAGGCGACGATGTCGCGCACCTCCTCGTCACTGAGCTCCTCACCGGTCTTGTTCGGGTCTCCGCCGAGCAGCCGCACGAGCGCGTTGGTCGAGACCGACAGGAGCCAGATGACCGGTCGCATGACAACCGCGAACCCGTTGAGCGCGGGCGCCACGGCGTACGCGAACTGCGCGTTGCGCTGGATCGCGAGACGCTTGGGCACGAGCTCGCCGAGCACGAGCGACAGGTAGGCGATCAGCAGCGTGAGCACGATCGTCGCGATCGTGAGTGAGATCGCCGGGTCCAAGCCCCACGACACGAACAGCGGCGCGACGGACGGGGCGATCGAGGTCGCACCGTACGCGGCCGACGCGAAGCCGGCCACGGTCACGCCGATCTGCACGGCCGAGAGGAAGGTGTTGGGGTTGCGGGCGAGGTCTGCGACCTTCGCACCACGCTTGCCCCGTTGTCCGATCGCGTTGATCTGGCTCTCCCGCAGCGTGACGAGCGCCATCTCCGTCGCTGCGAAGACACCGCCGATCAGGACGAACGCGAGAACGAGGGCGATGTTCCAGAGCAGATCGCCCATCAGCGGGTCACCTGCGAGGTGGAGGGGTGCGCGCCCGGGGTGAACCGGGCGCTCGTACTGTCAGAGTCCGAAGAGTCAGAACAGTGGGCGTTCAAGGAGGTCTCCTTATTTGTCGGTGTTGTCGGTGTTATCGGTGGCGGAAGTGACGGATGCGGGGTCGCGGCGCGTCTTGACGAGGCTCGCGACGGTGGCGACGGCGATGGTCGCGCCGATGAAGAGCAGCGAGAACCAGATCGGGATCTCGGGCGCCCAGAGCACGTTCTCGCCGCCGTTGATGAAGGGCAGCTCGTTGACGTGCAGGGCGTGGAAGACGAGCTTCACGCCGATGAAGGCGAGGATGACCGCAAGGCCTTGCGCCAGGTAGACGAGGCGCTCGAGCAGACCGCCGATGAGGAAGAACAGCTGGCGCAGACCCATGAGCGCGAAGGCGTTGGCCGTGAACACGATGTAGGCCTGGTCGGTGAGACCGTAGATCGCGGGGATCGAGTCGACCGCGAAGACGAGGTCGATGAATCCGATCGCGATGATCGTCAGCAGCATCGGGGTGACGAAGCGCTTGCCGTTCTTGACGACGGTGAGCTTGTCGCCGTTGTACTCGTCGCTCACCGGCAGGTGACGACGCACGAACGTCATGAACTTGCCGTTGGCGGGGTTGCTCTCGTGGTCACTGAACGCCTGACGGTAGGCGAGCACGAGCAGCAGGGCACCGAAGAGGTAGAAGATCCACGAGAAGTTCTCGATGAGGGTCGCACCGACGGCGATGAAGATGCCGCGCAGCACCAGGGCGATCACGATGCCGATCATCAGCACCTTCTGCTGGTACTTCTTCGGCACCGCGAACCCGGTCATCACGATGAGGAAGACGAACAGGTTGTCGATCGACAGCGCCTTCTCGGTGAGATAACCGGCGAAGTACTCACCGCCGTACGTCCAGCCCGAGAAGACGCCGATGCCGACGCCGAACAGCAGCGCGAGACTGATGTAGAAGATCGACCAGCGGGCGGACTCGCCGATCGTCGGCTCGTGCGGCGTGCGCACGTGCGCGAAGAACTCGTAGACGAAGAACGCGATCGTGACCGCGATCGTGATGATCCAGACGAGGGGGGTGATGTCCAACAGGGGCTCCAGACTCAGCGTATGCAAAAGCAGCGCCAAAGTCTTCTCCATCCCCGGGATCGGGAACCGGTGGGCCGGGATGCGAACGCATCCGTAATGACGAAACCACCGTGGCGGAGTACTCCCCTTGGTACGTCCCACTATAAAGCATGCGGGCGGATGCTTTCTGACGAGGTGCTTCGAGGCCGGTAGTCTCGCCTCCCATGGACTTCGTCGACATCATCGAGCGATTCTTGGCGGAACGTTTTCCTCGAGCCGAGGTGGCGATCGTGGCGGGGAGCACCGCCCGCGCGACACGGACATCGACGAGCGACATCGATCTCCTCCTGCTCGGTGAGAATCTCTTCGACGACGACCGCGAGAGCCTCGCGGCGACCTACCGCTTCGCCGGCGAGGTGTTCGAGGTCTTCGCCTACACCGAGCGTGGATTCACGACCTGGGCGGAGCGCGGGCTGGCTCAGTATCGACCGGTCATCGTGCAGATGCTGCGGGACGGCATCACGGTGCGGGGCGCGGCAGAGCGCGAGCGCTTCCGCTCCGTATGGGAACCGCGGTACGTCGGGGGCCCCGTGATGGACATGGCCGAGCTCGACTTTCGCCGCTACGTGATCACCGACGTCCTGGATGATTTCACGGACGCCTCCGACCCTCTCGAACGCCGCGTCCTCGCCGCTCTGCTGTTCGAGCGCGTGGCCGAGTTGATCCTCCTGACGAACCGTCGATGGATCGGCTCGGGCAAGTACCTTCCGCGGCGGCTCCGCGAGTTCGATGCGGACCGGGCGCGCCTCCTCTCCGCACCTCTTCTCGCCGACGATCACGCGCTCTTCGCCCGACGAATCGCGGATGAACTGGACCGAGCGGGCGGCCGTCTTCAGGAGGGATTCGAGCGCTGAGCGGGAATTCTCCCTCTCCTCGCGGCGTTAGTTGAAATGTCAACGATCTCCGCGTGAGGAAGAAGCATCCGATGAGTGCAGTCCCGTCCGTCGGCGCATGGCGCGCGGCATCCGTCTCGACCACCGGCACGGCTCC
Organism: Microbacterium sp. NPDC008134; assembly: GCF_042957055.1. Classification (NCBI taxonomy): domain Bacteria; kingdom Bacillati; phylum Actinomycetota; class Actinomycetes; order Micrococcales; family Microbacteriaceae; genus Microbacterium; species Microbacterium sp. NPDC008134. The sequence continues at coordinate 678,098 of NZ_JBIBHO010000001.1, read as the reverse complement.
CGACGACACCCGCATGGACACCGTCGAACTGCTCGTGCGCGATCTCGACGCCATGACCGCGTACTACCAGCAGGCTGTCACGCTCGACGTGCTCGACCAGTCCGGCGCGACCGCGACCCTCGGTCGCGGAACGCAGAAGATCATGCGCCTCCGCCAGGAGACGGACCTCCCGAACGCGAATCCGCGCGGAGCAGGGCTCTATCACACGGCGATCCTTTTCCAGGATCAGCACCAGCTCGCCTCGTCTCTGCTTTCGATGGCCGAACGCGTGCCGCAGACATTCACGGGCTCCGCCGACCACCTCGTCAGCGAGGCGTTCTACTTCACCGACCCCGAGGGCAACGGACTCGAGCTGTACCACGATCGCCCGCGCGAGGAGTGGACGGTCCTGCCCGACGGCGGGGTGCAGATGGCCTCGCTCGCCCTCGACCCGAACGCGTTCCTGCAGCAGTGGTTGACGACGGATGCTCCGACGTCGGGCGACACCGCGGCGATCGGTCACGTGCATCTGCAGGTCGGCGACATCCCCTCGGCGAAGGCGTTCTACGTCGGCGTGCTCGGGTTCGATGTGACCGCCGACCTCGGCAGCGCCCTGTTCGTCTCGGCCGGCGGCTACCACCACCACATCGGCATGAACACTTGGCAGAGCGCGGGCGCCGGCCCTCGTGCCGCCTCGCTCGGCCTCGGTGACGTGCGCATCGTGGTGCCCACGCGCGACGACGTCGAAGCGCTTGCCGACCGCATACGCTTGCACGGCATCGACGCCGCCGACGACGGACGCTCGCTGCGTCTCGCCGACCCGTGGGGCACGCGACTGGTCGTCACGCCCGACGCCTGACGGCATCCGAGAACGCGAGAAAGAAGGGACGCGGGCGGCACACACTCCGCCCGCGCCCCTGGTTCGATCGACTAGCGCGTCACGTACGACACGCTGTCGAAGCGGAGCAGGTCGCCCGAGGCCTTCACGATCTTGATCGTGTGATCCCCCTTCTTCACGTTGTCGAGCGTGAAGAGCACCTGCTGCGTGAGCCGCGCGTCACTGTGCAGATCGATCGTGTCGACCAGGTTCCCGTCGAGGTAGACCTCGGCGGTGCCCTGGTCGGGCCCGGTGGCGCCGGTCAGCGTGACCTTCTTGCCGCTGAACGTGAACGAGACCGCCGCACCGTCGTCGGCCGTGGCATGCACGTCGTCGCGGTAGTCACCACGGAACCGCAGCTCGAGCCCGGTGTCGCCGTCAGGGAGCGCCGCGAGGTACGCGCTTGCGAAGGTGATTTCGTCACCCGCGATCGTGTAGTCCGCACCGTCCACGAGGGCCGTGCCATCGCGCGAGATGCTCTGCAGCTCGCTCGGGTCGCGCAGCAGCGTGACGACGGCATCCGCCGGAGCCGCCCGGTCGAACGCGAGGTGGTCGACGTCGATAACCCCCTCCTGCACGATGTCGAGGCGATCGTTGAGCATGAACTGACCCGACTTCTTCACCACCCGCAGGGTGTGTGATCCGTTCGGCAGATCGCGCACGCTGTAGACCTGCTGCTGCACGCCGCGGCCGTCGGCCTGGAAGGTGTCGACCGTGTCGACGAGCACGCCGTCGAGGTAGATCTCTGCTTCTCCCTGCGAGGAGTGCGTCTCGGTGAACCAATCGATCCCGGTGCCGACGAACGAGTACTCGAATGCCGAGCCGTTGGCCTCGCTGTAGTGCACGTCGTCCTGGTAGTCGCCCATGCCGCGTCCGCCACTCTGGCTCCACGTGCCGCTGTAGACGATGCCGGGGTCGTTGTTGTTGATCGTGCGCACGTTCGACGGGCCGGGCTCGGGAGCCGTGCCGCCCTGCGACGAATCGAACGACGAGACCGTCAGAGCCTGGGCGCGCGCGGGCACCTCTGCGCCGCCGTTGCGCGTCCATGCACCCTCGTACGTGAGACGCGCGTCGTCGTCGTTGAGCGTGAGCGTGCTGTTCTTCGCCGGGGTGAAGGTGAACAGGCGGGTGCCGTGCACGGGCACGTCGGTCGCGACGAACTCTCCGGTCGCCTTGCCCAGGTTCTTCTTCTTCCAGAGGTCGCGCACCTTGACCTCGCCCTCGACGCCGAGGTCGGCGAGCGACACGGTGATGTCGGCATCCGTGCGCCCGAGATTGAAGACCGCGACCGTGACGGATCCGTCGGGGTTGGTCGAGAACCACGTCTGGCGCGACGACCCGGTCGAGACGGGGTGCGCGGGGCGACCGGCCTGGTTCACCGCGATGACCTCGTCGTTGGTGAGCAGCTCGAGGCCGTAGTCGTCGAGGTTCGTCATGTCGTTGCCGAGGTACATCGGCACCGACGACACCGCCCAGAACGTGGCCGCGGTGCGGCGCTCGTCCTTGGTGAGGCCGTCCATCTTGCCGTTGCCGACGTTGAGAGAGTCGAAGTCGTTCCACCCCGAGTTCGGCCCCGCGTGCCGCCACCACTCGGCGGCCTTCGGGAAGAGCCGCGCGATGTTGTCCCACGTGGTGAGGGCCTCGTTCTCGCAGTAGCACTCGACGTCCCAGTCGATGCGCCAGCCGTCGGCGTGCTCCTTCCAGTAGTCGGCGTATCGGATGTCGAGGGCCCAGGAGAGCTCGAACCAGATGTTGTTGCGCTTCAGCGCCTGCGACCACGCGGCGACATCGTCGCGTGCGTCGAGCGAGAGGTCGCCCACGCCGGACCCCGGGGTCACGCTGTCGAACTTGACGAAGTCGATCCCCCACTCGCCGAGCATGTCGGCGATCGAGTCGATGTAGGCCTGACCGCAGGGGGTCGAGAAATCGATGCGGTGCCCGATGCCCCAGTAGTCGGCCTGCTGGAGCGGGCGCTTGACGACGTCGGCGGTCGTGCACTCGGGGGCGCCGTAGACCGGGTATGCGGCTTCGTAGACCGATTCCGAGATGCCGGGGATGAAGTAGAGGCCGATCTTCTGGCCGTTGCCGTGCACGTGATCGATCACGGCCTGCAGGCCGTTCGGGTAGAGCGTCTCGCTCGGGATCGGGCGGCCGTACTCGTCGTTGCTGCCGTTCCAGCCGGCGTCGATGTTGATGTACTCGTAGCCGTGGCTCTGCAGCTTCTCGTGCATCGCGTCGGACTGCGCGATGATCTGGTCGGCGCTGATCCAGGCCTGCCCGTTGCCGGCGTAGACCTGCATGCTGTAGCTGCTCCAGCCCATGTAGGGCTTTGCTGCGAGCGGCTCCTCGTCGGTGTTCGCCGCGGCGACGACGCTCGTCGGTGCCGCGGTGACCGGTGAGGCGGATGCCTCGTCGGCGGATGCCGCGGATGCCGTGGCAGCACCTGCTCCGAGCATGAGTGCGCCGACGGCGAAGCCCGCCGCCCATCGCAACCGTGCTCTCGAACGGATGGTGTCGATCATGATTTCCTCTCGGTGGTTTCGACGGTGAAACCCCAGGCGCTCCGTCGCGTTGTCCCCAGGAAAGAGCCGGTGCCCAAGGGCCCGGCCAATTACTTGACATCGGTAATTAATCATGAATACGCTGAGACTGCAAGCAAACATCCGAGGTTTTGACAGGAAGATCGATGTCGCTCTCCGCAGCAGAAAACCCCTCGTCCGCGGCCGAAAATCTCCGGCTCTCGTGGGGCGCCCCGGCGACCCGGTGGGAGGAAGCGGCACCGCTCGGCAACGGACGGATCGGCGCGATGGCGTTCGGCGGCGCCGACGCGCGCTACGCGCTCAACGACTCCACGCTGTGGTCGGGAACGCCCGACGGACCCGCCCTCGCGCTGCGCGACGTGCTCGCCGCCGGCGCGGGTCCCGCCCGCCTCGCCGAGGTGCGCGCGGCGCTCGACACGGGCGACGTGCGCCGCGCCGAAGAACTGCTCATGGCTTTCGAGGGCCCGTACTCCCAGGAGTACCTCCCGCTCGGCGACCTGCACGTGCGGATCTCCGATGCCGAGTCCTCAGGTCCCGCACGCATCCTCGACCTCGACGACGCCGTGCTCCTCGAGACGCTGCGCATCCCCGGCGGCACGCTACGCCGCCGCTCGTGGGTCTCGGCGCCCGCGCAGGCGCTCGTGATCGAAATCGACGCCGACGCGGAGTTCACGGCTTTGCTGTCACTGACCACTCCCCTGCACACCGACGGGCTCATCGTCCGCGGCGGCGGGATGACGCTCGGCGTCGTGGCCCCCATCGACGGAGCCCCGCTGCACGAGGGACCGCTGCAGGCGCCGCTGCGATACGCCGACGACGAGGGCTACGACGCCTTCGCCGCGGCATCCGTCGCCTGGCGCACCGACGGCCGCGTCGAGACGACCGCCGAGGACGTCGCGATCCACGGCGCGCGCCGATTGCTGATCTTCCTCTCCTCCTCGTCTCGCGCCGCGTCGTGGTGGGCCGGCGCAGACGAGGAGGAGTGGCGGAACGTCTCGCGCGAGACGATCCGGACCCGCGCCGAGGAACAGGCGGATGCCGCGGCTCGTCGCGAGGCATCCGCCCTGTTCGACGAGCACGTCGCCGACCGGCGCGCCCTCTCGCGGGCGCGGTTCGCGATCGGCGGCCGTCGCGCGGGTACCTGGGACGTCGAGCGCGATCTGCTGCGCGGCGACGACCTCGCCCTGAAGACGACCGTGATCGCCGAGTTCGGCGCGTACCTTCTCACCTCGTGCTCCCGCGCGGGCAGCCCGGCCGCGAACCTGCAGGGCATCTGGAACGCCGAACTGCGCCCGGCCTGGTCGTCGAACTACACGATCAACATCAACACCGAGATGAACTACTGGGCCGCCCCCGTGCTCGGTCTCGACGATGCCTTCGAGCCGCTGCTCGCCCTCGTCGAGAAGCTCGCCGAGAACGGCGCCGACGTGGCCCGCGAACTCTACGGTGCGCGCGGCTGGGTCGCCCACCACAACAGCGATGTGTGGGGCTGGGCGCTGCCGGTGGGCGACGGTCACGGCGCTCCGAGCTGGGCGATCTGGATGATGGGCGGCGTCTGGCTGACCCACAACCTCTGGGACGCCTACGAATTCGGCGGCGACCGCGAGCTGTTGCGCACGCGCGTCTGGCCCGTGCTGCGCGGGGCCGTCGAGTTCTGCCTCGACTGGCTCGTGCCCGACGCCGAAGGTCGGCTGCGCACCTCGCCGTCGACCTCGCCGGAGAACTCGTTCGTCGCCGCGGACGGCGAGGGCACCGCGATCGGGCTGACGTCGGCATCCGATCTGTTGCTGGTCCAGGGCCTTTTCGAGCGCGCCCTGCAGACCATCGATGTCCTCGGCCTCGAGGACTCGACGCTCGCGGGCGAGATCACGAGCGCACTCGACCGCCTCGCGCCGGTCGGCATCCGCGCCGACGGCCGCATCAGCGAGTGGTCGGCCGACGTGGTCGAGGTCGAGCCGCTGCACCGCCACCTCACCCCCGTGCTCGGCATGTACCCGCTCGAGGTGACGACGCGCGAGCGCACCCCCGAGTTGTTCGACGCCGGCATCCGCCTGCTCGATGCGCGCGGACCCGGAGCGATGGGTTGGTCGTGGGCCTGGAAGATCGCGCTGCGCGCCCGCATCGGCGACGGCGAGACCGCGGCCTCCCTGCTCGACGAGGCTCTCACCCCCTTCGACGGCGATGCCACGCGCCACGGCCCGGTCGACGGCTCGGAGTGGGGCGGATTGCTGCCGAACCTCTTCAGCACGCATCCGCCGTTCCAGATCGACGCGAACCTCGGGTTCCCCGCTGCGATCGCCGAGATGTTCGTGCAGAGCCACGGCGGCGTCGTTCGGCTGCTGCCCGCGCTCCCCGTCGACTTCGCCTCGGGCTCGGTGCACGGCATCGGCGTGCGCACGGGCCTCGTCACCGACATCTCGTGGGCCGACGGGCACCTCACCGAGGCACTCCTGCACAACCGGCTCGCCGAGGACCGCACGGTCGACGTCGACCACGACGGGCGCCGCGTGACGCTGACCGTTCCCGCCGGTGGCACCGTCGCCGTGCCGGTCGACGCCCTCTCCCTGAGCGGAGCCTCCGATGCGCGGTGAGTTCGTGACGGTCGACACTCCGACGACGCAGACCGAACCCGCCGACTTCGACGCGTTCTGGGCCGAGACGCTCGACGAGACGAGGCAGCATCCGCTCGGCGTGACGATCGAGCCGTATCCGACCCGTTTGACCGCGATCGACGTGTTCGAGGTGACCTTCGCCGGGTTCGGCGGCACGCAGATCCGCGCCTGGCTGCGCGTGCCGCACGGTGCCACCGCGCCGCTGCCCGGGCTCGTCCAGTTCTTCGGATACGGCAACGGTCGCGGCCACGCCCTACGCGACCTGCGCTGGGCAGCCGCCGGTTACGCGCACCTCGTCGTCGACGCCCGCGGGCAGGGCCACGGCGACACCGACGACGACCACCCCGACGGAGGCCCCTCGGCAGGCGGGTTCCTCACCCGCGGCCTGCGCTCGCCGCACGAGTACTACTACCGCCGCGTCTACGCCGACGCGGTGCGCGCGGTCGAGGCCCTGCGCTCGCTCGACCTCGTCGATGCCTCGCGCGTCGGCGTCGTCGGCGCCAGCCAGGGCGGCGGTATCGCGCTCGCCATGGCCGGCCTCGTTCCCGACCTCGCCGTGGCGATCATCCAGGCGCCCTTCCTCAGTGAGCTGAACCGCGCCGCCGACCTCAGCGCCGAGGCGCCCTACGCGTTGCTGACGCAGTACTTCGCCGACCGCCGACTCGATCGAGCGGCAGCGCTCGACACCCTGCGCTACTTCGACGCCGTCAACCACGCGAAGCGGGCGACCGCTCCGGCGCTCCTGAGCACCGGGCTGCGCGACGGAGTTACGCCCCCGGCATCCGTCCTTCCCGCCTTCACGGCGTACGGCGGCGAGAAGCACGTCGTGCTCTGGCCCGACAACGGCCACGAGGCCGGCGGCGACCTCGACGAGGAGAACGCGCTCGAGTTCGCCGCCGCCCGTCTGCGCCCGAGATTCGCTACGGTTGCCGATAACGAACGAGGAATTGATGGACCACGACACGTCGACGCGCACCACCCTCATCCGATCCGCATCGGATGCCGGATCGAAGGTGTTCGCGACCATCCTCACGCGCAGCCCGATCAGCCGCATCGAGATCGCCCGGCACACCGGACTCTCGCAGGCCGCCGTCACCAAGGCCGTGTCGCCGCTGGTCGCGGCGGGGCTCGTCGACGCACCACCCGCCGAGCACCGCGACGGCAACCCGGGGCGCCCCGTCGCCCCGGTGTCGATCGTGCCCGAGGCGATGATCATGCTCGGGGTGAAGGTGAACGTCGACGAGGTCATCGCCGTCGCCACCGACCTCACGACCGCGGTGCTCGCCTCCGAGCATCGCACGCTTCAGGCCCACGATCCGGATGCCGTGCTCGAGGCCATCGTCGAGGTCGTGGCGTCTCTCGAGACCGAGCTCGGAGCGCGCGCCACGGCGATCGCCGGACTCGGCGTCTCGATCTCGGGCGACGTCGACAGCCGCCACGGCATCGTGCGCGAGTCGGCGATCATGGGCTGGACCGACGAGGACTTCGCCGCACGCCTGCGCGACCGGATCGGCCGCCCGGTCACCCTCGAGAACGACGTGCACGCGCTCACGGTCGGCGAGCACTGGTTCGGTATCGGTCTGGGCACCGCCTCGTTCGCGATCGTCACGATCGGGCGCGGCATCGGCAGCGGGCTCCACGTGAACGGCCAGGTCGTCAGCGGCGCCTACGGGGTCGCCGGCGAGATCGGGCACCTGCCCCTCGCCGACCCGCGGCGCGTGTGCCCGTGCGGGCGCAACGGCTGCGTCGAGGCCGTGGCGGCGACACCCGCCATCGAGGCGGCGGTGTCGGCCGCCCACGGTCGGATGATCGGCATCGACGAGGCCGTGCGCCTCGCCCACGACGGCGACCCCGCGGCCGAGGCCGCGTTCCGCGAGGCGGCCGAGATCGTCGGCACCGCCATCGCCACGCTCGTGAACCTCACCGGACCCGAACTCGTCATCATCGGCGGCGAAGGGGTGTCGAACTTCGATCTCTTCGACGAGACCCTGCGCAGCGCGTTCGAGGCGCACGCCTTCGGTGCCGCTGCGCGCTGCCGCATCGTCGCGCGCCCGCACACGTTCGAGGATTGGGCCCGCGGGGCTGCCGCCGCCGCGATCCAGTCGCTCGTGCGCTGAGGTTTTCGCGGGGCGAGGCCCTTCGACAGGCTCAGGGACCCAGTGCCTTGCGGCGACCGCGGTTGGGTCGCTGAGCCTGTCAAAGCGTCGCAACCGCCCGCGCAGAAGTGCGCCGATCTCGCACGCATCCGCCCCCAGCATCCGAAACCACTGCACATCTCCGAACCCAGGGTCAGCCGGACGGGGCCCTTCGACAGGCTCAGGGACCCAGTTGCGGAGTCAGGGACCCAATACCTTGCGGGGAACCGCGGTTGGGTCGCTGAGCCTGTCGAAGCGTCGCAACCGCCCACCGCACGCAGAACTGCCCGGCGGAAGCATGCGCCGGGCAGTTCCGTCACCTCACTCGATCACAGTGCTTCGTACAGCTCCTGCTGCAGTTCGAGGTAGCGCTCGACGCCCAGGCCGTTCAGGTCGTCGATGTACGCCTGCCACGCACCGTCGTCGTTGATGTCGCGCTGACCCGTGACGAACTCCGCCTGCGCCTGCGTGATGTAGGTCGCGATGTTCGTCTGCAGCTCGGCGATCTCGGCCGAGGTGTCGGGGTTCGGCCACAGCTTCTCCGACGGGAAGACCACGTTCTCGTCGGGCGCGTACGGCTCGTAGAGGTTGGTGGCCTCGAGCAGACGGCGCTCGTATCCGGCCGGCGTATAGATCTCCTCGGGGAAGACCTGCGAGTTGCGGAACTCGAGCGAGTCCCAGTACTGCCCCATCGAGCGCCACGACGAGTTCGAGGTCTCGTCGTAGGTGAGCGGCTTGAAGGTCGGCTCGAGCTCGGGGTCGAGCGCCACGTCGCCGGGCTCCGCCTCGACCCACGCCTCCCCCTCGGGGCCCATGGCGCCCAGCCGGTCGCCCTCGTCGGTCACGAGGAAGTCGATCGCCTTGATGGCCTGGATGCGCTCCTCCTCGGTCGACTTGTTCGTCAGCGCGAACATGCCGAGCGAGCTGATCGGGGAACGGTAGGTCGCGAGCTGGGTGCCGTCGGGACCCTTGACCGGCGGGACCGCGTCGTAGTGCGTGTCGCGTCCGTCGGGCGAGTCCTGCGTGGTGATCTCGTACGGGTGCAGCACCGCGGCGGCACCGAGGATCTCGGCTTCGGCGTTGTCGCCGAGCGCACGCAGCGATTCGCCGTTCTGCGTGAAGGATGCCGTGTCGATGAGTCCCTCGTCGGCGAGCGACGAGATGTACTTCAGGCCTTCGCGCCATCCGTCGCTGGTCGCCGTGAGCGCGACCTCGCCACCGTCGAGCACGAGGGGCGGCGGGCTGGAGGGCGAGCCGTACGGGGCGTAGGTGAAGGCGTTCATGAAGTAGTTGATGACCGGTTCGCCCGACGATGCGCTGAGCGCGACCTCGTCGGCCTTGCCGTTGCCGTTCGGGTCGTCGTTCTTGAAGGCGCGCAGCATCTCGCGCAGTTCCTCGGTGGTCGTCGGCTGCTCGAGACCCAGCTTGTCGAGCCAGGTCGTGTTGACCCAGAGCTTCGACGGGTAGCTGCAGTGGAAGCACTCGGTCCACTGGGTGATCGCGTAGATGTGGCCGTCGGGCGCGGTGACCGACTGCTCCCAGTCGGGCTTCTCCTCGAAGCGCGCCTTGAGGTTCGGCGCGTACTCGTCGATGAGGTCTTCGAGCGGCACGAGCACGCCCTGCTGGCCGTACTTGAGCACCTCGCTGCGCGAGAACGCGTCGACCCACGGCACGAGGAAGTACGCGTCGGGGTAGTCACCGCTGGCGAGCGACACCTGGCGCTTCTCGCCGGCGACGCTGCCGTCGTAGGTGGTGGTCTGCCAGTCGAAGTCGATGTCGAACTTCTCCTCGAGCAGCTGCGTGAACGCGTTGTCCTTGAGCGAGCCGTTGTCGCCCTGCGGACCGAACGCGACGAGCTTGCCGTCGTCGTCGGCGGGCGACGTGCACGCCGCCAACGTTCCTGCGGCGAGGGCGAGCGCGCCTGCGGCCGCCACTCCTCGGATGATGCTGTGTCTCATTGCCGGAATCTCCTTTGCCCGGGTAATGGGGGTGTGTGGTGGTGGGTCTGTGAGAGGGGTCAGCCCTTGACTGCGCCGACCATGATCCCCTTGTTGAAGTACTTCGCGACGAACGGGTAGGCGACGAGCATCGGGATGGTCGCGATGACGACGGTCGAGTACCGCATGAGGTCGGCGAGTTCACGGCGACGCAGCTGCTCGGCGACGTCTCCGCCGCCACCCGCGTCGTTGAGGATGAGGAGCCCGCGCAGCACGAGTTGGAGCGGCTGCAGGTCGGCGTTGCGCAGGTAGAGCAGGGCGTCGAAGTACGAGTTCCACTGCATGATCGCGTACATCAGCGCGATGACCGCGAGCAGGGGCTTCGCGAGCGGTACGACGATGGTCCAGAGGATGCGCAGTTCGGATGCCCCGTCGAGCTGTGCCGCTTCGTACACCTCGTCGGGCACGGCCGAGCGGAAGTACACGATCGCGATGATCACCTGCCAGACGCCGATCGCGTTGGGCAGCAGCATCGACCAGCGGGTGTCGAGCAGGCCGAGCGACTGCACGACCAGGTACATCGGGATGACGCCACCGCTGAACAGCATCGTGAACACGACGCCGCCGGTGATGAACTTGCGGCCGAAGAGCTGGGCGCGAGAGAGCGGGTAGGCGATGGCCACGGTGCCGACGACGCTGATGAGCGTGCCGACGACGGTGTAGAAGATCGAGTTGCCGAAGCCGCGGAGGATCGCGGGATTGCCGAGCGCCTCCTCGTACCCCTGCAGGGTGAAGTCGACGGGCCAGAACAGTACGCGTCCGGCCGACACGGCCTGCGGGCTCGAGACCGAGCTGGCGAGGATGTTCAGCAGTGGCAGCAGTACGACCAGCAGGAAGACCGTGAGCAGGATGTAGGCCGCGGCGATGAAGACGCGGTCGGTCTTGGTCTCCTTGACCTTGACGCCGCGGGTGAGCGGGTCGCGCTTCGGCCGGCGCTTCTTGTTCTTCGCGACGACGACCTCTTCGGTCAGGAGCGCCTCGGTGTTGATCGTGGTCACCACAGTCCGTTTCCCGTCACTCGCTTCGACACCGTGTTCACGACCAGCAGCAGCACGAGGCTGATCACGGCGTTGAAGAGCCCGATCGTCGCCCCGAGACTGAAGTTCGCGTTGAGGATGCCGGTTTTGTACACGTAGGTCGGGATGATCTCGGATGTCGAGAGATTGAGGGCGTTCTGCAAGAGGAACGCCTTCTCGAACCCGATGGCCATGATGTTGCCGACGCCGAGGATGAGGATGATGGATGCCGTGGGCAGCAGCGCCGGGATGTCGACGTTCCAGATCTTCTGCAGTCGGCTGGCGCCGTCGATCTTGGCCGCTTCGTAGAGCGAGGTGTCGACGGAGGCGAGGGCCGCGAGGTAGATCACTGCCGAGTAGCCGGTCGTGGTCCAGATGTCGGTGGCGACGTAGATGTGCCGGAAGAAGTCGGCGCTCGCGAGCAGGTCGACCTGGCCGGCGCCGAAGAAGCTGAACGTGCGGCCGAGCAGACCCACCCGCGGCGAGAGCAGCAGGATCGTCATCGACACGACGACGACGGTCGAGATGAAGTACGGCGCGTAGGTGACCATCTGCACGGTGCGCTTGAAGAAGCGCAGGCGCACCTCGTTGAGCGCGAGCGCGAGGATGATCGGCAGAGGGAAACTGGCGAGCAGGGTGTACGCGGCGAGGATGAAGGTGTTGCCGACGAGCCGCGGGAAGACCGGGTTGCGGAAGAGGTTCGCGAAGTTGTCGAAGCCCACCCAGGGGCTCCCCCACACGCCGTCGATCGGGTTGTAGTTCTTGAACGCGATGACCGCGTTGGCCATCGGGATGTAGCGGAACACGATGAACCAGATGACGGGGATCAGCAGCAGGAGGTACAGCTGCCAATAGCGGCGCAGGCTGCGGCGGAACCGGGACTGCCGTTTCGGTCGTTCCACGGGCGCCGCCGCTGTCGCGGCGGGGTGGTCGTGCTCGACGGTGAGCGTCATATCTACCTTCTTGGGAGAATTACTTTACGTCGTAATATAAACACCGCTCCGGCCGATGCGCAACCCGAACATCCGACGTCTCCCGCGGCCAGCGGCATGCTCCGGTCGCGCGAAAGGCCGGTATCGCGGCGGATACCGGCCTTTCGCGCGACGGGAGCGGATGCCGTCAGCAGCGGACGCGTGGGTCGCTACGTCGAGGGGTCGTCGCCGAGTTCGATGAGACGGGCCTCGATACTCCGCGCCTCCTCCTCCAGCCGCATCTGCGCGTCGTGAAGCGCGAGGCCGCCGCCCACTCTCATCCCGCCCAGCCATGCCTCCTGATGCAGCCGACGCACCTCGGCGAGGCGACGACGCAGCCCCTGGATCTCATCGCTCTCCTGACCCGCCATGCCCACAGCGTACTCAGGCCCCATCCGGCGCGACGTAGCCTGGTCAGCACACCCGCAGAGCGAACGAGGAGCAGCCATGGCCGCAGAGATCGACGATGCCGAACGCGCGGCCCGCGCCGCCCACCTCAAGGAGCGGATCTATCTCACGTTCGCCGCGCTCGCCGTCGTCATCACGCTCTCGACCCACGGCCACGTGACCGCCGGCGAAGCGGCCACGACGCTGATCGTCACGGTGATGGGCACCCTCCTCGCGGTGTTCACCGCCGACCTCATCTCGCACCTCGTCGTGCACGAGCGACTCTTCACGCAGCCCGAGCTGCGCCACGCGCTCGCCTCGAGCTTCGGCGCGCTCAGCACGATCGTGTTGCCGTTCGTCTTCCTGGGGTTCGCGGGCCTCGGCGCCTGGGAGACGGATGCCGCGTTGCGCGCGAGCGCGATCGCCCTGCTCGTCTCGCTGATCGTGATCGGCTGGATCGCCGTTCGTCGGATGCCGTTGACGTTCCTCCAGCGACTCGTCGCCCTCGGCGCCGAAGCCGCACTCGGTCTCGCGGTCATAGGGCTGCAGGTCCTCGCCCACGGCTGACATCGACGGGGCATCGTTGCCTCCCCTCGCCGCACCTGGAAGACTCGGGCGATGACTGTCGACCATGGCTTCCCCGAGCACGTCTTCGACTCGCTGGGAGCCGCGCCGGCACCCTTTCCCGACCTGGTCGGCGGCTCGGTCCGCGTGGTCGAGAAACGCCCCGTCGACGGGCCTGTCACCGTGATGACCCTCGGCGCATCACGCCTGCCGACCGACAGCGGCGAGCGCGTCGAACTCGCCGTCGAAGTGCTCGACGGGCAGCAGGGCGTCGCGCTCGTCGCCCTCGAGATCGTCTGCGACGACATCACCCGCAACCGTCGCGTGCCCCCGGTCGGAGCACCCTGGCGCAACAGCGAGCCGTTCCTGTCGGGCACGCGCATCAGCGCGATCATGGCGACGGGGTCGCGATGGGGCAGCGAGTTCGACGAGGTGCGACACGAGGGGGCCGTCGTCGGTCATGTGCGCACCCTGCGCCTGCTCACCGATGCCGAGGCCTCCTTCACCACCGCGCGGGGCTGGGATGCCCTGGTCGCCGAGGCGGGGTCGCTCGACGCCCTGCTCGACGTGACACGCGGCGACGCCGCAAGTGCGCCGACCGGTATCGACGGCAATCGCCCCGTCTTCCTCTCGAAGCTGCACGCCGAGCATCCGCCCCGATGGGTGACGTTCACGGGTGCGCATCTGCAGTCGGTCACGGGCCTCGAATCGGATGCCTACATGAACGACTCCGCGAACCACGAAGTGTGGTCGGTCGACACCTTCCTCGCACGGTTCCCGTGGGTCGCCGACTTCGCGCAGCAGGCGCTGCCGGGCCAGACCGCTCTGTTCACCGACGCCTCGGGCGCGTACGTGATCGAAGACGACTGAGCACCGACGCCCGGCCGGGAGCTCACTGCGCGGGCAGGCATCCGCCGTCGAGGATGTACCCGCCGATCTCGACCGACACCGCTTCTTCGGAGACCTCGCCGAAGATGCATCCGCCGTCGATCCCGCCGACGCCGAAGAGAAAGTCTCCGTAGTCCTCGCGCACCTGGGCGTCGGCGAGACCGGCATTCGCGAGCGCGGCCTGCACCGTGTCGACGGACGCCGCACCCGAGATGCGGAGTTCATCGAGATCAGCCCGGATGGCATCGACCACCGCGGCGCTCGCCTCGCGCGTCTCGCCGTCGATGTCCACTCGATCGCGGTAGCGATCGTTGAGAGCCATCGCCTTCTCAGGGTCGTAGGGAGCGCAGTCGGGCGGCAGCTCGACCCCCTCGACCTGTGGGCATGCGGCGGTCGGTGTCGGGGACGGTGGCGGTGCAGCGTCGGATGGGCCGACCGGAACGGCGCACCCCGTCAGCATCAACACCAACGTCACACCCACGGCCGCCGCCACGCGCTCGAACTTCGTCATCATCGACCCCCTCGCGATGAGCATAAAGGCCGGCGTCGAACGCTTCTAGCTCCGCCGCCGATACGGCCACGGGTGGTCCGGCCCGCGCTTTCCGGCCTCCTCGTCACGTCGATAGCGACGGACCGAGCGGATGCCGCGTTCGACCACCCACAGGCATCCGATGATCGCGACCGCCGACATGACCCAGGTCGTCGCGAGGCCCCACTCGGGGAACAGCACCCCCGCTCCCCCGACGAGCAACAGCACCCCGACCATGGTGAAGAGCGGGAGCATGCTCGCCCGACGGTAGACGGCGATCGCCGCAGCGTCTCGCTTGCCGTTCGGATAGACCGCGCGCACCATGCGCGGAAGCGATGCGAGCACGACGACCACGCCGACGTTGATGAACATGAACCAGAAACTACCGCCCACGCCCGCCCTGCTCTCCTCGAAATACCCGCCGTAGAGGAAGACGAGACATCGCGTCGAATGTGACGCGCGTCAGTCGAGGGCGATGACGTGCCCGTCGAGGCCGGAGGCGAAACCGGCGAGCCCGACCTCCAGCGCTTCGCCGGCGTAGGCGGCGGCTCCGGTGAAGGACGCGGGATCATCGGCGAACACGGCGCGCTCCTCGGCCCCGGGCCACGTCACGGCGATGACGTTGCCCGTCGGCTCGGCGAGCTGCGTGCCGAGCAGGAGGAACGACACGTCGAGGTTGGCGGCGGAGGCACGGTCGAGCACACCGACGAGCGCGGGGCCGATGCCGACGATCGCATCCGGGCGATCGGCGAGAGCGGCGGTCACGGCCGCGACGGGGTCGGCATCCGCGTGCACCTGCACGGCGGCTCCGTGGCGAGCGGCTGCGTCCTGCATGGCAGCGAGCGCCGCGCTCTCCTCCTCACCGGCATCCGACGGCATGACCACCGAGAGAGTGGCGCCCTCCGGCACCGCGGCGGTGACGGCTGATCGGTCGAGGGTCGAGCCCGGCACGAGCTCGGCCGGCGTCGAGGCCGAGGCGCTCGGCGCCGGAGTCGGCTGATCCGACGCCTCGACGGCGGGCGTGCAGCCGACGAGCGCGATCGCGAGCACGAGCCCGACGGCGGGCGCTGACCACTTCATGGGTTCCTCGGAGAGTACGGGGATGCCCCGGGCTCGAGAGCCCGGGGCATCCGTGATCGTCAGTCGCGGTTCGCGACCAGGCGACGGCGGGCGACGAGCACGCCACCGACGACGAGCAGCAGCAGGGCGATGCCGCCGATCGCGAGGGGCAGTTCGCCGCCGGTCGTGGCGAGCGCGTCGGATCCGGCCGCTCCGGATGCCGCCGCGGCGGCGATCGTGAAGGCGGTCTCGACGGTCGAACCGTCGGGCAGGGTCACCACGATCGTGTGGGCTCCGGCCTCGAACGTCGTCGGGATCGTCCAGCTCGCGGCCAGCGTGCCGTCGGCCGCGACCGTGAACGAACCGAGGTCGACCGGGTCGGAGTGCACGACGACCGAGACGGTGTCACCCGGGGTGAAGCCCGATCCTTCGATCGTGATCTTGCCACCCTGGACGGCTTCTCCCGAGATCGTGACGCGGGGCTTCGCGGGAGCGACGACCGGCGCCTCGACGACGGTCACCGCGCGCTCGGCGGTCGCGGTGTTGCCCGCGGCATCCGTCGCCGTGTAGACCAGGTCGTACGAGCCGAGCGTGTCGGTGTCGACCGAGCCCTCGACCTCGAGCGACGCGGTGACGTCGCCGTCGCGCTCGTCGGTCGCGGTGACGCCGGCGAGGGCGTCGAACTTCTCGCCCTGCACGACCTCGGACTCCGCCGGGAAGGCGATCTCCGGGGCGGTGACGTCATCGCGAACGAGGGTGACCTCGTCGACGACGCTGTTCACGGGCGACGCCGTACCGTTGGCCTGGCTGCGCAGGGTGGTGACGGTGATGGAATCGTCGGTGACCTCGATGTGCGAGTAGTTGCGCACCTTCTCCTGGTTGATGACCGAGCCGTACCAGGCGTCGGGCGCCTTCACGTCGTAATACTTCGACCCACTGGCGGAGTTCGCCGTGACGTACAGTACCTCGCCCGCACCGGCCGACACCTCGGCCTGACCCGGCACCTCGGTCGCGTCGGCGAGCTCGCCGTCCTTGATCAGGTACGTGCGGGTGTAGCTGTGGTCGTGACCCTGCAGAACGAGGTCGAAGCCGAGGTCCGAGATCGAGGTCGGCAGCGCGTTGCGCAGACGCTCGATCTGGGTGTCGTACACGTGCGACGCGACCGAGTAGATCGAGTGGTGGAAGGCGAGCACCTTCCACTTCGCGTCGGCACCGTGCTCGGCCACGACCTTCTCCATGAAGTCGATGTGGCTCTGGTCGTCGTTGCTGTTCGTGTTCAGGACGACGTAGAGCACGTCCTTGTACATGAACCAGTAGTCGCCGCCGGACGAGCTGCCGCTGGTCGCGGCACCCGCCGACTCATCGAGGTTGGGCACGGTGTAGTGCTGCGCGTACGCCTTCGAGCCCACGTCGTGGTTGCCGTTCACCGGCACGGTGGGGATGCTGGAGAGCTGCTCGGGAGCGAGGTAGTAGCCGTACTCGGTCTCGCTGGATGCCGTGTTGACCTGGTCGCCGGCAGAGAAGAGCAGCTCGCTGTCGGGGTAGGTCTGCTCGGCGATGTCGAGGGTGTCGGCCCAGCCCTGTCCGTCGCGCTCCGCGTTGCCGGAGGCGCCGATCTGCGGGTCGCCGAAGAAGAGGAAGCCGTAGTCGCCCGAGAACGCGGCGGTCGAGAACGACCGGACGTCCGACCAGCCGCCGGCCTCGGAGCCCACGCGGTAGAGGTACGTGGTGTTCTCCGCGAGTCCCTGGAGCGCGGCGCGACGGTTGTACTCGTTGCTGCTCGTGAGGCCGCCGGTCGCGGCGACGGTGGTGACGCCGGATGCCGGGAACGACGAGGTGTCGGTGCCGGGCGCGTACTGCAGCTCCTGAGCCGTGTCGACGTTGGTGTACCAGGTCACGTTGCGGGCCGATTCGTCGGCGCCGATCGTGAGGACCACGTCGTCGTAGGAGGCCACGGGCTCGACGCCCGCGATCATCGGGGTGAGGCTCTGGAAGTCGAAGTAGATGTCGGAGCTCGTGATGCGGTCCTGGTAGAGCGCGACGGCGATCGTGTTCTCGCCGGCGACGAGGTCGTCGGCATCGATCGTGAACGTCGAGGTGACGGGGTCGCCGCCGCTGTTGCCCGCGTACATGAGGTTGCGCTGCGCCTCGGGGGCCGCTTCGACCTTCTCGTCGACGAACCCGGCGACCTTCTCACCGTTGACGAACACCTGCACGGCGTCGTCGTAGGTGAGCGTGGCGGAGAGACCGTCGATCGCCTCCAGCTGCTCGGCGTCGATGTCGACGGCCGTGCGGAAGTGGAAGGTCGGCACGTCGTCGGACGTGCCCGAGATGTACTGGGTGAGCAGCGTGTTGATGGGGAAACCCGAGCCGATTCCGGTCGGCTGGCCGTTCTTCGCACCGAACGCGCCGGTGGCGGTCTTCCACGTGGAGTCGTCGTAGGCGGCCTGCGTCCAGACCAGGCGATCGGCGACACCGGCGGCGGGGTCGGTGTTGTCATCGGAGTACGACCACGTGGTGGCGGCCGTGCTCAGGAAGGTCTCGGGCAGTTCGGCCGCGGTGGCGGCGGAGCCTCCGAGCGCGACGACGGCACCGGAGGCCATCGTCGCGGCGAGGATCGCGGCGCAGACGCGCCGGCGAGTAGGGGACGAAACAGACATGCGGAAGGGAACTCCTTGACGAGTCTCGAGAGGGGGAACTCGCCCACGCTAGGAGCGCTTCGGGCCCGGATGCTGTCGTTCCGGCATCCGTCAGGTGAACACCTCACAGACAAAGAGTTTCTTGGCACGACTAATCGGTCGGTGAGACGGCGCCGCTCTGATATGCCCACACGACGGCCTGCAGGCGGGATTGCACGCCCAGCTTCGGCAGGATGCGCACGAGGTGCGACTTCACCGTCGTGACCTCGACGGTGAGGGTGGTGGCGATCTGCTCGTTCGACATGCCCTGTGCGAGGAGACGCAGGATGTCGAGCTCCCGCGGGGTGAGCAGATCGACGCCGTCGGGAGAGGCGACGGCCTGGAGGCTGCGCCGCCGAGCGAACTCGTGCAGCACCTTGCGCGTCACTGCGAGGTCGAGCGTGCCGTTGCCAGCCGCTACCTGCCGCACCGCCCGCACGATCTCATCCGGCTCGGCATCCTTCAGGAGGAAGCCCGCGGCGCCGGCTTCGAGTGCCCCGAACACGTAGTCGTCGATGTCGAAGGTCGTGAGGATGAGCACCGGGATCTTGTCGATGCGTTCGGCCGAGCTGAGCGCACGCGTCACGTCGATACCGGTGCGCCCAGGCATGCGCACGTCGAGACAAGCGACGTCGGGGCGCAGCTCGAGCGCGAGCCGCAGTGCTTCGTCGCCGTCTGCTGCCGCGCCGACGACCTCGAGGTCGGTTTCCGCAGAGATCAGGGAGGCGATGCCGGCTCGCGCGAGTGGCTGGTCGTCGGCGACGAGCACGCGGATCACGGTGCCACCGTGTCTCGCTCGGACTCACCTGTGGCGGAGGCCTCCACGGCGGGTGTCAGCTCCGACGGCAGCTCGAGCCGCACCAGCCAGGCACCGTCCTCCTCTCGCCCGGCACTGACCTCACCGCCGACGAGCGCCGCACGCTCGCGCATGCCCAGGAGCCCGAGTCCTTCCTGGCGGATGCTGCCGGCATGCGGCGTGGGATCGTTGCGCACGGTCACTACCAGGCGTCCGGGGCGGGCACCGTCGATAACGACGGCGCAGGCGGCACCGGGCGCGTGCAGCGCGGCGTTGGCGAGCGACTCCTGCACCATCCTGAAGGCCACGAGCTGACCGAGCGGGCCGACGCCGTCGGCGCGACCTTCGACGCGCAGCGTGACCGGGCGACCCGCGGCGCGTGCGTCGGCGATGAGCCGCTCGACGGCGCCGACCGTCTCGACCGCGTCGACGTGGTCGGCGTCGCGCAGCAGTCCGACGAGGCGCCGCAGGTCGTCGAGCAGCGCGCGGCTCTGCACGCGCACCTGTCGCACCGACTGCTTCGCGGCATCCGGATCGGTGTCGATCTGCTTCTCGATCGCCGCTGCCATCACCGCGATACCGGACACATGATGTGCGGCGATGTCGTGCAGCTCTCGAGCCATGCCCGTGCGCTCGCGTGCCACAGCCGCCTCGATGCGGGCGTCGTGCTCGCGAGCGACCGCTGCTGATTCCCCGGTGCGCGCGCGGTGCGCTTCTCGTCGTGCTGTGACCGCCAGGACTCCCGCTGCGGGTAGCGCGACGACGACCACCGCCTGTAACGCGCCGGCGATGACCGCGGGCACCGGCTCCGTCCCGCCTGCGCCGAGGAGGTCCGATACCTGGCCGACCGCGACGGCAAGCCCCGCAAGCGGGAGCAGACCTCGCTGCGCCCGCGCGGAGAGCAGCGAGGTCGTGCGCAGCACCGCCACGATCACGGCAGCATCCGCGAGGTTTGTCAGACCGCTCGGTACGACGAGGCCCAGCAGCATCGCTGCCGCTGCGACGCCCAGCAGTGTCGTGCGAGGCAGGAGGCGCGCGATGATCAACAGCAGCGCCTGCGACACGAGTACGCCGACCGTGGTCGTCGACTCCGCAGCGTTCAGCGTCGGTGCCGCCTCCTGTCCGAGAAGCGTGGGGGCCGCAACGAAGGCGCCCACGGTGAGGAGACCGCAGCCGAGCGCCATCGACACGTCGACGGCGCTCGGCTGGTTGGCGGAAGGACTCATTCCACCATTCTTCCCGATCGCAGCTCGCGACGACCGAGCAGCGGCGTCGAGCGGGGAAGGCCGAGGCGACCCCGGGTGAGCACGATGATGACGACAGCCGCGACGGCCGACCCCGCGAACAGCACCCCGATGGCGTTCTCGACGGTCGGGAACATCTCCGCCCAGAAGACCGACACCGTGGTGTTGAGGCTCACATGAAACAGCATCACGATCGGCAGGCTCTCACCCGAACGGTTGAACAGCCACATCACGGCGACATTGAACAGGGCACTGAAGGCGACGAACTGCACGACGTGGAGCAGAGTGACGTCGGGCCAGGAGCCCCAGTCGGCCGTGAGGAAGAGCGGCAGATGCCACGCGCCCCAGAGCGGGCCGAGGATGACCGCTGCACCGAGAGGTCCGAAGCGCTCTTGCAGCGGCGGCAGGGCGAAGTCGCGCCACCCGGGCTCCTCTGCCAAGCCGGTGGTCACCATCTGAAAGGCGAGCATGGGCACGAACAGTGCGATCGCTGCGGCGCTCGGCGCCTGCATCGCGCCGCCGGAGGCGACGGCACCGAGCGCGAGCACCGCGAGCGGCACGGCCAGTAGCGCGACCGCGTACCACCGAGGAGCAACCTGCCAGCGCAGCAGCCTCCCCGCCCATACCCGCAAGCCCGCCCGGCCAGCCGTGACGGCCGTGACGATGAACGCGGCGCCCAACGGGCCGAGATAGGCGCCGAAAAGCATGCCGGTGATCTGGGTGCTACCGAGCACCGTGGGGAACGAGAACGGCAGTATGCCCAGACCGTCCTGCGACAGAATCCAGGGCGTCCAGGCCAGCCAGCTCATACCGAGCGCGAGGGCGAAGAAGGCGACGAGCGGCCGACGCCGAATGAGCGCGGCGACGCCACCCCCTCCCGTCCGGGTCGGATCGAGACGATCAATGCGTGTCATGGTCAGAGCCTCCGCTCTCGGGGTCGTGTGATCAGGTCGTTCAACACGCTAGGAACGGATGCGGGAGACCCGCGACGACCGAAAGGCGGCACTTCCGGCATCGTCCGAAGGTTGCATACGCGAGACTGGACCCGGTGTACGCGGGCATGCAGACGGGCCACGAGCGGAGACGGTCCGAGAACGGCAGGCACAGCCACAGACGACATGTCCAGAACTGCGTACTCGCTGTCGGTGGAGACGGATAGAAGCCGATATTCTCCATCCACATTCCGTAATCAAACCGTTGCATTCGTTACCTCGCCGTTATACAGTGATCACACGGTGAATGTTTGCTGTGGCACTCACCGAATGTGATTGCAGGACACTCTTGGTGCAAGGGACAAGGGCCGGTCGGGAGCCTCTCCGACCGGCCCTTACTGCTGCTCCTCGGGCGGGTATTCTGGACGGATGACCGATCGCAAACTCGCTCTCGCCGCTTGGGAGAGCCTGTTCCGCGCGCAGCACGAGGTCTTCCACGACATGCTCGCCGATTTCGAGGGCACCGACATCAGTCAGGCGGAGTACGACGTCATGCTCACGGTCACCCGATCGCCCGAGATGACCGCGCGTCTGCGCGACATCACGGCGAACATGCTGATCAGTCAGCCGAGCGTCTCGCGCCTCGTCGATCGCATGGTCACGAACGGCCTGGTCACCAAGTGCGCAGATCCCGACGACGGTCGCGGATCGCTCATCACCGCGACGGACGCCGGCGCTCGCGCGTTCCGCGCCGTCGCCACCGTGCACGGGCGCTCCATCGCCGAACGCATGTCAGCCCTCGACGACGACGAACTACGCACCCTCCGCGCGCTCGCCGACAAGCTGCGCCACTCCTGATCGAACGCTCCCCCGGCGGAATTTCTCCACGCGGGGAGATCTCCCCTCGGCATCCGTTCCTATGATCTGGCAGGGTGGATGCTGAGTCCCGCATGTCGCGGGACCTGAGACTTCCCCTTCGGGGGATCAGGGAGGTCATCCATGGAGCTCGCCGGAATCGTCGGCATCCTCGTCATCGTCGGCATCGCCGTCGTCGTGCTCGTCGTCGTCCTGCTGATCCTGCTTCTGTTCGCACGCAGCTGGATCAAGGTCGCCCGCGCCGACGAGGCGCTGGTCATCTCGGGACGCAAGCAGAAGGTGCAGCGCGCCGTCGTCGCTCCCGACGGCACGAGCCGCCCCGAGATGTCGGAGTCGCCCGTCACGGTCATCGTGAACGGCAAGTCGCTCGTCAACCCGATCACGCAGCGCCACGAGATCATCTCGCTGCGCTCGCGCCAGGTGTCACTGAATGCCGAGGCGCAGTCGCTCGACAGCGTCACGCTCAACGTCGACGGCGTCGCGATCGTCAAGATCGGCTCCGACCCCATCCTCGTGCGCCGCGCCGCCGAGCGTTTCGCCTCGCAGGACAAGGCCATCGAGCAGTTCACCACCGAGCAGCTCGAAGGTGCCCTGCGCGGCATCGTCGCGACGCTGTCGGTCGTCGAGCTCATGCGCGAGCGCAAGAAGTTCTCCGACCAGATCGCCGCCGACGTCTCGCAGGAGCTCGCCGAGCAGGGTCTGATCCTCGACTCGTTCCAGATCAAGGGCATCACCGACAAGGTCGGCTACATCCAGTCGCTGGGTGCTCCCGAGATCCAGGCGAAGCGTCAGTCGGCCGAGATCTCGCAGACGAACGCCGACCGTGCGATCAACCAGAAGTTCATCGCCAACCAGGAAGCCAACCTGGTCGAGCAGACCGCCCTCGACACCAACACCGCCAACGCGAACGCCGGCATCGGTCGGGCGCGCGCCGAGGCCGAGCAGGCCGAGAACCTCGCCCGCGAGCAGGCCCAGCAGGCCGTTCTGCAGCAGCAGGCCGAGAACAAGCAGGCCCAGCTCGATGCCGACGTCAAGCGCGTCGCCGACGCGCAGCGGTACGAGGCCGAGACCCGCGCACAGGCCGAGCTCTACACGCGTGAGCGTGCCGCCGAGGCCGCCGCGATCGAGCAGGTCAAGCAGGCCGAGGCCCGCACCCGCATCGCCGAGCAGCAGGCTCAGGCCGACAAGGCTCGCGCCGACGGTGAGGCCGCGGCCGCGGTCGCCAGCGCGACCGGTGAGGCCGAAGCTCTGCGGTCGAAGGCAGAGGCAGAGGCCGAGGCACGTCGCCTCCGGGCCATCGCCGAGGCCGACGCGATCCGTGCCGAGGGTGAAGCCCGCGCCGCGGCCGTCGAGGCCGAAGCCAAGGCCATCGCCTCGAACCAGGACGCGTTCCTCTCGCAGCGCGTGCTCGATGTGCTGCCGTCGATCATGGCCGAGTTCGCGAAGGGGTACTCCGCGATCGGCAACGTGTCGATCATCGGCGGCTCCGGCGAAGACGGTGCTTCCCAGGTCGTCGGCGCCGACAGCGCGAAGGCACTGCGTTCAGTGTTCGACAGCGTGCAGTCGGCGACGGGTCTCGACCTCGCCGGCATCATCCAGGGCCAGGCCGTCGGCCGCGCCTTCGGTGCCGGTGCGGCCGAAGCATCCGCCCCGGCGCCCGCCGCCGCGCCCACGAAGCGCGTGCCGAACCCGACCACTCCCCCGCCGCCCGCCGACGACGCGGAGTAGTCACAGCAGCAGACGCGGATGCCGCGACCGATTCGGTCGCGGCATCCGTCGTTTCCGCCGGTGTATCGCGTTCATAACTCCGGAGAAAACACCCTCGTCCGCTCGTCTGCCCCGATCTCGCGCGATCTTCGACGATTCTCCGGAGATATGAACGGCGACTCGCGGAGACTCCTCCCGGACCCGGGCAGACTGGAAGCATGACGCGCGCCTTCGACCTCGCCGCGATCGGCGCGGGACTGTCGTTCGCCTCCGCCGTCGATGAGCTCGAGGCGGCGCTCGATGTGAGCACGTCGGTGGTCGTGAGTGCCCCTCCCGGTACGGGCAAGACCACGCTCGTGCCGCCGCTTCTCGCCTCGCGTTCCACGGGGCGCGTGATCGTCACCCAGCCGCGCCGCGTCGCCGCCCGGGCCGCCGCGCGCCGCCTGGCCCAGCTCGACGGCTCGCCGCTCGGCACCAGGGTCGGCTTCACGGTCCGCGGCGAGCGCGCGGTCGGGCCCGAGACGCGTGTCGAGTTCGTCACGGCAGGGGTGCTGCTGCGGCGTCTGCTCGACGACCCGGGCCTCGCCGGGGTGGATGCCGTCATCATCGACGAGGTGCACGAGCGCGCGCTCGAGACCGACCTGCTGATCGGCCTGCTCTCGGAGGTGCGCGAGCTGCGCGACGACCTCGTGGTCATCGCCATGTCGGCCACTCTCGACGCCGAGTGCATCGCCGCCGTGATCGGCTCCGACGACCGGCCCGCGCCGATCGTCAACCACGAGGTGCCCGCCTTCCCGCTCACCGAGCGCTGGGCGCCGAGCCCCGCCCCGCGCCTCGATGAACGCGGAGTGACCTGGGCGTTCCTCGATCACGTCGCGCGCACCGCAGCATCCGCTGCTCTCGATCTGCATCGCGACGACCCTGCGGCGGATGCGCTGGTGTTCGCACCGGGAGTCCGCGAGGTGTCGGAGACCGCCCGACGCATCCGCGAGGCGACCGACGTGTTCGATGTGCGAGAACTCCACGGGCGGATGCCCGCCGCCGAACAGGATGCCGTGATCCGCGGTCGCCGCGCCGACGCGCAGCCCCGCATCATCGTCACGACGTCACTCGCGGAGTCGTCGCTCACCGTGCCGGGCGTGCGCCTGGTGGTCGACACCTGCCTCGCACGCGGCCCGCAGCGGGATGCCGCGCGCGGAATGACGGGCCTCGTCACCACCGTGGCCTCGCGGTCGTCAAGCGTGCAACGCGCGGGTCGCGCCACACGTCAAGGAGCGGGCATCGTCGTGCGCTGCGTCGACGAACGCACCTATGCCACGGCGCCCGCGCGACCGACTCCGGAGATCGCGTCGAGCGACCTCGCGGATGCGGCGCTACTGCTCGCCTGCTGGGGAGCACCGGGAGGAGTGGGGCTACGGCTGATCGACCCTCTCCCCACCCCGAGCCTGGCCGATGCCGTCGGAGTACTCCACGGCCTCGGCGCGATCGATGACGAGGGGCGCGCGACCTCTGCTGGGCGCGCGCTCGCTCGCATCCCGACCGATCCGCGGCTCGCCCGTGCACTGCGCGACGGCGGCCCGGTCGTGGGTTCTCGCCTCGCCGCCGAGGTCGTCGCGCTGCTGGGCGGCGACGCGCGCACCGCCGACTCCGACGTCGCGCAGGCGCTCATCACCCTGCGCGGCGGACGCTCACCGGAGGCTCGTCGGTGGCGCAGCGACGCGGATCGGCTCGAGCGCCTGGCCCCGCCTACGCCGGACATGCGCTCCGACCTCGACGGCGTCGGCCTGGTGGTCGCGCTCACGTTCCCCGAACGGATCGCCCGTCGCGTCGAGAGCACGGCGACCGGGGCCACTTTCCTTCTGGCTTCCGGCACCCGCGCGGGGGTGACCGGCTCGCTCGCGGCGGTCGAATGGCTGGCCATCGCCGATGTCACGCGTTCCTCCGGTCGCGCGGCGAGCGGTTCGGGCGCGATCGTCCGGTCGGCTGCGGCTCTCACCGAGGAGCAGATGGAGCGGGCGGCGAGTCATCTACTCACCGACCGCGTCGAGGCCGAGTTCGTCGACGGCCGCATCCAGGCACGTCGCGAACGACGAGCGGGCGCGATCCTTCGCTCGTCGTCACCGGTGCGGGCGTCAGCCGATGAGGGCAGGGATGCTGTGCGCCGCACGCTCCAGCGCGAGGGACTGAGCATGTTCACCTGGTCGGCGCCGGCCGCCGAACTGCGCACCCGCCTGGCGTTGTTGCACCGCGAGCTCGGAGCGCCGTGGCCGGATGTCTCGGATGCCGGACTCCTCACCGCGCTCGATTCCTGGCTCGCCCCGGAGCTCGACGCGCTGGCGGGCGGCACCCCTGCAGGACGGCTCGACCTCACCTCGGCGCTCCGTCGGCTGCTGCCGTGGCCCGAGGCCGTCCGTTTCGACGAGCTCGCGCCCGAGCGGCTCGAGGTGCCGAGCGGTTCCCGCATCCGCATCGCGTATCCCGACCTGGCCGATCCGGACGCGCGCCCCGTCGTCGCCGTGAAGCTGCAGGAGTGCTTCGGCTGGGCCGAGACTCCCCGCCTGGTCGACGGCCGCGTGCCGGTGCTCTTCCATCTGCTGTCCCCCGCCGGCCGCCCACTCGCCGTCACCGACGACCTCACCTCGTTCTGGTCGGGACCCTATGCGCAGGTGCGCGCGGAGATGCGCGGTCGCTATCCGAAGCATCCGTGGCCCGAGGACCCCTGGGCCGCCGCGCCGACCCGGCACACGAAGAACCGCGCTGCGCGCTGAGGCCGACCCAGCCGCAATCAGCGCGTGCGCCGGCGCAGCGTCAGCGACGCGAGCACCAGCGCACCGACCGCGAACGCGACCACGATGAGCAGCGGCCCGAACACGTCCCACCCGTCGTCCCCCGCCGCGACGGCGTTGATCGTGTCGATCGCGTGACTCAGGGGCAGCCAGTCCGAGATGGCGTAAAGCACGTCGGGCATCTGGTCGCGGGGCATGAACAGTCCGCCGAGGATGATCTGCGGGAACACGAGCAGCGGCATGAACTGCACGGCCTGGAACTCGGTCTGCGCGAAGGCGCTCGCGAGCAGCCCGAGAGCGGTGCCGAGCAGCGCGTCGGCGATCGCGACGAGTCCCAGTTGCCAGAGCGGCCCGTCGACGTCGAGCCCGCACACCCCCACCGCGAACGACACGGTGATCACGGCCTGCAGCAAGGCCATGAGCCCGAAGGCCAGCGCGTAACCGAGGATCAAGTCGGCCTTGCCGAGCGGTGTCGTCATCAGTCGTTCGAGCGTGCCCGACCGGCGTTCGCGCAGTGTGGTGATCGACGTGATCAGGAACATCACGATGAACGGGAACAGCGCGAGGATCGCCCCGCCGAACTGGTCGAAGACGCCGTCCTGATCGCTGAACAGCCAGGCGAAGAGTCCGACGAGCAGGCTCGGGGCGACGAGCATGAGCGCGATCGAGCGCGGGTCGTGGCGCAGTTGCGCGAGCACGCGACCGGCGGTCGCCAGCATCCGTGTGCCGTTCATCGTTCGCCCTCCTCACGGAGCGCCCGACGCGATCGGCGGGTCTCGCCGCCGGCGGGCGCAGCGTCGGGCGCAGCGTCGGGCGCAGCGTCGGGCGCAGCGTCGAGAGCGGATGCCGCGGAGCGATCGCGCTCGATCAGCGCCAGGAACGCCGCCTCCGCGTCGGCGGCCCCGGTCTCGTCGAGGAGTCCCTGCGGGGTCGTGTCGGCGATGATGCGGCCCTCGCGCATGAGGAGCAGGCGGTCGCAGCGGGCGGCTTCGTCCATCACGTGGCTCGAGACGACGAGCGTCACCCCGCGATCGGCGAGGCCGCGGAACAGCGTCCACAGCTCGGCGCGCAGCACGGGGTCGAGGCCGACGGTCGGCTCATCGAGCACGACGACCTCGGGCGATCCGATCAGCGCCATCCCGAGCGACACCCGGTTCAGCTGCCCGCCGCTGAGCGATTCGACGAGCTGCCCCGCCTGTGCCGCCAGCCCGACCTCGGCGAGCACGCGGTCGACGTCGCCCTTCGGCGCACGCAGGAGACGCGCGACGTAAGCGAGATTCTGTCGCACCGTGAGGTCGGTGTAGACCGCAGCACCTTGCGTGCCGTAGGCGACCCGGTGCCGCAGCTGCGGCGATCCGCCTGGTTCGCCGAGCACGGTGACGCGCCCCGCGTCGATGCGCTGAACCCCGACGATCGAGCGCATGAGGGTGGTCTTTCCGCAGCCCGAGGGCCCGAGCAGTCCGGTGATCTGGCCGCGCGGAATCGCCAGGTCGATGCCGTCGAACACGTGCACGCGCCCGCGCCGCACCCGCAGCCCCGCGATCTCGACCGCGGCCCCATCGCTCACCGATCCGGTGTCCATGGTGCGATTATGCTCCCGAGCCGTCCCGGCATCCACCACCCGTTTCGAATCGCTCACTTTGCCGTTTCGCGGCCGTCGAAACGACGAAGTGAGCGACTCGAAAGCCGGGGGTGGTTCGCCGGGAAGAGACTCAGCACTCGATGACGTTGACCGCGAGGCCGCCCTCGCTCGTCTCCTTGTACTTCGTCGACATGTCGAGTCCGGTCTGACGCATCGTCTCGACGACCGCGTCGAGCGAGACGTAGTGGCTGCCATCGCCGCGCAGGGCGAGTCGGGCGGCGGTGACGGCGGTGGATGCCGCGATCGCATTGCGCTCGATGCACGGAATCTGCACGAGGCCGCCGATCGGGTCGCACGTGAGTCCGAGGTGGTGCTCCATCGCGATCTCGGCGGCGTTCTCGATCTGGCGATTGGTGCCGCCCATGACCGCGGTGAGTCCGCCTGCGGCCATCGCGCAGGCCGATCCGACTTCGGCCTGGCAGCCGCCCTCGGCACCCGAGATCGACGCGTTGGCCTTGAACAACGATCCCAGCGCGGTGGCGGTGAGCAGGAAACGGCGGATGCCGCGGCGACGGTTCGCCTCGGCGGTCTGCTCCTCGTCCAGCCCAGCAGACGTGCCGAGCGCCCTAGCATCCGATTCGAATCCCAGCAGGGCGCTGCCGACTAACTCGCCGTACGGGGTGACCGCGTTGCCCGCGCCGAGGCCGGAGTCGGCGAGGAACCGCCACCAGTACATGGCCACGGCGGGCAGGATGCCGGCGGCGCCGTTCGTCGGCGCGGTGACGACGCGTCCGCCCGCGGCGTTCTCCTCGTTGACGGCGAGCGCGAAGGCGCCGAGCCACTCACCCGGGAGTTCGCGATGCCCGTCGGCCTCCGAGGCGTCGAGCTGTCTGCGGATCACCCCGGCGCGCCGTTTCACCTTCAGGATCCCGGGCAGCACACCGTCGGCGTGCAGGCCGGCGTCGACGCAGCCCGCCATCGCGTCCCAGATCGCGTCTAGGCCCGCGGCGACCTCTTCTTCGCTGCGCATCGCGGTCTCGTTGAGTCGGGCGACCTCGGCGATCGAGAGGCCGTGCTCGTCGCAGAGCGCGAGAAGGGAGGCGGCATCCGCGTAGGAGTAGGGGAATCCGCCGATGGACACCGCCGCCTCCTCGCCCTCACGACGGATGAACCCGCCGCCGACGGAGTAGTAGGTGTCTTCGGCGACGACCTCGCCGTCGTCCGCCCGCGCCACGAGCGTCATCGCGTTCGGATGCCCCGGGAGCCGCGTGCGCGGGGCGAACTCGATGTCGCCCTTCGCGAACGCGATCTCGTGCGTCCCGGCGACGACGAGGGGCTCACCCGCCGGGTAGTCGCTCCAGGCCGAACGCACGGCGGCCGGATCACAGGTTTCGGGTGAGAGTCCGCGAAGCCCGGCGACGACGGCATCCGGTGTTCCGTGGCCGATGCCGGTCGCGCCCAGCGAGCCGTAGAGGCTGCACCCGACGCGCGCGACCCGTGGGAGTTCGCCCGAGGCTGCGAGACGCTGTGCGAAGTCGAGAGCGGCCCGCATCGGTCCGACCGTATGGGAGCTCGAGGGCCCCACTCCGATGGAGAAGAGGTCGAAGGCCGAGACGTACGCTGTCACCCCTCCAGGCTACGCCGGATCGTCGGTTTCGGTTCACCTTCGTTAACCCATCGATTCACTACTGTGAGCGTGTGATTGATGACACCGGAATCCTGATCTTCCTCGGCGTAGGCGTGCTCGTCGTGATCGGTATCGTCGTGTTCGGTGTGCTGAGCTCGAAGCGCAAGAAGAACGCGACCATGCGCACCTTCACCGTGCGCCCGGGCGAGATCGGCTCCCAGCCGTTCCTCGAGAGCAACGACATCGCGCTCGACGACAAGCGCCAGGAAGAGCTCTTCCGTCTCACCTACGAGATCGGCGGCGAGCTGCAGATCCCGTCCGACGACGAGCCCGACGGCCGCACGGTGCGCATCTCCCGGGTCAGCCGCAGCCTGCGCGCCGGGTTCCCCCAGGCGAAGATCGGCATGTCGGCGTACTTCCGCGAGTGGGAGAACAGCGAGTTCCCCGCGCGCTTTCCCGTGCGTGGCGATCACGGCACGACGGCGGTGACAATGGATGCCGCGGGCGTGACGGCCCTCGACGCGAACAGCGGCATCGTCTGGACCTCGCCGTGGTCGGCCCTGCGGTTCTCGAACGGCCCCGACCTGGTGTTGCTCGACAGCGCCGGCAAGACCGTGCGCCTGCACCCGGCGGATGCCCAGCCCGAGATCGAGGAGATCGTCATCAAGTACGGCACGCTCCAGCAGATGCACTTCTGACCGCGCGTCAAGCCCCTTCAGGCGGGGCAGTGGCGACGGCATCCTGAACGTCAGACATCGCGAAGGGAGCGACCATGACGAACAGCACCCCCGAACCCACCGACGATCTCTCGGCTGAGGCGCAGACGCCCACACCCACTCCAGCATCGGATGCCGAGGGCGAAGTGACCACGCCGGATGCGGCCGAGTCGCCCGAAGACGCCGATCCGAGCGAGGTGCCGAGCACCGATCAGCTCGAAGAGCCGAGCACCGAGAAGGATCCCGGCGAGGAGCCGAAGGCCCCGAAGC
Organism: Microbacterium sp. NPDC008134; assembly: GCF_042957055.1. NCBI lineage: Bacteria > Bacillati > Actinomycetota > Actinomycetes > Micrococcales > Microbacteriaceae > Microbacterium > Microbacterium sp. NPDC008134. The sequence continues at coordinate 647,330 of NZ_JBIBHO010000001.1, read as the reverse complement.
GCGACGAGCCCGAGCCCGACCACGAAGCGGTCGGCATCGGCGTCGTCGACACGGAGGACTGAGGCTCCTCGGGCGACCCTTCGTCATTTCGTCTCGCTTCGCTCGCTCAACACGGCGCTCGCTTCGCGGTTCCTGAGCGAGGAGCGAAGCGACGAGACGAAGGGCGTTCAGGAACCGAGTCGCGTGTGGAGGCCCTTCGTCTCGCTTCGCTCGCTCAGGAACCGAGTAGTGTGTGCCGCGGACTCAACTGGGTCGCTGAGCCTGTCGAAGCGCCCCACCCCGCAGAAGCCGCTACTCGACGAGCTTGCCCGCCGTGTCGACCTCGCGCATGAGCTCGGCGATCTCCTCGGGGATCTCGGGGATCGACTCACGCGTCACGCCCTCGGTCGGCGACCAGACGAGGTTGACCTGCAGCGTCGGGTCGGTGTCGGGGAAGTCGCTGCGGTTGTGGCATCCGCGGGTCTCCCGACGCTCCAGAGCCGCCTCCATCGTCGCGCGCGCCGCGAGCGCCGAGGCCTTGAGGTCGAAGGCGTGCGCGAGGTCCTGGAACCCGGCGATGTCGGGGTGGATGCCGATGTCTTCCATGCGTCCCTCGATGAGGTCGAGTTCGGCGAGGCCCTGGCGCAGGCCCTCCTCCGAGCGCACGACGCCGGCGTGCTCGGTCATGGTGTTGCGGATCGCGCGCTGAAGGGCGCGCACGTTCTCGCGTCCGTCGGCGGAGAGCAGGTCGTCGATCTCGGCTCGCGCCCGGGCAACAGCATCCGCTGATCGCTTCTGCGCGTCGAGGCCGGCCGCGTGCTCCATCGCGGCCTGCCCGACGATGCGTCCGTAGACGAGCAGTTCGATGAGCGAGTTGCCGCCAAGGCGATTGGCACCGTGCAGACCGCTGGATGCCTCGCCGATCGCGTAGAGCCCGTCGACATCGGTCTGGTGGTCTTCGGGCCGCACCCACACGCCACCCATCGAGTAGTGCGCGGTGGGCGCGATCTCGATCGGGTCGGTCGTGATGTCGAGCATCTGCAGCTCCATCATCGTCTGGTAGACGCGGGGCAGGCGGGTCATGATCGTCTCGCGCGGCAGGTGCGAGACGTCGAGCCAGACGCCGCCGTTCTCGGTGCCGCGCCCCTCTTTGATCTCGGTGTACGCGGCGAGCGCGACGCGGTCGCGGGTCGAGAGTTCCATGCGCTCGGGGTCGTACTTGGGCATGAACCGCTCGCCGAGGGCATTGCGCAGGATGCCGCCTTCGCCGCGGGCGGCCTCGGAGATGAGGGTGCCGGCGGCGTTCTCGGGCTCGATGATGCCGGAGGGGTGGAACTGCACGAGTTCGGGGTCGCGCAGGCGGGCCCCAGCGTCGACGGCGAGGCGGAAGGAGTCTCCGGTGTTCTCGTCGCGGCGCGACGAGGTGCGGCGCCAGATGCGGTTGTGTCCGCCGGCGGCGAGGATGACGGCATCCGCGTGGATCAGGTAGCGCGTGCCGTCGGCCTGGTCGAAGCCGTAGGCGCCGAAGACGACGTTGTCGCGTACGAGCAGGCGCGTGATGTAGACGTTGTCGAGGATGGGCACCTCGAGCTGCTCGGCCTTGCGCACGAGGGTGCGCTGGATCTCGAGTCCGGTGTAGTCGCCGGAGAAAGCCGTGCGGCGGAACGTGTGTGCGCCGAAGAAGCGCTGCGAGATGCGGCCGTCGTCTTCGCGGGCGAAGTCCATGCCCCAGCGCTCCAGATCGCGGATGCCGCGCTCGGCGCCCTGGGTCACGATCTCGACCGTGTGCGGGTTGGCGAGCAGGTAGCTCTCCTTGATGGTGTCGGCGGCGTGCTGCTGCCAGGTGTCGTCGGAGTCCATGGTGCCGAGGGCGGCGTTGATGCCGCCGGCGGCGAGGGAGGTGTGCGCGTCTTGACGGGGGCGTTTGCCGACGGCGAGCACGTCGATGCCGTGCTCGGCGACCTCGATCGCCGCGCGCAGCCCGGATCCGCCGGTGCCGATGACGAGGATCGTGGTGGAGATCTGACGTTCGCGAGTACTCATGCCTTCGACGCTAGTTAGGTCACCCTAATAACTCCAATGCATAGTTTCTCTTCGAACCATGTAGGTACGCTATGAACATGAACCTCGAGCAGCTGCGCGGATTCGTCGAGGTCGCTCGCCTCGGACACTTCACCCGGGCATCCGAATCGCTGCACCTCGCGCAGCCGTCGTTGAGCCGTCAGATCTCGACGCTCGAACGCGAACTCGGCGCCGAACTCTTCCATCGCGCACGCGGGCACATCGCCCTGACCTCCGCCGGCGAGACCCTGCTCCCCCGCGCGCAGCGCATGCTCGCCGAGGCCGAGGCGATCAAAGAGGAGATGGGCGAGCTGGCCGGCATCCGTCGCGGCCGTGTGCGCCTCGGCGCCCCGCCCACCCTCTGCATGAGTCTCGTCGCCGAGGCGCTCGCGGCGTTCCACGTCGCCCATCCCGGCGTCGAGCTGCAGCTCGGCGAGGCCGGATCGCGCGCGCTCGTCGAGCAGGTCGCCGTCGGCGCGGTCGACATGGCGCTCATCACCGAGTCGGCCGGGCCGCCGCCCGCGGGCGTCAGCCTGACGCGGATGCCGCTGCTCGCCGAAGAGCTCGTTGTCGTGTCGTCGGCGGCGCAGCCGCCCGTGTCGACGGCATCCGCCATCGGGCTCGACGAACTCGCGACCCTGCCGCTCATCGTCTTCGACGAGACCTACGAACTGCGCGCGACGACGGATGCCGCGTTCCGCAGCGAAGGCCTCGAACCCGTGCCGGTGCTCGCCGGAGCCGAGATGGACGCCGTGCTGCGCTTCGTCGAGCGCGGCCTCGGCGTCGCAGTGGTGCCCGCCATGGTGCTGCTCGACCGGCCCGAGCTGCGCTCGATGCGGCTGTCGCACCCCATGATGACCCGCACCGTGAGCCTCGCCCACCGCTCGGACGTGACGCCGGCGATCGCCGTGTCGGCCATGCGCAAGGTGATCGTCGCGACCGCAGTCGAGGTCGCCCGGCGGGACCCGGCGATCACGAGTCTGGTGGAGTAAGGCTCACGCGCTCTCGTCGAGAGACGCCGCCGCGCGAGACCAAACGTCTTCGCGCGCTACGCCTTCGCGAGGTTCTGCGTCATCAGCGCGAAGATCGTCGGCGAGATCAGCCGTGCCGGGACGATCTGGGGCACTCCGTTGATCGTCATCGTGACGACCAGTCCTCGCTGCTTCAGGTGGGAGATCTGCGTCCACCGCGTCTGGGACTTCGCAGAAGCATCCGCGAATTCGACCCCGGCATCGGTGACCCTGACGCTGTACCGGCTGCCGACCACCCACGACGACCGGACGTTACGGGCGTTGACGATGAGCAGTGCAGCGTCGAGTCCCCAGAACAGAAGTGATCCGGCGGCAAGGAGCCATCCGGCGACGCCCGGACCGTGGAGGAGGGCGGCGACCGCGGCCGCGATGAGTCCCCCGCCAAGAACGCCGAGGACGCACACGATGGGCGCCGACTGCACCCATACCCCGTGACGGATCGCACGAAGGTCGTCAGTGGTGAGAAGGATGCTCCGGCTGCCCGGCTCGTCTCTCTCGCTTTCTCCGCCACCGCTGGGAAGGTCGGGCGTCGCGTGCCGCAGGCGAGCACCCCCGTGCCCCGCTTCGATGCGCGACAAGATCGTCTCGAATGCCTCCGGGCTCACCATCCGACCGGGGATCGCGAGGCGCGTTCCCGACATCCGGAACAACACGGCGCCGCCGGAGCGCTTCACATCGGTGAGCTGCCGCCAATCGAACTGCGATGTCCCTCCGTGCCCTTCGAGCTCCATCGCGTGCTGGGTGACGGAGATCGCGCTCGTCGATCCGACGGGCATCGAGACCCTGATGCGTCGGTGGCTGCCGACCATGACGAGCACGAAGATGAGGAGCGTCACAGCGCAGATCGTCGAGACCAGCCACAGCGGCCGGTCGATGAAGTCGTTCAGCACCGCGATGAAGACGCCGAGCGCGACGCCCGCGATCGCCACGGTCGCGATCACCGTCTTCCACGTTGCACCGAAGAGAGCCCAGACCACCGCCCGTTGGTCGTACTTCGCGACGACGATCGAATTCCCTTCACCCATGTCTTCTTTTCTACCCGTTGCAGGAGTCACCATCGACCCAGAACGCCCTCTTCCGCGGTCGGCGACACCGACGGCGGAACCTCGACCGCGACGACACGGCGAACGAACATCCATGCCAGACCGACGACGATGAAGAGCAGACTCCCCATCGCCATGAGCATCAGCACGCCACGCGCCCATCCGCCGATCTGCTCTTCGTCGACGACGCCCCACAGCCAGAGCGTGGCGCCGCCGAGCGATGCGGCGATCACCCCGCTCATGAAAAGCTGCCAGGGCACTCCGGTCTTGCGCACCATCACGCGAACCAGCACGCACACGGTCACGCCCACGACAACCGAGCAACCGTCATCGCCGTATTCGAGGCCGAGCGGCACGGACTGCTCGTACGCCGGTTCTCCCCACTCCACACGAACTCAAGCTCATCGATGTGCTTGTCGCCACTCCCCTTGGCAACATCCACCGCGACGAGCAGCACCGCTTCCGGTCCGTCGCCGCGCACACCGGTCGGATCCCGCAACAGATCCGTCACGCCGTGCTGGGCGCTATCGGTTGCGACCGGCGTCAGCCCATCCCACGTCGTCGACGTCGTGTCCGACCCGAAGGCCGTGGCATCCGTCACCGACGTGCGACGATCCAACCCGTAGTACGTGTACGACGTCGACCGGCCCTCGGTCTGCGTCGACAACAACCGCCCCGCCGGGTCATGACCAAACGACGCCTGCGCGCCGTTCACCGTCTGCGACGACCGGTTGCCCGCACCATCGAACGTGTACGACGCAGACCCCGCATTCGCACCCGTCGTCGTAGTCGACGTCAGCTGACCGGCCTCGTCGAACACCGCCGTCAGCTTGCTGTTCCCCGCCTCTGCGCCGTTGACGTTCCAGGAGGTGCGGTTGCCCGCCTTGTCGTAGCCCTATTTGCTCTCTCAGCGACGAGAGAAGGTGAGCTCAACAGGCTCTCCCGTCAAATCGAGCGTGACACTCAACGAGTTGTCGCCCAGAACAGGGGACGCATTCAAGGTTACGATCGAGCAGTCTCCCGATGGGTCGCCGTAGAGATTGATCGCGCGTCCGGTGATGTCGTCGACCGACCAACTTCCTTCGAAGCGGACCGTGCGTTCCCAAGTGACGTCGGCCACTCTGGAGGGCCACGGAGCATTCGAACATCCGAGATTCTCTGGCCATCGAGGAGCGGTGAAGCCACCGTCGGCGTCGACGCGGATCTCGATACTGTGCCCTTCAGATTCGAAGCGCCAGCTGCCCGCCACGTCGGCAGCCCCTAGGCTCCTTCCCAGATTCAGCATTGCCGCAACTCCACACGCGGCGAGCAGGACAAACGCGAACGCAGACACGATCACCACAGCTTTCGCGCGACGGCTCACCACGTCACCTCCTCCGTCCAAACATAACTCTGCTGAACCGTCGAGAACGGCCCGCTCGGCCCCGGGATGCCGTTCCAGAACTCGTATGTGCCGATGCCTCGGACCATAGACCCGAGTGTCGTGTCATTTGTGGCCGTGAAAGTCACACGGGCGCTATTCGGGCCAGTGGAGACAGCATGGCTCATCGCCGCATACGGCGGTCTCCGGCTCTCTGAATGGCGCGCGCTACGTCGCAGCGACCTCGCTCTGATCGATGGCAGGTACCGCGTCCTGGTGACCCGGCAGGCGCAGTACGTCACCGGTCAGGGCTGGGTCGTCGGCCCACCGAAGAGCGCGAAGGGCGTTCGATCCGTGACCCTCCCCACCTGGATGACCGACGTCATCGACGCCCACATGGCCGAGCGTGTCGGAGAGTTCGCGGAGTCCCTTCTGTTCGCACCGAAGGGCACCAGCGAGTTCATCCACGACTCAGCGTTCAACGGGCAAACAGGGGCTCAGAATCGGCCGCTTTTCGGCGACGGAATGCCCGTGGAATGCCCGCCCTGGCCGGAATGCTGAGGCGAAAAGAAGAAGACCCGGCCTGGAATTTCTTCCTGACCGGGTCTTTGCGTGATGTGCGCCCGAAGGGACTCGAACCCCTAACCTTCTGATCCGTAGTCAGATGCTCTATCCATTGAGCTACGGGCGCCCGGCCCGCTCAGCGGGCCGTGGAATAGCCTACATGAGACTCGACGCGAAAGCGAAACGAGGCCCCTCAGGCCGACTCGACCGCTCGCTCGTCGGCCTCGTCCTGCCTCTTCTTGCGCTTCGCCTTGGCGCGCTGCAGCGACGACAACGCCTGCAGATCGACGAGACGCAGCGCCTGCATCCGCGCCTCACGCATGCGGGAGTAGTCGGGATCCTGATCGGGACGCATGCCCTCGACACGCAACCGGCGATCGAGGTTGTGCCGCACGTCCGACCACGCACCTTCGCGCGCCTCTTCGACCATCGCGCCGAGCTGTTCGGGGTCATCCATCATCTCGCGCAGCTTCGCGGCGACCCCGCTCGACTGCTTCGCCCGCCGCCGCAGGTTGCGCACGTCGCGGTCGCGGTAGTCGTGGGTGCCGCGCGGGTCGGAGTGCCGGCCCCGCGCACGCTTGCGCAGGGCCGTGACGTTCTCGGCCGCCGCCTCGGACTCCTCGGCCATCGCGCGCAGCGCCTCACGGGCATCGGCGATGTACTTCTCGGTGTCGAAGATCCCGTCCTCGGCGATCGTTCCGACGAGGATGTGGTTCTTGATCGCGAGGCGCGCCGCAGCGGTCGCGATCGCGACGCCTTCGGCGATGGCATCCGCTGTTCGTCCCACCGGAACCTCCTCCCTTCGAGCGTACCCGTATCGCCCGCGCCGAACCTCGGACACAATGGGGGAAAACCGCTCGTCTCGCCCTCGAGGAGTATGCATGCGGCCACTGACATTGCCCGGGAGTACGACGGTGATCACCGGCGCTGCCAGCGGCATGGGCGCCGAGGTCGCCCGCCAACTCCACGCTGCCGGAGCCCACCTCGCCCTGATCGATCACAACGCCGATGCACTGCAGGCCCTCTCGACGGAGCTCGCCGGCCCGCGCAACCCGAGCGCGCCACCGGTCACCATCCACGTAGTCGACCTGCGCGACGACGACGCGGTCCTCGCGACGGCATCCGACATCACCGCCGCACACCCGACGATCAACGCCCTCATCACCTGCGCCGGATCGTCGATGCTCGGCGACATCGACCAGCTCACGATGGAGGAGATGCGCTGGCTCACCGACGTGAACCTCTGGGGCACGGTCTCGATCACGAAGGCTCTTCTCCCGGCACTCCGAACCGCACCCGCCGCCCACATCACACATCTCGCGAGCGTCTACGCCCTCGCCGCCCCGGCCGGCCGCATCCCGTACGCGGTGAGCAAGTATGCCGTGCGCGGGTTCTCGGAGGCCCTGCGGCACGAGCTCGACGGCAGCACGGTGTCGGTCGGCGCGGTGTATCCGGCGGGAGTGCGCACGGGCATCATCCTGCATGGTCGCTACGCGGCGGCGATCCCCCCGGCCGTCGCCGACCGCGCCGCCGCCGCGCAGGCCGCGATGTACCACACCGAACCCGCCGACGCCGCGGCGCGCATCGTGCGCGCGACCGTGCATCGACGCGCGCGCACGATGATCGGCCGCGAGGCACGGCTCATCGACGTGCTCACGCGCCTCTTCCCCACGGGGTACTGGCGGTTCCTGCGAGGTCCGCTGCGCGAGGCCATCGACACGACCACGCCGATCGCCTGAACCGGCGTCTCAGCGCACCGCGCCGATCCAGATGCCCGAGGCCCACGCCTGCTGATCGCCGGTGCATCCGACATCTCCCGGGTACCCGCGCACGACGGCCATGCAGTTCGCCAGGAACTCCGGATCACCCCCGAACAACGACTGGTAGGACCCCGAGGCGTTGAGCGCGCCCCACACCTGGAACTGGTAGATGTGCGCGAGCTCGTGTGCCATGGCCCACTGCAAGCGGCCGGTGCTCCAGCTCGCGATGTCGGCGCGGTACTTGATGTAGCCGCCGCTGTTCGCGCAGGCGGGGGCCGTACCGCCCGCGCACGACGACGACTCGTAGAGGCCGACGCCCGCCCCGCCCACCTGGTCGAGAGCGGCGCGCACGCGCGCATATCCGTCGGGTCCGCTCGTGCTCCACGCCGGACCTGCGGGGCCCGCGGCGGCGATCTGCGCCGCCTGCCACCCGGCGACCTCCTCGCCCACCTTCTCGGTGAGAGCGTGCACGGTCGCGGTGGCCGCGACGACCACAGCGGGGTCCGACCGCTCGGCGAGCACGGTCTTCTGCGCATCCAGAGCGGATGCCCGGTGCGCCGCTGTGTCGACCTTGCCGTCCGCTCCCTCCAACGCCGTCGACAGTGCGGCGACCTCATCGACGAAGGCCGGGCGCACCTCGAGCACCGCGTCGCGCTCGGCGGCATCCTCCTCGGCGCGTTCGACGGCCCCCTCGAGATAGGCGGTGCGTGCGGCGGAGGCATCCGCCTGTTCGGTCACGGCGATCAGTTCGGCAGCGGTTGCGGCCCGCTCGGCCTCGAGGGCGGTAGCTCGATCGACCGCGGCACCACCCACGAGGATCGCGGCGGCGATCGTCACAGCCATCGCGCGCCGGATCACTGCATGAACCCCGCGGTGTCGGTGAGCGCGGCATCCTGCTCGGCGATCTGCGAGCGCAGGGCCGTGAGTTGCGCGGCGAGGCTCAGGTTCTCGTCGCCGATGTCGTCGAGGCGCTCGGTGGCCTGCTCGACGCGCTCGTGCAACTGGGCGACTTCGGCCGCACGCTGCTGATCGGCGAGCACGACGACCGTCGCTCCCCCGATCACCAACAGACCCCCGACGACGACGGCTACGCCTCGCATACCGCTCCCCAGAGAACGCGAACACACCCAACAGGCTCAATATAGCGGTGTGCCGGGCCCATGTGAGGGCGATGTGCGGCGGTCGCGCCGTCGACGCGGTTCACAACTCCGGAGATATCACGCCGACCCCGTCGATCAGCCTCGAATTCGGGCCCTCGGCCGGATTTCTCCGGAGTTGTGCACGCCCTCGGCCGCAGGCCCGGCGCGTCGGTGGCACTAACTCAGGAAGATCGCCGCCCCGCGGGGCTGGAACGACGATGAAACCGATGACAGAGCGAGATCTTCCTGAGTTGGGTACGCCAGGCTGCAGGCTCCCACCTCGAGCGACCCCGACCTCAGGCCTCGACGCCGCCCGCCAACCGCTGCTCGGCCGCGAGACGCCCGCTCGCGAGGTGCTGCGGGATCAGCGACCGCAGGGCATCGGAATCACGTGCCGCCATCGCCTCGTAGATGATGCGGTGCTCCTCGGCCATGGCCACGAGGTCGTCGTGCTGGCCGAACAGCCACTGCAGCCGTGTGAGGAAGACGCTGATGAGCTCGTTGAGCATGTCGTTGCCGGCGAGATAGGCCGCGATCTCGTGGAACTCGCCCGCCGCGATCCGCGCTCCTTCGGCATCGCCCGCGAGCGCCGCCGCCATCTCCCGCTCGTACACGAGCCGCATGCGCTCGATGCCGTCTTCATCGTGGCGCTCGGCGGCGAACACGAAGATCAGGGTCTCGATCGCCTCACGCACCTCGGCGAAGTCCTGGATGTCCTGGTGCGTGAACTCGCGCACCACGGCCCACGTTCGCGGCCGGGCGACGACGACGCCCTCCGCGACGAGAGCCCGGATGGCTTCGCGCACCGGCAGACGCGACACATCGAGCTCCGCGGCGATGTCGCGCTCGACGAGGCGCGATCCCGGGGCACGCCGACCCAGCACGATGTCATCGCGCAGTATGCGCGTCACGCGCACCGACTCCAGTTCGCCGGTAGCCCCCGCCCCCGTCATTCCGGCAGTCTCCCACTCGGGGACCCGATTCGCCAACTTTGGTATCCCACCGTAATAATATGCACCCGCATGAAAAGAGGACGGATGCCGCAGCATCCGCCCTCTTCGGTGAAATCGATCTCTGCTCAGGGCAGGCGATTCGCCTTCGCCAGGTTCGCCTCGAGCTCGGCCGCGTTCTGCCGAACGACGTAGGCCGGACGGTCGCGCTCGACGCGCCACGACTCACTGAGCGGACCGATGTTCACGGTGTCGAAGCCGATCTCGTCGTAGAACTTCGTGAGGAAAGCGACGGCCTCCTCATCGCCCGCGGTCGCGAGGGCGCGCCGGTCCGGAGTGCCGGCCGGAGTGCCGTCGGTCGTGATGTCCGCGGCGTAGATGTGGTTGAACGCCTTGGCGATGCGCGAGGTGGGCAGGTGCGCCTGCACGATCTCGGACGTCGTCGTCTCGCCCTTGTCGAGCGCCGCGATGTGGCCGTCGCGCTCGAAGTAGTAGTTGTTCGTGTCGAGCACGATCTTGCCGGCGAGCGGTTCGACCGGCACGTCACCGATCGCCTTGAGCGGCACCGTCACCACGACGACGTCTCCCGCCTCGCCCGCTTCGACAGCGGTCGCCGCCTTCGCCTTCGGACCCAGCTCGTCGATGAGATCCGTGAGGGTCTCGGGTCCGCGCGAGTTCGCGATCACGACGTCGTAGCCGGTGGCGACGGCCGCACGTGCGACCTGGGCGCCGATGTTTCCTGCACCGATGATTCCGATAGTGGTCATGCAGGGGCCAACGCCCACCACCCGTGGGTATTCCGATGAGTCGCCGGATGACGGCGACGGATCAGGAAGCCAGCGTCGACTTCTGCAGCGCGTCCTCCGCGGCGACCCACGCGAGCATCGCGCACTTCACGCGCGCGACGTACTTCGACACTCCCCCGAGTGCCGCGGCATCGCCGAGCAGCTCCTCGTCGGGCTCGATCTTGCCGCGCGAGCGCATCGCCTCGCGGAACGCCGAGATGCGCACCTCGAGGTCATCGACCGAGAGACCCTCGGCGAGTTCGGCGAGCAGCGAGGCGGATGCCTGCGAGATCGCGCAGCCGTGTCCCTCCCAGGCGATCGCCTCGACCGAACCGTCGGCCCCGCGGTGCACCTGCAGGGTGACCTCGTCGCCGCAGGTTGGATTGACCTGGTGCGACTGCGCGAGGATCTCGCCGCGCAGTCCGAAGCCGTGCGGGGTGCGCGAGTGGTCGAGGATGAGCTCCTGGTACAGGTTCTGCAGGTCGCCGGACGTCATGAGCGTGCTCCGAAGAAGTCGATGGCCGCGGCGACGCCGTCGATCACGGCATCCACCTCGGCGTCGGTCGTGTAGAGGTAGGTGCTCGCCCGGGTCGACGAGGTCACGCCCAGGCGGCGATGCAGCGGCTGGGCGCAGTGGTGCCCGACGCGCACGGCGATGCCCCGGTCGTCGAGGAACTGGCCGACGTCGTGCGAATGGATGCCGGTGACGTCGAAGCTCGCGAGCCCCACGCGCGGCAGCGCGATGCCCGCACCGAGCACCCGCACACCCTCGATCGCACCGAGCCCGTCGAGCAGTCGCGCCCCGAGCTGCGCCTCATGCGCGGCGATCCGCGGCATCCCGACCTCGGTCAGGTAGTCGACGGCCGCGGCGAGCGCGATCGCCTGAGAGACCCGCTGGGTGCCGGCCTCGAAGCGCTGGGGCGGCGCCATGTACTCGGCCTCGGTGGTGGTGACGGTGGTGATCATCGACCCGCCGGTGAGGAACGGCGGCATGATCTCGAGCAGTTCGCGGCGGCCGTAGAGCGCGCCGACGCCGGTGGGCCCGAGCATCTTGTGACCGGAGAGCACGGCGAAGTCGACGTCGAGGGCGCGCACGTCGAGCGGCAGGTGCGGTGCCGACTGGCAGGCGTCGAGCATCACGAGTGCGCCGACCTCGCGGGCGCGCGCGATCACCTGCTCGACGGGGTTGATCACGCCGAGCACGTTCGAGACGTGGGTGACGGCGACGAGCTTCGCGCGCTCGGTGATGTGTTCGGCGAGCGCGTCGAGGCGCAGTGCACCGTCGTCGTCGAGCGGGATCACGCGCAGGGTCGCGCCGGTGCGCGCGGCGAGCTCCTGCCACGGGATGAGGTTGGCGTGGTGCTCCATCTCGGTCGTCACGATCTCGTCGCCCGCCCGCAGCCGCAGGGACTCGGCCGCCGCTCCCCCGCGCCCGATCGACGCGTTCGAGAGCGAGTAGGCGACGAGGTTCAGCGCCTCGGTGGCGTTCGAGGTCCAGACGATCTCGTCGTCGTCGGCGCCGATGAAGCGGGCGACGGTGGCCCGCGCGTCTTCGAAGAGCTCGGTGGCCTCGGCCGCGAGGGTGTGCGCACCGCGGTGCACGGCGGAGTTGAAGCGGCTCGCGAAATCGCGCTCGGCGTCGAGCACGGCGAACGGACGCTGCGAGGTCGCTCCCGAGTCGAGATAGGCGAGCGGATGCCCGTTCACCTCGCTCGAGAGGATCGGGAAGTCGGCGCGGAGACGTCGCACCTCGTCGTCGCTCAGCGGGGTGGCCGGGGCGGTGACGGACGCAGTGCTCATCCTTCTAGCTTCTCACCCCGAGACGGCCTCCGGGCCCTCGGCAGGGGCGACGACGGCTGCGGAATCCGCCGCGAGAGTGATCGAGCCGTCAGCGATGCCCGCCTCCGCCGTCGCGAGCAGCACCTCGCCGCCCGCCTCGAAGGTCGCAGGCTCCGGCGACAGATTCACGAGCACCGACAGCGCGCCGCGGTCGATCCGATAGACCCGGGCGTCGGGCGCGTTTCCGGCCGAATCCGCGCTCACCTCGACCGTGACGCGATTGCGGGTCATGTCGGGATCGGTGAGCTCGGGCCGCGCACGGCGCAGCGCGATGAGCTCGCGGTACAGCGCCCGCAGGCGGGAGTGCACCGGCCGGTCGAGCTCGGACCAGTCGAGGTGCGAACGCTCGAACGTCGCCGGATCCTGCGGATCGGGCACCTGGTCGGGGTCCCAGCCCATGCGCGCGAACTCGGCGATGCGCCCCTCGGCGGTCGCCTTCCCGAGCTCCGGCTCGGGGTGCGAGGTGAAGAACTGCCAGGGGGTGGATGCTCCCCACTCCTCACCCATGAAGAGCATCGGCGTGCCCGGCGCGGTGAGGGTGAGCACGGCCGCGACCGCGAGCCGCTCCGGCGACAGCGTCTGCGAGAGCCGGTCGCCCGCCGCACGGTTGCCGATCTGGTCGTGATCCTGGGCGAACGTCACCAGTCGCCACGACGGAACCTCATCCGGCAGAGGCCGACCGTGCGGACGCCCGCGGAACGACGAATACGTTCCGTCGTGGAAGAAGCCGCCGCGGGTGACCTTGGCGACGGCATCCGCTGCGGCGAAGTCCTCGTAGTACCCCGCCGTCTCGCCGGTCAGGGCCACGTGCATGGCGTGATGCCAGTCGTCGGACCACTGCGCCGTGAGGCCGTAACCACCCGCCTCGCGGGGGAGGATGAGGGTCGGGTCGTTGAGATCCGACTCGGCGATCAACGTCAGCGGGCGCTGCTGGTGGGCCGACAGCGCGTCGACCCGTTCGGCCAGCTCCTGCAGGATGTGCACGGGCTGCTCGTCGTGCAGCGCGTGCACGGCGTCGAGACGGAGGCCGTCAACGTGCATGTCGCGCAACCACATCAGCGCGTTCTCGATGATGTACTCGCGCACGGCGGGCTCGTCGAGGTTCACCGAATCGCCCCAGGTGTTGCGCTGGCCGTCGCGCAGGTACTCGCCGAACTCGGGCAGATAGTTACCGCTCGGACCGAGGTGGTTGTAGACGACGTCCTGGATCACGGCGAGACCCCGGGCGTGGGCGGCATCCACCAAACGCTGGTAGCCGGCGGGACCGCCGTACTGCTCGTGCACGGCGTACCAGAGCACGCCGTCGTAGCCCCAGTTGTGGGTGCCGTTGAAGGCGTTGACCGGCAGAAGCTCGACGTGCGTGACGCCGAGGTCGACGAGGTGGTCGAGCCGCCCGATCAGCGCGTCGAAGGTGCCGCCGGGGGTGAACGTTCCGACGTGCAGCTCGTAGATCAGACCGCCGGCGAGCGGACGCCCGGTCCACGCGGCATCCGTCCAGGCGAAGGTCGCCGGGTCGAACGCCGCCGACGCGCCGTGCACTCCGTCGGGCTGGCGGCGCGAGCGCGGATCCGGCCGCAGCTGGTCGCTGTCGCCCAGCAGGAACCCGTACTTCTCTCCCTCGGACAACACCGCATCCGATCGCCACCACCCGTCGGCGGTCGCGGTCATCTCGGTGTCGGATGCCGTGGCCCCGGCATCCGTCAGCCGCCGCAGGCGAATGCGCTGCGCCCGCGGCGCCCAGACCTCGATCATCTCTCCTCCATCAGCAGCGCCACCGGGTAGGTGTCGAGCAGGTCGGCCAAGCGCACCGGGCCGGGGTCGACGCGACGCCCGGTGAGCACATCGGTCGCCGCCCGGTCGGGGCGCATCAGCACCGTGTCGCCCCAGCCACCGCGCCGAGCCAGCGCGACCGGCAGCCGGGTCGCGACGACGGTCACGCGTCCGCGGTCGACCGCGACGGCGTGAGCAAATGCTGCGCCCACCACCTCCGCCGCGCGATACCGCGTGAAAGACTCCGAGTGGTCGCGGCGCAGCCGCAGGGCGCGCGAGGTGACCAGCATCTTCGCCAGTCCCGTGCCGTCGATCGCCGGGAGGAGCCCGTGCGCCACGTCGGTGTCGAGTGCGCCGAGGAGCTGCGCGTTCGCGGCGAAATCGACCGGACGCCGGTTGTCTGGGTCGACGAGCGACAGGTCCCACAGCTCGCTGCCCTGATAGACGTCGGGCACGCCGGGACCGGTGAGCTGGAGCAGCTTGGCCGACAGCGAGTTGGACCGGCCGAAACCGGCGATCTCGGCGACGAAGTCCTCGATGGTCGCGCGGGCAGCGCCGTTCGCGGCATCCGCGATGGCGATGACTCCCCGCTCGAACTCCTCGTCCGGGTGCTGCCAGGTCGTGGATTCGGCCGCTTCGCGCGCCGCTTTGAGGCCGTAGTCGCGCAGGCGTTCCGAGGTGATGGGCCACGCGCCGACCGCCGCCTGCCAGAGCAGGGAGTCGAGGGGGCCGTGGCCGGTCGATGCGATCGCACGGAGTTCGGTGAGCACCTCGGCCCATCGTTGCGGCACCTCAGCGAGCACCGACAGCCGTGCCCGCACGTCTTCGGAGCGCTTGGTGTCGTGCGTCGAGAGCGTCGTCATCGAGTTCGGCCAGGCGGCGAGACGGTTTTGCTGCGCGGCGTGGAACTCCTCCACGGTCACCGCCGCGATCGACGGGTCGCCGCCGACCTCGGTGAGGGTGCCGAGGCGCGTGAAGCGGTAGAACGCCGTGTCTTCCACGCCCTTCGCCATCACCGCACCGCTCACCTGCGGCAGCCGTTCGGCGACTTCGAGCGCGGGGTCGGCGAGCAGCGGGGCGAGTTCGGCGATCGCGGCCGCCAGATCGGGACGGCGAGCGGATGCCTCGGCGAGCGCCTGTTCCAGATGCTCGCGGCCCGCGGGAAGGTACGACCGGTACACCGGGAAACAGGCCACGATCTCGGCGAGCGCGTCCTCGGCGTCGACGACACCGAACGGCAGAGCGTGCACGAGTCGACGCACCTCTGATCGCAGGATCGTGTCGGCGACCAGCCGCTTGGTCCGGTGCGTGAGGTCGTGCCAGCTCGCGCCGTCCGGCAGGCCGGTGTCGGCGCGCAGTCGGGCGTCGAGCGCGTCGAGCGCGCCGACGCCGTCAGGGTCGATGAGCACCCGGTCGATTTCGCCGAGGGCGTCGTACCCGGTGGTGCCGTCGGTGCGCCACCAGTCGGGCAAGGCCTCACCGGGTTCGAGGATCTTCTCCACCAGCGTGTACGCCCCGCCCGTTGCATCCGACAGCTTCTCGAGGTACCCGCCCGGGTCGGCGAGGCCGTCGGGGTGGTCGACGCGTAGGCCGTCGGCGAGACCGTCGGTGATCCAGCGCACGATCTCGCGGTGCGACTCGCGGAAGACGTCGTCGAGCTGCACGCGGATGCCGGCGAGCTCCGACACCGCGAAGAATCTGCGGTAGTTCAGCTCGGTGTTCTGGTCTTCCCAGAACCGCAGCTCGTAGTTCTGCGCGGCGAGCAGGGCCGGCAGGTCATCGGCGAGCGCGGCGGTGCCGGGGGCCAGCGGGAGGATGTGCTCGAAGTAGGAGAGCGTGCCGTCGGGGGCATCCGCCTGCGGCGTCGGGTCGACCACCAGGTCGCCTGCCGCGAGCACCTCCTCGGGCTGCGCGCCGAGAATCGGCAACCGCACACGCCCGTCGCTCTGCCGCGCGTCGATGTCGAAGGCGACGGCGTGGCGCGATGCGCGCCCCAGACGCAGCACGTCCCACCACCAGGGGTTCGCGCGCGGCACCGAGACGCCCATGTGGTTGGGGACGGTATCGATCAGGATGCCGAGGTCGTGGGCGCGCGCGGCGGCCGCGAAACGCTCGAGCCCTTCGGCGCCGCCGCGACTCGGGTCGATGCGGGAGGGATCGACGACGTCGTAGCCGTGGTCCGAGCCGGGTGTCGCCGCCAGGATCGGCGAGAGATAGACCCAGTCCGCCCCCAGCGAGGCGAGGTACGGGGTGAGTTCCGCGGCGTCGTCGAGCGTGAGGCGCGAGGTGATCTGCAGGCGATACGTCGAGACCGGGCGGCGGGTCATCCGCGGTCCTCACCGGTGGTGTCGGTCGCGGTCTCGGTCGTGGCGCCCGTCGTCGCGCCGGAATCGGATGCCTCGGCGTGCTCGCTCTGGATGCGCAGCGACGCCTCGACCGAGTCGTCGAGATCGATCTCGGCCTCGGGACGCTCACGCAGCACCAGCAAGGACTGCGCCTCGAGGGTGAGATCGTCGCGGGGCCGCAGGGCCGCGCCCTCGACGGTCTGCCCCGCCGTGTCGACGACGACCTCCCAGCCCTTCGCGAGGCGCGCATGCGGCAGCACGGCGTCGACCGCGGCATCCCCGCTATTGAAGTAGACGAGGAAGTTGACGTCGGTGACGGGGCGTCCGCGCACGTCCTTCTCGCGGATGCCCGAGCCGTTGAGGAACATCCCGACCGACAACCCGAAGCCGGAGTCCCAGTCCTCGGGCTTCATCGGGCGCCCGTCGGGGCGCAGCCAGACCACGTCGGGCACGCGCCCGCCGTCCTCGTCGCGCACGGGGCGGCCGTCGAAGAAGCGGCTGCGCCGGAACGTCGGATGCTCGTGCCGCAGTCGCGCCACCGCCGCGGTGAACTCGATGAGAGGCCCGTCGGCGGCATCCCAATCGACCCAGGTGATCTCGTTGTCCTGCGCGTAGCCGTTGTTGTTGCCGCCCTGCGTGCGCCCGAGTTCGTCGCCGTGCGCGATCATCGGCACGCCCTGCGAGAGCAGGAGCGTGGCGAGGAAGTTGCGCTGCTGGCGCGCCCGGCGTCGGTTGATCTCGGCGTCGTCGGTCGGCCCCTCGGCGCCGTTGTTGTCGGAGCGGTTGTGCGATTCGCCGTCGTTGTTGTCTTCGCCGTTGGCTTCGTTGTGCTTCTCGTTGTACGAGACGAGGTCGCGCAGGGTGAAGCCGTCGTGGGCGGTGACGAAATTGATCGAGGCGACGGGGCGACGACCGGAGTGCTCGTAGAGGTCGGCCGAACCGGTCAGGCGCGAGGCGAACTCCCCCAGGGCCTGCGGCTCACCGCGCCAAAAATCGCGCACGGTGTCGCGATACTTGCCGTTCCACTCGGTCCACTGCGGCGGGAAGTTGCCGACCTGGTAACCGCCGGGGCCGACATCCCACGGCTCGGCGATCAGCTTCACCTGCGACACGATCGGGTCCTGCTGCACGAGCTCGAAGAACGCCGCCAGCCGGTCGACGTCGTAGAACTCGCGGGCGAGGGTCGAGGCGAGGTCGAAGCGGAAGCCGTCGACGTGCATCTCGGTGACCCAGTAGCGCAGCGAATCCATGATCAGCTGCAGAGCATGTGGGCTGCCGGCGTTGAGGCTGTTGCCCGTGCCCGTGTAGTCGGTGTAGTATCGCTTGTCCTCTTCGAGCCGATAGTAGGCCTGGTTGTCGATGCCGCGCATCGAGAGCATCGGCCCCATGTGGTTGCCCTCGGCGGTGTGGTTGTAGACCACGTCGAGGATGACCTCGATGCCGGCCGCGTGCAGGGCGCGCACCATCGCTTTGAACTCCTGCACCTGCTGGCCCTGCTGACCGTTCGACGCGTACTCATTGTGCGGCGCGAGGAAGGCCAGGGTGTTGTAGCCCCAGTAGTTGGAGAGGCCCTTGTCCTGGAGCACCGAGTCGTTCACGAACTGGTGCACCGGCATGAGCTCGATCGCTGTGACGCCCAGGCGGGTGAGGTGGTCGATGATGGCCGGGTGCGCGATACCGGCGTAGGTGCCGCGCAGGTCTTCGGGAACGTCCGGATGTTGGATCGTGAGGCCCTTCACGTGGGCCTCGTAGATCACGGTCTGCGCGTAGGGCGTCTTGAGCAGACGGTCGCCCGCCCAGTCGAAGAACGGGTTGATGACCACGCCCTTCGCCATGTCGGCCGCGGAGTCCTCGTCATTGCGGGAGTCTGGGTCACCGAAGTCGTAACCGAACAGCGACTGGCCCCAGGCGATGTCGCCTGCGACCGCTTTGGCGTAGGGGTCGAGGAGAAGTTTGTTCGGGTTGAAGCGCTGGCCCTCGGCCGGATCGTAGGGACCGTGCACGCGGTAACCATAGAGCTGCCCCGGTTGCACGGCGGGAAGGTAGCCGTGCCAGACGAAGGCATCGACCTCAGTCAGCTCGATGCACTCCTCGTTGCCCTCGGCATCGAAGAGACACAGCTCGACCTTCTCGGCGCACTCGCTGAACAGGGCGAAGTTCGTGCCCTGTCCGTCGTAGGTCGCTCCCAGGGGGTATGGCGTACCCGGCCAGATTTCGAGGCTCATCCGGTGATCTTAGGTGCTGCAGATGTCGCGGCGATCTCGACGATGCGCACGGCGTGGTGGAAGTCGTGCACCTGCGCGACCTCGACGGCGCGGGGATACGGGTGGCCGACGTAGCAGACGAACACCGGGGCGACGGCTTCGACGTAGCCGATAGGCCCGTCGTGCAGCACGACGTATCGCTCGAGGTCGACGCGCTCGTACGACGGCTCGGGCTGGCCCGCATCCGTGTCGGAGCCATCTGGTGTGCGGGTTCGTGCAGTCATGACGGGCTCCAGTGTTCGTGTGTGTACTGCTGAATATAAGGAGCGCGGATGAATCGGAGAATGCCATTGCCAGACCGATATGCCAACGGCTAGCATCATGGATTTCGTTGTGGGGGTGGGGTCTGTGGATAACTCCCGGGCCGTCCCGCGATCGCTGGCACACTTTCTCGGTGACCAGCGAAACCCCCTCTGAGATGCCGTCCGCTTCGACACCGCTCGACCCTTTCGCGGGAATGCGCGGACGTCCTCCGGTCGCCCGGCACGTCAATCCCGCGCGGAGCGCATCCATCCTGGGGCTCTGGGTTGCCCTCAGCCCCGTGCTTCTCTTGGCGGCGGGCTTCGTCGCGCTCCTCATCCCGGTCATCGGACTTTCAGGCTTGCTGTTCTGGTGGGTCCTGGCCACCCACTGGTGGGTGTGGACGCTCGGTGGTCTGATCTCGATCATCTTCGGTGTGAAGCGGTGTAGCCCCGGCGGCATCGTAGGAGGAGCGATCGGGCTCATCGAATCTGGAGTGATGTTCTCCGTGTGGCTGGGTATGTAGGCAGCGGAGATCGGTTGACCGCGACGTGTGCGTGTTTCGATCAGTTCAAGGGACGGACGGGTCCGCTGCCGAGCGCTAACGCTCCGCCACGAAGGACGAACTGGTCATGACCAGCCCCAGGGGTGTTCGAGCATGTAGAGGAGAAGGACAGGGCCGAGCGCGGCGATAGCGAGTGCGCCGAACGCGCCGAAGATCTTCGTGGGGAGCGAGCCGAACCGCGTCCGGAAGTGCACGTTCTTGTAGATGAACGCGGCGAGCACGACCGAGACACCGTACTGCAGGTACTGCCATATCGGCACGAAGTTCAGGTACACGGACCAGACCGTCCAGAGCGGGAATGCCAGCCACAGGCAGAATGCCGCGAGCATCGAGCCCCATGCCGCAGACCTTGCTCGGTCTCGTTGCGCCGTGTTCGCGACATAGGGCTGCGCGGAACCGGGCTGTTCGGGTTCGGTTGCCTCGTTCATAGGCCAGGCAAGTGCGAGCAGATCATACCGAGCACTAACGATTCGAGCATTCCGAGAGCGCCGTACAGCGCCACCTGACGATTGCCCCACAGCGCGAGGAACAGCACGAACAAGGAAGCCAGACCGACGATCCACCATGCCAGCGAGAAGTACAGGAAGGTCGAGATGCCGATGATGCCGACAACCGGCACGGCCATGATCAAGAACGAGAGACCGGTGACGACCAGCGGCGTGAACACCACGATCGCGCCGAAAGTCTCGGCTTTGTCGCGCTTGGTCTTCGGCATCGGCGGCAGTGCTGACGTGTTCTCTGGATTCACGAGCGAGCGCACTCTCTCGTCGCTCACGATCCAGGCTTCGGCGTCGACATGCCGAACTTTGGCGTCTCGGTCGGGTGCTCCGTCGGCGGGAAAGTGTTGCCCGAGAATCCATCGGGGAACATCAACTCGTCCAACTCTTCAATGTCACCGGGCTCACATGCGCCTGTGGCTCTTACGCTGATTCCATCCGCTACTTTCCCAGTCGAAATCTTCACCAGCAGATCGTCGATATGGGCCGCAGGCTTCGAAGCCTCAATCGTCGCCGTACCTAGACCGGTTGGGTAAGACCGATTCACGATTCCTCTCCAGTCCTTTTCTTCGAGCCACCTCACGATGTCATCGGCCTGAGCTCGAATGCTCTCCCTCGGTAGACGCCACTCAGCCCCTAGCGGGGTAGCGCGGTGAAGATTGAAGCGATAGCCGCTCCCGCACGAAGCCGCAATGTCTCCGTACTCGACCACGTCCCATTCGCCATTGAAGATGTGCAACTGAAGCGACGAGATCTCTGCCTTCATCGCGGCGTTTACTTTATGAGCTTCTGCGTACAGGTCATCGCTCGCGTTGGCACAACCGGATGACGAAAGAAGCACGGTTATCGTCACAACGACGAGAGCTAAGACTCGCACCTTCGTCCGCCTCGTCAGCTCTGCGGACCTGTCTCGGAACATGCGCACTGGGACAGTGTGCCCGAGAACGATCGACGCCCACAGAAGTTATCCACAGGTGGTGAGTATGGACATCCCACCTTGGCGATTCCAGACTCACCCCACACCGAAATCGTCATGGTCCAGGCGTCGGCGTGGCCATGCCGAACTTCGGCTCCGCCGACGGATGCTCTCGCCCAATGACCTCGTACTCAAAGAGGTTGTCCGGGAACATCAGTTCCCTAAGCTCCCAACGATCTCCGTCCTCGCATGTGCTCGTGGCACGGATCGTCACGATGTCGTTCTCCACGCCGCTGGAGATCATGACGAGTAGGTCTTCGACGTAACTCGAGCGCTTCTCGGCCTCGACGGTGACGGTGGACACGCCCGTCGAGTATGCCTGCCGGGTGACGCTCGTCCAGCCGCGACTTTCGAGCCACTCCATCAGTTCGTCTGCCATGTCCTGAGCACTTGGCGCCGACATCCGCCAATCGCTGTCGAGCGGCGTACCGCGCTGAACGTAGAAGTTATAGCCGTTAGATCCGCAACTATTCGGCACATCGCCGTACTCTCCTACAGTCCACTCGCCGTCAAAGATGTGTAACTGCAGGTCAGCCACTTGTTGCTTCATCGTGAGGTTGGTCTCACGAGCATGCTCGTAAAGAGAGAAGCCCGTCGGGGCACAACCGGTCATGGGGAATACTCCTCCTATCAAGACAAGTGCGAGTGCCACCCGCGCACGGCGTCGATCTCGTCGTCTTGCCTTTCTCACTGGCGCTCCTCGGCACGCTCGGCGAAATCGGCGACTGCTTGCAGCATCGATTCAGAGCGCGGGTCCAGATACCCGACGCTGTCATCGGGAATGAGCCCGAGATGCCAATAGGGCGATCTATGAATGCGATAGAGGATTTCCGCCGAGGGGCCTGCGTTGTGGCCCTGCGTCGCGACTCCCCTCACCTCCTGCCCATCCACTGTGAGGTAGTCCTCAACCACGCCACCGTGCGCCCCGATCTCTTCGACCCCTTCGACAGTCTTCGGGTCAACGGGATGCATCGAAAGATCGGTTCGACCCATCCACGCGATCGGATCGAGTCCAGAAGAAGCAGCGGAAACGGAGACAGTGCCATCCGCGATCTGAGTCTCAAGCAACCTCGCCGAGACCTCGGTGATGCCCGCCGACCCGAATAGCGTGAGGTGATCGAAGATTCCGGGGTTGTGCGTCTGATTCGTCGTGGTCATGGTCGTACCAAGCGAATGAGCCCAGCCCTCTTGCCACGCCTCTGGGTTCACGAAGCGCATTCCAGCAACTAGGGCCGCTTCTCGATCCGCGCCCAGAATCGGTCTGTTCATTCCCTGGACCGTGTTCCATTCGCCGGAATCCCACTCCATGAAAAGGACGACAGCCGTCGATGGATCGATTCCGCGAAGCCGGAGTTGCTCGTTAGTCATACCCGCGAGATCACTTGCGATCGTCCCCCACTCGTCCATCGCCCCAAAGTCGGTCGCGATGCCGTGAGTCACGGTGATGATTTGGTCAGCAGCGTCAAGGTCTCCGACGAAAAGCGATCCGCGGACTTGGCCATCCGCGTCAAGGAACAGGGAGAGAACTCGGGAGCCTTTTGTCGTCTCATCAAGAAGGAGATTGAGCTTTGTGCGCTGATCGTCGGTGAGACTCGGGTCGCCGAGCAGACGTTGAAGTTCTTGTGCGCCGAAGCTTGCGCGCGTCGTAGCGGGTATCCCGTTGAGGTTGCCGATTGATGCCGGGGCACGGTGCCACAGCGCCGCGAGGGGGCCCGTTACCCACGCGCCGGTGGGATCCTGCGTCGATCGCGACTGAAGCCGGTCGTAGAGTGCCTTCGCCTCCGCCGGGGGGATGAATCCGACGGTCGCGAAGAACTCAGGATGAGAACTTAGCCAATCCGTCAGATCCTTATCAGTCGCGGAAGCGAACCATTCGATACGTTCCGCTGTCGCGCGGGCGATCGCGAGGCCGAAATAATCATCGAGCGACACCGATCTTGGGGCCTGCCCTGGACCAGCTGACGGAACCGGCGGGAAAAGGCCCCACGCCGTCTGCGACGTGGTCACCCGGCTTCCGTCACGACGAGTGACCTCATCGCCGCCGGATATCTTCCGAATTTGATCTGCGAGGTCTTGCTCTGCCTGCGCCAGGTCGCGATGGAAAAGGTCAACGGCGAGAGCGAGGCGCGCGGCCTCTTCGTCGAGCAGACCAAGATTCACTTTCGCTGTATCGTAGGCATCCGTTTCGGGGTGATTACGCCCGTTGATGGTCGGATCGTTCTCTGGATCAGCCACGTACTTCGCGATCTCCTCGTCGAGGATGAGTGAGTGCGACCGGTGGCGATCGTTCAAGTTTTGAATAGTGCCCTGGAGTTCTGCGCGTGTCTGCTCCAGCTTGGCGAACGTTTCCCCCGCGGCGTTGACCAGCGCCGACTTCACTTGCGTCATCGCCTCTGCGAAATCCTTTGCAGAGGCCAGCGGCTCCTCAAGCGCGCTCGAGGGGCTACCGTCAGGGATGATGGTCAACGCACCGTCGATCGCGGACCACATAGTAGTCACAGCTTCCATGTGTCCCGCTACCGAGACGCCAAGGGAGTCAGAGTCGGTTCCGAGAGTCGACATCGCCGCTGAGGACGGAACGTCCCGGAGCGTGTGTGCCACGAATGCGCTCATTTGCTGTCCGCCGATTCGAAGAGTTCGGGATGGCTCCCCCGCCACTCCTGCGCCATCGCTTCGTCGCCTGCGACGATCGCGAGCGTACCCTCGATAACCGAGGCCGCCGCCGACGTCACGGCATCGATCAGCATCCCGGGCACCAGCGAGCGAGCCTCCAGAAACTCGTCCCAGGCATTCGCTATCTCTGCCCGACCGCTCGCCATGAGGTCTGTCCGTCGTTCTGCGAGCGTCTGAGCCGTCTTGACGTCCTGCCCCAGTGGCTCCCCCGCAACGTCCACGTTCTGCAGCACCACCGACACCTGTTCGGGCGATACCGACCATCCATCATCAACCATTCGAACCTCCGATCTCGACAGCGAGATTACGACAAATTCGCCCCATGTGAAGACACATAAACCGCATCTGTGGAAAGCATGCCAATATGCCTTTAAGATCGGCTCATGTTCGCTCCCGAGACGCTGCTCGCGTTCGTCGTCGCAGCCTTCGTGATGGTCGTGATCCCCGGCCCGACCGTGCTCTTCACGATCGGTCGATCGATCGCACTCGGCCGCGTCGGCGGGTTCCTCAGCATCCTCGGCACCGCCGTCGGATCGATCGTGCTGGTGCTCGCCGTCGCGCTCGGCGTCGGCACCGTAATCGCGCAATCGGCGATCCTCTTCACGATCGTGAAGGTGCTCGGCGCCGGTTACCTGGTGTTCCTCGGCATCCAGGCGATCCGCCACCGACACGACGCAGCGGCGACGGCATCCGCTCCCGCCGCACGGAAGTCCGGAACCCGGCTACTCTTCGAGGGCTTCGTCGTCGGGCTCACCAACCCGAAGTCGATCGCCTTCTTCCTCGCGATCCTCCCCCAGTTCGTCGACCTGCACGCAGGCTCCGTCCCCCTGCAGCTCTTCGTGCTCGGCGTCATCGTCGTCGCCATCGGCGTCAGCTGCGACGCGATCTGGGTGCTGCTCGCGAGCGCCGCACGCGACTGGTTCGGCCGCTCACCGCGCCGCCTCTCGACCATGTCGGCTACCGGCGGCGGCATGATGATCGGGCTCGGAGCATTCCTGCTGGTGTGGAGCGAGAAGCCCGCCAGCACCTGAGTCCGGGCGGTCACGATCTCGCAGATCTGCACGCATTTCGGATGCTTCCGCCACAAGCGTCCGAGATCAGTGCAGATCTGCGGAGGAACACCGCAGCTCAGGAACCGAGCGCGACGGGCTGCCGGAGGATCGTGCGGAGCTTCGCCGGCTCCACCCGGCGCGCGTCACTGAGGTAGATCTCGTGGTGGATGCCGCGCATCCGCAGACCGTTCTCCGGGATGAAGCGGTGGTGCATCTCCTCCAGCAGGGGCGCCTCGTCGTCGTACGAGCCGACGTGCAGCGTCTGCACGCACAGCCCCTCCTCCAGGGTCTCGAGCCGCACCGCCGGCAGATTCGGCGAGGCATCCTTCTTCGCCCCGGCCTTGTCGCGCGCCGCCTCGACCATGTCGGCCGTGACGTGTTCGGGAACCATGATCATCATGGTCCAGAGCCACGCCGACTTGTCGCGCCGCGTGGTGAACGACGCCAGGTCGTCGGCGTGCCAGAGCCCCTCCAGCGGCATGACGACCGTGTCGATGCCGAGCTGCGCGCGGCTCGCGAACTTGACCCCGTACGCGATCGGGTACAGCGCAGCGAGGGCGTCCGTATAGGCCTGGGACGTGTTCGGATCGCCCGCGCCGTCGATCATCAGGTACTGCGTCGGCGGCACGTCGACGAGTCGGAACACCCCTCGCTTCGCCTGGTACGCGTCGAGCGTCTTCTTCAGATCGGTCGCCATGAGATGTCTCCTCGTGCGGGCGGCGCGAACCACCCGCACGAGGAGTATGTCAGGCCGCTTCCACCGGCAGCCAGAGCTCGCACGACGCATGCGCGCCGGTGAACTCCAGGTACCGAACGATCGACGGTCCGGGCCGCAGTCGCCACGGGTTCGAGGGGAACCACTCGGTCGCCGTCGCCGCCCAGAGGTTCTGCAGGGTGTCGGGGAACGGCCCCTCCGCCGCAAAGACGGCCCACGATCCGGCGGGCATCGGCATCACATCGAGGTCGGCCGGCACGGTCGACGACTCCTGCAGAGCGACACCGTGCAGGTAGGTGAGCGGGGTGCCCTCCGGGGCATCCGGCTCGACGTCGGCGGTGATCGCCAGGATGCCGGCGGGCTCGGCATCCGACAACGCCTTGAGGCGACGGTGCTCCTCCGGGGCGATCCCGGCGATGTGCTGCTGAATGTGCGGGTTGACCCCGCGATGGATCAGCGGAACCTCGACCGCGTGCCCAGCGAGGATGGTCGCGGGGTGATCGGTGATGGTGACGTGCATGGGTGTGCTCCCTTCGACGCTCAGGCGGAACCGGAGCGTGGGTTGAGTGCGAAGAGGGCCGCCGTCCCGGCGCGCATCGGCCGGCGCGATGCCGTGCACCGCACGGAACGCACGGCCGAACGCTTCGGCCGATCCGTATCCGTGCCGTACGGCGACGTCGAGCAGATCGGATGCTCCGGCCACGAGCTCGGCGCCGGCGAGCGTCATGCGGCGACGCCGCACGTACTCCGACAGGGGCATGCCGGCCAGCGCCGAGAACATCCGGCGCAGGTGGTACTCCGTGGTGCCGTGCTCGCAGGCGAATCCGGCGACATCCAGGTCGTCGGCGTCGACCCGCTCGACCAGGTCGACCAGAGCGTTCAGCGTGCCGATCATGCGGTCCTCCTCTGTGGATGGTCCCCAGCATTTCGCGAGGCAGGGTGCACCCACCCGATCACTCCGGACGGATTCGATCGGCTCAATCTCTCTCCATACCAAAGGATAATTGCGTACCCTTTGGTATGGAGAGAGAACGGATGCGATCATGACAGTTTCCCCTCCCGCCGCATGGCCGCCGGTGCACTTCGAGGAGCGCCCGTGGGTGCGCTCGGGCGATGAGGTCGCCTCGCGTGCCCGACTGCGCGCCGCCGTCGGGCCGTACCTCGCATCGGTCCCACCTCTGATCGCCGACATGACCGTCGACCTACCCGCTGACCTCATCGCGGCCTCCGAGGACGCCGGGCGAGAACTCGCGCGTTTCGATGCCGAGTCGGGCGCCCTGACCGCACCTTTCGCATCGATTCTGTTGCGCACCGAGAGCGCGTCGAGTTCCGAGGTCGAGAACGTCACGGCGAGCGCGAAACAGCTCGCGCTCGCCGAGATCGGCGACACACGCTCACCCGACGCGCAGCTCGTCGTCGCGAACGTTGCCGCGATGTCGGCCGCGATCTCACTCGCCGACGATCTCGATCCCGCGGCGATCCTGACGATGCACCGTGTACTCCTCGAGCGCTCGGCTCCCGGCATCGTCGGCCGCTGGCGCGACGAACAGGTGTGGATCGGCGGCGGTGCGATATCTCCGCACAAGGCGACCTACATCCCCCCTCATCACGAGCACGTGCCTGAGCTGATGGACGACGTGATGCGCTTCGCGCGGCGCGCCGACCTGCCGGCGATCGCCCAGATCGCGATCGCTCATGCGCAGTTCGAGACCATCCACCCGTTCCCGGACGGCAACGGGCGCACGGGACGCGCATTCGTGCAGGGGATGCTGCGCGCAGCCGGTGTCACGCAGAGCGTCACCGTGCCCGTCTCCGCGGGCCTCCTGGGTGACACCGATGGCTACTTCCGCGCATTGACCGCCTATCGCGAGGGGGACGCCCGACCGATCATCGAAGCACTGTCCGAAGCATCCTTCGCCGCGATCGCCAACGGGCGACAGCTCGAGAGCGACATTCTGCGCGTCTCGTCGATGTGGGACGAACGCGTCAGCGCGCGCCGCGACTCCTCCGTGCACACACTGAGGAGCCTCCTCCTCCGCCAACCGGTCATCACACTCGGCGTCGCCACCCGCGAACTGGACGTGAGCGAGCCCGCCGCCCGTGCATCCGTCGAGAAGCTGGTCGACGCCGGCATCCTCACCCAGTCGAGCAGTGGACGGCGCAACCGGCACTGGCAGGCGACGGAGATCCTCGATGCACTGGATGCCTTCGGGGCACGCGCGCGTCGTCGGCGACCGGGGCGCTGAGCGTCAGAGCTCGACCGGCGGAGCCTCCGGCTCACCATCGGCCACCTCAGGGTGACGCGCGAGGTTCACGATCGCGGCGATCAGGCCGCCCCACACCGTGACCATCGCGATGATCATCATGACGATCGCCACAGGGGTCATGCGCTGGCCTCCTTCTCGGTCGCGGCCTGCACGGGGAGCATTCCCGTCTCGGGGTCGGGGTCGTAGTGCTCCTCATCGAGGAACTCGTCGTACTCGGGGTCGTCCTTCGCGTGCGAGCGGCGGCTCCACGGCACGAGCGAGAGCAGCACACCGATCACGACCAGGGCGATCACCATGCCCCAGCCGAACACGGCGAGGAACCAGTCGGGGTAGCCGCTGTAGGGCTCGGAGATCTTGGTGATCAACTCGCTGATGAGCAGGCAGCCCAGCACGATCGGAGCGAGGGCACCGATCAGCAGCTTCCAGATGAATCCCACCCGGAAGCTCGACCGACGGTTGAGATGCTCCTGCAACGCCGGCAGTTTGTGCAGCACCCAGGCGACGACGACCACGGCGACCAGCGCCACGGCCATGATGCCGAACGCGTTGACGAAGGCATCCGTCGTGTCGAGCACCGACAGAGCCGTGGTGGTCGAGAGCAGGGCCATCGAGTCGGTTGCTTTCGGCATCCATCAGCCCGGCGAACAGGACGCAGTCGGAAATCAGAAACGCCAGTCGACGGTGTCTGCGGTCAACGATCTGGCGACATTGGCAACGCTCTTTTGCAATGATGCGGCAGGCGTGCTCGCCACCTGCACCCATGTCGAGGAAAACCTATCCGCACCACTTGCCGTGGCCGGGCATGCTCACGTTCGCGAAAACCGCCCGAATACCTACTGGATCTAGACGCGAAAAGCCCCCGATCACTCGGGGGCTTCGTGGCGGAGACGAGGGGATTTGAACCCCTGGACCCCTTAAAGAGGTCTCCACCTTAGCAGGGTGGTGCACTAGGCCGGACTATGCGACGTCTCCAGGCATCCTCACCCGAAAGTTCGGATGCACCTAGCCATCGTAACGGATTCCGCCGCATCCCACGAACCGGGGGTGAAGTCGGGCAGAACCGGGGCCGATCGCCGCCCGATTCGCGCTTCCACCTTGCCCGGCATGTGACACGTACGGCAGAATTGAAACGTACCAATCCGGGCCCCGGCCCACCCGTGCAAGGACGCATCATGACGTGGAACCGCCCCGAACGCGACGAGCGAACCCTCGGGGACTGGACGATCGAGCGCCGCGACGACGAGCTCGCCGACATCCGATGGCGGGGTCGCCGAGTGCTCCGCAGCATCCGCGGGGTGGTGCGCGACGGCGACTGGAACACGCTCCCCCTGACCGTCCGCGAGATCACCGGCGACGCCGAGAGCCTCGAGATCTCCGTGCGCACTATCGAGTCCGCGTTCGAGGGTTCGATCCTCGCCACCGCCGACGGCGCCGAACTCACCGTCGCCCTCGACCTCCGCGCGATGCGCGACGTCGACACGAACCGCACGGGCATCATCGTGCTGCATCCCCCACAGGTCGCCGGCGCCGCGCTGCGCGTCGGGCACCCCGACGGCACCACCGAGCACACCGTGTTCCCCGAGCGGATCAGCGCGCACCAGCCCGTCTTCGACATCACGTCGCTCGCGTGGACGCACGACGGCGCGGCGATCGACCTCGCCTTCGACGGCGACGTGTTCGAGATGGAGGATCAGCGCAACTGGACGGATGCCTCGTTCAAGACGTACAACCGGCCGCTCTCGCTCCCCTTCCCCTACCGCGTCGCCGCCGGCGAGCATGTCGTGCAGGCCCTCCGCATCCGCGCGCAGGAGACGACGGATGCCGAGACCGCCGCGCTCGACGACACGATCCGCCTCACCCCCGCCGGCCCCTTCCCGACGATCGGTGTCGCCGCGGCATCCGCCCCCGACCCCGCGCCGCGCGTCGACACCATCGGAGAGACGCTGCTCGTCGAGCTCGACCTCGCGAGTCGCGACTGGCGGGCGGCCCTCGCCCGCGCCGCGGCATCCGGCCTCGCCCTCGACGTGCGCTTCGTGCTCGATCCGGCGGCGCCCGAGAAGATCTCGGATGCCGTCGCTGCCCTCGCCGGCACCGAGATCGTGCGCGCCACGGCCTTCCACCAGGTGAGCGATGCCCGGCACGTCTCGGACGGCGAGGCGATCGACCTGCTGCGCACCGCCCTCGCCGCGCACGGCCGCACGCGCGAGGTGATCGGCGGCAGCCGTTCGCACTTCACCGAACTCAACCGCGAACTCCACCGCCTGCCCGACGACCTCGACGGGATCGCGGTCACCGTCACGCCGCTCTTCCACTCCGCCGACACCGAACAGATCGTCGAGTCGGTCGCGATGCAGCGCCTCGTCGCCGAGGAGTCGGTCGCCCGCGCGGCCGGGCACCCCGTGCACATCGGCCCGGTGTCGCTCCGCCCGCGCTTCAACGACGTCGCCGCCTCCCCGCAGCCGCTGTCGCCCCACGACGATCTGCGCGACGGCTACGGCCCGCAGTTCACCGGCACCGACGACGAGCGTCAGCGGGCCCCCGAGCTCGCCGCCTGGACGGTCGCGAGCGCCGCGGCGCTGGCCGTGCCCGGGGTCGCGTCCCTGGTGTGGTTCGAAGAGTGGGGGCCGCGCGGCATCCGCTCGTCCGACGGGGAGGACTTCCCCGTCGCCGCGGCCCTGCACGCACTCGCCGCCCTCGCGGCAAGCGACGGCGCGATGCTGCTCACCGGCCCCAGCCCCGACGGCCTGACCTGGGCGATCGGCGCCCGCACCGTCGCAACCGACGACATCCTCGCCGTGAACATCGCCGAGGAACCTCGCGCGCTTCGCATCGAAACAGACCGCGGCGAAGCATCCGTCTCGCTCGAACCCTCCACCTTCATCCGCATCTCCCTGCCCCGAACCGAGGAACCGCTCGCATGATCGACACCTGGAAGTCCGACCTCCGCACCTACATCACCGAGCACGCGGTGCAGATGACCCGCGAGCCCTCCGGGGTGCTCGAGCACCCGTACACGGTGCCCAGCTCGCCCGACTCCCCGTACTACTCGAACGCACTGTGGGACTGGGACTCGTGGTTCATCAGCGTGGTGCTGGGCCAGGTCGAACTCGAGACAGGGCAGTCGGGGCGTTTCGGCGCGTACGAGGAGGGCACGGTCCGCAACTTCCTCGACCACACCGACGCCGACGGCGTCATGCCGCTGCTGCTCAAGCCCGAAGGTCCGCTGCTGCACGGCGACCCCTCCCGGGCCGCCGGGTTCTCGCAGAACATGCACAAGCCGATCATCGCCCAGCAGGCCGCGCTCCTCAGCCGTCGTCGCGGCAGCGCCGAGTGGATCGCCGACGGCATCCCGGTGATCCAGTCCTTCCTCGAGCGCTACCTCGAGAGCCACATCCACGCCGAGACCGGACTGGCCTACTGGCAGACCGACTTCGCGATCGGCGTCGACAACGACCCCTCCGTCTACTACCGCCCCGACCGCAGCACGGCCTCGATCTACCTGAACTCGCTGCTCTACCGCGAGCTGCTCGCGTTCGGATCGCTGCTCGAAGACCTCGACCGTCTGCCCGAGGCGAACCGCTGGCGCGGACGCGCGCAGGACCTCGCCGACGCGATCAACACCCACCTGTGGGACGAGCGCGACGGGACTTACTACAGCGCCGACCTGGCCTTCCGCGAGATCGACGGCGACGACTGGCTGCACAGCGGCGCCCCGCGCTCGTGGTCGTCGCTGCTGCTGCGCGTCGACAACTGGTCGAGCTTCCTTCCGCTGTGGGCCGGATTCGCGTCGCAGGAGCAGGCCGAGCGGATGCGCCAGCGACTGCAGGACACCCGCACGTTCCGCGCGAACTTCGGGGTTCGCACGCTGTCGCGCCTCGAGAAGCCCTACAACCTGCGCGCGTCGAACAACCCCTCGAACTGGCTCGGACCGGTATGGGGCATCAGCAACTACCTCGTCTTCCGGGGCCTCGAGAAGTACGGATTCGCGGACGATGCCCGTGAACTCGCGGAGCAGACCGTCGAGCTGTTCGGTCGCGACCTCGCGACGACCGGATGCCTGCACGAGTTCTACAACCCCGACACGGGCGAGGCGATCATGACGCGCAACTTCCAGAACTGGAACTTCCTCGTGCTCAACCTCATCGCGTACCTCGACGGCCGCCCGGTGGTCGCGGAGTTCTGAGGCGGGAGGGGCCGCGGGGCGTACCCAACTCAGGAAGAACGAGCGTGGCGGGGGCCGATCCGGCCCGTTCGGGCTCGAGCTGCCACGTTTTTCCTGACTTGGGTACGTCGCGTTCAGCGCACAGACGGGCCCGCGACCGACTCAGGCGGTCGAGGCGCGGGCGACGAGCTCGGGCTGGAACACGATGTGCTCGGGCGCCCGGCCCGGGTCATCGGCACTCTCGAGCAGCAGGCGCATCGCCGTCTCGCCCATGAGATTGCTCGGCTGGCGCACCGACGAGAGCGGCACGGCGGCGGCTGCGGCGAAGTCGATGTCGTCGAAGCCGATGAGGGCGACGTCCTGCGGCACGCGGATGCCGTGGGTCAGCAATCCCTGCAGCACCCCGAGCGCCACGAGATCGTTGGCGCAGAACATCGCGTCGGGGCGCTCCGATGCGGCGAGCGCGGCGACCTGATCTCCCGCCAGACGACCGGCGTCGACCGTGGATGCCGTCGACGCGAGCGTCTCGAGAACCGCGCCGGGCACCTCGGCGACCGCGCGCCGGGCTCCCCCGAGACGGTCCTCCACCTGGCGCATGTCGAGCGGACCGCCGGCGAAGAGGATGCGGCGCCTCCCGGTGTCGAGCAGGTGCCGCGCTGCGAGGTATCCCCCGGTCTCGTCGTCGACCGAGACGCTGCTGAACGAGTCGTCGGCGCCGCGGCGGTCGACGAGCACGGCGGGGATCCCCCGGTCGCGCATCCGGCGCAGGCGGGGCCCCGCCTCCTGATAGGGCGAGAGCAGGATGCCGCGCACGCGCTGCTGCTCGAACAGGTCGATGTGCCTGGCCTCCTGCGCGACGTCCTCGTCGCTGTTGGCGAGCACCACCGAGAGACCGTGCCGGGCGGCCTCGCGCTCGGCGCCGCGGGCGAGCTCGGTGAAGAACGGGTTGCGCACGTCGAGCACGACCAGCCCGACCATGAGGCTGTGCCCGGCCCGGAGCTGCCGGGCGGCGTCGTTGCGCACGTACCCGAGCTCGGCGATCGCCTCGTGCACCCGTCGGACGGATTCCTCTTTCACGCGGTCGACGTGATTGAGCACGTTCGACACCGTGCCCACCGACACCCCGGCGCGGTCGGCGACGTCGCGGATGCTCGCAGCCACGGTCATCCCCTCCCGGTGCTCGCGCGCACGACGAGCTGGGGTTCGAACATCCGATGCGGCGCGTCGATCGCCGTGCCGCCGATCGCGTCGAAGAGCAGATCGACCACGGCTATACCGAAGCCGTCGTGGCGCCCCATGACACTCGTCAGCGGGATGAGCGAGGCCTCCGCGAACTCGATGTCGTCGTAGCCGACGATCGCGGTCTGCCGCGGCACGTCGACGCCCCCGGCGACGAGCGCGTTCATGATGCCGAGCGCGAGCAGGTCGTTCGCGGCGAAGATGCCGTCGGGCATCATGTCGGCCGGGCGCGAGAGCAGCGCCGCCCCGATCCGCTTTCCTCCGCGCACCGTGCGATCGGGTTCGTCCATCACCTCGAGGGTCGCCGCGCCGAACTCGCGCACGACCTCTCCCGCCCCCGCCAGACGACCGGAGACCTGTGGGATGTCGAGCGGGCCACCCACGAACAGCAGGCGACGGCATCCGATCTCGATGAGGTGCTGCATCGCCTGGCGCCCTCCCGAGACCTCGTCGAGCGACACGGAGGGCTGCTCGTCGGACTGCCCGCGCTGGCCCACGAGCACCGAGGGCGTACCGCGGCGGCGCACCTGCGCGAGGCGATCCTCGACGGGCAGGTGCGACGACATGAGCAGACCCTGCACGCGATACTGCTCGAAGAGCTGGATGTAGTCGTTCTCGCGGTCGCGGTTGCGGTGCGAATTGGCGAGGAACACGGTGAACCCGAGCTCGCTGGCGCGCAGCTCGACGCTTTCGGCGATCTCGGCGAAGTACGGGTTGCTCACGTCGGGGGCGATGTATCCGATCGCGCTGCTCACCCCGAGGCGCAGCTGTCGCCCGGCGTTGCTGGGCACGAACCCGAGCGAGTCGATGGCGGCGCGGATGCGTTCGGCCTTGTCGGCCGAGACGCGGTCGGGGTGGTTGAGGTAGTTCGACACGGTACCCACGGCCACGCCCGCGAGCACCGCCACATCACGGATCCCGACACGGGCCATGCGCGGCCTCCTTCGGCTCGGTGATCGATCAGTCACTTTACCGGCTCCCCCGCGCCCGGCCGGGAGCGGCACACGCGCTCACGCACGCCGCTCCCAGACCGGTTCGTCGGCGATCGTGTCGACGCGCACGACGTCGCCGACCAGGTCGATCTCGACGGACTCGCCCTCGTCGGCGGCATCCGCGGCCACGCGCAGCACGAGGCGTCCGGGTTCGACGATGCGCTGCCCGTCGATGCCGGTGAAGGCGAAGGCCGCGGCCGGGATGCGCACTCGCCAGGTCTGCGCCTCGCCCTCCGCCAGCGCGACCTTCCGGAACGCGACGAGCTGGCGGAGCGGACGCACGACCTGCGCGGCCGGGTCGCTCGCGTAGACCTGCAGCACGTCGGCTCCGTCGCGGTCGCCCGTGTTGCGCACCGTGATCTCGGCCTCGACGATGCCGTCGACGGCGACCCGCGTCTCGGAGACGCGCAGACCGTCCCGCGCGAAGGTCGTGTATCCGAGGCCATGACCGAACGGATGCCGCGGCGTCGGGTCGGCCGAACTGACGCCCGTGAGCGACCCGAGCTTCGGAGCGAGGTAACTGCCCGGCTGCGGGGTGCCGGGGCGCGGCATCTGCACCGGGAGGCGACCCGACGGCGAGGTCACTCCGAAGAGGGCATCCGCGATCGCCGGGCCACCCTCCTGGCCGGGGAAGAACGCCTGGACCACGGCGGCGCACCCGTCGGCCGCGGCGCCGATCGCGTAGGGGCGGCCGGTCAGCAGCACGAGCACGACGGGGCGTCCGGTGTCGACCAGAGCCTTCAGCAACTGCTCCTGCACGCCCGGCAGGCTGAGGTCCTCGCGGTCGCAGCCCTCGCCGGAGGTTCCGCGCCCGAACATCCCGGAATCGTCGCCCATCACCGCCACCACGACGTCGGCGGCGTGCGCGGCCGCGACGGCCGCCGCGATCCCGCTCGCATCGTCGCCCATGACGGTGCAGCCCTCGACCACGTCGACCGCGCCGGACCAGCTCCCCCGGAGAGCCTCGGCGACGGTGGGGGCCGAGATCAGCGGATCGACCTCCGGATGCCGCGGCAGCACGTGCTTCACGAACGAGTAGCAGCCGAACACGGCACCGAAGCGGTCGGCATTCGGGCCGACGACGGCGAGGCGCGGGGTGCGCCCGGCGTCGAGCGGCAGGATGCCGTCGTTCTGGAGCAGCACGATCGAGGCATCCGCGATCTCGCGCGCGAGCGCCCGGTTGGCCGCGGAGTCGAGGTCGACGGCTGGGTCACCCTCGGGTTCGGCGGGCCCGAGCAGGCCCAGATCGCGCTTCTGCCGCAGCACCCGGCGGAGAGCACGATCGACGACCGCCTCGTCGATCCGCCCGCTCTCGACCGCCGTGACGAGCGGAGCGAGGTAGTCGGTGCCGGTGGGCAGTTCGACGTCGATCCCGGCGGAGAGGGCGAGCACCGCCGCGTCCTCGCCATCGGCCGCGACGCCGTGCATCGTCTCGAGGAACCGCACGGCGAAGTAGTCGGCGACGACGGTTCCGTCGAAGCCCCAGCGGTCGCGCAGGATGCCGGTGAGCAGTTCGGCGGATGCCGCGGCCGGAACGCCGTCGACATCGTTGTAGGCGTTCATCACCGAACGCGCCCCGGCGCGGATCGCCCGCTCGAACGGCGGCAGGTAGACATCGGCGAGCTCGCGCGGACCGACCGAGACGGGTGCGTGGTTGCGTCCCGCGCGCGACCCGGAGTAGCCCGCGAAGTGCTTGAGCGTGGCGACCACCCCCGCCGACTCGAGTCCACGCACGTAGGCGCTGCCCACGACCCCGACCGTGAACGGGTCCTCGGCGATGCACTCCTCGACACGGCCCCAGCGGGCATCGCGCACGACGTCGAGCACGGGGCCGAGGCCCTGATGCACCCCGAGTGCGCGCAGGTCGTGGCCGATCCGGCGGCCGAGGCGTTCGGCGAGTTCGGGATCGAAGGCGGCACCCCAGGCCAGCGGGGTCGGATAGGTCGTTGCTCCCCAGGCGAGCACGCCGGTGAGGCACTCCTCGTGCACGAGGGCGCGGATACCGGTGCGCTCGGCGAGGGCGGCCTGACGTCGGCGCAGTTCGGCGGTACCGGCCTCGACCGCGATCGGCGTCGTGCCCCAGTGCCGGGTGAGCTGGCCGAGGCCGTGGGCGGCGAACTCGTCGACGTGCACGCCGTCGGCGATGAGCTGGTCCTGCATCGGGGCCGCGTTGTCGTCGCGGCGCGCGCCCGCCCAGAGTCCCACGAGCTGCGCGGTCTTCTGCGCGAGCGTCATCTCGCCGATGAGACGTTCGAGCGCGTCGTCGTCGACGGCATCCGATTGTGACGTTTCAAAGTTCATGGATTCATGATGACGCATCCGCCCGGTGCCCGCCGAACTCATCGAGCGCTTCCCTCGCCAGTTTTCGTTTGACACTCAACAAATCTGGCCCTAACATCAAGTTTTGAAACGTCTCAATAACGAGATGCCACTTTCAAGGAGGAAATGTGTTCACAGCAGAACGGCGGCGCCTTCGCAAGCCGCTCCTCAGCGTTGCCGCTCTGGCCAGCGCCGGGGTTCTCGTCCTCTCCGGCTGCGCCGGCGACAGCGGATCGGGTGCGACCACCTTCGAGTTCCTGAAGAACTCCGAGAACACCACCACGCAGCCCGTGCTCGAAGCTCTCGCCGGCGACCAGTGCGCCGCCGAAGAAGAGGCTATGCCCCTCGAGTTCAACTCCGCGCCACAGGCCGACCTCGACGCCCAGGTGCAGCTGCTCGCCACGCAGGACGAACTGCCCCCGATCTTCTCGGCCGGCGGCAACCCCTCCGAGGGCGCGAAGCTCGCCAAGGGCGGCTACCTCGTCGACTTCGACGAGAAGCTCACCGAGCTCGGCGTGCGCGACAAGATCGCCGAGGGCGCCGTGTCGACCATCAAGAAGCTCTACGGCGGCGAGTTCAACTTCCTGCCGTTCCAGTACAACATCGAGGGCATCTGGTACAACAAGCAGATCTTCGAGGAGCAGGGCTGGGAGGTCCCGGAGACCTGGGACGAGCTCACCACGATCGCCGCCGAGGCCAAGACCGCGGGCTACACGCCGTTCAC
Source organism: Microbacterium sp. NPDC008134 (assembly GCF_042957055.1). Classification (NCBI taxonomy): domain Bacteria; kingdom Bacillati; phylum Actinomycetota; class Actinomycetes; order Micrococcales; family Microbacteriaceae; genus Microbacterium; species Microbacterium sp. NPDC008134. The sequence continues at coordinate 610,019 of NZ_JBIBHO010000001.1, read as the reverse complement.
GGCATCCGGCGAGCAGGGCTGGCCCATCACCCGCCTCATCTCGAGCTACCTCTTCCGCTCCGTCGGCGACGACGCACTCGAGAAGGTCGCCTCGGGCGACGCCAAGCTCACCGACCCCGAGTACGTTGCCGCGGCCCAGCAGATCGCCGACCTCGGCGCCGAGGGCTACTTCGACGCGAACGTCACCTCGCTCGACATCGACAGCTCGTACAACGAGTTCCTCACGGGCAAGGCCGCCATGATCTACATGGGCAGCTGGATCCTCGGCAACATCAACGGCGACGGCAACCAGATCGGCGCCGACAACGTCGGGTTCTTCAACTTCCCGGCCGTCGAGGGCGGCAAGGGCACGCCCGACGCCTACCCGTCGAACGTCGGCCTGCCGGCCACGATGAGCAGCGCCGCCTACAACGAGGGCACCGGCGACTGGCTCGGCTGCATCGCCGAGAACTACGGCGCCGAGGCGCTCGAGCAGGGCCAGATCACCGGTTTCATCGCCGATGACGCCGACGTCGAGCTGCCCGCCATCTCGCAGACGGTCGCCGATGAGATCGCCAGCAGCTCCGACAGCGTGCTGTGGTTCGAGGCGCTCTTCAACGCGAAGGCGAGCAACATCTCGTCGACGAACGCCGCGCTCCTCGTGACCGGCCAGCTCACGGCCGAGGAGTTCATGACCCTCGTCCAGGACGCCCTCGACGCCGGTTGATCCGCACCGGCTCCGCGCACTCGAACCCGGAGTGCGCGGAGCCGGTTCTCTCGTCTCACCCCCTCTACACCCGAAAGGCCGCCACGCATGAAGTCCGTCCTCGGCGACCGGAAGACGATCCTGCTGCTGCTCCTGCCGGCACTGGTCATCTACACGCTCATCACCATCGTCCCCGTGCTCTGGTCGTTCGGCCTCACGTTCTTCACCGGCAGCATCCTCGAAGGCTTCGAGTTCAACGGCATCGAGAACTTCCAGCGGCTCTTCTCCGACCAGTACGTCGCCGACGCCTTCTGGTTCACCATCCGTTACGCCCTGCTGACCACCCTCTTCCAGGTGGTCCTCGGCTTCGGACTCGCGCTGCTCTACCACTTCGTGCTGCGTCGCTCCTCGGTCATCGTCCGCACCCTGGTGTTCTTCCCCGTCGTGCTCCCAACCGTCGCGATCGGCATCCTGTACCAGAAGCTCTTCCAGTCGGCCCCCGGCGACGGCCTCGTCAACGAGCTGCTCGTGAACGTCGGCCTCAGCAACATCGACTGGCTCGGCGACGGCGCGACCGCGTTCGTCGTCATCGTCATCATGGACGTCTGGCGCTCCGCCGGCTTCTACGGCATCCTCGTCTTCTCCGGTCTGCTCGACATCCCCGACGAGATCATCGAATCGGCCCGCCTCGACGGCGCCAAGTCGTTCAGCCTGTTCCGCTACATCGTGCTGCCGATGTCGCTGCCGATCCTCTTCGCCTCGATGATCTTCAGCATCAACGGCACGATCAAGGTCTTCGACTCGGTGTTCGCCCTCACCGCCGGCGGCCCCGGCAACGCGACCACCCCGCTGACGATGTACATGTACCGCACGGCGTTCCAGTACAGCGACTTCGGCTACGGCTCGACCGTCGCCCTCGTGCTCACGATCATGTGTCTGCTGATCACGCTCGTCATCTTCCGCTCGTCGCGCCGCGACAACACCGTCTGAGGACAGCATCATGACCACCACACTTGACACGACGGCCGTCGCCAGCCCGAAGGCCTTCGTCCCGCATCGCCGCGGTCCCGCGGCGACCGCCCTCGGCATCCTGCGCAAGATCCCGACCTGGATCACCATCGCGGTGCTCGTCATCGTGACGGCGTACCCGCTCTTCTGGATGTTCATCAACTCGCTGAAGTCCAACAGCGAGTTCCTCAACAACCCCTCCTACACGCTCCCCGAGACCTGGCGGTGGGACAACTACGCCACCGCCTGGGAGACCGGCAACCTCGCCACCACGATCACGAACTCGCTGATCGTCACGGTGCCGTCGCTCGTCTTCATCGTGCTGCTCGGAACGGCCGCGGGCTACGCGCTCGAGATCATGGTCTTCAAGGGCCGCGCCTCGGTGCTGCTGCTGTTCCTGGCGGGCATCATGATCCCCGGGCAGATGATCATCCTGCCCCTGTTCAACGCCTTCTCGAAGATGGGCCTCAGCGGGTCGTACCTGCCGATGATCCTCATCTACGTCGCCGGCGGCCTTCCGCTGACGGTCTTCATGATGGCCACGTACTTACGCGCGATCCCCCGCGAGATCTTCGAGGCGGCGACGATCGACGGCGCCTCGATGCTGCGCTCGTTCTTCGCGATCGGCCTGCCGATGATGAAGAACGCGATCTTCACGGTCGCGATCGTGCAGTTCTTCCTCATCTGGAACGACCTCCTCATCGCCCTCGTCTTCGGTGGCAAGAAGAGCCTCAACACGATCCAGGTCGGGTTGCTCAACTTCTCGGGCGAGTACGGCGCGATCAATTACGGCCCGCTGTTCGCCGCGATCTGCGTCACGGTGTTCGGAATCCTCGTCATGTACCTGTTCCTGAATCAACGCATCATGAAGGGCCTCGCGGCCGGCGCGGTCAAGGGCTGAGACCCGGGGACGACGGAGGGGGCGGATGCTGCGGCATCCGCCCCCTCTTCTGTGGTCTGGCACTGGGTCGCTGAGCCTGTCGAAGCGTCCCACCCACGCACGAACGGAGGAGAACTCACCTACCGGAGGAGGGAATCCTCGAAACGCTCCTCCCGAACGTGAGATCTCCTCCCGAACGGATGCCGCGGCATCCGCCCCTCCCCCGTGGAGGGACCCTTCGACAGGCTCAGGGACCCAGTCTCAGACACTGGGTCGCCGAACTCAGGCGCACGCAACTGGGTCACTGAGCCTGTTTCCAGAACTGGGTCGCTGAGCCTGTCGAAGCGCCTCACCCACGCACGAACGGAGGAGAACTCGCGTTCGGGAGGAGAGAATCCGCGGAACGCTCCTCCCCTGGACGAGATCTCCTCCCGAGCGGATGCCGCTGCACCCTCTCTTCTGTGGTGGGGCCCGTCGACAGGCTCAGGGACCCAGTCTCAGACACTGGGTCGCTGAGCCTGTTCCAGAACTGGGTCGGTGAGCCTGTCGAAGCGCCCCCACGAGACCGTCAGGCGCGGTCGTGGAGGGTGACGTGGTATCCGTCGGGGTCCGCGAACGTGAACGTGCGGCCGAACGGGCCGTCGATGGGGGCCGTGACGATCGCGTGCCCGTCGGCGACGAGGGCGTCGTGGATGCTCTGCACGTCCGTCGCGTGCAGCCAGAGGGCGACGCCGATGCCGGGCTGGGCCGCGGCGGCGAGGTCGGTTCCCGGCACGATGTCGCGCAGTGCGAAGGCGATCGGGGTCGTGGTGAAGACGACGGCGTGCGGGGGCCCGGCGGGCGAGCGCACGAGCCCGAGGTAGTTCTCGTAGAACTTCTGCGAGGCGTCGAGGTCGCGGGTCTGCAGCGAGATGAAGTCGGGGCCGGTGACGGGCATGGGATGCTCCTTCGATACGTGTCAGTTTTCTGACATGCATCAATCTATGTCAGAATACTGACATGAGTCAAGACGGCATCCACCTGCCGACCTCCCTCGGCTACCTGCTCAAGGAGGCCGCGAGCGCGCTGCGCGCCGCGATGGAGGAGGCCCTCCGCCCGCTCGACATGACCATCACGCGGTACTCCTGCCTCGAACTTCTCGCACAACGTCCGGGGCTCTCGAACTCCGACCTCGCGCGCGGGGCGTTCGTCACCCGACAGTCGATGAACGTGTTGCTGCAACAGCTCGAACGCGAAGGGCTCGTCGTGCGGGCATCCGAAGCTCCCGTCGGCAAGGCGCTGCCGACCGACCTCACGCCGGCCGGGCGTGCCCTGCTCGCGCAGGCGACCGCCGCGGTGCGCGCGGTCGAGAAGCGGATGCTGTCGGGCATGAGCGCCGACGATCAGAGGGGCGCGTTCGACGCGCTGCAGAGCATGGTGCGGTCGCTGCGGGCGGAGTGACCTCGGGGTGGGACCCTTCGACAGGCTCAGGGACCCAGTTTCGCGGGGCGGGCCCCGCCCACGACGGGAGGAGAACTCCGCGTTGGGCGGAAGCATCCGCCTAAAAACTCCGCCCCACAGCGAGAACTCCGCCCCACACGGTGAGCGGCGTGGGACCCTTCGACAAGCTCAGGGACCCAGTTTCGCGGCGCGGGGCCCTTCGACAAGCTCAGGGACCCAGTTTCGCGGATGGGACCCTTCGACAGGCTCAGGGACCCAGTAGCTCGATTGGGGCCCTTCAGCGCCAGTCGTACTGCGCGCGGAAGCCGAGTTCGTCCTGGATGCGGCGGGTCGACATGAGCGATCCGAACTCGGCGAGGCCATCGGCGACCGGCACTCCCGGGAACCACCGTTCCGCCACCTCGCGCGAGGGCGCCGCGTTACCCGACTCGGGAGCGGCGACGTTGTACACGCGGAACCCGGGGGCCGCGGCATCCAGCGCCAGGGCGATCGCCTCGGCCCCATCCCGCGCATCGACCCACGACCCGAGCAGATCGCGGCGGTAGTTCGGCTCGGATGCCGAGGCGAAGGTGTCGTAGGCCTCGGGGGCGACGACGTTGGTGAATCGCAGCGCGGTGATCGAGGCATCCGGGTGCCATCCGACGAGCTGCGCGGCCATCGCCTCTTCGACGACCTTGCCGAGCCCGTAGGTGTTGAACGCGCGCGTGTAGGTCTCGTCGACGGGGAGCGACGGCGGCGCGACGTCGAAGGGGAAGCCCATGGCGGTGATGCTCGACGCGAAGACGACGGTGCGGATACCGGCGCGATGCGCGGCGAGCAACACGTGCGACGAGACGAGCATGTTGTTCTCGAAGGTCGCGGCATCCGGCACGAGTCCGTTGACCGGGATCGCCGCGAGGTGCACGAGGGCATCGATGCCCTCGTGGCGCGCGGTCACTCCCAACAGTGCGTCGAGCGTCTGCCCGTAGTCGGTGAGGTCGACGCGCGTGAAGCCCGCCCCGGCGGGGCCCGCGAGGTCGAAGCCGATCACCTCTGCCCCTCCGGCGCGCAGTCGTTCGACCGTCGCACGACCGAGCGTGCCGCTGCTTCCTGTGACCGCAATGACCATGGGGACCTCCGCGTCCGAGTCTGGCACGATGATCGACCTCGTCGACCTCCATGCCCTAGTATTGAAACGTCACAATTCTAACGTGATTCGCCGCAACAGTGCTTTTTCTGCGTCTCTGAAACGTTTCGAAATCTTGGGAGTGTCCAATGCCGGCCACCGTATCCGCCGTTCGCTTCGAGCACCACCGCGAGCCCCTGGGCATCGGCGAGCCGCGCCCGCGGCTCAGCTGGTTCGTCGAGACGGCACCCGCCGGGTGGACGCAGACCGCCTATCGCGTCGAGATCGATCTCGACGGCGACGTGCAGACCTTCGAGATCGACTCCCCCGAACAGGTGCTCGTGCCCTGGCCCGCCGACACCCTCGGCTCGCGCGCCCGAGCATCCGTCCGCGTGCAGGTGCGCGGAGCCCAGGCGGACGGAGACGACGGCGACTGGAGCGACCCGAGCCCCTGGTCCGCGGTCGAGACCGGGCTCCTGCGCCCCGAGGACTGGACCGCCGGTCCCATCGGCGCGATCCGGAACGAGAACCCGATGCGCGACGACCGCCGCCCCTCGCTCGTGCGCCGCGACTTCGCCGTGCGCCCCGGCCTCGTGCGCGCCCGCCTCTACGCCTCGGCCCACGGCCTCTACCAGGCCGAGATCAACGGCGAGCGCGTCGGCACCGACGTGCTCTCACCCGGCTGGACCGTCTACCGCGAACGCCTGCGCTACTACACCTACGACGTCACCGATCTGCTCGACGAGGGCGACAACGCGATCGGCGCGTGGCTCGGCGACGGCTGGTACCGCGGCCGTCTCGGCTGGCGCGGCGGCTTCCGCAACGTGTTCGGCGACGACCTCTCATTCATCGGGCAACTCGAGCTGACTTACGCCGACGGCACGATCGAGACCGTCGCGACCGACACCCGCTGGAAGTCCGCACCGAGCCCGATCCTGCACTCCGGGATCTACGACGGCGAGACCTACGACGCCCGCGAAGAGCTGCCGGGGTGGAGCCGCCCGGGCTACGACGACGGCGACTGGCAGCGCGTGCAGCTGCGGCGCCGCGACCCCGCGACGCTCGTCGCGCCCACCGGACCGCCGGTGCGCGTGACCGAGGAGGTGCACCCCGTCACGGTTCTGCGCACCCCGTCCGGCAAGCGCGTTCTCGACTTCGGACAGAACCTCGTGGGTGTGGTGCGTGTGCGCGCCACGGCCCCCGCGGGCACGACCGTGACCCTCCGCACCGCGGAGGTGCTGCAGGACGATGAGCTCTACACGCGCCCGCTGCGCGACGCGGCCTCGACCGACGTCTATACCTTCGCCGGACGCGCCGAGGGCGAGGAGTGGGAGCCGCGCTTCACGTACCACGGCTTCCGCTACGTCGAGGTCGACGGGTGGCCGGGTGACATCGATGCGGATGCCGCCGCCGGCGCTCTCGTGGCCCGCGTGCTGCACACCGACATGGAGCGCACGGGGTGGTTCGAGTCGTCGAACCCCCAGCTCGACCGCTTGCACGAGAACGTCGTCTGGGGCATGCGCGGCAACTTCGTCGACATCCCCTCCGACTGCCCGCAGCGCGATGAGCGCCTGGGCTGGACCGGAGACATCCAGGTGTTCACGCCCGCGGCATCCTTCCTCTACGACTCCTCCGGCATGCTCGCCGGCTGGCTGCGCGATCTCGCGGCCGAGCAGCTGCCCGACGGCACCGTGCCCTGGTACGTGCCCGTCATCCCCGCCGACACCATGTGGACCCCGCAGCGCCCGGGCGCCGCCTGGGGCGACGCCGCGACCATCGTGCCGTGGACTCTGCACCGCCGCTTCGGCGACGAGGGCGTGCTGCGCGCGCAGTTCGACAGCGCCCGCGCCTGGGTCGACCTGCAGGCGGAGATCGCCGGCCCCTCCCGCCTGTGGAACACCGGATTCCAGCTCGGCGACTGGCTCGACCCGGCCGCTCCCCCGCACGACCCCGCCGATGCGCTCACCGATCGCTACCTCGTCGCCTCGGGGTACTTCGCGTACTCCGCGCGGCTGGTCGCCGACATGGCGGCGACGCTGGGCGAGACGACGGATGCCGCGCACTACACCGCCCTCGCAGCCGAGGCGAAGGCCGCGTTCATCGGCGCGTACGTGGGCGACGACGGGCGCATGACCTCCGACGCGCAGACGGCCTACGCACTCGCGCTCGAGTTCGATCTGCTCCCCGATGAGCTGCGCTCGCCCGCCGCCGCCCGCCTCGCCGCCCTCGTGCGCGCCGGCGGCAACCGCATCGGCACCGGGTTCGTGGGCACGCCCCTCGTGACCGACGCCCTCAGCGCGAACGGCCAGCTCGAAGCCGCCTACGACCTGCTCCTCGAGAAGGAGTGCCCGTCGTGGCTCTACCAGGTGGGCATGGGCGCGACGACGGTCTGGGAGCGCTGGGATTCGATGCGCCCCGACGGATCGGTGAACCCCGGATCGATGACCTCGTTCAACCACTACGCGCTCGGCGCCGTGGTCGACTGGATGCACCGTGTCGTCGCCGGTCTCGCCGCCGACGCACCCGGCTACCGCCGGATCCGCGTCGCCCCGCGCCCGGGTGGTGGTCTCACCTCGGCGTCGGCCCGGCACCGCACCCCGTTCGGCGAGGCCGCGGTCTCATGGCGGATCACCGACGGACAGCTGCACGTGACCGCCGAGCTCCCCGTCGGCACCACCGGTGTGCTGGCCCTCCCGGAACAGCCCGAGGAGCAGGTCGGGCACGGCACGCACACGCGCACCGTCGCCCTCGACTCCACCGCCGCCAACGCCACGGAGGTGACGGCATGACCCGCGTCGCTTTCCTGCACACCGGGGCCGTCGTCATCGCCCCCGTCGTCGAGGCCGCCCGTGCCGCCCTCCCCGATGCCACGTTCGTGAACTACCTCGACGACCGGATCGTCGCCGATCTGGGTGACGGGGAGCGCGCAGCATCCGTCGCCGACCGTCTCACGCACCTCGCCGGTGCTGCGCGCGACGCCGGAGCCGACGTGGTGATGCTCACCTGCTCGTCGATCTCGGGGTACGCCGCGCCGACGGCCGAGCGCGCCGGCATCCCCGTGCTGCGCATCGACGAGGCGATGGCCGACCAAGCCGTCGCCACCGGCACGCGGATCGCCGTGATCGCCACGCTCCCGACCACTCTCGCCCCGACCGTCGCCCTGTTGCGCGAGCGCGCTGCGCTCGCCGGCGCCGAGCCGACGATCCTCGACGAGATCGTCGACGGCGCCTTCGCGGCGGTCTCGGGCGGCGATCGCCTACGGCACGACGCGCTGGTGGCCGCCGCGATCGAACGCCTGGCCGCACACGCCGATGTCGTGGTGCTCGCACAGGCGTCGATGGCCTCGGCCGCCGAGAGTGCTCGCGTCTCGGTGCCGGTACTCACCAGCATCCGTCCGGGGATCGCCCGACTCGGCGAACTTCTCACCCCGGGCGCGACGACCGAAGGAGATGCCCGATGACCACCGGCACGCGACAGCGCGCACTCGCCCCGCTCGGCACCGACGGCGCCCGCTGGGCGAGCGGCTTCTGGGGCGGGGTGCAGGAGCGCACCCGAACCGCGACGGTGCCGACGATGTGGGAGTCGCTCCGCGATCCCGCCGTCAGCGCGGGGCTCCGTAACTTCCGCATCGCCGCCGGCCTCGAGCAGGGCGAGCATGTCGGGCCACCGTTCATGGACGGCGACTTCTACAAATGGATGGAAGCCGCGATCGCCCAGCTCGAGGTGCACCCGGACCCGCACCTCGCCGCGACGATCGACGAGCTCGCCCGGCTCATCGCCTCGGTGCAGCGCGCCGACGGCTACCTGCACACGCCCACGCTGATCGCGGCCCTCGGCCCGCAGACGGCCACCGACCTCGCCGATCGGTTCCACTTCGAGACGTACAACCTCGGCCACCTCATCACGATGTGCGTGCGCCACCACGAGGTGACCGGCGACGCTCTGCTGCTCGACGTCGCCGTGCGCACCGCCGGGTACCTCGAGCACCTCGCCGAGAACCAGCCCGCAGAACTCGCCCGCAGCGCGATCTGCCCCTCGCACTACATGGCCGTGATCGAGCTGTACCGCGCGACCGACGACCGGCGCTGGCTCGCACTGGCCCAGGCGTTCCTGCGTGTGCGCGACGAGTTCGAGGGCGGCGACGACAACCAGGATCGCCTCCCCGTGCGGGAGCAGTACGTGGTCGCCGGGCACGCCGTGCGCGCGAACTACCTCTACGCGGGGCTCGCCGACCTCGCCCTCGAGACCGGTGATGCCGACATCGTCGAGGTGCTCACGCGCCTCTGGGACGACGTCATCGACACCAAGCTCTACATCACCGGGGGCTGCGGCGCGCTCTACGACGGCGCCTCGCCCGACGGCCATCCCTGGCAGGAGCAGATCAGCCGCGTGCACCAGGCCTACGGCCGCGCGTACCAGCTGCCGCACACGACGGCGCATGGCGAGTCGTGTGCGAACATCGGCATGATCCTGTGGGCCGAGCGGATGCTCGCACTTACCGGCGAGGCCCGCTTCGCCGATGTGATCGAGCGGATCGCCTTCAACGCGCTGCTCGCCGGGATCAGCCTCGACGGAACCGCGTACTTCTACACGAACCCCCTGCGCCAGGTGCGCGACCTGCCCTTCGAGCTGCGCCGGGCCGGCGACACCGGACTGCACCCCGTTCCCGCCCCTCCGAAGTCCGACGAGCGCCTGCGCGAGCGGTACCTCAGCTGCTTCTGCTGCCCACCGAACACGGCGCGCACGCTCTCGCGGTGGCACGAGTGCGCGGCATCGGTCTCGGACGCCGGCCTGCACGTGCACCAGTACGGCGGCAGCGAGCTGCGCGCCGCCCTCGAGGACGGGCGGATGCTCGCGCTCACCGAGCAGAGCGATTACCCCTGGGACGGACGGATCGTCTTCACCGTGACGGCGGTCGAGGCGGGCGGTCTGCCCGTGCACCTGCGCATCCCCGGATGGTCGTCGGATGCCCGGATCACGGCCGCGGGCGAACCGGTCGCTGTCAGCGCTCCCGGGACGTACACGCGGATCGATCGGCCGCTCTCCGTCGGCGACGAGATCGTGCTCGATCTGCCGATGCCGGTGCGGGTGCTGCGCGCCCACCGTCTCGCCGAGGAGGCCGCGAATCAGGTCGCCGTGCAGCGCGGCCCGGTCGTCTACTGCATCGAAGAGGCCGACCTCCCCGACGACGTATTGCTCGAGCAGGCGGCGCTGCGGCGCGGCGCGACGTTCGGTACCGAACGAATCGAGATCGACGGGCAGCGCCTCACGGCGCTGCGCACGACGCTGCAGGTCATTCCCGGAACGTCGGACGACGCTCTCTACGCCGACATCGACGGGGCGCCGCTGATCGAGATTCCGATCCGGCTCGTGCCGTATTTCGCCTGGGGCAATCGCGGCCCGGGCGAGATGTCGGTCTGGCTGCCGATCGTCTGGTGATCCGATGAGCGCCTTCGTCACTGCCACCTACGTCATCGAGACCTCGCTGCCACTGCAGCAGGCCGCCGAGACCCTCGCCGGCGAGCAGTCGACCGGCACCTTCGTGCGGGTCGAGCGCGAGTCCGACGATCTGCGAGCACGATTCGCGGCCCAGGTCGTCGATCTCGAAGAGTTGCCGCTGACCGGCGACAGCGCCCTGCCCGGAACGGTCGGCGATCCGGCACGGCGCCGGCGCGCTCGGATGCGCCTGCGCTTCCCGCTCGACAACTTCGGTGCGTCGATCCCGAACCTGCAGGCGGCCGTCGCCGGCAACCTGTTCGAGATCAAGGAGCTCGCGGCCGTCAAGCTGGTCGACCTCGATCTGCCCCCGGCCTTCGGCGAGCGCTACGGCGGGCCCCGGTTCGGCCTGGCGGGTACGCGCGAACGGATGGGGCGCCCGGACGGCGCGCTGATCGGCACGATCGTGAAGCCGAGCATCGGTCTCTCACCGGCCGATCTCGCCGAGGTGGTGGGCGAACTCGCCGCCGCGGGCGTCGACTTCATCAAGGACGACGAGCTGCAGGGCAACGGCCCGAGTGCGCCGCTGGCCGAGCGCGTGGCCGCCGTGATGCCGGTGCTGAAACGCCATGCCGACCACACCGGGCGCATGCCGATGTACGCCTTCAACATCACCGACGATATCCACCTGCTCGAGCAGAACCACGATCTCGTGGTCGCCGCCGGAGGCACGTGCGTCATGGTGTGCATCAACATGGTCGGTCTCGCAGGCCTCGCCCACGTGCGGCGCTTCACTCAGGTGCCGATCCACGGCCACCGCGCGATGTTCGGCGCCATCAGCCGCTCCCCGCAGGTGGGGTTCTCGTTCCGCGCCTGGCAGAAGCTCGCCCGCCTCAGCGGCGCCGACCATCTGCACACCAACGGCATCTCGAACAAGTTCTACGAGTCCGACGACGAGGTGCTCGCGTCGATCGACGACGTACGCACCCCGCTCGACGGCATCGGCGACACGGTCCCGGTGCTGTCGTCCGGGCAGTGGGGCGGGCTCGCCCACGCCACGCGTCGCGCGGTCGGGTCGTCCGACCTGCTCGTGTTGGCGGGCGGCGGCATCCACGGGCACCCCGACGGTGCCGCGGCCGGCGTCGAGAGCATGCGCGCCGCGTGGGCCTCGGCCGAGCGCGGCGAGACCACCGCGCAGGCGCTGGCGGCCTCCCCGGAGCTGCGCCGCGCGACCGAGCGCTTCGGAGCGGTCCGTGACTGAGTCCGCAGCTTCGCTGGCCGTCGGGTATTACGGCGACGACGTCACCGGCAGCGTCGACGTGCTGCTGCAGTTCGCGCGGCACGGGGTGCGCGGATGCCTGTTCATCGGCACGCCCTCGGCCGCCGCGCTCGCGGATGCCGCGGCGACGCACGAGGTGATCGGCATCGCCGGCATCGCCCGCTCGCTCGATCCCGACGCTCTCGACGCGGAGGTGCGTCCGGCTCTGACCGCGCTCCGCGACATCTCGCCCCGCATCGTGCAGTACAAGGCGTGCTCGACGGCCGACTCGTCGCCGACCGTCGGCAGCCTCGGTCGGGTGATCGAGATCGGGCGCGAGATCTTCGGCCCTCGGACCGTTCCGGTGCTTTTCGCGCAGCCCGACTTCGGGCGCTACACGGTCTTCGGGCATCACTTCGCGGCCGAGGGCGGCACGGTGCACCGCCTCGATCGTCAGCCGACCATGTCGCAGCATCCGTCGACCCCGATGGACGACTCCGACCTCGCGGCGCATCTCTCCCGGCAGACCGCGCTGCCGGTGGCAGGGGTACCGCTCACCCACTATTCGACGGCGTCGACTCTCGCGACCGATATCGAGGACTCCCCCGCGGCGGCCCTCGTGCTCGATGCCCTCGACGACGCGCACCTCGCGCTGATCGGCGGGGCGCTGGATGAGCTGAGCGCCGCACGGCATCCGCTCTTCGCGATCGGGTCGGGTGGGCTCAGCCGGGCTCTCGCACTCGGGCGTCCGGCATCCGTGCTGGCCGATGAACGCACCACCGACGGCCCGGTGCTGGCCGTGTCGGGCAGCCGATCACCGCAGACCCGGCGCCAGATCGCGGCCGCGCAGGCCGCCGGCTGGGCCGTGCTGCCGCTGTCTCCGGATGCCGAGGCGCGGTCCGAGGTCATCGACCTGCTGCGATCGGGCCGGAGCGTCGCCCTCTCGTCGGAGGGCGCCCCGGCGTTCGCCGACCACCCCGACGTGCTCGCCGGGATCGCCGAGGCGACCACCGCGGTCGTCCGGGAAGCACTGCGGGCCGAAGCGACCCGTCGCCTGATCGTGTGCGGCGGCGACACGTCGAGCCGCGTCGTGCGCTCGCTCGGCATCACGAGCCTCTCGATCGCCGCGAACCCCGGCGCGAACGTGGTGGTACTGCGCACCCGCAGCGATGACCCCGCGGTCGATGGCACCGAGCTGCTCCTCAAGGGCGGCCAGGTCGGCGACGACGGGCTGTTCGAGGCGGTGCGTCAGGGCAGACCCACTTTCGAATAGCTCACTTCGTCGTTTTGACCGCCGTTCAAGCGCCAAGTGAGCTATTCGAAAGCCGGGAATGACTCCGAATGCCCGGCTGCGGTTGACGTAGATCACCCCGTGCCGTAGTTTATGAAACGATTCATCACCACAGAAAGCGAGTGACAATGTCCGTCCTCACCCCTGACCACCTCGCCGCGCTCGAGAAGCAGGGCATCGAACTCCCCAGCTGGGCGTTCGGCAACTCCGGTACTCGCTTCAAGGTGTTCGGCACCCCCGGCACGCCGCGCGATCCGTGGGAGAAGATCGCGGATGCCGCGCAGGTCAACGCCTACACGGCGCTCGCCCCAAGCGTCGCGCTGCACATCCCGTGGGACCTCGTCGACTCGTTCTCCGACCTGCGCAAGCACGCCGAAGACCTGGGCGTCACCCTGGGCACGGTCAACTCCAACACCTTCCAGGACGACGACTACAAGTTCGGCGCCCTCACCCACGAAGACGCCGCGATCCGTCGCAAGGCCATCGACCACCACCTCGCCTGCATCGACGTCATGGACGCGACCGGCAGCCGCGACCTCAAGATCTGGCTCGCCGAGGGCTCGAACTACCCCGGCCAGGCCGACCTGCGCGGCCGCCAGGACCGCCTGCAGGACTCGCTTCAGCAGATCTACGCTCGCCTCGGCGACGACCAGCGTCTCGTGCTCGAGTACAAGTTCTTCGAGCCGGCTTTCTACCACACGGATGTTCCCGACTGGGGCACCTCGTACGCACAGGTGGTCTCGCTCGGCGACAAGGCATCCGTCTGCCTCGACACCGGGCACCACGCCCCCGGCACGAACATCGAGTTCATCGTCATGCAGCTGCTGCGCCTGGGCAAGCTCGGGTCGTTCGACTTCAACTCGCGCTTCTACGCCGACGACGACCTCATCGTGGGGGCGGCCGACCCCTTCCAGCTCTTCCGCATCCTGTTCGAGGTGGTACGCGGTGGCGGCCTGAACAACCCCGACGTGGCGTTCATGCTCGACCAGTGCCACAACGTCGAGGACAAGATCCCCGGCCAGATCCGCTCGGTGCTCAATGTGCAGGAGATGACGGCCCGCGCGTTGCTCGTCGACCGCGACGCCCTGACCGCCGCGCAGAAGTCCGGCGACGTCCTCGCCGCGAACGCCGTCTTCATGGATGCCTTCTACACCGACGTGCGCCCGGCGCTGGCCGAGTGGCGCGAGTCGCGCGGCCTCGCCGCCGACCCGATGGCCGCGTACGCGGCATCCGGCTACCAGCAGAAGATCGCCGCCGAACGTACAGGTGGCGTGCAGGCCGGCTGGGGCGCCTGAGCGCGCCGCCCCTCGACCCCTCGATCACGGAAGACCACTCATGACGAACCCCACTGCCGCCGACCTCATCGCGCGGAGCAACCGCCTGGGCGCCGACCCGAAGAACACCAACTACGCGGGTGGTAACACCTCCGCGAAGGGCACCGAGATCGACCCCGTGACCGGGCAGCCCGTCGAGCTGCTGTGGGTCAAGGGCTCGGGCGGTGACCTGGGCACCCTCACCGAGAAGGGCCTGGCCGTATTGCGCCTCGACCGCATGCGCGCCCTCGTCGACGTCTACCCCGGTATCGACCGCGAAGACGAGATGGTCGCCGCGTTCGACTACTGCCTGCAGGGCAAGGGCGGGGCGGCTCCCTCGATCGACACGGCCATGCACGGACTCGTGGATGCCGCGCACGTCGACCACCTGCACCCCGACTCGGGCATCGCGATCGCGACCGCCGCCGACGGCGAGGCGCTGACCTCGACGATCTTCGGCGACAAGGTCGTGTGGGTGCCGTGGCGCCGCCCCGGGTTCCAGCTCGGTCTCGACATCGCCGAGATCAAGCGGGCGAACCCGCAGGCGGTCGGCTGCATCCTCGGCGGCCACGGCATCACCGCGTGGGGCGACACCTCCGAGGAGTCCGAAGCGAACTCCCTCTGGATCATCGACACCGCGGCCTCGTACATCGCCGAGCACGGGAAGGCCGATCCGTTCGGTGGGGTCCGCGCCGGCTTCGAGGCGCTGCCCGCCGACGAGCGCCGCGAACGCGCCGCCGCCCTCGCCGGCACCATCCGCGGCATCGCCTCGCACGACCGCGCGATGGTCGGCCACTTCACGGATGCCGCGGAGGTGCTCGACTTCCTCGCCTCCGAGAAGGCGCCTGCTCTCGCCGCGCTCGGTACGAGCTGCCCCGACCACTTCCTGCGCACCAAGGTCAAGCCGCTGATCCTCGACCTGCCGGCGACGGCATCCGCCGAAGAGCAGATCGCGCGTCTGCACGAGCTGCACGCCGAGTACCGCGCCGACTACCAGGCGTACTACGACGCGCATGCGTCGACAGGTTCAGCGACCGAGACGGCATCCCCCGCGATCCGCGGCGCCGACCCGCTCATCGTGCTCGTCCCCGGCGTGGGCATGTTCTCGTACGGCGCGAACAAGCAGACCGCGCGCGTGGCCGGCGAGTTCTACATCAACGCGA
The DNA here is from genome assembly GCF_042957055.1 of Microbacterium sp. NPDC008134. Lineage (NCBI taxonomy): Bacteria > Bacillati > Actinomycetota > Actinomycetes > Micrococcales > Microbacteriaceae > Microbacterium > Microbacterium sp. NPDC008134. The sequence continues at coordinate 594,440 of NZ_JBIBHO010000001.1, read as the reverse complement.
TCAACGTCATGCGTGGAGCCGAGGCACTCTCGACCTACTCCCCCATCTCCGACGCCGAGAAGTTCCGCATCGAATACTGGGCGCTGGAGGAGGCCAAGCTGCAGCGGATGCCGCAGCCGAAGTCACACCAGGGGCGCATCGCCTTCGTCACCGGGGCCGCCTCGGGTATCGGCAAGGCCATCGCCACGCGCCTGGCCGCAGAGGGCGCCTGCGTCGTGATCGCCGACCTCGACCTCGAGAAGGCTCAGGCCGCTGCCGCCGAGCTCGGCGGCACCGACGTCGCGATCGGCGTCGCCGCGAACGTCGCGGATGCCGACGCCATCCAGGCCGCACTGAACGATGCCGTGCTCGCATTCGGCGGCGTGGACCTCGTCGTGAACAACGCCGGCCTCTCGCTGTCGAAGCCGCTGCTCGAGACCACCGAGAAGGACTGGGATCTGCAGCACGACGTCATGGCGAAGGGCTCGTTCCTCGTATCGAAGGCCGCGGCCCGCGTGCTCATCGACCAGAAGCTCGGCGGCGACATCGTCTACATCTCGTCGAAGAACTCCGTCTTCGCCGGCCCGAACAACATCGCGTACTCGGCGACCAAAGCCGACCAGGCGCACCAGGTACGGCTGCTGGCGGTCGAGCTCGGCGAGTACGGCATCCGTGTCAATGGCATCAACCCCGACGGCGTCGTGCGCGGCTCGGGCATCTTCGCCTCGGGCTGGGGCGCCAACCGCGCCGCGACCTACGGCGTCGCCGAAGAGGACCTCGGCCAGTTCTACGCCAACCGCACGATCCTCAAGCGCGAGGTCGTGCCCGAGAACGTGGCGGATGCCGTGTTCGTGCTCACCGGCCCCGAGCTGAGCCGCACGACCGGACTGCACATCCCCGTCGACTCCGGCGTCGCCGCCGCGTTCCTGCGATGAGCACCCGCGCCGTCGCCGCCGTCGACCTCGGCGCGACCAGCGGCCGGGTGATGATCGGACGCGTCGGCGACGGCACGCTCGATCTCGAACTCGTCTCGCGGTTCCCGAACGGTCCGGTCGAGCGCGCCGACGGTCTGCACTGGGACTTCGATGCCCTGTACGAGAACGTGCTCGACGGTCTCGCCGAAGCGGTGCGGCGCGAGCCCGCGATCGAGAGCATCGGCATCGACTCCTGGGCGGTCGACTACGGGCTGATCGCGGGCGGCGCGCTGCTCGCCGAGCCGTTCCACTACCGTGACGACCGCTCGGCCCGCGGCGTGGCCGAGGTGCACGAGATCGTTGCGTTCGATGAGCTGTACCGTCGCAACGGCCTGCAGTTCCTCCCGTTCAACACGCTCTACCAACTCCGTGTCGACGACCGCGCCGCCGAAGCCGAGACCGCGCTGCTCGTGCCCGATCTGCTCGCGTTCCTGCTCACCAGCGCCCGGGTCGCCGAGCGCACGAACGCGTCGACTACGGGCCTCCTGCGCGTCGATGACGGGGAGTGGGACGTCGATCTCGCGGGCAGACTCGACATCGCTCCGGCGCTCCTCCCTGCCCTCGTCGATCCGGGCGCGGTGATCGGCGATCTCCGCCCCGCGATCGCCGCGCGGATCGGCGCCACGCTCCCGGTGATCGCCGTCGGCTCGCACGACACGGCCTCCGCCGTCGCCGCGGTTCCGATGACCTCGCCCTCCGCCGCGTACATCTCGTGCGGCACGTGGGGACTCGTCGGCGTCGAGCTCACGGAGCCCGTGCTGACGGATGCCGCGCGCACGGCCAACTTCACGCATGAGCGCGGTGTCGACGGGCGCTTCCGGTTCCTGCACAACGTCGCGGGCCTGTGGCTGCTGAGCGAGACCGTACGGGCCTGGGAGGCCGAGGATGGCGCACCGATCGATCTGGTCGCACTGCTGGCCGCGGCATCCGCTGTCATCGATGTCGTGCCGACCTTCGACGCGAACGACCCGTCGCTCTCGGCGCCGGGTGACATGCCCGCCCGTATCCGCGCGCTGCTCACCGCACATGGGCAGTCGGCCCCGACCGACCGCCCGGGCTTCGCGCGCAGCATCGTCGAGTCGATCGCGGAGGCCTTCGCGGATGCCGTCGCCACGGCATCCGTTCTCACCGGTCGCACCCTCGATGTCGTGCACATCGTCGGCGGCGGATCGCTCAACAGCCTGCTGTGCCAGGCGACCGCCGACCGCACCGGGCTCCCCGTGCTCGCCGGCCCCGTCGAGGCCACCGCGCTCGGCAACGTTCTCGTGCAGGCCCGGGCTCTCGGCGCAGCTCCGGCGACCCTCGAAGAGCTGCGCGCCCTCGTGGCGGCGACCCACGCCCCCGTGCGCTTCGCTCCGCGCGACTGACGTCTCGCACCAGCGCCGCGTCGAGACCCATCCCGAACGACGAAACCCACCGGGAGCCGCGTGGTTTCCAGTGGGTCTCGATGCGTTCGGTGGGTCTCGACGCGCCGGTCAGCGCACGTTGCCGTTCGAGCAGGTCTGCTGCGCGGCCGAGTTGCCCTTGATGCTGTCGGGGAGCGCCACGACGTTGTCGGGCGTGGCCGGCTCGGTCGGTTCGGCACCCTCTTCGGGTGCGGCCTCCTCGGTCGGAGCCGTCTCCTCGGTGGGCGTCGTGTCGGCCGGCGTCGGCTCCTGCACGATCACGCCGTCGTTGCTGGTGTTCTGATGCGTGATCTGCAGCTGCGCGTTCGCCTCGATCGCGGCGAAGAGCTCGCCGGCTGCCGTGTAGTTGGGCACGACCTTGTTGGGGTTCTGCGAGTCGGCACCCGTCGGGTACTGCACGAACACGATGTCCTCGAAGGGGACCTCCTTGACCGCGAGCGCGATCTGCACGATCGTCATCGGGTCGTTCAGGGTCGTGCTCGTCTCGAGGTTGCTGAGACCGACGTTCGCGAGCTTCAGCATGGTGCCCACGTTGCCGAGTGTCTCGCCGCTGATGAGCTTGCGCGCCAGGCTCGACATGTACTGCTGCTGGTTGCCGATACGGCCCAGGTCGCTGCCGTCGCCGACGCCGTGGCGGGTGCGCAGGAACTGGAGCGCCTCGAGGCCCTGCACGGTGTGGGTGCCGGCCGCGAGGTCGAGGCCCGTGTAGCGGTCGCGGATCGGGTTCGCGAGGCACACGTCGACGCCGCCGATCGCGTTGGTGATCTCGATCACGCCACCGAAGGTGACGGATGCCGCGAACTGCACCTCTTGATCGGTGAGTTCGGAGATCGTCTTCGCCACGCAGTTGAGACCGCCGTCGCTGTACGCGACGTTGAGCGGCTGCTTGCTCATGGCGGAGTGCACGTTGCCGTCTTCGTCGGTGCACTCGGGGATCGGGATCATGAGGTCGCGCGGGAAGCTGACCACCGTGATTCGGCGGGGGTTGTCGGAGACGTGCACGAGAAGGTTGACGTCGTTGAGGTTGCCCTCGGAGTCGTTGCCGCTGCAGCGGTCCCCGAAGTACCCGGCGTACGCCTCTTCACAGGTGTCGACGCCCGCGAGCACGAAGTTGAAACCGCCCTCGTATTCGCTGATGTCCGGCGGCACCGCATCGGCCGACTGCCCTTCGAGCTCGACGGAGTTCGCGAGCTGCGTGCTGCGCAGGTCGTACACGACGTACGCAGCCACGCCGACACCGCTCACCAGCACCACCGCGAGTCCGATCGCGATGAACTTCAGCAGCTGGCTGAGAGGTCCGGGCGTGTGCAGTTGGCCGTGCCGCGCGATCGTTCGACGGCGTCGGGTGTTCTCGGTCACACGGTGCCTTTCGGTTCTGCCTGCGGTGAGGGGGCACCGGGCTCAGGAAGCGGAGGGTGTGGGATTCGAACCCACGAGACATCTCTGCCCACTGGTTTTCAAGACCAGCTCCATCGGCCGCTCGGACAACCCTCCCGACAGACGGATCTGCCGACAAGCCGTGAGTCTAGCCGAGTTCTATTCTCCCGCGCTGACCTGGGCGGGCGCTGGAAGCGTATTCAGCGCCCGTGCCAGCCCGCCGTCGACGACATCGTCGGTGATCTCGGATGCCGCTTCCTTCACCTCGGCCGGAGCCTGCCCCATGCCGACGGCTCGCCCACCCAGGGTGCGCGCCCAGCCGAACATGCCGATGTCGTTGCGTCCGTCCCCAGCGACGAGCACGCGCTCCCCGACGAGTCCGAGCACCTCGCGCACACGCTCGAGGGCCGTGCCCTTGTCGACGCCCTGCGGGGCGATGTCGAGCCAGGCGGTCCAGCCGATGGCGTACGAAACCTCGTTGAGGCCGGCATCCGCCACCAGTCGGTGGAAGTCCTCCTCATCGTGGCCGGGCGACACCACGACGATGCGCGACACGGGCTCGGCGGCGAGCTCCTCGAAGCTCACCCGCCGACCGCCGTCGAGCGTCCAGTCGTCGAGCTGATCGGTGAAGAGCCGCTGGCCCGAAGCGAGCTCCACCATGTAGCGAGCGTCCGGCAGGCGCTCGCGCAGGAGTGCCAGCGCGGGCGAGGGGTCGAAGGTCTCGACGTTCCAGCGCTCCCAGTCGTCGTCGACGCGACGCATCGTGACGGCACCGTTCGAGCACACCACATACTCGGCGTCGAGCTCAAGCTGCTCGACGTAGCGGCGGGTCGCCATCCAGCTGCGGCCGGTGGCGATTGTCACGACGTGACCCGCATCGCGCAGGCGCGCGACGGCCTCGGGAACGCCCGGGCTCATCGTCTCGTCCTGGAGCAGGATCGTGCCGTCGACGTCGAGCGCGACGAGCCAGGGCGCGGTCATGCGGTGACCTTCGGCGTCGCCTTCGTGTTCTCCGGCGTGAGGACTTCGAGGCCTCCGAGGTACGGACGCAGTACCTCGGGCACGCGCACCGACCCGTCGGCCTGCTGGTGCGTCTCGAGCAGTGCCACGATCCAGCGGGTGGTCGCGAGCGTTCCGTTCAGCGTCGCGACATGCTGCGTCTTCGGCGCCGAGCCGCCCTGCGCCGCCTCATCGGCCGCGGGTCGGTGACGCACGTCGAGGCGTCGCGCCTGGTAGGTCGTGCAGTTCGACGTCGACGTCAGCTCGCGGAACGCGTCCTGCGTGGGCACCCAGGCCTCGATGTCGTACTTGCGCGCGGCGCTCGACCCGAGGTCGCCGGCGGCGACGTCGATCACGCGGTAGGCGAGGCCGAGCGAGGTCAGCATCTCCTCCTGCAGCGCCACGAGGCGCAGGTGCTCGGCCTCGGCATCCTCCGCCGCCGTGTAGACGAACATCTCGAGCTTGTTGAACTGGTGCACGCGGATGATGCCGCGGGTGTCCTTGCCGTGCGATCCGGCCTCGCGGCGGTAGCAGGTCGACCAGCCGGCGTAGCGCAGGGCGCCGTCCGAGAGATCGACGATCTCGTCCTTGTGGTAGCCGGCGAGGGCGACCTCGCTGGTGCCGACGAGGTAGAGGTCGTCGTCCTTGTCGAGGTGGTAGACCTCGTCGGCGTGCTCGCCGAGGAAACCGGTGCCCTGCATGATCTCGGGGCGCACGAGCGTTGGGGTGATGAGCGGCACGAAACCGTTCTGCAGCGCCTTGTCGAGCGCGAGGTTCATGAGCGCGATCTCGAGGCGGGCGCCGATGCCGCGCAAGAAGTAGAAGCGGGCGCCCGAGACCTTCGCCCCGCGCTCCATGTCGATCGCACCGAGGATCTCGCCGATCTCGAGGTGATCGCGCGGCTCGAAGTCGAAGGCGGGCACCTCGCCGACGCGACGCAGCTCGACGAAGTCGGCCTCGCCGCCGGCGGGCACGCCGTCGATGACGACGTTCTCGATGCGGGACAGGGCGACGGATGCCTCCTCCCCCGCCTCGTTCGCGACCTGCTGCGCCTGCTTGACGCGCTCGGCGAGCTCCTTGCCCTGAGCGACGAGCGCGGGCTTCTCGTCTTTCGGCGCCTTCGCGATGACCTTGCCGAAGGCGTTCTGCTCGGCTCGCAGTTCCTCGAACGCGGCGAGCGCCGCGCGGCGCGATCGATCTGCCTCGAGTGCGATGTCGACGGTGGCCTGGTCGTTGCCGCGCGCGGTCTGCGAGCGGCGGACGATCTCAGGGTGGTCGCGGAGAAGAGCGAGGTCGATCATTCCACGATTCTACGGGGGTCCTCCGACACCGCAGGCTCCCCGGATGTCACACCGGCGGACGCGCATCGTCTTTCTCCTCGGTGGTCGGCATCCGGCTGATCGCCGCTGTGAAAGGAACACCCATGACCACCCGTGTCACCTCGCTCGACCAGCTGAACCTGGCCTTCGCCGATCGCTTCAACGCCCGCGACCTCGACGGCCTGATGGCCCTGAACACGGCTGACGTCGTCTTCGTGCCGGCTCCCGGCACCCCGGTGACCGGCGAAGCGGCCGTCCGCGGCGCGCTCGAGCAGTTCCTCGGGCTCGACCTGCCGATCTCGATGACCGTCCGCCACGTGTTCGAGAGCGCCGGCACCGGTCTCGCGATCGCCGACTGGACGATCACGGGCACCGGTCCCGACGGATCCGAGATCGCCCTCGCCGGCACGACCGCCGACGTCGCGGTCTTCGACGAGGAGCACGGCTGGCGCTACGCGGTCGACAACCCCTTCGGTACCGTCTGACCCGGCCCCTCGGCATCCGCGATCCCGTCGAGACCCACCGCGCCCGTCGAGACCCACCGGTATCGACGTCGGTGCCGATGGGTCTCGGCGGTACCGATGGGTCTCGGCGCCCGGCCGGAGCATCAACCGGACCGCGAGGCCGCCGCTACCGAGACAGTCTCAGTCCGCGCCCATGCCGCTCTGCCGGCAGGCGCCGAGCGCTTTGCGGGCACGGGCTACGCGCTGGCGGACCGCGGCGGGATCGATGCCCAGCCGCTCCGCCGCCTCGGTGGCCGACAGTCCGTCGACGGCGGTGAGCAGCAGCGGCTCCCGCAGCGAGTCGGGGAGGTCGTGCAACGCGGCGAGCGCTCCGTCGAGGATCACGCGGACCTCGGCGGCACCGGCCACGTTCACGGCGTCGGGCATCTCGTCGTCGAGCTCGGCCTGCGGACGACGGGCCCGCTGACGCGAGAGATCGATCGCGACGTTGCGCGCGATCGCATCGAGCCAGGAGCACACACGTCCCGGCTCCGGGGTCTCGAGGTGGGCGACCGATCGCCAGGCGCGCAGCAGCGCGATCTGAGCGGCGTCATCGGCGTCGTCCACCGGCACACCGAGAGAAATACTGCGGCGACGGAGCCGATCGGGCTTGTCGGTGATCATCTCCGTCAGCAGTACCCGAGCGTCGTCGACCGACCCGCTGTTCGCCTGCGCACCCATTCCGGCCCCTCCCCAGAGCACTCGGGCATCCATCCCCGTGTCACCTGCATGACACATGCCGGGAATAGAGTATCGCCATGACGAAGCCCGCGGCCGCGAGACGACAGGCGGCGCTCGTCTACAACCCGATCAAGGTCGACGAGAAGAGACTGCGCTCCGCCGTGCGCGAGTTGTCGAAGGCCGAGGGGTGGGAGCATCCGGCGTTCTATCCGACGACGATCCAGGATGCCGGGCAGGGAGCGACCGCGCAGGCGCTCGCCCGCGGGGTCGACGTCGTGCTCGTCGCCGGCGGCGACGGCACCGTTCGCGCGGTGTCCGAGGCCATCGCGAACACCGGAGTGCCCCTCGCGATCCTGCCGAGTGGCACCGGCAACCTGCTCGCCCGTAATCTCGCGCTGCCGCTCGCGGCGCCCGAGGACATGATCCGGGCCGCGCTGACGGGCTCGCGCCACGCGATCGACATCGGGTGGGCGCGCATCACCCGAGAGAGCGGCGACGAGAGCGAGCACGCCTTCGTCGTGCTCGCGGGCATCGGGCTGGATGCCGACATGATCGCGAACACCCGCCCCGACCTGAAGAAATCGGTCGGTTGGATCGCCTACGTCGACGGGGCCGCGCGCTCGCTCGCGAACGCCTCGCCCTTCCGCTCGGTCTACCAGATAGACGACGGTCGCCTGCACTCGACGAAGGTGCACAGCATCCTGTTCGCGAACTGCGGCACGCTCCCCGCGGGCATCGCGCTGGTTCCGGATGCCTCGATCTCCGACGGCACTCTCGACGTCGCCGTGATCCGGCCGTCCGGCGCGTTCGGCTGGTTCAACGTCTGGCGCAGGATCTGGTGGGAGAACTCGGTTCTCCGTCGTTTCGCCGCCGGCCGGCGCATTCTCGAACGACGCGGGAAGGATGCCGCGGTGCACTACTTCCAGGGCCTCGTCGCGGAGGCCGCGACATCGACCCCCACCCCGGTCGAGCTCGACGGCGACGAGTTCGGCGACGCCGTGCGGATCACCTGTCGCGTCGATCCGGGCGCGCTCCTGCTCGCGCTGCCGGAGGGGCATCCGGTCGACGCGCTCTGACGCGCGCCGACGACCGCCGCCGGCCTCCGGCGATGTCAGTCGGCGAGGACCGACACCGTGCCGTCGAGGCCGCCGCCCACCATGGTGAGGGTGAAGCCGTCGTCGTCGACCGTGTCGTCGCCGAACGAGAGGATCGTCGCGCGCGGCGCCATGTCCATCGTGCAGATCTTGGTGTCGTCGGTGACGAACGTCACCGTACCCGCGTTGCCCGAGCCCTCGACCGACTCGACGACCGGCGGGCATCCCGACGATCCCCAGGTGAGCAGCACGAGGCTGCCGTCGTCGAACCATCCAGCGGAGGGCTGGTACTCGGTCGACTCCCCGGGCACACCGCTGACGGGAACCCCGCCGATCTCGGCGTTGTCCGAGATGTCGCCGTACGTGACCTGCAGCGTGATGTCCTTCGTGGGGTCCACGCCGGCGGGGCGACCGCCGAGGCTGGCGCGCTGCACCATGTCCTGGGTGCAGACCTGGTCGGCGGCACCGTCGACCAGGGTCACCGAGACGTTCTGGCCATCGGCGCTCACCGTGTCGACCTGCGGGATGCACGTCGAGGAGCCCCAGGTCACGACGGCGAACATGCGGCCATCGTCGAGCAGTGCGGCCTCGACGTCGGCGAAGTCGTCATCGCCCGCCTCGAGCGCGGTGGAGGCGCCGGGAGTGCTCGTGGGCGAGGTCGAACCGGGGGTGGCGGTGCACCCGGCGATCAGCAGCGCCGCGGCGAAGGCGGAGAGGACGGCGACGACGCGCGAGGGAGTGACCATTCTCTCAGGGTACCGGTGGCGATATTCCATCGGAAGGCCGGCGATCACTGCAGAGCGGAGGTGAGACGCGCCAGGTTGTCGAGCACGGTCGAGCGGAGCGGCTGCTGCATCCACTCCTCGAGTGTGAGTTCACGGCTGAGTGAGCGGTAGGTGTCTTCGACCTCGCGCATCTCGGCGACGAACTCCTCGCCGCGCACGAGCATCGAGACCTCGAGATTGAGACCGAACGAGCGCATGTCCATGTTGCTCGAGCCGATCACCGCCACCTCGTCGTCGACCGTCAGACTCTTGGTGTGCAGGATGAAGGGCTTGCGGTACATCCAGATGCGCACGCCGGCCTTGAGCAGCACCTCGTAGTAGCTGCGCTGCGCGTGGTAGACCATCGCCTGGTCGCCCTCTTCCGAGACGAACAGCTCGACTTCGACGCCACGGTCGACGGCCGCCGTGACGGCGAGGAGCAGGGCTTCGTCCGGAACGAAGTACGGGCTCACGATCATGATGCGATCCTTGGCCGCGTACAGCAGGCCCAGGAAGAGGCGGAGGTTGTTCTCGACCTCGAACCCCGGCCCCGAGGGCACCACCTGGCAGTCGAGATCACCCGAGCCGATGTCGGCGTGGGCGATGTCGATCTCCTCCAGCACGATGTCGGTCTCGCTGTACCAATCGCTGAGGAAGATGGCATTGACGCTGAGCACGACCGGGCCGTCGAGGCGCACCATGAGGTCGACCCAGTGGAGGCCGCGCTTGATGTTCTTCGGGAGGTTGTAGGTCGAGTCGGTGACGTTCTGCGAACCGAGGAACGCCGTTATCCCGTCGACCACGAGGAGCTTGCGGTGGTTGCGCAGGTCGGGTCGCTGCATCCGCCCCTTGAAGGGCTGCACCGGCAGCATGAGGTGCCAGTCGGCGCCCATCGCGTTGAGGCGCCGGATCGTCTGCTTGTAGCGCGGCTTCCAGCGGTTGGCCCAGTGGTCGAGCAGCACCCGCACCGAGACTCCGCGTGCCGCGACCTCTTCGAGCGCGCGGAAGAAGTTGTCGGTCGAGGCATCCGATTGCAGGATGTAGAACTCGACGTGCACGTAGTCCTTCGCCTCGCGGATGGCGTCGGCCATCGCATCGAGCGACTCCTGATAGTCGGAGATGAGGTGCGCGCCGTTGTCGCCCGAGAGCGGCAGCGCGCCGAGGCGCTGGTTCATCTCGACCAGGGGACCGAACCAGTCCGGCGCGTGCGGTCGGAGCGTACCGAAATGCAGGTGCTCGCTGGTCGCGGCGATGTACTCGTTGATCTGATCCTGCTTGCGGCGGCGGGCGCGCGGCAGTCGCGGATTTCCGATCACGAGGAACAGGAAGACGCCGACGAACGGGATGAAGAAGATCGCCAGGAGCCAGGCCATCGCGGCCGTGGGGCGGCGATTGCGCGGGATGACGATGATCGCCGTGATGCGTATGGTCAGGTCGAGCACGACGAGGAAGGCCGTGATCGCCCAGGCGACGCCCTCCGCGGTCATACTGCTCTCTTCCTGACGGCCCTCACCGATGAAGGGTTCCGTCGCGCATCACCGTCGAGCGGTGTTCGCTTCACAGTATCGGATGGGTGGGACAGTGCCTCAGGAGCGCGGCGGAAGGCCGCGAGCTGCCCGCTCCTCGGCTTCGATCTGCGCGTGCACCTTGCGCTCGGTGCGGTCGAAGCGCAGGATGCCGCGGAGCACCATGAAGAAGATGGCGCTGACCCCCAGGGTCGGAAGGATCGACCACGCGGCGGCGACCCAGAAGTTGTCCATACCCCCATGGTACGCGACCTCACTCCTCCTGCGCCGTTCGCGAAGTCGGGGCAATCTCTCCACAGGGCCGGTTTTCCGGAACGAGCGGATGCTCCCACCGGGCACACTCGCCTCATGAACACCGTCCTCCGTGCCGCAGATTCCGCCGAGTTCCTCGGCATCGTCCCCCTCCTCGCCGGCTTCACGCCGCGACGCAGCATCGTGCTGCTCCCCTTCCAGGGCTCCCGCGCCTACGGCGCGATGCGCATCGATCTGCCCCGCGACGACGTGCCGCTCGAGCGCTATGCCGACACCGCGATCGGACTCGTCTCACGCGTCGCCGCGATCGACGCGGTCGCCGTCGTCGTCTACGTCGACGAGGCGGCGCAGAGCACGCCGGACGGATGGGTGCTCCCCTACACCGTCGCCCTCGACGAACTGCTCGGGTGCGCAGAGGACGCCGGGCTCCGCGTCGTCGACGCCCTCTGCGTCACGCCGGGCGGATGGGCGAGCTACCTCGACGAGCAGCCCGTGCTCCACGCCGTCGAGCCCGTGCGCGCCGAGAGCGTGCCCGGCATCGGAGACGTCTCGGGCGATCAGAACTCCGGCGCCGTGCTCCCGGTCGCCGATCTCGCGCAGAAGGAGCGCGTCGGGCGGGCTCTGCGCGACCTCTCCGCGCTGTTGGGCCGCCCGGCGTCCTCGCTGACCGACGACGAGAACCCCGAGGCCCTGGCCGCGCTCGCGATCCTCGACGACGTTCCCGGTTTCTACGAGCAGCTGATCGACACCCGCGGCGATCTGCCGCCCTTCGCCGTCGCGGCGCTGCTGTGGTGCCTCGAGCGTCCCGTCTACCGCGACGTGGCGCTGCTGCAGTGGGCCTCGGACCATGCATCCGGCCGCCGATCGCTTGCCGCCCAGCTCGACTTCGCGCAGCACGGGCAGTCGATCCCGGATGACCTCGGCGACATCTTCCTCGGACGTGGCCCGACACCCGATCCCGACCGTCTCAGCTTCGCCCTCGACGTCGTGCGCACGGCCGTATCGCAGGCGCCGCGCGCCGCACGCCCCGCCCCACTCACCGCGGCGGCGTGGCTCTCCTGGGCGCTCGGCCGATCGACGCACGCCGCGCACTACCTCGACTTGGTGCGCGAGATCGACCCCGACTACGGACTCGCCGCGCTGGTGAGTTCGATGATCAACGCGGCCGTGCTGCCGGAGTGGACCTTCCGGCGCACCCCCGGGCGGACTACTTGACGAGCGGGAAGAGGATGGTCTCGCGGATGCCGAGACCCGTGATCGCCATGAGCAGGCGATCGATGCCCATGCCCATGCCCCCGGACGGCGGCATGCCGTGCTCGAGCGCCCGCAGGAACTCGTCGTCGATCGGCATCGCCTCGACGTCGCCGCGCGCGGCGAGCTTCGCCTGCTCGACGAAGCGCTCGCGCTGGATCACCGGGTCGACGAGCTCGGAGTATCCGGTCGCCAGTTCGAACCCGCGGATATACAGGTCCCACTTCTCGACGACGCCCTCGATCGAGCGGTGCTCGCGCACCAGCGGCGAGGTGTCGACGGGGAAGTCCATGACGAACGTGGGGCGCACGAGGTCGCCCTTAACGAAGTGCTCCCACAGCTCCTCGATGAGCTTGCCGTGGGTCGCCTGCGGCGGCAGATCGACGTCGTTGGCCTCGGCGAAGGCGATGAGGTCCTCGACCGCGTCCTGCGGAGTGAAGGTGCGCCCCGCGGCGGCGGACAGCGACTCGTACATCGAGATGCGGTCCCACTCGCCGCCGAGGTCGTACTCGGTGCCGTCGGCCCAGGTCACCGTCGTCGAGCCCGAGACCGCGATCGCGGCGTTCTGCACGAGTTCCTGGGTGAGGGCAGCCATCTGGTTGTAGTCGCCGTACGCCTGGTACGCCTCGAGCATCGCGAACTCGGGGCTGTGCGTCGAGTCGGCGCCCTCGTTGCGGAAATTGCGGTTGATCTCGTAGACGCGCTCGATGCCGCCGACCACCGCGCGCTTGAGGTACAGCTCGGGAGCGATGCGCAGGTACAGCTCGGTGTCGAAGGCGTTCGAGTGCGTGATGAACGGACGAGCGGATGCCCCACCGTGCTGCACCTGCAGCATGGGGGTCTCGACCTCGAGGTAGTCATGACCGGTGAAGGTGGCACGCAGGCTCGCGTTCACGGCGGCGCGGGCGCGCACGGTGGTGCGGGCCTGCTCGCGCACGATCAGGTCGAGGTAGCGGCTGCGGACGCGGCCCTCCTCGCTGAGCTCGGAGTAGGCGTTGGGCAGGGGCAGGATCGCCTTCGACGCGATCTCCCAGGCGTCGGCCATGATCGACAGCTCGCCGCGGCGGCTCGAGATGACCTCGCCGTGCACGAAGACGTGGTCCCCGAGGTCGACGTACTCCTTCCAGTCCGCCAGCGACTCCTCACCGACGTTCGCGAGCGAGATCATCGCCTGGATGCGCGAGCCGTCACCCGCCTGGAGCGTCGCGAAGCAGAGCTTTCCGGTGTTCCGACTGAACACGACGCGACCGGCGACGCCGACCTGGACGCCGGTCTCGGCACCCGCCTCGAGGGCGTCCGGGCCGTCCTCGCCGTACTGGGCGCGCAGCGCCGGGATCGTGTGGGTCACCGGGACGCCGACAGGGAACGCTCCGCCACCGGCATCCGCACGCTTCGCGATCAGGCGCTCGCGCTTGGCGAGACGCACCGCCTTCTGCTCGTGGATCTCGTCATCGCCGAGTTCCGTGTTCGAAGGGTCGGTGGGGTTCTGCGCGGGCGCGGCGGACGCGTCGGTCATTCGGGGCTCCTTGGAAAAGTCGTTCCAGTTTACCGAGGCCGAGAGCCGATCCGAGGCCCGGGCTGGGTAGCCTCGAAGAATGGCCGCCCCACGGATCCTCCGCGCCCTCGCCACCACCGCCGCCGTCGCCGGCCTCGCCCTGCTCACGTCGAGCCCCGCGAGTGCCCGGGCATCCGTCTCCGCCGACGTCGACGACTTCTCTTACGCGTCGTGGGATGCCACGTACACGGTGGGAGTCGACGACGAAGGTCGAGCCACGATGCACGTCACGGAAGAGCTCGTCGCCCGCTTCCCCGACTTCGATCAGAACCGGGGAATCGTCCGGGGGCTCGCCACCTCCTACGAGAACGCCGGGATCGACACCCGCGTGCTCTCCGTCACCGATGCGACGGGCGCCGGTGTGCCCTACGAGACCGACACCGACGACGGCGTGCTCTACGTGCTCACCGGCGACGACGACTACGTGCAGGGGCTCACGACCTACGTCATCGAGTACGAGATGCGCGACGTCGTGCTCGCCGCCGACACCGGAGTCGACGAGTTCTACTGGGACCTCCTGCCCCTCGACAGCACGCAGGACATCGAGTCGTTCCGCGCCGACATCCTGTTCGACGACACCCTGACCGCAGCGCTCACCGGAGCGAGCCGTTGTTACGAGGGATACTCCGGGTCATCCGAGACCTGCGCACTCACGGGCCCGACCGAGACCGCGGATGGCGCGCTCTTCCACGTCGAGTCCGGCGAGCGCCCCGCGGGTGACGGGGTGACCGTCGCGATCGCCTTCGACGCGGGTACCGTCACGCAACCCTCCGCACGCACCCCGAACCCGGTCACCGACGTCGCCCCGATGATCGCCGCGGCCGGAGGTCTCGGGCTGACGGTCGCGAGCTGGTTCGCCGTCGCGTCCGTCCGCAAGCGCCGGCGCACCGCCACCGGCATCGTCGTCGCCCAGTACGACGTGCCGGATGCCATGCCCCCGGTCCTCGCCGCCGCGATCCTCCCCGGCGCGAAGGCCGTGATCCCGGCCGAGATCGTGCACCTCGCCGTTCGCGGCGTGCTCCGCATCGAGGAGGGAGCAGAGCCGGAGCGTCCGAGACTGCGGCGCCTCCTCGACGGCCGCATCCCTGATCAGCTCGACGCGGATGCCCTCGACAACCTGTTCCTCGGCACGGGTGACGCCGGCGTGGTCGACATCCCGGCCGCGAGCGAGACCTTCGCCGCGCGCATGGGCGTCGTGCAGGCGCTGGGGACGAAGCAGGCCGAGACACGCGGCCTCACCGTGCGCGCACGGGCCCGCGGTGCGGTGATCCTGCAATGGATCGCGATCGCCGTCGCCGCGATCGGACTGGCGGTGTCGATCTGGGGCGTCGCCACCGGTCGGGTCGGCGCGATTCCGGCGCTCGTGGTCGCCGCTTTCGGTGCCTTCCTCGTGCTCCTGGCGAGCCTCTACGCCTTCTCGAAACACGTCATGCTGACCCCGGAGGGCGCGCGGCAGTACGAGTACCTGCAGGGGGTGCGCGAGTTCATCCGCGTCGCCGAGGCCGACCGCCTCCGCATGCTGCAGTCGTACACGGGCGCGGAGCGCCGGCAGGACGGCAGCGCGAACGTGATCGTGCTGTACGAACGCCTGCTTCCGTACGCCATGCTCTTCGGCATGGAAGACGAATGGGGCAAGGTGCTCGAGCACGTCTACACGTACGAGCAGCGCGGCCCCGGTTGGATCGGCGACGGTCGCTCTCCGTACCTCAGCACCTCGCTCGCCGCCTTCGCCGTCTCCACCGCATCGGCGTCGTCGTACACGGCCCCGTCGACGGGGAGCTCGTCCAGCTTCGGAGGCTCGGGCGGCGGCGGGTTCTCCGGCGGCGGAGGCGGCGGAGGGTTCTCGGGCGGTCGCTGACCCCGCTCGGGGCGGGACCCTTCGACAGGCTCAGGAACCCAGTCGTCTTCGGGGCGGGACCCTTCGACAGGCTCAGGGACGCAGTCGCTCTCGGGGCGGGACCCTTCGACAGGCTCAGGGACGCAGTCCAGTTCGCGACACCGGGTCGCTGAACGACGCTGGGTCGCTGAGCTTGTCGAAGCGCCCCCGCACGCGACGGAGTGCCGTCAGATCAGAGGCGGAGGATCGGATGCTTCGCGTAGCGCCCGCTCGACGGTGGACTGCACGAGGGCCGACAGGTACCCCCCAGGGTTGTCGACGCCGATCTCGCGGAGACGGCCGGTGGCCTGCCCGATGATCGAGCGGGAGAACTCCGTCGCCGTCTGGATCGCATCGGCGTATGCGGTGCGATCCGCCTCGGCGATGACGACCGGCTCGCAGCCGATCTCGACGGCGAGCGCCTGGGCGATCGGCAGCACGGCCGCCGGCGCGGTGACCGCGGCGAACCCGGCCTGCAACTGACGCAGATCGATCGAGGTGCCGGTGAAGGTGATCGCCGGGTGCACGGCGAGCGGGATCGCGCCCTTCTCGGCAGCCGGGCGAAGCACCTCGATGCCGAAGGCCGGGTCGGTGTGCAGCACGAGCTGACCGATCTGCCACCCGCCGACCTCGGCGATGCCGGCCACGAGCGATTCCAGCTGGTCGTGCGGAACAGCGATCACGACGAGCTCGGCTCGGCGCACGACCTCGAGCGCATCGAGAACGGGCACATCGGGCAGCACGGCCGAGGCTCGCTCGTCATCGGAACCGCTCGTGATCCCGACGACCGCATGCCCGGCACCGCCGAGCGCCGCGCCGATCACCGGTCCCACGAGACCCGCGCCGATGATGCCGACGCCGAGGCGTCCGTCGCGCTCCACCACGTCAGTCCTCCGTCGACGCCGGGGGCACAGGCGGCGCGGTCGGCGCAGGCGGTGCCGGAGGCGCAGTCGATGCCGGCGGTGCCGGAGGTGCAGTGGATGCCGGCGGCGCGGGCGGTGCAGCCGGGGCCGGAGGAGCAGGCGGGGCAGGGTACGCCGGCGCACCGACGCCGGGCTCACCGGCATACGGTGGCGGCACGGCAGCAGCGGGCGGCACCGGGGCGGACGCAGGAGGCACGGGCGCGTACGGCGGAGGCAGAGGCGCACCCGCACCCGCGACATCCGTCGCACCCGCAGCATCCGATCCTCCGGTGTGCTCGCTCCAACGGTGCGAGGTGTCGCGCGCGGCGGCGGCCGCCGCCCGACTCGAGACATCGCCGATCAACGCGAGGGCGTCGTCGCGCTCGAGGCCCGACAGGACGCCGTGGATCGGCCCCGGCACCGTGTGCACCTGAGCACCGCTGACCCGCTGCGCGCGGTCGATCGGGCCCTGCGAGAGCGAGACTCCCTGCAGACGCGCGAGCGGGAACACCGCGAGCTTGCGCCACATGACGCCACGACGCAGGATCAGCCCGAAATCGGTGACCGTGTAGCCGTGGCGCTTCCACGAGAGCGGGCGGCGCCAGCCCGCGCGACGCGGCATCGTGCGATAGGGATCGCCCTCGACCGGCCCGAGGATGCCGTGCTCCCAGATGAGAGGGATGTCGGCCGCCGGTACGTCGGGAAGGATCAGCCCGAGCACGCGCTCGACATCGGCTCGCTTGCCGACCGGCAGCACGACATTGAACTGCTGCGCGCTGCCCGACGACTGCTGCGCGGCGCTCTTACCGCTCATGCGGTTGATCTTGATCGACCACCAGCCGAACGGTCGCCACAGCAGCGACTGCGTGACCTCGACCGCGAAGATGCGCCCCGGAGGCAGCGTCTCGGTGACGGTCGTGAGCAGACCGTAGGTGATGCGCACGCCGTCGGGTGTCGGGGCGATCGAGTACCGGAGCGACTTCGAGATCTGCGCCCAGGTGATACCGACGACGGCGATCACCAACGGGATGCCGATACCGAGAGCGAGCCCCAACGAGATGAAGCTGCCGCCGACATCGCCGTCGAGGAGGGCACCGAAGAAGATGAACCCCATCGTGACGCCGAATACGAGCGCGAAGAACACGAACCACAACACACCCGCGAGCAGCTGCGAACCGACGAGGCGTCCGGTCGGGATCTTCACGACGCTCTCGGGCGCCACATCTTCGAGGTCGACGCCGGCGAGAAGACCGGTGACGCCGTGGTTCATCGAGTCGACGAGCTGGGCGCGCGCGGTCGTCGGCGCGGCGGGCGCACCGGATGCCGCGGCCTGACGCGCCGCACGCACGCCCGACGCGAGGCGCAGGATGTCGGCCCGCACCGCCTCGGCCTTGGGCGTGGCGAGGTACTCGAGCTCGACGTTCGCATCGGTTCCCGCGCCGACGACCTCGAGCTTGGCGAGGCCGATGATGCGCGCCGGGAAGGGCCGGGTGAGATTGACGCCCTGCACGCGGTCGAGCGGAGCGCGACGGTGCGAACGGAAGATGATGCCCTTGCGCACCTCGACGTGGTCGCCGGTGATGCGGAACTGCTGGAAGCGCCACACGAACCAGAAGATCGCGACCAGCACGATCAGCAGGCCGAGCACCGCCAACAGGGCGATGAGGATCAGGTTGTTCTCGAGCACCCAGTCGACCGGGTCTCCCGAGGTGTAGTCGCTGTAGTGCGTGTCACTCGGGGTCGTGATGTTCACGAACCAGGCGATCACCCGGTCGCGCAGGTTCGCGATCGTGATGCCCGCGACGATCAGCAGCACCAGCCCGCCCTTGAACAGGGGCGTGAGCGGATGCATCCGATGCCATTCGCCGTCCGCCAGGTTCGACGAGTCCTCCTTGGCGGCGGAGCTTCCGGGCTGCGGACCGGACGGGGCCGGGAGCTGCGGCTCGCTCACAGGCCGGTCCGACGGGTCTCGGCGACCTCGATGAGCGTGTCGCGCAGCGCCTCGGCCGCGGCCTGCGTGAGGCCGGGGATCTGCACGCCGGTGGTCGCGGCGGCGGTGACCATCTTGAGCTGGGAGATACCGAACGCACGGTCGACCGGCCCCTGGGTGATGTCGACGAGCTGCATGCGCCCGTAGGGCACCGCGATCATGCGCTGCCAGAGGATGCCCTTGCGGAAGACGATGTCGTCGGCGCGCAGCATGTAGCCGATCGCGCGCGCCTGCCGCGGCAGGATGATCATCGTCACGACGATCAGCAGCGTGAGCGCCGCGCCGGGGATCCACACCCAGCTCTGGTGCAGGACGAATGCGAGCACCGCGGCGGCCACGATCACCACGACGAGCAGGATCGCATTCTGCAGCAACTGGGAGACGGCGTAGCGCGGCGAGATCTGATGCCAGGCGCCGTCGAGCTCGAGGCGCGCCTCGCTGCGCGCAGTGCGGAGAGACGTGTACACCCCCTGGTCGAGGGCGGCGAGGTCAGTGCCCTCGGCCGGGTTCAGGGGCGCGTTCTCTGGGCTCTGAGTCATCAGGATCCTTCGGCAGGGTGCAGAACTGTTCAGCGACGAGGGCGGCGACCACGAGCACGACTGATCCCGCGATCAGGGCGATCATCGCCACTGTCGACCCTAGCGGGGGATCGATCGGCCGTGTCAGGAGGAAGCCCAGGAGGCCCGCGCCGAAGCCCGCGAGCAGGGCTCCGAGCAGGCTCGACGCGCGGGCGAGCGTCGCGGCGCGGAGCGCGCGGAAGGGATCGATGCGGATGCCGGTGCGCACACTGCGCCGCACCGGCCACGCGACCGCGAGCGCCGCCGCGGCGATCAGCACGAGCAGCGCGGGCAGGAAGACCGACGGAGTGAACGTCGCGCGCCCCATGGCGGTCAGGAGCTGATCGAGGAGGAACCCCAGCGCGGCGCCGACGGCGGCGAGGATGACGAGCAGCCCGGCGGAGGTGCGTCGCATCACTGCTCCTGCGCCCGCAACGCGGCGGCGAGGTCGGCGATGCGACCGTGCCCGATCAGCTCAGCGTCGGGGTCGAGGTCGAGCCACGGGTCGAGCACGAAGAGCCGCTCGAACGCACGCGGGTGCGGCAGCGCGATGCGCGGGTCGTCCGAGACGACGTCACCGTACGCGATGAGGTCGAGATCGAGGGTGCGGTCGCCCCAGCGCTCGTGGCGCTCGCGACCGTTCTCGTCTTCGATCGCGTGCAGCATGCCGAGCAGGATCTCGGGGGCGAGACGCGTGGTCACCAGGGCGACCGCGTTCACATACCCCGGCGCGTCGGGGTCGGGACCGTCGAGGCGGAGGGCGACCGTCTCGTGGAGCGGGGAGAGCCGTACATCGCTCACCAGCGGAAGGCGCGCGATGCGCTCGGCCGCAGCCGTGATCGTGGCATGACGGTCGCCGAGGTTCGCACCGAGTGCGACGACGGCCGTGACCGGTTCGCGGCCGGGGCCGGGCAGCGGCACCTCGGGCGGGCGGGTGAGATTCCGGCTCATGCGGCTGCCTCCGTGGCCGAACGCCTGCGGGTGAGGGTCACCGAGACATCGGTGAAGGTCAGCGGGATGGGGGCGTGCGGCTTGTGCACGGTCACGACCACCTGCTGCACGCGCCCGTCGTCGAGGGCCGCGTCGGCGATGCGCGAGGCGAGCGTCTCGATCAGGTCGACCGGCTCACCGGCGACGATCGCCGCGACCTTCTCGGCCAGCTCGCCGTAGTGCACCGTGTCGACCACGTCATCGGATGCCGCGGCCAGGGCGAGGTCCAGACGCAGACGCAGGTCGATCGTGAACTCCTGCCCCTCGGCCCGCTCGTGGTCGTACACGCCGTGCCGACCGAAGACGGTCAGCCCGGTCAGCACGATCTCGTCGAGGAAGTCCATTCCCCCAGCGTACGCGGGAGCACCGACGGCGCAGCGGCCGGCGCTCAGCGCCCTTCCCAGGCGTGCGCGATCGCGAGGGCGTCGCGGGTCGCGGCCACGTCGTGCACGCGCACCGCCCATACGCCGGCGCGCAGCGCGAGGGCGCTGGTGACGGCCGTGGCGAGGTCTCGACGTTGCTCGGTGACGTCGGCATCCGCCTGCCCCAACGTCTCGGCCAGGAATCGCTTGCGCGAGGTACCGATGAGCACGCGCGGGCCGAGGGCGACGATGTCGTCGAGCCCGCGCAGCAGCTCCCAGTTCTGCTCTCCCGCCTTCGCGAATCCGATGCCGGGGTCGAGTATCACCCGCGACGGGGCGATCCCCGCCGCCGCCGCTTCGCCCATGCGTTCCTGCAGCTCCCCGGCGACCTCGCGGGCGATGCGATGGTAGTCGGCGCGGGCGTACATGTCGTCGGAGAATCCGCGCCAGTGCCCGATCGCGTAATCGGCGCCGGATTCGGCGACGGCCGTCCGCATCTCCGGGTCGGCGAGACCGCCCGACACGTCGTTGACGATGCGCGCACCGGCGCGTACCGCCGCCGCTGCGGTCGAGGCGTTGATCGTGTCGATGCTGAGGGGAACGCCGGCCGCTGCCAACTGCTCGATCACGGGGATCACCCGCGCCTGCTCGGTGGCGGCATCCACGCGCTCCGCACCGGGGCGCGTCGACTCTCCGCCGATGTCGAGAACGGTGGCCCCGTCGGCGCGCAGGCTCAGCCCGCGCGCGACCGCGGCGGCGACATCGAGATACCGCCCGCCGTCGCTGAACGAGTCGGGCGTGACGTTGACGATGCCCCAGATGCCGGTCACGAGGCAGCGCCCGCCGACGAGCCGATCAGGGCGATGAGCTCGGCGCGCGCGATCGAATCCTCGTACACGCCGCGGGCCGCGATCGTGAGGGTGGATGCTTCGGGCTGGCGTCCGCCCCGCATCGTCACGCAGCCGTGGCTGGCGTCGAGCACGACGAGCACGCCGCGGGTGTCGAGGTTCTCGGCGATCGTGTCGGCGATCTGCTCACCCAGCCGCTCCTGCACCTGTGGGCGGGCGGCGAGGATCTCGACGACGCGCACGAGCGCTCCGAGTCCGACGACCTGCTCCCCCGGGAGGTACGCCAGATGGGCGCGACCGGCGAAGGGCAGCAGATGATGCTCGCACACCGAACGGAAGCGGATGTCGCGCAGAAGCACGGCCCCCGAGGGGAGGGTGTCGGGCGCCGGGCCCCGCGTCACGCTGATCGTGCGCTCGAGCGGCGCCGCGGCATCCTCACCGACACCGGCGAAGAACTCGGCGTACAGCTCGGCCACGCGCGCGGGCGTCTGGCGGAGGCCCGGACGATCCGGGTCTTCGCCGATCGCCTCGAGCAGCTCACGGGTGAGGCTCTCGATCCGCGCCCTGTCGACGCTCACGATCAGGCCGTCGCGGGGCGCGGGTTCGTGGCTCCCGACGGCTCCTGTGCGCGGGCGGTCGCCGAGGGCTCCTCGACGGACGCCGCCACCGGGACGACCTTCTTCGGAACCTCGATCGGCGGCACGTCCGACACCGGACGGTCGTCGCTCGACAGCCACAGTGGACGCTCCGGGAGCTTGCGCACCTCGGTGAAGATCTCGGCGATCTGGTTGTGGTCGAGGGTCTCCTCCTCGAGCAGTGCCAGGGCGAGACGATCGAGGATGTCGCGGTTCGCGCTGATCACCGAGTAGGCCTCGTCGTGGGCCTGCTCGATGAGCGCGCGCACCTCGGCGTCGACGCGCTCGGCGACCTTCTCGGAGTACTCGCGACCGCGGCCCATGTCGCGGGCGACGAACATATCGCCGCCTTCGGAACCGAGCTTGACCGGACCGACCTCGGTCGTCATGCCGTATTCGATGACCATCTTGCGGGCGATGGAGGTCGCCTTCTCGATGTCGTTCGAGGCACCCGTGGTCGGATCGTGGAACACGATCTCCTCGGCCACACGCCCACCCATCGCGTACGTCAGCTGGTCCTGCAGCTCGTTGCGGGTGACGGAGTACTTGTCTTCGAGCGGCAGCACCATCGTGTAACCGAGGGCCTTGCCGCGCGGCAGGATCGTGATCTTGGTGACCGGGTCGGTGTAGTTCATCGCCGCGGCGGCGAGCGCGTGCCCGCCCTCGTGATACGCCGTGATGAGCTTCTCGCGATCCTTCATCACGCGGGTGCGACGCTGCGGGCCGGCGATGACGCGGTCGATCGCCTCGTCGAGTGCCCGGTTGTCGATGAGCTGCGCGTTCGAGCGAGCCGTGAGCAGTGCGGCCTCGTTCAGCACGTTGGCGAGGTCTGCACCGGTAAAGCCCGGTGTCTTGCGGGCGACGACCTCGAGGTCGACGCTCTGCGACAGCGGCTTGCCCTTGCTGTGCACCTCGAGGATCTTCTGACGGCCCTTGAGGTCGGGGGCGTCCACACCGATCTGACGGTCGAAACGGCCGGGGCGCAGCAGCGCGGGGTCGAGGATGTCGGGACGGTTGGTCGCCGCGATCACGATCACGTTCGCGTTGGGGTCGAAGCCGTCCATCTCGACGAGCATCTGGTTGAGCGTCTGCTCGCGCTCGTCGTTGCCGCCGCCCATGCCGGCGCCGCGGTGGCGACCGACGGCGTCGATCTCGTCGATGAAGATGATCGCGGGCGAGTTCTCCTTGGCCTGGTTGAACAGATCGCGCACGCGGGATGCTCCGACACCGACGAACATCTCGACGAAGTCCGAACCCGAGATCGAGTAGAAGGGGGCGCCCGCCTCGCCGGCGACAGCACGCGCGAGAAGGGTCTTACCCGTTCCGGGAGGGCCGTACAGCAGCACGCCCTTCGGGATGCGGGCACCGATCGCCTGGAACTTCGCGGGATCCTGCAGGAACTCCTTGATCTCGTGGAGCTCTTCGATCGCCTCGTCGGCGCCGGCGACGTCGGCGAAGGTGACCGTCGGGGTCTCCTTGTTGACGAGCTTCGCCTTCGACTTGCCGAACTGCATGACCTTGCCGCCGCCGCCCTGCATCGACGACAGGAGCCACCAGAACAGGAGGCCGAGCAGCACGAGCGGCAGAAGGAGCGAGAGGAAGCCGTCGAACCACGTCGCGCGCGGCACGGCGTCGTTGAAGCCCTCCTTGGGGTCGGCGTCGTTGATCGCCGTGACCACCTCGTCGGCGCGGGCATCGACGTAGTAGAACTGCACCTTGTCGGCGCCCTCGAACGGCTTCGACAGCGTGAGGTCGACGCGCTGGTCGCCGTCGGTGTTGACCACCTCGGTGACGGTCGAGCCGCCGAGCAGCTTCAGACCCTCCTGCGTGGTGATCTGCTTGGGTGCCGCGATGTTCGAGACCAGCACGAAGCCGAGGATCAGCAGCAGGCCGATCACGAGCACGTAGATCAGCGGGTTCTTGCCGAGCTTCTTCACATCCATGATCGGATCAGCGTATCGCGCGCGTACTAGGCGCCTGCTGTGCGTTCACCCACGGCGTAGCGCCTCAGGAGTAGACGTGCGGGGCGAGCACCGCGACGTCGCGCAGGTTGCGGTACCGCTCGTCGAAGTCGAGGCCGTAGCCGACCACGAAATCGGTGGGGATGTCGAAGCCCACGTACTTGCAGTCGATGACCACCTTCGCCGCCTCCGGCTTGCGCAGCAGGGCGAGCACCTCGATCGACTCGGCGCCGCGGGACTCGAAGTTCTCGAGCAGCCAGCTGAGCGTCAGGCCCGAGTCGATGATGTCCTCGACGATGAGCACGTGCTTGCCGTTCAGGTCGGTGTCGAGGTCTTTGCGGATCTGCACCACACCGCTGGACTTCGTGCTCGCGCCGTAGCTCGACACGGCCATCCAGTCCATCGGGGCGTGGAAGGGCAGCGCACGGGCGAAGTCGGCCATCACCATGACCGCGCCCTTGAGCACGCCCACCAGGATGAGATCCTTACCCGCGTAATCATCGGCGACGCGATGGGCCAGCTCGTCGAGCTTCGCGAGGATCTGCTCCTCGGTGACGAGGATCTCGGACAGGTCAGCCTGGATTTCCGTGGCGCGCATGGATCGATTTTAGGCGATCGACGACACCGCTCTCCCCCTGTCCCGGCATCCGCACTACTCTGAGCCGTGAGACGGGCGGACGCCCACCGACGGAAGGATTCCCATGGCTCTCGACGACATCCTGAAGCAGGTCCCGATCGACGATATCGCGAAGCAGCTCGGCGTCTCTCCCGACGTCGCGAAGACCGCGGTCGAGCAGGGCGGTGCAGTGCTGCTCGGCGGGCTCGCGAAGAACGCCTCGACCGACGAGGGTTCGGCGGCGATCCAGAAGGCGCTGAAGAAGCACGAGGGCACGGGCGGTGCCGCCTCGGTGAAGGACATCGATCAGGCCGACGGCGACAAGATCGTCGCGCACATCCTCGGTGCC
The DNA here is from genome assembly GCF_042957055.1 of Microbacterium sp. NPDC008134. Lineage (NCBI taxonomy): Bacteria > Bacillati > Actinomycetota > Actinomycetes > Micrococcales > Microbacteriaceae > Microbacterium > Microbacterium sp. NPDC008134. The sequence continues at coordinate 569,674 of NZ_JBIBHO010000001.1, read as the reverse complement.
GACGAGAAGAAGAAGGTCACCGAGAAGCTCACGCAGTCCGACAAGACCGCGGGCATCGACTTCGGCAAGCTCCTGCCGATCCTCGCCCCGATCGTGATGGGCCTGATCGCCAACGCCGGCAAGGGCAAGACCGAGTCCGCCTCGACCGAGTCGCAGGGCGGCGGCGGGATCGGCGACATCATCGGCGGCCTGCTCGGCGGAGGCAGCAACGGCGGCGGCATCGACCTGGGCAGCATCGTCGGCGGACTCTTCGGCGGAAAGAAGTAGGCACCGGACGGTTCCGGTCGCGCGAAGCAGGATTCAGCTGCGCGCGGTGAAGACGATGCGGCCGCCGTGGCGGGTGGCGGAGCATCCGGGCAGGTCGATCGGTCCCTGACCGGACCAGTCGGTCACGAGGCGCGCGACTTCCAGCGTCTGCAGTCGGGTGAGGCTCACCCCGAACTCGCTGTCGACCACGAGCCGGATCACACGATTGCGCAGGGCCGCGGGGTTCGCCGCGAGGGCCGCGACGCTCACCGAGATGCCGGCTTCGGCGTGCTCGACGATGTCCTCGATGGTCTCGTGGATCATCTCGTCGAACGCCTCGGCGTCTTCGCGCAGCTGCTCGGCGGTGCGGGCGAGGGCGTCGGCGATGCCCGGCCCGATCTCGGCCTCGAGCACGGGGAGCACCCGCTCACGCACCCGCACGCGGGCGAAACGGTCGTCGAGATTGTGGGGGTCGTCCCAGACATCGAGACCGGATGCCGCGCAGAAGGCCCGCGTCGTCGCACGACGCACCGTCAACATCGGGCGCAGCCACAGAAGACCGCCGTCGTCCTCCCGCACCGGCGCCATGCCCTGCAGGCTCGCGGCTCCGGCGCCGCGTGCCAATCCGAGCAGCACGGTCTCGGCCTGGTCGTCGAGCGTGTGGCCGAGGAGTACCGCTCGCGCCCCCACTTCGGCGGCGACGTCTTGCAGCGCCCGGTAGCGCGCCTCGCGCGCGGCCGCCTCGGGGCCGTCATCCGCGGCGTGGTCGATCTCGATCCGCACGACGCGGGCTTCGAGCCCGAGGGCCGTCGCCTGCTCGGAGGCACGGGCGGCGACGGCATCCGATCCCGCCTGAAGACCGTGATCGACGGTGACGGCGGTCACGCGGATGCCGAGCTTCGGCGCTTCGAAGGCGACGGCGCCCGACAGAGCCAGGGAGTCCGCTCCCCCGGACAGCGCCACCACGACGGTCGCTCCCTCGGACAGATCGGCCAGGGCGGTGCGCACGGCGCGGCGGATCTCGGCGATGGCGGGGTCGAGTGACGGCATCCCTCCACGCTAGGGCACGTCCCGAAGGGGTGCGACGGGTTCGGGGCCGGGACTATTCTGACGCCGTGACCGCACCGCACCGCACCCGGCCGTTCCGCACCGAGCGTTTCAAGGCGTTCGTCGACGCCGTCGTCGCGATCGCGATGACGCTGCTCATCCTGCCGCTGATGGAGGCGGTGTCGGATGCCGCGTCGGGCAAGCTGTCCACCGCGGAGTTCTTCCATGAGCATTCGTCGCAGCTGCTGAGCTTCGCCCTGAGCTTCTTGCTCATCGCCACGTTCTGGATGGGGCACCACAGCCAGTACTGCGATGTCGAGCGGATCACGGTGCCGCTCATCTGGATCAATGTGGCGTGGATGGCCACGATCGTGTGGCTGCCGGTGCCCACGGCGATGCTGGGACAGATCGACGCCGACGCTCTGCAGAAGATCGTCTACATCGGCACGCTCCTCACGACGCAGGTCGCGACGCTGGCGGGCGGGATCTACCTCGGGCGCCACCCCGAACTCACGACCGCTCCGCCGTCCGCTTATCGTGCGGGTGTGCTCGGCGACATCGCCGCGATCATCCTGTTCGTCGCGGCATTGCTCATCGCGGTGCTCGTTCCGCAGATCGGATACGCCGCGCTCCTCCTCCTGCTGCTGAACGCGCCCGTGTCGCGCCTCGTCGATCGGGTGTCGCACGGGCGCTCGCACGGCCCCGACGTTCAGACGCCCAACCGCCCCGAGTAGGCTTGTCCGCGGCATCCAACCGATTTTTCTCCCGAGGAGCACACGCATGGGCGCACACGACGCCGTCATCGAGATCCCGCGCGGCAGCCGCGTGAAGTACGAGGTCGACCACGAGACCGGACGAGTGCACCTCGACCGCGTGCTCTACACGACCTTCGGCTACCCGGCCGACTACGGCTACTTCGACAACACGCTCGGCGAGGACGGCGACCCGCTCGACGTGCTCGTGCTGCTCGACCACGCCATCTACCCGGGCGTCGTCGTCGAGGTGCGTCCCGTGGCCGTGCTCAAGATGAGCGACGAGGCCGGCGGAGACGACAAGCTGGTCGCCGTGCTGTCGAAGGACCCGCGCTGGGCGCACATCCAGGACATCGACGACATCGCCGAGTACACGAAGAAGGAGATCGCGCACTTCTTCGAGCACTACAAGGACCTCGAGCCCAACAAGTGGGTCAAGGTCGACGCATGGGGCGACAAGGCCGAGGCCGAGCGCATCCTCGACGAGGCGATCGTCCGTTTCGGCGAGCAGGGTCACTGACCCGTCGGGCTCACTTACCCCCTGGGTCGCTGAGCCCGTCGAAGCGAAAGACCCCCGGTTCCGCTCGACGGCCGGGGGTCTTCTGCATGCCGGAGGGGCGGATGCTCAGATCGAGATGCCCCGCGCGGCCATGAAGTCGGCCGGGTTCGTGTAGTACCCGTTGATGTAGACCTCGAAGTGGAGGTGGCAACCGAACGATCCGCCGGTGTTACCCGCGTACGCGATGATCTGACCGGCCTGCACCTGCTGACCGGCTCGGACCGCGAAGCCGCCGTCGCGGATGTGCGCGTAGCCGGTCGCGACGCCGGTGCCGTGTTGGATGCGGACGTAGTTTCCGTACCCGCCGTTGTAGAACGCGGCGTCGACGACACCCGCGTACGCGGCGTAGATCGCCGCGCCGCACCCGTTCGCCAGGTCGATGCCGTAATGCCAGCTCGACGAGCATCCGTTCGCATTGCACTGCTGCGAACGGGGGCCGTAACCCGAGCTGCGGTAGCCACCGTGGGGGCGCACCCAACCGCTTCCGCTTCCGGCGGGGGCTCCTCCGCCGCCGCTGTTGCCGCCGGCGTTCGCCGCGGCCTCGGCAGCCTCGCGCTCGCGGCGCTTCTTCTCCTCGGCCTCGCGGGCCGCGACGCCGGCCTGGTACCCTGCGACCGTCTTGGTCGTCGTGTCCTTGAGGGCGGCGAGCTGCGCCTGCATCGTGGTGAGGTTCGCCGACTGCTCGTCGAGGGCGGCCTGCGCGGCATCCGCTGCCTGCTGGGCCGCGACCATCTTCTGCTCGGCGATCTTCTGCAGGCGGTCGCGCTCGTCGCGGGCGACCTTGGCCTGGTCGCTGAGCGACTGGGCGGAGTTGCGGGCGGCGACGGCGTCGTCGTAGACCGACTGGTTGTACTCGAGGAGCTTGTCCATCGTGCCCAGGCGCGAGAGCAGCTCATCGGCATTGGTCGCGGATCCGGCGAAGAACAGCTCGAGAGAGGTGTCGTCGCCACCGTTTCGGTAGATCTGAGCGGCGACCTGGCCGGCCTTGCGAGCGGACTCGTCGGCGACGCCGGCCTGCTCGTCGGCCTTCGCCTGCAGGGTGTCGGCTTCGGCGATCGCGGCGAAGAACTCCTGCTGAGCCGTGAAGTACTCGTCGGACGCGGTCTTGGCGGCGGCCTGGGTCTGCGCGACCTTCTGCGTGAGGGACTGGATCAGACCCTCGATGCGCTGGATCTCGGCGCCCTTGGCGGCCTCGTTGTTCTTGGCCTTCTGCACGTCGTCCCAGCTCGGGTACGACGCGGCGTAGGCGGCGGAGACGCCCGAGGTGACTCCGAAGGCACTGAGGGCGACGACGCTGAGCGCGCCGAGACCGAGCGCGCTCCGGCGGCTGACGCTCTGCTTCCACAGAGCGTCGCGCTCGGCGGGCGTGGGCGCGCAGCCGCATTCTTCGGATGCTGCGGCTGCCGCGGCATCCTTCGTGATCTGGTCGTTCACACGGCCCCTTCCGCCGGTTTCACACATGTCACAGTAACAACAACTTTCACACGCGCACCAGGGCGCGCGGGCGCGTCGGAGGGCCTGCTGACGGTGCCATCGTCCCCCGGAACACGCCCGGGACGGCGCCGACTCGCCCTCGATTCGCGATTTGCCCCGACTATCGCTTATGCTTGAGCGTCGGCAAGGAAGTCCCCCGGGACTGACTCGGCCCCATCGTTTAGCGGCCTAGGACGCCGCCCTTTCACGGCGGTAGCACGGGTTCGAATCCCGTTGGGGTCACCACGTCCGATACAATTGAAAATAAGTATGGCCCTGTAGCGCAGTTGGTTAGCGTGCCGCCCTGTCACGGCGGAGGTCGCGGGTTCAAGTCCCGTCAGGGTCGCTCCGTGCGACGAGCTCTTTCTTCGGAGAGGGCTCTTCGTCTAGGACGCGACAGGTTCGCCGGTCGCGCGGCTCTGTAGCTCAGTTGGTAGAGCGTTCGACTGAAAATCGAAAGGTCACCGGATCGATGCCGGTCGGAGCCACAAGGCTGATCATTACAATCAGCCCAGAAACCCTCGCGTAGCTTCTACATCGCGGGGGTTTTGCTTTGCCCGGGCATCTGCAATAGCCCGGTGGGGTCTTACGCGAGCGACCAGGATCGGGTGTACTTCTCCGATGCGCTCCGTGAATCCGATCCCCGGTAACCCCTGGCCGCACGACATGGTCATCCACGTCTCCGGTTCGCCGCAGCCGCTGTGGGAACTTCTCTGGCTGCGCGAGGCGTATGCACTCCAACCCGTCGGCGGCGATCTTCCACCGTTCCTCGTGCGCACCCCCGCGCCGGCCACAAGGCCGCTCGACGGCGCCGCTCGCGCCCTCGGGGAGAACGCCTGGCCACGCCTGTGGCACGCGGCATCCGCCCACGCCGGTCGCACGCAGGACCCCGATGCCTTTCCCCGCCTCCTCGAAATGCCTCCGGGCGCCCCCGATCGCGCCCAGCTCCTCCACGACATGATCGGCCCGACCTGGCGCGACGAGTTCGGCGATGACGCGTTCGACGACCCGTCCTACACCGAGCGAGAGCGCTCGACCCCCGAGGAGCGCGCCGCCGCACGCCCGCACACGCTCGCCGACAATCCCGAGCACCGCGACCTCGAAGCCCTCATCCCCGCTTGGCAGTCCGGCCTCACGACGATCGTGACCATCCCCTGCACCGGTGAGCACACTCGACGGATAGGCGACAACACCCTGCTCATGACCGCCGGCACCCGCGCCGACAGCGTGGCATATCGGCGCGCTCTCTCGTCATTCACCTGATCCGGACAGGAGGATGGAGGCATGCCCTCGAACCCCCGCCGGCGGCTGCTCGCCTCGATGCAGCGGATCCTGCACACCGATCCCTCGAACGTCGCGCACACCGAGGCCATGCCGATCATCGACGAGCGCACGGTTCCCCGCGTGCTCGACCTCGCCACTCGCATCGGGGAATCGATGTTCGCGGTCGGCGCCTCCGCCCATGAGGTCACCCTCGCGATCACGCGGGTCTGCGAGGCCTACGCGCTGAAGGGTGTGCAGGTCGACGTCACCTACAACTCGGTGACCGTCTCGTTCCACCTCAGCGGCGAGGTCTGGCCCGAGACGCTACTGCGCGTCGTGCGGGTCGCCGCCCCCGACCACGCCAAGCTGCAGCGCGTGCAGGCGCTCGTCGCCGAGATCGAAGCCGGCCTCGACCTGGAGTCCGCGCGCACCGCGTTCCGCGTCATCCGTCGTGTGCCCTTCCGCTACCAGCAGGCCGTGGTGGTCGTGGCCCGTGCGATGCTCGCCGTCGGCGTCAGCATCCTGCTCGGCGCCTCCCCGATCATCGTCGGGCTCACGTTCATCGCGGCTCTCGCCGCCGCCCTCACCCAGGCCGGCCTCGCGCGCGTGCGCGTTCCCCTCTTCTTCAGTCAGATCGCCGGAGGGTTCGTGACCACGGTGGTCGCGGTCGCCGTCTCGGCACTCGGCTCAGCCGGGATCGAGCCGTTCGTCGGCATCCGACCCTCGATCATCGTCGCCTCGGGCATCGTGCTCATGCTCGCCGGGCTGACCGTCGTCGGCGCCGCGCAGGACGCGATCGACGGGTTCGCCCTTACCGCCGGCGGCCGCATCCTCGATCTCACGATGCAGACGCTCGGCGTCGTGATCGGCATCCTCGTTGGACTCGAGCTCGGCAGCGTGCTCGGCTTCACGATGGACCTGCCCGACGACCCCGCACCGTTCGGCCCGCTGCTCAGTGTCTTCGCCGGCGCCATCATCATCGCGGTCGCCGTCGCCGTCTTCAACGGTGCCGGCATCCGCATCATCCTCGTCAGCGCACTGCTGAGCGCCATCACGATCGCCGGGTACACGGCATCCGTCGCCCTCAACCTGCACCCGGCCGCGGCGAGCGCCATCGGCGCCCTGCTCGCGAGCTTCGTCGGCGTGCTGATCGCCCACAATCTGCACGTCCCGTCGGTGGCTGTGACGACCGCGGCGATCGTGCCTCTCGTTCCCGGTGTCGCCGTCTTCCAGGGCCTGCTCGAGATGGTGCACAACGGCGGCACCAGCATGGGGGTCGTCGGCGCGGGCGGCTCGCTGATCGACGCCGCCATCATCGGCATCGGGCTGGCTTCGGGTGCGTCACTGGGCCTCTACCTCGGCACCCCCGTGCGCGCGACGCTCGGCAGCGTGGCGAAGACCCGGGCGCGTACTCGCCGCTGATCGGCTGTTTCGTCGTATGTCATGGGGACATCTCCCCAATGACAATTCGCGCAAGAGATCGCCCGAGGCGCATACAGCCTGCTCACAGGTTGGCTACGTTGGGCGTGTCCCCGGGCGCACGCAACCGCTTTCGCGCGCGCCGTCGATCACCTGCACTGCGAACTATCGAGACGAGAAGATGACCCAGAACAAGAGAAGAGTGCTGGCTGGCGGTACCACCGCGGCCATCATCCTCGCGCTGTCCGGCGCGTTGATCCCCACGGCCGCCACGGCCGATGAAGACGCCACGGCGCCGACCAGCGGAGCGTCGTTCGACGCGAACGCCAAGCAGCTCCTGACGAACGACGGCGTCGAGGCCGTCGCCACGAACGCGGCGGGCCAGGTCGTCGTCTACACGACGGCTCCCGAAGACGCGCTGGCGGGCGAGGCGGATGCCTTCGTCGACGGCCACTCCAACGTCGTCGTCGAGGTCATCGACGCTCCGTTCGAGTCCCACGCCGACACCGACGTCGTCGGCGGTGCCGGATACTTCGCTACCGACCCGGCCAACCCCGGCCCGGGCGGACTGTGCTCCGTCGGCTTCTCGGCCTGGACCCCCGCGGGTGACCCCGCCTACATCTCGGCCGGACACTGCACGAGCGACGGCCTGTACTCGTCCAGCGCCCTGACCCTCCCGACCGGAGACCCCGCCGGTGGCGGCGACCCGGAGAACGAAGATGTCGCGCTGACCTACGGCCTCGCCGATCTCGCGTTCTCGCAGTACGGCGGACCGGGCAACACCCCCGGCGCCTCCGGCGACCTGACGTCCAGCGACGTCTCGGCCTGGGACGTCACCAACCCCGCACTGACGACTCTGCCCGAGGTCACCAACTGGACCACTTCGGCGACCGAGGATCTGTCGCTGTCGACCATCCCGATCCGCTCGGTCGGCACGGCCGTGGTCGACGGAGCCGTGACGAAGTCCGGCCGCACCACCGGCTTCACCTCGGGACAGGTCCTGGCCGTCGGCGGCTGGGCCAACGTCAGCGGCCGACAGGTCTACGGCTTCATGACGAACGTCCAGTCCTCCGAGGGCGACTCCGGTGGAGCCGTCTTCCAGGGCAACACCGCTGTCGGCATCCTGTCGGGCGGAACGACCACCGCCGAGGGACCGATCATGTTCGCGGCGGACCTGCAGAACGCGCTCTCCCTCACCGGCGGGTACACGGTCGCCCTGTTCCTCGACGCTCCGGTCGTGACCTCCACCTCGCCGCTCGGCGCGGGTTCGGCGATCACCGGAACCGGCCCGGCGAACTCGACCCTCAAGGTCTCGCAGGACGGCGGCGCAGAGGTCGACGTTCCCGTCGACGGCGCCGGCAACTGGTCGTTCCCCGCTCCGGAGGTCGGCACCTACTCCTACACGGCCTACGCCGCCTCGGGCTTCAACACCTCCGAGACCACCGCGTTCGAGGTCGAGGTCGTTCCGGCGGCTCCGGTCTTCACCTCGCCCGCGAACGGCGACCGCATCGTGTCGGAGGTCACCGAGATCGCCGGCACCGGCGAGATCGGCGCCACCGTCAGCCTGACCGGTGATGTCACCGACGAGGCGACGGTCGGCGAGGACGGCACGTGGAGCGTCGAGGTCGACCTCGGCATCGACGCCTACTCCGTCACCGCCACGCAGGAGATCGACGGCATCACCTCGGCATCCGCGACCTCGGCCTTCGCCGTGATCCCGACCGCTCCGGTCGTCGAGGCCCCGCTGGTCGGCGGCGCGTACGCCTTCGCCAGCGCCCCGACGGCCGCGACCGGCACGGGCATCGAGGAGGCCGCGATCAGCGCCACCCTGAACGGTGCGGATGCGGGAGCGACCACGGTCGCCGACGGGGCCTGGAGCCTTCCGCTCACCGCTGAGGCGGGCGCGTTCACGCTCGTCGTGACGCAGACCGTCAACGGCCAGAGCAACAGCACGACGGTCACCTACGAGGTCGCGGCGGCGCCCACGACGGGCGGCGGTTCGGACGGCGGCGCGGGCAGCGCGCCCGGTTCGCTCGCCAACACCGGTATGAGCGATCCGACGCCGTACGTGGTGACGGCATCCGCCCTGCTCCTGCTCGGCGCAGCGCTGCTGATGGTCCGTCGCATGCGGACGCGCAACACCCTCTGATCCGATTCTGATCTGATCGCCGTCGGGCGGTGCGAGCTTCGGCTCGCACCGCCCGACGTGTTTCTCCGGACGTCTCCGGTTTCGTGCGGGCGAAAGCACCTCGATACGCTCGAGGAATGCTCGAGACGCTCACCGGATTCGTCGTGGTGGGCGTCGCGATCATCGTCGGCTACGTCCTGGCCCGGATCGATCTGCTCGGCGAGCACGCACGTCCGTTGCTGAGCCGCCTGGTGTTCTTCGTGCTCTCGCCGTTCCTGCTCTTCACCGTTCTCGCCCACGCCGATGCGACGATGCTGTTCTCGTCGCTGCTGCCCGTGTCGGCGATCGCGGCGGTGATCGTCATCCTCATCCATACGGTCGTGGCACGATTCGCCTGGCGCCGCTCGGTGGCGGAGACGACGATCGGCGCGCTCTCGGCCGGTCAGGTGAACTCCAACAACATCGGCCTGCCGCTCTCGCTCTACCTGCTGGGAAGCGCGGCGTTCCCCGCGCCGGTGATCCTCCTGCAGCTGCTGGTCTTCACACCGGTGTCGCTCACGATCCTCGACGCCGCGACGGCGGAGCGCACGTCTCTGCGTCGCACGCTGCTGCGCACCGCGACGAATCCGATCATCATCGGCGCCCTGCTCGGCACCCTGGTCTCGGTGACGGGTCTGCAGCTCCCCGAGATGGTGCTCGCCCCCGCACAGCTGATCGCGGATGCCGCGGTGCCGGTGCTCCTCCTCAGCTACGGGATGTCGCTGCACGGCCAGCGTGTCCTCGGCACGCAGGGGCATCGACGCGACGTCGTCGTGGCGAGCATCCTGAAGCTGGTGGTCATGCCGCTGGTCGCGTGGGTCTTCGCGCAGTTCGTCTTCGGTCTCACGGCGCATGAAGTGCTGATCGTGACGGTGCTGGCGGCTCTTCCGACGGCGCAGAACGTGTTCAACTACTCGCAGCGCTACGGCGTCGGCGAGGCGATCTCCCGTGACACCGTCTTCCTGACCACGATCGGATGCCTGCCGGTGCTGCTCCTGATCATGCTGCTCCTCGGCTGACCCGAGTCGCGGTCACTCGATCTGCAGGTAGGAGCCGAACCCGGTTCCGATGACGTACGAGGCTCCGAATCCACCGTTCCCGCTCCCGGGGTAGACCCGCAGGTCGCCATTGGCCATCCGTGCGACGAGGTCCGGGCGTCCGTCGCCGTTGTAATCCACGCCGCCGGTCATGGCCGTGAACCCGGTCCATCCGCGGCCCATGATCTGCCGTGCGGCGAATCCGTTGGGGATACCCGGGTAGAAGTACTGAGTGCCGGCGGCATCGATGGCGATGAGGTCTCCACGCCCGTCGCGGTCGAAGTCGCCGCCGACGAGGTAGACCATCGTGTCCCACTCGGGTCCACCGGGGCGCGTCTGCCCCGACAGCCCGCCCTTTCCGTCGCCGAGATGGATCGTCATGGTGCCGTCCTTCCGGACGGAGATGACGTCGTGCAGTCCGTCGCCGGTGTAGTCGGCCCCGGAGATGACGTGGGCCAACCCGCCCCAGCCGGTCGCGATGTCGCGCTGCGAGGCGAATCCGCCCCCGGTCGCGGGGCTGCCGCCGTAGAACTCCAGCGTGCCATCGTTGCGGACCACGATCAGGTCGGAGTGACCGTCGTTGTTGAGGTCGCCGTGCGCGATCTGGCCTCGGCCCGCCCACCCGGACGTGATCACGACACGCGGCCTGAGCGCTGCGGTGCCGTTCCCGCCGAGGAAGTGCAGATCGCCGTCCGCCGCGACACCGACGAGATCGGCCTTGCCGTCGCGGTTGTAGTCGGCCGTCAGCACCTTGGGGCTGACCGGCGTTCCGAGCCCGGGGAAGTTCATCGGGATGATGTTGCCGCGGGCGACGTTCGCGAGGCACGTGAAGCCGTCGTTGATCGCCGAGTACACGCTGCCGTTGCGCCACACCTCGAAGTGCAGGTGATACGCGTCGGTGGCGCCGGTCTTGCCGACGACGCCGATCTGCTGGCCGCGGCTGACGCGTGTTCCCGGGGCCTGCAGCCCGGGAGCCGCCATGTGCCCGTAGCGGGTGACGTAGCCGCCAGGGTGCTCGATGTCGACGTAGTTGCCGTATCCGCTGTTCGCGGTGCGCGCTTTGATGACGCCGTCGTAGGCGGCCAGGATCGGCGTACCGCCCCCTCCGCCGATGTCGATGCCGTCGTGCTTGCGGTAGTTGCCACGGCATCCGTCGCCGACCTTGGACTGGATGTTCCCGGACGAGGGAACGACCATCTGCCCGTCGATGGCCGCGGATGCCGTCGTCGACATCGTGAGCGCAGGGAAGAAGGATGCGAGGATCACGGCGAGGAGTGCCAGCACACCGACTCGGGCGCGCCGGAGGCGTGACTGTCGGTGCATGTCGCGCTCTCCCGTGGTCGTTCGGCCCCAGCGGACATGATGTCCCCCGCCGTCACGGTATCAGCGCGACACGAATTCGTGGCGGACATCGGCGTGATACTCGCCGAAAACCGCGTACGGTTCATGTATGGGCAGGCTCAGGTACGACGGCACTTCCGATCCGATCACCATCGAGGACGTGACCCTCGCGCATCTCAAGATCATCATCGCGACGAAGCTCCGACGGCAGGAGAGCTTCATGATGACGTGGGTCCCCCGCGACGGGGGAGTGAATCGACGCGCGACCGTCTGGATCCACCCGGCCATCCCCCTGCAGTTCGGCTTCGACGAGGAGGTTCCGCCCGCCGTCGACCCTCAGCGGATCGCCGAACTGATGCAGCACCTGAACGCCAGCGGCGAGCTGGTGCTCGACAACGTCCTGCCGAACTAGCCGAAATACCGGCTCGCTCACCGAGCCGACGCTCACCCGCTACGCTGTGGCCGTGGACCCGACACTCATCCTTCTTGGCATCCTCGTCCTCGTGCTGATCATCGGCGGCCCCTTCATCAAGGGGTGGGCGAACCGCAAGGCCGCAGCCGCCGGAGAGAACGCCGGACGCAAGTTCGCCGCGAAGCAACTGGTGAACGTGCTCGTCGAGTTCGGGACGACGATCGTCATCCACGCTCCCGAGGACGCGGCGCGCGAGATCGTCGCCGAAGCCGCAGGCAAGAAGCCCAAGGACTTCACGGAGCGCGCGGACGGGGGCTTCGGCATCCGCTTCATCGAGCCCGACGACACGATCGTGCGCCTGGTGCCCGACCCCGCGGGCACCCGCGTGCAGATCGAGACGTTCCGCGAGTACATGGGCTTCCCACAGACGGTCTCGTTCTGGCAGGACCTGCGTACGCGCATCTCGACCGCCGCCGCCGCGCGCGGCGTGACGGTGTCGGACGGTCCGCACCTCGAGTACCTCCGCGGCCGCCTGCTCGACCCCAAGAACGCGCGCTGGGCGCTCGACGCCTGATCGTCCGCACGACGGGTGAATTCGCCCCTCCCGCCGGGTGAAACCCGCACACAACTCACGCACGACGCAACTAGGCTGGACTGCGACGGCGACAGCGGCTCGCAGCGGTTGTCGCGGCACCGGCCCTTCACGACCCCTCCCCGGTCCTCGAGACCTGCGCCAGAAAGGCACGAACCATGAGCGAACCGACCGAGTCCGAAGATCGCGGCGGCGACCGCTCCCCCGACTTCTTCGACCAGCTGATCGAGACCGCGCCGCCCGCGAACTCCTCGTCGCAGGGTTCGTCGTCGTCTCCGTCGGCGTTCACGATCGGCTTCCGCGGTTACGACAAGGCCGAGGTCGACTCCGCTCTGTCGACGCTGCGCAACCAGCTGCAGCAGGCGAACGCCGATCTGGCCGACGCCGAGGTGCGTCATGCCGACGCGATCGACGCCCTGAAGTCGGATGAGAGCTCCGCCCGCGAGGAGCTCGAGAGCGAGCTGACGGCCCTCAAGGCGAAGGTCGCCGAGACCGAGCAGCAGGTCGCGACCCTGACCTCCGAGCTCGTCGACGCGCCCGCGCCGGACGGCGAAGAGGCTCCCTCGCGCCAGCAGTTCGAGGCGATCCTGCGCGTGGCCGAGGAGCAGGCGAACGTCCTGATCCAGAACGCCGCCGTGCAGGCCGACCGCCTCATGGCCGCCGCCCGCGAAGAGGTCGCCGGCCAGCGCGCCGAGGCCGAGGCCGACGCCGCCCGCATCATCTCCCAGGCCGAGCGCGACGCCGACCAGGTGCGTCTCAAGATCGACACCGAGTACACGGCGCACGAGGCGCGCATCGAACGCGAGGGCGCTCACGCCACCGAGAAGGTCAACCAGGCGTCGCAGGAGGCCACGGCCATCCGCACCGAGGCCGAGAAGGGCGCTGCCGCGCTGCGCTCCCTCGTCACGCGCGAGACCACGCAGTTGCGCGCCGACGCCGAGCGCGACGTGCGCGAGATGAACGCTCGCGTGCTCGAGTTCGAAGAGACCCTGACCCGCCGCCAGGACGACGCCCAGCAGGAGTTCCTCGTGCTGCACAACCAGGCCGTCGCCCACGCCGAGCGCATCACGAGCGATGCCAACGAACAGGTCTCGGCGTCGCTCGACCACGCCCAGCGCATCTCGGCGAAGGCCGACGACTACGAGCGCCTCATGCGTTCGCAGGCGCAGTCGATCGAGGCGGACGCTCAGGTGCGCGCCCGTGAGACGCTCGACCGTGCCCGCGTGAAGTCGCAGAAGATCGTCGACGCCGTCACCACGCACACCAACACGGTGCTGCGGGATGCCGAGGACCGCACGCGCCAGCTGCGCTGGCAGCAGCAGCAGCTCACGAGCTTCATGGCCGAGGTGCGCGAGCTCATCCGCCCCGACGGCGTCTTCTCCGACGAAGGAGACGCGACGGCGTCGCTCGGCGAGGTCGCGTCGATCGACGACGAGCCGACCGAGGAGTTCCTGGGCGACGAGGTTCTCGACGACGAGGCGATCGACGACGAGCGTCCGCTCGAGAAGATCACGATCGAAGTCGTCGAGAGCGACGACGAGTCGGGTCGCTGACGCCACCCCGACCACGACGAAGGCCCGAGCGGATATCCGCTCGGGCCTTCGTCATCCGTGCTCTACGCGCGCCGCATCTGCGCGGCGGCCGGGCAGTCGAACGGATCGCGAGCGGCGAGCCCGACGCGGTTCAGGTAGGCGATGACGATCCCGTATGAGCGCAGCAGGCTGGTCTCGGTGTACGGAACGCCGTTGGCGTTGCAGTAGTCGCGCACGATGCCGCGCGCGGTCGACAGGTGCAGACACGACATGTTCGGGAAGAGGTGGTGCTCGACCTGGTGGTTGAGACCGCCCATCAGCCACGTCGCCCACCAGCCGCCGTTGACGTTGCGCGAGGTGCGCACCTGCTTCGAGAAGAAGTCGAGCTTGGCGTCGGGGGCGATGACCGGCATGCCCTTGTGGTTCGGGGCGAAGGACGCCCCCATGTATACGCCGAAGACGGCGAGCTGCACGCCCATGAAGGCGAACGCCATGCCCAGCGGGAGCAGGAGGAAGACCGGGACGATCACGAGCGACAGGCGCAGGACGATGAGGCTCAGCTCGGTCCACCGGCCCTTCACCTTCTTCTGCGTCACCAGGTGCTTGAGGCTGATGTAGTGCAGGTTTATGCCCTCGAGCAGGAGCAGCGGGAAGAACAACCAGCCCTGCTTGCGAGTGATCAGGCGCACGAGACCCCGGGACTGCGCGGCGTCCGTTTCGAGGAACGAGATGGTGTCGACCTCGATGTCGGGGTCCTTACCGACCTGGTTCGGGTTGCCGTGGTGGCGGGTGTGCTTCGAATCCCACCAGGCGTAGCTCATGCCGACGGCGCCCGAGGCGAGGAGGCGGGCGAGGCGGAAGTTCGCCGGACCCGAGGCGAGGATCTGGCGATGCGCCGCCTCGTGCGCGAGGAACGCCACCTGCGTGAAGACGATGCCCAGTGCTCCCGCGATCAGGAGCTGGAACCAGCTGTCACCCAGCAGGATGAAGCCCGTCACGCAGCCGGCGAAGGCGAGAACCAGCGCCGCGCCGACGAGCGAGTAGAAGACGGGCGTGCGCTGCAGCAGCCCCATCTCCTTGATCACCTGCTGCACATCACGATAGGCCCGCGTCATCGGGGGGATCTCGGCGTTGCCGGCGTAGGTCTGACGCACGGGTCCGAGGGTGGAGGTGGTCGGGTCGAGCTGAGAGATGGAGATGGTGCTCTCCTGCCGATCGGGAGCCCTGGAGGCATGGAAGCCAAGGGCGGATGCCGTTCGCTGACCTCAGGCTAACCTCGCCCGCATACGCCGGAGGGCATACGAAAGCCCCTCCGGCCGGTGATGCCGGAGGGGCGTGGTCGATCAGGCGCGAGCGCGGCGCGGGCGACGGCGGAAAACCGCGGGAATCGCGAGATTGCGGCGCTTCTTATGGGGTTCGTGTGAGAACTCCAGAGCCTGCTGGGCGTCGTCGAGATCGGCGAAGTTGCCGAGATCAGCACCTCGTGCGTCACGCACCAGGTGGCCGGTGCCGTCGAACTCGACGAAGCCGGCGAATTCGCCGTCGCGCGTCGCGACGTGCACATCGAGGTCGGCCTGCTTCCAGGTCAACGGATCGGTCGGATGGAAAGTTGTCGTACTCATGGTCATGCTCATCATTGCTGTGTGGCGGGCGCACGTCGGCGCTCCGCGATGGAAGATCGTGGGCGGATGCCGCGCGCGTCGATGTGCGTGGTCCGTAATGGCCCCGATCAGTGGCGACGTGGGCGCCGAGAGGGGGCGTGCACACACGTTGCATGGACAGATTAGCAGATTCGCGGGATTCGCGTCAGGCGGCCACTCCGACGACCAGCGATCCGCGGTATCCGGCGGACGCATCCCCCGACAGCGTGGCGAGCTGGGATGCCGCCGAGTCTTCGCCGAACACGTTGTCGCTCGCGAGCGTGATCTGCGAGAGGTTCCGTGCGGATCCGTCGTACCCCGAGGTCGCGTAGACCGCCGCGCACTCCGCCTCCGGCAGCGCGAGCTGGGAGGTCGCGATCGCGTTGCGGGCATCGGTGATCGACGCGACGTCGGGGTACACCTCGAAGTGGATGTGCGGCCAGCGCCCGGCATAACAGCCGGGGAAGATCGAGGTGAACGACACCGTGCCCGCGGCATCCGCCACCTGGACACCCCGCAGGTAGGTGACGTTCTCGAGGCCCGACGAGTACATCGAGTACTCCCCCTGCGCCGTGCAGTGCCAGGCGTAGACGGCGACGCCCTCGGCGGGCGCCCCCGTGGCGACGTCGACGACCTGCAGCTCGAAGACGAGCGGCACTCCCCCGGCGGTCGCACCGCCGTCGATGGAGGAGCGGATGTCCTGCCGGACGATCCCGGAGTCCTCGAGGATGTCCGGACCGTTCGACCCGTCGCCCGGGTAGGGGCCGGCGGTCTCCTCGGGGATCTCCGCGACGTCGGCGGCAACGGCATCCGACGTCGGCGTGGGAGTGGGCGTCGGGCTGGGCGTCGACGTCGCGGTCGGCGACGGAGAAGCGGATGCCGTCACCGACGGCGCGCAGGCGGCGAGCACCACCGCGCCCACACCGAGACCGGCGAGACTCAGCATCCCCCGGCGCGTGACCAGGGTGCGCAGGTCGAAGGCCACACCCTGGTCGACCACCTCTTCGTCCGGACGATCCAGCAGTCGCCCCTCGTAAGCGGGGCCGTCGGGCGTGCGGTCGGGTTCGGGGATCCGGGTCATGATGGCGCTCCTCGTGTGCGGGGTCGGGAGGATCCATGGTCGCCCGGCGATCGATGCGCAGCCCCTGCGTCGGCTATGCGTTCTCGATGACCTGATCCTCCGACACCGGAGGGTGCAGGACGAGGACGATGACGATGATCACCATGATGACGGCGGTGAGCGCCACCGGGATCGGCAGGATCGGGTCGAGGAGCACGAGGACCGCACCGATCGGAACGACCGCGTTGACGACGCGGTCGGCGCTCCGGCGGATCGCGACCCACCACACGCCGAGCAGGAAGACGGCGATCGGAATCGTCACCGTGAAGGAGGCGGCCGTGCTCGACAGCTCGCTCTTGCCGGTGAGCACGTCGAGCTCGACCTCGATGCCGGCCGAGAAGGCGGCCGCGGCGGCGAAGATCAGGTAGTGCGTGTACCCGTAGCGCAGCGAGCTGCCGAACGACCGGACGGCCCGATGGTGCTCGGGCCAGAAGTAGATCCACCACAGCGAGGCCGTCACGACCAGCGTGAGCACGGAGATCGAGATGAAGGGCACGAACGACTCGGCCTCGTGGAGCGCCTCGATGATCGCATTGGCCGATGCCAGCAGGCTCTCACCGAGCACGATCAGCGTGAACAGGCCGTAGCGCTCCGTGATGTGATGCGGATGCCAGGGCGTGTGCCGCTTGTGCTCGGCGAACACCGGGATCGACATCTCCAGCAGCGCGAACACCACGAAGGCCGCCAGTTGGAGAGCCCCCTCCGGCACCAGCAGGAAGAGGATCCAGAGCACCTGCACTGCGGCGATGCCGAAGGCATACCGCCGCGTCGCCTCACGCAACGGACCCGCCGCGCGAGACGCCCGCAACCACTGGGCGACCATCGCGATGCGCATCACGACGTACCCGACGACCACGAGCGTGAAGTGGCCGTGCTCGAAAGCGCTCGGGATGCCGGCGGCGAGAACGAGCACGCCGCTCATCTGCACGATCGTGGTAACGCGGTACAGCCAGTCGTCGGTGTCGAACGCGGTCGCGAACCACGTGAAGTTCATCCACGCCCACCAGATCGCGAAGAAGAGCATGGCGTACGAGATGATCCCGTGCTGCAGATGCCCCTCGCTGAGCGCATGGTGAAGCTGCGCCGAGGCGATGCTCACGGCCACGACGAAGACGAGGTCGAAGAACAGCTCGAGCGAGCTGGCGACCCGGTGCGGCTGGGTGGCGTCACGCGGGATCATGCGGGCGAGACGCAGTCTCGGCGGGGTGGCGTTCGGTGTCACCGCGCCAGAATAGACCCGCCGTCATCGCCGCACGCCGCGACACCGGAAAGTCGTTTCGGATCGTTGCACGGAGAACCTACCGAACGCGACCGCCGTGGGCTATGCTGACGGGAGTCTGCAGTGCTCTCTGTATGCATTCACCGTGTGGGACGGTGGCTGCTCGCCCGTGATGTGGGATCACGGAACGTCGGAGAGACCCGAGGGGTCGGGAATGCAGACGACACCGCGAGCGTGGGGCTGGCGGTCTGGGGAATATCTGGGGAAACAATGGCGCACTGGGGATATTTGCGTACATCACCGGCTCGAGGAGCCTCGGCATGACCTCCGTAGAGGATGCCGTGAGCATCACTCGCGCAGGTTCGGCATTCGTGCCGGTTGCCGCTCCGCGAGCTGTCAAGTCGGTGCCGCGATCGGTGGTCTCGCCGCGCGTCTCCGCAACACTGGAACGCCGCCGTCAGTGGGAGCGGCGATATCGGATGCGGCTGCGGACGACGGATGCGGCTGTCATCCTGCTCGCCGTCGCTCTGACGGCGGCGATCCAGCTCTCCATCGGTCTCACCCTGCTCGAGGTCCTGCGCGCCAGTGCGCCTCTCGCCGTGCTGTGGTTCCTCATGCTCGGGGCGCTCCACACCCGCGATGCCGCACTGTTCCAGGCGAGCGCGACCGAGTACCGCGGCGTCGCGAACGCGAGCGGGCTCGCGTTCGCCCTGGTCGCGATCATCGACGTGCTGCTGGCATGGGAGTCGATGCAGCTGATGCTCGTCGTCGGCCTGCCGGTCGGACTGCTCGCGCTGCTCGTCGCCCGCTGGGGGTGGCGGCACTGGTTGCAGGGCGAACGACGACACGGCCGCTTCGCCTCCCGCACACTCGTCGTCGGCAATCGGGACGACGTGGAGTACGTCATCCGCACGCTGCATCCGATCGGCGCATCCGGATACCAGGTGGTCGGTGCGACGCTGCTCGACGGCAACGCCCGCGACGTCGAGATCGACGACATCCGCTTCCCGGTCCTCGGCAACTCGAATTCCGTGGCGACCGTCGCGACCGAGCTCGGCGCCGACACGATCATCGTCGCGAGCCGCCCGGATCGCGATCCCGACTTCGTCAAGCACCTGAGCTGGCAGCTCGAGGGCACGGCCGCCGAGCTGGTGCTGTCGAGCCGGCTCACCGATGTCGCGGGGCCCCGGATCTCGTTCGCCTCGGTCGAGGGGCTCCCGTTGATCCAGGTGCAGATCCCGACATACGAGGGCGGCAAGCACGTGCTCAAGCGGGCGCTCGACGTCGTCGTCGCCGCGCTCGCGCTGATCCCGATCGGCCTGATCCTGCCGGTGCTCGCCCTCCTCATCAAACTCGACTCCCCCGGTCCGGTGTTCTTCCACCAGGAGCGCGTCGGGCGCGACGGCCAGCGGTTCAAGATGGTAAAGCTCCGTTCGATGGCGACGGATGCCGAGCAGAGACTCGCGGCGCTCAAGCTGCAGAACGAGGGCTCCGGCCTCCTGTTCAAGATGAAGGACGACCCCCGCGTCACGCGCGTCGGGCGCGTGCTCCGCAAGCTCTCGCTCGATGAGCTGCCGCAGTTCTGGAACGTCCTCGTCGGCGACATGAGCGTGGTCGGGCCCCGCCCGCCGCTGCCGACCGAGGTCACCGCATACGACGGCACGGTGTTCCGCCGTCTGTACATCAAGCCCGGCATCACGGGCCTGTGGCAGATCTCGGGTCGCAGCGACCTGTCGTGGGACGAGAGCGTGCGTCTCGATCTGCGCTATGTCGAGAACTGGTCGGTCATGAACGACCTGCAGATCATGTGGCGCACGGCGAAGGTCATGGTGCAGCCGAGCGGGGCATACTGAACGCATGAGCTCCGCCGCGCCCGACGAGGGCCCTGCCGTCCTTGTCGCCGTGACGACGTTCCGGCGCACCGAGCTGCTCCCGCCCCTGGTCTCGGCGATCCGTGGCGCCGCCGGAGATACCGGCCCGCGGATGCGGATCGCGCTCATCGACAACGACCCCGACCGTTCGGCATCCGCGATCGCCACCGACCTCGGTGTCGACTACGTCTCGGAGCCCACTCCCGGGATCGCCGCGGCCCGTCAGGCAGCTCTCGACGCCGCCCGTACCGGTGAGCTCGTCGCGATGGTCGACGACGACGTCGTTCCGCAGCCCGGATGGCTCGACGCGCTCCTGCGCGTGTGGGCGGCGGAGCGACCCGCGGTGGTGATGGGGTACGTCGAGTACGTGTGGCCCGACGGGACCGATCCGTGGATCGTCGCCGGCGGATTCATGCGCCGACGACGACGCACCACCGGGCAGCACCTCGATGCCCTCGCCACCGGCAACGTGCTGGTCGATGCCGCGCAGGTGAAGCGCATCGGCGTCTCGTTCGACTCGAGTCTCGGCCTGGCCGGCGGCGAGGACATGCTGTTCGGGCGGGCTGTCCTCGCGGCGGGTGGATCGATCGTCGCCTCCGCGGACTCCGTCGTTCGCGACGAGGTGCCCGCGGCCCGGACGACGCGGGAGTTCGTTCGTCGCCGGACCATCTCGCAGGGGCAGATGCGCACTCGCCTGCTCACCCGCACCTCGTCGACACCGCGACGGATTCTTCTGCGCGGCGCACACCTGCTCGGCGGCGTCGCTCGCCTGATCGTGTTCTCGGCGCGCGGCGCCATCGCGCGACTTCGAGGAGACGTCGCGAACCATGCCGTGCTGACACGTCGCACCTGGTTCGCGCAGGGGCGCATCCTCGGCGCCGTCGGGCATGTGACGCCTGAGTACGCGAGACCCCCGAAACCCGGCGCTCCCTCGGCGGTGTAGCAGGCGGCACCGACCGCCGCCACTCGCGCGGTCGTGCACAGCCGCGCGCAACGAAAAGGCCCGACATCGCGAAGATGTCGGGCCTTCAGCGACGGGAGCGTATCGGGCACTCCCGGATCGCCCGGATGCGGGAAGGAGGAGGGCCGCCTGGGCCTGCCCCTCCCCGCACCGTGCTTACTGCGGGACCACCACGGCGATGCGGTCGAACGACAGCTTGGTCGCCGGGTTGGTGGACGCCGAGCTGATCGACGTCTTGATCCCGACACCACCGGCCGCCTGCAGAGCCGCCGTGGTGTCGGTGCCCTGCAGCTGCCAGGTGGTGGGCTCGGGCTGCCCCTCGACCCAGACCTTCGCGGCGATCGTCGTCGGGCTCGTGCCCGTGACCGACAGCTTGGTGTGCAGTACCTGTCCCGGCGTGTAGGCGGTCGGCAGCACGTAGCTGTTCCCGATCGCGGTCTCGTCGCGCAGGATGTAGAGGCGGATGACCCCGGCCGGCTCGAACCGCACGCGGGCCGAGTAGTTCGACGTTCCGACCGTGCGTCCCAGTACCGTCACGCTCGCCGTGCCGCCGGTCGAGGCGACGTCGGACGAGAACAGCGTGTCGATCACGACGTTCGTCGCCGAGACGCCCAGCCGGGCCTCACGGGTCTGCGACGGCGCCAGCGTCACCGTGCCCTGACCACCGGCGACCGCGAAGGCGGCGTTGCCACCCGAGGTCGCCCAGGCGCCGCCGAGATCCGACGTCCCCCACCCGCCAGTGAGCGTGCGGTTGAACTCGTCGGTCGCGAGCGGGGTCGGTCCCGCCGGAGGGTCGACGGGCGGTGCGGTCACGGTCACGGGAGCCGTGACCGTGTGCGTCGCTCCGTCGTCATCGGTCACGGTGAGCGTCACCGTGTAGGTGCCGGCCGTGGCATAGGGGTGCGAGGCAGTGACCCCGGTTCCCGTCGCTCCGTCTCCGAAGTTCCAGGCGTACCCGGTGATCGTGCCGTCGGAGTCGCTCGAGCCGTTCGCGTCGACGTTGGCGGTGAGGCCCGTCGTCGACGAGACGAACGCGGCGACCGGCGCCTGGTTCGGCGGGGCGACGACCGCACCCGAGACCACCTTGTAGTCGTCGACGCTGATCACGGTCGACACCGTCGAGACGGAGCTGACGGCCATCTTCAGACCGACCGATCCCGCCTGCTGCATCGCGGCCGTGGTGTCGGTCGCCTGGAGTTGCGGCGTGGTCGGCTCGGTCGTTCCCGTGCGCCAGACCTTGAGCGACAGGTTCGTGGGCGAAGTTCCCCGCACCGACAGCACGGCCGACAGGCTCTCACCCGCGACGTAGTTGCCGGGAAGCACCACGCTGTTGCCGATCGCCGTCTCGTTGCGCAGCAGGTAGAGGCGGATCACTCCGGTCGACTCGACCTTGATGCGGCCGGAGTAGACGTCGCTCCCGACCTGACGGCCGTTGACCGTGAGGTTGAACGCGCCACCCGACGTCGCGTTGCTCGACGAGAGCGTGAGCGAGGTGATGGTGTTCGTCGTGCTGACACCGGCGAGGCGGGCCTCGCGCGTCTGTCCGATTCCCAGGGCAATCTTGCCCACACCGTCCGCGACCGTGAAGGCTGCAGCACCGCCGGTGGTCGTCCAGGCTCCGCCGACGTCGGCGCTGCCCCACGAGGCGCTGGCCGAGCGTGCGAAGGCGTCGCGGGCGATCACGTCTTCGGTCGAGGCCGGAGCCACGGCGACCGACGAGGTCGCCTGGTGCGTCGCACCGCGGTTGTCGGTGACCGTCAGAGTCACGGTGTAGGTGCCGGCGGTCGTGTAGGTGTGGCTGGCCGACGGTCCCGTCGCGGTCGCGCCGTCACCGAAGTTCCAGGCGTATCCCGTGATCGTGCCATCGGCGTCGGTCGACCCGCTGCCGTCGGCCGAGACCGTCATGCCGTCGGCGCCGCGCACGACGTTGGCCACGGCCTTCGGCGGCACGTTCGCCGCCTCGACCACGATCTCCTGCGTGCTCGTCGCCGAGCCGCCGCGATCGTCGGTGACCGTGAGCGAGACCGAGTACGTGCCGCTCGCGTCGTAGGTGTGCGCCGCCGTCGCGCCGGTCGCGGATGCTCCGTCACCGAAGTTCCACGAGTAGCTCGCGATCGTGCCGTCCGGGTCGGCGCTGGCCGATCCGTCGACCGACAGTGCGAGGAACTCGGCACTCGCCGTGAACGTCGAAGTGGGCAGCACGTTCGGGTTGCGCACGACCACGTCGTGGCTCACCGACGAGGTCAGCGACCCGCTGTCGCGCACCGTCAGGGTGACCGTGTACGTGCCGGGCGTCGCGTAGACGTGCGTCGGTGCGACCCCGGTACCGGTCTCGCCGTCGCCGAAGTTCCAGCTGTAGTCGGCGATCGGCCCCTCGGCATCGCTCGAGGTCGAGGCGTCGAAGGCCACCGACAGGTCGGTCGGCGTGGTCGTGAACTGTGCGACCGGGAGCTCGTTGCCCTGGCCGGTCTTGCCGAGCTGGTAGTGCTGGAGCACCTGGCTGCCGGTCAGCGGGGTGGAGTAGATCGCCACCTCATCGACCGAACCCACCCAGAAGGGGTTGCCCTCCCAGGTCGTGTCGCCACCGACCCGCCAGTACCCGGCGTAGTCCTCGGCGTTCGCGAGGTTGTTCGACGCCACCAGTTGACCGTCGACGTAGAGCTGCATGCCACTGGGCGACTGCTGCGCCACGACGTGGTGCCACTGGTTGTCGCGGTAGGTGCTCGGCGCGGTGAGGATCTGCTCCCCGCCGTTGTACGTGCCGAACTTCAGCCGCCCCACCGTGTCCATGTAGATGTGACGGTCGTAGTTGGAGCTGGCGTTGGCGTTGTTCGTGTTGCTGTTGCCGAAGCCGACGATCTTGCCGCCGCCGGTCGTGGTCGTCTTGAACCACGTCTCGATGGAGTAGACGTCGGATGCCGCGTACTGGCGATCGCTCGTCACGGTCTGCCGGTTGTTCCACGTCGTGCCGCTGCGCGACGACGTGAACCGGATCGACTTGTTCGTCACGCCCGCGAGGGCTCCGGTCTCACCGCGCTGGATCGACGCGCTGCCGTTGGTGCGGTACGTGCCGGTGCTGCCGTCGCGACCGGAGTCGGCTGCCACGGTGCCCGTGGTCTCGCCCAGACGCCAATAGAGAGTCGGGTCGAGGTCGTAGACCGCCTTGCCGTAGGCATCTGCGGGCGCCGCCGGCAGTGCCGACGTGCGTCCGGAGGCGACCCAGTGGGCGTCGACGACATCGCGGGTGATCGCGGTGTTGTAGACCGCCACGTCGGCGATGCGGCCGTTCAGGTACCCGGAGTTGCCGGCCGAGGGCCAGCTGCCGAGCGAGTCCCCTCCGATGCGCCAGTAGCCGGAGTAGCTCTGGCCCGTCGTGGTGTCGGAACGCGATCCGACACGCTTGCCGTCGAGGTAGAGCACCATGCCGGCCGAGCTCATCGTGCCGACCACGTGGTGCCACTGACCGTCGTTGAAGCCGGCGCTGCTCGTGACGGCCCGGGTCGTGCCCGGGTAGACGCCGAACGAGACCTGACCGGTGTTGTTGATGTAGATGTGACGGTCGTAGCTGCCGGAGTTACCGGTGGCGTTGTTGCCGAAGCCGACGATCTTTCCACCGCTCGTGCTGGTGGTCTGGAACCAGGCCTCCACCGAGAACGTGTTGGGTCCGACCTCTGACACCGACGACGCTCCCGTGCCGTTGGAGCCGTTGAACGCCGTCGACGACGATGCGCCGCCGACGAACTGGCCGGCCTGGCCGCGGGTCGTGCCACCGGCGAGGGTGACGTCGTTGCCCGCCATCCAGTCGATCGCCGAGGTGCCGGACGCCTCGTTCAGCGGCCAGTAGTACTTCGGCTGCGAGTCGAGGACCGCCGTGTTGTACGCGTTCTCCGTTCCGGTCGCGGCCACGGTCGCCGAGGTCCAGTCGGACGTCGTCGAGTTGCCGTTCGGGTCGGTGACCTTCACGCGGTACTGATACGTCTGGCCCGCGGTGACCGCGTTGTCGGAGTACGTCAGGCGCGGACGCACCCAGTAGGTCGACTCCGCCGTGGTCGTGTAGATCGGCTGCGCGAGGTCGCGACGGAAGACCTCGTAGGTCAGCTTCGCGTTGTCGGCGTCGTAATTGGCCGACCACGCGACGCGCACCTGACCGGCGCGAAACGACTGCGTGCTGATCGGGTAGGCGCCGCCCTTGATGGTGGGGCCGACCTTGTTCGGAGCGGTCGACGGCTTGGCGAAGCGCACGAGGCCTTGCTGGGCGACGCCCCCGACGGCCGTGAACTCCCCGCCGTAGATCAGGTACTCGCCGGAGCCCGTGACGGTCCATCCCGCCTGGTCCATGCCGGAGACGGAGCCCGGCTGCCACGTCGGGTACCAGTGCAGCAGACGACCGGCAGGGTTGCCGGTGAAGCTGCGGTAGCCGTAGGGGTCGGGCGTGATGGTGCGGTTCGACGGGTTCTTGTCGAACGCGAGCGAGTGGTTGAAGTTCCACGGGTCGAGCTGCGGGAACTCTCCGATGTTGCCGCAGTAGTGCGTGTGGGATGCCGTGTAGAGCACGCCCCCGGTCGGGAAGATCGAGTACGTGTCGCCGTGGCAGTCCTCCATCCACGCCATCGATCCGTCGCTCCAGTTCGCGCGGAACGCGCCTTCGAAATCGTCCTCGGTCTTGGAACCGCCGAAGTCGTACCCACTGCCGTAGACGCTGTCGCCGTCGGAGGCGAGCGCGTAGATCGACGCTCCCGTGCCGGCGTTGCGGATCACGCTGTTGATCGCCCATGGCAGGCTCTGACCGGTGACCGCGTCGAGGGCGGCCATGCCGCGCCCGGGGTTGGTCGATCCGTTGGTCGAGGTGAAGGAGCCGCCGATGACGACCTTCGACTTGTCGGGCGACACCACCACGGCGCGCACGCCGTAGCCGCCCGCGAGCTGCGGGTTGAAGTCGAGCACGGCACCGGTCGACGCGCTCAGCGCGGCGACACCGGTGCGGGCGACGTTGTTGATGTTCGAGAACTCTCCGGTGACGTAGACGGTCGTGTCGGTGGCGACGATGCCCTGCACGATCGTGTTCGTCCCGGGGGTCCAGGTCGAGATGAGCTGACCGGTCGCGGTGTTGAACGCGGCGAGACGGTAGCGGTTCTGCCCGTTGACGGCCGTGAATCCGCCGCCGATGTAGAGGCGGGAGCCGTCGGGCGAGACGGCGGCCGCGAGAATGCGCCCGTTGACCGTCGGGTTGAACGACGTGTCGAGCACGCCGGTCGCGAGGTCGTAGGCCAGGATGTTCGACCGCGCGGTCTCGTTCGTGCCGGCGGCGGCGCCGGCCGGGCGCGCACTTGTGAACTGGCCACCCGCATAGACCTTGTTGCCGGCGACGGCCTGTGCCCACACGATGCCGTTGATCTGCACGGTCGGCAGCGGATCGGCGCTCATGGTCACGGGCAGTGCCGGATCGGTCGGAACCGTGTCGGCCTGCGCGGCGGGAGCCGTCAGCGTGGCACCGAGCATCGCGGTCACCAGAACGGCGACGACCCCCAGTGCGATACGACGGAATGGACGTGAATTCGAATCGTGATCGTTTTCGATCGCGTCGAGTCGACTGACTCGCATAG
The DNA here is from genome assembly GCF_042957055.1 of Microbacterium sp. NPDC008134. Taxonomy (NCBI): domain Bacteria; kingdom Bacillati; phylum Actinomycetota; class Actinomycetes; order Micrococcales; family Microbacteriaceae; genus Microbacterium; species Microbacterium sp. NPDC008134. Next base: position 543,420 of record NZ_JBIBHO010000001.1, on the reverse strand, counting down.
CGCCTCCCCAGGCGGCTGCCGAGTGATCGGCAAAAGAAGTGGATTCCCCCGCGTCCCCCATAGACGCATCCGCGGTAACGATAGCGCACAACTGCGCCGGATACCAGAAGAAGTTTCTCGACGGTTCCGCGACACCCCGGATCGGGCGTCTCAGAGCCGAAAGATCACCCTGACGTCAGGCCAGGATCTGCGCGAGGTGGGCGCACATCTCGCGGGTCGTGAACCGCTCCTCCACCTCGCGGCGCCCCGCCTGCCCCATCTCCGCCGCGCGCTGCGGATCGTCGATCAGGCCGATCAACCGCTCCGCCAATGCTTCGTCGTCGCCGAGCGGAACGAGATGCCCGGTGCGCCCCTCGTCCACGTACTGCGACATTCCGGGGGTGTCGGTGTTCACGACCGGCCGACCGGTCGCGAGGGCCTCGAGCGTCACCGTCATGCCCGAGACATGGAGATTGGGCCGGGTCGCGGTGGCGATGACGGATGCCGTCGCGTAGAGCTCGTGCAGCTCCCCGTGGTTCATCCGCTGCACGACCTCGACGCCCGCCGGAGCATCCGTCTGCGACGCCGACGACTGCACGATGAGTTCGACGTCCGGGCGCTGCTCGTGCACGCGCGCCAGCGCCCGGAACAGCGTCTGCGGATCCCGGTCGCGATCGTTGCCGATGCTCACGATGCGCGGGCGCTCGGGGTACGGCCGCGCCGAGAAGAAATCGGCGTCGACGCCGAACGGAACCGCGACGATCCGCGGTCCCGCACTGCCGAAGAGAGCGCGGAGCGGCTCGATTTGCGCCTCGCTGAGCACCCACAGCGTCTCGGCCCCGCGGAGCACCTCGATCAGGCGCCCGGTGTCTGCCCCGCGATCGACCATGTCGGTCAGCCAGATCACTCCCGAGGCGAACCGCTCGTAGGGGCTCGCGACCTGCAGGCGGAACGCCGCGTTCTCGTCCCAGGTGAACGCGGTCTGGGCGCGCGGCCGCGGCCCCATCCCCACGCGCGACCGCAGTCGCGAGAGGCGCCCGGGGGCCGGAAGATCGAGCACCGCTACCGGAGCGTACTCGCACAGCCCGTCGAGTCCGTAGGGCCAGACGCTCGGCACCTCGCCGGCGGAGTGCCGACGCTCCCAGCGCGTCACGGACTGCTCGGCGGGGAATCCCCAGATCAGCGGGCGACGTTCGTGCGGCGGCATGGACACCGCCCCAGGATAGCCCGCGGCCTTCCGGCGTTGTCCGCCGCCTCGGGCATACTGATGCGATGCAGACCGCCTCCGCTTCGTCGTCGACGTCCCTGCGCATCGCCCTCATCGGCACGCGCGGCATCCCCGCCGCCTACGGCGGATTCGAGACCGCCGTCGAAGAGGTCGGGCGACGCCTCGTCGAGCGCGGGCATCGGGTGCTGGTCTACGGGCGCGACGCCGGCACCGCGGGAGACGTGCACCTCGGGATGCGCCGGGTCACCCTCCCAGCGGTCCGCCAGAAGGCGCTCGAGACCCTCAGCCACACCGCGCTCTCGACCGTGCACGCCGTCACGAAGGCACGACCGGATGCCGCGTTCGTGTTCAACGCCGCGAACTCGCCCTTCCTCCCGCTGCTGCGCGCCCGCCGCATCCCCGTCGCCCTGCACATGGACGGTCTGGAGTGGCGCCGCTCGAAGTGGGGTCCGCGCGGCAAGGCGTACTACCGCGCCGCCGAGTCCTTCGGCGTGCGGCAGGCCGATGCGATCATCGCCGATGCACCCGGCATCGCCGACTACTACGACCACCAGTTCGGCGTCGCGAGCGAGTTGATCCGCTATGGCGCACCGCTGCTCGACGAGGCGCCGTCCGCCGGCATCCGCGAGCTCGGTCTCGAGCCCGGCGGCTACCACCTCGTGGTCGCCCGGTTCGAACCCGAGAACCACATACGCGAGATCGTCGAGGGCTACGCGATGTCACACGCCGCGAAACCGCTCGTCGTCGTCGGCTCCGCACCCTACGCGGCGGAGTACACCGCAGCGATCGACCGGATCGCAGCCTCCGACCCGCGCATTCGTCTGCTCGGCGCGGTCTACGACCAGGAGTTGCTCGACGCGCTGTACCACCACGCCTCGACCTACCTGCACGGCCACTCGGTCGGCGGTACGAACCCCTCGCTGCTGCGCGCCATGGGCGCCGGCACCGCGGTCATCGCGTTCGACGTGGTCTTCAACCGCGAGGTGCTCGACGAGCAGGGCTGGTACTTCCGCACGCCGGGCGACGTTGCCACGGCGGTCGACGCCGCCGAGGCGGATGCCGCAGCCGTCGCCGCGGCATCCGCCTCCGCCCGTCGGCGCGCGTCCGACGCATTCTCGTGGGACGATGTCGCCGCGACCTACGAAGACCTCGCGCTGCGGCTCGCGGCGGGCGAGAGCATCCACCTCTCCGCACGCCGCGCGCACCGCGCGGCGACGGAGTGGCCCGACTGATCGCCGGGGTCAGACCGGGTCGACGGCGGCCTCGACCTCGTCGTCGGGCTCGCTCTTCAGCAGTCGCTCCCGATGCCGGTGGATGTAGATCGCATACGGGATCACCTGGCAGACGATGAGCGCGAAGCTCACTCCGAGCAGCGGACCGACGATGCCGACCACCGGAGTCAGCACGATCGAGAGCACGATGCTCACCGCGGCCATCGCGAGGGTCGGGATGACCTGGAAGCGGATGCCGGGCTTGTCCATGATGAACATCCCGAGCGGGTACACGGCGGCGGTGAGCATGATCATCGCGCCGAACGCGAGGATCGTCGAGGTGCGCACGTCGAGCTCGCCCTGCGTGATGAACTCGAACAGCCACGGCGCGATGAGCCAGACGAACGCGGTGGCGGCGGCGACCGCTCCAGCGAAGAGCAGGGAGAGCAGGTACGGTCCGCGCTTCAGTTCGCCCTTGTGCCGCAGGCGGGCGAACTGCGGCCACAGTGCGACGCCGGCGGCCATCACCAGACCGTTGAGCGCGAAGAACACCTGCCCCGTCACGCCGTACTCGGCGACGTCGGTGGGCGTGCCGAACTGGGCCAGGACGTAGCGCTGCGACCCGACGGCGATCGGGTAGGTGACCATCTGCGCGAGCATCGGCCAGCCGACGTCCATGACCCGCACCCCCGGGATGCTGCGCCACCGGAACAGCATCCGCACGGCATCCGGGATCAGCGGCCTGGTCGACCGCGTCACGAGCAGGAGGCCGATGATCGCCGAGAGCAACGAGGCACCGTACGAGGCGATCGCGAGATACGAGTCGGCCTCGCGCCCGCCGAGATGCAGCATCAGCCACACGCCGCCGAGGGTGACCGGCGAGATCAGCCCTTGCACCAGGATCACCAGATGGTTGCGGCGCTGACCGAGCAGGATGCGGAACCACACGCCCAGGGTGATCGACAGGCTGAACAGGGTGATGCACAGGAAGGCGGCGAGCGCCGCCCCCGGGATCGCCCCCGCGTCACCGAACAGGGCGCGCCATCCGCCCGTGACGAGCAACACGGTGTTGATGAGCATGAGGCCGGTCGCGAACATCAGCAGGATGCGTCCTACCGAGGTGACCTGCAGCCGGAGCTTGCGGTCGGTACGGACGTCATCGCTCGTCGCGACGGCGTTCACGAGCACCGCGCCGCTGCCGAGATCGGTGAACGTGAGCAGTGACGGGATCGTGATGAGCAGCGAGTACAGGGCGTAATGCTGGATGTCGGTCTCGCCGAGGATCATGCGGGTCGTGATGACTCCGCAGACCAGCGAGACGACCATCGTCAGCGCGCGGGCGCCGAGGGCCAGGAGCGAGTTCATGGTCAGCGCGTGGCGCGAGCCGCGAGACGCGGACGGACGCCGCGACGCGGCTCATCCGTGTAGTACGGGCTCTTGGCCGCACCGCGCACGCCGTTGAGCACGATTCCGAGCACCGGCGTCCTGGTCGACTCGAGGGAGCCGAGGGCGCGCGTGAGATCGGCGGCCTTGGTGCGATTCGAGCGCACGACGAACAGGGTGCCGTCGGCCATCGTCGACAGCCACAGCGCGTCGCTGACCGACAGCACCGGCGCGGTGTCGATGATGACGTAGTCGTAGGTGTCGCGCGCCTCGTCGACGATACGGTGCAGGCCGCCGCTCGACAGGAGCTGCCCGGGGTTCGGCGGCTGCGCTCCGGCGGTGAGGATGTCGAGACCGGGGCGCCCCCACTGCTGCACGGCATCGGCGAGCTCGACGTCGCCGATCAGCACGGTCGTGAGTCCGACCGAGCCCTCGAGCTGCGTGTAGCGGGCGGTGCTCGGGCGACGCAGATCGGCCTCGATGAAGAGTACCGAGCGTCCGCCCTCGGCGAGGGTCAGGGCGAGTCCGAGGCTCACCGAGGACTTCCCTTCCTGGGCCGAACACGAGGTGACGAGGATCACCCGACGGTTCTTGTCGACATCGACGAACTTGAGGCTCGCGGCGACCTGCCGCATCGCCTCGGCGACACGGCTGTCGGGCTGCGAGCGGATGATGCGGGCGATCGTGTGCGCGTCGGATGCTTCGGGGATCTCGCCGAGGAGGGCGACCTCGGTCGCGTCGCTCAGCGTGCGCGCGGTCGTGATGCGGGTGGCGAGGAGGCGTCGGAGCAACGCGAAGACGACGCCGAGCGCGAATCCTGCGGCGGCTCCGACCATGACGTTCAGGCGGGTGTTCGGCGAGACCGGCACCGTCGGGGTGCGTGCGGCGGAGATCGTGTCGACGCGCACGGCGGGCTCGCCGTCGGCACTCACCGGTGAGACGCCCGCGACGGCCGTCGCGAGCTCCTGGGCGATCGCGTTGGCGGTCTCGGCAGCGCTCTCGCCACTGGCATCCGTCACCCCGATCTCGATGACGACCGTGTTCAGAGGCACGTTGACGTCGACCCGGCGCGCCAGACGGTTGGCGGTCTCGTCGAGGCCGAGGTCGTCGATGACCGGGTCGAGCACCGTCGGCGACTTCACGAGGAGCGTGTAGGTCTGCACGAGGCTCTGCACGTAATTGGAACCCTGGACCAACTCACTGGTGTTCTCGCCGCGGGTCGGAATGACGATCACCTGGGACTCGGCCCGGTACTCGGGGTCGATGAACTGCGAGTATCCGTACGCCGAACCCGCGCCGAGCACCGCCAGCACGACGATCACGATCCAGTGGCTCTTCAGCGACTGGAAATAGTCCTGCAGTGTCATGTGTCCCCGTATCCCCTCGGCACCCCGGCGTGCCTCAGTGTCTCGCACGGTGCCTTCCCCGCGACCATTATCACCTATGTTGGAGGATCGGACCGCAGTGATCTCTGCGGGGCACGACGGGGGAACACGTGACGCACAGACTGATCTTCGTCTGCGAGGCGAACATCTGCCGGTCGCCGCTGATGGAGCTGGTGCTCCGCGCGCAGGGCGGTGCGACCGGATGGCAGGTCTCGAGCGCGGGCAGCCGAGTGGGCACGGCGGGTAATCGCATGTGCGTGACATCCGCCGAGATCGCCGAGGCCTCGGGCGACGCCGAGACACCGATCCTGGCCGCCGGCCACCGCTCGGAGGCCATCGACGCCGAAGCACTGCACACCGCCGATCTGATCCTCACCGCCAGCCGCGCTGAGCGCGCGGCGGTGGCCGCCGCCGCGCCCGAGGCTCGCTCCCGCGCCTTCACCCTGCGCGAGGCGATCCACCTGGGCACCGAGCCCGTCGACCCCCGTGAGTTCGAGATCATCGCCGAGTTCGATGCGGATGCCGCGAACACCACGGGCCTCGCCCGGTACGCCGAGGCACTGCACGCCCGTCGCGGCTTCACCGTTCCGCCGAAGACGAGCCGCACGCTGTTCGGACGGCGCCGCCGGAACCCGTTCGACATCGCCGATGCGCATCACGACTCGGCGCGCGAGCACCGCGCGATGCTGACCTCGACGTCGGCCGAGGTCGCGCAGTTCCTGCGTCAGGCGACGGCGTTCCTCGACTCCGCGGCCGGCTCGCGCTGACGGCGGCGGGCCCGCCCTGACCTCAGCGGTCTGCGGCGAGGTCGCGCAGGAAGCCGGCGACCGCCGTGCGGTACGTCTCCGGCGCGAAACGCTCCTTCGCCCGGTCGCGATCGGCGAGGACCGCCACGCGGAGCTCCGACCAGTCCGCGACGACGCGGGCGAGAGCATCCGCCAGTGCCGCGGCGTCGCCCGGCGCGACGAAAGCCGCCGCGTCGTAGGCTCCCACCGCCTCGCGCAGGCCCGGGATCTCGCTCGCCACGACCGGACGCCCGGCGAGGATGCCCTCCACGGCCGTGTTGCCGAAGGACTCGTCCTGGCGTGACGGCACCACCAGCACGTCGGCCGCGCCGAGCATCGGCCAGACGTCCGACCGGAAACCGTGATGCCGCACGAGGCGGGCGACGCCGAGCTCTTCGGTGCGGCGACGCAGGCTCTCGTCGTACGCCTCATTGCCCTCGAAGACGGCACCGATGAGGTCGAGTTCCGCTTCGATCCCGGCATCGCCGAGGAGCGCTATGGCTTCGACGGCCACGTCGGGCCCCTTGCGGTGCGAGATGCGTCCGACGTAAGCGACGCGCAGACGATCGATCACTGCGCGGGGTTCCGGCACCGAGTCGGGCGAGTCGACTCCGTTGGCGATGAGCGTCGCACGGCGTCCGAGTGCGGGGATCACCGCGGCCACCGTGCGCATCGTGAACTCGCTGTTCACGATGATGCGGTGGGCGGCCAGGTGCGGCGCGTAGAGCACCGTGTTGACGATGCGGGCAGCGGACGCCTCGGCCTCGTGCACGTGCGTGACGGTCGGCACCCTCAGCAGGCGACCGACGAGGGGCCACAGCGGCAGCACGATCGTGCTGACGTACAGCGTCTGCGGCCGCAGGCGACGCGTGATCACGACCGCCGCGACCGAGCCGCGGATCGCGTCGCGCACCGAGCGCAACCAGTTGCGGGGGCGGAGCGCCGACTTCCGCAGAGCGAACGTCGGCGGGAGGAGGACCTCGACCCCGGCGGCCTGGAGTTCTCCGACCAGCGGCCCCTCCGCGGGGAGCGCGACGACGACGCGTTCCCCGGCATCGCGCAGGCCGCGAGCGCTTTCGAGCAGCATCCGGTCGGAACCGAAGAGCTCCCACCCGGCGTGCACGAGCAGATGCGGGCGGCGGGTGTCGGCGGTCACCCGACCATTCTGCACGGCACCGCCCGCGAGCGCGCCCCCACATCCCATCCGCCCGCCGCGTCATGGACGCGGCGGGCGGATTCGGTGGGGTACGGGTCAGCGACCGCTGCCCAGCAGCACCGTGCCGCTGCCGACCCCGAGCAGGGTCGCGGCCGCACCGGTGAGCGGACGGGCGATGCCGACGTCGGCGGCGATGTCGTCCTTCATGCTCGAGAACGGCTCGGCGGTGGTCGTCATCGCATTGCGCCATCCGGAGTTCTTCGCCGAGGCGAGCGCGAGCGGCGTCGAGAACGTCTCGTAGACGTTGCCCGAGCCGCCCCAGGTGACCATCGACGGCCCGCCCTTCGAGCTGCTGAAGAGGTTCCCGTCGATCGTGAGGTTCCACGTGTCGACGGCCCGACCGGTCTTCGTGTCGTGCGCGAAGATCGCCCGGGGGCCGCCGGCGCCGAAGACGTTGTTGCGGATCGTGATGTTGCGCGTGATCCACGTCACCGTCGGATCGGCACCCGAGACGCGCGGGTCGCGACCGACCGTATGCGTCGCCTGACGGCGCTCGTCCTGCATGAGGTTGATGTCGTGCCGGGAGTTGTTGCCGAGGTCGTTGTTCGTGATGAGCACGCCCTCGGAGTCGAAGACCCGGATGCCCTCCTTGTTGTCGAACGTCTGGCTACGAGCGATCGTGACCTTCGACGAGAGCTCGGCATGGATGCCGATCTCGGTGTTGCCGTTCGACGTGACGTCGACGATGTTCACGTCGTAGCAGGACTCGTCGAACCAGGTTCCGCTGCCGACGTTGCGACTCGTGTCGACGTTGGTCATGTCGACCCCGCGCGAGCGCGTGACCTTGATGCCACCGGCGACGGGCGAGCCGTTGAAGCGCTCGGTGTTGTTGTCGGTGATGAGCGAGTCCGACACGGTCGAGTCGTACGCGGTGGTCAGCGACATGCCGAGCAGGCCGTTGCGGCGAATCGTGAGGTTGTCGACCGTCGCGCGGTCGTTGCCCACGAAGAGCCCGATCGTGGCGTTGTCCTCGATGACGAGGTCGCGCAGCGTGACGCCGACGTTGTGCATGCGGATGGTGCCGAGCACGTCGTACGAGGTCGCGTAACGGCGCACGCCGAGACCCTTGAGCTGCGAGTTCGCGGAGCGCACGTTGAACGCCTGGCCGAGATCGCTGGCCCGCACCTGCTTGCCGCTCGGATCCGTCCCGAGGATCAGACGATCGCCGGCGTAGTCGACCGCGAAGGTGCCGGCGGTGACCTGGGATGCCGACGCCACCTGCTTCTGCGCGACGCCGTCGATGAACAGCATGTCGGGGTGGTTCGCCATCGGGTGGTTCGGGTCGACGAACCAGCTCGCGTTGCCGTTGAGCATGTCGTCGTCGAACTCGGCGGTCCAGCCACCGCTCACCCACGCCGATCCGGACTTCGTCCAGGAGGTGACCCGCTTCGAGCCGTCGAACCAGACCGCCTCGCCCGGATAGGCCTGGATGGTCATGGTCTTGTTGAAGGGCACCTCGACGGACTCGTGGTACTCCCCAGCGCGCACGACGATCGTCGAACCGGCGGGCGAGGAGTCGACGGCCTTCTGCACGGTGCGGTACGGCGCCGCGGCGGTGCCGTTCTGCGTGGCCGACGTCGACGATCCGTTGACGAACACGGCACCCTGCGGCACGGCGTACGACGCGGTGCCGACGGGAGCGGAACCGCGGGCCTCGAGACCCGTACCCGGCTGGGGCTCCGGTTCCGGCTGGGGTTCGGGTTCGGGTTCCGGCTGGGGCTCGGGTTCGGGCTGCGGTTCCGGCTCGGGCTGCGGTTCGGGCTGGGGTTCCGGCTCCGGCTCGGTCACGACCTCGCTGCTCAGGGGCCCCGTGGCGACCGTCGCCTCGAGGGCGTCGATCTGCAGGGCGGATGCCGAGGTGCCGCTGCTGGAGGCGTAGCCCCACAACGCGAGTCCGCCGGCGTCGCCGAGCCGGTTCGACGAGGTGTCGGTGGCGGTCAGCTGCGGCGCACCGGGAGTGGTGCCCTTGGGCGTGAGGCGGGCCTCGAACGTGACGGCATCCGTTCCGGTGACGGTCGCGTCGAAGGTGTACCAGTCGTCGCCGAGGATGCTCAGCGGCACCGACACCGACTTCAGCTCGGTGTCCTTGCCGTCCTGGGTGCGCAGCACCGAGAGCTGCACCTGTCCCTTCGCGTCGGTGAGCAGACGCACGCGGTACGACGCCCCATCGCTCTGCACGCGGGCCGTGTAGGCGTAGTAGCCTCGTCCGCCCGTCGACGACAGACGCACGTCGGCGGACAGCCGCACGTCCTGCGCCTGGACGGCGCGCGGGGTGAGGTACGCCGATTCACCCGGCTCGAGCGCGATCGTCGCGGCGCCGTCGGCGACGCTCGCGACTCCAGCGCGCGACGACCAGGACGTGTAGGACTGTCCGTTGTCGGAGCTGCCCCAGCCGGCCGGCGAGGTGCGCTCGAAGTCGTCGGCGAGCAGCACGGTCGGCGCGGCTGCCGTCGCGCTTCGGGCTTCGGGAGCGGGAGCATCCGTGGCCGGGGCATCGACGGGCGCGGGGTCGGGTGGCGCCGGATCGGATGCCGGCGTCTCGCTCGCGCTCGGCTGCGGTTCCGGGGTCGGAGCCGGGGTCTCGGTCGTCGTCGGCTCGGGTGCCGGGGTCTCATCCGCCGAAGCGGGAGCACCGACCAGGCCGAGCAGCAGTGTCACGGCTGCGATCGCAGCGGTGACGCCGGTGGTCGCCAGACGAGGGGAGGGATCGGGATGGTGAGGGTGACGTCGAAGACGCAACAGGGTTCTCCTTGGGGTTTCAGCCCGCGTACACCGCGCCCCTCCAACTTGCCCCCTCCGGGCGAGATGGTGTGCAGTTTCGGTACGCACCGCCTACCCGGAGGGCGACGGCCAGGCGTTAGTGTACACACGCCCGCTGGAAGATCGTTGCGAAAAAGAAATATATCGGAAGTCCGCGGGCCCGGAATCAGGCCGGAGCGGCTGGCGCGGCACTGCGGATGAAGCGCATCTTGCCGCCCACCTGCGGGATGCCGTCGACCCTCTCCACCGTCACCGGCACCAGGCCCTTCGTGGCGAAGCGCAACTTCGCGGCGGCCGCATCGATCCCCACCTGCGCATCGCCCGCATCGCTCGGAATGCACCGGAGCGTCACCGCGTAGTCGGCATCCTGCACGATCTCGAACTGCCGGATCGACAGGGGCGCGTCGTCGAAGATGTGCCCGAGTGCGCCGGCGATCGTCGTGCCGTCCGGCAGGCGCACGGCATCCGACGACCGCCCCGAGATCGCGCCGAGACGGGGCAGACCCCGCCCGCAGGCGCACGTGCCCGGCAGATAGCTGCTGATGTCGCCGAGCCGGTAGCGCACCACCGGGAACACCCGGTTGCTGAGGTCGGTGACGATGACCTCGCCCTCGACGCCGTCGGGCACCGGAGCATCCGATCCGTCGACGATCTCGATCCGTCGCACGTCCGCGAAGACGTGCAGACCGCTCTGGTGACTGCACTCCCCCGCCATCCACGGGATCTCGGCGGAGCGGTAGTGGTCGTAGCAGGGCGCACCGAACGCCGCCTCGATCTCGGCGCGCGTGCCGGGGGTCAGCGGGGCCGCGGTCACGGCGATCACCCGCGGGGAGCGCATCTCCAGCCCCAGTCGCCGCAGGCGTCGCACGGTGTCGAGCACCCCTCCGCCGTACCCGATGAGGAACCGTGGCTTCACCCGATTCCACTCACGGGCGAACTCCGCCACCGCCTCATCGGTGATCTGGAACGCATCGAGCTGCACGCGCCGGGACGGCAACCACCCGAGGTCGTGTCGCACCCGCGCCGCCCCCGTGAGCACGTGCCGCGTGACGATGCCGCGGTCGTCCCACGGGGTGACGCCCCACCACTCGAACAGGCGCCACTCGAGCGCTCGAGCCGGGAAACGCAGATCGCGCAGCAGGTGCAGCGGCAGCCCCGTGCTGCCGCCCGTCTTCGACACCACGCTGGTGCGGTCATCGGCCTCGTCGGTGCGGATGCCGTCGAAGTTCTCGCGCAGCATCGCCTTGTCGACGATCGGCAGCGACGAGAACGACGCGGGGTCGCGCAGATCGTCGTCGGTGAACCCGTGCGACGAGTAGAGCTCGCGGTAGAAGGAGCTGTGCGCGAACGCGAACCGGGCGTGCTCCGCCGACCGGCGCGCACTGATGTCGGCGATCTCCTCGGGGGCGAGCGCATCCATCTGCAGGAACGACCGATAGGCCTCCATGCTCGACCGTCCGCCGATCGCGGTCTTCAGGCGGAACGCCGCCTCGCGGATCACGCGTCCACCCCGCGGGGCTGCACGCCGAGCCAACGACTGCGCAGCGCCGCCCGGTAGGCGGCGGCGTGCGAGGCCCCGGCATCCGCCCATTCGCGCCGCGAGAGATCCGGCCGTTCGTCGGTGATCTTTCGCACGGCACGCAGCGCATCGAGCAGCGCGCGCCCATCGACCTCGCCCTCGTACATCTGCACCCACTCCCCGCCCACCTCGGCGGCGAGCGCCTCGTTCGGCTCGTTGCGCGGCACGAGCACCGGCCGGTCGAGCGACAGGGCGGCGAGCACGCTGCCCGAGTTGTGCATGAAGCGGTACGCGAGCACCACGAGCTCGGATGCCGTGACCAGCTCGACGAGCTCGGCATCGCTGAGGAACGCGAGCTGCAGCGTCACCCCGGGGAGTCCTTCGACGCGCGCGCGCAGGTCGTCGGCCAGCTCCTGCGTCGAGGCCTTGCCGCCGATCGTCATACTGAGATCGTCGTCGTCGCCGCGGGCCTCGGCGTAGGCATCCACGAACCCCGAGACGCCCTTGTAGCGGCGCACGCCACCGAAGGTGCCGAGGCGCCCGCGCACCCGATCGGCCCGGGGCTGCGGCGCGTACCAGTCGCGATAGTGCCCGTGCAGGATGACCGAGCGCGCGGTGCCCTCCGGCAGCAGCGTGGTCTCGTTGAGGACGATCCGGTGATCGGCCTGTTGCTCGATGCGGCGCAGCAGCCACAGCCGAGCGGCGTTGTCGTCGGGAAGCTCGAGGTTGTGCACCGTGCGCACGACGGCGATCCGCCGCGACAGTGAGTGCCGCAGCGACAGCAGCGCGGTGAGCACGTACTTCCCCACCGAGCCCACGGCGCTCCCGCCGTGCAGCTTCACCTCGGGCCAGTGCCAGTGGAAGACGTCGTAGCGACCGAGGATCGCCCCGCGCCACGAGAAGCGGAGGTGATCGACCTCGTCGGACTCGGCGAGCGCACGATCGAGCATCGTGATGTACGGGTTGGTCGTCACGCGCGGCGCCCCGAACGACTGCATGACGCGCACCGGACCGGGGCGCTCAGCCATCGGCCTGCAGACCCTTGATCGAGCGATACCAGCGCAGGGCGGCGAGCGCGAGCAGCAGAGCGTTGATCGCGGCGAGCGCGGTGTAGATCACGACGAATCCCTGCTGCCACCACAGCAGTGCGAACGCGAGGCAGAGGAAGCCGTAATCGCTGGGGATCACCGCGAGCGAATACAGCGGGCCCGACCGCCAGGCCTCGCGCGGGGCCTCCTCGGTGTCGACCGGCGACTGCAGGCGATGGATGCGCCGCAGGAAGTCGGCGGCGATGATGCCGAAGAAGAAGGTGTTCGCGATCGCGGCGAAGGCCAGCGGCACGAGCAGCCACAGGTCGTCGAGATCGTAGAACCGGAACCAACACACCAGCACCGCGAGATGGATCGTCGCGAGCTTGAGCGAGTCGAAGAAGTGGTCGAGCCACTCCCCCGCGAGCGACCCGGTGCCCGTGAGCCGCGCGAGCTGCCCGTCGGCGGAGTCGAGCGCGTAGCCGAGCACGAGCAGCGCCGCCACGAGCACCGACGACCAGACGGTCGGCGCGAGTAGCGCGATGAGCGCCACCCCGCTGAGGGTGCACAGCGCGCTCACGACCGTGACCTGCGACGGCGTCATCCCCCATGCGAAGGCCGTCGCCGCGAGCGGGCGCCCCAACGGCCGGTTCACATAGCGCGAATACGCCGCCGCGCCCTTCGATGATTTCTGCGCCTGTTTCAGACGCAGCATTGCCCCACGAATCTCTGACACGACATCTCCCCAGGTGGCGTCAAATGTAGCCTTCACTATAGCCACAGGTGCCCTCGTACGGGTCCGTGGGTTTCGTGACGATGGGGAGGATGCACGGATGGACGCACGACGGATGCTGGGGATCATCGTCGTCAACTACGCCTCGGCGGACCTTCTCGCCGAGAACCTGACGGCGACCGCCGCGGCGGTGCCGGACGCGCGGATCGTCGTCGTCGACAACCGCTCGACGCCCGAGGAGCGCACGCGGGTCGAGGCGCTGAGCGTCGCGAACGGATGGCGGCTCGTTGCGATGGACGACAACGAGGGCTTCGGCGGCGGAGTGAACGCCGGCGCTGCCGTGGCGTTCGACGAGCTCGGGGTCAGCGACATCCTGCTCCTGAATCCGGATGCGCGGATCGACGGATCCTCGGTCGACGCCCTGGCCGCGGCGACCGCCGAGGGGCCGAGCGTCGCGTCGCCCCGCGTCGAGGACGCCGCGGGGCGTGTGTGGTTCGCCGGGATGGACGTGTACCTCGACGACGGGTCGATGGGCGGCCCCCGTCGACGCCGGGAGCAGGCGGATGCCCGACGCCTCCCCTGGCTCAGCGGCGCCTGCCTGTGGTTCACCCGCGACGCCTGGGATCTCACGGGAGGCTTCGACGACGCGTACTTCCTGTACTGGGAGGACGTCGACATCTCGGTGCGCGCGGCTCGCGCGGGAGCACAGCTGCTCGTCGTCGACGACGCTCTCGCGGTGCACGACGAGGGCGGAACGCATCGCGCGACGGCCCAGCGCCCCGAGGCGAAATCCGAGCTGTACTACTACTACAACATCCGAAATCGGCTGCTCTTCGCGAGCCTGCTGCTCGATGAAACGGATGCCGCGGCGTGGTCGCGCACGGCCTGGCGCAATGCGCGCCAGGTGCTGCTGCGCGGGGGACGCCGGCAGTTCCTCCGCCCGATCGCTCCGCTGCGCGCCGCGTTGCGCGGGGTGCGCGACGGACGACGACTTCTTGCACAGGCTGGTTCGGAGCGGCGGCCCGCGGTCTAAACTCTCCTCACCGGCCACCGTCATCGCGGCGCCGGATGGGGAGACACGGGGAGCAGGGGGTCTGCGATGGACGCAACCGAAGAGACGCAGCCGAATCGTCGGCGCGTGTGGATCACGCTGTCGGCACTGATCGTGGTGATCGCGCTCGCGATCCTCGGGGCGATCTTCGTGCCGCCGCTGCTCGCCGGTACGCCGAGCACCGAGCCCACGGCATCCGCCACTCCCACCACGCCTCCGCGCGACATCGTCGATCCCGATGCCCCGCGGGCGACGCAGACGCCGACGCCCGCGGCGGGCGCGACCGACGAGCCCTTCGCCGAACTCAGCCCGGTCGCCCCCGACCAGACGATCGTCACCGAGGAGGGCATCGAGATCTCGCTGTCGTCGCTGCAGGCGGTCGACGGGCAGGCCACCCTCGCCGGCGAGACGTCGGGGCCCGCGATCCGCGCGACCGTGCGCATCACGAACACCGGTGACGAGCCGCTCGACCTCGAGTACGTCGCCGTCAATGCATACATCGGCGAGGATCGCGCTCCGGCCGGCACGCTCACGCAGCCCGGTGGCGCACCCTTCGAGGGCACCGTCGCACCCGGCGATTCGGCCGAGGGGACGTACCTGTTCACGGTGCCCGAGGCCGACCGCGACGACGTCACCCTGACCGTGGACTACCTCTTCGGCGCCAAGGTCGCCGTGTTCCGCGGAGACCTGCGCTGATCGGCGCACCCGGCATGGGGCGCGCCGAGCAGTACACGACCACCTCGATCGTCGCGGCGGCCGCGGCGGCGGCGACCGCTGTGCGGTACCAGTTCGGGCCCGGAGTGAGCCTGTCGCTGATCGCCGCCGTCGTGCTGCTTCCGGTGTGGTGGCAGGCAGCAGCGAGGTTCCGCTTCGCGCGTCTGCTGCTCGCCCTCGCGGCGATCGCGGCCGTCTGGGGCGGCGTGCTCACCCTGTTCGAGACCATGCGGCCGGTATCGACGAGTCTGCTGCTCGAGCAGACCTTCACGCTGCTGTCGCTCGCCGGCGGCATCGGCGTTCTGCTGTGGGCGCGGACCCAGATCGGTCTCGGCGGAACGGCCGTGGCGTTCGGAGTGGGGGCGCTCGCGAACGTCGTGCTCACCGGAGGGAACTCGGCCAATCTCTGGAAGTACTCGCTCGCGGTCCCGGTCATCATCATCGTGCTCGGGCTCACCGCGGCGAGCGGTCGCAGGTGGCTCGGCCTGCTCGCGCTCGGGGCGCTCGCGGTCGTGTGCCTGGCGTCGGATTCCCGGTCGATGACCTCGTTCCTGCTCTTGGCCGGCGTCATCGTGCTGTGGCAGATGTTCATGCCGCCGGGCACCCGGCGTCCGCGCCCGCTGCAGACGCTCGTGCTGCTCGGGGTGCTGAGTCTCGCGGCGTTCAGTCTGCTGCAGGCACTCATCCTGGAGGGTGCGCTCGGCGACGCGGCCCAGCAACGCACCCAGGCGCAGATCGACACCTCGGGATCGCTCATCGCCGGAGGACGCCCCGAACTCGGCGCGGCGACCGCCCTCGTGGCCGAGCGACCGCAGGGTTTCGGCAGCGGGGTCCTGCCCGTCTCGCACGACGTCTGGATCGCGAAGACCGGCATGAGCGAGCTGAACTACGACCCCGACAACGGCTACGTCGAGGGGTACATGTTCGGCGGGCAGTACGAGGTGCACTCGGTGGTCGGCGACCTGTGGCTGCGCTTCGGCCCGGTCGGAGCGATCTTCGCCGTCGTCCTGATCGGATGCGCGATCTACGCCGTCGCGCGCAGCGTCTCGCTCAAGGCCGCCGCGGGAATCACCGTGTGGTTGGTGCTCCTCGGCGCGTGGGACACGTTCTTCAGTCCGCTGCTGACGTCGTCACGTACGCTGGCGCTGCTCTTCGCGCTCACGGCGATCCCGGTGGCGGGGCTGGCGTCACGTCGCGAATCGGGCGAGGTCAGAGCTCTCCCGGACGCATCGCCTCTTCGTCGATCGCGCGGATGATGCGCAGCGTCGCGGTATCGGGCTTCGGCTCGCCGTTCTGCCCGCGACGTCGCGGCGCGTAGACCACCAGCGAGTGGAACAGGAAGCGGGCGAAGAAGGCGACGATCAGCGAGAGCCCGGTCGCGAGGACGCTCGAGATGTGCCAGCTCTCGACCATCAGCGCCATCACCGGGATGCGCAGCGCCGCCTCGATGCTGTTGAACGCGAACGACGCTGCGAAGCGCTGCCAGACGCCGCGCGCGTTCGTGCGCATGTCGGCGAAGACGAAGCGCTCCTGCAGCAGGAAGTTGCCGATGATCGTGACGACCGCCCCGATGATCGCCGCCCAGATGTACGGCACTCCGGCCGCCGTCAGCAGCCACATGATGGCGAGGTTCGCGACGGCGCCGACCCCGCCGATCAGGGCGAACAGCGACATCTTGCCGAAGCGCAGGCGCGCCAGGTGGGCGATGAACGTGCCTCCCTGCCGCAGGCTCGCCTTCGACGTGCCGTGCCGCCGCTCGGCGAACTCCATCGGCACCTCGGCGATGCGCAGATCGGTGCGCGCGAGGATCTCGAGCAGGATCTTGAATCCCTGCGGTTGAAGGGTCGCCAGGTCGAGCCGGCTCCGGTCGACGAGGAAGAACCCGGTCATCGGATCGGTGCTGCGGGCGAGCCGGATCGGGAACATGGCCCGCGTCAACCAGGTCGCCGCACGCGAGACGCCGAAGCGCACCGCGGTGCCGAGGCCGCTCGTGTCGCCGCCACCGATGTAGCGCGAGGCGGCGACGACATCCGCATCGCCTTCGGCCTGCCGGGCGAGCAGGGCGGGCAGGAGTTCGGGCGGATGCTGCAGGTCGCCGTCCATGACGATGCAGAGATCGGATGCCGCGGCCTCCAGGCCGACCACGACGGCGCCGCCGAGCCCACCGGTGTTCTCGGCGCGATGGATCACGCGTACGGGCAGCGGAGCATCCGCCGCGACCCTCGCCACCTCGTCGGTGGTGTCGTCGCTGCTGTCGTCGACGAAGAGGATCTCGGCGTCGTACCCGACCAGTGCGGCAGCGGTGCGGGCGACGAGCTCGGCGACGTTGTCGCGCTCGTTGAAGGTCGGCACGATGACCGTGACCTTCGCGTCCATGTCGCCCCCTCTGCGCGCGCCGCTGTGCGGCATCTCATCGTGCCACGGGTTCCTATGCGCTCGAAACCTGGGCCCGCCGCGCACAGGGCACCGGATCGGGGGTCGCGCTGTGGCGCGACTGCGGTCTAGACTGACCCCTGCGGCTGTGGGAGTCGCAGGTGGATGGGGATCCGCCTACTGGGGAATCACTGATCTGGGGAGATCATGGGGACGCGTATCGGCTACGCCGCGGGAGCTTTCGACCTGTTCCACGTGGGGCATCTGAACCTTCTGCGCCACGCCAAGCAGCAGTGCGACATTCTGATCGCCGGCGTCGTGAGCGACGAGATGCTGCGCGAGGTGAAGGGCATCGAGCCCGTCATCCCGACGGCGGAGCGCGCGGAGATCGTGCGGCACATCTCGTTCGTCGACGACGTGCACGTCGAGACGACGCCGTCGAAGCTGGACGCTTGGGAGCACGTGCGCTTCACGCACTTCTTCAAGGGCGACGACTGGCGCGGCACCGAGAAGGGTCTGCGGCTCGAGCGGGAGTTCGCGCGCGTCGGCGTCGAGGTCGTGTACTTCCCGTACACCGCGCACACCTCGAGTTCGTCGCTGCGGCGAGCGCTCGACGCGATCACCGCGGGCGCGGCGGCTCCGGCACTCGCGCGGTAGCCGTTCGGTCGGCGACGCGGGTCAGTTCGCGACGCCGAGCAGGCTGCGAGCCATGCGCGCCACGTGAGGCGGCGTGTGGGGCCCGAGCCAGACCGTCCACTGGGCCGGCGGCTCACTGCACGCCCACTCGACGCACCAGGAGTGCACTGCGTTGGCGAGACGCTCACCCTTGGTGTGCGCACGGATGCCGTCACCGCGCACGAGCCAGCGCACCGATACGCCGTCGGGCACGTCGATGTGACGCATCTGGATGCGCGCGGCCGCTTCGAGCAGGATGACGCCGGTCGCGTCCCACGGCAGCCGGGCGGCGATTCCCGCGATCACTCCGGCGTCGGCGGCGTCTCCGGCGACGAGCACGGCGCCCTCGATGTTCTCCCAGTCGGGATCGTCCAGGTGCTCGCTCGCGTTGTTCATGGGTTCGATTATAGGTAAGGCTACCCTTACCGACAACCCCTCTCGGCCCTCTCCCCGCCAGGGCGTTCTACGCTTGTCCCATGACTTCTCCTGCTGAATCCACCATCACGATGTTCGGCGCCGACTGGTGCCGCGACTGCATCCGCACCAAGAAGCAGCTCGACGACCTGGGCGTCGAGTACACCTACGTCGATCTCGTCGCCGACCCCTCGGGTGCCGACGTCGCGAAGGACATCTCGGGCCGCACGAACATCCCGGTCGTGCTCTACCCGGATTCCTCGCACCACGTCGAGCCGTCGAACGCCGACGTCGAGGCGAAGCTGCGCGAGCTCGCCCTCATCTGAGTCGGCGCAGGGCAAGGCCCTTCGACAGGCTCAGGGACCCAGACTCTTGAGACTGGGACCCAGATTCTCGAGACTGGGTCGCTGAGCCTGTCGAAGCGTCCCCCACGCAGCGACGAGACGAAGAGCCGCCGCTACACTGGCGCGATGAGCACAGAGGCTCGGCCCGAACGAGCATCCGTCCGCCTGTCCGCGCGCACGATCGTGCTGTACGCGATCGGTTCCGTCGGCACCGGCGGCTACGCCACGCTGCCCGGGCTGGTGCTGACGTACTTCCTCACCGACAACCTCGGCGTCGCCGCGCTGGCCGCCGGGGTCATCGTGACCGCGGCCAAGATCTGGGACGTCGTGATCGACCCGCTGATCGGCGCCGCGTCCGACCGCCAACTCGCCCGCACCGGTTCGCGTCGCGGATTCATGGTGCTCGGCGCCCTCACGCTCCCCGTCTTCTTCGCGCTGACGTTCGCGGTGCCGCCGTCGTGGGGGCCGATCGCCGGTGCGGTGTGCGTGCTGCTCGCGTTCCTCGGCACGGCCACCGCGTTCAGCCTGTTCCAGGTGCCGTACGTGGCACTGCCCGCCGAACTCACCGACGGATACGACGAGCGCACACGACTGCTCGGTTGGCGGGTCGTGGTGCTGACGGCATCCATCCTTCTGTTCGGCGCGGGCGGTCCTTCACTGCGAAAGGCCGGGGACGATCCCGTTCTCGGGTACCTGCTCATGGGCATCGTCGCCGGTCTCGCGATCGGCATCGGCATGCTCGTCGCGACGCGAACGGCGGATGCCGCGGCCGCCCGCCGCGCCGGCGATGAAGCGGCGACAGCCCCGGCCGCCGGCATCCGCGAGCAGTATGCCTCGGGAGTACGGGCGCTGCGCCGCAGCCAGCCCTTCCGCGCACTGCTGGGAACGTTCCTGCTGCAGGCGCTCGCCACCGGCACGATGCTCGCCGGCGCGCAGTACGTGGCGACCTGGGTGCTGCGCTCGGAGGATGCCGTGACGTTCGTCTTCGTCGCGCTCGTCGGTCCCGCTCTCGTCGCGACGCCCGCCTGGACGGCCATCGCCCGGCGGGTGGGCAAGGAGCGCGCGTTCGGGATCGCGAGCGTGATGTTCACCCTCGCGGCGGCATCCCTCACGATCGCGATCTGGACGCCCGGCGCCTGGATCTACGCCTCCGTCGCCGTGGCCGGGATCGCTTACGCGGGATTGCAGTCGCTGCCGATGGCGATGCTGCCCGACGTCATCTCGCACGACGAGCGCACCCACGGCAGCGGACGCGCCGGCACGTTCACGGGCGTCTGGACCGCCGGCGAGACCGTCGGCTTCGCCCTCGGCGCCACGACGGTATCGCTCACGCTCGCCCTGACCGGATACGTCTCGACGGTCGCGGGCGCAGCCGTCGAGCAGCCGGATGCCGCGATCACCGGCATCGTCGTCAGCTTCAGCATCCTTCCCGCACTCATCATGTTCGCGAGCCTGCTGCCCCTGCGCCGCTACCGCCTGCGCCGCCACGACATCGACACCTGACCTCTGGCCTTCGAATCGCTCACTTTGCACTTCTGCCTGCCAGAAAACGACGAAGTGAGCGATTCGAAGCGGGCATAAGCTGGGATCCCGTTCGAAGGAGCCGCCTGTGACCTCCACGCCCGTCGCCACGACCACACCCGAGATCGGCGAAAACGAGCGCTCTCGACTCGACACGGCGATCGACGATCTGCAGACGGGCACCCGCGTGTGGTCGGCGCTCACCGTCGCGCAGCGGGTGACGCTGCTGCGCCAGGTGCGTACGAGCGTCGCCGCGACCGCCGAGGATTGGGCGACGACCGCCGCGGCGACGAAGGGGCTCGACGCGCGGCATCCGCTCCGTGGCGAGGAATGGTTGAGCGGTCCCTACGGCGTGCTCGGCGCCCTCGACGCCTACATCGAGACGCTCTCTCGGATCGCGCGCGGCGCCAACCCGCTCGACGGCGTCACGATCGACCGCGCCCCCGGCGGACGCACGCGCGTGCAGGCATTCCCGCTCACCGGCATCGACCGATTCCTGCTGTCGGGCTTCAGCGGGGAGGTCTGGCTCGAACCCGGCACGACGCCGCGCGCCGCCCGCGCCGCCGCCGGCCTCGGCCAGCGCACCCCGACCCTCTCCGGCGGCGTGGGGCTCGTACTCGGCGCCGGCAACATCACCTCCATCCCGGTGCTCGACGTGCTCTACGAGCTGCTCGCATCGAACCGCACCGCGCTGCTGAAGGTGAACCCGACGCAGGACCCGCTCGTGCCGATCTACAAGCGTGCTCTCGCCCCGCTCATCGAACCGGGCTTCCTGCGTATCGTGCGCGGCGGGCCGGCGGTCGGCGCGTATCTCACATCGCATCCCGACCTCTCCCACGTGCACATCACCGGGTCCGCGGCGACGTTCGACGCGATCGTCTGGGGGCCGAAGACCGCCCGCGGCGGTCGCCGCAAGAAGCCGTCGATGTCGAAGCCGATCACGGCCGAGCTCGGCGGGGTCTCGCCGATCATCGTCGTACCCGGCGCGTGGTCGGACGCCGATCTGCGTTACCAGGCCGAGCACGTCGCGACGATGCGCCTGCAGAACAGCGGCCACAACTGCATCGCCGGGCAGGTCGTGATCCTGTCGGAGGACTGGGATCAGGCGGATGCCTTCCGCGCCGCGCTCCGTCGGGCGTACGCGAGTGCGCCCGAGCGTCCCACCTGGTACCCGGGGTCTACGAACCGCATGCACCAGGCATCCGATTCGTACCCCGACGCGCTCGTCCTCGGCGACCGACTGCTCGTCGAGATCGACGGCGACGACGACGCGTCGGCCCTGCAGACCACCGAGTACTTCGCTCCGGTGCTCGGCGTCGTGAGTGTCGCCGGGACGGGGCAGGAGTTCCTCGACGCGGCGGTCGCCTACGCGAATGACGAGCTGCAGGGCACGCTCGGCGCGAACCTCATCATCGACCCGGCGACCGAGAAGTCGCTCGGCACCGCGTTCGAGCGGGCGATCACCGCGCTCCGGTACGGGTCGATCGCGATCAACGGCTGGACCGGCTTCGCGTTTATCACGCCGACCCTCACCTGGGGCGCGTTCCCCGGAAGCACGATCGACGATGTCGGCAGCGGGATCGGCGTGGTGCACAACGCCCTGCTGCTGGATCGCGTCGAACGATCGGTGCTGCGCGGCCCGTTCCGGCCGTTCCCGCGTGCCGTCGGTGGGTCCCTGGGCTTGTCGAAGGGCGGGGGCGGGCTCTTCACGATCCTGCCCACGCCCCCATGGTTCGTGACCTCCCGCACCGGCGCCGAGGTGAGTGAAGGACTCACGCGCTTCCGGGTGAACGGCTCGATTCCCGGCCTCGTGAAGACGCTGATGGCGGCACTGCGCGCCTGACCGCGTGCGCGACCTGCTCGGTCGCTCGGATCAGGGCTCGAGGTCGTCGACCGAACGGGTGAACGCCTCTCCGCAGACGCCGAGACCCTCGCTGTAACCGAGCGCGAACCAGTACTGCCGCTGCTCGCTCGACCCGTGCGTCCAACTCTCCGGGTTCTGGAAGCCCGAGATCTCCTGGATGTGATCGTCGCCGACGACGAAGGCGGCGTTCAGCGCGTCTTCGAGCTCGGCCTCGGTGGGCTTGACGAGATACGGGACGCCATCGGCATCCGTCTGCTCGGTCATGCGGCCGATCCAGGCGCCGGCGTAGCAATCGGCCTGCAGCTCCATCCGCACGCCGTTGGTGCCGGGGCCGGTGCCGTTGTTCGGATACCGGTCCATGGTTCCGACGATGTTCTGGATGTGGTGGCCCCACTCGTGACCCACGATGTAGAGCTGGGCGAGGTTGCCGGCGGATGCTCCGAACTGCTGCTGCATGAGGTCGAAGAACGTGGGGTCGACGTAGACGCCCTGCTCGGGTGGACAGTAGAACGGCCCGACGGCGTTCGAAGCCGTGCCGCACTGCGTCGGCGTCGACCCGTCGACCACCGTGAGCGTCGGCTCGACGTACCCCTCGACGTTCTCGGTCCAGAACGCGTCGAGCGCGACCTGCGCGCCGGCCATGCGGCAGTCGACGTCGGCGTTCGCCTGTGCCCCTGTGTCGCAGTTCTCGATCACCGACTCACCCGACCCCGAACCGCCGGACGACGTGCCCCCGCCGAGAAGTCCGGTGAGGTCGATCCCCAGCAGCGGTCCCGCGATCAGGGCGATGATGCCGAGCACACCGACACCCGCCCCGCCCGCGATCGCGGCATTGCGGCCGCGGCGGCGGGTGGTGTTCGTCGACAGGTCGGCGTCGGGATTGAACGTCATGGCTCCGAGGGTACTCCGCCCCTCGGACGGTCGTAGGCTCGGGGTATGACCACGACGATCACCATCACGGGCGCGGGCGGACAGATCGGTTACGCGCTGCTGTTCCGCATCGCGGCGGGAGACATGCTCGGGCCGGACGAGAAGGTGCGGCTACGGCTGCTGGAGATCCCGCAGGGCCTCGGCGCGGCGGAGGGCGCGGCGCTGGAATTGCAGGACGGTGCGTTCGGCCTGCTCGAGCACGTCGAGGTCACCGATGACCCTGCGGTCGGCTTCGAGGGCGCCGACCTCGCCCTGCTCGTGGGAGCGCGCCCGCGCGGACCCGGCATGGAGCGGGGCGACCTCCTGGCCGCCAACGGCGGTATCTTCGGGCCGCAGGGAGCCGCGATCGCCGCGAACGCGGCGCCCGGAGTTCGCGTGACCGTGGTCGGCAACCCCGCGAACACCAATGCGCTGATCGCTGCGGCATCCGCCGACGGCGTGCCCGCCGAGCGCTTCACGGCTCTGACCCGCCTCGACGAGAATCGCGCCAGAGCGCAGTTCGCGCAGACGCTGGGCGTGCCCGTGTCGACCGTGGCCCGCCTGCCGATCTGGGGCAACCACTCCGCCACGCAGTTCCCGGACGTCTCGCACGCGACCGTGGCCGGGAAGCCGGCGGCGGATGCTCTGGCCGCGATCGTCGGTGACGTACCGACGTGGCTCGACGAGACGTTCATCCCACGGGTCGCGAAGCGAGGCGCCGAGATCATCCAGGTGCGCGGGTCGTCGTCGGTCGCCTCGGCGGCGAGCGCGACGATCGACCACGTGCGCGACTGGGTGCACGGCACGGAGGACTGGACGTCGGCGGGCGTCGTCTCGCACGGCGAGTACGGAGTGCCCGCGGGACTGATCTCGTCGTTCCCGGTGCGCTCGGTCGACGGCGAGTGGCAGATCGTGGAGGGTCTCGACATCGGTGAGGATGCTCGGCGACGTATCGACGCGTCGGTCGCCGAACTCGTCGAGGAGCGCGACGCGGTGCGCGCGCTCGGTCTGATCTGACCGACTTCTCCGGCACGAGTGTGTGGATAAGTCAGTTTTCCACTGTCCCCGCACGAAGACATTTAGACGACATATGGTTACTGGACTGACGACGCTCCACGGAGCAGAATGGACCGGTGACCTTGTCTCCTGACACGATCGGAATGATCATCGCCCTCTTCGCCTTCACGGCGACGGTGCTGAGCGGCGTCGGCGCGATGCTCGCCCATCAGACGAAGCGCATGGACTCGCGATTCGGGCGGATGGAAGAAAGCGTAGACGCCCGCTTCGACCAGATGAACGCTCAGACGAACGCCCGGTTCGACCAGGTCGACGCCCGACTCGACCGGGTCGACGCCCGACTCGACCGGGTCGACACCCGGATCGACCGGGTGGAGGAGCGCCTCCTCGCCGTCGAGCACGAACTGGTCGACGTGAAGATCACGATCGCCCGGCTCGAAGGGCCTCCGCGCCGCCTGCAGCAGTTGTGACCGGCATCCGCTTCATCACCGGATTCGATACGGATCCGGCCGCCGACAGGGCAGAATGGGTTCCGGAGGTGCGCCCATGAGCGATACGACAGACCGGACCACCGGCACGGCGTCCGTCGGTGACGCGCTCACGAGCCCACTGCACCTGCCGCACGCCGCGGCCGAGTGTCCCAAGTGCTTCACCGAACTCCAGCAGAACCGCGACTTCTGGCTCGCGCGCCCCGACGGCTCGCGTCTGGTCGGCTTGGTCGTCGCCCGCGAGGGCATGCCGCCCGTCGTGCAGCAGCGCGACGACCTCACCCGCTTCGGGGTTCCGATCGAGGGCTTCCGTCACCCCGCCCCCGACATCCTCGAGAGCTGGGGCGATCGTCTCGCGCGGCTGATCGACACCCTGCACAAGGGCGACGTGCTCGTCGTCGCCAACACGCACGCGCTCGGCCGCGACGGCGAAGAGGAGTCGCGCACGGTCGCCGAACTCCGACGCCGCGGCATCATCGTCAAGGTGCTCAACCACGACGCGCGCCACTTGGCCGACGTCGCGCGCTGAGTCAGCGCTCCGTCAGTCGCCCTCGTCGTCGGTCCGCGCGCGCAGCGACTCGTCGTCGAGCAGCGGAAGGTCGGCACGAGTGACGACCTGCGACGTTACGGCGTACTCCACCAGTCGCGCTCGACGGTTCGTGGCGTTCTTACCCGCACCGCCGCGAAGCCCCTGGACGCCCATGCGATCGAGCTTCTCGCAGACGTTGTCGAGCTTGCGATTGAACTTGCTGATGGTCCATCCGAGACGTTTCGCCGCGGCACTCGACGACGGGATCTCGTTCATGCTCACGCCCTCGCGGCGCAGCATCGGCTCGGCCAGCGCGACCATGAGCTGCTTCTGCAGCGGCGTGAAGCTGGCGGGCATCACCGTCGTCTCTCCGCTCAGCGACATCTCGACCTGACGGGAGACCTCGTACGGGGCCTGCTCGGTGTGCAGGCTCAGCTCATAGGTGATGGGGCCCGCGGTGAACACGACGACCGTGTTCTCGAAGACCAGCGGCATCCGCGCGCCCGGTGACAACCACGACTGGACCGCACCCCCCGCGCTCGACACGGTCGCCGCGAGGCGCACACCGACGTTCGCGAGCCACCACAGCCCGTCGCGATAGCGCAGGTCGAGGAAGTGCCGGTGCAGGTAGAGGTTGTCGTCGATCTCGAGATCGCCCTCACGTCCGATGACGAAGGGGCGGTCGTGCGGGAGCTCATGCCACTCCCCCGCGAACTCGAGCCGAAGCGGCGGCGGCGTCGCCACCTCCGTCGACCCGTCGACATCCGGCTCGGCCGCTGCATTCACTTCCGTCATGTTCCGTAACCCCCTGGCACACATCCTGCCATGCAGGCGGCCACCCGCGCTCCGGAGTCAGCTACGAGGTGCGTCTCCGGGGACGAAGTAACGCGCCGGCGAGAGTCCCGTGCGCACGATCGCCTCGCCACCCGCATCGAGGAACTGGTCCATGGTCGCGACGCTGATCGACCCGGACGGGTCCGCGAGGATCACGTTGTCGACGACCGGCAGAAGCGTGGCGGTGCCCTGGGGCCATGCCGCGAACGTGGTGGTCACGCCCGTCTCGAGCACACGGATCTTCGCCTCGGCGATGTGCACGTCGGGACGCTGCAGCACGACGGTCTGCGCCTCGTACGCCCGCACGCTGAACAGCCGCAGCACACGCTCGAAACGCAGGGCGAGCGCCGGCAGCGCCTCGCGCCACGGGAACGGCGTCCATGCGCCGTCGACGCGCACGATCGGGTGCGCGCTCACGAGCGGCCCACCCGCTTCGAAGAGTTCCTCGGCGAGATCGAGGGCGCGTGCGACAGCTCCCTCATCCTCCGCGCCGACGATGACGACCCGCGAACGCGAGAACACGAAGACGACCGGAGCACCGGCGAGGGCGCTGTCGTCGATCGCGGTCGGATCGAGGAGCAGGGCGGATGCCGTCGACTCGTCGTCGATGACGATCACGCCGCCGTCGGCCGAGGGCTGCGCCGCAGAGGAGCCGACGGCATCCGCCACGACCTCCCGGAAGGGACGGGCCAGGTCCTCGGCCTGCCCCTGCGTGACGGCGGCACCATCGGCATCGAGCCCGATGAAGATCTCGCCGCCCACGTACTCGACCCGCGGGTGCGCATCACCCGGAGCCGTCAGCGACAGCACCCCGAGCTCGCTGGCGCCGTAGACCCGTGGCACCGCGCTCACGATCAGGTTCCCGACCGCATCCGTCATACTTCCTGCTCTCTTCTCGAAACCTCAGCCCAGACTAACCGGCGCTGTGTCACCGGCCGTCGGCGGCATCCACCGCATCGGCCCACGACCAACCCAGGTCCCCCGTGTGCAGGTCGGTTGCAGTCGCCTCGTCGCGCGCGGCGTCATCCCATACCCAGGACCGGGGCACCACCTGCACGCCGATCAACGTCTTGGGCGCGGGAATCGGAGCTCCGTAGACGACGAGAACCACGGCACGGTCGCCGAACGCCCACCAATCGGCGCGCCGGGCACCGGTTCGCGCGAGCTCATGTGCGTAGGAGCCGCGCGGCGACGACAGGTCGATGCCGATCTGGTTACCGTGACGGTAGCGGCACGCGCCGCCGATCTCGGTCCACAGCGCATTCGCCCGGCGAGAGATCTCCTGCTGTTCGAACGGGGAGGCCTCGGATTCCGGCGACTCCCACGACAGTGGAACGATGCTCGCCTCACCGCGCCGGAGCACCGGGATCCCTGAGACCGCGCGAGCATCACCGGCGCCGGCGCCGGCCGCGCTTTCGTCGATCCATGATTCGATCGCCGCGATCACGGACTCACCGGTCGCGTCGACGACGGCTCCCGTCGCGATCGCTTTCGGCGTCAGCGCGCGATCCTCGTGCGCACTCATTTCAGCGTGAAGCTCTCGTGGCTACCGGGCCAGCGCGATTGATCGAGCACGCCGTCGCCGTTGTTCCAGCCGGTGGCGTCGCTCGGGATGTCGATGACCGCCTCGGGCACGCCCGTCGGCAGGTAGCCGCCCGGGATCCAGTGCGCGTTCGCACCGCCCTCGTTTCCGTCGGGAAGACGGAGGTTGGTGAGCTCGGACGGATCGAAGTGACGGATCTCGACGGGCAGCGGGTTCCCGGCAGCGTCGAGGTAGTAGTCCGCATCCATCCCGAGGCGCAGGGCGAGCTGGGTCGCGTCGCCGCCGGTCTCGTCGAGGATAGTCTGCAGCTCGGAGGTCGGGAACACGAACGTCATGTCGCGGTTGCCCGGACCCCAGTTCTGGATGTCGCCCGTGATGTAGATGCGGCTCGCTCCGTCGCTGAAGCGGTCGAGGTGCTGGTCGATGTACGACTGGTCGAGATACTCCGACGGGTGCGGGCGGTTGCCGTGACCGGCGTCGACGACCGCGTTCGGCGTCGGGCCGTTCGTGTTCCACCCGTTGCGCAGCGGCGCGGGGACCTCGGTCGCATCGAGATCGTTCACGCCGGACGTGTTGCGATTCTGCTTCTGCCCGTGCTTGCGGAACATCTCCGCGAGCTGACGCACGTGGATGGGCATCCCGTCGAGCGAATCCTTGACGGATCGGATCACCGGTTTCATGCTCATGGTCAGTCTCCTCCGATGTTGAGGCTGGCGAGATCGGACATCAGTCGCTCGGTGAGCGACTCGACATCGGATGCGTGCATCTCCATCTCGCCCTGTGCCTGCTCGAGCGCCTGCAGATCGGCGTAGAACTCGTCCGGGTCGCCGGCGACGGCCTCGACGATCGGCGAGTCCAGCGCGGCCATGATGACGGCGGGGAGCTCCTGGGCGAGCGGCTCGATGACCATCGGCAGCACCTGGTTGAGCACCTGCTCGACGGCGATGTCGACCGCCGCGTTCAGCAGCTTCTTCTTGATGATCAGCATCGGCCCGGCACCCACTGCGGTGACCGGGTTGGTGAGCATTCCGACGAGGGCGATCAGCGTCGTCGAGACGTCGACGATCACCTTCATCTTGAGCGCGAACACGGCATCCGCGGCGATGTCGACCCCGGTGGGGACCGGCCCCAGGATGTCGAGCAGCTTCTGCAGGTTCTGCGAGCGGTTCTGGTTCCACGCCCCCACGTAGGCGGGACCGGCCTGGCCGCGCATCGCGGCGGCGAGATCGCCGTTGACCTTGCGGTCCATGACCTGGATCTTGTTCTCGAGGTCATCGCGGAAGACCCGCACCATCCCCGATCCGCGACGAAGTTCGTCTTCGTCGATATCGGGCCAGTCGAATCCGAGCTTCTCCATCACCCAGACCAGCTCGTTCGGCAACATCATTCCCACGGTGCACCCTCCTGACGAAAACTCTATTCGGCCGAGCGGTATACCCGCGACGGGGAGAACTACCCGGATATGCCCCGGCTAGTCCGGCACGACCGCCCACTGCACGACGCCGGCGGTCAGCGGGGCGATCGCGCCGGTGCGCGGAGCGATCCCCGTGACGTCCTTGTCGATGATCGTCAGACGCGGGTTGACGGCGAGCGGCAGAGCGACGGATGCCTGCACGATCGACGCCTCGATCCGGGCGAGCACGTCTCGGGCCTCATAGACGTCGGTGGTGACGGCCAGCTGTGCGATGAGCTCGTCCCGCGCACGGTCGGCGTTGCCGGTGACGGATGCTTCGCCCCCTGTGCCCCACTGCGCGGCGATGTCCGCCGGCGTCTGCGGCACGGGGACGCGGGCGATGACCGCATTCCAGTTGCCCTGCGCGAGCGCAGTGTCGAAGTCGTCAGCGCCGCAGTCGACCAGGCTCCACCCGGTCTCGGCCACGGCATCCCTCATCGCGGCGAACGCCCCCGTCGCGAACTCGCTGCCGCGGTCGTAGAGCACGCACACGGGCGTGCCCGCGCCGACGCCGGCCGCGTCGCGTTCGGCGGCGGCGTCGTTGCCCGCGTACGCGAGCGCGTCGGCGAAGCCCGAGTCCTCCGCGACGATGTCGTAGGCGCGCGACCCCGGCGCCGCCAGCATCGACGTCGTGCCCGTGTACGCGGCCGAGGCCCATTCGCCGCCGCCACCGGCGACCACGGCGGTCGGCTGGACCGCGCGCAGGAACGCCGTGCGGACGGGCTGCTGCGCGAACGCGGCATCCGTCTTCAGCAGCACGGCCCAGACGGTGCCGTCGTGAGAGGTGTCGATCGTGAAGTCCTGGCGCTCGAGCTCGTGGATCGGCTCGCGATTCGCCGCGGTCGGAGCGACCTGCACCACGTCGAGCGCGTCGCCGACGGCGGTGACCGGGTCGCCATCGGGCGCAGCGAGCTCGATGCGTGCGACCTGAGGGGTCACCGGACCGCGGTAGTCCGCATTCGGCACGAGGGTGACGCTCCGCCCGCCCGCGCCGATGTCTTCGATGCGGAAGGGCCCGCTCGACAGCAGCAGGTCGGCGTCGATGTCGTCGGCGTCGGTGACGTCGAACCCGCCGTTCCAGACGCCGCCGATCGCGGCGAGGGCCTCCTGGTCGTCGTCCTGCACTGCGCGCAAGACGGCCTGCTTGGCTTCCATGGCGTCGTCGATGCCGAGCGCACGCTGCCCCACGACGTGCGCGGGAACCGGTACGGTGACCGCCGACTGCCAGTCGATGTCGGGCTCCGCGAACGTCACCTCGATCGCGCGCGCGAACTCGTCGACCTCCGTGATCTCGGCTGGGGCATCGGAGGTGTCGTCTGCGACCTCGTCGTCAGCGGGGAAGAGCCCGGATGCTCCCGCCCAGCCGAGCACGAGATCGGCGGCGTCGAGAGGGATGCCGTCGGACCACGCCGGTTCGGCGAGGTCGTAGCGCACGGTGAAGGGGTCGTCGCTGACGATAGTGACCGTGCCGAAGCCCTCGTCGGGGACGAACTCGCCGTCGATGATCGAACCGAAACCACCACGGGTGGCCGCCGCAATGTCGGTGTTGCCGACGGTGGGCGACGCCGACGCGTTCGTCGAGGTCAGTTCACCGGTCCATCCGGCGGCGATCACCGTATCCGGTACCACCGTCTCGGGCATCGCGGGCGCACAGGCCGCGAGCCCGAGCACAAGTACCACAACGGATGCCGCGGCCGCGCGACGTCGAGCCCCCATCTCGCGCGTCACGCCAGATCGGCGCCGTCGCCGCTCTCTTCGGCGAGGGCGCGGAAAGGCTCGCTCTCCTCGCTCTCGAGCCACGCCCGCGCGTGCTCGAGCAGCACGGCCGGGGAGTCCTCGGCCTCCTGTGCGGTCGCGAACGGCCCGATCGTGTCTTCGGAGGGGCGTTCATCCGCTCGCTCGACCGACTGCGTCGAGAGGTTGTACCAGTAGGGCTGCGATCCGCTCATCGGTGTGCTCCGCTCATGGTCCTGATTCTATGCGCCGCGCAGAATGCGTCGCAGGCGCGAGCGGAGGTCATGGGCCGGGTTCGGCGAACGGGCCCATGACCTCCGGAGTTCGGGCGGGCTCAGCCGCCGGCGAGCTCCGAGTCCTTGTCGCGGATCGAGTCCGCCATACGGTCCAGCGCCTGCGCCATGTCGTTGACGGCCTCCGCCGCGTCGTCGAGAGACGCGGTCAGCTCGCCGTACGCCGTCGAGTACGCCTCCGACGCGTTCTCCGTCTTGAAACCGTCCTGCACGAGGTCGTCGATGACGCCCTGCAGCTCCTTCAGCGTGTCGGTCACCGTGCTGCGACCATCGCGCAGACGCGCCGCCGCACTCTCCATCTCGCTGTACGTTGCCCCGAAATCATGTCCGGCCATGAGAAACCGCCTCCCCATCGATCATCTTCAGGCCGTATCGGCCTCTTGGTACGAGCGTACGGCCGAACGCCCGTCGGGCCAACGGGGAGGACTACCCATCCGGGTCAGACCCCGAACGTGCCCGCCTCGAACTTCGTCAGCTTGCGATGCGTATAGGCGATGATCGCGTCGAAGTACGCCTCGAACGAATCGAAAGCCTCGATGATGCCCGACGGGTCAAGGGAAAGCACCTGACCTGCCACCTGACCATCGACCACCGGCATCGCCGCATAGAACGGCATCTCAAAATCGACCGCGATCGGCAACAGCGTCGCCGACGAGAACCCCTGCTCCCGCGCCTGCGGAGGAGCAGAATCGATCCACGCCGTGAACACGTCACGGTGCTCACCCGAGGCGAGCTGCTCGACACTCAACAGGTCCTGCGTCTCGAAGAACGCCCTCCACCCATCCGCCGCCGCCAAGAACGAACGATGCCCCGGATCAAGACGCAGACCAGTGCCCTGCTCGTACGCATCCAACCGCTCCGGCGGCGCAGCCACCGACGGCAACGTATACGGGAAGATGCCATCGACATCATGCCGCGCGATCTGCTCCTTCACCCGCACCAACTCCACGATCCGCGGGGCCCAATCGATCATCATTCCCTCACTACGAACATGGTGGGATTGAAGCCCACCGGATAACGGTTCACCTGCCCCGCGAGGCTGGAGTTGACACGACTAGTGTAGTCACCCCATCCGGGCGGAGTACCCTGCCCCACCCACGTGGAATCCGGCACATGCGCGACGACACCCTGATACGGAGCGCCCGCGTTGGCCGCCCGAATGCGCTCGGCACGCGCCGCATCACGCGCATCGGCGGCGATCTCCCCCCTCGTCGTCACTCGTCCCGAACTCGACAGCTGTCCATCGGCGAGATACTGATTGCTGCGATTCACATAGTCGTGGAACTGAGCAACCTCTGCCGGACTCGCCCCTTCCGGGACGTTGAAATGAACCGGCCCGTCGCCGTTGGGGTTCGGGAGATGCGGCCCATGAGGCGTGTTACTCCCCGGGGTGTCGATGCGGTCGACGCTGGTCACGCCGTCGCGGTTGCGAAGCTGCTTGGCCTTGAGGCCGTCGACCATGTCGCGCAGCTGCCGCATGTGCACCGGCGCATCGTCCAGCGCCCGGATGATCGGGCGGAAGATCTCGTCTCCGATTTTCGCCATGACGCTCAGTCCCCCGTGATGTTCAGACTCGACAGATCACCGGCGAGGCGATCCACCAACGACTCGATATCCGACGCGTGCATGTCGAGGTCGCCCTCCGCGGCCTCGAGCGCCTGCAGATCGGCGTAGAACTCGTCGGGATCTCCCGCGACGGCCTCGACCACCGGCGCATCCAGTGCCGCCATGATCACTCCCGGCAGTTCCTCGGCCAGCGGCTCGATCACCATCGGCAGCACCTGGTTCAGCGCCTGCTCCACCGCGATGTCGACGGCGGCGTTCAGCAGCCGCTTCTTGATCAGCAGCATCGGGCCGGCGCCCGCCGCCGTCACTGGATTCGTCAGCATCGCCACCAGCGCGATCATCGTCGTCGTCACGTCCGCGATGACCTTGATCTTGAGGCCCGTGACCACACCGGCGGCGATATCCATCCCCGCCGGGACAGGACCGAGCAGGTCCAGCAGCTTCTGCAGATTCTGCGACCGGTTCGAGTTCCAGGCCGCCACGAACGCCGGCCCTGCCTGGCCCCGCATCGCGGACGCCAGATCTCCGTTGACCTTCCGATCGACGGCCATCAGACGACCTTCGAGCTCGTCCCGAAAGGTTCCGATGATCTGCGCCCCGCGGCGCACCTCGTCCTCGTCGATATCCGGCCAGTCGAACCCGAGCTTCTCCATCACCCAGATCAGCTCGTTCGGCAACATCATCCCCATAGCAACACCTCCTGCACAGACTGTACGGGGCGAGCGGTTATCCACACCATGGGTAGCAGTCCCCACCCAGCACGGACCGCCCACGCACCCACGAAAAAGCTGCGGCCCGGTCAGGAGACCGAGCCGCAGCCCTGGTGAAGCACGTTCGGGCTCAGCCGCCGGCGAGCTCCGAGTCCTTGTCGCGGATCGAGTCCGCCATACGGTCCAGCGCCTGCGCCATGTCGTTCACGGCCTCCGCCGCGTCATCGAGAGACGCGGTCAACTCGCCGTACGCGGTCGAGTATGCCTCCGACGCGTTCTCCGTCTTGAAACCGTCCTGCACGAGGTCGTCGATGACGCCCTGCAGCTCCTTCAGCGTGTCGGTCACCGTGCTGCGACCATCGCGCAGACGCGCCGCCGCGCTCTCCATCTCGCTGTACGTTGCCCCGAAATCATGTCCGGCCATGAGAAACCGCCTCCGAATCGATCATCTTCAGGCCGTGGTGACGACCCCTTGCGAAAAGGTTAGCCAACAATGCCGACCGAGCAAACGGGGAGAGGTACCCATGCACCGCTCCCCGTTCGCGTCATGCGCCGGCCGGCGTCTCGGGCACCAACGGCATCTGCATGGTGACCGCTCGACCCGCCTGCACGAAGATGCCTCGACCGACCGGGAAGTCCGAGCGCTTGACGCGCCCGAACGGCGTCTTGAAGATCGCCTCGCCGTCGTAGGTGTCGGGCTTGAGCACGATACCCTGACGGCCGGTCTTCCACTCGCCGAGCACACCGATGCTGCCGCTCGCGCGGCTGATCTCGGCCTCGCCGATGAGCAGATGGTCGCTGTTGTTCATCGCCTGCAGCAGCGCGCGCATCGGCCGGTCGGCCGGTCCGTCGGCGAGGTGCGGCATGTCCTCGATCACGATGAGGATGCGACCGGCCGTCGCATCGCTGACGACCAGCTCGGCGAGCTCCGTCGCGAGGTCCTTCTCGTCCTCGGGCTTGATCGCGCTCTTCACCCACGGACGGAAGTCCTTGAGCTCGGAGCGCCGGTTGCCGAAGTGGTACATCCGCACGTTCGGGTCGAAGCGCTCCATCGCGACGACCAGCGAGCGCAGCGCATTCGTGCGACCGGACGACGGCGGCCCCGAGATGACGAACGAACCGATCGGTTCGAACGGATGCGGCGCGAGGGTGTCGTCGGCGACGCCGAACACGGGCATCCCGTTGACCGTCGCCGGCATCTCATCGATCGGCACCATCGTGGGCAGCGCACCGATCTCGGGCAGATCGCGCACGCCTTCGGCGCGCAGGCGATCACCGAGCGCCGCGAGGGCCTTGGTCTGATCGACCACGTTGGCGGTCCCGCCGAGGACCGCGATCTGCGCCTCGTGGCCGTCGACCACCGCGCGACCCGGGCCCGACTGCTCGTCGAGGATGTCCCGCGGCGCACCCAGCAGCATGTACTGGCTCGGGTCTCCCATGCGCAGGATCACACGGCGCGAGATGTTCGCCGCCACCGCGCTCGGCACCGCGTTGCCGCGGTCGGCCGTGATGACGGTGTGGATGCCGAGCGTGCGGCCCTCACCGAGAATGCGCATGAAGATCCGGTAGAACGGACCGCGGCCGGGAGCGACCTCCCAGTCCTTCTTGAACTCGGGATAGTTGTCGATGAGAACCAGGATGCGCGGCATCCGCGGGTCCCGCAGCTCGCGGTACTCCTGCACCGATGCGGCGCTGGCCGCCGAGAAGGCGGCCGCACGACGATCCATCTCGCCGTCGAGCGTGCGCAGCAGACGCTGGATGCGCTCGACGTCGCTGCCGTCGACGACGGATCCGACGTGCGGCAGGGTCGCCAGCGCCCCTAGCGCACCCGAGGCGAAGTCGAGGCAGTAGACCTGCACGCGCCCCAGATCGGGACGCATCCCGGCAGCGGTGGCGATCGTCTTGAGTACCGTCGACTTGCCCGATCCCGATGTTCCGTACACGACCATCGAGCCGTCGCGGTCGGGAGAGAAGACCGCCGCCTGCTGCAGCTGCTTCTCGGGCACGTCGGTCAGCGCGATCGGGATGCGCGCGTCGCCCTCGTTCGGCAGATCCACGAGGTCGACCAGAGGGGACAGATCATCCAGCCACGGTCGGCGCGGGCGCTGCAGACGCGCGCGATCGGCGGCGTCGATCAGCGTCGACACGATCCGCTTCTGGTCGTTCGGGCCGAGGTCCTCCTCGTGCACCTCGGACTCCTCGAGCCCGTCGGCCTCCCAATCGCTGCTCGCACCGAAGCGCAGCTCGGCGACGCGCACGTCGGCCGTGGTCGACTCGTCGTCGGTCGTCCATCCACCCGCGTACGCGGACTGGAACGGCACCAGGCGACCCGGGCCCGTCTTCGCAATCGCGCGACCGGGGATGGATGCCGGGAACGTCGCCGCGATGCCGTCGTCGACCACGTCGCGCGAGTCGGCCTCGTCGGCCATACGCAGCGCGATGCGGAGGTTGGTGTTGGCGCGCAGGTTGTCCTTGATGACACCGGCGGGCCGCTGCGTCGCCATGATCAGGTGAATGCCGAGAGAGCGTCCGCGCTGGGCGATGTCGACGACGCCGTCGACGAACTCCGGCATCTCCGACGCGAGCGCCGCGAACTCGTCGATCACCAGCACGAGCGCGGGCGGGCACTCGGGGTCCTGGCGCTTCTCGAGCTCGAGCAGATCCTTCGCCTTCTTGCGGTTGAGCAGGTGCTCGCGGTGCTGCAGCTCGGCGCGCAGGCTCGTGAGCGCGCGGCGCACGAGGTGCGGGCTGAGGTCGGTGACGAGCCCGACGCAGTGCGGCAGCTCGACGCAGTCGGCGAAGGCCGACCCGCCCTTGTAATCGACGAAAAGGAAGGTGACCCGGTCGGGACTGTGCGCCGCGGCCATACCGAGCACCCACGCCTGCAGGAACTCCGATTTTCCGGCACCGGTCGTCCCGCCGACGAGCGCGTGCGGGCCCTGCGTGCGCAGGTCGAGCGCCATCGCGTCGCTCGCGCCCTGGCCGATGATCGCGCGCAGTGTTCCCGACTTCTTCAGGCGCGGGCGCGGTGCCGTCGACCGGTCGACGATCGTGTTGTTCTGCCGCCAGCGCTCGATCACCACCTGGGGGTCCTCGGCGATCGCCGGGTCGACCAGCTGCAGGAACATCACGGAACCCGGGATGTCGGACGAGTCGTGCATCGCGGTACTCGCATCGACCACCGGGGAGAGCCGTCGGGCGAGCATCTGCATGTAGGCGTTCGAGACGCCCTCGACCCGCACGTGCTCGAAGTTCTCGCCGTTGCGCACCAGGCCGACCCGGGCGTCGTCGAGCCCGGTCGTCACGTCGATGTAGCTGCGGCACACCGCGGGCAGCGACTCGACGGTCGGCGAGACGAACACCGCGTGCACACCGTGGTCGGCGCCGCGCTCGAGCACCTCGGTCAGTCGACCGCGGTCGACCGGGGCGTCGCTCGTGACGAAGACGATCACCGAGATCGGCGGCGTGCTCTTGTGCTCGGCCGCGGCACGCGAGACGTCGGTGCCGTAGAGGAGCGGGTTCCAGTCTTCCTTGAACGGGCCGCGAGGCTCCCCGCCACCGGCTGCGTCGGCCGCGCGCGAGACGTGGCCCTCGAGCGTGCTCAGCAGAGCGGATGCCGTGGGCGCCGAGTCGGCCAGCGAGATGTCGCGGAACGGACTGCGCTCGCTGGAGGTGTGCGGCATCCACTTGAGCCAGTCCAACTCGGGCGTCCACGCCGAATCGGCGAAGGCCACCGCGACGACGTCGTTCGGCGCGTGCAGACCGAACAGCTGCACCGCGATCCCGCGCATCGTGTCGGCGACGGGGCCCGGCGCACCCGCGATGCCGACCGATCCGGCATCCGCGAGGGTCTCGAACACGGGCACGTCGTCGACGAACTCGTACCGCTCCCGCAGCCGGTCCACCCGATCGATGAAATCGGGTAGGCCCTCCGGGGATTCGGCGTCGTCGATGCTGTTGCGCGCGGGGAGCCGACAGCTTCCCAGCCGCAGCCCCAGATAGTTCCAGTGCTCGGGCCGGCGGGTCCACAGCAGCGGCCCGAGGCGCATCGCGTGGTCGAACACCTCGGCGACGGGCGGGGCCTCGGCGTTGCGGGCCGCCTCCTCCTCGGGCTTTCCGCGGAAGAAGTCCTCTTCGAGCTGTTCGTACTGCCGCTCGAAGAGGAGGAACTCGTGGTTCTCGCCCTTCTTGCTCTGCGCGGCCTGGTTGATGATGTTTCCGAACGCCATGAGCGGCGTCATCACGATCATCAGCAGCGAACGCGGGTTGCCGTTGAGCGCGTAGAGCGCCATTCCCATGAGGATCGGCGCGATCAGGATCGGCCACGGGAACATGCGGCCGATCTTCTCGGTG
Organism: Microbacterium sp. NPDC008134; assembly: GCF_042957055.1. NCBI lineage: Bacteria > Bacillati > Actinomycetota > Actinomycetes > Micrococcales > Microbacteriaceae > Microbacterium > Microbacterium sp. NPDC008134. The sequence continues at coordinate 505,808 of NZ_JBIBHO010000001.1, read as the reverse complement.
GGCAGGCGCGGCACCTTGAACAGCGTTCCCGGATAGCGCACCTCGACGCGCGGGCTGCGGTTGAACATGAGTCCGCCGCCGCGCTCGATGATCGGGTCGTCCGTCGCCGTTCCGTCGAACGAGCGCACCAGGCGCAGTACCAGCGTCGTGCCGCCGATCACGAACGGCTCGCCCTCCTCGATGCGCACGCGCTGCACGGCGAGACCGTCGACGAGCACACCGTTGGCGGAGTTGAGGTCGACGACCTCGATGTGTGCGCCGACCTCGAGGCGCGCATGGCGCTTCGACACCATCGGGTCGGCGAGCACGACATCGCTGGCAGAATCGCGCCCGATGAACACGTGGCCGGCGGCGATCGGGAACTCCTGCCCCGCGAGGGGTCCGCTCGCGGCGACGAGCACGCCGACGACATCGCGCTGACCCGAGAAGGAGTAGTTCGGGCCGTGGTTGATGATGGATGCCGCGAACCCCGAGCCGATGGCGGCTTCGCCGATCGGCACGTCCGGTTGCAGCGGAGCGAGACGCTCACCGGTGGGCGGAGCCACGGCGAGGCTGAGCACGTCACCCTCGGAGTACGGGATCGCGCGCGTCGGGTCCGCGGCGGCGATGTGCCGCGCGACGTCGCCCGCCGTCGCCGTCGAGTCGGTCTTGACGACGATGTCGACGGGGTCACCGCCCTGCCGGTGCAGAGTCAGTTTGAGCCTCATCGTTCTCCCCCGGTCTCGCCGCGCACGTCGGCGGCGGTCATCTCTCGGTCACGGTGCTTCATGCGCGCACCACGGCGAACACGCGGTCGCCGAGGCGGATGCTGTCGCCCTCCGTCGTGGCGACCACGGTGCCCGCGGGCATGGCCAGGTCGATACCCCCGCGGATCAGCGCGGACCCGTTGGTCGAATGCAGATCGATGACCTCGAGCCCGCCGTCGACCGGGCGCACGAGCATGTGCGTCTTCGACAGGGAGCGCGTGTCATCGTGGAGCGGCACCGCGTGCGCACCCGGATGCGGTGCCGCATCGGGGTTGCGACCGAGCAGCACCGGAGCCTCGATGACGAGGGTCTCGCCCGTGTCGAGGTGAAGGGCGAAGCGCGCGGGTCGGGCTGCAGGCGCGGGAGCCGCCGCGGGCGCGGGAGCCGCCGCAGGCGCGGGGGCGGCAGGAGGAGGGGTGGGCGCCGATTCGGCGGCTGGCGCGGCAGGGGCCGGAGCGACCGGCGCAGGAACCACCGGCACGGGAACGGCCGGTGCGGGTGCGACAGGTGCCGGTGCGGCGGGTGCGGGCGGGACCTGCACGACCGGCGCGGCCGGCACGACCGGCATTGCCGGCGCCGACGGGCGCTCGGCATCCGGGGCGCGGTAGCCCCCGAGAATCGGCTTCCCAGCCTCACCGGGCACGGCGTCGGCATCCGCTGTCGGGGTCGCGAGCGAGAGTCCCACTGCCGGCCGGTCGTGCGACTCGTGCGGCCGGGCGACGCCCAGAACGCCGGCGCTGACGCGCCCACCGGGGCGGTACTCGGGGCGCACCGAGGGGTCGACGGGCGTCGCCAGCGACGGTAGCGCCGAGCGCTCCGGCCGCGGGTCGGCCTTCACCATCTTGCGGGCGACGCGCATCCGCTTCTCGTCGTAGGGGTTCAACCCCTTGCGCACGTCGACGAGCCATATGCCCGCCGCCTTGTCATGCAGCCCCCGGCCGCGGCCGTCGGGGTCGAACGTCGGCGACGCCAGCATCAGCGCGGAGCCGAGCACCGGCACGATCCCCGCGGCCGCGACCACGAGATAGCGCAGCAGGACGGGGGCGACCTTGGGCCGTTCCAGCGTGCGCACGTTCACCGAACGGATGCCCGCCACAGCCTTGCCGATCGTCACGCCCCGACGCCCGTGCAGCACCAACTGCACGACCAGTAGCACGAGGCTCAGCACGGTCGAGATCGAGGCCATCACCACGGCGAGCACGAAGTCGGGGTGGTTGAGGAAGCCGTACGGCGAGATCGCTCCGGTCGCCAGCTTGAGGAGCAACGGCACGGCGCCGATCCACAACGGCAACTGGAGCAGCACCCAGATCGCGATGTCGACCACGAACGCCAGCGAACGGCGTCCGAACGGAGCCCTCAGCAACCCGAGCGCCGTGGCGTAGGCCGGATCCGGCCGGCCCGCCGCGTCGAGTCCTTCGATCGTCTCCGTCTTCTCGTCGATCTCCCAGATCACTCCACGCACCCCCGCACCGGCTCCGAGGCTCGTCCGTCGTCACGCCGCAGCATCACTTCGATGCACACGGTCTCGCCCGGAGGGCTCTCGATCTGCACCGTCGACTCCTCGATCTGCTTCTGCTCGCCCGTGTCGTCGAGGCGCACCTGGTGCCAGAGATACGTGTCGCCCTCCTGCGGAGACGGATTCGTCCAGGTGAAGGTGACGGTCGCTCCCTCGCGCGTGCCGGTGGGCGCGGCGAGCGTCGGCACCACATCCGGCACGACGTCCTGCGGCTGCGCGTCTTCGGATGCCTGGGGCGCGGGCTCTGGTTCGAGACCTGCGACGAGGAGGTTGAGTCCGACGATCCCACCGATCACGAGCACCACGGCCGCGGCGGCGAGACCGACCCAGAGACCCGTGCGCGAACGTCGCGGTTCCGCGGCGGCCGGTGCCGACGGGGCGCCCGGCGCCTGCGGGACGCCCGGGGACGGAGCGGCTCCCGGAGCCGGAGGGGCGGGGTGGAACGGAGCCCCCTGGGGGGCCACGACCTGGGGCGGACGCAGCAGTGTGGGCTCGTCGTCGTACACGGGCGGCGTCGCGGGTGCGGCCGAGGGACGCAGTTGGGTCTGCTCGAACGCCGCCGGTGCGACCGGCGCATCGAATCGCGGCACGTCGGGTGCGGGGTACGGGGTGTGGCGCTGCGTCGTGGCCGACGGGCGCGTCGAGGTCGCGACATCCGGATCGATGCTGACGACCTCGCGCACGCGGGTCAGGCCGTCGTCGTCGTCTTCGAGTTCTTCCGGTGACGGATGCTCGTCGACGATGTCGATCGGGGTGACCGAGTGCGACAGCTCGATCTGCACCTTCTGCAGCGCCCGCGCGAACGCCACCGCGCTCGGGTAGCGGTCGTCGGGATTCTTCGACATGGCGCGCTCGAGCACCCGCTGCAGGCTCTCGGGCGAATCCGGGCGGCCGAGGCGCGGGAGCGCCGCTCGTTCGATGCGCTCGATGAGGTCGGCACTGGAGTTGCGCTCGCCCGGGCGCTCGAACGGCGACCGTCCGGCGAGCAGCGTGAACAGCGTCGCCCCGAGTGCCCAGACGTCGGTGCGCGGACCGCTCGTGGGCGGCTCGGCGAACGATTCGGGCGGAGACCACGGGATCGACATTCCGGATGCCTCGGTCGTCGCTCCGGTGGTGGACGCGATGCCGAAGTCGGTGAGAGCCGGCCGGTTGTACTCGGTGACGAGGATGTTCGCGGGCTTGATGTCGCGGTGCAGCACACCGGCGCGGTGCGCCGTCTCGACCGCTCCGGCGACCTGCACGCCGACGCGCAGCGCTTCGGCCACCGAGAACGATTCCTTGCGCGCCCGCAGTTGCAGGTTCGGACGCGGGCAGTACTCCATCACGAGATACGGGCGGCCGTCGCCCGCGACGCCGGCCTGGTAGATCGTGACGATCGCGGGGTGCGTCGAGAGCATCGCCATGACGTTGGCCTCGTCGGCGAACTCCTGGGCGGACGCGCTCGAGATGCGGTCGGCGAGGAGCACCTTCACCGCGACTCGGCGTCGCGGCATCTCCTGCTCGTAGAGGAAGACGTCGGCGAACCCGCCCGTGCCGAGCGGTTCGACATAGGTGAAACCGGGGAGGACGGGAGGCGCGGACGGGCGCCGATTCACGGCAGATCCTCGAAGGCGACGGTGATCCCGTCGCCGAGATCCACCACGTCACCGGTGAGCACGAGCGTCTGCTCCCCCGGGTGCAGGCGCACGGGGTCGGCGCCGGGGCGCAGCAGCGTCGATCCGTTGGTCGTGTGCAGGTCGATCACGACGACGGTGTCACCCTCGGGGCGCACCTCGAGGTGGCTGCGAGAGATGTCCTGCTGCGGGCTTTCGACCGCGATCAGGTGCGGGAGGCTCGCCCCGCTGGCCCGCGTGGAACGCGGACGTCGTCCGATGATCACGGTGCGGTCGAGTTCGACGACCTGTCCGCTCGACACCCGCAAGCGGCCGGTGGTCGAGCCGTCGGATGCCCCGGCGACGGGCAGCACCGCGGTCGGCGTCTCGTCGGCCGAAGCCGGCTGCTGGCGCAGGGCGCGCAGTTCGGCGGCCGAGATCGTCGCCCCGTCGTGGTCGCCCTGAGCGGGGAGTGGCGGCACCGGTGGGGCGGCGGGCTCCGGCACGCCGCGCTCCGGAGCGGTGTGCACCGTCTCGCCGAAGAGCTGGTCGAAGAGGTCGTCGTCGTCCGGCGTGATCGTCTCCGTGGGCACGAGAGTATGCCCATCTATGACCGAGACCGGACCCGACTCCGCCGACTGTTCGGGGATCTCCTCGGTCACCGGCGACGCTTCGGGCGCGGGTTCTGGGGACGCCGAATCGACGGGCGCCGGTTCGGCGGGCTCGGGTTCGGCAGGCTCGGGCGCGATCGCCTCTGGCGCGATCGCCTCGGGCAGCGCCGTTCCCGGCGCCACCGGCGGTGCGACCACCGGAGGGGGCGTGACGACCGGCGGTGCGGCCGCCACCGGAGGGGCGACGACCGGGGGAGGCGTGACCTGCGGGGGCACTGGCACGGTACCGACGAGCGGGGCGCTGATCGCGGCATCCGTTCCGAGCGCGGCTCCCCCGAACAGGGCGAGCGGCACGGCGGCGGCTGCGAGCGCCGACGCCGAGGCACCATCGTCCGTCGCGACGACGACCGGCGCGGGGCCGAGCGCTCCCGTCAGCGGGGCGGCGTCGGCGGATTCGAGATCGGCGCTTACTGCGGCCGCCCGCACGATACCGGTATGCACTGGCAGGCCGGCCTCGCCCTCGACGGACTCGACCGTGATCTCGATACGCGTGGCTCCGCCGACGAAGCGCTCGCTCCACGTCGTCACCTCGGCGCCGGAGAGCTCGTGCGCGCCGTCGGCCGCGGTGACGCGGGCAGCGACGCCGCCGCGCAGTGCGATACGCACATCGGCACCCTCCGCGACCGCCGCGACGAACGGCGGCAGTGCGGTGAACGACCCGCCTGCCTGCGTCGTGAGCACGTCGACCACCGTCGCCAGCGTCTTGTGCGCCGGAAGGCGCTCCCAGAGGGTGGACACGACCTCGGTCGGAGCATCCGGCGGCAGCGCGACGAGCGCGCCGGGGATGACGAGCAGATTCCAGTGGCCCGGGCGATAGATGGTCTGCATCAGCGACCCCCTCCTGCGGCTTCACGCGGACGCGTGTTCATGTCGATGTCGTCGTCGGTCGCGAGCAGCGTGCCCGGCCGCGAGGCGACCGAGACGGCGTCGGCGACGATGACGGTGATGTTGTCGCGCCCGCCGGCGGCGACGGCCGCCTCGATGAGCGCGTCGGCTGCGCGCTGCGGGTCGGGCGTCGTGCCGAGGATGTCGCGGATGCGGGCATCCGACACCTCCGAGGTGAGCCCGTCGGAGCACACGAGCATGCGATCGCCGAGCTCGGCCGGGAACATCCAGTAGTCCGCGTCGCCGGTGCTGGAGGCCCCGATCGCGCGAGTGATGATGTTGCGGCGGCGGTCGGTGAGAGCATCCTGCGGTGTGAGCTCCCCTGCCTCGATGAGCTCCTGCACGACCGAGTGGTCGACCGTGATCTGCTCGAGCTCGCGGTCGGCGAAGCGATAGGTGCGCGAGTCGCCGATGTTCACCGCGAGCCAATAGCCCATGCCGTCGACGTCGGCGATCACGACGCCGCTCAGGGTCGTGCCCGCGCGGCCGTTGCCCGTGGTCGACAGTTCCTCGACCCGCTCCCGGGCTGTCGCGAGCGCCCGGCGCACATCATCGAGCGCGAGCGCCGTGCGCCCGATCGAGGAGGCGAACTCGGCGATCACGGCCGCGCTCGCGCGCTCCCCCGCCTCGTGCCCGCCCATGCCGTCGGCGACGACGAAGACGGGCGACGTCGCGAGGTAGGCGTCCTCGTTGAGCGGTCGGCGCAGCCCCGCGTGCGTCGCCGCACCCGACGTGACGACGAGCCCGGGCCTCATGCGTAGCCTCCGACCGTGACGATGCGGTCGCCGATCTCGATGGCGTCGCCGAGCCGAACCGGCACGCGCTGCCCCGGCGGGCAGGCGATGCGCTGACCTTCACGCACGATCGTGGTGCCGTTGGTGGAGTGCCGGTCGAGCACCCAGCCACCCGAGGTCTCGGCGGCGGCCTCGAAGTGCGTCCTCGAGAGCGAGAGCGTCTCGTCGCGCACGGCGACGGTCGCCGCACCCTCCTCCGCGGCGGGGTTGCGACCGAAGATCGTGCGGCGCGAGACCGAGACGCGCGTGCCGTCGTCCCACGTGAAGATGAGGCGGTGCCCGGGGATGCTGATGCGGGTCGACTCGACGTCGGGGTCCTCGACCGGTGCCGGGGCGGGAGCGGGCGCCGAGGCGACGGGCACAGCCGACGGAGCTGCGGGCGCCGCGGTCGGGGCGACCGGCTCGGGAGCGGCGGGCGCTTCTGCGGTGGGCTCTGCCGCCGCCGGGGCCGGAGCCGCGGTCTGCGGCGGTTGCGGCGGAGCATCCTGCGTCACACCGGGGACGAAGGCGATCAAGTCGCCGCCCTCGCCGATCGGCGCGGCCGGCGCCGCGGGGGTCGCAGGAGCCGGGAACACGGGTGCCGACGGCGAGTAAGCGCCTGTCGGAACGGGCGGAGCCTGTGGAACCGCTGCCGCGGGAGGAGCGGACGGCGTCTGCCCGGGGGCGACCGGAGGCGCATACGGCGAGACCGGGGTGTGCGCGGGAGCCTGCGGAGCCGGAGCACCGTACGACCCGGGGTGCGGAAGACCCGGGATCGCGGGCGGCTGCGACGGGGCCACCGGCGCAGGATACGCCGGGAACGCGCCGGTCGGGGCCGAGACCGTCGGCACCGCGGTGGTCGCCGGGGCCGTGATCGGGGTGATCCCGCCCGGGGCACGCGCATCGAGCATGAGCGAACGGCCGACCTTGTCGTGCCAGCCCTGGAAGCGACCCGACCCGTCGAACAGCGGCGTGAAGTAGCCCACGACGATGCCGGCGGAAAGACCGAAGATGATGTTGCGCAGGAGCGCCCGGCCGAACCCGATCGGCGATCCGTCGGTCTCCGACACGAGTCGCACGCCCTGGGCCCGCATACCGATCGACCCTGCACCTGCCTGCATGTTCGTGTAGACGACGAACCAGCCCAGCAGCACGAGGCTGACGAGAGGCCCCCCGATGGTCACCGTCATCAGCGATGCCTCGAGCCCGCCCGAGAGAGCGGTGGCGACGCCGAGCACGACGCTCAGCACGATCGCCAGGCCGCCGGCGATCAGCGCGTCGATGAGGTACGCGACCGCGCGCCGGGAGATCGGGGCGATCTGACCGAAGGGGAGCTGGGTCATGGGGTCTCGCTCTCGGAGGCGGTGGTGCGGTCGTTGTTCTCGATCGTGCCAGGTTCCCGGCCCGCTCGCGCGTTCGAGGAGTCCGCGACACGGGCGGCGGCGGCATCCTTCAGGCTCTGGAACCCGTGCGACAGGGCCGTTCCGCCGAGCAGCGAGCGCAGATTCGCCCGCGCCTTCCAGCGTCTCCAGAACCCGGCTTCCTTGCCCAGACCGCCCACGATGTCGTCGACCTCGCTCCAGAACGCCTCGACGTCGGCGGGCGTGGGCTCGGTCGGACCGAAGATCTCGGCATCCGCTCGCTGCGCCAGTACGGCCGCGTTCGGCACGTCGAGCGTCGCGACGACGGTCGCGGCCTCCTCGACGCGCGTTCCGCCCGGCGCGATCCGGGCGCCGTAGTCGGTAGCGCGATCGGTGAGTTCGTCCCAGCCGCCGCTGATGCGGTCGGAGGTGCGCGCAGCGGTGCGACGCGCACGGCGCTTCGCCGCCTTCCACGCCCCGATCACGATGAACGGCGAGGCGAGGATCGCGAGGATCGCGAGCGTGATTCCGCCGATCGCGAGGATCGCGCCCAGGATGCCGAGGATGTTGAGGGTCTCGTCCTCGGACTTGCGGTCGTCGGGCAGCGTCGGGGGCAGGTCGACCGGCTCCTGCGGCGGGGGCGGCGGCTGCAGCACCTGCGGCTTCGGGTCGACCCGCGGCTTGGTGTTCTGATCGTTCGGCACCTGGTCCTCGGGCGGGGTCGGGTTGAACGGCAGCCACCCGAGCCCCTCGAAGTTCACCTCGACCCAGGCGTGCACGTCGTCGCCGGTCGCGGCGAACTCCGCCGCCTTCGCGTCCTCCTCGTCGGGGTAGTACCCCATCACGACACGGGCGGGGATGCCGACCTCACGGGCGAGCAGCGCCATCGCGACCGCGTACTGCTCGTCGTCGCCGATCATCTGGTCGCCGCCCACGAGCGTCGAGATGCGCTCCGCCGTGTGGCCCGCGCGCGAGATGACCTCGCCCTCGAGGCCGTGGCTGAAGAACCCGCCATCCGCGAGCATCGTCTCGAGTGCACGCACCTGCTCGATCGGCGACTCGGCATCCGCGACCGTCTCGGCCGCGAGCGAGGTGAGCTCCTCGGGCACGTTGCTCTGCTTCGGCTGGTTCACGTTGCCGAACGCGACCTCCGCGAGCCGGTCGTCGTCGACCTCGTTCGGGATCACGGTGTCGACCGTGTACGTGTCACCGGCGGTGAGCCGCGACGTCGCCACCGCAGTGCCGGTCTCGGTGTTGTAGAACGTGCCCCGACGTAGCTCTTCGGCGCGGTCGCCCGTGTACTCGATCTCGGAGACGGCACCGGCATCCGGCACCCACACCCCGCTGTACTCGGCGATCTCGACCTGCAGCGTGACCGGGATGCCCTCGGCCTCGGGCGACATGTCGGAGCGCAGCGGCGTGAACGCGCTCGACGACCCCGGTCCACCATCGGTGACGTTGTAGACCATGCCGTCGAACTGGTCCATGACGGCGATGCGGATGCGCGCGTTCTCGGGCAGCCCCCGCACGGTGAAGAGCGTCTTCACCTTCTCGTCGCGCACGTTCTTGCGGAACGCCTGCAACGGGCTCGGATAGTCGCGGATGTCGAACGGCGGGATGATCACGTCGCGGAACACGTGGCGCGTCTCGGCCGGAGCGGCGATGGCCGACGACGCGATGCCCGCTCCCGCGGCGATGGCGAGCACCGCTGCACCGGCCAACAACCGGCGCAGGCGCATGTGCGCCGCGCGCGACGGGTCGACCTCGCTCACCGACACCGCCGAGTTCTGCGGAGCCCACAGTTGACGCAGCGCCAGCCAGGCGATGGCCACGACCGCGAAGACGAGTCCCTGCACGACGGGGAACGCGGGCTCGGGAGTACCGAGCGCGATCACGAGCACGAGCAACGTGCCCGCGGGGATCAGCGCCCACGCGACGTTCGACAGTTTCAGCGCCAGCGAGGCCGTCACGGCCGAGGCCACGAGCGCGAGCAGGAACGGCACGATCAGGTGACCGTCGGCCGCCGACACCGGGGCGACGGTCGTGAGCATCTGCTTCCACGACGTCACCACGCCCAGCGCGAGCTGCTGGAGGGTCTCGAGGGTCGGCACGAAGCCGGCGATCGTCGTGGCGGGCAGGGCGAGCGCACCGCCGAACACGAAGTACACGGCAACCGTGAGGCCGGCGATGATCAGAATGCCCCAGCGACGCCAGGCCGAGACCGCGGCGACCGCGAGACCGAGCAGGAGACCCCCGATCGCGGCGGGAAGGAACGAGCCGCCCGCGAACGTCGGCCAGAACCCGAGGAGGATCGCGCCGACGAGCAGTGCCGTGGCGACGAGATCGAGGATCCAGCGGCGCAGCGGCAGCGTCGCCGGAGCCGTGGGGATCGCGGGGGCGGTCATGCGAGCACCTTCTGCAAGGCGAGGGGGATCTGCTCGAGGGCACCGATCGTGACGACGTCGGCCTCGCCGATGCGCCGCAGTTCAGGCGAGGCGAGCGTGGAGTCGGTGACGATGGCGAGCGCGCGCGCTCCGAAGGGCAGGCGCGAGCAGGCCAGCCGGAGGTCCTCGGTGCGCACCTTCGAGCCGCACACGAGCACGACGATGCTGGCGAGCGGCATGCTCGTGGCGAGCACGCCGGCGAGGTCGGCGATGCCGCCGTCGCGGGGCCTGGAGTTCTCGACGGCCGAGAGCGAGTCGAGCAGCTGCTTACCCGTGCTCGACGGCAGTTCCCTGCCCTGCACCCGCATGTCAACGCGCTGTGAGTCGCGCAGCGCCCGCAGGCCGATCGAGCCGGCCGCCGACACCGCCAGCTCGAAGTCCTCGTCGCTCGCGTAATCGCCGGTCGAGCGCGACAGGCCGATCACGAAGTGCGAGCGCCGCGTCTCCTCGTACTGGCGCACCATCATCGTGCCGGTGCGCGCGGTCGACTTCCAGTGCACGTGGCGCAGGTCGTCGCCCGGCTGGTACTCGAGCAGGGCGTGGAACGACACGTCGTCGCGCGACAGGTCGGCCGCCGGCATCCCCTCGAGGTCGCGAAGGAAACCGAGCGACTGACCGTCGAACAGGATGGTGCGCGGGTGCACGAACAGGTCGACGGGCTCGTCGCTGCGGCGAGCGCGCTCGAAGAGGCCGAGCGGATCGCCGCGCACGACGCTCACCGGCCCGACCTTCACGACCCCGCGCTTCTGGGTGGGGATGGCGAAGAGCTCCTCGGCCTCGGCGCCCGGAGCGAGGCGCTGGATGCCGAACTCACCACGGCCCGACCCGACCGGCAGCACGACACGCGAGGGCAGGATGGCGCGGGTCCCGAGGTTCGCGAGCTTGAGGGCGCCGATCGCGCGCTCCCCCACCACGACGCGCGTGCGAGCGAGATCGAGCGAGACGTCGTACGCGGTGCGTCCGATGAGGAACAGGGCGCAGAGCACGAGCACGATCGCGATCACGAGGGCCGCGATCGTGAACTCCGCCCACCCGGCGATCTGCCCGAGGACCCAGAACCCGATCGCGAGGCCGATGAGCACCCACGCGAGCGGACGCACCGCCTGCGCGATGAGACGGAGGCGCGCGAGCATCCGCACACCGACGACCGCCGCGATGTCACGCCATCCGGCGTCGCGGTCGATCGTGGGCTGCGTGCTCTGCAGGGCCTCCGTGGTCATCAGGCCGCCGTTCGCGCCTGCGGGGCCGCGACGGCGTCGAGGACGCGGGCGATCACGGTCTCGCTCGACGTGCCGGCGAACTCGGCCTCGGCGTCGAGCAGCATCCGGTGCTGCCAGACGGGACGGGCGAGGGCCTTGATGTCGTCGGGCAGCACGAAGTGGCGGCCGTGGGCGGCGGCCCAGACCTTCGCGATGCGGATCATGGCGATCGCACCCCGCACCGAGACGCCGAGGCGCGTCGCCTGGTCGGTGCGGGTCGCCTCGGCGAGCTCGGCGGTGTAGCGCAGCACGGCGGGCTCCACGTGCACCGTGGCGGCGAGGTCGGCCATGTCGGCGACGGCGCTGGTGGTGATGATCGCGGCGAGGCCGGCGGACGGATTGCGGTCGGATGCCCCGGCCAGGATGCTCTCGGTGACGGCGAGGTCTGGGTAGCCGATCGACGTCTTGATGAGGAAGCGGTCTAGCTGCGCCTCGGGCAGCTTGTAGGTTCCGGCCTGCTCGATCGGGTTCTGCGTCGCGATCACGAGGAACGGACGCCCGGTCTCGTGCGTGACGCCGTCGACCGTGACTCGCGACTCCTCCATGACCTCGAGCAGCGCGGACTGCGTCTTCGGCGAGGCACGGTTGATCTCGTCGGCGAGCACGATCGACGCGAAGATCGGGCCCTTGTGGAACTCGAACTTGTGCTGCTGCTGGTCGTAGATCGTCACGCCGGTCACGTCGGACGGCAGCAGGTCGGGCGTGAACTGGATGCGCGTGCTGGTGCCCTGCACGGTGGCGGCGAGCGCCTTCGCAAGGCTCGTCTTGCCGGTGCCCGGGGCGTCCTCCAGCAGAACGTGGCCTTCGGCGAGCATCGCCGAGAGCACCAGACCGACGACCTCCTGCTTGCCCTGCACGGCCTTGTCGACGTTCTCGACGAGACGGTGGAAGGTGCCCTGGAACCAGGTGGCCTGTTCGGGAGTCATGGTCATGAGTGTGTCGTTCCCTGTTCTCGTGGGGGTGCTTCGCCTGCGGGGGTGTCGTGCGGGGTCATTGCCAGGTGCGGCGTTCGTAGGCTTTGCCGTCGAGCACCACCCACGCGTCGATCGTGCCGCGGCGCATGCCGAGGTAGCAGCCGATCTGCTGGTCGATGTTGCCGTTGCCGTCGGTCGTGATATTCCGGCCGCCGAACGTGCCGCCGTACGGTGCCGGGGCGTTGCTGGCGCACTGCAGGTACATGGTCTTGTTGGCCGGGAAGTCCCGGCCCGTGACGTAGAAGTACGCGCAGGTGCCGTCGTTGCAGTTGTCCTGTCCGTTGGCGTTGCCGGTCGAGGTGACCCAGGCACGGGGGTCGGGCTTGGGCCCGGAGGTCTCGCTGGTCGAGCGCGAGATCGTCTGCCCCGCGCTGTCGGTCACGCGCACGGTGATGGAGTGCGTCTGGCTGTACCCGTTGCCCACCGTGCGCGAACCCGTCGCGCCGACGCCCTCCCAGCCGTTGCCGACGTTGATCTCGACGGATCGCAGATCTCGCCCGTTCATCGACTGGTTGCCGTTCCACTCGAATGTGACGCTCGTCGCGTTCTGACGCGACGAGAGTCCCGGCTGGCTGAGCGGTCCGTACGGCCGACCCGAGCGGGTGGCGGAGCCGTCGCTGGCGTAGGTGGTGCCGTCGACGGTCGAGACCGAGCGCAGGACCACGTTGTAGGTCGTGCCGTTGTTCAGCCCGGTGATCACGTTGTTGCCCGGGATCGCCGCCCAACTGCCGCCGCCGTTGAGCGAGTACTGGTGCTGCACCTCGCTGCTCTTCGCGCCGTTGAGCGCCCCAGCGGTCCACGAGAGCGTGAGCGCGCGATCGCCATCGGCGACCGACGAGAACGACGGTGCGCTGGGCTTGTTCACGCCGCGGCGCGGGGCCGACATCGGGCTCCACTCGCCCCAGCCTGCCTTGTTGATCGCGCGGATGCGGTACGTGTAGGGCGTCTCGGAGGTCGCGACGGTCACCGCCTGGGTGCGCGCTCCGGCATTCGGGGTGAGGGTGTTGCGGAGCGTGTTCCCCTCCCACACCTCGAGCTGGAAGGAGTCGATCGCATCGCCGTTGGCGCTGCCCGGCTCCCACGAGACCTGCATCTGCGCCTGGTTGCCGACGCCCTGGATCTCGGCGGTCGTGGGCGCGGCGGCGGGCAGCGGAGGCCCGGCCGGGATCTCGGATGCCGACCACCCGCTCCAGCTCGACGGCTCGGGCGCGCGGTTGTGCGCCTGGACGCGCACCTGGTAATTGCCGCCGTTCTCGAGGCCCTCCCAGGTCATCGAGTTGCCCGTGACCTGCTTCTGCGTCACGCCGGACGGCGGCGCGGGCGAGATCTCGAGCGTGTAGCTCTCGACCGGCGATCCCGGGGTGGTGGGCGTCTGCCAGCTCACGTCGAGCGACTTGTCGCCGAACACGAGGGTCGGGGGGTTCGGGGTGTCGGGGCGCGCGTCCGGGCGCGCGAGCGCCGAGCCTCCCGAGGGCTCGGACTCGCCGACGCGGTTGGTCGCGGTGACCTGGAACGAGTACTCCACGTTGTTCGTGAGGCCGTCGAGGGTGCAGGTCGTCGACGAGCACTCCTTCGAGTACGGGTTGCCGGTCACCGAGCGCACCGTGTACTTGGTGATCTCGGCACCGTTGTTCGACGGCGCCGAATACGAGACGACGACGGTGCGGTCCTGCACGCTCGACACGGTCGGGGTGCCCGGGGCATCCGGCACGCCCTGCACGGTCACGATGATCTGGCCGTTGGCCTCTCGATCGGGATCCTTCGTGGCGTCCTGAATGCGGTAGCGCACGACCATCGTTCCGACGAAGTCGGCGGCGGGGGTCACGACGACCTCGTCGCCCTGCACCTCGGCGCCGCCCGACCCGGACTCGGTCGCGGCGTTCATGAGCTTGAGCGGCGTCTCCGGGAACGGGTTGTAGTCGTTCGCGAGCACGGGAACCGTGATGCTCTTGCCCTGGTCGGCTTCCGAGATCGTGTCGGTGTTGGCGGCGGGAAGCGGTCGAGTCGAGGCCCCGACGCGCACCGTGACGGTGCCCTCGACGGGCTCCGTCGTACCGTCGGAGATCTCGAGCTTCAGCGAGGCGACCGTGCCCTTGGCGACGTCGGATCCCGCTTCGACGAGCAGCTCCTGGCCGTCGATGCGCGCGCTGATGCCGTCGCCCGCGCCACTCACGTACCGGTACGTGTGCACGCCGGCGTCTTCGGGATCGGGGTCGGTCGTCAGCGGCACGAGGTCGAGGCTCGTGGCGTCCTCGCCGGCCGCGACGACCATCTCGGTGCCGATGAACTCCGGCTGCTGGTTGTCGGGCGGCAGCACGTTGATCGGGATGCTGAGGGTGGCCTTGCGCCCCTCGGGATCGTCGGGCCCCGTGCCGTCGGTGACCTCGAAGGTGAGCGCATCCTGGCCGAAGTAGCCGTCGGCCGAGGTGTAGACCAGCGTGGTCTCGTCCTGCACGAGGTCGTCGCCGTTCGCGTGCACGGCGCTCACGCGGGCGTGCTCGGTGATGCGGGCGGTGCCACCGCCGGCGACCGTCACGTAGTCCGCGAGCGGCACTTCCTTCGTCTCGCCGCTCATGACCTCGAGCGGCTCGGTGGAGTCGAGGATCGGGCGCAAATCGGATTCGGCCGGCACGAAGATGAAGGCGGATGCCGCGAGACCGTCCTGGTCGGTGAGGGTGTAGCGGATGAGCTGGAGCTCCTCCGTCACGGTGACCCGCACCATGCCGTTCTCGAGCTGCGTGGCTCCCTCGCCGAGCGTCACCTCGAGCCGATCGGTGGTGCCGTCGGGGTCTTCGTCGTTCGCGAGGATATCGATGTCGGCATCCATCGTGCCGTCGGTGAGGTCGGTCGGCCGCACGCGGTCATCGCGCGCGATCGGCGCCTGCAGGGGCACGTCGTCGTCGACCGTGATCTGCAGCGCTGCGCTCGCGGTCGCGCCGCGGGAGTCGCGGATCGTGTACTGCAACGAAGTCTCGAGCGCGCGGTCGGGAGCCTGCACGAGCACGCGGTCGCCCGAGACGCGCGCCTCGATGCCGGTGTCGGTCGGGACCTCGAGGCCGTCCTCGACGAGTGTGATCTTGTCGCCCTCGGGATCGGAGTCGTTCTCCATCACCGGCACCGCGATCTCACGACCGGGGCGCACGACGACGGCATCCTTCACCGCGTACGGCGCCTGGTTCACCTTCTCCGCCGGTGCGATGCCGACGCGGATCGTGGCGATGCCCTCCTTGCCGAGACGATCGCGCACGCGGTACTTGAACACGTCGACCCCGGCCGAGCCGTCGAAGGCCTCGTAGGTGAAGTAGTTCTGCGCGGTCTCGGTGATACGCCCCTTCGTGGGGTTCGACGCGATGTCGATCAGCTCGACCGAGTCGCCGTCGGCATCGATGCCGTCGAGCGGCACCGCGATGTTCGCACTCGATCCGGCGAGCACGCGTGCGACGAGGTCCTGCGGGCGCGGGGCGGCGTTGGTCTCCTCGTCGATCGGCAGGATCTGGATCGTGACGTACCCGGCATCCTTCTGCTGACGCGAATCGACGGCCTCGTAGGTGAGGTAGACGGTCTTCGCGACCGGACCCGCCTTGAAACGCACCGTGTCCTGCGACACGAACGCCTCGCCGTCCTCGGGGTCGACGAGCGGCTCGACGAGCTCGGGCTCGAGGTGCAGCACGTCGTCGTTCGGGTGCGTGTCGTTGTCGAGCACCGGGATCGTGACGACGTCGCCGGCACGGACGGTCGCGGTGTCGTCGTTCACCACGGGCTGGAGCAGCTTGTCGGGTGCCGGGATCGGGATCACCACGACCTCGCCCTCGGCCGACTTCGAGCCGTTCGAGATGCGATAGGTGATGCGCGCCTGGTCGGTGAGCGCTCCCTGATCGGTGATGCGCAGGGTCTCGTGGTTGATCACCGACACCGAGATGCCGGAGTCCTCCTCGATCGACACCGACTGCACCACGAGGATGCCGCCGGCGGGATCGACGTCGTTCGCCAGCACACCGACGAGCACGTCGCCACCGGTCGGCAGCAGTGCCACGTCGCGCACGGCGACCGGCGGCAGATCGGTCTCGGTGGCCTCGAGCACGTCGACGCGCACGATGCCCTCGCCGTTCTCGGGACCGGCGGTAGCGAGGTACAGCACGTAGTAGGTACCCGGGTTGTCGGCCGAGAAGGTGAAGGTCTTGTTCGGGGCGTCGGGCAGCACGGTGGCGCCGGGCACCTCGCTCACGCGTCCGAGACGCAGCGGCTCGCGGCCCGAACTCGTGTCGTTCGCGAGCGGGGCGACCGTTACCTGCTCGCCCACGCGGGTCACGACGTGGTCGGCGTTGGTCTTCGGCTTCGTCGATCCCTCGGGGCGCACGTCGAGGGTGAGGGATGCCGTCGCGCTCTCGCCGTATCCGTCGGCGACGGTGACCTGCACCTCCTTGCGGCCCTGCAGGCTCGCGGTCGCCTTGTAGGTGATCTGGCCGTCGGTGCTGAAGTCGACCTCGTCACCCGGAGCGGGAACGACGTCCTTCAGGTAGACGTCGTCGCCCTCGGGATCGATCCAGTCCGGGAGGATGTTGTACGAAACCGTGCCGCCGGTCTCGATCGTGAGGCTCGTCTTGCGCTTGGGCGCCGGCGCGGTGTTGATGCTCTCGTCGTACACCGTGAGCGTGACGTTCGCGGTGTCCTTGCCGCCGCGGCCGTCGTCGGCCTCGTAGGTGAAGGTCGTCGAGCCCTTCGCGTCCTCCGCGACGGCGATCTGCAGCGATCCGCCGTTCTGCACCTGCTGGATCTCACCGATCGACGGTTGCGCCTCGGCCAGCGTCGCGACCAGCACGTCGCCGTCGGGGTCGTTGTCGTTGTCGAGCACCGGGAGCATGGTCGTCACGCCCGGACGCACGCCGAACGTGTCGTCCTCGGCGATCGGAGGGGTGTTCTCCTCCTTGCGCTCGGGCAGGGTCGTCTCGACGGTCTCCTCGGTGGAGTCGTCCTCGTTCTCGGTCTCGCCCTCGGGCGGCGTCAGGTCGTTCCAGTTGTCGACGCGCTGCAGACTCTCGTCGGCCAGCCAGGCCGCGCCGCCGACGGCGTCGTTGAGGATGATGACGTCGCGATTCACGCGGAACACGAGGCTCTGCGACTCCTCGGCGCCCTCGACCGTCGCGTTGACGTCGTTCGTGCTGCCCGGGCACTCGCGGATGAACGTCGCCGTTCCCGCCCACGCGCCGTAGGTGCAGCCGCGGAGCCAGACCGGGGCGGTCGGGATGCCGGTGCCGCCCGCGGCGGTCGTGGTGGCCTCGCTGCCGTCGAGGGGCAGGCTCACCAGGGCGTCCGGGGTGGCGATGGCGACGGCATCCGTCTCGGCGGATGCCTGCTGCAGCACCGCCTCGTTCGCCCCGGGGAGTTCGGCGCGGAAGCCGCCGGGCGACGTCACGACGCCGGCTGCGGCGTCGAGCACGACGGGTGTGCGACCGACCGCGGTGATCGTGGGGCGCGCGGAGGTGTCGATCTCGCCGACGGAGGCGGCCGAGGGGTCGCCCGCCTCGCCCTCGGCGTCGACCGGGATCGTGACGACCTCGCCGCGCTCGGCCGAGAGCCCGAAGACGGTGCCGTCGGTGGCGACCACGACGTCGGCGTCGGCGCCGAGCTCGGCGACCGGGTCCTGCACCTCGGGCTCGAAGCCGGGTACGCCCTGCACGGGCACGACCCAGAGTTCGCCGGTCTTCTGGTCGAGGATCGCCGTGGTGCGGTTGCCGAGGGCGACCTTGGAGGCGGCGGGGATCGCGGCCGAGTCGCCGAGGGCTACGCGGGCGGGATCGACCGCGGTCATCGTGGAGGCGCTCTCGTCGACGACGAGGATGTTCGTGGCGTCCTGCAGGATGTCGTAGTTCTCACCCGTGGTGCGCAGGCCGCCGTCGAGCACCGTGGACTCGTGGTTGAAGTGGCCGACCAGCAGGCTCGACGTCTTGGTGATCCAGACACCGCCGTCGTTCAGGTCGACCTTCGTGGTCGGGAAGCCCTCGTAGGTGAAGGCCATCGTGGTGATCGCGATCACGCCGACGGTGACCCCGGCGGCGGACGCCAGCGTCTTCGGTCGTGCCCGCATCCACGACAGCGCCTTCATTCCGTGCTCCCCCCACAGGTCCGTGCTCGACTCTTGCCGGGCGGCCTCGGCCGCGCGGCGCACCTGAACATCCTAACCGCGTGCCGGAATACCAACGCATGGGGAGAGTTCCCCATGCAGTTCGCCGTCTCGCCGGCGGCGCGATTCGTCGAGGCGGAGAACGCCGCGATTCAGCCGGAGACGACGAACCCGAGCGTCACCAGGCCCGCGACCGACACCGCGCAGGCACCGAGGAACGCGAGGAGCGCCGCGCGACTGCGACGCATCGCCTGACGCGTCACCGACGGAAGCGCCGGGTTCTCGACGCGCGTCGGCGCCGGGCCACCGCCGACCACGGGCGGTGCCGTCGGCACGAGGGGAGCGGGCCGGGGCTTGTAGATGGCGGGTGGCTCGGGTGCGGTCGGACGCTCGAACGAGAGCGCGCTCCGCGGGATCGTGTCGTCGAGCGGGGACGGCTCGTCGAAAACCGTGTTCCGCTGGCGACGCCGTCCACGCCGCGGACGCACGATCGTCTCCTCGAGGCCCGACGGTGCGACGGCGGCGCCGCCCGAGCGATCGACGACGACCGTCGATTCGTCCATCTCGAATGCCGCGGGGCGCGCGCGGTCGATCACGACGGTCTCCTCGTGGCCCTCCGGCGCCGACGCGGGCCGAGAGCGATCGACGACGATCGTGGCCTCGTCGACATCGGATGCCGCGGGGCGGGAGCGCCCGACCACCACGGTCGCCTCGTTGTCCTCGACGTGCGCCTCGGCATCCGCCAGCGCCGCGTCCACCTGCGCCGCATCCGCCTGCGCGGCATCCGCTTGGGCTCCGGCATCCGCGTGCGCTGCCGCCCGACGACGGTCGCGGCGGGTGACGATGACGGTCTCCTCGTCGATGCTCTCGTCGGTCATCGGGCGCGCACCGGGATCGTCGTGCCCTCGAGCATCGAGTCGGTGCCGACCGAGACCGCCATGCGTCCGGCCGTGTCGTCGTCGCGTCCGGCGCGCAGGCCGCCGGTGACGACGTCGATCACGACGACCGAGACGTTGTCGCGACCGCCCGCCTGCAGCGCGCGGCGGACGAGGGCGGATGCCGCCGTCTCCGGGCGCCCGCACATCGTCAAGGTCGCGCGGATCGCCTCGTCGCTCACCTCGCCGCTGAGACCGTCGGAGCAGAGCAGCAGGCGTTCGCCGTCGATCACGGGGAGCAGCCAGCTGTCGGCCTCGCTGTCGGCGGCTCCGATCGCGCGCGTGATGATGTTGCGCTGGGCGAAGGTCGCGAGGTCCTCGGGACGCAGCTCGCCGGCGTCGACCATCTCCTGACCGAGCGAGTGATCGATCGTCAACTGCACGAGATCGTTCGCGTGATGGCGGTACACCCGGGAGTCGCCGACGTTGAAGACGAGCCAGTGCGGCAGCCCCTCGTGCTCGACCAGGGCCACTCCCGAGACCGTGCTGCCGGCGCCCTGCTTGTGCGCGGCGGCGATCGATTCGACCACGGCCGTCGCACGCCCGAGCGCCAGGCGCACGTCGTCGATCGTGACCGCGGTGCCCCGGAGCGGCTCGAACGCCGCGACGACCGCCGCACTCGCCCGATCGCCCGCCTCGTGCCCGCCCATGCCGTCGGCCACGAGGAACACGGGCGAGGCGGTGAGCAGGGAGTCCTCGTTCGCGGCGCGCTTGAGACCGGTGTCGGTCAGCGACGCGACGTTGAGGACCACCTGATCGACGGTCACGAATCGCGCTCCGCGATCACGTGCATCCCGACCTCGCCGAGGATGAAGCGCCCGGTTCCGACGACGCTCTCGCCCGGGTCGAGCAGGATCTCGGTTCCGTCCTCGGCCACCACGACGACGCCATTGGTCGCGTGCAGATCGGTCAGTCGCCACTCGTCGTCCGTGACGACGAGACGCGCGTGCGTCTTCGAGAGGGTGCGGGTCGCGTCGGTGATCGACAGACGCTGCTCGCCCGGGTCGCCGGTGGGGTTGCGTCCGATCACCACGCTCGCGCCCGAGAGCGCGAAGGTGCGACCGTCGTCGAGCACGAGCGACCGGCGCACCCCGCGCTTGCGGGCCACGACGACGGTCGCCTCGAGGTCGTCTTCGACCGCGACCTGTCGCGGCTTGATGATGGTCTGCGCGAGGTCGTCGTCGAGGAAGTCCTCGGCTTCGGCCGCGGGCGTGATCGCTTCGGGCGTGACCGCTTCAGGCCGGGGTGCGTCGGGCGCGGGGCGGGTCACCGGAGGCGTCGCCGGGGCGGCGGGCGGCGGAGTCGCGATGAGCGGCACCGGCGGAACGACCGATGCCGGGGCATCGGGTGCGGCGGCCGGCGGTGCGGGCGGGGCTGGGGGCGCTGCGGGAGTGTGGGCCGGCGGCCGCGGAGCGAATGCTTCCGGCAGCGGGTACTCCCCCGGCGAGGCGGCCGGCCGTGCGGGCGGGGCTGCCGGTGGGGCGGGCGGGGCTGCCGGCGGTGCGGCCGGCGGTGCGGCCGGAGGCGCGGCCGGTGCAGGATCTGCCGGCGACTGCGGAGCAAGGGAAGCCGCCGGTGGCGCGAAGGATGGCGCCGGTGGCTGCGGCGTCGAGAGCTGCGGAGCCGGAGGCTGCGGCGCAGAAGCCGGAGCCTGCGGGGCGGGGGCGAACGCCTGCCATTCGGCGGGCATCCCAGTGTTACCGGCGGCGGACGGAGCGGATGCCTCGGCTCGCCCGTTCGTCGGGCGGGGAGCCGGGACGAAGCCACCCGCCGGCGCCGCGTTCGCGTGCGTCGAGGCGGGGCGCTGCGGAGCGAAGGCAGGGAGCGCGTAGTCACGGGTGTCGCCCGTCGTGGGGGCCAGGAGCGGCTGAGGCGAGCGGCGCGGCCCCGGCTGCAG
Organism: Microbacterium sp. NPDC008134; assembly: GCF_042957055.1. Classification (NCBI taxonomy): domain Bacteria; kingdom Bacillati; phylum Actinomycetota; class Actinomycetes; order Micrococcales; family Microbacteriaceae; genus Microbacterium; species Microbacterium sp. NPDC008134. Next base: position 484,634 of record NZ_JBIBHO010000001.1, on the reverse strand, counting down.
GGCCGCGAGGCGGTCGCCCTCCGGGTACGGCGGCGCCCCGGCGGCGAGGATCGAGGCCCACACGGGCGGCAGCAGGATGGCGAGCACGGTCGACCCGGCGCCGCGATCGAACTGCTGGTTGATGCGGTGTGTCGCGATCACCTTGAGATAGATGCCGTAGATCTGCAGGATCGGGATCAGGGAGAAGATGACCTTCCAGGCCGCCACCCCACCGCGGGCGAGGATCTCCGCCTCGTTGAGGATGGGCACCCACCCCTTCCACGCCTCTCCACCGAGCCGCGGGAACAGGCGCGACAGCGCCACCGCGTACCAGACGTAGATGCCGATGCCGACGAGCAGGCCGACACCCCATCCGATGAGGATCATCGAGAGCAGTCCGGACTCTGCTGACGGTGTCATGGGGTCTCCTTCTGCCGGTCGTGGGGCGATTCGGCTACTGCGAGCGTACCGATCACCGGACGACGACCCGAGAAACCGACGCCGTTCGTCGGCCTCGCACGGTTGAGCAACGAGGTCAGACGCAGCCGCGCGACCAGCCGTCGCCAGCGGCTGTCGGCCGCGGACAGTGCGGCCCGTTCGTCGTCGACGATCTGCCAGGCGGCGACGGCATCCGCGTCGGTGGGCGGATGCCCCGCGAAGATGCCCTGATCGACAAGCACCGCGAGCCGCACGGCCGCCGAACGGTCGGTCGAGCGGGCGCGCTGCACGCGTGTGCCCTGCGCCTGCATCACGACATCGTGATCGGTGTAGAGATCGACGAGCTCCTCCCAGGCGCCGGCGAGGCGTACCTCCGGGTCGCCGGCGTCGCGCCGTGCGCGCGACCGGCGACGCTTCGCGACGAGCAGCACCAGGAGCGGAAGCGTCAGGAGCACGAGGGCGAGCACACCGAGGCCTGTGGCGCGCAGGATCGGCAGCAGAGCGGCCAGGAACTCCGACTCGGGGGCCTCGAGCGGAGGAGCGTCGTCGTTGGAATCGCTCTGCGCCTGCGGCGGGTCGAGCGCCTCCGAGCGGGGCTGCTCCGGAACGGTCGGATGCTCGGGCAGCTGCTCGCCCTCGGTGATCGCGCTCGGCAGCATCGCGTACTGCGGCGTGACGTCGATCGGCATCCATTCGCCGCCGGGAGAGCGCACCTCCACCCAGGCGCTCATGCTCTCGCCCGTGCAGACCTCGGTGCAGGCCGGAATCCCCGGCACCTCTTCGGCGCCCGCGAGACGCGCTCCGATGACCACGCGCGACTCCAGTCCCCAGTGCTCGGCGAGCAGCGCGGCGGCCGTCGAGAACTGCTCGTCGTCACCGATCGCCGACACAAGCAGCTCGGGCGCGGCATCCGATCCCGCCCGGCGCTCCTGCTCGACCATCGCGGTGAAGACCTCTTCGATGCGGGCGGCCGAATGTCCGGCGTAGCTCGACGCGAAGCCGTATCCCTCGGCCTCCTCGAGCGCGGCGATCCAGCCGGCCGACGCCGCATCGTCGAGCACGGCGTGGCTGAGGTACCCCCGCGCCCGCAGGCGGTCGATCAGTTCGACGTAACCGGCGCCCGTGCGCGGCTGCTCCTGCATCTCGGCCCACTCGACCAGCGCGGGGAACGCGTCGGCATCGAGCGTCGAGTCACCGCCCTGCAGCGCCGCGATCCCGTCACCGGCATCCGGAGCGTCGACGAGCACCGAGTAACGATCGCCGGGCACCAGGCCGCTCCCGCCGCCGGGAGCATCCGCGATCGTGATCGCCGTGTCGCCGTCGGCGTCGATGTGGAACCCGTCGGCGAGAGCATCCGCCCGCGCTCCGGCGAACGCCGGCGCTTCGGCGAGTCCGGCCGGCGCCGGAACCCAGATACCGCGATAGGCATCACCGATAGTGAGGTCGAGGGCGACGCGCCCGTCCCCGGGGCCGGCCGTGCGCGGGAGGCGGCTGAACCGGTCGTCCTCCGCGATGTGGAAGTCGTTGCCGTCATAGGCGTCGAGCGTCACGAGACGGATGCGGTCGACGGCGCCGGGATCGCCCTGCACGCCGAACACGGTCTCATCGAGGCGGTCGCCCGTGAACCACGAGCGGTAGGAGCCGAGCGGGCTCGTCTGCTGCTGCACGACGATCATCGGCTCGACCTCGTCGCGGAGCACCGAGCGGTCTGTCCACCCGGCGGCGACCGGGGCCGCCGCAAGTCCCGCGACGAGAGCGACGACGACGAGCGCGCCCGCGAGCAGGTGCCGACGGATGCTGAGCCACACCGGTGCCGATCGGCGCGAGATGCCGGTCGCCGCGACGATGCGGAGTGCCTGCGCCCGCTCTATGCGCGCACGACCGATCACCCAGACCAGGGCGGCCGCGAACACGCCGACCCCGATGAGCCACTCGCGCGGGGCCGGGATCTCGATGCCGAGCACGACGATCGGCGAACTCGTCGCGCTCAGTCCGAAGGCGATTCCGAAGACGCTCATCGCGACGACGACGGGGACCGCGGCCAGCGCGCGCCGCCCGGGGTGCAGAGCGAGGAAAGCGGCGAGGAACCCGCCGAACAGCATCACGACCAGGAACGGGACGAGCACCGCCTGATACTCGCCGAGCGGCGGGGCGAGCGTCAGCATCTGCTTCCACCCCAGCACGACGCCGAGCACGGCGTCGCGCAGGCCGCCGAGGAACGCGGGCACGGACGACAGCGCCGACGGGATCGCGAGGGGCACCGAGACGATCAGATACACAGCCACCGCGGCGAGCGCCGCAAGGAGCGCACCCCAACGCAGTACCCGCGCGAGCACGGCCACACCCATGCCGAGCAGACCGCCGACGATGCCGACGACGAGCGCGCGCGGTGATTCGTAGACGGGCCAGGCGGCGGCGGTCGCGAGGGCGATGCCGACGACCACGAAGCCGAGCGCCCAGAACGTGAGGGCCGAGAAGCGGAGCGCGGTGCCGGTGATGCCGCGGCGCGTCGCGCGCGTGCCGCTCAACGGAGGGCTCCGCGGGCCAGCATCTGCGGGAGGTCGCCGAGCGCTCCGAGGGTCATCACCGACAGTTCGCGGGCGGTGCGCATCGTCGGCTGCTCCCCCAGTTCGCTGCGGATGGCGACGGCGTCGACCTGTGCGGGAAGTTTCACCGCGGCGTGCCGAAGGCGGTCGAGCGGTGTGCGCGACCCGGTGAGCAGGAAGCCGATCGACAGGTCGGGATACGACTGCACGGTCAGCGCGGCCACGGCCTCGAGGCGCATGACCCGATCGGAGGCGTCGAGCATCGAGGTCGCATCGAGCATCGCCTTCGGGGTGACGGTCGGCAGGGTGCGGATCGACAGCACCTCGGTGCGGCTGTGCTCGGGAATCTCGTTGCTCACCGAGAACAGCACGTCGCGCCCGTCGCGCACCCCCTGCAGGGCGAGGGATGCCGCGGCGCTCACGGTGTTCTCGAACTCGTCGTCGCTGTCGTACGACTCGGCGTCGAGGTCGAGGATGATCGCGATGCGGGCGTGCCGCGACTCCTCGTACTGGCGCACCATGAGCGTGCCTGTCTTGGCCGTCGACTTCCAGTGCACGTGGCGCTGCGAGTCGCCCACGACGTATTCGCGCACGGCGTGGAACGACAGGTCGGCGTCGACGAGCGTCGTGCTCGGGGTGCCGTCGAGGTCGCGGATGAGACCGGCGCTCGTGCTCGGGATGCGCACGGTGACGGGGTGCACGTGGATGCGCTGCACTTCGGGCCAGCGCATCTCGCGGCGCAGGATGCCGATCGGATCGCCGCGCGTGATCGTCATCGGTCCGACGTCGATCACTCCGCGCCGGTGGGCCGCGATCGTGAGCTCCTCACGGTGATGCCCGTCGGGGCGCAGCAGCGGGACGTGCGCCTCGACGAGTCCCTCGCCGACCGGCACGTCGACCACGCCGGGGAGCGACAGGCGGGTGCCGTTGTTGCGCACGTCGAGCACCGCGCCGATCTCGGCGCCCGCGACCACCCGGTCGCGGTCGAGCGTGAGGTGGATGCGGTAGTCGTGCGCCCCGAGCACGAAGGGGATGCAGACGATCAGCAGCACCAGCGCGATCGCCGCCACTGCCCATGCCTCGACCCACCCGAACAGCAGACCGGCGACGACGCCGAGCACCAGGGCCGCAGCGACGAGCAGCCCCGCGGCCGTCACCGTCTCGCGCACCCATCCGGCCGTACGGTGCGCGGCTCGGCCGATCGAGCGCCCGGCCCGGCGCATGCCGAACACCGCCCCGCGCACGGGGCCGCGGCGCGTGCGCGAGTATCGCGTCACCGTCGCCGTGCGCGTCGAGGTCGACGTGCCGGCGGTGGTGCGGGTCAGGCGCGATTCGGTGTTGAAGCTCACGCAGTGCCGTTCTCGCGCGGGGGTTCGACGTCGAGAAGGATCTGGCCGACCACGGCCACAGCGGTCACGCCGTCGAACTCGGCCTCGGGCTCGAGCACGAGGCGGTGCGCCAGCGCGACGACGGCGAGTTCACGCACGTCGTCGGGGGTCGCGTAGGTGCGGCCGTTCTTCGCCGCCCACGTCATCACGAGGCGCGAGAGCGCGATCGCGCCGCGCACGCTGGCACCGAGACGCACCTCGGATGCCCGGCGCGTGGCGTCGACGATCCGCATGATGTAGTCGGAGACCAGCGGGTTCACGTACACGCCGCGGGCCATTTCGGTCATGGTGAGGATGGTGTCGGTGCCGACGATGCCGTCGAGCACGCGAGTGGGCTGCGCCGCTCCCTGCAGGATGCGCATGGTCGCCGCGTCGTCGGGGTAGCCGATCGACGTCTTGATCATGAAGCGGTCGAGCTGCGCCTCGGGCAGACGGTACGTGCCGCCCTGCTCGATCGGGTTCTGCGTGGCCATCACGAGGAACGGCGAGCCGACCGAACGGGTGACGCCGTCGACCGTGACGGTGCCCTCCTCCATGACCTCGAGCAGAGCCGACTGCGTCTTGGGGCTCGCGCGGTTGATCTCGTCGGCGAGCACGATGTTCGCGAACACCGGACCCGCGTGGAACTCGAACGTGCCCGCCTTCTGGTCGTACACGGTGATACCGGTGACGTCGCCGGGGAGCAGGTCGGGGGTGAACTGGATGCGCGTACTCGTGCCCGAGATGGTCTGGCCGATCGCGCGGGCGAGAGCCGTCTTGCCGGTGCCAGGGTAGTCCTCGAGCAGCACGTGCCCGCCGCTGATGCCCGCCGCGAGCACGAGCTCGACGACGTGACGCTTGCCGAGCACGACCTGCTCGACGTTGCCGGTGAGGATCGAGAACGTCTCGGCGAACCAGGCGGCCTGTTCGGGGGCGATGGTCACGGGTGCAGCGGAGGAAGCAGGCATAGGAGCAACAGTATTCTTCTCGATGGTCTCGGACGGGTCAGGGGGTCGTCGGGTTGCAGGCGGCGGGCAGGTGATGCGTGATCGGTGCGAGCGAGGCGTATGCCCCGGTCCACGTGAGGGTGATGTCGTAGGAGGGCGGGTCCTCCGCGGTCGCACCCGGGATCTCCACCGGGGTGCCGAGAACGTAGGAGCCGCGAGCGGCGCCCGAGACGCTGACGACGTCTGCGGGATTCTCGGTGAGACACGGCTGGAACTGCGCATCGACGATGGTCGGAGCAGTCTCAGCGGTGACCTGCACGGCCGCCGAGCAGTGGACGGTGACCACGGAGTGGCAGCCCTGAGCGGTGATCTGACCTGGCGCGTTGTCACGGCTGAGATCGAACTCCTGCGTCCTCGCGCCGTACATGTTGTACCAGACGACGAAACCGTTGCGCACCGAGATCGACGGACCACGCTCGAGCGGATATGCGTAAAAGCCGTCGCTCTTGTTCGGAGTCGTCGCGACGCGGTAACTCGCGTCGCCGCCCGGCCCCTCGACCGAGGTGAAGGTGAAGACCTGGATCGTCGAGCTCTCGCTGACCCCGTAGCCGTTCGACGCGCAGGCCTTGACGTTGTAGAGCTGGTACTCGACCAGGCCCGTCAGAGAGGGTGACGATGACGATGCCTCCGCGCCCGAGACCTGGAGCTCGCCCGTGGGGCTCGCCGTGCAAGACACACTGCCCGAGCGCCAGGCGACGTACCTGATGTCCACGCCGCGGTCGCTGCCGTTTGCCTGCGCAGCCCCGGCGCCGGGCGAGGAGATGCTGATCGAGGTGTTCGACGATGCGCCCGCGCTCGTGTTCGAAGGTTCGAAGTACACCGTGCCGGCCGCGGTCACCTGGGTGCGGAACGCCCCACCCTCATTACCCCCGTCGCCGGTGGGCGGCTGGAACTGACTGATCGGCACGATCGTGAGAGTTTGCGCACCCGGCGCGAGCGTGAGCTGCGCGGTCGTCGTGCCTCCGGTGCGGTCGATGACCTGCCCCGTCTCCTCCACGCGGAACGAGCGGGCGTCATCGGGCGCATCGATCGACAGCTTCACGACCCCGCGATTGCGCTCGGTCGTTCCGGCGACGTAGATCGGCGCCGCCTGTGCATTCGACACGGTCGGGGCCGCATACGCCCAACTCGTGTGCGCGGAGGTCGGCGCCGAGGCGCCGACGGCGTTGACCGCGGATGCAGTGAACGCATGCGGTTCACCGTTGACCAGGCCGTTCACCGTGCAGCGGTACAGGCCACCACCGGCCGGCGCGCACGAAGCGTTCGCGGCGGCGCCGTCCTGCTGGATCGTCACGCCGGTGACCGAGGGGTGCGCGCGTCCGGCCTCGCCCAGCGGCACCTCCAGCACGACGGTCGAGCGCGTGTACCCGACGGTCGTCACGCTCGCCGGCGCCTGCGGGTAGCCCTGCAGATCGAGGGTGAGAGTTCCGGTACCGGTGCGCCCCTGAGCATCCGCCACGACGAACGGCACCACGCACTGACCGCCGGGGGCCTGCCCGCCGCCGGGCCAGCTCGCGGTGATCGCGCGCTCCCCGGAGGCGGCGAGCGAGGCGACGTCGCAGCGCGCGCCCGAGCCGAGCGACACGAGCTTCAGCCCCGCACCTGTCTTGCCCGCGAACGGGTCGTATTCCCCGGCGATGTCGACGACGTCGATCGAGCAGCTCGGGCTCGTCACAACGCACTGCTTCGTGAAGGTCGCACCGCGCGGAGCATCCGGAGGTGCCGCCCCGACGACCAGGCGCACGGATGCCGCCGCCTCGCCGAACTGCGCGACGGTGACGTCGACCGTCTCGGACGTGCCGGGGCGCGCGTCGGCGTGCGCCTCGACCGTGAGCGACGGCCCGTTCTGAGTGACGGTGAACGACGCCCCGCGGTAGACGGTACGGAAATCCAGCGAGCCGGCATCGCCCTCGCGACCGCCCTCCCAACTCGCCATGTTCGCGTAGAGGTCGAAGTCGGCGCTCGCGCCCGGCGCGACCGTGTGCGCGATCGACGACAGCAGCAGCTGCGGCTCGGCGGGGCGGATGCTGATGGGCACGTCGATGTACGACCAGCGCTCCTGGCCCTGGAGTCGGACCGGCACGAGGCAGGTGTCGGACCATGGCGCTTCGCGGCCGGCGCGATAGGTCGCCTCGCCCCCGCCGGACGGGAGGCAGACGGCAGCGGCGCGCTGCGTGGTGAACTCGCCCGTGCCGATCTCGACCGCGTCGTCGGCCGCGAGATCGACGAAGTCGGACACGACGAACGACTTCTCGGCATCCTCGTCGACGACCACCGGGGTCGCGCCCGGCGTGATCTGCACCTGCATGTCGTCGAAGGCGGGGATGTGGAGGAAGCCGTAGGCGACGACATCGCGTCCCCCGGCCGCGGTACCCGTCAGCTGGAAGGGCACGAGCGCCCCGTCGGTCGGCGCCTCGCCGACGATGCGGTCGCCCTGCACCGTGAACCCGGGCTGATCGCCCCACAGGCTGAGCTTCAGCGCACTCGCGTCGCCCGAGGGCCAGCTCACCCGATCGGTGACGACGTCGATGCCGCGGTCGGCGAGGTCTCCCCGGTCTCGGGCGGTCAGCACCGTGTCGGAGACCGTGGGCTGATCGGTCACTGCACCGTCGGTCACCGAGACCACGATGAGGCCCTGCGCGGTGCTCTGCGTGCGGCTCGACGTCACCGTGTAGAAGTAGGAGTTCGTGCCGGCGACATCGCCTGCGCGCAGCACGACGCGTCCGTCCTCGAGCGACGTGTCGGAGTCAATCAGCGACTTCAGCCGCTCGTACAGCGGGTTGCCGGCGACCGGCGGGGCATTGGGCACGAGCTCGGTGATCTCGAGATCGCCCTGCGCCGGGTCGAGGTCGTTGGCGCGGGGGTCGAGCACGATCGGCGTCGACGACCCGGCCTCGACACGCACGTAGTCGCTGAAGGTCACGGGGGCCGCGTCGTCGATGTCGGCGTCGAGCACGCCGATGCGCACGAGCCCCGTGCCCGTCTCGCCCTGCGGATCGCGCACCGTGTAGCGGAACGTCGCCTGGCCACCGTCGACTCCACCCGCCGGGGCGCGGTAGACGATCGCGTCACCGCGCGCCGAGATGGTCGCGGTGCCCGCACCCTTGCCGGGCTGCTCGATGCCCGCGAGCACGACGCGGTCGCCGTCGCTGTCCATGCCGGTCGCGGGCACCGGCAGCGAGACGGTCTGTCCGCTCAGAACCCGCCCCGTGAGCGTGGTCGGCGTGGGCGCGCGGTTGGTACCCGGCGGCACGACGGTCACCGTCACGGCGCCGTCGTCGGAGAGGGCGGGGTTGCGCTCGAGCGAGACCGAGTACGTCAGTCGGTACGTGCCGGGCGTCGTCGGCGCGAGATAGCGGAGTGCGTTGCCGTCGGCGAAGACGAGCTCTCCCTCTTCGCCCGAACCGGTCACCTCTGGCTGCACGACGAGCGGCTCACCGCGCGGCGCCACGTCGTTCGCGGTCACGTTGATACGGGTGAGCGAGCCGGCGCGCACGGTGATCGCGTCGGGGAAGACGATCGGTCGGGTGACGGTCGACGGCGGCGTGAGGAACACGGTCACCGTGCCTCGCACGGCGGCGCCGGATCCGTCAGCGACCGTCACGCGCGCACGGCCGATCACGCCGGGCTCGCCATCGTCGGTCGTGCCGTTGACGCGGATGCTCTCGTTGTTCACGACGCGCACGCTCAACTGGGGCGACGAACTCTCGGCGCCCGAGAGCATGAGCACCCGGCCCGTGGTGTTCTGCACGGCGCTGAGCACGTCGACCGTCGTGTCCTCGCCCTCGCGCACGAAAGCGGTGAGCGGTGCCATCGTGAGCGGCGCCGCCCCGTCGACCGCGGTGATGCGGATCACCGCCGACTGCTCGGCCTGTGTCGTGACGTCCTGCGCGGTGTACGTCACGACGTACTGACCGGGTTCGGCGACCGTGAGCTCGACGTCACCGGAGGCGAGGTTCGGGGCGACTTCGAGGCCCGCCGCCGTCGCAGCGGTCTGCACGGCATCGACCAGACGGTACGACCCGGAGCCGCCCGAGAGATGATCCGAGATGCGGATCGACTGGGCCTCCCCCACCCGCGCCGTCAGCGCGACCGGGGCGGCGATCAGAGCGGGGCTGCCCGTGACCTGCACGTCGAGGGTCTTCTCTGCTCGCGCACCGTGCACGTCTTCGACGACGACGGTCACGGGGATGACGGCATCCGAAGCGTTCGGATCGGTGTGGCGGATCGCGACGCGACCGTCGGCCATCGGAACGACCATGACCGGGGCCGCCGAGTCGGTCTCGAAGGCGTCGACGAGCACGAAGGGGTCGCCCTCGGGATCGACCCAGCCCGACAGCGCCGAGACGACCGTGCTCCCGCCGGGGAGCAACTGGGGCGTCGGCCAGTCCTGCTGGCACGCGTCGACGCCGCACCAGACCGGGGCGGAGTTGACCTCGGGATCGACGATGGTGAGCGTCACGGTCGCGGGCGGCGAGACGGCGGCGCCGTCGGTCACCGCATAGGTGAACGAGGCCTGCCCGCTCGTCGCGGTCACGTCGACCACCAGCGCCTGCCCGTCCGACACGAGCGAAAGCTCCCCGAATCCGGAGTCGCCGAGCCCGGCCGACACCGACTCGGGGTCGATCGTCAGCACATCCTTCTTGTTCGGGTCGTGATCGTTGAGCAGCACGGGCAGGATGACCTGCTCACCGGCCCGGACGCCGAAGGAGTCGTCGACGGCGACGGGCGGCATCTGCTCCGCCACGTCCTCGACGATGATCGTGCCCTCCTGCTGCTCGGTGTCGTCTTCGATCGCCCACTGCTCGAGCGGGATGAGCACGCCGTCCGGCGCGGTCCAGAGCAGGCCGGTGCCGATCTCGCTGAGCACCACGCGGTCGCCGTTGCCCTGGAACACCGGCTCGATGGCCGAGGACTCGAGGGCGTCATCGGGGACGGACAGCGGCGTGGTCTCCCCGCCGGCCCACAGGGTTCCCGACCCGGTGTCGAGCCAGGCGGCATACGTCGTCGTGCCGACGACCACGGGACGCGCAGGAACTCCGGATGCCTCGGCGATGCGTTCCGCGTCGCCGGAGGCGAGCGCGACGGAGACGAGTCCGTCGGCATCCGCGACGACGACGTCGTCACCGGAAGCCGCACCCGCCTGCAGTCGCGCGCCCTCGGCGACGTCGAGGTCGATCGGGGCGTCGACATCGGAGGTCCAGAGCCGACCCTCCGCGGCCTCGAGCATCGCCCAGCGATCGCCGACGACGGTGAGCTCGAGGCCGTCGCCGCCCTCGGGGGCCTCGGCCACCTCCGCACCGTCGCCCAGGAAGCGGTACTCGTCGATGTCGAACCGGCGCACCGCGCCCTCTTCGGCCGAGTACAGAGCGAGCACTCCCTCGGGAGAGAGCCCGATCGCGTCGGCCGTGTACGAAGGAGGGGCCTCGCCCTCCTCGACCTCGACGGCGGCGAAGGGATCGACCAGTGCCGTTCCCGCTCCCGCGTCGACCGTGGTCACGGACACCTGTCCGGTGTCGGTGCGGTACGCCACGTACGGCCCGGCCGACACGATCTCGCGGGTACCCGCCGGAGTCGGCTCGGAGGCGAGCGGCGTGCCCTCGTCACCGGCATCCGCCACCAAGTCCCCGGGGCTCGCGGGATCGAGGTCCCAGCGCTGGCGGTTGCCCTGCGCGTAGAGCACGGCCGAGGACCCGCTCTGCCACACCGCTTCGGGATCGTCGACGTTGCGCACCGTATCGATCTCGGCGAGGTCGGTGTTGACGCGCGCGTACTGTCCGCTGTCGCGCATCACCCAGACGGCCGACTCGAGACGCGGCACCTCCTGGGACTGGTATCCCTGCGCCGTGACGGCCAGGGTGACGACCACGGCGAGTGCTGCGACGCCCGAGATCGCGGCGATGAGGCGCCCGCGAGAACGGGGCGTCGTCGCGGTGCGGTCGCGGTCGCCGATCGCCATCACAGAATCCCGGTGAGGAGGAGGATGCCGACGCCCGCACCCGCGATGACCACGGCGCCGACGAGCGCACCGATCACTCCGGCGACGAGCGGCGAGCGCGTGGGCGTGCGGGTCGCGACGGGAAGGTCATCGCGATCGCGAGCGGCACCCTGCTGCTTCGCCGCGCGGACGGCACGGCGGGAGTTCGGGGCGACGGTGGTGACGACGGGACCGCGCGGTGCGGCATCCGAGAAACTCACGGGCGACGCCGCGGCCCACTCGGCCGAGGCCGCCTCGAAGGCGGTCGGCGCGATGCCGAGCTCGTACTGCGCGTGCCGCAGCCGGTCCGCGAACGCGGCCATGCTGGGGAACCGGCGCGCCGGGTCCTTCTCCATCGCCGTGGCGAGGATCGAATCGACGACCGGGGGGATGCCCGCGACCGGAAGCGGCGTGTACTTGGCCTTCACGATGCGCTGCGTGAGCTGATCGCGGGTGTTCGATGCGCGGTCCTCGCGCTCGAACGGGCTGCGGCTGGAGAGCAGCGTGTAGAGCGTCGCGCCGAAGCTCCAGACCTCGCTGGGCACTGAACCCGACACCTTCTCCTGCAGCACCTCGGGGGCGCTCCACGGAATCGACATCGCGATGGTCTCGGGGTCGCCCTCGTCGAGCACGGCGGCGGCGATACCGAAGTCGGCGAGCACCGGCGCCCCGAGCGAGTTGATGAGCACGTTCGAGGGCTTGATGTCTCGGTGCAGGAGTCCCGCCCGGTGCACGGTCTCGAGCGCACCGGCGATGCGCACACCGATGTCGAGCACCTCGGCGAGCGGGAGCGGCGCTTTCTTGTAGCGGGCGCTCATCGTGTCGGGGCAGTACTCCATCGCGAAGTACGGGCGGCCATCCGACGAGATCGACGCCTGATAGATCGTGACGATCGACGGGTGCGCACTGAGGCGTGCCGAGATGTCGGCCTCGACGTTGAAAGCGCGCAGGACCTCGGAGTTCACGGCATCCGCCAGCAGTACCTTGACGGCTGCGACGCGACGCGGCATGTCCTGCTCGTAGAGGAAGACATCGGCGAACCCACCGGAGCCCAGCGGGCGCACATAGCTGTAACCGGCCAGCACAGGGGGCGTGGAGGCAATCCGCTTCGCCACTCACCCTCCCCCGGGAATTGTCATCGACGGGGGTCGCATCGAAAGCGCCGCGGCACGAGCGCGCCGCGGGTTCCCCCGCGCACGAGTATAACCGCGACCGGCGACACGCTCAGACGCGCCAGCATCCCTCGATATGGTCGTCGACCATTCCGGCCGACTGCATCAGGGCGTACATTGTCGTCGCGCCGACGAAACGGAACCCCCGTTTGCGCAGCTCCTTGCTCATGGCCGTCGACTCGGCGGTCACCGCCGGCACGTCGGCGAACGACACCGGACGGATGCCGGACGCCGGGGGCGCGAACGACCACATCAGCTCGTCGAGCTCGCCCTCGGCCATGCCGCGCACGAGCTGCGCGTTGCCGATCGTCGCCAGGATCTTCGCGCGATTGCGGATGATCCCGGCGTCGCCCATCAGCCGTTCGACGTCGTCGTCGCCGAACTCCGCGACGGCCTCCGGGTCGAACCCCGCGAACACCTCGCGGAACCGCGGACGCTTGCGCAGGATCGTGATCCACGAGAGCCCGGCCTGGAACCCTTCGAGCGCCATCTTCTCGAACAGGGCCCGGTTGCCGTGCAGTGGAACCCCCCACTCCTCGTCGTGGTAGCGGCGGTACTCGGCGTCGTCACCCACCCAACCGCAGCGCGCGCGTTCGTCGGGACCGGTGATCAACGAGCTCATATTTCCAACGCTAGCGGGGGCCACCGACACGTCCTTCGCGGTGGGGCGCTTCGACAGGCTCAGCGACCCAGGAGGAGCAGGCTCAGGGACCCAGGAGGCTGGGTCCCTGAGCCCGAGACTGGGGCCCTGAGCCTGTCGAAGGGCCCACCCCGAGAACGTCAGTCGGCGAAGGTGGCGGCGTCGATCACGAAGCGGTACCGCACGTCCGACGCCAGCACGCGGTCGTACGCCGCGTTGATGTCGGATGCCGGGATCACCTCGATCTCGGCGGCGATGCCCTTCTCGGCGCAGAAGTCGAGCATCTCCTGCGTCTCGCGGATGCCCCCGATGTTCGATCCCGACAGCGACTTGCGTCCGCCGATGAGCGAGCCGAGGTTCACCGGAAGCGGCTCGGAGGGGAGCCCGACGCAGACCATCGAGCCGCCGATGTCGAGCAGGCCGAGGTAGGCGCGGAGGTCGATCGTCGCGCTGACGGTGTTGAGGATCACATCGAACGACCCGCGCAGGTTCCGGAAGGTCTCCGGATCGCTCGTCGCGAAGTAGTGGTCGGCGCCGAGCCGCAGCCCGTCGTCCTTCTTGCTCAGGGTCTGCGAGAGCACCGTGACCTCGGCACCGAGGGCGTGCGCGATCTGCACGCCCATGTGACCCAGCCCACCGAGACCGACCACGGCGACGCGGGTGCCGGGGCCCACCTGCGCACGGCTGAGCGGCGAGTACGTCGTGATTCCGGCGCAGAGCAGGGGCGCGGCGACATCGAGCGCCAACGCATCCGGCACCTTCACGACGAACGACTCGGTGACCACGACCTGCTCGGAGTACCCGCCCTGAGTGACGGTGCCGTCGCGATCGGTGCTGCCGTAGGTGAAGACGGCGCCCTGCGCGCAGAACTGCTCGTCACCGCGAAGGCACTGCCGGCACTCGCCGCAGGAGTTCACCATGCAGCCGACGCCGACGCGGTCGCCCACCGTGTGGCGGCTGACCTGCGAGCCGACCGCGCTGACCGTTCCGGTGATCTCGTGTCCGGGCGCGAGGGGGTACTGGCGCGCACCCCAGTCGCCGCGCACGGTGTGGATGTCGGAGTGGCAGATGCCGGCGTAGGCGATGTCGATGAGCACGTCGAGCGGCCCGAGCGCGCGGCGCTCGATGGTCGTCTTCTCGAGGGGGGCGGCTTCGGCAGGTGCGGCGTAGGCGTTCACGAGGGTCATGGATGCGACGTTACCCGCTCGGCGTCCACCGGCCGCGCGGCACCGTTCGCGCGACGCTCTTTCCCGCTCTCGCCCCGAGTCGCTACGGTGGGCACGAGGCTCTGGAGGGGAAGTCCCATGCATCGATCGTCCGCGCTCGCGCGCATCATCACCGTCATCATTGCCGTCGTGCTCGCGACGCTCGGCGTCGGGCTCCTCACCGGCGGGGGCCGGGTCTGGATGTACACGGTCTTCCAGTACGCCCGCGAGATCGACCTCGGCACGCTGGCCGGGCCGACCGCGCTGCAGGCACTCGGCATCCTGCTCCTCGTGGCGGTCGTGATCACCGGCATCTGGAGCTCCGCCGGGCTGATCGCCGTGGGGGTGCTGTCGCTCGCGCCCGTGATCTTCGCGATGTTCCCGGTGGTATTCATCGCCTTCCAGCGAGCGATCCGCATGCCCCTGGAATGGACAGATGGCTTCGTCTACGGTGTTCCGCTCGTGATCCTGCCCGTGCTCGGCACGATGGGCGTGGTGCTCGCGATGGTGCGTCGTCGGCCCGAGCCGAAGGGTGCCGCGCTCGGCCTCGTCGGCGGCGTCCTCTCCCCTGTTCTGCTGTCGGCCGGTGTGCTGCTGACCGTCTGGGGCCTCAGCACCGGCATGCAGTACGCGTATCAGCTGGCCGATTGGACCGTGCAGCCTGTCACCGTGCTCGCCGTGCTCGGCGGGGTGATCCTCATCGTCGCCGGCGTCGGCGTCACGCGCTGGTCGTCGTTCGCGCTGCTGCTGCCCGCACTGTTCCTGCTCGTCATCAACGCGCTGGTGCTCCTCCCCGACGTGCTGTTCCCCGTGCTCTTCCAGCTGCCGCGGGAGATCACGAGCGCGCTGCCGCCGCTGGTGATCTTCGGCACGGGCACGGCGACCGCGTTCCTGTACCTCTCTTATACGTTCGTGCTGCTGCGGGTGCGCTCGCGCGCTCAGCAGGCCCGCGCGACCTCGATCGCGACGCCGCAGTTCGGCCAGCATCCGTTCTCCGCGCACCCGACCTCTCCGCCGTCCCCGGCACAGTATTTCCCCGGCACGGGCGTCGGCCCCGGCATGCACGCACCGGCCGTCCCTCTGTACCCGCCGACCCCGGGCACGGGTCCGACCGGTTCATAACTCCGGAGATCTCACACGAAAAGGGCCCGATCGTGACGATCGGGCCCTTTTCGCAGGATTTCTGAGGAGTTATGAACGGCGACTCAGTGCTTCTTCGCGGCGCGCAGCGCCTTCTCCTGGATCGGCGCCTCGCCGGACGTCGCGAGGTCGGCGTAGTACGCGCGGGCCTCGTCCTGTCGGTCCTTCTCGGCACCCGAGGCGATCGGCGCACGCACGTGCTCGGGCTCGTAGCCGAACGCGTTCACGAGGTCGAGCGCGTGCGGCCGCAGGCGGGCGCAGAGCCGGTCGATGTAGCTCGACACCGCTGCGGCGCGCTGCATCGACAGACGCCCGTTGATCAGGTGCCAGGCGAGGTGCTTCTCGATGAGCTGCAGGCCGAAGAGGTCGCGCAGCCACGTGAGCACGGCCTTGGTCTGCTCATCGTCGACGCTGTGCACGGCATCCGTGAACGCCTCCCACTGCAGCAGCTCGCCGTGTGCGCGCGCGGCTTCGATCAGCTCGACCTGGTTCTCGTTGAACAGCCGGGCACCGAGCGCCTTGTCCTTCGCGCCGGGACGCAGCCGGTTCGCGATGTCGGCGACCATCTGCTGCACTCGGTCGGCGAGCAACTGGTGCTGCTGCTCCTCGCGCAGGCCGTTCTCGACCGAGCGGGAGACCTGCCCGAGGTCGGCGACCGACTGCCCGAACTGGCGCAGTCCCGCACCGTGGAAGAGCTTGCCAGCGGTCATCCCGACCGCGTACTTGGCGAGGGCCGCGGCATCCTTGCCCGTGAACTGCTTCGCGTAGTCGGTGAGCAGACGCTTGCCGACGAGCTGCAGTAGCACGTTGTTGTCACCCTCGAAGGTGACGTAGATGTCGAGGTCGGCGCGCAACCCGACGAGACGGTTCTCGAACATGAACCCGGCGCCGCCGCAGGCTTCGCGCGCCTCCTGCAGCGTGTCGAGCGCATGCCAGGTCGACAGCGGCTTGAGGGCCGCGGCGAGCGTCTCGAGATCCTCGCGGTCGTCGGGGGTATCGGTGCGGCCCGAGAAGACCCCGTCGAACTTCCGCAGGAATTCGTCGTGCGCGAAGATCTGCGCGTAGGTCGTGGCGAGGCGCGGCAGCAGGCGGCGCTGGTGCTTTCCGTAGTCGAGCAGCACGACCTCCTGCCCGTCGACGCCGTCGAACTGGCGGCGCTGGGTCGCATAGGTGATCGCGATATGCAGGCCGAGGGCGGAGGCCCAGGATGCCGCGCCGTCGAGCGAGACGCGGCCCTGCACGAGAGTGCCGAGCATCGTGAAGAAGCGGCGACCGGGGCTGTCGATGGCGCTGGTGTAGGTGCCGTCGGCGGCGACGTCGCCGTACTTGTTGAGCAGGTTGGTGCGCGGGATGCGCACCTGATCGAAGCTCAGGCGGCCGTTGTCGATGCCATTGAGACCGCCCTTGAGGCCGTCGTCCTCGCGGCCGATGCCGGGAAGGTCGACGCCGTCGTCGCCGCGCAGCGGTACGTAGAAGCAGTGCACACCGTGGTTCACGCCGTTCGTGATGAGCTGCGCGAACACGGTCGCGGCGATGCCGTGCAGGCCGGCGTTGCCGAGATACTCCTTCGTCGCCCCGCGGAACGGGGTGTGGATGACGAACTCCTCGGTCGCGGCGTCGTAGGTGGCGGTGGTGCCGACCGCGGCGACATCCGAGCCGTGACCGATCTCGGTCATCGCGAAGGCGCCGGGGATCGAGAGGTCCATGATGCCGGGCAGCCACTTCTCGTGGTGCTCCTGGGTGCCGAGCTGCAGCACGGCCGATCCGAAGAGCCCCCACTGCACGCCCGACTTGATCTGCAGGCTGGGGTCGGCGACCACCAGCTCCTCGAAGCTGGCGATATTGGCGCCGTTGTTCTCCTCGCCGCCGAGCGACTTCGGGAACGCGCGGTGCACGGCCTTCTTCTCGACGAGCAGGTGCAGTTGGCCAAGCACACGCTCGCGGTGTTCGTCCTTGCCCAGCTCGTCGTCGCGCCAGAAGGCGGAGTCCTTGATCATCTCGCGGGCTTCGCGGCGGGTGTCGCCCCAGGTCCCCAGCAGGAGATCGTTGACGCGGGCGACATCGATGGCGGGGCTGGTGGCCTCGACGATCGGGGTCTTCGTGGTGCGGACGGCGGCGTCGACCATGAGCATTCCTCTCGGAGAAGAAGGTGGAGTGCTCTTATCGTAGGACTCCGACAACTTCGGGCGAAGTCACCTGTGTCTCTTCTCCAATAGGTTCTCGGGGCGTGCCCTCATCCTGTTGTCGGTTGCTCACAGTCCGACGCCGCTTCCACTTCCGCACGACCCAGAGCTGCACCTTTCGCCAGGTGACGTCGCGCACGAAGATCATGTCGCTGAAGATCATCACGAGCGAGAAGAACGGCAGCGACATCAGGATGCCGATGCCGGCGTGCATGCCGGTGATGGCGATGAGTCCGAAGATGCGCGTCCAGCGGTTGAGGAGCGTCAGCGGGAACAGCAGCTGCATGTAGACGCTCAGCCACGACGCGATGAAGATGGCCGGAGTGACGTGCCATGCGATCTCGTTCAGCCAGGGGAAGAGGATGAACTGCTCGAGACGCAGCGGGTAGTAGGCGGCGATGCCCTCGGTCCACATCGATCCCTGCAGCTTCCAGAGGGCACTGGTGATGTAGACGATGCACAGCTGGGCGCCGATGAGGATGACGGCGACGTTGTTCGACAGCACGGGCACCCAGCTCGGCAGCGCATGGCCGCGGACTGACAGCGGATGCTCGTCGCGGGTGATCCGTCGACGGCGCGCATCGAGCGACCAGCGCCGCGACGTGTCGGCGAGCAGGAGGAAGAGGAGCATCACCCGGAACGTCTGGTAGTGCCCGGTGTTGAGCACGAGCGGATTCGTCGACGCGTACCCGAGCCACAGCACCACGAAGAGCGGGGCGATGATCCGCATCCGCCATCCGAGCAGGTACGCGACGGCGACCGCGAGGAGCACGGCGAGCTTGATGTAGGTGAACCAGTCGGGGTCACTGCGCGAGAAGAGGATCGAGATCGGCCAGATGTAGGTGTTCACCCCGCTCGGCCGGTACAGCGACTCCCCCCAGCGGGAACCCTCGCCGAACGTATAGGAGTAGTCGGGGAGATAGAGCAGGATGCTGACGATCGTGAGTCCCGCGAATCCGATGCGCATCACGGCGAGGCCGTAGGTGGCATGGCGGCGGTCGAGCAGCCAGTGCAGCAGCGAGTCCCAGAGGCGGGTCACAGTAGTCATCCGGCGTCCTCCTCGTCGCCCGTGAGCGAGCCGGTCACGCCGGCCGCCTCGGCCCAGTGCAGGAACGTGCGGGCGAACGCCTCTTCACTCTGCTGCGACCAATCGAGCACGGGCCGCCAGCCGAGCTGCGTATAAGAGGAGTCGGGGCGTACGGCATCCGGGTCGTTTCGATCGTCCCACCGGATCACCGGGCTGTAGACCGAGCGGGTCTGCACCGCGAGGATCTCGCCGTCGTCGCCCCAGAGCGCCCGCGCCGCTTGCGTGGCATACGAGGTCGTGTAGTTCGTGGCGCGGATGAAGGAGCGCACGTCACCCGCGTTCGCGTCGTCGGCCGCGAGCAGCGCCTCGTTCAGCTCCGCCAGATCCGGACTCGCGTGGAAGTTCTCCTCGACGACGGCCTTCTGCGCCTCGGTGAGCTTTCCGTATGAGGTCATGAGCTGTTCGGCGCCGATGACCGTGAGCTGCTTGCGGAGGACGCGCCGATACGGTTCGGCGAGTTCGATGGCCGTGACGTCGACCCACTTCGTCTCGACCCGCTCGCCGTCCGGCGTCTCGACCCAGGCCCGCACCCAGAGGTTGCGGTCGGCGCTGGCCGGGTCGGGGGCGAAGATGCGGTAGTCCTGCACGAAGTACGGCCGGATCCAGGCATCCGCCGCCCCACCCGGCAACGCCTCGTACTTGACCTCCGTCGACGGGACGTTGAACAGGGCAGTGAGAGCGATGTGCGCCCCCGCCAGGAGAAGCGCAGCCGCGCTGGCGACCTTCGCCGCCTTCGGAATCGGCTGCACTCTCGTCGACGTGTGGGTCATCTGCGTCCTCTGCTCGGCGTGCTGCGGAGACGTACGGCGGCACCCGGGCCCGGGGATCCCGGGTGCCGCCGATGGTGATCGGTCACGTCTTCGACGTCACCGACATCCGCCTCCTGCGTGCGCCGGCCGCGAGGGCTGCTCCGGCCAGCAGGAACGCCAGGCCCCAGACCAGCGACGGTCCGGATTCCGCACCCGTGATCGCCAGGCCCGACTGTGTCACTCGGAACTGGATGGAGACCGATCCGGACTCCGCTCCGGTGAGCGTCACGGTGTGGATGCCGAGATCCTGCGAGGCCGGGATCGTCCAGGTGAAGGTCACCTGGCCGGCCGCGTTCGCGACCTGCGAGCCGAGGTTCAGCGGTGCGGACTGCATGACGCCCGTCACCACCTCACCCGGTCGGAACCCGGTTCCGGTCGCGGACTGGGACTCGCCCTGTGCGCGCTCCGGGTAGAGGATCGTGATCCCGAGCTCGGAACCAGGATCGGTTCCGGTGTCGGTACCGGTGTCCGTGCCCGTATCGGTTCCGGTGTCGGTACCCGTGTCGGTGTCCGTTCCCGTGTCCGTGTCGGTGTCGGTTCCCGGATCGGTATCCGTCCCGGTGTCGGTGTCCGTACCGGTGTCCGTGTCCGTACCCGGATCAGTGTCCGTATCCGTTCCCGGATCCGTGTCCGTCCCGGTGTCGGTATCCGTACCCGGATCCGTGTCCGTCCCCGTGTCGGTATCCGTACCCGTATCGGTATCCGTCCCGGTATCGGTATCCGTACCCGTGTCGGTACCGGTGTCCGTGTCCGTACCCGGATCCGTGTCCGTCCCCGTGTCGGTATCCGTACCCGTGTCGGTATCCGTCCCGGTATCGGTATCCGTACCCGTGTCCGTGTCGGTACCGGTGTCCGTGTCCGTACCCGGATCAGTGTCCGTATCCGTACCCGGATCCGTGTCCGTCCCCGAGTCGGTATCCGTACCCGTGTCGGTATCCGTACCCGTGTCGGTATCCGTCCCGGTGTCGGTATCCGTACCCGTGTCCGTGTCGGTACCGGTGTCCGTGTCCGTACCCGGATCAGTGTCCGTATCCGTACCCGGATCCGTGTCCGTCCCCGGGTCGGTATCCGTACCCGTATCGGTATCCGTACCCGTATCGGTATCCGTGCCCGTGTCGGTATCCGTGCCCGTGTCCGTGTCCGTACCCGGATCGGTGTCCGTGTCGGTTCCCGGGTCCGTCACCGGATCGGTGTCGGTACCGGTCGCCTCGACCACGAGGGCGGCCTCGACAGTGTTGCCGTTCACGTCTTCACCGACGACCGTGTAGTCGCCCGGCTCGGCCGTTCCCGGAACCGTGAGCTGCGTGCCCGCAGGCACCACACCGTTCTCGTCGGTCTCGACGGTCACCGGAGCACCCACCGGGTCGCCCGCGGCATCCTCGATCTGGAACGTGACCTCGGTCAGCGGCGGCCACCCGTCGGAGGTGATGTCGGTCACGGCGCCGGGCGCGACCGGGCTGGTCACGTCGAGCGTCGGCGCGAACGCCTCCACCGTCACGTCACCCTCACCCGTGTTGCCGTTGTCGTCGGTACCGACGACCGTGAAGGTACCGGGGTCGGCATCGGCGGGAATCGTGATCGTCGTTCCGGGTGGAACGTCGCCGTTCTCGTCGGTCGTGACGATGACGGGCTCACCCACCGGGTCGCCGTTCTCGTCCTCGAGCTGGAACGTGACCTCGGTCAGCGGCGGCCACCCACCCGACGTGATCGTCGTGGGCTGCCCCGGCTTCACCGGACCCGAGAGCTCGACGGTCGGGGTCCAGGCCTCCACCGTGACATCTCCCTCACCCGTGTTGCCGTCGGCATCCTCACCGACCACCGTGAAGGTGCCGGGGTCCGCGTCGGCCGGGATCGTCAGCGTCGTCCCCGCGGGGATGTTGCCGTCCTCATCCGCTGTGACCGTGATCGGGTCACCCACCGGGTCGCCGTTCTCGTCCTCGAGCTGGAACGTGACTTCGGTCAGCGGCGGCCACCCACCCGACGTGATCGTCGTGGGCTGCCCCGGCTTCACCGGCCCCGAGAGCTCAACAGTCGGAGTCCAGGCCTCCACCGTCACGTCGCCCTCACCGGTGTTGCCGTCGCCATCCTCACCGACCACCGTCAGCGTGCCGGGCTCGGTGCCGACCGGAACGGTCAGGACCGTGTCTGCGGGAATGTTGCCCTCGGCATCCGCCTCGACCGTGATCGGGTCACCGACCGGGTCGCCCGCGGCATCCTGCAGCTGGAAAGTGATGCTCGCCAGCGGCGGCCAGCCACCCGACGTGATCGTCGTCGCCTGGCCCGGATTCACCGGACCGGATGCCGACACCGTCGGCGTCCACGGCTCGACCGTGACCGTCGCCTCCTCGGTGATCCCCTCGACGCCCGTGCCGACGACGGTGTAGTCGCCCGGCTCGCTGTCCGCGGGAACCGTCAGCTCGGTGCCCGCGGGCACGTTGCCCTCGGCATCCGTTGTGACCGTCACCGGCGTGCCGACGGGCTCACCGGCGGGATCCTCGAGCTGGAACGTCACCGACGTCGCCGGCGGCCATCCGCCCGAGGTGATCACGGTCGCCTGGCCCGGCTTCACCGGACCCGACGCATCGATCGTCGGCGTCCACGGCGCCACGACCAACGGGCCGTCGGCCGTCGCGCCGTCTTCGTCCTCACCGACGACGACATAGTCGCCGGGGTCGGTGTCGATCGGAACCGTGAGCGTGGTGCCGGCCGGAATGTTGCCGTCGGTATCCGTCGTCACCGTGACCGGGTCACCGACGGGATCGCCGGTCTCGGTCTCGATCTGGAAGGTGACGTCGACTTCGGCCGGCCAACCACCCGACGCGATCGTGGTCGTCTGGCCCGGATTCACCGGACCGGATGCCGTCAACTGCGGCGTGCCAGGAACGGCGAGCACCGTGACGGTGCCCTCGGCCGTGTTGCCGAACTCGTCCTCACCCGCGACCGTGTAGTCGCCGATCGCAGAACCGGCCGGAACCGTGAGCGTCGTGCCGGCGGGGATGTCACCGTTCTCGTCGGTGGTCACCGTCACCGGGGTGCCGACAGCGGCACCGGTGGGGTCCTCGAGCTCGAACGTGACCTCGGCGTCGGCGGGCCAGCCGCCGGACGTGAGCGTCGTGGACTCACCGACAGTGATCGGCCCGGTCGCCGACACCGTCGGCGTGTAGGCCTCGACCACCAACGGCGCCTCGACCGTCTGGTCACCGGCGGATGCCGAGACCGTGTAATCACCGGCTGCCGCCGTCGGCGGAACCGTGAGCGTCGTACCCGCCGGGAACGCGCCGTCGCCATCGGCCGTCACCGTGATCGGGTCACCGACAGGTGCGCCGTCCGCATCTTCGAGCTGGACGGAAACGGCGGTGTTCGCCGGCCATCCGCTGGACGTCAGCGTGGTCGCCTGCCCCGGCTTGACCGGACTCGTCGCCTCGAGCAACGGAGCGAGCGCGTTCGGCCCGGCTTCGGCTCGGGCAAGCACGATCGTGCCCACTCCGCCTCCGCCGGCGATCGCTCCGACCGTCAGGACGAACGCCTCCTGGCTGTAGATCGGGCCGCTCTCGGGCTGCACGTTTCCGCGCAGCGATACGACGCCGTTGAGCAGGCTCACCGCCGGGGCGATAGCCGTGATGATGTTCCCGACCGCCGTGGTGACGGTGGGGACCACGGTGTTCACCACACCACCGGGTCCGAGCAACACGTTGTTGATCGGGCCGGCGAGCGCCGCGACGAGCGTGCCGAGCGGCACCGCGACAGGCAGACCGGCGACCTTGAGCGTGATCGTTGCGGCCGGCGCCGGCGATCCCGGCGCACCGGTGATGCTGCCGAGAGTCTGGTTCGTCACCGCGATGGTCACGCCGGTTCCGGCATCGATCGGCGTGGTGGTGCAGTTCGGTCCAGTGCCCAGGACGCAGACGGTTCCCGAGATGTTCAGCACCGCCGCATTGAGCGTGGTGGTGAGCGTCTGCCGCACGAGGTTGGGAACCGTGTTGAGCACCGTCCCGACGCGATTGATCAGGTTCGTGAGAACCGGACCGGAGAGCACTTCCTCGTTGACGTTGAGACTGTTCAGGCCTCGCCCGGTCGTGTTCGCGAGCAACGCGTCGAGGTTCGCCGAGACCACTCCCGTGCGCAGGTTGACCGTCACCACCCCGTCGCCGATGGGCGTGTCGAGGAGCGTGTTGAGTGCCTGATTCACCTGGGTGGTGATCGTGATGTTGAGGTTCGGGTTGCCGAGGATCGGCGCGAGCGCGGCGTTGAGGCCTGCGATCGCGCCGGCCAGCAGACCGTTCGGCCCCGTCAGCGTGCCCACGGCCGCATCGACGGTCGAGGCGACGCCGTTCGTGCCGACGAGCGTGTTCGTCAGGCCGGTCACAGCGGGCAGTTGCAGCGTGACGGTGCCGCTCGCGACGTTGTAGTCACGCGTCACAGCGCCATCGGCGGCGAGAGCCACCTCGGCGCTGATCGCGCCGAGCGAGACGTCGAGGTCGCCGACCACGCCGGTGACGGTCGATCCGAGCAGCCCCTGCAGGTTGAGGGAAGCATTCGCCGGGTAGGCCCCGGTGCCGGTCGTATCGACCACGCCGTTGTCGGCCACAGCGCCGGTCACGGCGCGGCTCGATCCGTCGGGATTCGACACGGAGTATTGATTCACCGCCCCGAGGGACAGGAAGTTCGAGAGCGCGGGAACGCTGAGACCGCCCGGGATGCCGATGCTCAGGGCGTTCAACGCCGTGATGTTCAGGGCCCCGGTCGAAACGGTCGGCTCCCCTGTCGTCCCGTCGTTGGTCGTCTCCACGCCCTGGAGGGCGACGACGTCATCGAGCGGTAGCCCACCGAGCAGGAGACTGCCCGTGAGGAATCGCGAACTGGAGGCAGACTCGTCCCCTGGAGCTGCCACCGCCGCGCTCGGGGCGATGACGCTCCCGACCACCACTGCACTGATTGCTGCTACTGCGAGGATTCTGCTTTTGGGCAGAGTCCTCCTTCGTGTACCGCTCATTTGCCCTCCCGTGATGTCGAACCAAGTTCGTCGTCACTAGGCCCCCCCAGGAACCGGCTTCTTTACCGGTCAGGCGCAAGTAAGAGATTTTCTACGGGAGTTTGGGATGGTTGTCTAGGTGTTCAGTGAATTCCATTTCGAGAATATGAAGGGTCGCGAAGAACACCTTCGCCGCAGGTCATCGGATGCGGCGACGGAGAAGGAAGGTCAGTTGGCGGCGATCACGGAGAGCACCGCGTCGCCGTAGTCCTCGCGCTTCTTCGCGCCGATGCCGCTGATGCCGTCGAGGTCGGCGAGAGTGGTCGGGCGGCGTTCGGTGAGAGCGCGGAGCGTGGCGTCGCTGAACACCATGTACGCAGGTCTTCCCAGTTCACGTGATGTTTCTGCACGCCACACCCGAAGGGCTTCGAAGAGCGGCCTGTTGCTGGCATCCACCGAATCCGCGGCCGTCGCCTTGCGGGCGCGCGTGGTCGTCGCGCGCCCGATCGTGTCCTTGCGCAGCGGCACCGCGGTCTCTCCGCGCAGCACTCCGGCAGCCTGCTCTCCGGGCGCGAGGGTGCCATATTCCCCTTGCGCCATGAGAATCCCGCGGGCGAGAAGCTGCCGCACGACGCTGCGCCAATCCTGATCCGAGAGGTCGGATCCGATGCCGTAGGTGGCGAGTTCTTCGTGGCCCTGCTGACGGATGCGTTCGGTCGACGCGCCCCGCAGGATGTCGATCAGGTGTCCGGCCCCGAACGCCTGATTGCGTTCACGCTTGAGACGGACGATCGTCGACAGCAGCTTCTGGGCAGGGACGAGGCCATCGAACGTCGCGGTGTCTTCGAGGCACGTGTCGCAGTTGCCACAGGGCTGCGACTCCTGGCCGAAGTACCCGAGCAGGTTCTGCCGACGGCACTCGACGGTCTCGCACAGGGCGAGCATCGCGTCGAGGTGCTGCCCCATGCGCATCTTGAAGGTGCGGTCCCCGGGGCTCTGGTCGATGAGGCGCCGCTGCTGCACGACGTCGCCCAGCCCGTAGGCCATCCACGCGACGGACGGTTCGCCGTCTCGGCCGGCGCGGCCCGTCTCCTGGTAGTACCCCTCGACCGACTTGGGCAGGTCGATGTGCGCGACGAAACGCACATCGGGCTTGTCGATGCCCATGCCGAAGGCGATCGTCGCGACCATGACGACGCCGTCTTCGCGGAGGAAGCGCGACTGGTTCGCGGCACGCACCTCGGCGGGAAGACCCGCGTGGTACGGCAGCGCATCGAGGCCCCGCGCGGCCAGATAGGTGGCGGTCTGCTCGACCGACTTGCGGCTGAGCGCGTAGACGATGCCGGCGGCACCCGCCTCTTGCGAGCGGATGAACGAGACCAGCTGCTTGCGCGGGTCGACCTTCGGCACGATCCGGTACTGAATGTTCGGGCGATCGAAGCTCGCGACGAAGTGCTTCGCCGCATCGAGGTGGAGGCGCTCGGTGATCTCCTGATGCGTGGCACGGGTGGCGGTGGCGGTGAGCGCCATGCGCGGCACCCCGGGGAACCGCTCGCCGAGGTCGCCCAGCGCGAGGTAGTCGGGGCGGAAGTCGTGGCCCCACTGCGACACGCAGTGAGCCTCGTCGATCGCGATCACACTGAGGGTGCCGCGTTGCAGCAGGGCCGTGGTCTGGGCGTTCGACAGGCGCTCGGGGGCGACATAGATGACGTCGAGTTCGCCCGCGACGTACGAGCGTTCGACCTCTGCGCGCTCCTGCGGCGACTGCGTCGAGTTGAGGTACGCGGCGTTCACGCCGTTGGCGCGCAGCGCATCGACCTGGTCGTGCATGAGGGCGATGAGCGGACTGACCACAAGCCCCGTGCCCTCGCGCACGAGGGCGGGCACCTGGTAGGTGATGCTCTTTCCGCCACCGGTGGGCATCAGCACCACGGCGTCGCCGCCCGCGATCACCTGATCGACGATCTCGGCCTGATCACCGCGGAAGTCGTCGTACCCGAAGACCGTGTGCAGGGCTTCGCGCGCGGTCGCGTAGCGGCTCGGCGTGGCGCGGCGGGTGGCAGGTGCGTTGCTCGGCCGCGGGGCGGATGCCGGGGAGACCGGGGTCGTCGGGCCGGGGCCCCAGTCGAGGGGCGGCTCGAAGCCGGCGCCCTGCGGCTCCCAGTCCATCGGCTCGGGCGGCTCTCCGGGCTCCCACCCGTCGTCGAAGGGCTCGTCGGCGTACGGCAGATCCGCGTACGGGTCACGGGGAGTCTGCGGCATCCCTCCAGCGTAACGACCCCCACCGACGGCGGCCCGCCCTTCTCCACAGGTCGGCCACGGGCGGTCGCAGTCGCCCCGTATCGGAGGAGATCTCACGCAATGCAGGACCGTTTCGGGGATCTGCTCCTGCAGAGCGCGAGATCTCCTCCCGAAGGCCCGAGCAAGAAGAGCAGAAGCCGCCCGCCCGCTCGCGCGGGCGTAGGTTTGAACTTGACGCCCGAAGGAGCATCCGATGACCGACATCAACGTCACCCGCAACGACGACGCCTCGCGCTACGAGATCCGCACCGACGATCAGCTCGCCGGCTTCGCCGCGTTCGAGACGAAGCACGGTCAGATCCGCTTCACGCACACCGAGATCGACCCCGCTTTCCAGGGGCAGGGCCTGGCCGGCAAGCTCGCCGAGGCGGCGCTGACGGATGCCGCGGCCACGGGCGACGCGATCGTGCCGCTGTGCCCCTACATCGCGAAGTACCTCGAGACGCACGAGATCGCGGGCGCCGAGATCCGCTGGCCGAAGCACTCGGGCGAATGATCGGCGAACGGCGGATCGTCCTCGAGCCCCGCGAGGTCCCGCTCGGTGGTGTGCGCGGCATGAACGTGCTGCGTGCCCTCCCGCACCGCAACCTTCCGACGATCGGCGCCTGGTGCTTCCTCGATCGCTTCGGCCCGGCCGACACCCGCATGCGCGTCGAACCGCACCCGCACATCGGACTGCAGACCGTCACCTGGCCGCTCGTCGGCGAGATCCGACACCGCGACTCGCTCGGCAGCGACGCCGACCTGCGCCGCGGCCAGCTCAACCTCATGACGGCGGGCAATGGCATCTCGCACTCCGAGTACTCGATCGGCGACGACCCGATCCCCCTCGACGCTCTGCAGTTCTGGGTGGTGCTTCCGGAGTCCGCGCGGCGCGGCGCCGCCGGCTTCGAGCGCCACACGTCACTGCCCGGCCTCGCTCTGCCCGCCGAGCAGGGGACGGATGCCTCGGCCACCGTCGTGCTCGGCGAGTTCGCCGGCGTCCGCTCACCCGCCACCGTGCACACCCCGATCGTCGGCGCCGAGATCGTCGTGCCCGCGGGCACCCGCGTGCGCCTGCCGCTGCGCCCCGAATGGGAGCACGCCGTGATGCTCGTCGAGGGCGACGTGGTGGTGGCGGAGCATCCGCTCGCTCTCAACGACACCCTCTATCTCGGCGACTCCCGCGATGCGGTGACCGTGGAGAGCTGCGAGGGCGCACTGCTGTTCGTGCTCGGCGGCGAACCGTTCGAAGACGAGATCGTGATGTGGTGGAACTTCGCCGGCCGCTCGCACGACGAGATCGCCGAGGCGCGCGAGGAGTGGGAGGCGGCATCCGCCCGCTTCGGCGAGGTCGAGGGGCACGACGTACGGATCCCTGCACCTCCCCTGCCGCCGGTTCGATTGATGCCGCGGAGCCGCAGGATCTGAGGTCTCGCGGGCGGGGACCCTTCGACAGGCTCAGCGACCAGCAGGCGGCTCACCCCACCACCCCTCACCCGCGCTCGGGCGTGTGCACGCGGGCGAGGAAGCGATCGGTGCGGGGCGACGGACCGCGCGGGTCGAGCACCGAGACGACGACCGTCACGGCGACGGCGAGCGGGATCGTCCAGGCGGCGGGCTGCGCGAGATACGGCGCAGCGACGCCGACACCGTCGATCGCCGCATGCACGACCAACGCCAACCCGCACGCGACCCCGCCGCTCACCATGCCCGCCACAGCTCCGCGCGCGGTGAGTCCACGCCACCAGACCCCGAGCAGCACGACCGGCGACAGCGTGGATGCCGCGACGACGAACACCACGCCGACGCTCGCCACCAGCCCCGCAGGCACCGTGAGCAACGCGATCGCGAGCGGCACCAGCGCGCAGAGCAGCGCCGAGAGACGGAACGAGCGAACCGAACCCGAGAAGACGTCCTGGCTGATCACCCCCGCGAGCGAGACGACGAGTCCCGCGGAGGTCGCGAGGAAAGCCGCGAACGCCCCCGCGACGATGAGTGCCGTGAGCAGCTCACCGACCGGCCCCGGGAACACCCGCGACGGCAACTGCAGCACGACGGTGTCGGCGAGCCCCGGCTCCGCGAGGTCGGGGGCGGCGATGCGGGCGAGCAGTCCCATGCCGCTCGACACCGCGTAGAACGCACTCACCATCGCGATCACGATCACCGTCGTGCGCCGAGCCGACACCCCGGTCGGGCTCGTGTAGAAGCGCACCAGAACGTGCGGCAGGCCCATCGTGCCCAGCAGCAGGGCGAGCAGGAGGGATGCCGTCTCATAGGCGTCGAATCCCGAGGGCCCGGCCTCGGCGGGGAACACGAGCGCGGGGTCGAAGTCGTGCGGGCCGCCGCTGAGCGCGAACGCGATGAGAATGACCGGCACGAGGAGGGCCGTGAGCTTGAGCCAGTACTGGAACGCCTGCACGTAGGTGATCGCGCGCATGCCACCGGCAGCGACGGCCGCGGCCACGAGCACCGCCACGGTCACCGCCCCGACCCACTCGGGCAGCCCCGCGACGACCACGAGTGTGATGCCGGCCCCGTGCAGCTGCGGCACGATGTACAGCCACCCGATGATGAGCACGGCCGCGCTCGTCACGCGTCGCGCGGCGGTCGATTCGAGCCGCGCCTCGACGAAGTCGGGGATCGTGTAGGCACCGCTGCGCCGCAGGGGCGCCGCCACGAACGCGAGCACCAGCAGGTACCCCGCCGCGTATCCGATCGGGAACCAGAACCCGCGCGCCCCGTCGAGCAGCACCAGTCCCGAGAGACCGAGGAAAGTGCCCGCCGACAGGTACTCGCCGCTGATCGCGGAGGCGTTCCACACCGGTCGCACCGTGCGCGAGGCGACGAAGAAGTCGCTCGTGGTGCGCGAGATCCGCAGACCGTAGACACCGATGAGCAGCGTCGCGACGACGACGAGCGCGACACCGACGAGATCGAGGACGGCGTTCACTCGCGGTCCCGCAGCGCCCGGTACCGACGCTCGTTGCGCGCCGCGGTGCGCACGTACAACAGTGCGAACGCAAGGATCACCGGGTAGAACGCGAACGCCTGCAGCAGCCACGACAGCGGCAGCCCCCACAGCACGACCCGGTCGATCTCGGGGATCAGCGCGATCGTCAGCGCCATCGCCAGCACCACGAGCACGAACCCGGCGATCGTGCCGAGCGCGAGCCGGAACTGGCTGCGCATCAGCGCACGGGCGTACACGGCATCCGCTTCATCGACCGGGGAGCCCGGCAGGGCGATCCCGCGCGTCGCCGTCGTCGGGCGTCGGGGTACGGCATCCGCCGTCACCCGCACCCGCTTCGGCGCCTCGGTCATGTCATCCCCTCGCTGCGCATCAGCGCGTCGCGCACGGTCGGCACCAGACGCCTGCTCACCGGCAGCACGGTCTCCCCCACCGACACCGACGGATCGGCACCCGACAGCCGGGCCTCGGTGACAGCGGATGCCCGCACCAGGGTCGAGCGATGGATGCGCAGGAATCCAGCATCCGCCCATCGCGCCTCAAGCTCCGAGATCGGGATGCGTACGAGGTGCCCGGCGTCGCCGTCGGTGTGCAGGCGGGAATAGTCACCCTGCGCCCGCACCCAGCGGATGTCGCTGCGACGGACGAAGCGCACCGCCGACCCGACCGAGACGGGCAGCACCTCGTCGTCGCCGGCCGAGGGCGCATCGCCGCGCTCGATCACCCGATCGACGGCCTGCCGCAGGCGGGCGGCGCGCACGGGCTTGAGCAGATAGTCGGCCGCGCGCAGGTCGAAGGCCTCGACGGCGCGGGCGTCGTCGGCTGTGACGAAGACGACGGCGGGCGGTTCGGCGAGCGACAGCAACCCGCGCGCGAGTTCGGTGCCGAGCAGCCCCGGCATGTGGATGTCGAGGAAGGCGATGCGCACCGCACGCTGGGACAGTTGCCGCAGCGCGTCGGCGCCGGTCGTGGCGGTGAGGATGTCGCCAATACGCTCGTCGGTGCGCAGCAGGTGCACGAGTTCGTCGAGCGCCGGTCTCTCGTCATCGGCGACGAGCACGTCGATCATGACCGCGCCTCTCCATCGGGGTCGTTGAGCGGCTGCGACTTGGGCACTCGCATGCGCACCAGGGTACCGGCGCCGGTGTTCGTCTCGACGACCAGACCTCCGTCCGCCCCGTAGAGCTGGCGCAGGCGAGTATCGACGTTGCGCAGCCCCACGTGCAGGCCGTCGTCGGCCGCCGTGAGGGTCGAGCGCAGAGCATCCGGATCCATGCCGATGCCGTCGTCCTCGACGGTGATCTCGGTATGCGTGCCCTCGTCGCGCGACACGATGCGGATCTCGCCGCCGTCGGCTCCCGGCTCGAGCCCGTGGCGCACCGCGTTCTCGACCAGCGGCTGCACCGACAGGAACGGGATCACCGTCGCGAGCGTCTCGGGCGCGATCTGCAGCGTCACGCGCAGACGCTCGCCGAAGCGCGCGCGTTCCAGCTCGAGATACGAACGGATGCTCTCGAGCTCGTCGGCCACGGTCGTGAACTCACCCTGTCGCCGGAACGAGTAGCGGGTGAAGTCGGCGAACTCGAGCACGAGATCGCGGGCGCGGGCGGGATCGGTCGTGATGAACGACGCGATCGCCGTGAGGGCGTTGTAGATGAAGTGCGGCGAGATCTGCGCCCGGAGCGAGCGCAGCTCGGCCTCGGCGAGCTGGGTGCGCGAGGCGTCGAGTCCGCCCAGCTCGACCTGCGCCGCGCACCAGTCGGCGACCTCTTCGGCGGCGCGAACGAGCGCCGCGCGCACCGGGGCGGCGAACGCGACGACGACGCCGATCACCCGCCCGTCAACGGTGATCGGCGCGCCGACGCCCTCGAGATGGTCGTCGGCGGACGGCGAAGGGAAGACCTGCCGGCGGCCCGATTCGCGCACCCGGCTCGCGATCCGCAGGGCCGCGGCCTCCAGCCCCTCGGTGGCACCGTCGAACGAGATGGTGTCGTCGGCGGCGACGATCGCGACCGCGGCACTGCCGAGCAGCACGCGCAGCTGCCGCGCGGCCTTCACGACCTCGGGAGCGGAGAGTCCGGCCCGCAGGTGCGGCGCCGCGAGGCTGGCGTGATGCAGCGCCCGGAGCGCCGCCTGCTCACCCTCGCTGCCGAGATCGGTCGCCCCGCGCGCGAGGCGCCGCGCGAGCAGCAGCAGCACCGTCAGGGCGATGCCGCCGAGCACGCCCAGCACGGCAGCGAGAACGACGTCGGTCATGGGATCAGCCTAGGCAGGGTGTCTTGTGGGGGGACGCTTCGACAGGCTCAGCGACCCAGTGACGGCTCAGCGACCCAGTGACGGCTCAGCGACCCAGTGGCGGCTCAGCGATCCAGTGACGCACCGTCGAGACCCACCACTCCCGTCGAGACCCATCAGCCCCAGCGTCGGGGACGGTGGGTTTCGACGGGGACGATGGGTCTCGACGAACCCACAAGGGTCAGCAGCAGCGGGCGCCGGGGTTGCGGTCCTGGTCGTCCATCCGCTGGCGCCAGAACCGGCGCTCGGTCATCGGCTCCTCGTCGGGATGATGGCGACGGTGATGGGCGACGTAGGTCGCATAGGCCGTGTCGCCCATCAGCGTCGTCATGTACCAGCGGATGCCGCGGCCCACCCGCGCGACGGCGGCGAGCGCCGTGCGCAGCGGCGAGGCCGCGGCATCCGTCCGTGTGATCGCCATGTCAGTGGCTCGATCCCCTGCGCTCGTCGGCCAGGATCGGCTCCCACTGCTTCTCGAGCTGGCGCTCGTCCGCGTTGGGCAGGAAGCCCGCCGGAGCGAACCGTCGCGAGGCGACCGGCGCGTCTTCGGTGTTCTCTCCGCCGCCGTTGCGGATCGCCTTGATGGTGACGACGACCGCGGCGATCATGACGATCAGCGCGAGCGTCACGAAGATGATCGAGAGCGTGCCCTGCACCGCCGTGTTGCGGATGACCGCCTCGAGCACCTCGCGCTCACCGAGCGAGGTGTCGCCCGTGTGCAGCGCCTCGAGGTAGCGGAAGTGGTTCGCCCAGTATCCGATCGCCGGCACCGGCGAGAAGATCTTGTAGAGCGACGCGGTGACCGTGACGACCGCGGTGAACGCGAGCGGCAGGCCGATGATCCACAGCCACTTGACGTAGCTGCGGCCGCGCTTCGCGACGATCGCCATCACCACGGCGAGCGCGATCGCGGCGAGCAGCTGGTTGGCGATGCCGAACAGCGGGAAGAACGTGTTGATGCCGCCGAGCGGGTCGGTGACGCCGAGGATGAGGATCGCTCCCCAGCCGGCGACCATGATCGCCGTGCAGATCCACACGCCCGGCCGCCACGACACATCGCGGAACTTCGGGAACCACGCGCCGATCGAGTCCTGCAGCATGAAGCGGGCGACGCGGGTGCCGGCATCCACCGCCGTGAGGATGAACAGCGCCTCGAACATGATCGCGAAGTGGTACCAGAACGCCATGAGCGCTTGTCCGCCGAGAGCCTGCTGCATGATGTGCGCGAGGCCGAGAGCGAGGGTCGGGGCGCCACCGGTGCGCGAGACGATCGATTCCTCGCCAACCGCCTGGGCCGTGCCGGTGAGCATCTCGGGCGTGAGGTTCACCCCCGTCAGGCCCAGCGAGTTCACGAAGGCGACCGCGCCCTCGACCGTGCCGCCCGTCACCGCCGATGGTGCGTTCATCGCGAAGTAGATGCCCTGGTCGATCGAGATCGCGGCGACGAGCGCCATGATCGCGACGAACGACTCCATGAGCATCCCGCCGTAACCGATGAAGCGCGTCTGGCGCTCCTTCTCGACGAGCTTGGGCGTCGTACCGGAGGCGATCAGGGCGTGGAAGCCCGACAAGGCACCGCAGGCGATCGTCACGAACAGGAACGGGAAGAGGGGACCGGCGAACACCGGCCCCATGCCGTTCTCACCGAAGATGCTGATCGCGGGGACGGTGATCTCGGGGCGCACGAGAATGATGGCGCCGGCGAGCATCACGATGACGCCGATCTTCATGAACGTCGACAGGTAGTCGCGCGGCGCGAGCAGCAGCCACACCGGCAGTACGGCGGCGATGAAGCCGTAGATGATGATGCCCCACGCGATGGTCGTGCGGTCGAGGTGGAAGATCGCCTGCCCCCAGTCGGTGCCGGCGACCCAGCCGCCGCCGATGATCGCGGCCATCAGCAGCACGAACCCGATGATCGAGACCTCGGTGACCTTGCCCGGTCGCAGGAAGCGCAGGTAGATGCCCATGAAGATGGCGATCGGGATGGTCATCGCCACCGAGAAGACACCCCAGGGGCTCTCGCCGAGAGCGTTGACCACGACGAGCGCGAGGATCGCGACGATGATCAGCATGATCAGCAGCGAGGCGATGATCGCCGCCGTGCCACCGATCTTGCCGAGCTCCTGGCGGGCCATCTGGCCGATCGTGCGGCCGCCGCGGCGCATCGAGAAGAAGAGCACCGTGTAGTCCTGCACGGCGCCCGCGAGCACGACGCCCACGATGATCCAGATCGTGCCGGGAAGGTAGCCCATCTGCGCGGCGAGCACCGGTCCGACGAGCGGGCCGGCACCGGCGATGGCGGCGAAGTGGTGGCCGTAGAGCACGCGGCGGTCGGTGGGGACGTAGTCCTTGCCGTCCTGCTTGACCTCGGCGGGGGTGGCCCGACGGTCGTCGGGGCGGGTGATGTACTTCTCGATCACCTTCGAGTAGAAGCGGTAGCCGATCAGGTACGTGCAGACCGCGGCGAACACGAACCAGATCGCGTTCACGGTCTCGCCGCGCACGATGGCGAGCATCACCCAGGCGACGCCGCCGAGCAGCGCGATCGCCGTCCAGATCAGGATCTTGGGGAGCGTCCAGCGGCGTGCCTTCTCCTCGTGCTCGGCAGAGAGGGCGACGGGTGGGAGTTTCGGGTCGGTGACGATGACGGGGTCGTCGTCGACGGTTCCGGCGCCGCTGCGGCGCGACGAAGGTGCGGTCATGGGGTTCTCCTCGGGGTGCGCGTCATTGCGTCTTCCCACGCTAGGAAACGGGCGCCGTCGCCAGCGGGCCGGAGCGGGTCGGTGCGACGAACGGCATCGACGATGCGACGAACGGATGCCGGAGCAGCGGGGGTTATCCACGGCTGGCGGGCGGGGCATCCGCCCCTCCGGCGCAAGTAGGCTGGCACCGTGGCCCGAAACCCTGTCCTGCCGACCCGCGTGCTGCTCATCTGCGCCGCGATCGGCGTCGCGACCGGTCTGATCGGCGGCATCGCCGGGTGGGTCACGCCGATCCTGCTGGCGAGCCCCCTCCTCTTCCTCTACGGCCTCGTGCTCGGCTCGCACGTGCTGCCGGGCATCATCGCGCAGGAGGTGCTGCGGCGCCCGTTCGTCGCCCTCATCACGCACCTGATCGCCGCCCTCGTCTCGAGCGCCTTCAACCCGGCCTGGGCCCTGCGCTTCATCGGCACCGCGCTGCTCTTCGGCGCGATCCAGGAGGGCGTCGCGGCCCTCACCCGCTACCGCGCCTGGGGCGCCTGGCGCTTCTTCATCTCGGCAGCCCTGATCGGCGTCGTCGTGGCGGTCGCCGTGTTCTTCGCCGCGCACCTGGGCACGATGCCGCTGTGGGCGCAGATCACGTACCTCGCGATCTCGGTGCTCGGCCCCATCGCCTGGACCGCGATCGGTCTCGCGGTCGGCACGGCGCTCAGCCGCGCCGGCGTCGCCCGCCGCTGACGGACCTGTGGACGGCCCGTCGCGGGGCCAGGTAAGGCTCGGCTAAGTTAGAGGCGTACGTTTCGACGACGTACGTTCCACCGACCCGGGGTCTCGCCGTGCGCCCATCCGCGCCTCTCCTCCGCGTGCGTGATGTCTCGCTCACCCACGCGGATGCCGCGCACCCCTCGCCCCGCGACGTGTCGTTCGACATCCACCCCGGCGAGGTCGTGCTGCTGCTCGGGCCGTCGGGATCGGGTAAGTCCACGCTCTCCCTCGCGCTGAACGGCCTCATCCCGCACGCGCTCCCCGCCACCATGACCGGCACGGTCGAGGCGGGCGGCGTCGACACCGCCGATGCGCAGACCTCCGAACTGAGCACGCGGGTCGCGATGGTGTTCCAGGACCCGGATGCCCAGATCGTCACCGGCACCCTCTACGACGAGGTCGCCTTCGGCCCCGAGAACCTGCGCCTGCCCGTCGAGGAGGTCACGGCCCGCACCGAAGACGCTCTGCGCCGCGTCGGGCTGTGGGAGCGCCGCGACGAGAACCCCGACCGGCTCTCCGGTGGCGGACGCCAGCGCCTCGCGATCGCCTGCGCCCTCGCGATGGGGTCGCCGCTGATCGTGCTCGACGAACCGACCGCCAACCTCGACCCGCAGGGCATCGACGACGTCTACGCGGCCCTCGCCGATGTGATCGCGGCGGGCGATCGGGCGATCCTGCTCGTCGAGCACAACCTCGACGCGGCGATGGGCTTCGTCACCCGCACCATCGTGCTCGACCGCGAGGGACGCGTCGCCTACGACGGTCCGGTCGCCGAGATCATCCGCGCGCACACCGACGAACTCGTCGCGATGGGGGTGTGGTTGCCCGCGGCGACGCTGGCGGCCTTGCGACTGCGCGACGACGGCATCCGTCTCGAGCCCCTGCCGCTGACACCGGAGGAGTTGGCGGCGCAGCTGCCCCCGGCACCCGCCCTTCCGACCGCCCCGACGACGGATGCCGCACCCGCCGGCGAGGCGATTATCCGGGCACGTGGGCTGACCGTGCGCCGCGGCCGCACCGAGATCCTGCACGGGATCGATCTCGACCTCGAACCGGGCAGCCTCACGGCCATCGTCGGCGCGAACGGCGCTGGCAAGACCACTCTCATCCAGGCGCTCGCCGGCGTCGTGCCGCCGCCGAAGCGACAGGTCGAGGTCGACGGGATCGACCCCGGAACCGCCGCGCCGCGAGACCTCGCGGCGCGCATCGGCTTCGTCTTCCAGAACCCCGAGCACCAGTTCATCGCGCACACCGTGTTCGACGAGCTCGCGCACGGGCTGACCCTTCGACAGGCTCAGGGACCCAAGGGTGAAATGGCGGATGCCGAGATCACCGAGCGCGTGACCGAGATGCTCGAGCGGTTCGGGCTCGCGCACAAGGCCGACGTGCATCCGTTCCTGCTGTCGGGAGGCGAGAAGCGCCGCCTGTCGGTGGGCACCGCGCTGATCACCCGCCCTCGGGTTCTCGCGCTCGACGAGCCGACCTTCGGGCAGGACCGCGCGCGGGCCACCGAACTGCTCGCGCTGCTGCAGAGCCTGCGCGCCGAGGGCACCACGATCGTGATCGTCACCCACGACCTGCAGCTCGTCGCCGACCACACGACGCACACTGTGATCCTCGCCGACGGGCGTGTGCACGCGAGCGGCCGTACGGCCGACCTGTTCCGCGACGAGCAGACCTTCACCTCGGCCGGACTCCGCCTGCCCGCCCTGCAGCGGGTGCTCGCGGCGCACGCGAAGGGGGCGGACGCATGACCTCGACCGTCATCGACCCCTACGCACGGATGACCGTGACCTCACGGCATCAGTTCCTCTACGCCCTCAACCCGCTGGCGAAGGTCGCGGGGTTCGCACCCGCGATGATCTTCCTGGTCTTCGTGCGCGATCTCGCCACCCCCGCTGCCTTCCTGCTGCTCTCGTACGTGCTGCTGCTCGTCGGGGCCCGCGTCACGTGGCGCCTGCTCCTCCTGCTCGCGGTGCTGCCCGTCGGCATGACCGTGATCGGCGTGAGCTTCTCGCTCTGGGTCGACGTCGCGCTCGTCGGCGACACGACCCCTGTCGTGCGGATCGGCGACTGGACGCTCTACAGCGGAGCCCTGCTGCTCGGGTTCGCCACGGCGCTGCGGCTCGGCGCGATCATCTCGCTCGCGCTGGTGGGTGGCCTCACCACCAGCGGACCCGACCTCGTGCGGGCGAGCGTGCAGCAGCTGCGGGTTCCCTACCGGATCGGCTACACGGCGCTGGCCGCCTTCCGCTTCGTGCCGCGCTTCGGGTACGAGCTCTCGGTCATCCGCGCCGCCCATCGCGTGCGCGGGCACCACGGCGGCAACGGCCTCTTCTCGCGCATCGCGCGCGGCTGGGGATACATCGTGCCGCTGCTCGCCGGGGCCATCCGGCACGCCGAGCGCGTCGCCCTCGCGATGGACTCCCGAGCCTTCGGCGCCCACCCCACCCGCACCGAACGGCACCTGGTGCCGTTCCGCGCGCGCGACGCGATCTTCGTCGCGCTGAGCCTTGCGGCATCCGCCGTGATCCTCGTCGTGTTCTTCCCCTGGCAGCCGTCGCCCCTCTGAAAGGCACCCCATGGCATTCAGCAAGCTCGTCAAGCCCGAGACGCAAGAGCTCATCCACCTCACCGTGCAGCGCTCCGAACGGCTCGCCCCGCACTGGATCCGGGTCACCCTCGGCGGTGGGGAGATCGAGAAGTTCCACCCGATGGGCTTTGACCAGTGGTTCCGGCTGTTCCTCCCGATCGGAGGCGACGCGGGGCTCGATCGCGTGCCCGCCAAGGCCAACAAGATGTTCGGATACCTGAAGTTCCTGCGCATCCCCGACGGCGAGCGGCCCGTGATGCGCAACTACAGCGTGCGCGCATACCGGCCGGCCGAGGGCGATCGCGGCGCCGAGATCGACGTCGACTTCGTGTTGCACGGCTCGGCCGCCGAGGGCACCGCCGGACCCGCCTCGCGCTGGGCCGAGACCTGCACCCCGGGCGAGCACGTGCTCATCATCGATGAGGGCCTCACCTTCAACCCCGAGCGCGGTGTCGACCGGGTGCTGCTCGTGGGCGATGAGACGGCGTTGCCGGCGATCGCGTCGATCGCGGCATCCGTTCCCGCCTCGGCCACCGGCACCGCGATCATCGAGGTGCCGTCACTCGACGATGCGCTCGACTTCTCGCACCCCGAGGGACTGTCGGTGGAGTGGGTACTGCGCCCGCACGACGAGCAGCCCGGCGCTCTCGCGCTGCAGCGGGTCGCCGAGCTGGATCTGCCGACCGAGACGTTCCACACCTACGCGGCCGGTGAGCAGTCGCTCGCCTCGGGGGTGCGCAAGCTGCTCGTCGGCGAGCGCGGCGTCGACAAGAACACCGTCAGCTTCTGCGGCTACTGGAAGATCGGCGCCGCCTCGCCCACGTCGAAGGCCGCGCGCGAGGCTGCCGCGGAGCCCCTGCGATGAGCGGGACGGATGCCTCGCCGAGGCGTTTCCGGTTCCCGACCGCGCTGCTGCTGACCTGCGCGGCGCTCGGCGTCGCCGGGGCCGTGCTGCTCGCGCCCGCGAACTGGCTGTCGACCGGCATCCTGGCGACCGCTCCCCTCTTCTCGGTCGCGATCGCGGGGCTCTGGCTGCTGCCGTCGGTCATCGCGCTGCGCCTGCTGAAGAAGCCGATGGTCGGCATCCTCGTCGGGGTGATCTCGGGGCTCGTGATCATGCCGTTCTCGGGATACGGCTACATGAGCGTCGTCTCGAACGTGTCGTGGGCGGCGTTCGCCGAGATCCCGTTCCTGATCGTGCTGTGGCGGTACTGGCACACCTGGCAGCACTACGCCGGCGCGATCGTGCTCGGGCTGGTGTATCCGATCGTCGCGTGGGACTTCTTCCAGCTCGGATCGCAGGTGCTCTGGGTGCAGATCGGCTTCTTCGCCCTCACACTCGCCAGCTGCGTCGCCGCGACGGCCCTCGGCGTCCTGATCGCCGATCGTCTGCGCCGAGCCGGCGTCGGCGGGCGGCGCTGAGGCGCGGACTCCGTCGTCAGAGCGCGAGGTGCAGTCGCAGCGCTTCGTCGATCGCGCCCATGAGTTCGGCGGGCACCCACCCCAGTGGACGCACGACCCGCGAGGTGGCGATCGTGCGAACCTGCTCGGCCTGAGCTTTCGAATCGACGTCCAGCCCGGTCACCGAGGCCGGCAACAGGGTCTGGAACGGAAGAACCTTCGTGGTGTTCGACGTGACGGGAACCACGGTCACCGTCGCGCGAGAACGACGCACTGCTGCGCCGTTCGCGGTGTTGTTGCTCACGACTACAGCCGGACGAGTCTTCGCGACTTCTGAACCCACAGCAGGGTCGAGGGAGACCAGAAGTAACTGACCGCGTCGGAGAAGCGGGATCGACGCGTCGCTCATGCCGTCGCGAGCCCATCGTTGTCGACCGTGTCCCACTCACCGTCGTACCCCTCGGCGAACGCCTCGGCATAAGCATCCGCCAATCGGCTCTCCCGCAGGAGCGAAACCGCGTCTTGAACCGCGGCCGACCGCGATGCGTACCGACCCACAAGAACCTCCGTATCGAGGAACGCAATATCGGTCGCGCTCAGGCTGAGACTCACCTTGCTATGCGTCATACCAAGGATGCTACTTCGGTAGGAAGATAATTGCCACCGGGGTTACGCTTATCCAATCGCCTCCCCAGCACAACTTCGGAGTTCTGGGCCGACGCGCCGGGCGAGCGGATGCCGTGGCGGGGTGTCGCGCGGAAACTCGGAAGCTGTGCGGGGAGGGCCCCTTCGACAGGCTCAGGGACCCACACCCACTGGGTCGCTGAGCCTGTCGAAGCGCCCACCACGAGGACCTCGTCAGCGCTTGCCGGCGATCTGGCGACCGACGATCTCGCGCATGATCTCGTTCGTTCCTCCGTAGATGCGGTGCACGCGGGCGTCGAGGAAGGCGCGGGCGATCGGATACTCGGTGATGTACCCGTACCCGCCGTGCAGCTGCACTCCCGCGTCGAGCACTTCCCACTCGCGCTCGGTCGCCCAGAACTTCACCTTCGCGGCTTCCTCGGCCGACAGCTTGCCCTGCGAGTACGCGAGCAGCGCCCGGTCGATGTACGCCCACAGCGCGTCGACCGTCGTCGCCATGTCGGCGATCGCGAAGCGGCTGTTCTGAAAGTCGATGATCCGCTCGCCGAAGGCCTCGCGGTCCTTCGTGTAGGCGACGGTCCAGTCGAGGGCGGCCTGCGCCGCAGCGGCACCCGCCACACCGATCGAGAGACGCTCGAGCGGCAGGTTCATCATGAGCTGCACGAAGCCCTTGCCCTCGACGCCGCCGATGAGGTTCTCGTCGGGCACGAACACGTCGCTGAACGACAGCTCGGCGGTGTCGTGGCCCTGGAAGCCCATCTTGTGCAGCTTCTTGCCGTGGTCGAAACCCTCCATGCCGTTCTCGATGAGCACGAGGCTGAAGGCATCCGGCCGGTTGCCCTCGCCGGTCTTCACGAACGTGACGACCAGGTCGGCGGTCGCACCCGACGAGATGAACGTCTTCGCGCCGTTGACGGTGTATCCGCCGTCGACCTTCTTGGCGGTGGTCTTGATGCCGCGCAGGTCGCTGCCCGCGCCGGGCTCGGTCATCGCGAGCGCGCCGACGACCTCGCCGGTCGCCATGCGCGGCAGCCATTTCTCCTTCTGCTCCGGCGTGCCCATGTGCACGAGGTACGGCACGGCCAGGTCGTCCTGGATGCCGAAGGCCCCCGCGAGCGAACCGGCACCCGCCGCGATGACCTCTTCGTTCACGATCGCGCGGAAGCGGTAGTCCTGCAGCATCCCGGCCCCGCCGAACTCCTCGGGGACCGACAGACCGATGATCCCGGCCTCGCCGGCGGCGCGCATGGTGTCGCGGTCGACCTCGCCCGCGGCATCCCACCGCTCGATGTCTGCACCTGTCACGTGGCGCTTGACGAAGTCCTTGACGAGGTCGCGGAAGGCCTCGTGATCCTCTTCATAGATGTCGCGTTCCATTGCGCGTCCTCCTGAACGTATCGGCGTCGTTGCTCCCGCGATTCTAGGGCGACGACGGATGCCGCAACAGGACGTTGTGGGAATGCATCCCACACTCCGTGGCACTGGGTACCGCGATTGTGGGATGCCTCAGGAGGGCGTTCAGGAGCGCGCTCAGGGAACGTAGTCGGGAGCGGCGGGGAGGCCGAAGAACTCCTCGAGCGTGTGGAACCCGCCCGCCTGATACGCCGCGGCGATATCGCGGCCGACGTAGCGGAGGTGCCACGGCTCGGGTGCATACCCGGTGACGCCGGAGCCGCCCTCTTCGTAGCGCACGATGAACCCGTACTCCCAGGCGTGGGCGGCGACCCAGTCGCTCTGCGTCGTGCCGCCGAACCCGTCGAGGCCGCCGCAGCCCAGCCCGCATGCGACGACGTCGACCGCGAGGCCGGTCTGGTGCTCGGAGTGACCGGGGCGCGCCGAGCCGGCATCCGCTCCGACCTGGCCCTGGTCGCGCACGTGCGACTCGTAGGTCGTCACCTGCAGTCCGTAGGAGCGGTAGCCGTTGTTCGCGCCGAGCCGGCCGACCCCGGCCGCGATCGCCGCGTCGGCCATCTCACCGACCGCGGCGGCGACGTCGGCCCGCACCTGTCCGGATGCCGTCGTCATCTGCAGCGGCACGTCGGCGAGGTTGCCCGGTGCATAGTCGGCGGGGTCGAGCGGCCGGGTCTTGTTGACGACCACCCACACCCGTGCGGGGTCGGAGAGCGAGATGCACGGGGCGTTGCCCGCCACGACGGCAGCCCGGAACGCCTCGCCTCCGCCGAACCCGGCGATGGCGGCGGCATCGTCACCTGCGGCGAGCGCCTCCTGCACGGATGCTTCGGCGCACGGGTCGGCGGCCGGGGTCGAAGAGACATCGACCGACGGCACCTGCACGACCGCGACCGGCTCGGGCATGCGCGAGGCGTCGGGCGTGGCCGCCACCGGGGCGGAGGCGATCGAGAAGAGGATGCCGATCGCCGTCACCGCGATGCCGATCGGCAGAGCGGGACCGTGGATCGGGGAGCGCGGAGCCGCATGCTGAGCGTGCGGCGATTCGGGCATGATCTCCATTCTGCCCCGATCGCCGCGCGGTCACCGATATGCATTCACAGGCAGGTAGAAATTCATCATACGTATGAGTAATCTGGAGGTCTGCGAGCAAAGGAGCAATCAGTGCTGACTGTGAACTACGTGGGCGATCGCACATTGGACGTGCGCACGGCCGAACCGACCGCCCCCGCACCGGGAGAGGTACAGATCCGCGTCGCCTACACCGGGCTCTGCGGCACCGACCTGCACATCCTGCACGGCAACATGGACTCCCGCGTCGAGCGACCGCTCGTCTTCGGGCACGAGATGAGCGGCACGATCGAAGCCCTCGGCACCGGAGTCACCCGATGGAGCGTCGGTGACAAGGTCACCGTCATGCCCCTCGACTGGGACGGTACCTGCCCCGCCTGCCTCGCCGGTAACGAGCACATCTGCCAGAACCTGAACTTCATCGGCATCGACTCCCCCGGCTCGCTGCAGGGCCTGTGGAACGTGCCCGCCGAGACGCTCCTCGCGCTCCCCGCCGACATCCCCCTCGACCATGCCGCGCTCGTCGAGCCCGTCGCCGTCGCCGTGCACGACGTGCGCCGCTCCGACCTCACCGCGGGCCAGAAGGCCGTCGTGATCGGGGGCGGCCCGATCGGCACGCTCATCGCCACGGTCGCCCGCCACACCGGCGCCGAGGTCGTCGTGATCGAGATCGACGCCCAGCGCCGCGCCCAGGCAGAAGAGCTCGGGTTCACGACACTCGACCCCTCGGCGTCCGACCAGACCGCCTGGGTCGAGGACTGGACCGACGGGGTCGGCGCCGACGTCGTGTTCGAGGTGTCGGGAGCCGCCGCCGCGGTGCGCGGCATGACCGCGCTCGCGAAGGTGCGCGGCACGATCGTCGTGGTCGCGATCCATCCCACCCCTCGCGAGGTCGACCTGCAGCGCGTTTTCTGGCGCGAACTGCGCCTGCTCGGCGCGCGCGTCTACCAGCGGTCCGACTTCGAGACCGCGATCG
Organism: Microbacterium sp. NPDC008134; assembly: GCF_042957055.1. NCBI lineage: Bacteria > Bacillati > Actinomycetota > Actinomycetes > Micrococcales > Microbacteriaceae > Microbacterium > Microbacterium sp. NPDC008134. The sequence continues at coordinate 441,003 of NZ_JBIBHO010000001.1, read as the reverse complement.
AGCTGCTCGCCGACGGCGTGATCCCCACCGACCGGGTCATCACCCGCATCGTGCCGCTGGCCGAGACCGCGGATGCCTTCGCCGAGCTCGAGGCGGGGCGCGCGATGAAGATACTCGTCGACGTGCAGGCCGGCGCATGAGCGGCCTCTTCGACCTCACCGGGCAGCGCGCCGTGGTCACGGGCGCCAATCGCGGCATCGGCTTCGGGATCGCCACGGCGCTCGCCGATGCGGGCGCCGACATCATCGCGGTCAGCGCGAACATCGAGCCGTCCGGCAGCGAGATCGAGCAGGCGGTCACCGGGCGCGGGCGCGGGTTCCGCGCGATCCGCTGCGACCTGTCGGATGCCGACGCCGTCGCCGATCTCGGCGCCGAGCTGCGCGCGGCCGAGGTCGACATCCTCGTGAACAACGCCGGCACCATCCTGCGGGCCCCGGCGGCGGAGCATCCGATGGACTGGTTCGAGCGCGTGCTGCGCATCAACCTCACCAGCCAGTTCGCTCTCGCACAGGCCGTCGGTGGATCGATGCTCGAACGCGGGCGGGGCAAGATCGTCTTCACCGCCTCGCTGCTGAGTTTCCAGGGCGGCATCAACGTGCCCGGGTACGCGGCGGCGAAGTCAGGGCTCACCGGAGTCGTGAAGGCTTTGGCGAACGAGTGGGCGGGGCGCGGCGTCAACGTCAACGCGATCGCCCCCGGCTACATCGCCACCGACAACACCCAGGCCCTGCGCGACGACCCCGAGCGGTCGGAGTCGATCCTCGCCCGCATCCCGGCGGGGCGGTGGGGCGCGGCATCCGATCTCGGCGGAGCCGCCGTGTTCCTGTCGTCAGCGGCATCCGACTACGTCGACGGCATCGTGCTGCCGGTCGACGGCGGATGGCTCGGACGGTGAGCACCGAGGCTGTGATGCCGAGTGTGCGGCTGTGCACCGGCACTCCGCTCACCCGGTTCGGGCTGGGCGGAGCGCAGCTCGGCAACCTCGGTCGCGTGACCACCGACGAGCAGGCTCGCGGTGCGGTCGAGGAGGCGTGGGCGCGCGGATCGCGCCTGTTCGATACGGCGCCGCACTACGGGCTCGGCGCCTCCGAGCGCCGTCTGGACGAATTGCTCGCCGAGCATCCGCGCGACGAATACGTGCTTTCGACGAAGGCCGGGCGCACGCTCGTGCCCCAGGTCTACGCGGCGGGACAGCTCGACGACGGGGGCTTCGCAGTGCCCGCCGCGTATCGCCGCGAGTTCGACTTCTCGCGCGGGGCGATCCTACGCGGGGTCGAGGAGAGCCTCGATCGCCTCGGCGTCCACCGGCTCGACATCGTCTACCTGCACGACCCCGACCACCACTGGGAGCAGGCCTCGACCGAGGGCATCGGCGCGCTGATCGAACTGCGCGAGCAAGGCGTGGTGTCGTCGATCGGCGTGGGCATGAACCAGTCGGCGATGCCGGCGCGATTCGTGCGCGAGACCGACATCGACGTCGTCATGCTGGCGGGCCGATTCACGCTGTTGGAGCAGGGACCGCTGGTCGATCTGCTGCCCGCGGCGCTCGAGGCCGGGGTCGGGATCGTGAACGTCGGCGTGTACAACTCCGGGCTGCTCGCGCGACCGCGGGTCGCCGCGGATGCGACCTACGACTACGTGCCGGCGCCCGCCTCGCTCATCGCCCGGGCGAACGCGATCGCTGAGGTCTGTGAGGAGTTCGACACCGACCTGCCGACCGCTGCGATGCAGTTCAGCCTGCGGCATCCGGCGGTCACCTCGGTCGTTCTCGGATGCCGCGACGCGCGACAGGTCGCCGAAGGGGTGGAGCGAATGGATGCCGTCGTCGACGACGGGCTGTGGGACGCCCTGATCTCGCGCGGCCTGCTGCCCGAGGGCGTCTTCGGCTGACGGCCACGGCCACTGGGTCGCTGAGCCCGTCGAAGCGCCCCACGCGCAACAACGGAGGAGAACTCACCCTCTGCAGGAAGCATCCGCCCTTTCGATCCTCCCCAACAAGAGAAATCCTCCCCAACGGATGCCGCGTGGCGGGCCCCTTCGACAAGCTCAGGGACCCAGTACCTCAGTGGGTCGCTGAGCCTGTCGAAGCGTCCCCCACAAGAAACCGTTCCGCGGGGCGGGGCCCTTCGACACGCTCAGGGACCCAGCACCTCAGTGGCTCAGGCGCCGGCCAGCTCCAGCACGCCGTCGACGCGGCGGGGCAGATCGACCGGGCCGTCACGCAGCTCGGTGGGGAGCACGTCGGCCGGGGCATCCTGCCAGGCGAGCGGGCGCAGGAATCGGCGGAGCGCCGTCACGCCCACCGACGTGTGCTGGGTGTTGGTCGCGGGCCACGGTCCGCCGTGGTTCATCGCCCACGACACCCGCACTCCCGTCGGGTACCCGTCGTACACGATGCGACCGACGAGGTCGCGCGCGGCGTCGGTGAGCTCACCGCGCACCTCCGCCTCGTCGGGCTGCGAGTGAATCGTCGCCGTCAGCGAGTGGGGCACCGAGCCGAGCGCCGCCGCGACCTCGACCGTGGCCGAGTACCGCACGAGCACGACGAGCGGCCCGAAGGCTTCTTCCGCCACCGCCGGTGTCACATCGGATGCCGCGATCTCGAGCACCGCGGGCGTGAGCGAGAACCCGTCCTCCCCGGCGTGCGGGGCGACGAGACTGCGCGCCCCGCCCTCGGCGATCAGCCGTTCGCGGATCTCGTCGAACGCGCCGTGGATGCGGGAGTTCAAGAGAGTCTGCGCCGCGGCATCCTGCGCCCGCGCCACGACGTCGGCGACGAGCGCATCGCCCTCGACGCCCACAGGCACGAAGGCGATGCCGGGCTTGGTGCAGAGTTGCCCGGCCGACCCGGTCACCGAGCCGAACAGCCCCTCGCCGAGCGCGGCGGTGCGCGCCGCGGCGGCACCCGGCGTGATGACGAGCGGGTTGAGGCTCGACAGCTCGCCGTAGAACGGGATGGGCGTCTCACGGTCGTCGATGATCGACTGCAGGATCTTGCCGGCTGAGAGCGACCCCGTGAACCCGACCGCCGTGATGACGGGGTCGGCGACGAGTACCGCCCCCGCGTGCTGGCCGTAGACGATCCCGAAAGTGCCCTCGGGCGCACCGTACGCCGCCGCCGCCCGTGCGAGCGACTCGAACGAGCGCTGCGAGGTGACGGGGTGCGAACTGTGGGCCTTGACGACGACGGGGTTGCCCGCGGCGAGCGCCGAGGCGGTGTCGCCGCCCACGACCGAGAACGCGAACGGGAAGTTGCTGGCGCCGAAGACGGCGACGGGGCCGATCGGCACGAGCATCCGCCGCACGTCCGGCCCCGGGCCGAGCGGGGTGGTGCCCGCGCGGTCGATGATCGCCTCGAGGTAGCCGCCCTCGTCGACGGCGTCGGCGAAGAGGCGGAACTGGAAGGCGCTGCGCGAGAGCTCGCCGTTCAGGCGCGCCTCGGACAGCCCGGTTTCGGCGAGCGCGGCGCCGACGAGCGTCTCGCGGTCGTCCTCGAGCCCGTCGGCGAGCGCGCGCAGCAGCCCTGCCCGCCAGGCCCGCGGGCGCGAGCGCAGGTCGGTGAAGGCGGATGCCGCGGCCGCGGTCACCGCGGCGACGCCAGCGGCATCCGTGGCCTCGATTCCCGTGTCGGCCTGTGCGCCGTTGCGGGGGTCGGTGGTGGTCAGAGTGGTCATGCGCCGGCCTTTCCGAGGAGTCCCCGCTGGGCGAGGGTGGTGATCAGAGCGCCGATGCCGACGCTCCAGGGCGCGAGGTCTTCGCTGTGCTGCACGCGGTTCACGAGCGCGCCCAGACGCGGCGACGAGATGCGCACGACGTCGCCGAGGTGGTGGGTGAAGCCGTGTCCAGGTTCGTCGCGGTCGTCGGTGGGGGCGAACATCGTTCCCAAGTAGAGCACGAAGCCGTCGGGGTAGGCGTGGTGGTCGCCCGAGGCCTGCCGCACGAGGTCGGCGGGGTCGCGGCTGATCTGCGCCATGTGCGATTCGGCCGCCATGCGGAAGCCGTCGTCGCCCTCGACCGAGAGCGTCACCGATTCGGCGCGCACGTCGTCGAGCGAGAAACCCTCGTCGAAGAGGCGGATGAACGGCCCGACGGATGCCGACGCGTTGTTGTCCTTCGCGCGGCCGAGCAGCAGGGCCGAGCGCCCCTCGATGTCGCGCAGGTTGACGTCGTTGCCGAGCGTCGCCCCGACGATGTCTCCGCCCGAGGAAACGACGAGCACCACCTCGGGTTCGGGGTTGTTCCAGCGCGATTCGGCGAGCACGCCGACGTCCGACCCGCCACCGACCGTGGCGAGCACGGGGGCCTTGGTGAAGATCTCGGCGTCCGGTCCGATACCGACCTCGAGGTACTGGCTCCACAGCCCCGCTTCGATCAGCACCTGCTTGAGGCGCGCGGCTTCGGGCGACCCGGGTACGAGGTCGCGCACGTCGCCGCCGAGCGCGTCGAGGATCGTGGCACGGATGCCGTCGGCCGACTCGGCCTCGCCGCGCGCCTTCTCTTCGATGATGCGCTCGAGCATCGACACCGGGAAGGTCACGCCCGAGGCCTTGACGACCTGCAGGTCGATCGGCGAGAGCAGCCAGGGGCAGAAGGCATCGCGGGTGTCGGGGGCGGTGTTCGCCCAGACATCGGCGAACGCGCCGAGCGACGGCCCGTCGGCGGCGCGCACGGCGGATGCCGGGTCGGCGCTCTCGGTGAGCGCCGTCATGGTCGGGAACGTCGCCGACAGGTCGTGCAGGATGCCGTCGCGCAGCACCACCACGCTCGGACCCGCCGGTGTCTGCACGCGCCCGACGAGCAGGGCGCCGCTCGCATCGGTGGGAAGGATGCCGGCGGCGTCGCCGATCCAGGTGTCGCTCATGTCTCTCCTCGGGAGGTCGGTCGGTGTCGGCGCCGGTCAGCGGCGGTGGAAGACGCCGGGTCGCTTCTCGGCGAAGGCTGCACGCCCTTCGGCGGCATCCGCGGTGGCGAACGTGATGCCCTGCATCTCGCGCTCGTAGGCGATGGCCTGGTCCTGCGGCAGGTTGAACGCGGCGCGCAGATTCGCTTTCGCGGTCTCGGCCGCGATCGGCGGGCGCGACGCGATGGTCGCGGCGAGCTCCTGGGCCCGGGAGAGCAGAGCGTCGGCGGGAACGACCTCGCTGACGAGGCCCCAGGCGAGGGCGCGTGGCGCGTCGATCGCGTCTCCGCTGAGCAGCATGAGGGCCGCGTTGCTCGCGCCGATGGAGTTGGCGAGCAGCACCGACATCCCTCCCCCGCCGATCCAGCCGAGTTTGATCTCGGGGGCCGCAAAGCTCGCGGTGTCGGCCGCGATGCGGATGTCGCAGGTCAGCGAGGCCTCGAGTCCTCCCCCGAACGCGTACCCGTTGATCGCGGCGACCACGGGCTTACGCAGCTCGCGCAGCGCATCGCAGTAGTCACGGCGGTTGCGGAACTCCCACGGCGTCTCGTACTGGTCGAGGGTCGAGATGTCGCTGCCGGCGCTGAACGCGCGTCCGGTGCCGGTGTAGACGACGGCCCGCACCTCGGGGTCGTCGTTGAGGTCGCGCACGATGCGCACGAGCTCGTCGCTCATCGCCTGGGTGACGGCGTTGAGCTTCGCGGGGCGGTTGAGCCGCACGGTCGCGACGTGCCCGTCGCGCGTGACGACGATCAGCGGCTCCTCGGCGGCGGTCGGGTCGGTCATGCGTTCTCCTCCTGCAGGCAGGTGGCGGTGAGCGCGGCGAAGCGCTCCCCGATCTCGTCGAGCACGTCGTCAGCGGTCCGGCGCCCGGCGACGGCGTCGCGCACGAGGGCGGATGCCGCGGACTGGAAGGGGATGTACCCGGCCAGGCGCGGGCGCACCCACGACGCCTCGATGGTCGACAGCGTGCGCGAGTAGAAGCCGTGCGCGGCGGCGTCGACCGCGGCATCCGTCCACGCGGTGCGCAGCCCGGGCTGGCCGTCGTGCGCGGGGATGAAGCCGCGTTGCGCCTGGTCGCCGAGCAGGTGGCGCAGGTGCGCGAGCAGGGCGGGCGAGGGCTCGGAGCGGCGGGTGACCGCGATGCCGGTCCCGCCGATCGTCGACCCGATCCGACCGTTCGCCGCCGGAACGCGGTCGAAGACGACGACCGGCGAGGCGTAGTTCACGTACCCGTAGACGAGCGGGATGTACCCGATGTCGCCGCGGTCACGCATCCGATCGAGCAGGCCGATCGGGTTGAGCGAATCGGTGCCCGCGGGCGCGTTCGTCGAGAAGCGCGTGAGCAGATCGAGGGCACGGAGCGCCACGGCGCGGTCGAAGAGGACGGCGCCGCGACCCGGGTCGTCACCGAGCGAGACCGCGATCGAGCACAGCGACAGGAACGCGTGGGGCCCGGCCAGGCTCGTCGCGACGAGACCGCGCTCCGCGAGCTCGAGCGCGTCGTCCCAGGTGTCGGGCACATCGGCGACGAGTTCGCGCCGCCGCACCGAGACCTGCGTCGCGGCATCCAGCGGCAGCGCCCACAGCCGGCCGTCGAGCGTGTACGAGGCGATGCTCGGCCCGACCGCGGCATCCGCCCATTCGTCGATCTGCCGGGCGTCGAAGAGGTCGTCGAGCGGACGGATGCTGTCCGTCGCGAGCGCGTCGCCGAGATGCGGGTGGTCGAGCACGAGCAGGTCGTAGCGACGGGCGAGCTCGTCGATCGGCGCGGACTCGAACCCCTCGAGCGACTGCACCTCCCAGCGCAGCGTGTCACCGTCGCCGAGGTCGCCGGCGGCCGCCGCGAGGGCGTTCCGGCCGCGCGGGTGATCCCAGGTCAGGCCGACGTAGTCGGTCACGACGGCACCGCCACCGCCACCGGCACCGCGGTCTGCGCCACCGCCCCGGCATCGAGCAGCTCCTGCGTGCGCTCGGGCGAGATGCCGAGCTCGGCGAGGATCTCGGCCGTGTGTTCTCCGGTCAGCGGGGCGCCCCGCTCGATACGGGCGGGCGTCTTCGCGAATTTGTACGGGAACCCGGGCGTCTTGACCCGCCCCTCGGTGGGGTGGTCGTACTCGACGAAGGTGCCGTTGTGGATGATCTGCGGGTCGTCGACGAGGTCTTCGTAGCCGTAGACCGGGCCGACCCACATGCCCGCGGGCAACAGAGTGTCGAGCCAGTGCTGCGTAGGCTGCGCGCGCAGGTGTCGGGCGACCGTCGCATAGAGCTCATCGCGGTGCGTCCACCCGTGCACCTCGGCGTCGAGGCCCGCGAACGACGGCTCGCCCAGCACCTCGCCGAGCTTGCCCAGGTCGGCGAAGCCCAGCGCGAGGAACCCGTCGCTCGTCGCGAAGACCCCGTACGGGGCGCGGATGTAGACGTGCGCGTTCGGCTCGCTGCCCCGCTTCTGCGGCACACCGCCCACGGTGTAGACGCTCAGCTCCTGCATCTGCAGTGTGGTGAGAGCGTCGAGCATGTTGACCGTGACGAGCTGCCCCTCGCCGGTGCGCTCCCGGTGCAGGAGAGCCGCGAGCACGCCCTCGAACGCGGTCGACGCGGTGACGGCATCCGCCAGGTACTGGCCCGCCGGCGTCGGCGGCTCACCGTCGCGCCCGGCCGACAGCATCGCGCCGCTCATCGCCTGCAGCAGCAGGTCCTGCCCCGGACGGTCCTTGTAGGGGCCGTCCTCGCCGTATCCCGACATCGAGACGTAGACGAGAGAGGGATTGAGAGCCGAGAGCGTCGCGTAGTCGAGGCCGAGGCGGGCCGCGACGCCGGGCCGGTAGTTCTGCAGGAACACGTCGGCGCCTGCGATCAGGTCGCGCACGACCTCGCGCCCGGCATCCGATTTCAGATCCACCGCGAGCGAACGCTTGTTGCGGTTGAGCGAGAGGAACGAGACGTTGATCTCGTTGCCCTGCGCGCCGCCGGCCGAGGCGAAACGCTGCCACTCGCCCGCGGTCGGTTCGACCTTGATGACGTCTGCGCCGAGATCGCCGAGGCGCTGCGCGGCGAAGGGGCCGGCCATCGCGATCGAGCAGTCGATGACGCGGTATCCGTCGAGGATGCCGCGGGCGGGGGTGTCGGACATGATCTACCTCTGCATGGGGTGGTCAGACGGGGGTGTCGACGCCGCCGGCGGTCGACGAGCGCAGCAGCGCGTCGATCAGCTCCACCGAGCGGGCGGCGACGGTGACGTCGGAGTTGTTCTCGGTGCTCGCACCGGTGATGAGGTCGATGAAGCGCGCGGGCGGCACGAGGCACTCGTACTCGCCCTCCCCCTCGGGGATCACGAGCTCCTCGCGGCGTCCGTCGTAGCGGCTGAGCGTGACCCGCTCGCGCTCGACGTCGATCATGAGCACGCCCTCGGTGCCGAACAGGCGGATGTCGACCTGGTACTTGTCGCCGTCGGCGAGCGTCGCCGCGCCGGACAGCGAGCCGAGCGCCCCGCCCTCGAAACGGATCACCCCCGCGTCGAACAGGTCGACGGGCGCACCCGCGGTGATCGCGCGACCGGCGACGGATGCCGCGCGCAGCCCCGTGAGCCAGAACAGCAGCGCGGAGGAGTGCGTGATCTGCCCGTGCGCATAACCGCCGCCGTGCTCGGGGCTCGACCACGTGGTCGGGTCGGGTGCGGTGTCGGAGTTCCAGCGCTCGAGCATGTGCGTCGGGTCGGTGCCGAACAGTCCGCGCGTCGGGGAGGCCATGTGGCACAGGGCGTACTGGATCTCGCCGATCGCCCCGGCGTCGAGCATCCGCTTGGCGGAGACCGTGAAGGGCTTGTAGTTCCAGCCGTAGGGCACGAGGAAGACGGTGCCGGCGCGCTCGGCGCGGGCGGCGAGATCCCACGCCTCGTCGGCGTGCAGGGTCATCGGCTTCTCGCAGAGCACGTGCAGTCCGCGATCGAGTGCTTGGGCGGCGAGCGGGTGGTGCAGGTCGTGCGGGGTGGAGATCACGACCGCGTCGATGTCGGCATCCAGCAGTTCGGTCGCGTCTTCCGTCGCGAACCCGAAGCCGAACTTCTCGCGCACGCCCTCGAGTCCGTCGCCCCTGCCGCAGACGCCCACGAGTTCGACGTCGTCGCGCGCCGCGAACAGCGGGAAGTGGTTGCTGGTCGCCCACCAGCCGGCGCCGATCGCGCCCAGGCGCACTTTCGCGGTCACGCGGCCCACCGCCAGGTGCGGATGCCGCCGCGATCACCCTCGACGACGCGCCCCTGCTGCACGAGGCGCTCGAGGTTGCCGGTCATCGGGAAGATCAGGTACTCGGCCGCAGACTCGGACCACGGCCCGAGATCGGATGCCGCGCGATGGATGAGTTCGAGCGAGGTGAGGTCTCCCTCCCCGACGAGCACGTCTTCGATGACGCGGTCGACGCGCTCGACGTACGCGAGCGAGTCGTCGAGGAACCCGGCCACCGCCGCGCCTTCGTACACGGGATAGTGCGCGGTGAGCAGCAATTCGGCGTCGAGCGTGCGCAGACGACGGATGCTGTCGACGTACGCGACCGTGTCTCGATAGGTGGGTGGGAAGGCGGCGCGCCCGTCGGCCGTCGGCACCGTCTCGCCCAGCACGGCATCGGAGATGAGGAGGGTGTCGTTCGCGGAGTCGTGGAGTGCGAGGTGGCCAGGGGAGTGCCCCGGCACCGCGAGCACCTCGATCGTGCGGTCGCCGAGGTCGAACGTCTCGCCGCCGTCGAGCGCCCGCGTCACCGGAACGAGACCGGTCGAGCGCCGCACCTCGGCGGTCGTCTCGGGCGGATCGTCGAAGCCGTCGCGCGCGGCGAACTCGCCGTAGCGCCCCGCGATGAGCGCCTCGACGTCTTCGGTCATGGCGACATCGGCGCGGCCGGCGAGGAACTCCACGTGCGGGGCGACGGCGGCGAGCGCCGCATTGCCGCCGGTGTGATCGAAGTCGCAGTGCGAGCTGATCGCCCACCGCAGGTCGGCGAGGTCGAAGCCCATCCGGTCGAGGGCCGGCAGCAGCGTGCCAGGCACGGAATCGGCGACGCCGGTGTCGAAGAGCAGCGCGCCTTCGGGACCGGTGAGCAGGTACATCGCGATGAAGCGCTCGCCGAGCGGGGCCTGGATGCGGTGGATGCCGGGACGCACCTGCATCACTCGCTCCAGGTGCCGTGGTCGATCAGGCGGAGCCCCGCGCGCTTCGAGCGCACGTGCGGACCCGCCGGTTCCTGCCAGGTGGCCTCGCTGCGTGCCTTGAGGATGAGCGCCTCGTCGACCTCGATGCCCACGCCCGGGCGGTCGCCGAGCACGACGCCACCGCCTTCGAAGGACTGATCGAGGGTGAGACCGAACGGCGACCCGAGGTCCTGCACCTCGGCCGAGAGGTGGTTCGGCACGGCAGCGGCCGCGGCGGTCACGGTGTGGTTCGCGGTGAGACCGACCGGGCTGACGGGCAGATCGCGGGCGTGGGCGGCGATAGCAACGCGCAGGAAGTGAGTGATGCCCCACACCGCGCCCGCCTGCACGATGTCGGCGCCACCGGCATCGAGGAGGGGACGGTACTGCTCGAGGCCGGTGAGGTTCTCGCCGGTAGCGACGGATGCCTTGATCGCCGCGCTCAGACGCGCGTGCCCCGCGGCATCCCATCGCCGCAGCGGCTCCTCGACCCAGGTGAGATCGATGTGCTGCTCCAGCGCGCTGACGTGCCGGACGGCCTGCTTGAGGTTCCACGACTCGTTGGCGTCGAGCATGAGCGCTGGCGCCGCTCCGTCGGCGCGAAGGACGTCGGTGAGGATGCCGAAACGGCGCAGGTCGGTGTCGACGTTGCGCCCGCCCTTGAGCTTGGCGGCGGTGTAGCCGCGCTCGCCGAAGCGGCGGTAGAGGGCGGCGAGCTGCTCGTCGTCGAGCGCGGCGTCGAGACCCGAGGCGTAGCCGGGCACGAAGCGGTCGCCGGCACCGAGAAGACGCCACAGCGGCTCGCCGGCGAGCTTGGCCTTGATGTCCCACAGCGCGGTGTCGAAGGCACCGATGCCGCCGAAGGTCGCGCCGCCGTGCGACGACTTGAAGACTCGCGCGAGCATGGCGTCGTAGAGGGTGCTGACGGCGCGCGGGTCCTGCCCCTCGAGGGCGGGGAACAGGCGCTCGAGATCGGCGTGCGATCCCATGCCGACGCCCTCGACGCCCTCGTCGGTCTCGAGGATCACGAGCGGCACGTCGGTGACGCCGGAAGCGATGAACCCGTTGACGTCGCCGACGGGGCGCCCCCAGTCGTGGACGGTGCGCAGCGTGCGGTAGCCGGTGATCTTCATGTCGCCCTTGAGTGTGAGAGATCGAATGTGAAAACAACATACATCATATGTCTGTCGTTTCGCGAGTGTCTCCTGCCGGGCCTCTCCCCCGGTGAATAGAGTGGCGTTCATGACCCCGCCCGCAGACGCCACCACCGCCGGTCGCGCACGCACCCCCATCGATCGCATCGGCGCGACCGTGCTCAACGAACTCGTCCAGTCGATCGTCACCGGCGAGTACGCGCCGGGCGACCTGCTGCCGCCCGAGAGTGTCATCAGCGTGCAGTTCGGCGTGAGCCGCACCGTCATCCGCGAAACGATGAAGCGCCTGCAGGAGAAGGGCATGGTCACCGTCGCCCAGGGCCGCGGCACACACGTGAATCCTTCGACGAGCTGGAACGTGCTCGACCCCTCCGTGCTCAGCGCCATGATCGAGAACGACTCGACCCTCGGCGTGCTCGACGATCTGAGCGTGGTGCGCGGTGCCCTCGAGGCCGCGATGGCCGAGTCGGCCGCCCGATCCGTCGACGACGATGCCCGCACCCGACTGCGCGAGAGCCTCGAGGCGATGCACGCGCACGTCGACGACTCGGCCGCGTTCCGCGAGGCCGACGTGCAGTTCCACCTGGCCGTGATGGAGCTCGCCGACAACGGCCTCGCCGAGAACATCGCACGTGTGCTCATCGCTCACGCCGTCGGCAGCGACCGCTTCACCGGCGTCGACCCCGCGCACGCGTTCGAGCTGACCCTCGCCGAACACGCGGCCATCCTCGAAGCGATCTCGGCGGGCGACGCCGAGGCCGCGCGCCTCGCGATGAGCGAGCACATCCTCGGCTCGTGGTCACGTCGGCGCCTGCCGTCGAAGAAGCGCTCCTGACGGCGAGCACGGCCGCCTAGCGGTCGAGGTTCGCGATCGCTCGCTGATAGGCGTCGAGATTCGCGCGGCGCCCGACCGCGACGGCCTGGACAGCGACGGCTCTGACTTCGTCGGGCGTGTACCGATAGACGAGGCGGTAACGCGGCTTACCGGAACCGTCCGGATCGAAGTACAGCTTGTAGCAGTCGCCGAGATCGCCGGTCGCGACGCGGGAGTCCAGCTTCACACCCGCGATCTTCCCGTCACGGACGAGCACGAGCATGTCGAGCGCCATCTTCTTCGTCGCCTGATCCGGAAGCGCGTCGATGTCGCGCTGGAAGCCGGGGAGGAGAGCCGTCAGCCGCAGCGGCACCGCCATCAGCGATAGTCGTCGGGGTCGAGCCCGAGACCGGACGCGACGTCGGAAAGCGCGCCGACCTCGCCGGTCTTGGCCCGTTCACGAGCCAAGTACGCGATCTCGAGATCCTCGATCGCCGGGATCAGGTCGACGTAGAGGTCGAACGGGATGACGACGCCCTCGGCTCGCCGGTGGCCGCCGAACACCATCGGGCGAGCGAGCGGACCCTCCGAACGGAATCGGCGCAGCGCGTCCGGCAGCTGCGTCCGCGCTTCGGAGGTCGGGATCACGGGGAGCGGCAGCGACGACGAGGTAACCATCCGGTAATCGTACTCCTTTTCGTGCGTAAAGTTGTACGAGTTTTCGATCGGATGGATGCCGAAGGTTGACTATCGTATTCACCGAACCAACCCCGTGCCGCTGCGTGAACGTCAGTCATGTGATGTTTGCTTGATCGTTTTCATAAGACGTAGTATGTTTCGACGCAAGGCCTGCACCCTCGGGTCCCTGCAGCAACTTCCCTTATCAATGTTGAGAGGATCGCAATGAAGCGAAGGATCGCCATCCCCGCAGCCATCGGCGTGGCGGCACTGGCACTCACCGGATGCGGCGGAGCGTCGCCGAACGGATCGACCGGCGGAGGCTCGGGCACCAGCGACAAGCTCGTCGTCTGGAACTGGGGCGACGCCGACGAGGCCGCGGCCGCATACACCGAAGACGTCAAGGCGGCATTCGCCGAGAAGCACCCCGACGTCGAGGTCGAGATCGTCAACCAGCCGTTCGACCAGTACTACACCCTGCTCGGCAGTGCGATCGAGGCCGGCACCGGCCCCGACGTCGCCCTGTTCAACGGCGGAACGCAGCTCAAGAGCCGCGCCTCGTCCCTCATCCCCGTCACCGACGAGCTCGCCGACCTCGAGGACACTCTCGCCGGCTGGCCCGCGTTCCAGGCCGGCGGCGAGACCTACTCCGCCCCGATGTTCCTCCAGGGCTTCCCGATCTACTACAACAAGGCGCTCTTCACCGAGGCCGGCCTCGACGCCGACACCCCGCCCCAGACCTGGGACGAGCTCGCCGCCGCCTGCACCGCGATCACCGAGAAGACGGATGCCTCGTGCTTCGCGCTCGGCAACAAGGAGGGCCTCGGCATCGAGTTCTTCCTCTCGGGCTTCGGCTCGGGCGTCTTCACTCCCGAGGAGTACGACGCCTGGATCGACGGCGAGCGCGACTGGACCAGCGAGCACGCCATGCAGGTGCTGCAGATGTGGGCAGACACCGCGGCCGACGGCTGGTACAACGAGGGCGCGAACTCCACCGCGATGTTCAACGACTCGTTCGACCTGTTCTCGGGCGGCAAGTCGGCGATGGTCATCGGCCTCATGAGCGGCACGGCGCACTGGAAGCAGTTCGACGAGTTCCTCGGCGAGGACCTCGGATTCATGATGCCGGTCACCGTCAACGACGGCACCACCCTTGCCCTCCCGGCCGAGGGCGGCATCGGATACGGCGTGCTCAACGAGGACAAGAAGGAACTCGGCGTCGACTGGATCAAGGCGACCGTCGACCACGACGCCCTCGCCGCGTACTCGCTCGCGGGCGGACAGATCACGTCCGACACGACCATCGAGCTCGACACCGACATCGTGTCGGCGAACGAGATCGTCGCGGATGCCGCGGGCAGCAAGCCGCTGCTGCACACCGCGCTCGAGGCCGAGACGCTCGACCTGCTGCACCGTCTCGGTCAGCAGCTGCTCGGTGGCGAGGTCACCGTGCAGGACGCCGCAGCCCAGCTGGCAGCGTCGGAGGGCTGATCCCTTGGCGATCGACACCACCTCGACCCGGACCCTTGTTCTCGCGAACAAGGGTCCGGGCCGCGGCCGCCGGGAACGCGGCAGCCGCCGTGATCTCGGCCAGCCGCTGCGCAAGAAGCCGTGGACGTCCGAACGGCTCGCGCCCTACCTGATGGTGCTGCCGGTCATCCTCATCCTCGCCGTCTTCCGGCTCTACCCGCTCCTGCTCGGCGTGAACTTCTCGTTCACCGGCAACAAGGAGCTCAACGGGCAGTTCGTCGGCCTCGACAACTACCTCACCCTCCTCGGCGACGCCCGCTTCCAGGCATCCGCCCGCAACGTCCTGGTCGTGCTGCTGTTCGTGCCGATCCAGGTGTTCGTCGCCGGTATCCTCGCCACCTTCGTCTTCCTGAAGATCCCCGGGCACCGCTTCTACCGCAGCGTGTACTTCCTGCCGGTGGTGCTCTCGCCGATCATCATCGGTGCGATCTTCAACATCCTGCTCGCCGCGAACGGCCCGGTGAACGGCGCCCTGAACGTCATCAACATCCCCGCCGTCGACTGGCTCGGGCTCCCCGCAACAGCGCTGCCCTCGGTGCTCGTCGTGCACATCTGGGCGACGTTCGGCATGGCGTTCACGATCTTCCTCGCCGGCTTCGCGACCCTCGACTCCGAGCTGCTCGACGCCGCGAAGATCGACGGCGCCAACCTCTGGCAGCAGATCGTGCACGTCATCATCCCCGGACTCAGCCAGACCATCCAGTTCGTGTTCGTCACGACCACGATCGGCATGCTCACCGGCCTCTTCGGCCTGCTGTACACGATGACCGCCGGCGGCCCGGGGGCGGCGAGCTACCTGCCCGAGTTCCTCATCTGGAAGCTCAACGGCGAGGCCCGCCCGGCACTCGCGTCCGCGGCATCCGTCTTCCTGCTGCTGATCGTGCTCGTCATCGGCCTGATCCAGATCCGCGTGCTGCGTCGCGCCACGAAGGAGGCATGATGCGCCGCGAACGCCTGGGCAAGTGGGTCATCGCCGTGCCGATGATGCTGCTCGCGATCGCCACGATCGCGCCGATGCTCTACGGCCTGAACATCTCGCTCAAGACGCGCAAGGACTACGTGCTCGACCGCCTCGGCGTCACGCAGACCTTCAATGTGCAGAACTTCTTCGACGCGTGGACCAACGCCGACATGGGCCGCTACTTCGCGAACACGATCATCGTCACCGTGTTCTCGGTCGCGATCCTGCTCGTGCTCGCGTCGATGTGCGGCTACGCGCTCAGCCACCTCACGTTCCGCGGCAGCAAGATCGCGTTCCTCGTCATCCTCGCGATGATGATGATCCCGTTCCAGGTGATCATGGTGCCGACGATCAAGGTGCTCAGCGACATGGGCCTGATCAACACCTTCCCCGGCCTGATCGCGGCGTATGTCGCGCAGTTCCTGCCGTTCACGGTGTTCTTCATGACCTCGTACTACTCGGGCATCCCGAAGGAGCTCACCGAGGCGGCCCGCGTCGACGGCAACGGACTGTTCGGTGTGTGGGCGCGCATCATGATCCCCGTCGGCAAGCCGGCGCTGATCTCGATGGGCATCCTGAACGCACTGTTCGTGTGGAACGACATCCTCATCGCGCTGCTGATCATGCAGTCGCCGCAGAACCGCACCGTCATGGTCGGCGTCAGTGCGCTGCGCGGTCAGTACCCCGACAACGTGCCGACGTACATCGCCGGCGTGCTGCTCGCGGTGCTGCCGATCATCGTCGTCTACCTGATCTTCCAGCGGCAGATCTCGGCCGGCGTCACTGCCGGAGCCACGAAGGGCTGATCCCATGAGCACCGACCGGATCGAGGTGTACGTCGACCCGGAGGGGTCGCCCCACGCCGACGGCTCGCACGGCTACCCGGCGAACGACCTGGCCCACGGCCTCGCGCTCGTGCGCGCGCGACGCGAGCCGGGCCAGCGGGCGGTGATCTGGATGGCCGGGGGCGAGTACCACCACCGGGAGCCCGTCTCGTTCTCGGCATCGGATTCATTCACCTCGGTGGTGGCGACGGATGCCGACAACCCGCCGGTGCTGCGCGGATCGGTGCGACTGACGGGCTGGCGCCCGGTGACCGTGAACGGTGTCGCGGCGTTCGCCGCCCCGTCGCCGCGTGCGGCGGCTCGGCGGCTGTACGTCGACGGGGTCGCGGCGGAGCGCCCGCGACATCCGCGCGAGGGTTTCCTGCGGGTGGAGGAGCAGACGGGCCTCGACCCCGCAGGCAGTTTCGTCGGCACGCTGTTCGACGGGGCGGCGGCGTTCCGCTTCGCCGAGGGCGACATCCCCGAGCTCGTGCAGGAGCGTGCGGTCGAGGTCGTCGTGCCGCACTACTGGGTGCAGGAACGGATGCCGATCACCGCGATCGACCGCGAGACCCGCACGCTCACGAGCTCGCTGCGCAGCATCTTCGCGCTGCGCGACGACGCCGTGAAGCTCTTCGCCCGATACTGGCTCGACAACGTCGCCGAACGCTTCGGCGAGGTCGCCGGCGAGTGGTACCTCGATGCGACGGGTGAACTCGTGGGAGCATCCGGGTCGCACGTGCTCTATCTGCCGGAGGCGGGTGTCGACATCGACGCGCTCGACGTGCGGATGCCGGTGATCGAGGCCTTCGTGACGCTCGACGGCACGGCGGATGCGCCGGTGCGTGAGGTGCGGTTCGAGGGGGTGCAGTTCGCTGAGGCGGACTTCGAGAAGGTGCCGCCCGCGGTGCCGCCGTTCGGCGTGCGCGAGGACCCGCAGCTGCCGCCCGGTGGCCGGTACGCGGCCGACGTGCAGGCGGCGAGCACCGTGCCCGCGGCGGTTCGCTTCGACTTCGCGCGGTCGTGCGCGATCGTCGGCGGTGGGATCACGCGCGTCGGCGGGTACGGCGTGAACCTCGGGTCCGGCACGCGTGGGGCGCTCATCAGCGGCGTCTCGTTCAGCGATCTGGGAGCCGGGGCCGTACGCTCGGGCGGGGGAATCGACGCCCTGGCCGCCGACTACAACCGGGCCAACGAGGTGTCGGACTGCACGATCACCCGCGGCGGCCAGGTGTACCCGAACGCCGTCGCCGTGCTCTTCCAGCACGGCTCGCACAACGTGATCGCGCACAACGAGATCAGCGACTTCCTCTACTCGGGCATCTCGGTCGGGTGGATGTGGGACTACCTGCACAGCCCCTCCGAGGGCAACCTGATCGAAGGCAACCACATCCACCACCTCGGCCAGGGGCTGCTCAACGACATGGGCGGCGTCTACCTGCTCGGGATCGCGCCGGGCACGATCGTGCGCGGCAACCACATCCACGACGTCGAGTGCGCGAACTACGGCGGCTGGGGCATCTACCTCGACGAGGGCTCGTCGCACGTGGTGATCGAGCAGAACGTGGTGCACGACGTGTCGAGTCAGGCGTACCACCAGCACTACGGGCGCGAGGTGATCATCCGCGACAACGTGTGGGCGTTCGGCCGCAACGGGCAGGTGTCGATCACCCGCCCCGAGGATCACGTGTCGTTCACGTTCCACCGCAACATCGTGGTGGGCGAGGGCATGCCCGCGTTCGTCGGATACCCGGACCACCGCGACCTGCGGCGGTTCGGGATCGACAGCGACCTGAATCTGTTCTGGGACGCGGCGCCTCTGGAGGGTGCGGCGCGAGCGGCGAACGCTCGGCGCGAAACGGGCTCGGATGGGCGAGTCGGCTTCGAGATCATCGAGCGCCTCGACGACGAGTGGGCGCGGCTCGGTCACGACCGGCACTCGGTCACGGCCGACCCGCTGTTCGTGGATGCCGCGGGGCGCGACCTGCGTGTGCAGGAGGGGTCGCCCGCCGAGGGGCTCGGTATCCGGGTGCCGGATGTGCGCGGGGCGGGGCCGCGTCCGGTGTCGGAGCGGCGGCATCCGTTGGTCGCGGCGACGTCGGTCGATCCATTCCTGCCGACGCAGGGATAGGCGGACGTAGGCTGAAGGGATGAACGCTCGCGCGCAGAATCCCCTGGTCTGCCCGATCTGTGGCGGGGCGCTGACGTTCGAGATCCTCGACGACGAACGCTTCCTCGTGGCGTGGTCGTGCGTGGAGTGCGGGTTGATCCGAGCGACCGAGCCGACGGGATAGTCCCTTCGTCATTTTCTTCGAACCTCGCTTGCGTTAACTTCGGATGCATGTTCGAATGAGCGTATGCGATGGCAGGGACAAACGGTCGGAGAGACGGATGCCGCGGCACTCCCCGGTCTCGAACACCGGTCGAGCGTGCTGCGGTCGGTGACGACCCCCGAGTTCGCCGGCATGACCTTCCACGAGGTGCTGTCGAAGTCGGCGCTGAACCATGTTCCGGGGGCGTCGCGCATGCCGTTCGCCTGGACGATCAACCCGTATCGCGGATGCAGTCATGCGTGCGTCTACTGCGTCTCCCCCGACACGCTCATCCTCTGTGTGGACGGGAGACAGCGCCCTCTGCGTGATCTGGAGATCGGCGACCAGATCATCGGCACCGAGCGCGACGGTGCCTACCGCCGCTACGTGCGCACGGAGATCAAAGCCAAGTGGTCGACGCACAAAGCGGCTTATCGGGTCACGCTCGCCGACGGCACCGAGCTTGTCGCGAGCGGTGATCACCGCTTCTTGACGGACAGGGGCTGGAAGTACGTCATCGATGCGGAGTCCGGTCAGCGACCGCATCTGACCACGAACAACCGGATGCTGGGGTTCGGAATCGGGCCTGCCGGGGCGAACATCGACCAGAGGAGCGTCGAGTATCGACGCGGCTATCTGGCCGGGATGATCCGTGGGGACGGAATGATCTTCCACGGCACATACCCCAGTCCGGAGAGGGCGCGAACGATCAACATGTTCCGCCTGGCGTTGATCGATCCGGAAGCTCTCGACCGCACGCGGGAGTTCCTCGACACTGAGGATGTGCCGACCAGGACCAGACCGTTCGCCGCGCAAACCGAGACTCGGAGCGCGGCGAACGCAATCCACACAGCTGCTCGCGCGGGAGTCGAGCGGATCGAGCAGCTCATCCTCTCGCCGGAGAAACCGAGCGAGAGCTGGTTCGCTGGATTCCTCGGCGGCATCTTCGATGCGGAAGGAAGTTGTTCGCGCGGAATACTCCGCATCTCGAACGGCGATCCCGACCTCATCCGTCTGATCGAGGAAGGCATGCGCGCTTTCGACATCCCCCACACCGTCGAGGGTGCCCGCGCGAATGGAGTCCGCAGCGTGCGCGTGACGGGCGGGCTCCCCAGTCGCCAGAGGTTCTTCGCGATCGCTTCACCTGCCATCACGAGAAAGCTCGACATCATCGGAACCGCGGTAAAGACGGCATCGGATCTTCGGGTCGTGTCGATCGAAGCCCTCGGCGAGGAACAGGATCTTCTCGACATAACGACCGGAACGGGCGACTTCGTCGCGAACGGTGTGATCAGTCACAACTGCTTCGCCCGCGGAACCCACGAGTATCTCGACCTCGACGGCGGATCCGACTTCGATTCGCAGATCGTGGTCAAGGTGAACGTCGTCGACGTGCTCGAGCGCGAGCTGCGCAAGGGCAGCTGGCAACACGAGACGGTGGCACTCGGCACGAACACCGACCCGTATCAGCGGGCCGAGGGGCGCTACAAGCTCATGCCCGGGATTATCGAGACCCTCGCCGCATCGGGCACGCCGATCTCGATCCTCACCAAGGGCACGTTGATCCGGCGCGACATCCCCCTGCTCGTGAAGGCGGCGCAGCGCGTGCCGGTCGACGTCCAGATGTCGATCGCGATGTACGACGACGCGCTGCAGAAGGCGATCGAACCGGGAACCCCGAGTACGCAGGCGAGGCTCGACACGGTGAAGGCCCTGTCGGATGCCGGCTTCCCCGTGACCGTCTTCCTGATGCCCATCATGCCGCACATGACCGACTCGCTCGCGGCCATCGACGGCGCGCTCGTGCGCATCAAAGAAGCGGGCGCGCGCACCGTCATCTACGGCGCCCTGCACCTGCGGCCGGGAGTGAAGCCGTGGTTCTTCCAGTGGCTCGCCGAGCACCGGCCCGACCTCGTCTCGTCGTACCGCGGGCTCTACCCCGGCGCCTCGGTCGAGGCGCCCAAGCCCTACCGGCAGTGGTTGGCCAAGCGCGTCAAGCCGCTGATCCGCGTGCACGGTCTCGACGCACGCCATGAAGACGATTACCCGCGGCGCGGATCACGTTCCGGGCAGGGGCATGTCGAGTCGATCTGGCGGCAAGACGGCGTGCAGAACGGGATGCCGAACGCCGGCCGTCCGAGCCCGGCCGTCACGTTCCGCACCACCGGTTCGGCGACGTCAGCACCCGCGCAGCCCATGTTGTTCTGAAGGCGGGCGGCGGCATCCGCTGGTCGGGGAGAAGGCCGCAGGCCCGTAGGCTCGATGACTATGGCGACCGGCTCCACCATCCACACCTTCGACGTGCAGCTCGCAGACACCGACCGCGGGGTCTACGAGGACTACTCGCTGCGGGTAGCGAAGCATCCGTCCGAGACCGATGCGTACATGATCACGCGCATCCTCGCCTATGGCCTCGAGTTCACCGAGGGCATCGGGTTCAGCGAGGGCATCTCGAAGACCGACGAACCCGCCGTGCTCGTGCGCGATCTCACCGGCGCGATCACCGCCTGGATCGAGGTCGGCGCCCCCGACGCCGAACGCCTGCACTACGGCAGCCGCCTCGCAGAGCGCACCGTCGTCTACACGCACCGCGACCCGGAGAAGGTCATGCTCCCCTGGGCCGGCAAGCGCATCCACCGCTCCGAGGACCTGCGCGTCTTCAGCTTCGACCCCGGATTCATCGACCAGGTCACGCCGCACATCGAACGCCGCAACACCCTCACCCTCACCGTGACCGAGCAGGTCCTCTACCTCGACCTCAACGGCACGAACCTCACGACCACGATCCACGAGCACGGGCTCGGATAGGTCGCCCGCGCACCACCCGCACGCGCTCCCGCACGCGCCCTGCGGAGGAGTTCTCGCGTTCCGCAGGAAGCATCCGCGGATCCGCTCCTGCGAAGTGCGAGTTCTCCTCCCGAACGTGCGCGCGCCCGCCCGCCCGAGGGGTCGAAAAAGGCCGGGTCGGATGCCTCCGACCCGGCCTTTCGTGACCCCTCAGCCCGCGAGGCTCAGCCCGCGCACCTCAGCCTCAGCGGGTGAGCGCCTCGGCGGTGGGCACGCGACCGGCGATCTCCTCGATCAGGTCGTCGTCGATGCGGGCGTTCTCGAACGGCGCGTCGATCTCGGCGCGGTCGAGCAGCTCGGTCATGCGACGCTGACGCTGACGCGTGATGAGCGTGACGACACGACCCGAGCGACCGGCGCGGCCCGTTCGACCCGAACGGTGCAGGTACGTCTTGTACTCGTCGGGGGCGTCGGCCTGCACGACCAGATCGATGTCATCGACGTGGATGCCGCGGGCGGCGACATCCGTGGCGACGAGCACGTTCACGCGACCCGAGCTCAGGCGCTCGAGGTTGCGCGTGCGCTTGGCCTGGTTCAGGTCTCCGTGCAGCGAGACGGCGGGGATGCCGGCGTCGTCGAACTGCTCGGCGAGCATCTCGGCGTAGGCACGGGTGCGGGCGAAGACCAGCGTCTTGCCCTCACGGTCGACGAGCGACGTGAGGATGTCGGCCTTGTCGCGGTGCTCGATCACGAGCACACGGTGCTCGATCGTGCCCGAGTCCTGGTCTTCACCGGCGACCTCGTAGACGGCCGGGTCGACGAGGAACTCGTCGACGAGAGCCGCGACCTCACGGTCGAGCGTGGCCGAGAAGAGCAGCTTCTGGCTGCCGTCGGCGGTGTGACGCAGAATGCGCTGCACCGGCTCGACGAACCCGAGCTCGCACATGTGGTCGGCCTCGTCGAGCACCGCGATGCGGCAGTCCGAGAGGTCGAGCTTGCCCTGGTTGACGAGGTCCTCGATACGACCGGGGGTGCCGATCACGATGTCGACGCCCTTCTTGAGCGCACCCACCTGGCGGCCCTGCGGCACGCCACCGTAGATCTGCGTGGTGAAGAGGCCGACGCTACGGGCGATCGGCTGGATCGTGCGGTCGATCTGCAGCGCGAGCTCGCGCGTCGGAGCGAGGATGATCGCGCGCGGCGAGCGTCCGAACTCGCGGCGCTTGCCGGCCTGCGACCGCAGCACACGCTCGACGAGCGGGGCACCGAACGCGATGGTCTTGCCCGAGCCGGTGCGGCCGCGGGCGAGAACGTCGCGCCCTTCGAGAACGGCCGGGATGCTGGCCGCCTGGATCGGGAACGGCGTCGCCGCGCCCATGTTCGCGAGGGTCTCGACGATGTTCGACCCGAGACCGAGGTCGGCGAAGGTCACACCGTCGACCTCGACGGCGGCGACGGACTTCGCCTCGAGGCGCTCGTGCACGACATCGTCGGTCGGCTCGAAGGCCGCCTTCGGCTTCGCGTTCCAGTCGCTGCGGTTCGGGCGCGCGTCACGACCGCCGTCGCGGCGCGGACGCTCGGTGCGGTACGCGCCGCCGGTCGACGGACGGCTGCGCTCGCCCGGAGCGTCATAGGAACGCTGCGTGCGGTCGCGGTCGAAGGCGCGGCGCGCGCGGTCGGCGTCGTAGGAACGCTCGGGACGGTCGGATGCCGCGCGGTCGTTGAACCGGGGACGGTCGCCGCCACGGTCGTCACGACGCGGACGCTCGTCGCGGTCGTACCGAGGGCGGTCGTTGCCGCGGTCGTTGAACCGAGGGCGGTCGCCGCCACGGTCGTCACGACGCGGACGCTCGTCACGATCGAACCGCGGGCGGTCACCGGCACGGTCGTTGAACCGAGGACGCTCGACACCGCGGTCGTTGTACCGGGGACGCTCGGCGCCCCCACGGTCGTCGCGACGCGGACGGTCGTCGAAACGACGGCCCGCCGACGGGCGGTCGTTGTAGCGGGGACGCTCAGAACCGCCCTCGAAACGGGAGCGCTCGTCGCGGCGGTGCGGCGCCTCGCGGCGGCCGGACTCGGCGCGGTTGCGGATGCTGCGGGCCTCGTCGCGGCCGGCGCGCTGCTGCGCGTCCCAGCGCTGCTTCGGAGCACCCGACTCGGCCTCGGCGGGACGGTATCCGCGGTGACCGGCGCTGCGGCTGCCCGGGCGACGGTCGTAGCCGGCCGACGAGAAGCGGCGGTCGCCGGCATCCGATCGTCCACCGCGTTCGTCGCGGCCACCGTCACGCGACGAACCACCGTGGTGACGATCGTGGAAGGAGGTCTTGTTCGCGCCGTAGCGCGGCTCGAAGTTGCGAGCGGCTCGTCCGCCCTGGGGCTTCTTGTTCTTGGGCATGTGTGTGTCTTTCGTTCTCGCACGAGAACAGCACGGCGCACGCGGAAAAGCACCCGTGGATCAGGGGTGCCGGACGCTCGAGGGCCGGGGCCATTCATGTGATGGTTGAATGCGCGTCGATGGACGCTCACCATCGGCCCCTGGACTCACACTTCAACACATAAAACGTCCGCGCACTGCGCGGGTGTCCGAAGCCGACTCCTCCAGCATACCGGCCGCACCTGAGAGACTCCCCGGCGGCCATACGATGGCGGAGTGAATCCCACCGGTATCCAGGTCTCTCTCCGTCGCGGCGACGTCACGGCGCAGATCGCCCAGGTCGGCGCCTCGCTGCGCGAACTGCGCATCGGCGACGTCGATCTGATCTCCCCGTATCCGCTCGACCAGCCGACTCCGGGATGCTCGGGTGTCGTGCTCGCACCCTGGCCCAACCGCATCCGCGATGGCCGCTGGACCGACGATGACACCGCCCGGCAGCTCGCGATCACCGAGCCGAAGCTCGGCAACGCCAGCCACGGACTCCTGCGGTTCACCGCCTATGAGATCGAGCAGACGGATGCCGCGGCCACGCTGCGTGCGACGATCGTGCCGCAGACCGGTTACCCGTACCTCGTCGAGACCTCGGTCGCCTACGCCCTCACCGACGACGGCGTCACGGTGACGCACACGCTGACGAATCGATCGGATGCCGCAGCCCCCGTCGCCCTCGGAACCCACCCGTACGTGACGATCGGCGACGTCGACGCGCACGACCTGGTGCTGCGCGTGCCGGCATCGACCGCGTTCGAGACCGACGAGCGGATGCTCCCCACCGGCACCCGTCCGGTCGAGGCGGCGCTGCGCGACGGCATCCGCCTGGGCGATGCCCGGCTCGACACGGGCTTCACCGATCTGGCCCGCGACCCCGACGGCCGCGTTCGGCACTCGCTGACCGCCCCCGACGGCCGCCGCCTCACGCTCTGGCAGGGCGAGGGCTTCGACTACGTGCAGGTCTACACGGCGAGGAACTACCCCGGCCACGACCTGGTCGTCGCGATCGAGCCGATGACCGCGCCCGCCGACGCGTTCAACAGCGGCCTCGGCATCCGTCGCCTCGCCCCCGGCGAGACCTGGACGCTGTCCTGGGGCATCGCCCTGGGCTGACCCCCACCCCGGCGTTCGAATCGCTCACTTCGTCGTTTTCCGATGGCGGGAACGGCGAAGTGAGCAATTCGAAACCGGTTGTCAGTCCTGCGACAGCCAGGGGCGCTCGCGCAGTTCGCGCCGGCTCAGCGACGGACCGTGCGCCACGACGGACGCCTCGGCTTCGGTGAGCTCGACCGGCGCCGCCGCAGCAGCCGGATCCACCGAGCCTGCGGCATCGGTCGATCCCGCGTCCGGCCCCTCGGGCGCATCCGGATCGGAACCCGTCTCCGCGGCATCCGTTCCTCCGCCCTTGCGGGCCTGGCGCCGCTCCTTCGCACCCTCGACGAGGTTGTACAGCGTCGGCAGCACGATCAGGGTGAGCACGGTCGACGAGATGAGTCCGCCGATCACGACGATCGCGAGCGGCTGCGAGATGAACCCGCCGTGGCCCGTGATGCCGAGCGCCATCGGGGTGAGGGCGAGGATCGTCGCGAGCGCGGTCATGAGGATCGGCCGCAGACGCTTCTCGGATCCGGCCTGCACGGCGGCGATCGTCGATAGACCCTTCTCGCGATACTGATTGACGAGGTCGACGAGCACGATCGCGTTCGTCACCACGATGCCGATGAGCATCAGCACACCGATCAGCGAGGCGACGCCGAGCGGCACACCCGTGATGATCTGCAGCAGGATCGCACCGGTCGCCGCGAACGGCACCGACACGAGCAGCAGCAGCGGCTGACGCAGCGACTTGAACGTCGCGACCATCACCACGTAGACGATGAGGATCGCGGCGAGCATGGCCAGTCCGAGCTGCGAGAACGAGTCGGCCTGCTGCGAGGCGACGCCACCGATCTCGGCCGACGCACCGGCGGGCAGGTCGACCGCGTCGAGCGCGGCGGTGACGGATGCCGTCGCCACGGCCAGGTCGTCGGATGCCGGCGGCACGGTGATCGTGGCGGTGCGCTGTCCCTGCTCGGTGGTGATCGAGGTGGGACCGTTGCGCTGCTCGACCGTGGCGATGTCACTGAGCGCGACGACACCGAGCGGGGTCGGGATCGTGAGCTCGCGCAGAGCCTCGACCGTGGTCGGCGGCTCGGGGGTGACGAGGTACACGGTGAGCGCGGTGTCGTCGATCTCGACGGATCCGAGCTGCTGCGGGCGCATCGTGTTCGAGACGATCGCACCGACGGCGACCTCCGAGAGCCCGCGCTGGGCGGCGGCCTCGCGGTCGACGACCACGGCGATGTACGGCAGAGCCGCGGCGAGGTTGTCGCTCACCTGGCCGATGCCGTCGCGTCCGTCGAGCTCGTCCATGACCGCGGTGGTGGCGGTCGAGAGGTCGTCGCCGTTCGACGCCGAGACCGTGATCTCGATGTCGCTCGAGCCGAAGCCGGCCGACGAGGCCACCGAGACCTCGCCCACGTCCGACAGGCCGTCGATCGCGTCCTGCACCTCGGCGCGCAGCTTCTCCTGGTCGGCGCTCTCGTCGGTGAGCACCGAGTAGGTGACGCCCGACGATCCGCCCGAGAAGGCGTCGCGAACCGACGATCCGCTCGATCCGATCGAGGCCTGCACGTGCTCGATGCCGTCGATGCCGCTGAGCGCGTCCTCCACCTTGATCGCGGCATCCGACTTGGTCTCGAGGCTGGCCGTCGGGCCGAGGTCCTGCGTGATGGTCATGGTGTTCTGACCGGAGTCGCCGAGGAAGTTCTGCTTCATGAACGGAGCGGCGGCGAGCGTCGCACCGAGCACGACCACAGCGAGCACGACCGTGACACCCGAGTGCTTGAGCGTCCATCCGAGGATCGGTCGGTACGCCTTCTGCAGACGGGTGGGCGGGGCATCCTGGTGCTCGGGATCGATCGCGACGCCGTTCGCGTCGAGCAGCGGCTTGCCAGGCTTGAGGAACCAGTACGCGAGCACGGGGACGATCGTGAGCGACACCAGCAGCGAGGCGATCATCGCGATCGACACGGTCATCGCGAACGGACGGAAGAGCTCGCCGACCATGTCGCCGACGAAGACGATCGGCAGGAAGACGGCGACCGTGGTGATGGTGGATGCCGTGATCGCCATCGCGACCTCGCGCACCGCCAGCTTGATCGCATCGCCCTTGTCGGCGTCGCCGACGTAGTGCCTCTTGATGTTCTCGATCACGACGATCGAGTCGTCGACCACACGGCCGATCGCGATCGTCAGCGCGCCGAGGGTGAGGATGTTCAGCGAGTAACCGAACGCCTGCAGACCGATGAAGGTCACGAGCACCGAGGTCGGGATCGAGATGGCGGTGACGAGCGTCGAGCGCACCGACATCAGGAACAGCAGGATGACGAGCACGGCCATGACGAGCCCGAGAAGGCCCTCGACCGCGAGCGTCTCGATCGACTGCTCGATGAAGGGCGCCTGGTCGAAGATCACCGTGAACGTGGCATCCGGGAAGGCCTCGCCGATCTCGTCCAGCGCGGCGATGACCCCGGCCGACACCTCGACGGTGTTCGCGGCGGGCAGCTTAGTGATCGAGATCGACAGCGCGTCCTCGCCGTCGACACGCGAGATCGAGCTGATCGGGTCGGACTCCTGCACGACGGTCGCGACGTCACCGATCGTGAGGTCGGTACCGACGAGCGGCAGCGCTGAGATCTCGTCGACCGAGGCGATCTTCGCGCCGGTCTGCACCGTGAGCGTCTCACCGTTCTCGGTGATGTCACCTCCGGGGAACAGCGTGCCGTTCTGCTCGAGCGCGTCGCTGATCGCCTGCGTGCTCTGCCCGGCGGCGGCGAGCGCCGCGACATCCGGCGTGATGGTGATGCGCTGGCCGACCCCACCCACGATCTCGGCGGCGTTGACGCCGTCGACGTCTTCGAGCTCGGGGATCGCGACGGTCTCGAGCTCGGCCTGTGCGTTGTCGGCATCGTCGAAGCCCGACACGGCGACCTGGATCACCGGCAAGTCGTTGATCGAGATGGCGAGCACCTGCGGGTCGATGTCTTCGGGCAGCGTCGACGAGATCCGGTTGATCGCCTGCTGCATCTTCTGCTCGGCGGTCGCGAGGTTCGTACCGTAGGTGAAGCTCGCCTGAATGATCGAGGCGTTCGTGGTGCTCGTGGCGGTGGTCGACTCGAGGTCGGGCACGCCCTGGATCGCGGCCTCGATCGGCGTCGAGACGTCGTTCTCGACGACCTCGGGCGAGGCGCCAGGGTAGGTGGTCATCACGACGAGCGCGGGCAGCTCGAGCGAGGGGATGAGTTCCTGCTTGAGGTTGGTGAGCGCGAGACCACCGAAGACCGCGGCGACGATCGTGATCAGGGCGATGAGCGCGCGGTTCTTCAGGCTCAGGACGGCGAGTTTCGACAAGGTTGCTTCCTCAGGATGCTGTCGGTGCGGATGCGGGTGATGCTGCGGGTGCTGTGCGTGGTTCGGATGCTGCGGATGCTGTGCTGTGCGGAGTGAGTATCCCGGTGAGGCCGTCTCGGATGAGACGTTCTTCGAGGGGATCGTCGCTGAGGTTGGCGTGCCAGAGTATGCCGTCGATGAAGACGGCTGCTGCCCTGGCGCGGTCCAGACCGTGAACGGGGGCGATGAACTCGACCACCTGGTCGGACCAGCGTTTGGCCAGTTCCCGCACGCGCGGGTCGTGCACTGCGGCGGTCACGACGGCTCGGTCGGTCTCGCGGGCACGAGCGTCGGCGAGGCTCTCGGTGATCAGCCGGGCGAGGCCCTCGGGCGTGACGCCGACCGCCTCCACGGCTTGACGGGTCACCTCGACTCGCGCCTCGATCTCGCGCACGAGGAATCCGAGCGCGGCGTCGCGCAGGTCGTCGAGGGTGTCGAAGTACTGGGTGGTCGCACCGAGCGGAACGCAGGCCCGGGCGGCGACCTTTCGGTGCGTGAGGGCGTCGACGCCGACCTCGACGATCAGCTCGGCGGCCGCTTCGACGATCTCGCGACGGCGCGCCTCAGGGTCGCGTCTGCGCCGCGTCTTCGTCACCATCGGAGTCCTCCCGTACGTACGTACATGTACATTTGTACATTTTCGGTTTGAGAAGTCGCTGGGAGCGCCCCGGCTTTCGAATCGCTTGCTTCGTCGTTTTCGTCCACCCAGAACTGCAATTCAAGCGATTCGAAACGGATACCGGAGGCCGGAGG
Organism: Microbacterium sp. NPDC008134; assembly: GCF_042957055.1. Classification (NCBI taxonomy): domain Bacteria; kingdom Bacillati; phylum Actinomycetota; class Actinomycetes; order Micrococcales; family Microbacteriaceae; genus Microbacterium; species Microbacterium sp. NPDC008134. Next base: position 412,192 of record NZ_JBIBHO010000001.1, on the reverse strand, counting down.
CGCGGGGCCGGCTCAGCCGAGGGCAGCCCCGAGGGCGAGCCCGGCGCCTGCGGCGAGCAGGCCCAGCAGCAGCATCCCGATCGCGTTGAAAGCGGATGCGCGGCGGGCGCCGTCACGCCAGAGCGCGACCGTGTCGAGCATCGCGGTGCTGAAGGTCGTATACCCACCGAGTAGCCCGGCACCGAGCACGAACGCCCCCTCCGGAAGCGCAGCGGTCACGAGACCCAGCGCGAACGTCCCCGAGGTGTTGACGAGCAGGATGCCCCAGGGGAACCGCTTGCCCGCGAACCGCGCGACGCCGAGGTCGACGAGGTAGCGCAGCACGGCACCGAGCCCTCCGGCGAGAGCGGCGCCCAGGAACAGCAGCGGACTCATCGGGCACCTCCCGGTCGCGACGCGCCCCTCGACCGACCGAGCCGCAGGCCCAGCGCGGCAGCGGCGAGGCCGAGCACGAGCGACCCTGCAGCGTACGCGGCACCGATGAGCGGAGCATCCGCCCACAGCGCCAGCGTTCCCGTCATGAATGCGCTGTACGTCGTGAAGCCGCCCAGCACTCCGGTGCCGAGCAGCAGTCGTACCTCGCTCGACGACGGCAGCCGTGCCGCGAGCACGCCGATCAACAGCGCGCCGACGATGTTCGCGATCAGGATCGCGGTGGGAAAGCCCTCGTCCGGCAGCAGCAGGCCGAGCGCGAGCCGCGCGGCGGTGCCGAGGGTGCCGCCCGCCGCGACGAGGAGCACGCGGCGGAGGGTCATGCGTCTCACGCTACTCCTCGTGTGACAGCGCCCCGCGCACTTGTCAAGGCGTTGGGCGCACGCCCGAGCGCGGCGTTGACTGGCGCCCATGGATCCCCTGTGGAAGCTTGCCTCCCCCGCCCCCTCCGGCACGCCGTTCGAGCCGGGAACCCACCACGACGTGGTGGTCGTCGGCGCGGGCCTGACAGGACTCACGACCGCGGTCATGCTCATTCGCGCGGGCCTCGATGTCGCCGTCGTCGAATCCGGCGAGGTGGCGCAGCTCGCGACCGGCGGCAACACGGGCAAGCTGTCGCTCCTGCAGGGGCAGCGCCTCGCCGAGATCCGCCGGCACCACCCCGCGTCGTTGCTGCGCGCCTACGTCGATTCGAACCGCGCCGGCATGGACTGGCTCACCGCGTTCGCCGATGGCGCCGCCGTGCCGTACCTCCGCCGCCCCGACCACTCCTACGCGCAGACGAACGAGGGGCTGCACTCGCTGGCGCGCGTGCACGACGCCGCGCAAGAGGCGGGCCTGCCGACGCGGATGCTCACGGGCAGCGCTCTTCCCGAGACACCGTTCCCCGTGCTCGGCGCCGTCGCCCTCGATGACCAGGTGACGATCGATCCGGTACTGATCACCTACGCCCTCGCGCGCGCATTCGTGGAGTCGGGCGGCACACTGCACACCGGCACCCGAGTGACCGGGGCGCGCGCTCTCCCCACCCCGCGCGTGCAGACGGCCGTCGGGCCGCTGTTCGCGCGCCACATCGTGCTTGCGACCGGCAGCGCCATCCTCGACCGCGGTCTGTACTTCGCGAAGACGAGCGGCCTGCGCTCGTACTGCGTCTCGTTCCGCGTCCCCGGCGAGGTGCCTGTCGAGACCTTCCTGTCGGTGGATTCGCCGAGCAGGTCGATCCGCCCCGTGGCGCCGGCCGACGGCCCGGGCGAGGTCGCCCAACTCATCGTCGGCGGCAACGGGCACCCGGTCGGCCGCTCCGACGGCGAAGAGGCGGCGGTCGACGATCTCGTCACCTGGACGCAGCAGCATTTCCCCGGCGCCGAGGAGACCCATCGCTGGTCGGCGCAGGACTACCGGTCGCACAACCAGATCCCCTTCGTCGGGGCGATGCCTCGCGGTCTCGGCCGCATCCGCTTCGCGACGGGGTACGCCAAGTGGGGTCTGTCGAACGCCCCGGCCGCCGGCATCCGTCTGGCCTCCGAGATCCTCGGCACCCCGTGGCGCGAACGCCCGCACTGGATGACCACGATCGGCACGCGCATGACCGTGCCGGCCGATCTCGCGAAGGGCGCTCAGGAGGGGATGAAGGTCGGCGCCGCGGCGACCGCGGGATGGACGGATGCCGAGGCCCGACCGGTTCCCGTGGCGCGGCCGGCCGAGGGCGAGGGGGTCGTCGCGAACCGCGCGGGTCTGCCGGTCGGCGTCTCGACGGTCGACGGCGTCACCCGTGCGGTCGATGCCATCTGCCCGCATCTGGGCGGGGTTCTCGCGTGGAACGACGCGGAGTGCACGTGGGACTGCCCGCTGCACGCCTCGCGCTTCGCGCCCGACGGCACGCGCATCGAGGGCCCGGCGCTCAAGGATCTGAAGGAGCTCCCCCGCACCGGACGACGCTGATCAGTCGGCGTGCGGAGGCGCGGCATCCCACCCCTGCTGCGGCGTCTCGCAGTCCTCGCGGAAGACGTACTGCGAGGCGAGCTTGCGCTGGCTGCTCGACCAGTCGATCGCCGGGCGCCGCTGCTCGGGCGGCAGGTACCCGAGCCGGTACACGGCCATGAGTTCGAGGTCGTCGGGCACGCGCAGCAGGTTCACGATCTCGTCCCACTTGCCGGGCACCTCCATCGGGAACGAGATGAACTGGATGCCCATGCCGAGCTCGACGGTCGTCAACCAGATGTTCTCCATCGCGGCGCCCATGCTGAACACCGAGTAGAACGACGAGAGCTGTCCGGGCCGGTACTCGCTGCGGTCGAGCATCACGCCCAGCAGCAGGGGCGACCCCGCGACGAGCTTGCGGTTCTCCTCGCCGAGCGTCTTCGGCACCCCGAACGTGTTCATGAGCTTCTGACCGCGCTTGGTGAACACCTGGCTCGTGAAGGGGCGCAGCGCGGCGGGCAGTTTGTCGAACAGCATCCCGCTGCGCTTCTCGTCCATCTCGGACTGACTGAACCGGAAGTACGGCTTGTAGCGCTCGAAGAACGTGCCGTTCGACATCGCCTCGGTCATGCTCTCGCCGGAGATGCGCGAGATCTGCGCGATGGTGTCGGGGTTCTCGATCACGACGAACCGCCACGGCTGGCTGTTCAGCTGCGAGGGCGCGCGGCCCGCGGCTTCGAGCAGGATGCGCTGGTGCTCCTCGCTCACCGGGTCGGGCAGGAACCCGCCGTTCGTGGTCTTGCGGCGGCGGATGGCGTCGAGCAGTTCCATGGGGTCACTTCCGGTCGGCGGACGGCACGCGCGCGCACACGACGCCCGCGACGATGAAGGGGGCGGCGACCACTGCGACGAGCGGATGCCTTCGGCTGTGCGTGCCGAGATACGGGATGGCGGCGAGCGGCGCAGCGGCGGGGAGCAGGGCGAGGGCGGCCCGGCGACTCGCTCGGCGCGGACGCGCCCAGACCGCCGCGCTGACGGCGAGACCGGTCGTGACGCACGTCGCGATGTAGAGGGCGTGGTGCACCCATCGGAAGTTCCGCGTGTCGATCACCCTCGCGGCGACCGCGGTGCCGAGCGCGACGTTGGCCCCGTACGCGGATGCCGCGGCGACGAACAGCGGCGCGGCATCCGTTGGTCGCCGTCGCCTGCTCGTCCACGTCATGCCCTGACCCTACGCCTCCCCCTCCCCCGCCGAGCCACCCCCTTGCGGGCGAAACACCCCCTTGGGTACGGCCCCCAGAGGGGTGGCTCGTACGCAAGGGGGTGGTTCGCCCGCCGCTGGGCAACCGTGGGTCCCTGAGCCTGTCGAAGGGTCCCACACCCGTGGAGACTTAGAGATGCGCCTCCGCATACACGCGGAGCGCGTCGCGGACGAACTCGGCGCCGTGCGTTCCGCCCGACGAGGTCGCGTAGTTCGCGCCGAAGCGCGGGTCGGCGACGTACATCTCGCCGAGCCCGGTCACGTACGCCTTTGCGTCCGCGCTGGGTCCCTGAGCCTGTCGAAGGGCGGATGCCGGCGTCCCCGGCACTCCCGTCAGCCACTCGACGTGGCGGCGGGCGAGTGCCTGCGCCTCATCGGATGCCGGGTCGATGCCACTCTCGGCGGCGGCAATCCAGTCCCGACCGAGGTCGGCGACGGTGCGCTGCCAGTCTGCGCGTTCGGCATCCGTCATGCCCCGCCACCAGCGGTCGCCGTCGGCGTAGGCCTTCGCGCCCCAGCGCTGCTCGACCTCGTCCTTGTACTGCGTGTGGTCGAAGCCGTCGAACATGTTCTCTGCCATGAGTTCTTCACCTCCTCTCAATGCGTCGATGGTGGATTCGACCGACGCGATCTGCCGCGCCAGTCGGGTCTGCTCCTCGCGCAGCAGCGCGAGGTGGGTCTCGAGAGCGGATGCCTCCGCCCCCTGGGTCCCTGAGCTCTCCGCCCCCTGGGTCCCTGAGCTCTCCGCCCCCTGGGTCCCTGAGCCTGTCGAAGGGCCCAGCACGTCCGCGATCTGCGGCAGTCCGAGCCCGAGCTCGCGCAGCAGCAGGATGCGCTGCAGGCGCACGAGGGCGGTCTCGTCGTAATGCCGATAGCCGTTGGCCGCGATGCGCGTCGGAGCCAGCAGGCCGATGTCGTCGTAGTGACGCAGCGTTCTGCTGGTGGTGCCGGCGAGGCGGGCGATCTCTTGGATCGACCAGTCACGATTGCTCATGGATCTCACGATAGAAGTTGACGTTGCGTCAATGTCAAGACCGAGAGTTCGCCGACCTCTTGACAATATCGAGATATATCGTGTTACGCTCCTCGAACACGATATATCTCGATCCTCGACATCAGGAGAAGCAGACATGACCGAGAAGTGGCTCATCGCCCCCGGCGAGGAACGCGTCATCGACATCGAATCCGTGACCCGCCTCAAGATCGGGCTCGTCGGCGGACAGGTCGACGTCATCGCGCACGACGAACCCGGCATCCGCATCGAGGTCCACGGCGTCACCACCAAGGATCTCCGCATCGAATCCCACGACGGCGAGGTCGAGATCGACCACCCGCAGCTCGGGTGGGACAACTTCCTCGAGGTGTTCCGCAACTTCGGGTCGGGCGGTCCTCGCGCCGAGGTGAGCGTGGCCGTGCCGCGGTCGATCGCGTTGAATCTCGGCGTCGTCAGCGCCGGCGCTCTCGTCTCCGGCATCCGCAACGATGCCCGCCTCAGCACCGTCTCCGGCGACCTCATCGTCGACACCCTCATCGGCGATCTCACCGTCAACACCGTCTCGGGCGACGTGCAGGTGCGCGGCCTGACCGGCTCGATCAACGCGAACAGCGTCTCGGGCGACGTCGCCGTCACCGGCGCCGTGCGCAAGGCGACGGTCGACATCGTCTCGGGGTCGACCACCGTCGACGCCGCGGGCGACGTGAACACCATCTCGGTGAACTCGGTCTCGGGCGGCACCACGGTGCGCCTCGACGAGTCGCTCGCGGCGAACTACGTCATCCGTTCACTCAGCGGACGCCTGCTCATCGACGGCATCGAACGCAGCACCTCCGGCCCGAGCAACTACACCGGCACCAAGGGAGAGCTCGCCGGACGCTTCGTCGATCTGCGCGTGAACTCCGTCTCGGGCGGCGTGACGGTTCTGCGCCGCACCCCCGAGTCGATCACGAACGACGCCGAGTGGGAGGAAGAGGCATGACCCCCGCCGTTTTCTCGCACGGCGACCTGCGCCTGTACCTGCTGTCGCTGCTCGCCGAGTCGCCGCAGCACGGATACGGCATCATCCAGGCGCTCACCGACCGCACCGGCGGCACCTACACGCCCAGCGCCGGCACCATCTATCCGCGGCTCGCGAAGCTCGAAGAAGAAGGGCTCGTCACCAAGACCGTCGACGGCCGCACCACGATCTACGCGATCACCGACGCGGGCCGCGCCGAACTCGCCTCGCGCGAGAACGATCTGGCGGGGATCGAGTCGGGCCTCGCCGACTCGGTGCGACTGATCGCGAACGAGGTGCGCCAGAGCGTGCAGGATGCGATGAAGACGCTCCGCGCCGACCTCGCCTCCGCCGCCCACGACGAGCGGCAGTCGGCGAAGGGCCGCCCGCGTTCGGCATCCGACGACAGTCGAGTGACCAGCCGCGAGGAGATGCATCGGGCGGATGCCGTGATCAACGCGTTCCGCGCACGCATCCGCACCGATCTGCGCACGCACGTGGCGCAGGGAGGCGCGCTCCCCGCGAGCGTCGTGACGGATCTGGAGAACGCCCTCGACGCCGCCGCCCGCGCGGTGACCGTCGGCATCTCGACTACCCGCTGACCCGCGCCGGCTCGCCGACCTCAACCGGGTCGCTGAACCGCCCCTGGGTCGCTGAGCCTGTCGAAGCGCCCCACCCCACCACTCCCGTCGCAAAAGGTGTCGGCATCCGCGCAGGATGCCGATACTTTTTGCGACTTGAGCGCCGCGAAGCCCGTTCATAACTCCGGAGAAAATCCCCGTTCTCGCCCCGATCGGCTCGAAAAGCGGGTCTTGCCCTCGATTCTGAGGAGTTATGAGCACCTCTTCGCCCGCAACCAACTGGGTATACTCAAAGTATGACCACGACGATCAAGGTCAGCGACGAGCTGCGCGACCGCCTCAAGGAGCAGGCCTCCCGTGATGGCCTGACCCTGGGCGCGCACCTCGCGCACCTCGCGGATGCCGAGGATCGCCGGTGGAGGCTTTCGAGATTGCGCGAAGCGATCGCGACCTCGCCGTCAACCGAGCTCGACGATCATGCGGTTGAGACGAGCGCCTGGGAGCGCACCGAACTCGCCTCACCGGCATGACGCCGCCCGACCTCGCACCGGGCACGGTCGTCTGGGCTTCGCTCGAACCGGTTCGAGGCCGGGAGCAGGGCGGTCATCGCCCAGCGCTTGTGATCGCTTCGGCCGGATACCTCGATGCAGTGACGACCCTCGCGATAGTCCTTCCGATCACGACGGCCGATCGCGGCTGGCCGAACCACGTGCGCGTCGACGGCGCGAGCGGACTCGAACGCCCCTCGTGGATCATGACGGAGCAACCCCGGACCCTCACGCGCGATCACTTCACCGGCATCGCCGGATCGGTCAGCCCGGAGTGCCTGCGAGCCGCGAAAACCTGGCTCGGTGACTTCCTCGACCTGTGACCCGTTTCTCATCCGCACGAGTCCTGATGTCGCCTAGTCTCGCGATCGCCGCTCGGGCCGATGAGAGGATGACGGGATGAGCACTCTCCGCCCGATCGACCTCGACTCATGGCCGCGCGCCGAGCAGTACCGCCACTACGCGACCGCCGTGCGCTGCACTTACGCGATCACGGTCGAGCTCGATGCGACCCGGCTCACGGCGGCGATCCGCGACGCCGGCCGTAAGACCTACCCGACGCAGATCTGGGCGCTCGCCGAGGCCGTCAACCGTCACGAGCCGTTCCGGATGGGCCTGACCGACGACGGCGCGCCCGCCGTCTGGGATGTCGTGCACCCCTCGTTCACCGTGTTCAACCCCGAGCGCGAGACCTTCGCGAGCGTCTGGACTCACTACGACCCTGACTTCGCGACGTTCCACGACCGCGCCGTCGAACTTCTGAGCACGCACCGCTCAGCGACGGAGATGTTCCCGCAGTCCGACACCCCGCCGAACACCTTCGACATCTCGAGCCTGCCGTGGACGACGTTCACCGCGTTCTCGCTGCAGATCGAGGATGCCTGGACGCATCTGCCGCCGATCTTCACCCTCGGTCGCTACGTCGAGCGCGATGGCCGCGTGATCCAGCCCCTCGCGATCCAGATCCATCACGCCGCGGCAGACGGCTTCCACACGGGCCGCCTCGTAGACGACCTGCAGCGGCTGTTCGACGACCCCGACTGGGTCGCCTGAGACTCTCCGAGAACTACTCCGCGGCCTCCGGCCAGATCTCCTTCTGCGAGTCCGGCACGAGCTCACCCAATGGCACGACGAGGATCGACCGGTGCTGGCGGTGCGCGAGGCGGGCGGCAACGGAACCGGTGAAGAACTCACGGATGCTCTCGCCGATGCCGCGCTTGCGGGTGCCGATCACGATCAGCTGCGCGTCGAGCTTGTTCGCGAGCTGCTTGATCGCCAGGGCGGGATCGCCGACGAGCTGACGCGCGGTCCAGGTGATGCCCGAGGCGTCGAGCGCCGGGGCGACAGCGGCCTGCACGGCCTCGAACTCTGCAGCGCCCGCGTCGAAGTTGATGTCGATCGGGGCCGAATGCACATAGCCGTCGGGATCCTCGTACGTGACGAAGCGCGTCACGTCGACGTGGGCGACCACGAGCGGCACGCCGAGCAGTCGGGCGTAGCGCACCGCCTCGTCGACCACGCGGCCGTCCTGCTGGGGCTGCACTCCGACGATCACGGCCTTCTGCAGAGCCGCGTTCTGTGCGGCCTCGTCGGACGGAGTGGAGGTGTTCTCGGTCATGATGATCGCTCCCTTCACCAGCCTGGCATCAGCCAGAGGGTATTACCCGCGTGCTATTCTGAATGCTACTCTTACCGGCTGCGCGCCGGTGTCGTGAATGCCGCGGGTCCTGACCACCCGCCGCTTAACTCGTGAGGGGGTCTCGCGCATGGGCCGTGGCCGTCAGAAGGCGAAGCACACAAAGATCGCCCGCGAACTCAAGGCGTACAGTCCGTCGGTGAACTACTCCGCGCTCGAGCGCGAGCTGGGTCACCCGACCGACGAAGACGCCTACGTCGACAAGTGGGCCGACGATTATGCCGACGAAGACGAGGACGAACTAGAGAAGGCCTGACCGCCCCTCTGTTCGACTTCTCCCCCGTACGACCTACGGGGGTTTCGTCGTGCCCGGATTCGAGGCGGCGGGGCCCTTCGACAAGCTCAGGGACCCAACAGCGAAACTGGGTCGCTGAGCCTGTCGAAGCGCCCCGCGAGACGCAGAGGTTGCGGAGAACGATCTGAGAGGATCGACGCATGCCTCAGGTCGTCGCCCTCTACCGTCATCCGATCAAGGGCTTCACGCCGGAGTCCGTCGAGTCGCTCACGGTGCAGGCCGACGGCCGCGTGGCCGGTGATCGCGTGCTGGCGTTCCGCTTCGCCGACGCGGCGACTCCCGAGGAGCGCGACGGCCTCGACCACTGGCCGAAGGCGAAGGGCCTCGCCCTGCAGGACTTCCCGGCCCTGGCCGCCCTGCACACCCGGTACGACGACGCGCACGGTCGCGTCCGGATCGAGCACGACGGCGCGGTGCTCGTCGAGGCGGGGCTCGACGACGCCGGACGGGCGGAACTGACGGATGCCGTCACCGAGTTCGTGCGCGGGACCCGCGAGGGCCGCCGCCTCGAGCGGCCCGGGCGGCTGCCCCTCGTGCTCGTCGGCGACGGCGAGACTTCTCGCTTCCAGGACCGGGCGCGCGGCTACGTGTCACTGCACAGCCGCGCCAGCGCCGACGCACTGGGCGAGGCCGCGGGCACCGGCATCGACGACCGACGCTTCCGCTCGAACATCGTCATCGACGGCGTCGACGCGTGGGCCGAGTTGGAGTGGAACGGCGAGGTTCGGATCGGCGACGTCGTCCTGCGGACCGAGGGGCCGATCGTACGATGCCTCGCGACGCACGCGAATCCCGACACCGGCGAGCGTGACGTCAAGGTGCTCACCACCCTCACCGGAGCACTCCGACAGAACGAGCCGACCCTCGGTCGACTGTTCCTCCCCGCTCCGCAGTCCGACGGACAGACACCGGTGGGCGTCATCCGCGTCGGCGACGAGGTGCACGTGCTCTGAGCGTCGCGCTCACCAGCGGCCGTGCCGTGCTTCCCACTCGTCCTCGATCGTGCGGCGCCGACCGGCGACGAGGCCCGCGGGGATCGAGACCACGAGCACGCCGATCACGACCAGCAGGGGCACCTGCCAACCGCCGGTGGTCTCGTGCAGCAGACCGATCAGCAGCGGGAAGACCGCGGCGATCGCGTAGCCGATACTCTGCACGAATCCGCTCAGGGCCACGGCACTCTCGGGAGTGCGCGCGCGGATGCTCAGCAGCACAAGGCTCAGCGGGAACAGGATCGCGGTCAGGCCGTAGATGATCGCCCAGAGCGCAGGTGCGACGGTCGGGGCAAGCAGCAGACCTCCGAGGCCGATCACGCCCATCGACACGGCGAAGAGGAACAGCGGCCTCGTCGCCTGGAACCGCACGACGAGGATCGGCACGAGCAGACCGCACGGCAGCCCGGCCAGCGCGAACAGCGACAGCAGGAACCCGGCCGTGGCGGGGGTGACGCCGGCGATGTCGACCAGCATGGTCGGCAGCCACGCGAACGCCACGTAGGCCATGGTCGACGAGGTGCCGAACACCAGCGCGAGCGCCCATGGCAACGGCATCCGCCAGAGCCGCCCGAACACACGGGGGCTAGCCGGAACGGTCGCGATCGGTCCGGTGGCGACGGCCGCGGCATCCGTCAGGTCGTCGACCCCGTCGGTCGGGTCGAGCACGACATCGACGACAGGGGCGGATGCCGTCGCTCGCCCGCGTTCCGCGATCAGTAGCGCGATCCACGGCAGCAGCGCGAGCACCGCGAACCCACCCCAGAGCCCGAGCGACACTCTCCAGCCGAGCGAGTCGGCCACCGGCACCGCGACGAGCGGCGGCACGAAGGTCGAGACGGCCATCATGGTCGAGTACAGCGTCATCATGACGCCGAGACGATCGGGGAAGTACTTCTTCACCAGCGGCGGCAGCAGCACGTTGCCCGCCCCGACGCCGGCGAACACGACCACGGTCGCCGCGAGCAGGCTCGTCGAGTCTCCCGCGAACCCGCGCAGCAGCAGGCCGAGCGACATCAGCGCGAGCGCCGCGACCGCGACGCGTTCGAGACCGAGACGGCGCTCTACGAGCGGGGTGACGAGACCGAACACCGCGAAGCACACCGGCGGAGCCGCACCGATCAGGCCGACGATCACCGGCGACACCGGGAAGTCGCGGGCGATGTGGTCGATCACCGGCGAGAGCGAGGCGACCGCCGAGCGCAGCGAGAACGCCACGAGCACGATCCCGACGAGCGCGAGAGCCCTCCCCTGCCAGAGCGGGCGGCCCTTCGACGAGACGGGAGACCCGCTCATCAGGAGGTCTGCGAGCTCTCCACCCAGGCCAGGTACTCGTCGCTGACGGTGCCCGTGACGTAGCGTCCGTCGAAGCAGCTCATGTCGAGGTCGTCGACGACCGACCCCTCGGTGATCGCTGCCTTCAGGTCGTCGACCTCCTGGTACACCAGGTGGTCGCAGCCGAGCACCTCCGCGATCTCGGGGATCGTGCGGCCGTGCGCGATGAGCTCGTGACGCGACGGCATGTTGATGCCGTAGACGTGCGGGTGACGCACGGGAGGGGCCGCCGAGGCGAAGGTCACCGAGACCGCACCGGCATCCCGGGCCATCTGGATGATCTCCTTCGACGTCGTGCCGCGCACGATCGAGTCGTCGATGAGCAGCACGTTCTTGCCCTGGAACTCGGTCGACATGGCGTTGAGCTTCTGGCGCACGCTCTTCTTGCGCACCGCCTGCCCCGGCATGATGAAGGTGCGGCCGACGTAGCGGTTCTTGTAGAAGCCCTCGCGGTACTCGATGCCGAGCTTGCGGGCGACCTCCATCGCGGCGGGCCGTGACGAGTCGGGAATGGGCATGACGACGTCGATCTTGTCCATCGGCACGTGCTTCGCGATGGTGTCGGCGAGGCGGTCACCCATACGCAGACGCGACTCGTAGACCGAGATGCCGTTCATGACGGAGTCGGGACGCGCGAGGTAGACGTACTCGAACGCGCACGGAGCGAGACGGGTCTCGGCGGCGCACTGCCGGGTGTGCAGCTCGCCCTCGGTCGTGATGAACACGGCCTCGCCGGGCTCGACCTCGCGCACGACCTCGTAGTCGCCGTTCTCGAGCACGAGCGACTCGCTCGCGACGACCCACTCGTCCTTGCCCTCCTGGCCGGGGACGGTCGACGGGCGACGCCCCAGGATCAGCGGGCGGATGCCGAAGGGATCCCGGAAAGCGAGCAGACCGTACCCGGCGATCACGGCGATCACGGCGTACGCGCCCTCGATGCGCTCATGCGTGCGCTCGACGGCCTCGAACACCCGCTGGGGGTCGAGGTCGACCGTCGAGGTCGTGTTCTGCAGCTCACCGGCGAGCACGTTGAGCAGCAGCTCGGTGTCGCTCGACGAGTTGAGGTGCCGGCGGTCGCGCTTCGCCATGTCGGCGGTCAGCTCACGCGTGTTGGTGAGGTTGCCGTTGTGGATGAGGATGATGCCGTACGGCGCGTTCACGTAGAACGGCTGCATCTCCTCTTCGTTCGACGCCGTGCCCTTGGTCGCGTAGCGCACGTGGCCGAGGCCGACGTTGCCGAGCAGCGCGCGCATGTCGCGGGTGCGGAACGCCTCGCGCACCATGCCCTGCGCCTTCGCGTTGTGCATGACGCCGTTGGCCTCTGCCGTCGCGATGCCCGTCGCATCCTGGCCGCGGTGCTGCAGCAGGAGGAGAGCGTCGTAGATGTCCTGATTGACCGGAGCCGTGCCGACCATTCCGACGATGCCGCACATGGGGTTTTACTTCGCTCCGTCCGCGTAAGCGCCCACCAGGCGCACCGCTCCACCGTCGACGCCCTTGGCGCCCTGTTCGAACTCTCCGGCCGGACGACCGTCGAAGCGCACCGTTCCGACCTGCCACGCGGGCATGCCCTCGGCCTGGAGCGCCGCGATCGCCGCATCCTTCGCACTGTCGGAGACCACCGCGAGGAACCCGATACCCAGGTTCCAGGTACCCTCAGCCGACTCGAGCGACGAACCGGCGATGTCGCTCAGCACACGGAAGACCGGGCTCGGCGACCACGTGCTGCGGTCGACCTCGGCCCAGCTGCCCTGCGGGAGCACACGGGCGAGGTTCGCCGCGATGCCGCCGCCGGTAACGTGGCTGAGGGCGTGAACCGCGCCGGGGATCGTGTCGATCAGGCGCAGGAGCGGAAGCGTGTAGAGGCGGGTCGGCTCGAGCAGGGCCTCGCCCCAGGTCGTGCCGAGGTCGGCCGAGTTGTCGCCGTAGGAGATGCCCGCGCCGGTGATGATGTGGCGCACGAGCGAGTAGCCGTTGGAGTGCAGACCGCTCGACGCGATCGCGAGCACTGCGTCGCCGTCGGTCACACGGTCGGCTCCGAGGATCGCGTCGGCCTCGACGACGCCGGTCGCCGCACCCGCGACGTCGTAGTCGCGCGGGCCCAGCAGACCCGGGTGTTCGGCGGTCTCGCCGCCGACGAGCGCAGTGCCCGTCGCGGCGCACGCCTCGGCGATGCCGCGCACGATGTCGGCGATGCGCTGCGGGAAGACCTTGCCGCAGGCGATGTAATCGGTCATGAAGAGCGGCTTCGCCCCCACCACGACGATGTCGTCGACGACCATGCCCACCAGGTCTTGCCCGATCGTGTCGTGCTTGTCGATCGCCTGCGCGATCGCGACCTTCGTGCCGACGCCGTCGGTGCTGGTCGCGAGCAGCGGACGGCGGAAGTCGCGCAGCGCGCTCGCATCGAAGAGACCGGCGAATCCGCCGACGCCTCCGAGCACTTCGGGGCCGTGCGTCGCCCGTACGGACGACTTCATCAGCTCGACGGCGAGGTCACCGGCAGCGGTATCGACGCCGGCTTCGGAATAGGGATTGGTGGGGGAGGCAGCCACGGGTAAAGCCTACCGCCCGCCGGGCGTGCCCAGACGCGGGGATGCGCCCGGAGCCCCGACGGCGCGACTCGGCGCGGCGGTCAGTCCGACGAACCGTCCGATCCGTCGCCGGACTCGGAGGAATCAGTGTCTCCCCCGGCATCCGCGGCATCCCCGTGCCGGGCGTCACCCTCGCCGCTCACGCCCCACGGCGCCGTGCCGGTGTCCAACCCGCTCATCGCCTGCTGCCCGCTCTCGGTGCCGTCGCTGCTCGGTGCCGAGGCATCGCCGGCGGGGGTGTTCTCATTACGCTGAGACATCATTGCTCCTCTCGATGGAGGTCGGCCGATCGCCCACCTGGTGCAGGTCTACCGGGAGGCTCGCGATCTATCGCACGGGTTGACGACGGCTGCGGTGGGGGTTAGCGAACCGGTCCCGGATGACTCACCCCGTCGCGGCCTCGCAGCCCTACGATGGGGCCATGGCCGACAAGCCGCAGTGGCTCATCCGCGAAGACGCGAGCGTCCCGGTGCTCGTCGCGCTCGCGCTGCGCCAGGCCCTCGGCATCCGCGTTCCCGATGAGTTGCCGAGTCTGCGCGACCTGCCGACGCGCGCTCCGGATGCCGCCGATGCCACATCTGCCGTCGAGAAGCAGTGGCGCGACTACTGGGACATGACGGTCGAACCGCGAGCGCACCCCTCCGGCGTCCCCCTCGAACTGATCGACGGATTCGACACGCTCGTGGCGCTGCCCGCCTCGGGCGCGGAAGAGCTCGGGGCGGGGATCGCCGTGCACGCGGCATCCGCTCTGCGCTACGCGCGCGCCGCGCACGACCGCTACGTCAAGTCGATGAAGAGCCACACCGGCGGCGACGCCTACCGGGCGTACGCCAGCGCGATCGCCGAGTTCGAGCGCGACATCGGGCGGCGGGCGCACTCGTTCGAGCTGAACGTGCAGGTGCTGCCGTTCTCGCAGCGCGGGATCTGGTGGATCGGCGATCTGACCGTCGCGGTGACCGACGGCCTGCGCCGCGACATCGTGGCGTTCGACGCGGCCATCCGGCCGGTCATCGCCGAGCTGGCCTGAGGGTCAGTCGCGGTCGGACGCCGGTGCGTCGGATGCCGTCGGCGTCTCGGATGCCTGTTCCGGTGCTTCGATGATCGTCTCGCGACCGACCCGCACGACCCGGTCGTGGCGGCGGCCGGTGCGCTCGAGGATGAGCGCGACGACACCGCCGAGTGCGATGCCGATCGGCACCGTCCACAACAGCAGGAATCCGAACACCTGACCGGGCGGGTAGACGACGTCGAGCGCCTGGGACTCCTCGAAACTGCCGGTGAAGGTGAGGATCGCCGCGGCGATCACACCGAGCACCACGCCGATGCCCATGAACACGCCGTACCGCGGCACGTGGCGCACGGTCGCTTCGACGGTCTGCGGGGTCTCGGAGGAGGACATGCCTCCATTCTCCCACCGTTCCGCGCGGCGTCGTACCCGAGGTGATTCCTGCGACGCTTCGACAGGCGCAGCGACCCAGGAATCTGTTCCGCGCACGCAATCGGGTCCCTGAGCCTGTCGAAGCGATCATCGGTTCCGCGCACACAACCGGGTCCCTGAGCCCGTCGAAGGGCCCCGCCCCCACAACGACGAACCGCCCTCCCGCGGCGTGCGGAAGGGCGGTTCGATCAGAACATCAGACCTCGGTGGTCGTGACGGCCTGCTCGGCGGTCGAGCGGCTGCGGCGTCCGATGAGCACGCCACCCGTTCCGACGAGGGCCACGACGACGAGTCCGCCGACGATCCAGACCCAGACCGGCACGCCGCCCTGCTCATCGGCGACTTCGGTGACGACGGTGACCGAGGTGGTCGCCTCCGGCTCGGCCTCTTCCTCGTCGACCGGAGCGGCGACGCCGCAGTCCGCACCGACGGGGATGACCGCGCTGACCGGGTCGAGCTGCTCGCCCGCGGCGTAGGTGCCGAAGGCTGCAGCACCGGCCTCGGTGAGCACCGAGGGGATGCCGTCGAGCGTGATCACTCCGTCGACCGGGATGACGTCGGCCAGCGAGAACTCCGCGAACCGCACGTCCTTCAGGTCGATCGCCTCACCGTTCTGCGTCCTCCCCACGACGTCGACCACGATGTAGCCGGTGTCGCCCGCGAGCTCGACGCGGAAGTTCGCCAGCGTCGTGTTCAGCGCGCCGTCGTGGCCGGTGAACTGGATGCTGCCGCCGTAGGTCACGAGGCCGGCACCCGTCTCGTCGTCGAACGAGCCGGAGCCGTTCGACCAGACGAAGTCGGGGTACTGGTAGACCACGTCGGTGAGCGTCCAGCCACCCTTCGCGATGCCCTCGATGTAGGTGCGGAACGACTCCTTGTAGCCCCAGTTCAGGCTCGCGCCTTCGACCGTGCAGGCGCCGATCACGACGGTCTCACGATCGAGTGTGAAGACGAGGCCGCGGGTCACCGAGCCCTGGAGGGTGAGCGTGTGCTCACCGTTCTCGAGCGTGGCGGGAAGCGTACCGGTCCACGTGGCGACACCGTTGGCGTCGGCATCCACCGTTCCGAGCAGGACGGGCGTCGAGTACACGACGACCTGGATGTCCTTCTCGTTCGGCTCGAAACCGGATGCCGTGATGGTCGCCGACTTGCCCGACTGGAGGGCGACGAGGTTCTCGTCGTCAATCTCGATGCCGGTGGTCGCCGGAGGCGTCGCGGGGAGCGCCGCCTTCTTGACGACCGCGGCGGCTGCTGCGACCGTGCCGGTCGATCCGCTCGGAGCCGCGGCTGCGGAACCGATCGTGAACGTGACCGGGCTCAGGTTCGTCGAGTACCCCTGGAACACCTGGCCGATGCCGGCGGACGTGATGGATGCCGGAGCCGAGGTGTAGGTGACCGCGCCGTTCGCCGTGGTCTTGCCCGCACGCGACAGGTCGAGCGTCGCGAACGGCACCTGGCTTCCGCCGTTGGTGACGTAGAGCGTCGCCGCGTTCGCCGAGGTGATGCGGATCTGCGGGTTGGCGATCGTGACGTCCAGGACGCCGCCGTGACCGGTGAACCGGACCGCGCCGACGTACGAGACCGTACCGAGGCCGGTCGCGGGGTCGTAGGTGCTGCCGGTCGCCTGTCCGAACTGGAACAGTCCGTCGGCACGCGTCGCACCACCCGTGACCTCGATCGCGCCCTTGGCGATGTTGCCCGTGATGTAGCTCAGGAAGGAGGTCGACACGTCCCAGCGCAGCGATCCGCCGGGGACGGTCGCGACCGGAGCGGTCGGGGTGACCGGCGGCTTCGGCGTCTCCGGCTTCTTGCCGAAGATCGCATCCCACTGAGCCTCGGTGACGGTCACCGTGCTGCGGGCGTAGATGGTCGACGCGGTCGGCATCGTGTGCTGCTGCCAGCTGATGACCTCATACGACTTGGTGCGGTCGAGCTTGCTCGCGGCCGCCGTGAGGTCGACCGAGTATGACCCGCCCGCGACGCTGCGCACGAACTGCATCGCCACGAAGCCGCCCTCGGCGGTGACATCCGCCTCGGTGCCCTTCTCGATGAGCGCGACGTACGCACCGGTGATCGAGCCGTGCTTAGAGCCGGTCGCCGTGACGGTCAGCCCCTTCTCGGCGGTCGCGGACTTGACCGTGGTCTTGACCGTCGGGCCGTCCACGGGCGGGAACACACTGTTCCACTGAGCATCCGACACCGTCACGGCCTGACGGGCGTAGATCGTCGACGCATTCGGCATCGTGTGCTGCTGCCACACGATCACCTCGTACGACTTCGACCGGTCAAGACCCGCCTTCGCCGCCACGAGATCAACGCTGAACGCACCACCCGACACGTCACGCACGAACTGCATCGCCGCGAAACCACCACCGGCGGTCACATCCGCCTCAGTACCCGCCTCGATCAGCGCGACATACGCACCCGTGACCGACGCGCCCAGGTTCGCACCCGAGGTCGTGACCGTGAGGCCCTCGGTCGACGCGGTCTTCACCGTGCCCGACACCGACGGA